>JAHDWJ010000154.1 GCA_023384415.1 Anaerolineae bacterium
GGTGCTGCACCCCATGGAGGCGTGGCTGTTGGAACGGGGTCTGAAAACGTTTGACCTGCGCATGGAGCGGCACAACCGCAATGCGCAGGCGGTGGCGGAATTTCTGGCGGGGCACACGGCCGTGCGTGAAGTATACTACCCTGGCCTGCCTTCCCATCCCCAACACGACCTGGCGCGGCGGCAAATGCCTGGCGGTTACAGCGGTATGGTCTGTTTTGACCTGAAAGGGGGGCGCGCTGCCGGGTATGAGTTGTTGCAGCGGCTCAAGCTGATCAAACTGGCGGTCAGTCTGGGTGGCGTACACAGCCTGATCACCCACGCCGCCAGCACCATCTCCGCCATCTTGAAAGATGACGAGGCCATCGCCGCCAGCGGCGTCCAGCCCGGTCTGGTGCGCTTTTCGGTGGGGCTGGAGGATGTGGATGATTTGATTGCGGACCTGGCGCAGGCGTTGGAGTGAGGGGTGAGGGGGTGAAGGGGTGTACGGCCGTGTCAAAAACCGCGCTACGACTGATGAAAAACTGGCTGAAAAGTAGGTAGGCAAAAGTGGCACGGCGGGGAGAACGGCCGTAGCCACTGGCGAAGACCATACCATAGCAAGGCCGTTTGATTAAGGAATTTGGTTATGGGTATGTCATTTCAATACGATGCGGATCCAGGTGAAATAAGGGCTTACATAAAGGAGCAAGGCTACATTGTAGATAGGATATATGGTTTAGGAGGGCGAGAGATTGGTTTTCAAGTTCGTGGGACAACCCTACGCCTTAGTTATGACACAATCATAGAAAATCACCAAGTTGGCCATGGCGTGATTCACATGCTTCCAATTTTTGATGATAAAGGTGAATTCTTGGATTCAATCACAAAGGATCGCTATCTAAAGTTGTATCGAACGTTATACAACTGCTTCCACAAAAAAGACAGATAGCACAGCAGGATAGCGTAGAGTCCCCCACACCACCTTTACCCACGCCCCTTCTTGAATCTGGTACGTTTCCATAGCGCAAGCAGGGTTGGCGCGTTTATTCGGGCAGGGTGAGGCCGTCTTTTACTGTGGC
>JAHDWJ010000033.1:0-44313 GCA_023384415.1 Anaerolineae bacterium
GTGCGGTTTTAGTGGCTCATCTCATTGAGCCACTAAAAAGTGCAAAGATAGTGATTCTAATAGTAACGTGAAAAAAGGAACTAAACAGTATCCCTGACATACTGTTTGACGTTTTACCTTATGAGGAATAATGTAAACCGTTGTGCCACCGAGTAAAATTTTAGGCTTATACCATTGCATGAGATAGTCCCGTTAGAATTTCCATCCTGATCCAATTTTTCTCCTGCTTCTGGGAAACACAACGTAACCTAATAAGATATTGGTCAAGAGTGTGTAACTCCTGTGATAGTTAGTAAGGATTCCGCTCCTCTGGAGAGTTGAACTTTCTGCTCCAGGGAACAACTTGTTACCAGAGAAACGTTCCACTTTTTGATTGAACAGGGAGAATGATTGAAAGTGGCTTTGCCCGGAGTATGATATGAATTTATTGATGATTGCGCCACAGCCTTTTTTTGAACCCCGCGGAACTCCCATCAGCGTTTCTCAAAGATTGTACGCTTTATCTGCATCTGGTCACAAAATCGATCTGGCTACTTATCACATTGGGGCTGATAAGGAGATACCAGGCGTCACCATTTATCGCATCCCCCGTGTCCCTTTTATCCGTTCGGTGAAGGTGGGACCATCATGGGCCAAACCAGTTTTGGATTTTTTGCTATTGCTGCTGGTTATTAAATTACTCTGGCGCGGCCGCTACGATGTCATCCATTCCCACGAAGAAGCCGCCTTTTTTGCCATGCCCCTGGCCCGGCTGTTTAAAGTGCGTCATGTCTATGATATGCACTCTAGCTTACCTAAACAGTTACAAAATTTTGCCTTTGGCAATTATCGGCCACTTATCTGGCTGTTTACCTGGCTAGAACACAAGGTGCTGTACAGCTGTGATATGGTGCTAACTGTAGGGCAAGACCTGGAGCAGCTTGTCCAACAGATCAATCCCCAGGCCAACCAATATCGTATTGAGAATATTGCCCTGCATACCAGCCACAATGGTCGGACGCCGGCGCAAACGCGGCCGCAAATCCACCAGGCCCATCAGCAGGGCAAACCCCTCATCGTCTACACCGGTACCTTTGAACGGTACCAGGGGCTTGACCTGCTGCTACAGAGTGCCCCCCTGGTGTGGCAGCAGCAACCAGAAGCCCAATTTGTTTTAGTAGGGGGCAAACCAAGACAAATTGAGCAGCAGCAGACCATTCTGCCACCCATGCCTGATGGGGCCGCCGTCCATTTTGTGGGCACCGTTTCCCCTGAAGTCGCTCTGGCCTATCTGGATATGGCGGCCATACTCGTCTCACCGAGAGTAGAAGGCACCTCTGTCCCCCTCAAAATTTACAGCTATTTACATGCGGGTAAACCCATTGTGGCTACCCGGCTCCCTGCTCATGAGCAGGTGCTGAGTGATGAAACCGCTTATCTGGTTCAACCAACGAAGGAATCATTGGCCCAAGGGATTTTGGCGATTCTTCATGATGTGGATTTAGGGCGGCGGTTAGGAGAGCAGGCCCACCGCCTGGCTCAGGAACAATATAGTTTTAGCCAGTATCAGCAAAAGATGGATACAGCCTACCAATCTCTCCTGTCTGGAGAATGATACCTTTGGCGGCGAGTGTGAATATGATTACGAATACGATAGCGATCACGATTATGGTTGGGCTAATTCGAAACTAGAAGCTCGAAACTCCCTTATGTGCGGCATTTGTGGCTTTGTTCATTCCCCTCTTCCTGAGCCATCCCCTGTATTACAGCGGATGTGCCACACCCTGGTTCACCGTGGCCCGGATGATGAGGGGTATTATGCGGCCGCGCCCGCTCACCTGGCCATGCGCCGCCTGAGTATTATTGACCTGGACACCGGGCAGCAGCCTATGACCAATGAAGATGGCACCCTCTGGTTGGTTTTTAATGGGGAAATTTACAATTACCGGGAGCTGCGCGGCCGCTTACAACAGCTTGGGCACACCTTCACCACCCAAAGTGATTCCGAAGTGATTATTCACGCTTATGAGCAATATGGCCCAGACTGCCTGCACCATTTCAATGGTATGTTTGCCATTGCCATCTGGGATGAAACCCGGCAAACCCTCTTCCTGGCCCGTGACCGCATCGGCATTAAGCCGCTCTACTACTGGTGTGATGGACAGCAGTTCGTGTTTGGCTCAGAACTGCCGGCCTTGTTAGCCCACCCTCTGGTACCGCGCCAGGTTGATTGTGTCGCCCTGGATCAATTTTTAACCCTGGAATATATCCCGGCCCCACGCACCATTTTGGCTGGGGTCGCTAAATTACCGGCTGGCACCTGGCTCACCTTTCACGATGGCCGCCTGCACCAGGAGACCTATTGGGACGTACCAGAAGTACCGGTACCATCTGACCCGATGGCCTGCCAGGAGCAGTTAGCCGAGCTGCTTGAAGATGCGGTACGGCTGCGTCTGGTCAGTGATGTACCGCTGGGGGCGTTTCTCAGCGGTGGAATTGATTCCAGCACTGTGGTGGCCCAGATGAGCCGTTTGATGACGGAGCCGGTGTGGACGTTTTCTATGGGGTTTGCTGATGAAACGTATAACGAACTAGGGGACGCGGCCGCCGTCGCTACCCATTTTGCCACCCATCATCATGCCCAGGTTCTCCACCCCGACATCGCTGACCTGGCCGTACAGTTGATTCCCCACCTGGGGGAACCCCTGGCCGATTTTTCCATTTTCCCTACCTACCTGGTTTCCAAAATGGCCCGGGAGCATGTGACTGTTGTCTTATCCGGCGATGGGGGCGATGAGCTGTTTGCCGGGTATGATAGTTACATAGCCCAGCAGATGGATCGGTATTACCGTTGGCTGCCCACTTCCTGGCGGCAAAAGAGGATACCAGGATTGTTAGATTGGCTGCGGCCGCAGCCGGCCAAAAAAGGGATCATTAACAAAAGCAAACGTTTTGCCGAAGGAGCCGCCCTGCCCGCGGAATGGCAGCATACCCGCTGGATGATGTTCATGGCCGCCAGCGATAAAGCTCGCCTTTACCAGCCAGACCTGCGGAAACAGCTAGAAGGGTGCGCGGCCGCTGATCCATTGGTTGCCGCTTTTCACCAGGCCGCCGGGCGAGACCCACTGGCCCAACAACAATATGTTGATTTGAAAACCTATCTGGCTGAAAACATTCTCACCAAAGTAGATCGCGCCAGCATGGCTGCTTCATTGGAAGCCCGTGTCCCCTTGCTCGATTACCGTATCGTCACCCTGGCCCTCAACCTTCCCCCATACCTCAAACTGGCTGGCGGTCAAACCAAACGAATCTTGCGTCAGGTCATGCAAGGGCAGCTGCCTCACCGGGTACTGCATAAACCGAAGCAGGGGTTCAGTATCCCCCTCAAACATTGGTTGAATGGTCCACTGCGGCCGCTTATGCTTGATCTACTCACCCCAGAAACCATTCGGCGGCGGGGTTACTTTCAGCCACAAACGGTGTCTCATTGGCTGACAGAACATCAAAGCGGCCGCGTCAACCACAGCCACCGCCTTTGGGCACTTATGGTCCTGGAGCTATGGCACAGTACCCTTAACCATTCACCCGCTCACTAACCATCTGGACTCTGGCGAAAATTGATTTCACCACTGTTAATAACCAATACACTACCAACACACTAATAACCAGTGGTTAGATTAAAAAATACCAGACTTAAATAATCATTATGGATGTTACTCTTGATGCCATCGCCACTTACTGGGACACCCACATCCACGACCTGGAAATTGCCACCGCTCCGTTGGGCAGCCGGGAATTTTTTGCCCAATTGGATAAATATCGGTTCGATAAACTGCACTATTTGCCTCGCCTGGTAAATTTTGCCGGGTATCCTGGGCAGTCAGTGTTGGAAGTGGGGTGCGGTGTGGGTCTTGATCTAGCCCGTTTTGCCCAGGGAGGGGCCAATGTGACCGGCATTGACCTCTCCCCAATCGCCCTTGATCTGGCCCGGCAAAACATGGCCCAACAGGGGATAAACGCCCGGCTAGAGGTGATGAATGGGGAAGAGATCGGTTTTGCTGATAACAGTTTTGACCTGGTGTATGCCCATGGGGTGGTGCAGTATACAGCCCACCCCGAAGCGATGATCGCCGAAATGCACCGGGTGCTGCGGCCGCAAGGTCAGGCTATCCTCATGGTATACAACCGGCTTTCCTGGCTCAACGCCCTTTCCAAATTGATGAATGTGGGGTTGGAACACGCCGATGCCCCGGTGCTGCGTAAATACAGCCTTAAAGAGTTCCGGCGGCTGCTGGCTCCATTTGCCCAGGTAAAGATCGTGCCCGAACGGTTCCCGGTGAAGACTAAACTGCACAAAGGATGGAAAGCTACCCTATTTAATGAACTATTTGTGGGGCTGTTTAATCGCCTGCCCCAGGCCATGACGCGGCCGCTGGGTTGGCACCTCATGGCCTTCGCTCGAAAAGAGGCGTGAAACGTGACCAAATGCAACTCACGTATCACGCATCACTCACCATGCAACGGGATATAACTACCCTGAAAGAACACACCTTCGATCTCCTCGTCATCGGCGGGGGGATTTATGGGGCCTGCGTGGCCTGGGATGCCGCTCTGCGTGGCCTTTCCGTAGCCCTGGTAGACAAAGGAGATTTTGGCGGCGAGACCTCAGCCAACAGCCTCAAGATTATCCATGGGGGGCTGCGCTATATCCAGGATGCCAACCCCTGGCTGGTCACGTTAATGAGCCAGGAACGATCAACCTGGTTAAAAATTGCCCCCCATTTGGTCCACCCCCTGCCCTGTGTGCTGCCTACGGACCAAAGCCTGAGCCGTAACCGGTTTACGATGGCTACAGCCCTAAGTGTCAATGATTTTTTGAGCATGAACCGGAACGCCGAGTTAGATGAACACCGGCAGCTGCCCCGCGGCCGCATCCTTTCCCGTGAAGAATGCCTCTCCCGCATCCCCGCCCTGGCCCATGTGCCTATGACCGGAGCCATCCTCTGGCGCGATGCCCAAATGGTCAACTCCGAACGGCTGCTCCTCTCCTTTGTGCTGGGAGCCAACGAACGGGGAGCTGTTTTAGCCAACTATGTGGCCATCACCCGGCTGCTCACAGAGGGGAACAGGGTCATCGGCGCGGCCGCCCGCGATCTTCTGACCGGCGAAACCTTCCCCATCACCGCCCGGCTGGTCATTAACTGCACCGGCGTCTGGACCGATGAATTATTAGCCACCTTACCCCATATCCAGCCACACCCCCGCTTCCACCGCTCCGTGGCTTGCAACCTGGTAACCCGGCAGCTTTGGGATGATGTTGCCGCTGGCGTCCCTGGCCACTTTGCTGGCACCGACACCGAAGGGTATCCGCTCAAACGCGGCCGCACCCTCTTCATCACCCCCTGGCAGCGCTGCTCCATCATCGGCACCTTCCACGCCCATTTCGCCGGCCCCCCTGAAAATTACCGCCCGGAACCAGAACTCATCCAATCCTGGCTTGATGAGATCAACCACGCTATCCCTACCGCCCACCTGACTCTGGCCGATGTTTACCACATTCAGCGGGGGTATCTGCCCGCCGCCCCCCAGGAAGGCCGGGCTGATACAGTGCAGTTGGTTCGGGAGAGCCAACTCCATGACCACGCCCAGGAAGAGGGTCTGGCCGGTTTGCTCACTATCGTGGGGGTGAAATACACGACCGCCCGCTATACCGCCGAAAAAGCGGTTGATCTGGCTTATCAAAAGCTCAACTACCCGTTCGTGGCTGGTCGTACCAGCCACAACCCCCTCTGGGGTGGAGACATGGAATCGTTTGCCCGGTTTATGATCGAAACCGTTGCTGACCGGCCGGCCAGGCTGCGCCGAGAGCAGATGATCCATCTGGTTCACAGTTACGGCACCACTTATAAAACGATTCTGGCTTATCTGGATGAAGAACCCCGCTGGCAGCAGCCGGTTACTGTCCGCAGTGATGTGATGGCCGCGGAAATCATTCATGCCGTTCGCTGTGAGATGGCTCAAACATTGTTAGATGTGCTGCTGCGGCGCACGGAGTTGGGGGTGGCCGGCCTGCCGGATGAGGCGGCTTTGTGGCGGTGTGCTCACCTGATGGCCGGGGAGTTGGGTTGGGATGATCAACAATGCCAGGAAGAGGTTGTGGCCGCCTACCTGTATTACTGTCACCTTAACCCCCTTCTTGACCCCACCGCCCTGCCCGAACCCCCTATTGACAAGGTTAACCATGAAATCTACGCCTGAAACAGCCGACTGGCAGTTACAAATGTTCCGCCGCTCACTCAAAAAGCAGTTAAAGCTAGAAGCGATGCTGGCTTTGCTAGGTGATGTCACCGGCAAACAATGTTTGCTAGTCACCTGTGGCGATAACAATGGGGCCTTGAACTACTATTTTCGTGCCCAGGGGGGAGAATGGACATGGGGAGATGTGATCGGGGATAACCTGGCTGAGATGGCTGCGTTCTTGGGAGAGCCGGTGCATGAATTATCAGAGGCCGCCTTCCCTTTTGCTGATGGGCAGTTTGATGGGGTGGTGGCGATTGATGTATTGGAACACCTGGTTGAGGATCAACCTTTTTTGCGTGAGGTGCGCCGGGTGCTGCGGCCGCAAGGGTTCGCTCTAGTCACCGTGCCGAATGGGGACCCCCGCCTCTTAGCCAACCGGATCAAATGGCAGGTAGGCATGACCCCAGAGATATACGGCCACACCCGCGCTGGCTACACCCTGGTCGAACTGCGGCACAGCCTCAGCCAGGGTGGGTTCATTCCCCAGGCTGAGGGGGGATACTCCCGCTTCTTTACCGAAATGATGGAGCTGATCATCAACTTTGGATATGTCTTTGTACTGGCCCGCAAAAAAGGCAAAGCGGCCGAGGGACAAATCGCTCCCACCAGCGGCCGCGAATTAAAAACCCACGGTCTGGCTTACCGGTTATATAGCCTGGCCTACCCGTTTATGCGCCTGATCAGCCGCTTAGATACCCTGTTATCACCCTCTGGGGATAATGCGGTTATTGTATTAGGAGTGAGGAGTGAGGAGTGAGATATTGGGCGATTAAGAGACTGGAGACTCGCCTACTCGCCTACTCGCATTATGAACATACTTATTACCGGCGGTGGTGGCTTTATAGGCAGTCATCTGGTGGATAGCCAGTTGGCCCAGGGGCACCAGGTGAGATCAGTGGATTTATACCTGGAGCGGCGGCAACACGCGGCCGCGCACCCTGACCTGGAAATGATTAAGGGGGATTTGCAAGACCCGGCTCTGCGCCAACAAATCGTCACTGGGGTAGATGTCGTCTACCACCTGGCCAGTGCCCACCTGGATACCAGCCTGCCCGCCGCTTATTACCATGAAGTGAATGTGACCGCCACCCTGGAGCTAGTGCGGGCAGCCCATACGGCCGGAGTGCGTCGGTTTATCCATTGCAGTACCAACGGGGTCATTGGTGATTTGCCCAACCCGCCTGCCGATGAAACGACTCCCTGCCACCCGACCAATATTTATGAGCAGACAAAGCTGGCCGGGGAGCAGGCTGCTCTGGCCTATGCTCAAGAAACAGGGTTTCCCGTGGTGGTGATACGGCCGGCCTGGGTGTATGGCCCCCGCTGCCCCCGCACGGCCAAACTGCTTCGTACCATTAAAAAGAGGCGGTTTATCCTGTTTGGCGATGGGCAGACGCTGCGCCACCCGATCTATATTGAGGATGCCCTGGCCGGTTTAGAGGCTGCGGCCGCGCACGGGGCTGCCGGTGAACTATATTTTATTGCCGGGGAAAAGCCAGTGACCATCAGAGAGCTGCTGGTCGCGGCCGCGCAGGTGCAAGGCGTCAACCCACCCCGGCTGCGGCTCCCTCTGGCTCTGGGCTTACTGGCCGGAATAATGCTAGAAATCGCCTATAAACCGTCAGGCAAACAGCCCCCCATCTCCCGGCGTACCCTGGACTTTTTCCGCAAAAACAACGCCTATGACATCAGCAAAGCCCGCCGCGATCTGGGCTTCAATCCCCAGGTTGATTTATACCAGGGGTTAGCCAAGACAGTGCGTGAGACCCTTTCCTAATTCCTAATTCCTAATTCATCCTTATTTTAAGAGGAGAACATGATGGACAAATCATTAGAACAGACTGTTAAAGCGGTGCATGATTATTGGAATAGCCATACTCTGGGATTCCAATACGTGACCGATCACAGCATTGAACCAGGCACACCAACATTTTTCGCCCACATCCGCCCCTGGATGAACCCATATAAGTTCCCCTGGATCATGGAGCGGATTGAACGAGAATCCCGGCTGCTCCAGGGTAAACATCTGCTGGAAATAGGCTGCGGCATGGGGTACGACAGCCTGGAATTCCTCAAACGAGGGGTCAAAGTCACGGCCACCGACCTGACGCCCAACGCGGTGGAGATGACCCGCCGCCATTTTGCCGTCGAAAACGTTCAGGCAGAGGAGATTCGCACCGCCAACGCCCTGGAACTCCCTTTCCCTGATAACAGCTTTGATGCTGTCTGGTCCAATGGGGTGCTGCACGCCACCGGAGACACCTACCGGGCCATTCAGGAAGCGCGGCGGGTTCTCAAACCCGGCGGCCGCGCCATCATCTCCCACTTTTACCGCAAACCTTCCTGGATGTACCTGCTGCACACCTGGGGGCGAGAGAATATCGAATATAAAGAGGAAGACCCCCCGGTCAACACCTTTTACACTGAGAAAGAGATCCTGGCTTTTTTTACCGGATATGAAATTGTGGAGGCGGTGCAAGAGCATCATCGCCTGCTGCCGGTGCGCCGGGATGGGGTGAAAGCAGCCCTGTACAAATATGGGCTGCGCCCGGTTTACAACCTGCTGCCAGAAAGCATCGCTAAAAAATATGCCTATAAATTGTCAGTTACAGCCATCAAAAAATGAATGAGGCGTGCTGAGATACCTCACGCCTCACGCTTTATCTATCACGAGTCAGAGCAATTATGTGTGGAATTGGTGGACAGATAGACCCGGCTGGGCCGCGGCCGCAAACCATTCAAGCCATCTTGCACCCCATCCGTCACCGGGGGCCGGATGATGAAGGGGTGGTGGTGGCCGGCTGTGCCGGGTTGGGCAGCCGCCGCCTCAGCATCATAGACCTGGTAGGGGGGCATCAGCCCCTGGCCAATGAGGATGAGACGGTATGGCTGGTGGTCAATGGGGAAATTTATAACTACCGCGCCCTGCGCCACGCCTTGCAGCAGCGGGGGCATCTCTTCCGCACCGCCAGTGATAGTGAGGTGATTCTCCATCTGTATGAAGAGATGGGGGATCGTTGTATGGAGCCGCTGAATGGGATGTTTGCTTTTGCCCTGTGGGACACGCGGCAGCAAAAATTACTCCTGGTACGTGACCGGCTGGGACAGAAACCCCTTTTTTACAGCCAGGATGGGGAGCGGTTCACTTTCGCCTCGGAGATGAAAGGGGTGTTGGCGGTGGATACGCGGCCGCGCACCCTTAACCCCATCGCCCTGGATTATTACCTCAGCCTGCGCTTCCTGCCCCCGCCCCACACCATGCTGCCGCACATCCACAAGCTGCCCCCGGCCCACCGGCTCATCTGGCAAGAGGGTGAGATACGGCTGGAGCGTTATTGGCAGCTCTCCTTCCGGGAAAAGCTGGCTCTGTCCGAAGACGCTTTTTTGACCGGCCTGGAAGAAAATTTGACCCAGGCGGTCACCTCTCATCAGGTCAGCGATGTGCCCGTAGGGGCTTTTCTCAGTGGGGGTCTGGATTCTAGCATGGTAGTAGCCCTCATGGCCCGGTCTGACAACACCCCGTTGAAAACATTTGCCATTGGCGTCGAAAACCAATCATTTAATGAGCTGCCCTATGCCCGTCAGGTAGCTGAGGCTATTGGGACAGAGCATTATGAAAATTGTGTTCAGGCCGATTTGATCACCCTGCTGCCGCAAATGATCTGGCATCTGGATGAGCCATCAGACCCGATTGCCGCCTGTCAATATTACGCGGCCGCTTTAGCCGCCCGGCATGTCAAAGTGGTGTTAGGGGGAGATGGGGGAGATGAGCTGTTCGCTGGATTTGACCGGTACAGCGGCCAGCGTTATGTCAATCTATATGCCCGCTTGCCGCACTTTTTGCGCCAACAGGTGGTGGGGGGGATATTGTCCCGGCTGCCGGAAAATTTTGCTTACAAAAGTTTGAGCCAAAAAGCCCGCTGGCTGAACCAACTCTCATTGGCGCCGGACGCGGCCGCCCGTTATGCCGAAGCCACCGCCTTTTTCCGCTTCAACCGGCAAGACAAAGCCGCCTTGTACACACCGGCTTTTCGACGAATGGTAAGGGACCAGGATGCAGCCCATATTTTAATAGAGGCGTATACCCAGGCCCCGGCTGATGATCCGCTGGACCGTATGTTGTACACCGATATTGTAACCCGGCTGCCGGAACATTCGCTTATGCTGACTGACCGGATGACGATGGCCCACAGCCTGGAAGCCCGCTCCCCGTTTCTGGATCATGAACTGGTGGCGTATCTGGCTGCTTTTCCGGCTCAGATGAAGGTACGCGGCCGCGTCCTCAAATACAGCCTGCGCCAGTTGGCCCAAAAATATTTACCTCCAGCCATCGTGCAGCGGCCCAAACAGGGGTTTATGTTCCCCATTGCTTATTGGTTTCGCGGCGAACTGTACCCCATGTTAGAGCGAACCCTGCTCAATTCACCATTGGTTCAAGAAGGGTTATTTGAGGCTGGTTACATTCGTCGCTTGTTAGAAGAACACCGAAACAGCCAGGTAGATCACCACGTTCGGCTCTGGATGCTGCTTAATTTAACCATCTGGCAGGAGATGTATATGAGTTCCGAGTTTCGTGTTCCGAGTTTCAAATTGGCGTAGTTGTACAGAAAACAAGGAGTGATCCACAGATGACGCAGATTTTCACCGAGGGCTTAAACATCTGTGTCCATTTGTGACATCGGTGGATAAATCTCTTCTAGCATGTCCAGGTTAGGGATGGGTAAGGATAATCTATGATCGTTTTAGGCATTATTGATAGTAAACCTTCGACTGCGGCCATTATGCGGGATGGGGAAATTGTGGCCGCGGTGGCTGAGGAGCGGCTGTGCCGGATGAAGTTAGCCAGCGGGATGCCCAGGACAGCGATTCAATGGGTGCTGGCCCAGGCCGGCCTGAAGCCAGAAGAAGTGGATCAGGTAGCTGTCGCCCAAGAGGTGTGTGTCTATGAGCCGGAGCCGATTCCCTGGAAGGGATGGTTTACCGATCAGGATGCTCTGAAAACATACCGGTTTGATAATCTGAGCGCAGCTCTAGCCCCCATCGCCGGCCGCTTCCCCCTGGCCTGGAAGCTGCATCATCAACTTAAACGGCTGCGCTCCCGTGAGCGGCCGCGCCAACTCCCCCTCCTGCTGCGTGAACAATATGGCCTCACCGCACCCATCCGTTATTACGACCACCATTACTGCCACGCCACCACCGCCTATTTTACCGGCGGCATGGACGAGGCGTTAATCATTACCCTGGATGGGGGGGGAGATGGCCAATCAGGCAGTGTGTACCTGGGGCAAGGCGGCCGTCTGACCAAACTAGCCGGAGTAGACAGCTTTAACTCCCTGGGCAACTTTTACTCCTACGTAACCGAAATTTGCGGCTTTCGGGCCGAGAAGGATGAAGGCAAAATCACCGGCCTGGCAGCTTTGGGCGAACCCGTTTATGCCGATATTTTGCGCCAGTTCATCGGCTGCACCCCCTCCGGCCACATCCGTTATAAAGTGCCCATGTATTACCATTCAGCCATCAAAGCGATTCGCCAACGGCTGCCCACCCCATTTGATCCGACTAATCTGGCTGCCAGTGTGCAGCTTATCTTAGAAGAGGTGGGCCTGGCTTTTGTGCGGCATTGGCAGCAAAAAACGGGGCTGCGCCACATTGTGGTGGCCGGGGGGGTGTTTGCCAATGTGAAATTTAACCAGCGGGTCCATGAGCTGCCAGAGGTAGACCGTTTTTTTGTTCATCCGGCGATGGATGATAGTGGTCTGGCGGTGGGGGCAGCTATGGCCGCCCTGAGTGAACAGCCCCACGCGGCCGCGCCCCTGCTTCCCCAACGGCTGGCCAATGTTTATTTTGGCCCGGCCTACAGTGATGAGGAGATTGAGCAGGCCGTTGCGGCCGCGAACTTGTCTGCCGTGTATCTGTCGGACATGCCCGAACAAATAGCGGCTCTGCTGGCCGAAGGGTTTGTGGTAGCCCGCTTCACCGGACGTATGGAGTACGGCCCTCGTGCTTTAGGTCATCGCTCAATCATGTACCAGACCACCGACCCATCGGTCAATGATTGGCTCAACGAGCATCTGAAACGGACCGAATTTATGCCCTTTGCTCCGGCGACGCTGGTGGAACATGCTTCGGCCTGCTATGAAAACCTGAGCGGGGCCGAAGACCCGGCCCGCTTTATGACGATCACTTTTGATTGTACTCCCCAGATGCGGGCGCAATCGCCGGGGGTGGTGCATGTGGATGGCACGGCGCGGCCGCAGCTGCTAGACCCAGAGACCGCCCCAGATTTTTATGCCATCCTGACAGCGTACCACCGGCGTACCGGTATCCCTTCCCTCATCAACACCAGCTTTAATATGCACGGTGAGCCGATTGTCTGCACCCCCCAGGATGCGATCCGCTCCTTTTTGGCGGGGAATCTGGATGTGCTGGCCATGGGGAACTGGCTGCTGATGAGTGACGCGGCCGCGGCCCGGCGGTTTCAGGGGGGAAGCCGTAAGCCGTAATTAGTGAGCAGTGGGCCAGAAGATCGGTCACGAATGGCACGAATTTATTTTTCCAGTTTGGGCTAATTCGTGGCCCAGGTATAACGAGGTTTTTTATTGATGAATTGGTTAAACAATCTGAAAAAACAATCCCATCCTATCTCCCTTACCATCGCGGTTGATCCTGGTTGGCTGGCGCGGGTGCTATTTTATCTAACCCTGCTGCTTTCCGGTATCAGTGTGGGGGGACATATCCTACAATTTATTTACGGCCGCGACCGGTTTGTGGAATTTGTGCGCCTGTTTAACCTGGGGGATGAGCGCAACATCCCTTCCTGGTTCATCTCTCTACTCTTTCTCATCGCCAGCGTCCTGCTGCTGCACATCGCCGGGCAGCAAAAGCGGCGGCGACTGCCAGCCCTACCCTGGCAGGTTATCGCGGCCATCTTTCTTTTCCTATCGGTTGATGCTGTGGCGACCATTCATGATCATACCCTGGAAATACCTATGGTTGATTTTCTGGAACCGCGCGGGATTTTTCATTTCCCCTGGGTCATTGTCGGTTGGGTTATCATCTTCATCCTGGGATTGAGTTACTTCCGTTTTTGGCTTCGTTTGCCTGAACCTACCCGCACCTTGTTTCTAGTCGCGGCCATTTTGTGTGTAGGCGGTGGGTTGGGGCTAGAAATGATTAGTGCGTATTTGATGGATTATCACCTGGAAGCAGTTTTGCTGCGGGGTGTGGTGGCGACCTTACAAGAGATGGCCGAAATGATAGGGGTCGTCGTTTTTATTTACAGCCTGTTTATCCATATTGAACTGATCCGGCAAAATGCCGGGGAATTTGCCGGAACTTAGGAGCTGTCATGCCTTCACCGATTGCCCATGTTGCCGCTGGAGCTGCCCTTTATTGGGTGGGACGGCGTTATGTTACAGCCAGTCCACCGGAACGAATCGGGCCGCTGCCTGCATTGGCATTGGTCACCGTTGGTTTTTCTTTACTGCCTGATATGGATTCGCTGGTGGGGCTGGTGGCCGGGGATTTTGGCCGCTTTCATAACAATTTGACCCATAGTGTCGTGGCTGGCGCGGCCGCGTCTACTCTCTTCGCCACCTTAATCACCTGGTATGGGCGCGGCCGCTTTCGTTACTGGTTCGCGGCCGCTTTCACCGCTTATCTGCTCCACATTCTCATGGATAGTGCCACTATTGGTCGCGGGGTGATGGCGTTCTGGCCCTTTACCAGCGACCGGTATCAATTTCCCTGGCTTCTCTTTTATGGCCTGCATTGGTCAGACGGTCTGCTGAGTCCGCGCCATTGGTGGACTTTGCTCACCGAATCGGCCTTTGCCCTGGTGTTACTCTCCCTGACCCGGTACGTGATCCGTGAAACGTGAGATGTGACCAGAGAGGGCACAAGGGTTACCCGGTTACTTTTTTGGGGAAAGCAATTATGCGAATTGGTCTCATGCTGAGGGCTTATGATGAAAAGGGGGGGGTGGGGGTGTATACCCGCAACCTGGTGGAGGAGCTGCTGCGTCTGGAAACAGCTCATCAGTTTGTCCTTTATTACCAAAACCCGGCTCACCGCGGCCGCTTTGCCCATCAGGCCAATGTCACCGAGCGGGTTGTGCGCGGCCGCAACAAACTATACTGGGACCAAATCGCCATCCCGTGGGCCTGCTGGCGGGATCGGCTGGATGTCATCCTGCACCCCAAATTCACCGCCCCCCTGCTGGCCCCGTGCCAGGCGGTCATGGTCGTTCACGGGGCAGATTGGTTCATGCCCGATCAGGCCATCTATTACCATTGGCTCGATGTCGCCTACATCCGGGCGGTGATGCCCCACTATTTCCGTAAATGTGCCAGAGTTATCTCCGTCTCCCAGCTTACGACAGACAATTTTTACCAGGTACTCAAGCTGCCACCGGGCAAAATCGAAACCATTTATTTTGGTCCGGCCCGCCATTTCCAGCCCATTACCGACCCGGCTGAGTTGGCACGGGTGCGGGCCAAATATCACCTGCCCAACTCGTTTATTCTCACCCTGACCAAACGGCAGGGAGATGGGCGTAAAAATTTGGCCCACCTGTTGGCCGCTTATGGGCAGTATCATCAGCAAGCCGACCACCCTGTTCCCCTGGTCATTGGGGGCAAAGATTGTCACCTGTTTTACCAGGAATATCGCCTGGGGGAGACGGGTTATGGCGAGGATATTTTGTTTCCCGGCTGGATTGATCAGGCGGATATGCCGGCTGTTTACGCCTTAGCCACGGTTTATCTGTACCCGTCTAATTTAGAGGCGTTTCCTATTCCTTTGACCGAAGCGATGTGTTGTGGCACACCCATCATCACCTCCAATGTGAACGGATTGGTAGAGATTGCCGGGGATGCAGCCCTGTTGGTGGACCCGCAAAACCCCGCTGAGATCGCGGCCGCGCTCCACACCGTTCTCACTGATGCGGCCCAGCAGGCGGCCTTGTCGGCCCGGGGACTGGCTCGTGCCCCCATGTTTAGTTGGCCCGCCTGTGCCCAGAAAATTATGACTTGCCTGGAATCTATTTCCCCAGGCCTGGACAAGCCAGAAAAGATTTATCCACAGATGTCACAGATGGACACAGATTTTTAAGCCATCGGTGAAAATCTGCGTCATCTGTGGATCACTCCTTGTTTTCGGTACAAGAAGTTGACTTGTACGGTACTCGAAACTCGAAACTCAATGCTTGACCTGAACACTTTTTTTCCTGGCCCGATTTTGCTCACCGTACCCCATATGGATGATTGTGTCCTGGGGTGTGGCGGTCTATTAGCTCTACTGCCAGACAAGCAGCAGGTTCACGTCTTATATGCCACCGATGGGCAAGGGTCGCCAGCCCCACTGCTGCCCTGGCGCGATATGGCCGATCCTCAATTAGGGACGATCCGGGTAGGAGAAGCGCGTCGGGCTATGGGGCTGCTAGGCATTCCTGATGAGAATATCTATTTTCTCAACCTGCCAGACGGTCATTTACGACAACATAAAGTCGAACTACAGCAGCAGGTTGAGGCAGCTCTGACCCGCATCCAACCAGCACAACTGTTAATCCCGTTCCGCTATGATCGCCACCCCGATCATCTGGCCCTGAACCACGTTTTGCTTGACGCCCACCAGCAGGGGAGATACACAGGTCAGGTGGTGGAATATTTTATTTATCACCATTGGCGGCTGCTGCCACGCCAGGATGTTCGGGCCTATATCCGCCCTGGTCATCTCCTTCGCCTGGACATTAGCCAGGTGGCCGGGCAAAAGCGGGCGGCCCTGGCCTGTTTTACCAGCCAGACCACCCGATTTTACCCCTGGCAAACTCGCCCTAACCTGACCCCGCAGTTGTTAGATGCGGTCAGCCAGGCCCCGGAGATGTTTTTACCGTATGACCCGGCGTATCCGAGCCATACGATTTTTACCAATGCCGTAACCTGGATTCGCCTGGCCCACCGTTTAGAGCCGCTGCTTAAGAAGAGAAAAGACCAGCTTGTGGCGTTGTGGCAAAGGGGGCTACGGAGATGACGCCTATCGTTGACCGATCAATTCGGGTGGTGCTGTTTACCAGTGGCCCAACTCTAGAGTATGGGGTGAAACGGTTTATGGTCTGCCTGGAGCAAGAGCCGGAGATTGAGTTGGTGGCGGTTTTTTGCCAGACGGCCCGGTGGGGCTGGTGGGCGGCGGTTCAGGATCGATGGCGGCGGCGGGGTTTGTTGGCAATTCCCCTGCTGTTGGCGAATGCTGGAGGGCATTTATTGCGCTTTTTGCAGCGGCCGCGTCAGGAGATGAGCCTCAGCCGTCAGCTCAAACAGGTACGCGGCCGCCTGCACACCATCCCCAATATACATGCCGAAACGGTGCTGGCCCAGATAAAACAGTTTGACGCTGACTTGGGATTGAGTTATGGCAGCCCCATTCTCAAACCGGCCTTGTTCAATCTGCCCCGGTTGGGCACATTGGGCATTCATCATGGCAAAGTCCCCCAATACCGGGGCAAAAAGACGGCCTTTTGGGCTATGTACAACGGGGAAAAGACGGCTGGAGTGACGATTCAGAAAATCAATGCCGGGCTGGATACAGGTGAAATTGTTCAGGAAGGAGAAGTGATAATTGGCGGCCGCACCCCAGGGCAGGTATGGCAGGCTTTAGAGCAGGTAGGGCTTGACCTGTATGTGCAGGCCATTTTGCAGATGAAGGCAGGGACAGCGGTGCTGCGGCCGCAAACCGGCCCCAAAGGCAACCTATACCGCGACCCGTCACTGCGGGACATTTTCACCCTTTGGGCACGGCGAGCGGTGCGTTAGCGTGTGGGCGAGCAGCGAGTTTGCGCGTAAATAGTCTCCGCGTCTCCCTGTCTCTTTGTCTCTTAATCTCTAAATGATCCATGACCTCTCGAACCATCATTCTTATCCCAGCCTATAACGAAGGGCAATCTATTACCCAGGTGATAGAGCGGCTGCGCCAGGTAGTGCCCCACTATGACCGGGTGATCATCAACGATGGTTCCAGCGACCACACCGCCCAGGTTGTGCGAACGTTAGGGGAAAGACTGCTTCATCTCCCTTGCAATCTGGGGTATGGGCTGGCCTTACAAACGGGCATGAAATACGCCCTGCTGCGCGGATATGAAACCATTGTCACCCTGGATGCCGATGGGCAGCACCAGCCAGAAGATGTTCCCTTGCTGGTGCAGGCCCTGGAGGCGAAGCGGGCAGATATGGTGATTGGTTCACGTTATTGTGGCGGCCGGCCTTACATTGGCCCATTTAGCCGCACCGCCGGGCAGAGGCTTTTCTCCCACCTGACCCGGCTGCTCATTGGGCGGCGTATCTATGACACCAGTTCCGGCTTTAAGGCAATGCGAGCCAGCGTATGCCGCACCATTGTGGATCGTACTTTTATGGATTTACACACCGAAACCATCGTCCGCCTGTCGCTGTTGGGGTTTGTGATTGAGGAGGTACCCGTCACCGTGCAAGAGCGGCAGCACGGTCAATCCATGCACTCCTGGGTCTCCATCTTCCGCTACCCATTGATGACCTTGATGTTGACCCTGGTTGCGGCGATGGATGTCTGGTTGAGAAAGAGAGAGTGAAGGAATGGGAGATTGAGAGACTCACTCGCTACTCGTCCACTCGCAAACTCGCTACGGAGAGACACACCATGTCATTACAAGGGATTTTGCTGATAGATTTTTTGGGGCTGTTGTTTTGTGTTTTGATTCTGAACCTGGTGCGGACGCATAAGCTCCAGGGGGTATATGGGGTAATCTGGCTGGGGGCTACTTTTAGTTTTATGCTACTCATTTCCATTCCCTGGCTGCTGGCTTTGGTTACCCGGCTGGTGGGGGCCACTTACCCCGCCTCGGCGATGAGCTTGTTGGCCTTTGCTTTCCTCTTTGCCATGTTTATTTTCTTTAGTGTGCAGTTGTCAGCTCTCTCTACCCGCCAGGCGCAGATAGCCCAGGCCATCGCTGTGGCGAATCTATTGGTGGAGGATGATAAGGGATTAAGAGAGTAAACAGGTTGTTTTTTATCTATGTTGGTTTCCTTTATGGGGAGTGGGTAGACATTGATGGGTGTAAGAGTTTGCCTTTGTACAGAAACGTATTATCCGCTGGTGGGTGGGGGTGAGACGCAGGCCCGCGCCCTGGCTGAAGGGTTGGTGGCCCTGGGGCACCAGGTAATGGTGCTTACCCGCCGAACGGATAATCGTTTAGCCCATCAGGAGATGATTGGTGGGGTGATGGTTCACCGGCTGCCCCCGGTTGGGCATAAACACAGTCGCAAATGGGGATTATTATTGACCAGTTTGCCCCACCTGTGGCGAGAACGCGGCCGCTACGATCTTATCTTTGTCGCCGGGTTTCGCCTTATGGGTGTGCCCGCCGTATTAGCTGCCAGACTCCTGGGCAAGCGGTGTATTCTAAAAGCAGACAGCACAGGAGAAATGTCCGGCGACTTCTTCCGGGCCGGGTTGGCCCAAAGGGGATGGCGGCTCACCGCCTGGCCGTTTCGGCTGTTTTTGTGGGGCCGCAACTTGCTCCTGCGCCGGGCGGACGGGTTTGTAGCGATCTCCACAACCCTGGGGGATGAACTGGTGGCTCAGGGAATCCCCCAGGCAGCCATTCACGCCATCCCTAACAGTGTGGATACGGAGCGGTTTGGGCCGTCGGTGGACGCGGCCGCGAAACAAGCGTTACGCCACCAATTAGGGCTGCCCCAGACGGGGCCAATCATCATTTACACCGGCCGGCTGGTCAGTTACAAAGGGCTGCCCTTGCTGTTGCAAGTGTGGCGGCAAATTAGCCAGGAGCGAGCTGCCCCCCATTTGCTTCTGGTAGGCGAGGGTGGCCTAGACATGCACAACTGCGAAGCTGATTTGCGGGCGTATGTGGCCGCCCAAGGGTTAGCAGCCCGCGTGACCTTTACCGGTGCGGTTCAGAATGTTGCCCCCTATCTACAGGCGGCCGATTTATTTGTCTTGCCCTCAGAGGATGAAGCATTTGGCATCGCCGCTCTGGAAGCAATGGCCTGTGGGCTGCCGGTCGTCCTGACGGCTGTTGGTGGCTTAACCGATCTTATTGCGCCGGGGACGCATGGGTTTTTAGTGCCAGCCAGGGCATTTACCCCCTTATATGAAGCGATAGTGCGGTTGCTGGATGATGAGGTCGCGGCCGCGAACATGGGTACAGCCGGGCGGAAGCATGTCATTCGGCATTATGACACCAGCGCAGTAGTGCAAAAATACGTTGAACTTTTCACCCCTATTTGATCTATGGCAACTGTTTACCTTAAGCTGCAACACACCATCGAAAAGCTGTATACCCTGAACCGGTGGCGATGGGGGTTCCGGCTGTTGGCCGTCGTATTGGGGCTGCTTCATCTATGGGCGGCTATCACCAACTACTCCATGAACGCTGACGGCATCAGCTACATGGATATTGGCGAGGCGTTTTGGCAGGGCGACTGGTCATTGGCTGTCAATGCCGTGTGGAGTCCGCTCTATGCCTGGCTGCTGGGGCTGGTTTTGCATCTGTTCCAACCAGGAATGCGCTGGGAGTTTGCCCTGGTGCAGGGGGTTAATTTTGCCCTTTATCTGGGGGCGATGGGATGTTGGGAATGGTTTTGGCAGGAAGTGCGGCGCAGCCAGCCTACCCCTGGCTGGCCTGATTGGGTTTGGTGGGGGTTGGGGTATGGGCTGTTTATCTGGAGTGCGTTGGGGCTGATTGAGTTGTGGGCCGTGACCCCAGATATGTTGATGGCCGGGCTGGTGTATATCGCGGCCGCGCTGCTGGTGCGAGGGCGGTACCAGCAGCGAGGTTGGGGAGCCGCCGGGCTGTTGGGGCTGCTCTTGGGGCTGGCCTACCTCAGTAAAGCGATTATGTTTCCTGTGGCTTTTCTCTTTTTGGGGTTAAGCCTATTTGGGCAGGGAACCTGGCGGCACAATGTCACCCACACTTTGCTCTCCGCCTTCTGTTTTCTTCTGATCAGCGGCAGTTGGATTGGGGTGATCTCGACCATGCGCGGCCGCGTCACCTTCAGTGATGCCGGGACAATTACCTATGTCCGGTACGTTTATGGGCTGCCGTACCCCCATTGGCAGGGCGGGCCAGCTCCCTTGGGGCAGCCGCTGCACCCGTCACGTCAGGTTCATCAAGACCCCCCCGTCTACATTTTTGCGCAACCGGTGGGGGGAACATACCCCATCAGCACCGATCCATTTTATTGGTATGAAGGGGTGCAAACGCCATTTAACCCTGGGGCGCAGCTGCGTCTCTTTTTAGCTAGCCTGCTCTTTTATTTTGATCTATTTGGCCGTCAGTCAGGAGTGTTGGTGGCCTTGACCCTGTTTTGGGTAGGGGTAACGGGGCCGCGTTATCCCCACCTCACCGATTGGCTGCGCCGGCATGGATTCATTCTCCTGGCTGCGGCCGCGCTGGGGTTATATGCCCTGGTTTATGTGGAAGAGCGGTATGTGGCCGTCTTTTTAGTGCTGCTTTGGGCGGATGGGTGGACATTGGTGCGGCCGCCGGAACTGCCCGCTCGGCGTACCTGGCTGCCCATCACTGGGGGGGCCATGATTCTCTTTCTTCTGCTGCAAATCATGGCCTTTAATCTGGAAGGGGCCGGGGTTTTAGCCAACCGACAGCCAGACCCCCTGGTAACTCCCCGGCGCGGCCCCACCTGGCCAGGTGAAGTGGCCGAAGCATTGTACCAGGTCGGGGTCCAGCCAGGGGATTCGGTGGGGCTCATTGGCTATGGGTTTGAGGCATTTTGGGCACGGCTGGCCAGGGTAAAAATTGTGGGGGAAATGTTTGAGTGGCAGGCAGCTTCATTTTGGTTGGGCGATGAACCGTTCCAGGCCGAGGTATTGCACCATTTTGCGGCCGCGGGGGCCAAAGCCGTCGTCGCCGAGTATGTGCCCCCGTATGCCCACCTTCCCGGCTGGCAGCAGGTGGGCCATACTGATTTCTACATTTACTTATTGACTGAATAGTTTTGCTAAAAGGAACTGTGGAAACTTGCATGGCTTCATCCGTACTCCTTTCATCGGTGGCTGTTATAAGAAAAATATAACCATACAAATGGACGCAAAGAACTGGTTACACTCACTTAGACCTCCAACCGCGCCGAAGCCGATCCTGGCGGAGATCAGCGTGGTGATTCCCACCCTGGGCCGGCCCATTCTGGAAAACAGCCTGGCGTATCTTTTGGCGGGGGATGTCTGGCCGGGTGGGGTCGTCGTGGTAGACCAGGGGATGAATCCGGCGGTGGCGGAATGGTTAGCTATTTTGCAGGCGGCAGGCATAACCACAACGTATCTGCCGACCGCGGAACGCGGCCGCGCCGTCGGCCTTAACCGGGGGCTGGCTCAGGTCACAACCCGGTACGTGGCTATCACCGATGATGATTGTTTTGTGGAACGAGCCTGGCTAAAAAATATGATGGCTCATCTAGCCGTCCAGGCACCGTTGGTTGTGACTGGGCGGGTCTTGCCCGCAGGGGATGAAGAGGTGATTGGAGTGGTGGACGCGGCCGCGCCGGCCCTTTACCGCCGCCCCCGGCTCAAATTTGATAACCTGTCTGGGGGCAACATGGGGACATCCCTGGCCGTTTTTCAGCAAGTCGGCTTCTTTGACGAACATCCTACGGTGCGAACGTCTGAGGATGGGGAGTGGGCTTACCGGGCATTGCGGGCCGGGGTGCCTATTCAATACACCCCAGAGGTAACTGTTTACCATTATGGGTGGCGGCCGGCCGGTGAGCGGCTGACCCAATACCAATCATACGCCCGCACCCATGGCGGTTTTTACGGCAAATATTTACGCCAGGGAGATGGGTTCATCGCCCTGCGGGCTTTGCTCCATTATGGCCGGGCTGTCTTTTATTGGCTCAAAGGGACGATCAGGCGGGATGCTGATTTAGCCATGTTTGGCCGGGCGTATGTGACTGGCCTTCTGCCGGGGATAATTGCCGGCATGAAACGTGAGCGGTGAAAGCCACGGGGAATGAAAATTTGTAGCGCGATTTTCTAAATCGCGTATCGAACTGGAAGTTCGATTGACGAAGGTGAGATGGCTGCGAAAGAGAACGAAACCGGGAGTGTATCCGGCCAACAAGTAGGGCGAGCAGTCTCCTGGAAAGCGATCCAGCACGGCTCGGTCAAGCTCATCTATATGGTGCGGCTGGTGGTGCTGGCCCGGCTGCTGGCCCCAGATGATTTTGGCTTGCTGGCTATTTCTACCGTAGCCATAGATTTTCTGCTCCGCCTGACTGAGGTGGGGATGATGCCGGCTTTGATTCAGCGGCAAGAGGTAGATGAAACCCATTATGATGTGGCCTGGACGGTAGGCATAGGCCGTGCCTTGTTGATTGGGCTGGTAGTGATAGGGGTGGCCCCCTATGTGGCGGCGTTTATGGGGGATATGCGGGCTGTGCCATTGATCCGGCTGTTGGCTCTGCGGCCGCTGCTGCAAGCGTTGACCAGTATCAAAACGGCCCACCTGACCCGTACCTTACAATTTCGTCGCCTGGCCTGGATTTATATCAGCGAGGCGGTGGTGAGTACCGGGGTGGCGATTGCTCTGGCGCGGCCGCTGGGGGTCTGGGCGCTCATCATTGGTGGGTTGGCCGGGCCGGCCGCCCAGGTTGTCCTTTCCTATTTGTTAGCCCCCTACCGGCCCCGGCTCCGTTGGGTGGATGCGGCCGCACGGTCCCTCATTCAATTTGGCCGTTGGGTCTTCGTCATCAGCCTGGTATCCATTGTCGGGACCTCTATTTTGCGGGCCGTCATCTCCCGCGAACTGGGGGCCGCCGAACTGGGGTTATATTATCTGGCGGCCAGCCTGGCCTTTTTACCCGCTGAGATCGCCAGTGAGATTATTGGTCCGGTAGCCTTTCCCTTGTACGCCCGGCTGCAAAACAGCCGTGAACAGATAGAACGGGCCTTTCGGGCTATGATCACCAGCCTGATGGCGCTGCTTTTACCCGGCTGTGTTTTGCTCATTATCCTGGCCCCAACGTTGGTGTCCCAGGTGTTGGGGGCAAGCTGGCAAGGGACGGTACTGATTATCCAACTGCTGGCCCTGGTCAATATCATTGGGTTGATTGGCGATATGATCGCCCCGATTCTCAATGGCCACGGGCAGCCAGCCAGGGTAGCTTTGGTGGAGGTGGTGCAGTCGGGAGGTCTAATTATCGGCGCATGGTTCTTGACTGGCCGGTATGGGGTAGTGGGCGCGGCCGCAGCCTGGCTGCCGGCTGTGGCTGTTTCCCAACTGGTGAGCCTTTGGCTGGTGCGGCCGCTCTTACCCCACCCACTGCACGGTTTGGGCCGCCCCTTTTTGGTCATTGCGGTTGTTGCCGGGGTTGTGGCCCTGGCGGCTCAGGCAGCCCAACAACTGCTGGCCGGGCTGCCTGGGTTAATCGCCGCCATCACCGCTGGGGGGGTCATCTGGGTAGGGTTGTTGGGGCTGGCCGAGCGGCACCTGCAATTAGGGCTGACCACTCCCCTGGTGGCCGCTTACCCTCGTTTAGGCAGAATGGTTTCCGGCTGGCGCTCAGAGTAGATTCGCCCAATTCGTGACTATTGGTGAGTCCACTGAAAGAAGCCACGAATTTCACGAATTAACACGAATTTTTCTTTGATAATTTTGCGCCTTCACATCTCTGCACGACCTTTTTTCAGTGGAGTCATTGGTGAACTTCGTGGCTACCATTTTTTGCTCGGATCAGGAAGAAGACAATGAAGCAATGGCTGGTTCAGTTAGGACAACGTTATTTAAGTAAAGAGACGCGCCGCCGTCTTAGCCGGTATGCCAGTTGGCCACCGGTGGGATGGGTGCGCTGGGGCAGTCTGGGCCGCCTACGCCCCATTAGCCCGGATTGGGGTATGGAGCGAGGATCCCCGATTGACCGATATTACATTGAACGGTTTTTGGCGCAGCAGCAGGCAGATATTCAAGGGAAAGTGTTAGAGATTGGGTCGCCCCGGTATACACACCAGTTTGGCGGCGAGCAAGTAAGGGAAAGCGTGGTTCTTCATGTCGCCGAGCAGCGGGAGCAGGTGACCATCATTGGCGATTTGACCGATGGGGAAAACATTCCTAGTGACACCTTTGATTGTGTGATTCTGACGCAAACGCTGAATGCTATCTTTGATGTCGCGGCCGCGCTGCGGACCGTCTACCGCATTCTCAAACCGGGTGGGGTAGCCCTGATTACCGTGCCCGGCATCAGCAAAATCAGCCGTTATGATATGGACCGCTGGGGGTATTATTGGTCGTTTACCACCCGATCTATGGCTAAACTGTTAGCGGCCGCGGGCTTTTCCCAGGAGCGTTTGCATATTCAGGCTTACGGCAACGTCCTTGTCGCCATCGCTTTTCTGCATGGGCTGGCTTTCCAGGAATTAAATCAGAAACAACTGGCGTATCATGATCCTGATTACGAACTATTGATCACCATCAGAGCCACAAAACCGGGCAGCAAGAACGAGAGTAGAACTGATGAATAAACAATACTGGCAGTGGCGTTATCGTAAAGCTCGTTTGCGGTTGAAGCGACGGCTTTACAGCCTTCTCTATCAAGATAATTACCCGAATATAGAGCGAACCATCCTGGTGGCGGGGACAGGGCGGAGCGGTACAACCTGGCTGGGAGATTTGATCGCGGCCCCGTATAGCTGTCGGATAATGTTTGAGCCGTTTTATGCAGGTAAAGTACCTGCGTTTAATCAGTTTGCTTATTTTCAGTATATGCGGCCGCAAGAAGCTAATCCTGACCTATACGCTGTTTGTCAAACTGTTTTCACTGGCCAAATCCGTGATCCCTGGATCGATCATCAGATAGAGGTGTTGCGGCCGCGCTGCCGCTTGATCAAAGAAATTAGGGCCAACTTATTTCTCAAGTGGCTTCACGTCCAATTTCCCACCATCCCTATCCTATTTATCATTCGCCACCCCTGCGCCGTTGTCGCTTCCCGGATGCAGTTAGGGTGGGCAACTGATGGTGATTTGCAACCGATGCTTGCCCAAGAAAAATTAGTTACCGATTACCTGGCTAACCAAATGAATAGCATTTATCAAGCCAATACTCCAGAGAGCAAACATGCGTTGATCTGGTGTATTAGCAATCTGATCCCATTACGCCAATTTGCCCCAGGTGAAATCAAGATCGTTTTTTATGAACATTTGTGTACCCAACCAGAAGTGGAGATACCGGCTATTTTTGCGGCCTTGGGCCTGGATGTGCCAGCAGCCATACAAACCCAGTTAAAAACACCCTCTACCACTTCCTTGCCTGACAGTGCCATTGTCACCGGAGCTAACCAGTTAGATCGTTGGCAAACGTATCTAAACTCGGAGCAAGTGAGGCGCATTATGGCCATAGTAACCGCTTTCGGCCTGGACTATTTATATGGGGATTCTTTAACACCCCAGGTAACCACAGGGTTTAGATAAATGAAACAACAACCTGTTGTCTCAGTGATCATGCCATTTTATAACACTAAACCAGCTTTTATGGACGAGGCTATTGGGAGTGTGCTGGCCCAGCAATACCCTTATTGGGAGCTGCTGCTGATTGATGATGGCTCTACCCAGGAAAGCAGCAGCCAGACAGCCCGACAATACGCGGTCGCGCACCCGGACCGCATTCATTACCTGGAACATCCCAATCATGCCAACAAGGGGCCAGGGGCCTCCCGCCAATTAGCTATTCAGCAAGCACGTGGGGAATTGCTGGCGTTTTTAGATGCCGATGATCTCTGGCTGCCCCATAAGTTGGCCGAGCAAGTAGCCTTGTTAGCCGCCCATCCTCAGGTGGGAGCGATGTATGGCAATACCCTGTATTGGTTCAAGTGGGTCGGGGATACACCAGGGAATCCATCTGATTTTATGCCCAACTTAGGGCTGGCGGATGGTGCAGTTATTATACCCCCTCATTTACTGCGACAGTTTGTCCAGGGTGGGGCAGCCATTCCCTGCACATGCAGCCTCATTGTACAGCGAGAGGTAGTGATTAAGTCCGGTGGATTTGAAGTAGATTATCGGGGGTTTTATGATGATCAGATGTTTTATGCCAAGATTTTTCTGCAGACAGCCGTTTTAGTGAAACATGATTGTTGGGACTATTATCGTCAACATCCCGATTCTGGTACCCACATTCCTGCCGCGCCTCATGAAACAATGAAGCTTCATCTTAATTACCTGATGTGGCTGGCGAATTATCTGACCCAACAGCAAATTACGGACGAACAGTTATGGCATGCTTTACAGCAGCAGATATGGTTGTACCATCAGCCAACCTGGCTGCCCTGGCCGCACTATTCCCATACGCTGATGCGGCGGCTAAAGAAAAGGTTGCTGCAGATGTGGCCCACCTGGTAGGCTGCGGATATGGGTAAACACAGATCGGGAAAAACGCGGATATAGGATAAATTTTTTAATTGTCTGGGCACACAGGAATCTTGTCTTACAGTTAGGGAGAATGATAATGCGGATCAAACAATGGGCGGCAAGGGTTGAGCGTTCCCCGGTATACCAATATGGGATGTTGGCGGTGGTCGTTTTGCTCGCGGCCGCGCTCCGCTTCTATCGCCTGGGAGATTGGAGCTTTTGGATTGATGAGGTTTTCACCGTCAATGCCGCCCCCTACATCGCGGATTGGCCGGTGCTGCGTGTGCCTCTGGCCTTGATTCTAACCAACTGGGCTATGAACTGGGGGGAAGCCAATGAGTGGAGTGCCCGGTTTTTTCATGCCCTGGTGGGCGTGATCACCATCCCCCTCATCTTCTTCCCGGTGCGGCGGCTGTTTGACCCCTGGGTGGCTCTGATCACTGCCTTGCTCCTGGCGGTTTCCCCCTGGCATCTGTTTTGGTCAC
The DNA here is from genome assembly GCA_023384415.1 of Anaerolineae bacterium. Lineage (GTDB taxonomy): Bacteria > Chloroflexota > Anaerolineae > Promineifilales > Promineifilaceae > Trichofilum. The sequence goes on from JAHDWJ010000033.1 coordinate 27,169, forward strand.
AAAACGCCCGCTTTTATCCGCTGCTGCTCTTGTTTTACACTCTGGGGCTGCTCTATTTGTTGATCGGTTTATTGGAGAAGCGGGGGCTCATTTTAGCCGGGGCTGGGGTGCTGCTGCTGTTAGCCATTCGCGAGAAAACCAGTGGGTTGATATTTGTGCCTGGGGTGGCCGGGTATGTGATAGCTCTGCAATTGCTGTTTCCGGAGTCACGGCGACGGCTGCGGCCGCGTCAGATCGCCTTTATTCTGGGGCCTCTCCTGCTCTTTCTCCTTTACGAAGGGGCCAGCCAACTATTTACCGGCCGTTCAGATATTCAGGCCGTTTTGTTGATCTTTGGCGGGCAGGTCAATCATTCACCTGTCCGGTTATTAGCCAGTATCGTCTGGCGCATCGGTCTGGCGACAGTCATCCTGGGTGGGGTAGCCGGACTTTATTTTAGTTTGCAAAAGCGGCGGGCTGGGCTGTTTATCTTTTTGGCCGCCATTGCTCCAATGATTACCCTGGTCGCGGCCGCGCCGTTTTTCTTCACTGTAGACCGGTATGCCTTCGTCTCCTTACCGTTTTGGCTCATCTTGTGCGCCCTGGCCATCAAAACCATGTGGGATCGGGCTGAGGGGTGGGATTGGCTCTGGCCGACTGGAGTGCTGCTTCTGCTGCTGGCCTTATCTATGGGGGAAAATTGGCTCTATTACAGCGATCAAAATGGGGGGCGGCCGCAATGGCGGGAAGCCCTGCATTATGTGTCCGGGCGGATGGGGCCAGATGAGGCTGTTTATGTAACATGGCCGGAAATTGGACGTTATTATTTGTATGAGGATGTGGGGTATGTCAATGATTTTGACGCGGCCGCGCTGCCGGATCATCCTGTCTGGTTTGTTTTGGATGAGGCAACCGGCTGGGTAGATGGGCTGGTGCAGCAATGGTTAGATGAACATGCCCAGTTACAACAGATATTTATCGTCCGCCTACCCGGTAAAAGCCAGGATATACGTATCTACTTATATAAACCATAAATGCTCTGGACTCTGGCGAAAATTGATTTCACCAATGGGGATAACCAATCCACTAATAAACTAATAACCAGTGGTCAGATTAAAAAACGCCAGACTCCAGAATGCTCTAATCACGCGCTTAATCTTTTACCAGCCATGACACGATTACCAGGGTTAAAACAAATTCGTTTGGGGATGCAGTGGCTGCGCGGCCGCATTGGGGCGGCCGGCCTCATCCTGGGGTATCACCGGGTAGCAGTCTCTCCGTATGATCCATTTGGGCTGTGTGTGCAACCCCAACACCTGGCCGAGCAGTTAGAGATAATCGCCCAATACGCCACCCCCATCAGCCTCGAAGGGATGTGGGCCGGGTTACAGGCGAGAACCCTGCCCCGTCGCGCCATTGCCGTAACTTTTGATGATGGGTATGCTGAGGTGCTGGCCGCGGCCGCGCCGTTGTTAGCTCACCACAACATTCCGGCTACCGTTTTTGTCACCACCGGCAGCCTGGGACACCCCTTTTGGTGGGATGAATTGACCTATCTTATCCTGGCTTCCCCCTGTTTGCCCGATTCTTTGGAACTATCCATCAAAGGGGATTCCGTTCGCTGGTCCGTTACCCATCCCCGCTACCTTTCCTTAAATAAAGATACCGACAGCCCGCGCCGGAATTTATTGCATACCTTGTATAACCACCTTGTGCCCCTATCCCTGGATGAGCGGAACCTTCTCCTGGCTGAACTGCGCCAATGGACTGGTTGTACCAGTTCTCCTCGTGAGCGCAGCCTGACACCTGATGAAATAATCACCTTGAATCAGCACCAGTTGATCAGCCTGGGAGCCCATACCGTAACCCATCCCTGGCTGCCCCACCTGCCCGCGGCCGCCCAGCAAGCTGAGATTCAAGGCAGTAAACATACACTAGAAACGGTGTTAGGCCAGCCGGTGACTCTTTTTTCTTACCCCCATGGGCAGGCCAATCAGGATACCCGCCGCTGGGTGGGCCAGGCCGGCTTTGCTCTGGCCTGTGCCAGTGAAAATGGGGTTGTCTGGCGCGGCCGCGATCCTTACTTTTTACCCCGCTTTTGGATTCCAGATTGGGATGGGGAAACCTTTGCCCGCTGGCTGAAGCAATGGCTAGGTTAGCACCTTACACGTCACCCTCTTGTACAGAAAACAAGAGCTGATCCACAGATGACACCGATTTTCACAGATGGCCTAAAAAATCTGTGTTCATCTGTGACATCTGTGGATAAATCTTTTCTGGCTTGTCCAGGTTAGGTGCAGAGGGGGAGTTTTGTCCAAACAATTTTACTCTGCCACTTTGCCACTTTGCTTAAATAATGCTTATGAACACACTCCAATTACAAAAACCGTTTGGTCGCCTGGCTGTTTGGGCCGGGCTGCTCTTGCTGCTGCTTCTGGCCGCATTAGAAGGAGTGGCCCGTACCCGGTTCGTCCATGATTTACTATCCGCTCCCCGGTTGGGAACCCCCCACCGGCAGTTTGAGATTCAGGCGGATCGGCTGGCCATGGCGGCCGCGCAAGGGCCAATCGAATGTATTTTTCTGGGCAACTCAATGGTGTGGCGCGGTTTTGACCCCGAAGCGTTTGCCCAGGGGTATGAACAGGCCAATGGGGCGCCGCTGACCTGTTTTAACTTTGGGGTGGACGGGATGCCCGCGGCCGCGGCCGGCCAGGTAGCTACCTGGCTGGTGCAAACCTATCAGCCACGCCTGCTCATCTATGGTACCGATGCCCGTGATTATGCCGTTACTACAGAAGAGCGGGATGCTCAAGTATTGTTGGAGCTGGCCTGGCTGAACTATCACAACGGCCAGTTCACCCTTGAAGGGTGGCTGTATGAGCATCTTTATCTGTACCGGTATCGTTTCCATTGGCAATCACTGCTCCGGTTTGATTATGACGATGCTTTACGCAGCCGCTCCTGGCTGGGTGGGGGCCTGGGGCTGGGGTTCGATTGGGATGAGACGGTCGGTTCTGTTCAGCTCCCCCCTGACCCCAATAGTGAAGAAGGGCAGATTCGTTATTATTACCGGCTGCTTTCTGAGTATCAGATATTGCCGGCTAATATCGCCGGGTTAAACCAAATTTTGGCCCTCAAGCAAACAGGTACGACTATCTTGCTGGTGGAGATGCCTGTACCGGCTAATTACATGCTGTTTTTTGGGCAGGGGGAAGCGGATCATGCCCGGTTTATGACGGCGGTGTCTCAGGCTGCGGCCGCGGCCGGGGCGCCTTTCCTGCCCACAACTCCTTTAGAGGCTATCCCCGCCGATGGCTGGGTAGATTACAGCCACCTCAACCGCACTGGCGCGGCTGCGTTCAGCCGTTGGTTGGGGGGAGTTTTAGTTTCGAGTTTCTAGTTTCTAATTTCAAGACATCACGCGCCCACTCGCCTATGGACCTCACATCTTTCTCCTTTGTCCTTTTTTTCCTTGTCACTCTGGCTGTCTATTACCGGCTGCCCCGGCGAGGGCAAAACATCTGGTTGCTGCTAGTATCCCTGGTCTATTGTGCCACCTGGGCCTGGCAGTTCGCCCTCATTTTGCTCCTGGTAGCTGGGGTTAATTTCTTTCTAGCCCCCCGGCTGCGGGCCAATGGGGTACCGCATCGGGGGTGGCTGTGGGTAGGCATTTTGTTTAACCTGGGGGTGCTGCTCCTCTTTCGCCTGGCCCGCTTCTTTATCCCCCAATTGCTGGAGCGGTTGGCTGACCTGGGGTGGACTAGTGAGCCGGGGGCGTTATTGCTCCTGGTGCCCATTGGCCTCTCTTACTATGTGCTGGAAAATATCGCTTATCTGTTAGAGGTGTATCGTGGTCAGACAGAAGCGGCCGCAGACGGGGTAGATTTTTTCCTTTATCTGGCTTATTTTCCCCGCCTGGTAGCTGGACCCATCGAACGGGCTTCAACCTTTTTGCCTCAGTTAGCGCGGCCGCGTACCGTTGACAATGAGATGATGGCCCGGGGGTTGGGGCTGATTTTGTTAGGGGCCAGCCGCAAAATCATCGTCGCCAACACCCTCATCCAGGCCATTCCCTGGGATCTGTTTGAGTCCCCAACCAACTTTAACGCCCCAGAGTTGTGGGGCTGGCTCATCGTTTACGCCTTTTATCTATACAACGATTTTGCTGGCTATACCAACCTGGTGTGTGGTCTTAGCTGCCTGTTTGGGATTGAAATAAGCCCCAATTTCCAGCAGCCCTATTTTGCCCGCAACTTCGCCGAATTTTGGAACCGTTGGCATATCACCCTCTCCCACTGGCTGCGAGATACCATCTATCTCCCCCTCAGCCGGGCTTTGCTGCGCCGCAATTTCAACCGCACCCATCCCCTGAGCCTGGTATTGCCCCCCCTGGTGACGATGTTGGTTAGTGGGTTGTGGCATGGGTTGAGCAGCAATATGGTGGTGTGGGGGCTGCTGCATGGGATGTATCAGGTGGGGGAGCGACTGCCTTCCCGGTGGGGGCCGGTGGTGCCGCCGCAAAAACGACCCGTCTGGCGTCAGGTCGCGGCCGCGTGTACCGTTTTCATCCTGGTCATCATTGCCTGGGTGCCCTTCCGCCTGGAGCTGCCCGAAGCCCTGACCTTCTGGCGGCAGTTATTCCTGGCCTGGGGCGATTTCGGCTTACGTTACCGGCGCATCCTCTTTCTCTTGCCTTATCTTCTGATCGTTGTGGTTCTGGATTGGCTGCAATACCGTGCCCAGGATGATTTAGTTTTCCGCCGCTGGCCCCGCCCGGTGCAGGCTGTCCTATTGGCCGTTGTTCTCTTCTTACTCCTGGTGATGAGCCAGGGAGACAGCGGCGAGCCGTTTGTTTATCAAGGGTTTTAGGGTTCAGGTTGAAGGTTGAAGGTTGAAGGTTTCAAGTTTGAGGTTAGTTGGACTACTCGCCCACTCGCTACTCGCCCACTCACAAACTATGCCCCCCAAAATTATTGTTATCATCCTGACTTATAACCAACGTGACATGACCCTGGATTGTCTGGAGACGGTATTGGCTATCACAGCCCCCCCGTTCCAGGTGTTGGTCTGGGACAATGGCTCATCGGATGGGACGGTTGCGGCGATCCAGGCGGCGTATCCCCAGGTTTATGCCCATTTCAGTCAAGAAAATCTAGGGGTGGCGGCCGGCAGGAACGCGGCCGCGACCTTAGCTACTACCCTTTTTGATCCTACCCATCTGCTCTTTTTGGATAATGATATGCTGGTGGAGCCGAACTTTGTGGGCGGGTTGTTACAACCATTTTTAGACCGGGAACGGGTCGGCCAGACTCAGGCCAAGCTCCGTTTCATGCACGACCGGGAGCGGCTCAATGATGGGGGAGGCGGCCGCATCAACTTTCTCCTTGGCCAGATTACCCCCGTCGGTTACAACGAGATAGATCGGGGGCAGCATGATACCATCAAGCCCTGCCTCTCTTGTGGCGGAGCCATGATGGTGCGGCGTGACTTGTTTGAACAGTTAGGGGGATTTGATCTGATTTTTAACCCGTTTGGCCCGGAAGATATGGATTTTTCCTTGCGCCTGCAAAAAGCGGGCTATCAGGCGCTTTATGCTCCCCAGGCTGTGGCCTACCATCAGGTCAGCCACACCTACGGCAAGGGGTACACCGAACATTATGCCCGGCATAAATCTCGCCATTGGTTTATCTTCCTGCGCCGTCATGGCACCCTGGGGCAAAAATTAGCTTTTTACCTGGTTGGTATCCCCTACCTGGCTTTACGCATCCTCATCCGCGAAGGGGGGCGGGGCAACATCAAAGCGGTGCGTGGGCTGGCCCAGGGGATGGTTGATTTTTTTCGTCAACGGTAGCCGTGTTTTTTGTCACCCATTTGTCACTAAACCATACACACCTGTCAGGATTGTGTTACAATTGCCCCAGCGAGGTTAAGTAAACCTCAGTTGGTGGTCATACGTCACAGAGTAACTATGAACAATCTTGACAATCCCTTCTATCATCGTGGAGCTATACGCTACGCCCACCATTTTTTTGGCCGCGCCGCCGAAACCGCCCAAATTTTGGGCCTTTTACGCAATGGGCAAAGTGTTTCCCTCATCGGCCCACGCCGCATCGGCAAAAGTTCCCTCTTTTTGCACTTGTGCCGGCCAGAAGTGCGGGCCCCGTTTAATCTGGCCCCGCCGCAAACATTGTTTGTCCTGGTAGATTGTCAGGAGTTGGGTGGCTCCCCCCCAGATGAAGTGTATGAGGTGCTGCTCCAGGGGTTGCAGGACGCGGCCGCCTCAGCCCAACTCCCTATCCCCCCCTCTCCTCAAGGGGATAGCTACCGTGCCCTTGACCGTACCCTGCATCACATCACCCAACAAGGGGTAGCCGTCGTTGTCCTGTTGGATGAGTTTGAACTGCTCGCCAGCAATGAGCATCTTACCCCCTACTTTTTTGCCCGGCTGCGCGGTCTCACCACCAAATATGGGCTGGCTTACCTCACCGCCAGCCAGCACCCCCTTTTCCTCATCACCGCCGACGAGAAAATTTTGAGTTCCCCCTTCTTCAACATTTTTGTCACCATCTCCCTGGGGTTGATGAGTGAAACCGAAGCGCGGGAGCTGCTGCGGCACCGTTTGCAGGCAACCAGGGTACAATTTAGTGTGGCGATTTGTGATCATTTACTCTATCTGGTGGGACCGCATCCATTTTTTCTCCACGTGGCCGGGTACCATACGTACCAATTCCTGGCTGAAAATGACGCGGCCGCGCCCGATTTTGACAGTTTAGATGCCCCTATCGAAATAGAGGCCGAATCGCATCTCAGTTACTTATGGCAAAATTTGAGTTTGGAAGCCCAATACGCTCTGGCGATCATGGATGGGCCAGTAGATATGCTGCGGATGTTAGAGCAGCAATGTTTGCTTATTCCTGGGGAGCAAGGGTACCAATATGCCAGCGAAGTTTTGCGCCGCTTCATCCGTCGTCAGCCCGTAGAAGGGTTGATCCAGGCTGGCCCCTTTGTCATTGACCCGCAAAAGCATCAGGTCAAAGCCAACGGCCAGGAAATCAGCCTCACCACCTCCCAATTTGATATCCTGGTCTGCCTGGGCAAACGGATGAATGATGTGGTCCACGGAGAAGAGTTAGAGATAGCGGTATGGGGAGATACCCCCATTAAAGACCCTGACCGGCTAAAAACGCTCATTAAGCGGCTGCGCCGGGCCATTGAGCCTTATGGCAGTTGGATTGTCAGTGAGCGGGGGGTGGGGTATGCCCTGCGGCCGCCGGTAGCTGCGGCCGTCAATGATGATTAAGGCACAGAGCTGCCAGAGAAAAACACGTGTTCATTTATGGCTATTCCCCGCAAAGATGGGCACCCCCCCGGCTGCTTCTGGGGGCCTTACTCCTGCTGGGTCTTGTCATTGGCCTGACCCCAACCCCTGCCCACACCCAAAGCAACAGCCTCACCTACTGGCAATATGATGCCACCGGCCAGATTACCCTCCTGGAACTGGCCGATCTTAATGATGATGGCATTGAAGAGTTCATCGTTGTCACCGATGGCCATAAATTGATTACCCTCAGTTCTGGGGGGCAGCCGCTGTGGAGCAATCCCTACACCGCCGCCGAACGTATCTTACACGTAGATACGGTGAGACATAACAGCCCTCAGCCTCGCGGCCGCAGCCTGGCCCTGGCTACTGGCTCTCACCTTATCTTGTTAGATGATCAGGGCAACCCTCAATGGTCACGCCTCATGCCAGTTACCCCCACAGGGCTGTTGACCTTTGATTATAACCAGGACGGGCAAGATGAAATTTTAATCAGCCTCAACTCTGGCCAGCTGCGCCTGTACAGCCAGAACGGGCAAATGCTTTGGCAGTACACTGGCAACGCCCTGGCTTCCCTGCAATCCAACGCCCTCATCCAGGTGGGGGACGTGAATCGGGATGGGGCGGTAGAGATCGCCTTCAGTTACTTTACCGCCAGCGGCTACAGTGAGTTGGCCCTGCTCAACGGCCAGGGGGCGGCCATCTGGGACCGGGCGATGGAAGGGCAGATTACCGCCCTTACCTTTACTGATTTTGACCCCGATCAGCCGTTACATGTCGCTGCGGGCACCAGCCGCGGCCGCGTTCACCTCATTGACAGCCAGCTCAACACCGAACGCTGGTTCCGCACCACCAATAAGCCGATTACCGCCCTGGCCATGGCCACCCTGGACGAAATACCCCACCTCATCGCCGGGACAGCCGTAGGCCGCCTCTTTGCTTATAGCAGCAGCGGCCGCCCCACCTGGACCAGCCAACTTTCTCCCACCCCAGACCGCAGCATCGTAGCCATCTCGGCCAACCCCACCAACCAGCCCCAGCCAATTGCCCTGGCCGTGACCCTGGCCAGCAACCAGCCCCGACCCAGCAACCCGATCACCGAAAACACACTCCCTCCACCCCCCCTGGTTGCCGGGCAGACAGAAGATTTGCCGGGGGATATTAATGAACCGCTGGAGGCTGTCCCAATTATCCCCACCCGTGAGGTGGAATCAGCCAGCACCGCCCTGCTTTTTACTCCCCCAGAGCTAACCCAACTCTTGTTACTCAGCCAGGACGGGCGCGTCCTCAGAGCTGATTTTCCCACCGGGGCCACCATCGGTCTGACCCGGCTGATAGATATTAACAAGGATGGGCGGGAGGAGCTGCTCCTGGCTCGCTTTAGCACCCTGGAACTGCTGGACCCCGGGTTTGGTCCAGGGCGTAACATTGAGGCCTGGAATTACCGGCTCGATTCGCGGCCGCAAACCGCCCTCATCTTAGATGTTGAACGAGACGGTCGCCAATCTCTCCTCGTCGGCACCCAGGGGGGCATTCTCTCCCTCATCCAGAGCCAGGACGGCAGCCGCCGCTGGTCTACCGATGTTGGCGGCATCATCCGCCAGGCCGCTCTGATAGATACCGAGGGCAAACCCCAACCCAGCCTGGCCATCATTTACAACCAGAGCAAAACCAGCCCCAGCGGCCAACAAAGTTTCACCGGCCATATTCAACTGCTCAACCCGGTTAATGGGCAGCCCGAACCCGGTTGGGAAGAGGGAGTGCAGCTGCCCATTGTCCTTGCCAGCTTGCTGATCACAGACATCACCCAGGACGGGCGGGCCGAGATTTTGGTAGGCACCATTGATGGGCAAATTTTGGCCTATTCCATTTTTGGCCAACAGCTGTGGCAAACCAGCCTGACCGGGCGCATTGATCAATTAGCCGCTTATGACTCTGGCCGTAACACGCCCCAGGAATTAACCGCCGTTGCCCAATCTAACCTGCTCTACTTCCTCAGTCACAAGGGAGTCGCCAAAGCCCAACTGGCCTACCTGCCCGATATTATCAGCTTGCAGGTCGTTCCCCCTGAACTCAGCCCCCCGACCCATCTCATTGTCACCGGGCAGGATGGGATCGTTTATGGGTTGGGGTCCGAAGGGCGGCCATTGTGGGAATATGACAGCCAGAGTACCCCCATCGCCATCTTCTTCGGCGGCAACTCCCTCTTTATCGCCACCGAAGAGGAGCAGCTAATCCGGCTGGCCTTTCTAGGGCCGGGGGCCCCAACCGAGATGTGGCGGTTGGCTAACCTGGGACGTATTTCTGCTTTTTATTGGGGCGACCTGAATGGGGATATTGTGCCAGACATTGCTATTGGCAATCGCAGTGGGGTGATCAGCCTGTACAGTGCCGACGGGCAGCAGATGTGGGATCAGGTGCAGGTGCCGGGGGAGCTGTTTATGCTGACCGCGATGCAGCGGCAGGTGGATCAGCCCGCCGAACTGGTGGCTATTACCGAGGCGGGGGTGGTGCGCCTATTTCAGAAGCAGGTGAACCGGCCGCCACTCTTGTTTAACCCCCAGGCCGAAACGGAAGGCACAGGCTACAGCTTGAGCGTGTCGGTTATTAACACCGAGGAGAATGAGACGGTGCGGGTGCGGCTGGATTTGTTTGATCCGGTCGCCAATAGTTGGATCAGCAAAGGGGAGCGGCAAACCCGGCGCAGTGAAGCGTTGTTCTGGCTGGTTGACCCTCCCGTGACCAGTGAAGGGGTTCGTTACCGTTTTTATTACTATGATGATGTTCACGCGGGCATGATTGAGCCAGCCCCCGGCCCGCCGCCGCAGCTGCTGATCCCCCCCCCGGAGAATAATGCCCCTATGCTCATCGCTTTTGCCGGGGGGGTGGCCGCTCTGGGGCTGGGGGGGATGATTGTGCGCCATGCCTGGCAGCCGGATGTGCGGGCCCGCCGCTTTTATCGCCGCCTGGAGAAGCAGCCGGCCGCAACGCTTAATATGATTCGGGTGGCTTATAACCTGAATGCGGATACGCCCGGCTTTTTGCTTACCCTGGCTAACCAGGCCCGGCTGCATGGCAACCGCCCCCTGGCCGGGCTGGTAGATGGGCTGTTTTTGCTGGCTGATCGGCCGGAAGCGGGGCTGCCTATTATTTTGACCGCCCTGCGTGAGGCTAAACAATCAGGGCTGAACTGGCAAGATTACCGCTGGTGGGAGGTGACGTTCCAGACGGCCCAGCAGCTGTTTGCCGCCCCAACGATTACGGAGTTGAGCCTGCTGCGGCCGCAGCTTGAAGAAGCTCTACGCCTACGCGGCCGCGCCGAACGCCCGGCCATCTCCCTGGATGCCCTGCTGCCTATCCTCACCCGGTGCAGTGACAGTGAGCGGGTGGATGCCGCCGGGGATCGATTGGTTTACCTGAATGAGGCGGAAAATCTCCTGCACCAACTGGGGGGGCGGATCACCTGGCAGTTGAACCATATTGAAAAAAGCCTGGTCAACGCTATCAGCAAGCGGTGGTTGGGGCTGGTGACGGCGGCCATTGAGGCGATTCACGGGCAGGCCAGCCTGGAAATTCGGCTCAAGACGCGCCGCATTGTGGCCGCCGCCGAGAGTGAAGTGACCCTGGAGATTAAAAACAGCGGCCGCGCCCCGGCCGAAAATATTACCATCTCTCTGGGACACAGCCCTGCCTTCACCCTTAAAACTGAGCCTCAGCTTATCCCGTTTCTGCCCGCCGGCCGCGGCCGCCAGATCAATTTCACCATTGCCCCGCTGGTCACAGACCGGTTCCGCCTGGTGTGCCACCTGGAATATGATGATCGCCACCGCCCCCACAAAAGCCTGGAATTTGCTGATATGGTTCATTTGCTCCCCCCGGTGTGGGAGTTTACCCCGGTGGTCAACCCGTATTCTCCTGGCACACCCCTGCGGCGCCACAGCCCCCTGTTTGTGGGGCGCGACCGGTTCTTCCGCTTTATTGCCCAGAATGCGGTCCACCCAGAGCAGAACCGGGTGCTGATCATGGTGGGGCAGCGGCGTACCGGCAAAACCTCAGCCCTGCTGAGGCTGGATCAATATTTGCCGGAGCATCTCCTGGCCGTTTATATTGATTGCCAATCATTGGGGGTGGTGGAAGGGATGGCTGCCCTGCTCTTTGATCTGGCCTGGGCGATGAGTGATGCCCTGGCGGCCAGGGGAATTGAGGTGGAAGTACCGGAGCGGCCGGCCTGGGATGCCAACCCTACCCATCTATTTGAGCGGCAGTTTATCCCCTGTGTGCAATCCCTGCTCCCGGCGGGGACGATCCTGCTGCTGGTGCTGGATGAGTTTGAGGCCCTGCAAAATCTGGTGGATGATGGGATTTTGCCCCCCACCTTTTTCACCTATTTGCGCCACCTGATGCAGCATGCCCAGGGGCTGAGTTTTGTCTTTGTAGGGACGCACCGGCTGGAAGAGATGAGCAGTGATTATTGGTCGGTGCTGTTTAATATTGCCCTACATGGGGAGATTGGGTTTTTGGATGACGCGGCCGCGACCCGGCTGATTACTGAACCGGTTTCTCCCCATCTTGTTTATGATGATCTGGCTCTGGAGAAAATTTTGCGGGTGACCGCCGGCCACCCATATTTCTTGCAGTTGGTCTGCTACACCCTGGTCAACCGGGCCAATGAGCAGAAAAACCCGTATATCACTATCTCGGATGTCAATGCCACCCTGGATCAGATGTTGAGTCTGGGGGAAGCCCATTTTGCTTATTTGTGGCAGCAATCTTCTCCGGCGGAACGGACGGTCCTGAACGCGGCCGCGCAGCTGATGGACCGGGAACGCCCGTTCCACCCCGCAGACCTGCTCCACTATTTAGACAAATTTAACCTCACCCTCACCCCGGCGGAGATGACCCTGGCCCTGAACCGGCTGGTGCAGCGGGATATTTTGCGCGAGGTAGGTGGGGATGAGCTGACTACTTTGTATGAGCTAAAAATAGGGCTGGTGGGGCTGTGGGTGGCCCGGAATAAGAGTGTGAGCAAGCTGTATGAACGGAATGGAACCACGGCCCAGAAACGAACGCCGAAGGTGCGGGTGGTGAATGGGTAATGGGTGTATTGGTGTATTGGTATATTGGGACTAATAAGTTTCAATCTGAAACCCGTCGTAGGGGTGGGACAGGCGGGCAACCATCTGGGTCAAGCGGTTCAGCCTTATTCCCGCCTGTCTCACCCCCTTTTCTGCCTTTGTTTCAGCCAAACCGGCGTGGGACAGGCGGGCAACCATCTGGGTCAAGCGGTTCAGCCTTATTCCCGTCTGTCCCACCCCTACCACGGGTTTTAAATTGAGAATGGCGGCAATTTTAAACACCCACCGGGGCCAATCGGGCGGTGAAATGGCGCAGGACGGGGGCCTGGGAGACGAGCCGGTAGCCAGGCAGGTGGCCCCGCTGGTTGTATACCTCCAGGATGACCTCTGCCAGGTAATCTACGTGGCTCTGGGTGTAGACCCGGCGGGGAAACGCCAGACGAACCAGCTCCATCGCGGCCGCGTGCTCACTCCCATCCGGCTGCTGCCCAAACATCACCGAGCCAATCTCCACCCCACGTACCCCACCCAACAGGTACAGGGCATTGTTTAGCGACCAGGCCGGGTATTGTAAGGGGGGAATGTGGGGCAGCATCTCTCGGGCATCCAGGTACACCGCATGGCCCCCTGTGGGCAGGACAATCGGCACCCCGGCCGCTGTCAACTTCTCCCCCAGATAAGCAATGGAACGGATGCGATAGCGCAAATAATGTTCATCCAGGGCTTCATACAGCCCCTGGGCAATCGCCTCTAAATCATAGCCGGCCATCCCCCCATAGGTGGGAAACCCTTCGGTTAAAATTTCCAGGTTACGGCATTGGGCCGCCAAGCTGTCATCATTGACGGCCAAAAAGCCGCCGATATTGGCCATGCCATCTTTTTTGGCACTCATGGTGCAGCCATCAGCATAGCTGAACATCTCCTGGGCAATTTCCAGGGGAGATTTGTCGGCGTAGCCTGGTTCGCGGGTTTTAATGAACCAGGCGTTTTCGGCGTAGCGGCAGGCATCCAGGAAAAATGGGATACGGTTGGCCCGTGCCAGTTCACTTACGGCCCGGATGTTGGCCAGGCTAACCGGCTGCCCCCCGCCAGAGTTGTTGGTTACGGTCAGCATGATCGCCGGGATACGCTCCCGCCCTACCTCGGTGATGGTCTGACGCAGGGCGGCGATGTCCATGTTCCCCTTGAACGGGTGGATGAGCCGGGGGTGGTGCCCTTCCTCAATGACCAGGTCGCGAGCTTCGGCCCCGCTGTGTTCGACGTGGGCGCGGGTGGTGTCGAAATGGGTGTTGTTGGGAATGACATCTCCAGGTTTGGCGATGGTGGTGAACAGGATATGTTCGGCGGCCCGCCCCTGGTGGGTGGGGATGACGTGTTTGTAGCCAGTGATCTGCTGCACGGCCGCTTCAAATTTGTAGAACGAGGTGGCCCCGGCGTACGATTCGTCGCTGGCGATCATGCCGGCCCATTGGCGTGAGGACATGGCCCCGGTGCCGCTGTCGGTCAACAGATCGATCAAAACTTCGTCGGCATGGAGGAGAAATGGGTTGTAGCCGGCCCGGATGAGGGCGGCTTCCCGTTGGGCCAGGGTGGTGAAGCGGATCGGCTCAACGGAGCGGACTCGGAACGGTTCGATGATGGTCTGGGAATGAAATTCGCGCATGGAAAACCTCTGTGGGATAGATATGGATGAAGGGAACACAGATAAGGGATGAAAAAGCTTGTGCTGAGTCTGTCGAAGCATCTGTGTAAATCGCCCTACAGTCACGGATGGAGGGAACACGGATGGGAAGGGATCTGGATATATTTAGAATTGACAAAGGGTGTGTTTCAAATCAATTAGAGGAGTAAGGCATCCCCAGATGCCGCCCGTTCGCATCTGGGGATGCTCACTCCTCTTGTTTCAACGGAAGTGAAACACACCCATTGATAAATGTTGAAGATTTGTCAATTCTAGGAAGTGTAGCAGGGGGAAAGGGGCTGCCTTGTGCCGATTGTCAATAATCAGGTTGCCTAAATGTAATAGATGTGAGCAGCTTATCCGTCAATCCGGTTAATCTGGGTTCTATATGGGGGTGAGGGGCCAGATGGCGACGTGGATGAGGCGGGCGAAGTGGAGCAGGGGGGGGATGTCGGGGAGGGGGATGGTCGCGGCCGCAGCCATGCTGTTGGTGGTAATTTCGGCGGCCGCGGGCTGGAGCGGCCACGGCTGATGATGGATTTCGCCGCGATAGACGCGGCCGCGGCGTCCAGGAGCATACAGACAATACCGCTCTGTCAGCCAATGTTCCAGGCTGCCCGGTTGGGCAAAATAGATGGGCCCGGTGGGTCGGTACGCGGCCGCGAATTGGGCGGAAGATGCGCCGGGGTGAATCCGCGCACTCTGGTAAGCAATACCCGGCCCATCAGGTTGGCATTCCATCCGGGCGTGGAAGTAGGGCAGGCGGTACCAGGCGCGGGCGATCTGCACCGCCAGCCGGTTGGCTGCGTCCAGGCTAAAAAACCAGACCCCTGGCTTTTGCCCATCAGTGACATAGGTACGGACATTGAGTTCGGGGAAGGCGGAGAAGCGGGGTAGGGAGGGGGAGAAGCGCGGCCGCACATTGGTCATACGGAACGGGACAAGGCCCAGCCAGGCTTGCCCGTCGTAGGTGTCAATTTGCAGAGAAGAGGGGATATGCGGCCGCAGGGCTTCTTTAGCCACCGGCCAGTGGGCAAACAACAAATCATGCCAGGTCTGGGGCATAATCCAGGGGGAGCGGGGCAGCGGCCAGGGGCGATGGTCCAGAAAGCGGAAGATGGGTGGCATGGCTCAGGGAGTAAGTAAAACTGAGAGTGGAGAGAGGGTTAGTATCAATTGGCCGTAAGCAGTAAAATTCTCCAGAGGTGGGGCACACAAAAAATACATTACCACTTTCTGTAAGATTGTACTGGCCGCTGGCCGTTCCCCTTATTACCAATAAGTAACATGGCGCGAATTTCGCATAATGATTGCCTCTAATTTGGTAATCCTTTCCCCAGGCCCTTTGGGGAACATCAGCCGCTCTGGGTCTTCCGTGTGGGTGAGGAAGCAGGCATGACCCACCTCATGGGCCATCACCCGGGGGTTTTTCACCCGGAACATGTGAGATTTCAGGGTGACATATTCGGTCAGCGGCCCCAGGGAGCAGCCGCCAATGTTAGATACGGTGCGGACGACAAACACTGTTACCGGCGAAGCGTAGCCGGTCCATTTGCTCCAACGGGTATGGGCGGTATAGCGGCGAAAATATTGTCCGGCAATATCGCTGTCTTCCTGCCACGCCCCATCGGTGCAATGCACATCCAACGCTTCCGGCGGGGCCGGGTCGGGCAGGATAATGACCGATGGTTCTAGCGGTACTACTTCCACCTGGGCTTCACGGCGGAAAATCTCGGCCATCACCTGCCAACTGTGATCTACCTCATGGGGTTCGGCCAGGGGGGTACCCTCTTCATCGCGCAAAATCACCACCCGGATACGGATTTTCTTCATCGGCCGGTACCCCACTGAAAAGCCAAGAATGTCGGGTAGTCCAAAGAGACGATGGACGGTTTCCTTGAGGATATTCACCCCCTGGGTCAACAGCCCTCGTGGGGCATGGCGCATCGGTTTACGGATTTTCTTGGGGTCAATCGGGCGGTCTTCTTTACTCATTTAGGCACCAGGTGGGGGGAGAGGTGTATTGGTTGTTATGTAACATCTTAGTAAAACGTGTAACCTTCGGAAGGTTTGATCTAACTTATTGAGAAGATACGTGACTCCACTGAAAAAAGGTCGTGCGTAGACGCGAAGGCGCGAAGTTACCAAAGCAAAATTCGTGTTCATTCGGGAAATTCGTGGCTTCTTTCAGTGGACTCATTTGTAGTTACCACAAAATTCTGAACGGCACACTCACTGATCGCGGTTCACTGAAATCATACCACTCTCGGCCACGACAACCCACTCACCATTTTTTAGATTGTAGTACAGGTCCAGGGGTAGCACCAGGACGGGGGGGGCGTGGCCGTACAGCTCACGGGCGACGACGGCCCCCAGGGCCAGGATGCCGTCTGCTTCTTGGGTAAGAATGGCGGCAGGGGCGGTGCCCAGGCGGACCGCTTCAAGTAAGATGCTGCTGGCGCTGCTAGAGCCGCGGCCGCAGGGCAGGAGCAGCACCTTGCCAGTCACTCGTTCCCCCCGTTGGGGGTGGCGTTGGTCAATAATCAGCCCGGTTACCGGGTCCAATCCCCCCCATAGGCTCAATGGCTCATCTAGACGGAGCAGTTTCCCTTGCCCTGAGCCGGCTACCAATGGGTTTGTCTGGATCATCTGTTTCATAAACTGGTCGAGTACGTTTCAATAAAATGAATGGAAACTAATCATAACAGGTCTGGAGTCGCGGCCGCAGGTTTGATTACCCCAGAAAGTAAACTGCTCCATTCCGGGGCTTTCCAAAGGAACACGGATTTAGAGGATTTACGGATTTTGCGGCTTGTTTGTTCTCTATTATGGGGATCGTTTATGGATCAGGCCACTTTTATAATCGGTGATGTGATGTGATAACAACGGATAGGGAAAGTAACGGATGGTTGGTTGGAAAAAGCAGTTTGTTTCTTCATCCGTTGTTGTCTTAAGTGACAACAACGGATAGGGAAAGTAACGGATGGTTGGTTGGAAAAAGCAGTTTGTTTCTTCATCCGTTGTTGTCTTAAGTGACAACAACGGATAGGGAAAGTAACGGATGGTTGGTTGGAAAAAGCAGTTTGTTTCTT
>JAHDWJ010000033.1:44413-68041 GCA_023384415.1 Anaerolineae bacterium
TTCTTCATCCGTTGTTGTCTTAAGTGACAACAACGGATAGGGAAAGTAACGGATGATTGAATAGGATGCCTTATGAGAATGTATCAACACTTGCCCTTGCTCCTGTTGCTGCTTTTGATGGCCTGCGGCCGCGTCCCAGACTCTACTCCCATGCCCACCCTTACAGCCACGGCGGCCGCGGTCGTTGAAGCCACTATACCGGTGGTCGCGGCCGCGGAAACGGCCACCCCATCCCCTACCGTCACCCTCACCCCAACCCCCCAGCCATCCCTTACCCCCTCGCCAACCCCAGCGGCCATAGCCACCTCCCAACCAACCGCTACCCTGGGGATTTTTCTCTGTGACAGCAATACCTTTTTGCCTCTGCAAACGACCCTGGTACCATCCCCCATTCGCGCTTTCAACTTTTCCCCGGATGGCCAACTGATGGCCACCGGTCACGATGACCGGCGGGTGCGGCTGTGGTGGGTGACTGATGGCTCACTTGTGCGTACCCTGGAAGGGGGACACAATGGGGCGGTTTGGAGTGTGGCTTTTTCCCCGGATGGTTCACTGCTGGCGACGACCGCGGCCGCAGAAGATGGTCTTATCAATTTGTGGCAAGTTGAGGATGGCAGCTTACGCCAGCAGATCAGCGGCCATGCCAGCCGGGTACGGGATGTGCAGTTTAGCCCCGATGGGCAGCTGCTGGCCTCAGCTTCTATTGATTGGACGGTACGCCTCTGGAATGTGGCCGATGGCAGCCAACGGCATCGGTTGGTAGGGCATCAGGGGCCCGTCTGGCTGTTCCGGTCGCTCATTTTGACCCTTCGGCCCATTTGACCTCGGTCTGGCAGCACGGTCGCCTGCTGGTAGACCTGACTTATACCCCGGATGGACAGCAGCTAATGGTCGCGGCCGTGTTTAATGGCATCATCTGGTTAGACGGGCAAAGTTACCGGGAGTTGTCAACCTTCCCCAATACCCCCGCCCCATTAACCAGGTTGCGGTGAGCCAGGATGGGACAAAAGCGGCGGTTGCCTGGAGCAACGGGGATGTCACGCTCTATCCCTTGACATCGGCCGGTCTGGGGCCACCGATGCAAAGGTGGGTTTCGGGGCAACCATTTCATGGTGCCTTTGCTTTAACCTTCGCGGCCGCTGACTCTATGCTCATCTGGGCTATTAAGGATGAATTAGTGCGGATAGATCTGGCAACGATGACCGTTTTACCGGCGCTGAATAATCATCGCGGCCGCGTCGCCGCCTTAGCCAGCTCACCCACCACCCCCCACTGGGCTTTGGCCGCCGAAGATACCGTCTGGCTGTACCACGATGATACCCCCCCCATACCCCTCACCGGTCACACCCAGGCGGCTACCAGCATCCGCTTCTCCCCTGATGGGCAGCTTCTGGCTACCGGGGACAGCCGGGGAACTGTTTGGCTGTGGCGCGTGAGCGATGGCCGTCTGCTCAAAACCTTGACCGGGCATCAGCAAATAATCACCGAGCTTACTTTTAGCCCAGATGGGGCCTGGCTCCTTTCCGGCAGTCAAGACCGTACTGTGCGGTTTTGGGGAGTCCATAGCCGTTAGAGTCTGTGCGGAGCTTGCCGAAATAATGGTGGGGGATGCCGCTCCCCATATAGCTAGGTGGTGCGGCCGCGCTCGGTGAGGGTGGTGGGGGGGATGCGCCGCTCGCCGTAGGGCAAGAAGTAGGTCGTTGGCGGGGTGGTTTGAGTGGTCCCCCACCCATAGGAGCAATGGGCCATAGCACAAGCTGCCCACTGCCCGCTTTGCGGCCGCGCCAGTTCATCATGGGGAAAGGGATAGTGGGTCACGACGCGGCCGCGTCGGGAACTGTAACTTATCGTCAGAGTACACTGCCTGCTGGCGTCATAGGCAAAACTGGCAGTGATGGGGTGCCGCTGTTCACGATAACGGTGATAAGCCAATTATTCACATCAAACCCCTGGGTGTAAGTTTTGCCCGCCAGATTGTTTGTCCGTTCAACAAATTGTTGGTTCAGTCTTAATCTAACCACCTAGATAGGTTGATGACATGCATTGAATATTTGCCGACACCATCAAGGGATGTGACAACTAATCTATTATCAACTGGTGACCAATCAAAATCAACAGGAAAAATATGGGATGGCAAATCTAACTTGATGATTTCAGAACCATCAGTTCGCACCAATGTGATCATTGCCTGATATTTTGTCTCTGGTGTATCACCAAAAGTACGCACAGCGATCCATTCATCATCATGTGACCAAACCAAGCTATCTAAGTTTAGTTGCTTTGGAGAAAACAACACTATACGTTCATTCGTTTTGATATCAATAATTTCGACCCGCATAGCGTTAACTCTCCCAATGGCAACGGCAATTTTGCCTCCTTCATGACTACAGACTATTGCTACAATACTATCCCCGGCGTTGGGAATCAATATATTTTTTATCTCCTTGTTTTCAATGAAATAAGCTTTAAGAATATATCGGCCGTCCAGTATGTTTGAATTCGTATTTTCGATAAATGCTATAAATTGCTCTCCCATGTTTGAGCACAGTCCTATAATTGCATTTCTATCTGAAATCAATTCCTCATCCATCTTTTGACTCAGAGAAAAAAGAGCCACACTTGCACGGGTATTATTCCAGGTTGAGAGGGGATCTCTACGTACATATACAATTTCATCTGGTTGTATCCAGTGAGGGCTGCTGGAATTTGGTATACTATCTGGCGGTATTGGCAAAGTAGACCAATTTGTTCCATCTGAATTCAGGAGTACAAATTGCTGCTCTATTGAGCCTTGTGGTCTAAACTGAAATAGAATTTGTGTTCCATCAAGAGACCATCGTGGTGTCTGATATTGTCCTTGTTTGGAGCTAATCCTGATGATGTCACTATCCTTTGTTGATGTAGTGCAGGCAACAATTACTACAACAAAAAAGAGAATCCCCCACAAGTATAAACTACGCATACCATATTACTCCATGGGTCTTTAGGATTTCATAGGATTGACACCAAATTTAGGAACCTGTGACCGCCCTGATCAGATGTGTCGTTTACCCGTTCAATTCCTAAAACCCGTTGTGCTCTAGGTTCCGCTAACTGGTATTTGCCAGTTTCGGCATAGTGTACATGCGCCGAAAAGAAGATTTATGTCAATAGATTGAGGCAACTTATGTTAGCCAGAATCACTTAAGACTGGCGAGTAAATTGACATAATAGTTGTGATGAGCGATACGCACAAATTGTGCTTCTTGTCAAACATGATTTAGCGGAAAGTAGAGTTGTGTCCATTTTTTCCATTTTATCAGGCTAAAGTTGATAACATGTAGCGTGTCATGGCCCCTCACATGCGGTAAATGAACGATTGCATGGTGCAGCAAACGTAACAAAATGCCAGAAAATTAAATCCGGCACCATTAACAAGCCTACTCTAGGCATAGTTGCAGCATAGGTTGGTAAGGCAGGATAATGATGAGGATATAGTACTGTACCAGCTTTTAGGGTATGTTGGTTAGTAACCCAGCAGGTAAGCGATGATCCATTTGCACAGCTATCACCGATGCGGTATACGTTGTTGAGTACAGTTTGGATTACTTCTTGTTCTGAGGTGGTTTCCATTTCACGAAAACCGGCCGCATCAGCACGGCGTACCCCCTCACGCAAAGCTGCATTATGTGCTCTCCAAAAATTTTGCTCGGTTGGGTTATGAATAAAATCAATCCATTCAGCTACCCCGGGAGCAAGATCGAGGGTAGTAGGATCAAGACCTTGCTCGACTATCGCCAGCGCTGCAAAACGACTCATTAAAAGATAGCCGTTTACAGCATTCCACCAAGGAGAGGCTAAACGTCCAGATTCATATATCCAATTTTCAAAGTCTAATTCAGCTAATAGCCAATCATAGTTGCCAATTCGCTTGATAAAATCCAAAGCTAGATCAATTCGATCATTGCTTGCATTTGGCCCAATTGGTGCTGAGGCAACACGGCCAGGCACCGGTGGTGGAGGATCATCCAGGCAATGCTCGTTTGGTCCAGCATTGAAGCATGGGTAGTGGCCCCTTGGGTCCACCAGGACAAGAGGGTTCCCCAGGACGTAGCTGTACCGGTTGTGGCTTTGCGGGTTGGTGGGGCTGGGCACGATGGTATCGGCGGTCAGGAAGCGGCCTAAGCCGGGGATGTAGTAACGGGCGTTCATGTAGGTCAGGCCAATGTCCCGGTTCTCGTGGTGGCCGGTGTAGCCCCGTTCGGTGAGGGTGGTGGGTGGGCTGGTGCGGCCGCTGCCATACGGTTGGTAGTAAGCGGCTGTGCCGGCCACGGCGGCCCCAGCTGCGGTGATTAGCATGGTGGTACTGCCCAGGTGGTCAGTCAGGAAGTAGAACAGGCCGTTGTTGACTATCGGGCGGGCTACTGCCCGCAACTGCCGATTGTTTAAGGAAACTCCTCAATTGGCGTCCACCCAAACACGTTCACACCATGACCAGGTTCTGCCTCAAATATTACCTGCGCCGTCCAAGAAGGAATGTCCAGTACGCGCAGGGAATGCGCTGGTTGGCCCTCTTTCTCTACCAAAACACGATAGACAAGCTGCCCTTCCGGCAACCAATCCACCTCTACATTGTCATAGGGCAAGCTGCCAAAGAGATTGTGCTCTGGATCACAGACATCGCCCACTTCCCAGGTCAGGGTGTCAACTACATAGCCATGTAATCCGCCTGTGGCGTAGCTGTACAAGCTATAGAAAATAAAGCGGCCATTTGGTGAACGAGAAATATTGGCGATGTAACTTTCCGCGCCAGGGAATGGTTGGGGTGGTAATTCTTCCTCGATGCCATCTCGCGTCATGCTGACCAGTTTGCTCCAGGCGAAGGAAGTCCCAGGTATGGGTTCGCCTACCAGCAACAGCACAGAACTGCCGTCTTCTGACCACTCTGGGGGAACGTCAACTAATGAAGGGGTTGAGCCGCGCCACAGAACTTCCCCCGTTTCCAAATCGAGCAAACGTATTTCGTGATGGCGGCCGCCTCCGGCCGTGTAAAGCACACGTTTGTAGGTTGGATCCACAGCCGCAAAACCGCTTGGATAACCTCGCTCAATGTCGTATTCAAAGAATTCATATTCAGGTAGATTCAGTTCCCATGTCTTGCTTTCAAAGGTTTGAGTAGCTAGGTCCAAAAATACAACGTCCCGTGTTTCGCCGGTGCCCAATTTCCATTCATCAATCACTACATAATATTCGATGCGTCCATCCGGCAGCCAGCGCGGGGGAAAGGTAGAATACTCTCTCCAGGCTACTGATACTGAAATGCGTGTCGTCTCTTGAGTAATGAAGTTATAGAGAATTAGCTCTGGCGAGCCATTATCCGATACTATTCCGGCCCTCAGAATAGCGCCATCGGGTGAGACAGCAACATATCTTGCGGGCTGATAAGCAAGTTGCGGTTCAAGATTCCCGGCAGAAATAGCCCAAATTCCCTCTTGTTCGACTTCTGCCCACCATAATAATCCTTCCCAGATCCTACCCGTGTTAAACAAGATACTGCCATTCGGCCAAACAGATGATGCTATATTACTTATGAGTGTTGGGCACTCCATACGCACTATGATACCAGGTGTGGATGTGGGCGATGTAGTAGGGATTGGTGCAGTCGTAGGGGTGGTCGTTAAGGCTGGTGCAGGAGTAGCTGTGACTGTTGGGCGCATCTGCACCGTTGCCGTGGGGTTTTGTGTCTGTGTTATACTGGCAGTGGCTTCCATATTTGCCATTGTTGTGACGGCTGGTGTCAATTCATCCTCACGAATCGCCTGAATCGAACAGGCTGCCAGACTGATTGCTGAGAAGATAAAGAACAGTTGTGTCATTATCGTTTTAGACATGCTAACCTCGTTCAGGGGTGTAATTCCTGCGAATGCCCTACTCTTCCGGGTAAATCCACCATTGCAAGGTGCCCGTTAGTCGCCATTGTTTGTAAGTCTGGACGACAAAGACGCTACTCACAACTAACGCCCCAGTTTCGGGGTCAGGCTTATACCCTGATACATTAACATATGTGGCGTAGGTCATAACACCATTATTGTAATCTTGCAGAAGCCTTCGCGCTGACTCACTAAAGGCGTTGCCATAATGGATCAAGGCTGGATTGACTGGTTGCAGAGTGTGGTTGAGAAAGCCAGCGGCCGTTTGTCGCACCCATTGCACATGTTCAGCACGTGCAAAGCGACCCCCTCCATCCAGTGCCACACGGCTTTCCCGGATAACATGGGAGTAACCCCAGAATTTGTTTAGGCACTCGGTTGACCACGCTCCACCGGAACAGTAGGTATTGTATTGATTGATAAGCGCGTCTAAAGGGGCATGATGAGCGTTCGGCCCTAATTCAGTACCAAGCTCATGGTTTAGGATGAGCATAAGGGCTTCTAAAGCATCCAACTCATCTCCCCACCAGCCACCTGTCATCTGCTGGATAGCCTGTAGACCATTCCAGGCTGCCAGACCCCATTCATTTAGACCACGTGGTGGGGATGTAGGAAGGGTTGGCAGGAAACAACCATCACATTGTGGTATGTCTCGAACCGGCCGCACCGCCGGCCGCTGCGGCCGCGGTGGTGGTGGCGTCATAGGCGTATCATCCGTGCAATGTTCATTTTGCCCGTGAGTATAACAAGAAGCATGGCCCGTTGGGTCCACCAGGACGAGAGGGTTCCCCAGGACGTAGCTGTACCGGTTATGGCTTTGCGGGTTGGTGGGGCTGGGCACGAGGGTGTCGGCGGTGAGGAAGCGGCCTAAGCCGGGGATGTAGTAACGGGCGTTCATGTAGGTCAGGCCAATGTCCCGGTTCTCGTGGTGGCCGGTGTAGCCCCGTTCGGTGAGGGTGGTGGGTGGGCTGGTGCGGCCGCTGCCATACGGTTGGTAGTAAGCGGCTGTGCCGGCCACGGCGGCCCCAGCTGCGGTGATTAGCATGGTGGTACTGCCCAGGTGGTCAGTCAGGAAGTAGAACAGGCCGTTGTTGCCGCTTACCGGGTCGCCGGTGATGCGGGTGGCGATGGGGCGGCCGGCCAGGAAGTAATTGCTTTTTTTGACTACGGCTTGTTCCACCCATTTGTAATCACACCGGCTTCCTTCATCCCCCCCCTCACAATGGTATTGCCACAGATAGCGGGTCTCTTCCTGGTAAGTGGGGAACGGGTAGTGGGTCACAGTCTTGCTCACCCCTGGGGTTTCTACGTCGCTGCTGGTGCGCTGCCCCTGGCTGTCATAGCTGAATTGGGTCACGGTGCTGTTGGTGTTGGCGGTAACTTCGGTGAGCCGGTTTTCGACATCATAACTCTGGCTGTAGGTGGTGCTGCCCAATTTGCGGGTAATCATGTTGCCGTTGTTGTCGTAACAGAAATAGTCACTGCTACCCACTTTACGCACGGCGTGGGGGAACGGCTGGCTGGGGGGGGTGCCGCAGTTGGTGTGCCAGCTGCTGTAATCGTAGCTGCCACTGCCCAGGCTGGTCAGGTTGCCCAATTTATCGTAACTGTAAGTATGACTGTAGCTGGCTACCCCGCTGATGCTGATGCTGCCGCTGCCGCTGCCGCTGTTGATGTTAAGTCGATTGAAGAGATTATTTCATATTACCCATCAATGTGTAGACGAGACATCTGCCAGAAATATTCTACATCTTTCCCAGCTTGCAAACGATTTAATCTGTCCACCTCTTTTTCTGCTACTTCACGATCTCTCACAACCTTCTTTACGGTGATCTTGTTGCGTAATTGCACGGATTCACCCTGAAACAAATCAACCCGAATTATCGCATAAACCTTTTCATGCAGATGACGTGTACTCTTAGTCATTTTTCACCATGCTCACAATTGACAAATATTTCGCTGATGCCACAGTTAATCATATCTGCAGTAGCAGTTTTGGATAACGACATGCACGATTAGATGAAGTACTGCCAGATGCCTTCACTAACTCACTAACAAAATATGATTGACTTATTTTCTAATCTAGGGTCCCCATGTTCCACCAGATGTTAAAGAACCAAGCCATTCTTTAGTAACTGGATCATATACGTTGCCCGTAAGATCAAAAAGAACATTTGCATCCCCTGGACGCCCAGTTTGACGTTTTATTTGATGGAGACGCTCGCTAGCAACATGTTGCGGTATTCCATGATACTTTTCTACCCTTCTAAAGATTTCTTGGGAATCAGTTGTAGTTCTAGCATTAGGTGATAAGGTGCGGTCACCTGCTGTTGCACCTTGAGCTACATTCGTTTTCAAACTAATCTTATTACTGCCAATGTTGCCGCTGCCCAATAGAGAGAAAGCTTCTTGGGCTACAGCATTAAAAGCTGAGGCAGCCAAACTTCCTAATCCATAAACCAGGAAAGGGTCAGCTATACCAGGGACACCAGAACAACCCCCACTAAAAAGGATACCCGCAACACAAAATGTAGGCCAGGGAAGCCCATAATAATAATCTTCACCAACTATCTGTTGAATTTGATGAGCAAACCGCTCATTTCCAGAAAGTATATAGCTTGCCATTAGTCGTTCAACCCGATTAACAAACGTATCGGGAAAAAGCCCTCTCCCAGGGCCTACTTCATAGGTTGTAACCGTATCTGTATACCAGAACCCCCGTGGATCCCGGCGGGGTACCTTCTTTTCAACGGGGCGTACACAAATATCGCCATAGTCAGTTTCCGCAACATAACAATGTCCCGTCGGATCCACGAGACCAGTGGGGTTATTGATGACGTAGCTGTATCTGTTGTGTGACTGTGGGTTAGTGGGGTCTGGTATGAGGGTGTCAGCCGTCAGGAACCTGCCTAAGCCGGGGATGTAGTAACGAGCGTTCATGTAGGTCAGGCCAATGTCCCGGTTCTCGTGGTGGCCGGTGCGGCCGCGCTCGGTGAGGGTGGTGGTGGGGGTGGTGCGGCCGCTGCTGTGCTGGCCACCATCGCCGCGGTAATTAACATCATGGTACTATCCAGGTGGTCAGTGTGCTGGTGATGCGGGTGGCAATGACCTGTCCGGTGGCGTGATAAGCAAAGGTGGTCGTCACAGGGATGTTAAAGAGCGAAAATTGCACAGTGAAATGTTGACTATGGACATCATGAGGAATTACTCTGTTATGGCGGTGTCCAACTGAGATCGGAATCAAGGAACTCATTGTCAGTCAAAAATTGCCCTATATCCAAGAAAAGAGAAATTTGCCGTATAGTCCCGTCATTTACAGTCAGCTGATAAGGCAAGTTAACCGGCGCGGCCGCGATTTCTAGTGACCTGAACCATTCATCACTTGTTTTACGTTGATCGTCCATCACATAAATGACCCACTCCCCGTCTGTTGTCCATACTGGCGTATCCCAAAGATCAGTTAAAACAACCGGTAATTGTTTAAGTATGGGCTTATTTTCTTGCCACTCGATTTCAAATAAAAGCATATCCAAAGAATATTGAAAACTGGAATGATACTCCCAAGTAATAATCTGTTTCTCTCCAGGTACCCATATCGGGTTACGAGCATCATACAACAACTCATCATCTCGTTCTAACCTGAATTGCTCAAAGGTATCTATGGCAATTAAGTGAACATTGCCAACATATCGTGAGCTATCTAACAAAGATTTCTCCCAGGCAGAAAAGGCCAAATAACGCCCATCTGGAGACCAGGCTGGCGATTGATTATCTTCAAAGGTATCCAGACTACTAGTCAATTGTTGAACACGGCCATCCGCTACAAAGTAAAGCCCTATTTGATAATGGTTAACACCTGTGTCGAGCCTTTTTATCATATCAAAGGCAATGTATTTTCCATCCGGGGACCAAACAGGATTTCTCGCGCTTTCAGCTATATTTGTCAGCTGGCGTAAATTTGAACCATCTCGATTGATGACAAACAAATCAAATGAATCATTGGTACCATTCTCAAAACGATTGGAAGCAAATACGATCTGATGCCTATCAGGCGACCAGGATGGCTCTAAGTCTCGATGCCCCCCGGAAGTAATAGCTGTAACCTTGCCCGTGGCTAACTCAAAAGTATAGAGATGCCGGCCATCCTGTAGGTTGATAACACTATCCCCATTCGTATCCAACCGAATAGAACTAAAAACCAGCCAGCCATCAAGGGTTAAAGTTGGGGATGCCGCGGTGGGGGTGATGGCCGGTCTATGTGTATAAGTTGGCCGGGGTGTTAGGTTTGGCGGAATTGGGGTAGCCGTTACCGTAGATGTTTCTTCAGCCAATATTGTTGATGTTGACTGTATTGTCAAGGTTCGGATTGTGGCGGTAGCCGTTACTGTTAGCAACGGCAAGGCAGACTGAGTATGAGAGATGAGTGGAGATTCAAATTGCGGCTGGCAACTTGACAACAACATAATAACACTCATCAAAAGTAAGGTAAAGAATAAAGATCGGTTGAGAAATAGTTTCATTATTTGACCCTTTCGCTGAATTGTCCGGAGCTGGTACAGATCTTACATAGGGTTAATGGGATTGAGCCATTCCCAGTCCCCATTAGAGTAAATATATTTAACCCCGTAATGTAAATGAGTTCCTGAACTCCAACCAATATTAGCTGTCACACCTAGAACATCCCCTTGTTGCACTTGTACGCCCACGTGAATTGAGGCATCTATAGTCAAATGATGGTATACAGTTTCAACGCCATTTCCATGATCAATAGTAACCTGTGTGCCAGGGGCATGGCTCCAGCCCGGTTCTAAGTCGACCCATTTACCTGTTGCTAACAAACGTTCAGGTTCTACCAGCCCGTGTTCATCTCTATCCCTCAACCTAAGACGACCATGAGTTGCTGTAGAAAAAACGGAGTATTCGCGAATCTCACCGGTTTCAATATTCTGAATTCGCCACATGCCTGCTGTGCCATCTGATCCTGCTCTAGTTACAGTGCCAGCAGCTGGAGCAAGGACAGTGAATTGACCACCCCAATCAACACCAGTGGGGTGATCTGGGCCAAAGGATGAGGTTAATGACCGTGTTCCTGCAAACGGTAGAGCGAACCGACTACGTAAAATGGCGATGGCGACTTCACGAGGAGTGAAACACCCTTCACATTGTGGTATGTCTCGAACCGGCCGCACCGCCGGCCGCTGCGGCCGCGGTGGTGGTGGCGTCATAGGCGTATCATCCGTGCAATGTTCATTTTGCCCGTGAGTATAACAAGAAGCATGGCCCGTTGGGTCCACCAGGACGAGAGGGTTCCCCAGGACGTAGCTGTACCGGTTATGGCTTTGCGGGTTGGTGGGGCTGGGCACGAGGGTGTCGGCGGTGAGGAAGCGGCCTAAGCCGGGGATGTAGTAACGGGCGTTCATGTAGGTCAGGCCAATGTCCCGGTTTTCGTGGTGGCCGGTGTAGCCCCGCTCGGTGAGGGTATTGGGGGGGGTGGTGCGGTAGTTGCCGTATGGTTGGTAGTAAGCAGATGCACCCGCCACGACGGCCCCTGCTATGGTGATTAACATGCTGGTGCTGCCTAAATGATCCGTCAGCAAGTAGAACAGGCCGTTGTTATTGTTGTCCGGGTCGCCAGTGATGCGGGTGGCGATGGGGCAGCCGGCCAGGAAGTAAGTGGTACGACTAGTAATCTGGGTAGTCACCCAACGATATGCACAATTACCCATATCACAAACCACCTGTTGCCCACGCTGCTGTTGTTCCACCTCATTTAGTCACTGTGGTGAACTGATTATTGTCTGATTGGTATTGTCGTTGGTAGCAAGAGTGGGGGATGTTGATGGCTTTCTATAATCTCACCCCAATCCACAACCAATTGGTTGATTAAAATGATATCATTTACTTCCAAGATATATGTTCCATAACCGTTATTGGGTGTGAGGGTACAAGAAACCTTAATTGATTGCTGGTTACTTTTAGCGCCGTTGCCGCTAGTCCCACCATAAATATAAGGAGTCATACATGATCTGTGGTGATGCTTACCCATCCATTCATCAACTTTCGGCCAAAGTTCAGGAGCAGTTAAATCATAAGCCGCAGAATGATTTATCCTTAATGCTGTAGTAAAAGCATAAGCTATTTCAAAATTGGTGTCCATCTTTTTTAGTAGCTGAGACATATACCTCTTTTCATTCTCTGGTATTAGGCGATGTTCTTGTTTATCAACATAATTTATGTAAAGCTTAGTACTCTGCCAACAACACAAACAGCTTAATAGTAGAATTAATGGCACAACCCAGATCTGTCCCCAATTACCTTGATCAGTTTTCATAACCCATTACTCCAATGCCCCCCCAGATTGAACCCACTTAAACTAGACTTTTTCTACCCACCACAAATTATCGGGTGGGTGCGACATGGCTGCCAGGTCAAATTACTACTCCTTATGAGTGTCAAATGCATATAGTGTGGCCACTCAACATTTCGCCATGTTGTTCCGACACGAGCCATGGGCTTAAATTGATAATTTCTGGGTATTGTTAAATAGATACGAGGAGCTACTAAAGAAGGAATATCGCTTCTATCATAGTCCCATCCCAACACCATAGAACTCCCATGATATGGGGTGCCTTTGCCAAACTGCCCCAATAAAGCAGGTATCTGCTCTTTGCTATATCCATTAACGTACGCCCAAAAACCAAAATAGTTAGAAGGCAGGTCTTCAGGAGAAAATGAGGAGAAAGCATCTATGCGACCTCCTTGATGCCGTTCGTATTGTTGCTCAAAATCCATGTATATTGCTAGAGCAACACCGATGATTTCCTCTTCTGTTAGGTCCCCTGATATCCAATATTCTTGAACAAAATCCTCAAGAAATGGATATCCGGCTCTAGAAACAACAGGGAATATTCCACCTCCGTTAGCAGCTAACCGCCTTACCTCACCAAGAATCCAATTTGCGAAATCGTAACCTCGGTTGATATGACCCAGATCAAATAGCCCATAGCCTTCCACATAAATTCGCCGTATTCCTTGTTCTTGCCATTTTCTCCACAGTGGTACAAATGGCGGATTTACGGCATCGGTGCAATGCTCATTTGGGCCATGGGTGTAACAGGAGTAATGGCCCGTTGGGTCCACCAGGACGAGAGGGTTCCCCAGGACGTAGGTGTAGCGGTTGTGGCTTTGCGGGTTGGCGGGGGCGGGCACGATGGTGTCGGCGGTGAGGAAGCGGCCTAAGCCGGGGATGTAGTAACGGGCGTTCATGTAGGTCAGGCCAATGTCCCGGTTCTCGTGGTGGCCGGTGTAGCCCCGTTCGGTGAGGGTGGTGGGTGGGCTGGTGCGGCCGCTCACCGTAGGGCAGGTAATAAGCTATTGTTTCTGCTACCACCCATCTGCCATACTGCCTAAGTCAGTAAGAGTAGTAATATGTGCCATGTACCCCTCCCCTTTTCAATGTCTTCAATATTTGTTTTATGGCATTACCCAGACTACTGTAACTGGTGCTTGATCCAACTGTTTAACGATTTCTCCAGATGATAAATCTACAATATAATTGGATACAATAAAATGTTTTTCATCTGGTGACCAAGCCCTGATAAACATTCCTCGTTTCTCAAACAATTTATCTGTCCAAATCACTTTTCCCGTAGCAATTTCGGCAATTTTGGTACACTCACCAAAACCAGGACATGTGCCAACATAAGCAACATAGGTGCCTTGCGGTGAAATCCCTGGATAATAAATAGGAAACTGCGATACGCCATCTGTAAATGTCAGTGATTGGCTATTACTACTATTCATGTAGTATAAGGATCCACCCATTGAGTACGTATAAAAAGCAATAGTCTGCCCATCAAGTGTCCAAGACCAGGAGGGCATGCTTAATTGCCCCTGGTGTAAAATATTGCTGGGTTCATCAATACTAACCCAAAATACCCCATCCGCTTCAATAACAAAATAGTCATACGCAGGGCCACCATAGCACCAAATAGACCACTGATCCGTCCGAGGTGAAATCGCCAAAGTATTACAGCCTAAGCTTGGGTAAATTGCTGATTCAAATATAATTCTTGTATCTACTGCACGAATGAGATAGCTTTTCATCGTTTCTTCAACAGCAGCATTACGCGGATCAAGGTGATCGTTGGCACGAATATTCAGCACGATATATTGATCTCCTGCTAACCAAAGAATTTGCGGGTATTGATAGTATGGAAATAACAGATATAAGTCAGGAATGGACAAGATTTTATTGGAAACCTTCTCGCTCAAGTCCATTAACCATAATTCAGCTCCGTTACCTGTTTGAAACCAATAAGCAAAAAAGCGACCATCAGGCGAAAAACTGCCCCACCAATCCTTTTGCCAATTTGAATCAGCTACCCAAATGATCTCCATAGAGTCATTAAATAAATTATAGTGTACAATGTGATTGTCAGTTCGATAAAAAAGATAGCCACTAAGGGATTCATGTGTGCTAATAACAGGATTTATTAATGCCGATGTTGAATGTGAGGCGGGTGTCATTTGTAAAATAAAGTGGGGTTCATTTGTAGAGGTAAGGGTAATTGCATTGCTTGTCAAAGAATTTCCTTGCTCTATTATAATTGGTAGGGGTGAAAGGGAAAATCCTTTTGATGCAGTAGGGTGCGGAGTTATTACAATTGTTGGTGTATTGCTTACAGGTATAATTATAGTAGTAGGAATCATGGTCTCCAGTTGATGTACATCTTGGATATGAAATGAACAGGCTACCAGTAGCAGAAAGAACATAAAGAGAAATAACCATCTGTTCAGTAACCATAGAAATTTTTCTGCATTCATCATCGCTCTCCAAAACGCTTGGGTAAACGCAACATAGTTCAAAACAATATTGTATTCACCCTTAGGATCGTGGACTAAATAATACACAGAACTTCTACGTCAATCAGGTTAGCTTTCTTAATCAGTTCTGTAAATTGTTAAATTTCCGTTCCTTATCACTGCTGACAGGCCGCTGGCATCCAAATCTTACAATAACCATTAGGCATTGGGTATTTACCATAGGGTGGGTCATAAATGTTGCTAAAAATTATGGCCTTATTAATACCGTCTTTCATACCCACTGTTAATGAAGTTGATTTTTCATCAATCTCAGCCTGCTTTCGCACGTTTTCGACGATCACCATTGCTCCTTCTTTAGGCACGTGTGCGTAATATAAAGCACCCTGGGTCGGATCCACTTGTCCTGAATTATATTTGGCGATTGTCTCCTTAACCTTTTCCAAAGCAGTAACAATTCCAGGGTACTTTGTTGCATAATAGCTATATGCAGCATCAGACAGGGCCTGCCCTGACAAAACATTACTATAACCCCACCCTTCCACCCTCGCTGGATCCATATAGCCAGCAAAAATCCCTTGTTGATAATGACCATTATCACCTAACAATGTAAGTCCTGCATGAAATTGTGGACTAACAACAATATCCTCAATGCTATTTGGGAACAGTGGGGACATTAAACGATTTATAATTATCCAGGCAATAATATCATAATGCCCAGGTTCACTGTTTGTCTCGAAGTAAAGTATCAAGGCAATAAGCTGTATTTCCCAATCAGCTAAATTCAACGGTGGACGAGAAGGTGGTCGCTTAGGTATAGGAGATGTAGGGGCATCATCAACACAATGCTCATTTTGGCCGGATGTATGACAGCCCACCCTGTTTTCGGCCAAACTGCCCAGATAGGCAGGAAATGGCCGCACTCAATGGCGGTGGAAACGCCGCGCTCAACGCCCCTTAATTTGGCCGAAAATGCCGTTTTTTCGCCAAATAGCCTGTCCGCGTACAGTCAGTCATCAGCCAAATCAATCCAGCCAATCAGATTATGTGCGTTAACGTCATCTAATTGGACCACGTCACCAGAGTGAATATCAACAATAGAGATGAGTCTAGACTGTTCGCCACTTTGAATCTGCTGGCTAAAGGCAATCTTGGTGCTGTCGGGGGACCAGATCGGAAAGCCTGTTCGGGCGTTAATGCAGAGATCTACAACCTGCTTACTCTGTATATCAATGTAGGTCAATGTATCTTCATAATTGCTTGCTGATCCCGTTACTCGAAGAAATGCTAGATAATTGCTGTTTGGGGACCAATTACGAGCAGAAATTATCAAACCACCTGGATCATCCAATAGAGGTAAAGGGATTTCATAGATTTTCTCACCTTCACGATTAAAAAACAGAAGTTGGTTTAGGAATTGCCCCCCAATCACCGTCACAAAACGACCATCTGGGGACCAATAGGCAGGACTACGATAAACATAAGAAGGATTAGTATCCAAATCTATGAACCATGCTATTTCTTCTGTTTGTAATCGTCTAACAGCATATTCTGCCTCACCACAATCCTCACAGGGATATACAACTAATTCCAACAAAGGATCAGGACCAGGATAAGCATAATCCAAAAACCTTTGCTGTTTACTTATGTTGGAGATATTAACAAACACCCTTTCTTCATTTCCAGTCAATGGTGACCAAATTAGCCAGTAAAATAATTCAGCTTCGTTGCTTAAAGGCAAAATTATTTGTGAATTGTTCAACCATTCTATTCCTCTAAAACGCGATAGAGTCAGATTATCAAAAATTGCCTGAAATTCCTGTCCTTCATTCCAATTTGTTACCCTTATAGCCACGGAATACAGGTTATTTTCTCTGTCAATATTGGTATAACTTATAAAAGCTATCCAATCTCCATTCGGCGAAATGATAGAAAATGAGTTATCATCAGGATACTGGTAAACCCAAATAGGTGCTTGCAACCCGATACCCCCTAAAACTGCAATCTCTCGACCTGTTTCTCCCCTTTTTATCAATACAAGTCCTTCTAACATGGTGCTTTGCTCAACGTGTGTAGGCTCAGAATTACTGCATCTCTGAATCAAAGCACCCCCCTCTGAAATAATTGGTGTGCGGTTACTGGTTAATGTTTCTGACGCAGTAGCGGTAGGAGTTAGTAGAGAAGATGTAGGTGTAGTGGTAGATGTTATCGAAATTGCAGGGTATGTTGCCGTAATCACAAGGGATGACATTAACTCTGGTATCATTGGAGCAATAGTGCTAGAAACTGTAGTTTGAGGTTCAAAAGTTTGTTTTCTCGAATGGGCTGCACAACCAAACAAAATAAAAACCAGGGGTATCATTATCCATAAAATGTGTTTCATAACAGTTCCTCTATATATGTAAAACAGAAAAATTCTGGTTCTACAGAATTCCAAGAGATCATCATTAAATCAGGTAAGGGCGCATAATCGGTTATCCGCAAACACCCCTACTCAATATCTCTTCTTGCCTATCGATCCCACCAGTAATTGAATTGGCCCATTGTCATTACAACATACCCATTTCCATTGTTTAAATCAGGCCGGTTCAAGAAAATTGTGTGGCGAGCATTACCATTAATTCCAGCAGGTGCAATTTCTAATTGGGCGCGGATGTCAGGAGTAAACATAGAATAGTTGCCGTATTTAAATGGTACATCACCATCACCATTCCCGCTTCGCCAATTGGCTCTTTTTTCTTCAGATGTTGCAGTAGCAGGATTGTAAATTGGTTGTTCTAATATCCGTCTTGCGCCAGCAAAATTTATTGGTGGTAGAGAACCACTTGTCAGTTCGTGGGCAAATACCGCAGCGTTTCCATCAAACCAAGCTTGCTGTGCTCCAAGGAATTTCCAGAGTTCATCTCCTTGACAAATACCATCTGCACCACAGAAATGATAAAATTGCCGAGCCATTGCCTCTAAAGCAATATCATATTGTGCTTGATCATATTGGAGAATCCAGCCAAATTCGTGATGAGCTACAAGGGCTAGAATTTCTTCATAGGTTAGGGGTCGCCCTAACAATCGCTCTAATTCAGCGAACACCTGATAAGCTCTGCCCATATCGCCGAATTGACTAGACCAGCCACAATTTAGACAGGGAGTTGAAGTAAACCCAGGTGGTGGCGGTGGGAGTGGCAAAGAAAATCCGCCGGTGCAAGTACCGAATAGATCACCTGAGCTGGGGTCGTAGCAGTCATGGCCTGTTGGGTCAGTGTATCTAAGCGAATTGCCCAGGACATAGGTGTAACGGTTGTGTGACTGTGGGTTGGTGGGGTCTGGTATGAGGGTGTCGGCGGTGAGGAAGCGGCCTAAGCCGGGGATGTAGTAACGGGCGTTCATGTAGGTCAGGCCAATGTCCCGGTTCTCGTGGTGGCCGGTGTAGCCCCGTTCGGTGAGGGTGGTGGGTGGGCTGGTGCGGCCGCTGCCATACGGTTGGTAGTAAGCGGCTGTGCCGGCCACGGCGGCCCCAGCTGCGGTGATTAGCATGGTGGTACTGCCCAGGTGGTCAGTCAGGAAGTAGAACAGGCCGTTGTTGCCGCTTACCGGGTCGCCGGTGATGCGGGTGGCGATGGGGCGGCCGGCCAGGAAGTAATTGCTTTTTTTGACTACGGCTTGTTCCACCCATTTGTAATCACACCGGCTTCCTTCATCCCCCCCCTCACAATGGTATTGCCACAGATAGCGGGTCTCTTCCTGGTAAGTGGGGAACGGGTAGTGGGTCACAGTCTTGCTCACCCCTGGGGTTTCTACGTCGCTGCTGGTGCGCTGCCCCTGGCTGTCATAGCTGAATTGGGTCACGGTGCTGTTGGTGTTGGCGGTAACTTCGGTGAGCCGGTTTTCGACATCATAACTCTGGCTGTAGGTGGTGCTGCCCAATTTGCGGGTAATCATGTTGCCGTTGTTGTCGTAACAGAAATAGTCACTGCTACCCACTTTACGCACGGCGTGGGGGAACGGCTGGCTGGGGGGGGTGCCGCAGTTGGTGTGCCAGCTGCTGTAATCGTAGCTGCCACTGCCCAGGCTGGTCAGGTTGCCCAATTTATCGTAACTGTAGGTGTGATTGTAGCTGGCTACCCCGCTGATGCTGCCGCTGCCGCTGGCCGTTTTGAGCCGGTTTAGGGCATCGTAGGTGTAGCTTTGGCTGTCACTCACCCCAGAGGTTAGCTGGATGGTCTGACCCAGGATGTTGCCGGCTTTGTCGTAGCTGTAGCTGAAATTGGGCAGGGAATCGTACAAAGCTCCATGCTGGATGCTGCTGAGACGGAAGTTGTTGTTGCCGGTGCCGCTGTTGCCGCTGCCGTTGTAATAGCTGTAGCTGCTGGTGAAGCTGCTCCGTACCAGGGAAACCATCTGTCCCCGCTGGTTGTAGGTGACATTGCTAACCAGAGTATCGCTCCCAGCCGCCAGGCTGTTCTCTCCCTCATGGTCGTAGCCGATGGTCACGGTTTCGTTGCTGGGGTAGGTGAGGGTGGTGGGGCGGTTCAGTTTGTCGTAATTGCCATACCCCATGGTGTAGCTTATCCCGACGATGGTGCGGCTGTGGCTGGTGAGCCGCCCTTTGCTGTCGTAGCTGAAATTTTCTTTGTTGGCGTTGTCGGGCCATTTTATCTCTTGCACCTGCCCGGTACCGCCGCCGCTGCCGGCCGCGTAGTAGCTGGTCTGGGCTAACAACAAATCATTGCTGGCACAGCCATTATTGTTGGCATCGTGCCGTTTGTGGGTGGGGCGGTTGAACGGGTCGTAGGTGAAGCAGAGCCGCTGTCCCAGGGCGTCGGTCTGCCAGGCCAGGTTGCTCAGGGCATCGTACCCATAGCTCCACTGCCCCATATCCGGGTCGTTCAGGCTGAGTTTGCGGCCGACGGCATCGTAGGTAATCTCATTCAGCCGCAGCCAGGTAGAGACAGGGGTATTGCTGGGATCGCTGGTACCCACGTGGGTTAGCTGGCCTGGGGTGTTATAAAAATAGCGGGTATCGGCGTAGGCGGTCTCGTTGGGGTAGCTGCCGGTGTATTCCCGCACCAGGGCTAACTGTCCCCAGACGTTGTGGTAATGGCGCACCAGGTGGTCATTGCCGTCTTGAATCCGGGTGACGGCCAGCCGGTCATGGTTGCCGGCCGTGACCCCGCTGGTGATGGCGTAGGCGTAGGTGGCGGTGGTGCCCCCGGGTGAGGTGACGGTGAGCGGTCGGCCCAGGGTGTCGTAGGTGGTGGCGATGTGGCTGTAATTGGGACAGCTATGGGGGAGATACGGGTTAGCCGGGAAGCTGTTGTACAAAGGCGCGGTGTACGGTACGGTTTGGCAATCGGCCAACCCCTGGCCGTTGTACCGGGTGGTGCTGATAATATCTTTCTGGCTCAGGCTGCCCCCTTCATGCACTTCCTGGTAGCTGTTGTGGCTCTGCATCGGCCGGCCTAGCCCGTCAAAAAAGGTGCGCTGGCGGAACTCATACCCAGGAGTGGTGAGGTTAAAGCTGCCGGGTCTGGTCTGGGTCGTTATCATAAACGGGTCATTTTCCGCCGGGTTAAGATAAACTATCGGCTTAAGTTCACCCCCTACCCATTGGGCCTGATTCCAGCCATTGTCCCAATAGCGATACCGCACCAGGGGGTCGCCATCGAGAACCTGCTCAATATTGCCCCGGTCATTCTCGTTTTCATACGCAGCAAACAGCCGACCAAACGGATCATACTCATAAATAACCAATGTCCCATTGGGGTTGGTCACCTGTTTCAGCAGTCCCGTCTGCTTCTGCCACCCATCCAGGGCTGCCCCATTAAACCCATACACCTGAAAATGAGTGACCAGATCATCTCCACTGCTGTTTGGGTCCCCTTTCTGCGTGACGGTAATGGGATACAGATTATACCCGGTTTCATAGCTGATTTCCGTCTCTTGCCGGCTGCTGGTAGACGGCAAGACGGAATAGTTCCAGATGGTGCCGTTGTGCCCCACCTGACCGTAGGCCGGGTTGCTGATGATTTTTTTAGGATTGCCGTAATTGTCGTAGGTAAATTGGGTATCGAGGGTGGGCCATTGGTTGTTGCCCAGGGGGTCGTTGAGTAAAACGGCCCGGCTCAGGGTGACGCGTCCCTGGCTTAAGGTTGAACTGTCTGGGTTGTTGGTGGCTCCATCATAATAGGTCAGGCTCAACTGCTGCCGGTTCCAACTGCTGTCATACAAATCATGCCGCCAGGGGAGCAGCAGCCAATAATCATTATGGGTGCGTGTCCGGTAACGATAAGTGAGATGGTGGTTATCTAGCCAGCCTGTGCCCTGCCAATATTGGTACGTTTGCCGGGTGAGGTGGCCGAAAAATTGATTCTCTCCACCCCCCTGTTTATCCGTTTCATAATAATTTTGGACCCGGCTGGCCATAAAGACGGTGCTGCTGCCAGGCTGGTAGCTGTATTGGGCCGTGCTAGAGACATAGGCGAAGCGGGCGGGGGCAAAAAGATGGGCCAGGGCATGCACGGTTTGCTGAACTTGCTTGAAGCTTTGGCTGCTGCTGTCCCACATCGAGAGGGTGGCTGCCTGGTTCATTCCCAGGGTGTCGTCATCGCTAATATCATAATCAGCCACCCGGCGGGTTAAATTCTCTCCGGCATACCCTTTGACGGTGGTGGTGATGAGGTCAAACCCCAAGATGGGGGCGTAATCAGACCGATATTCTCCCTGGTAGGCCGGGCAAACCACTCCTTGTGCGCCGACGTTGCCGCTGTTTTGGGCATAACAGGGGGTCTTATATTGGTAATGGGTGGCTTGTTGATTGATCCCATCAGAAACGAGGGTACGGGTGACGAAGTAGGTGTATCCAATGTCAGGATAGGTGATAGTGTGACTGATCACAAAATCACCGACGATACGATTGTCTGTGCCGTAAGCGAAGGAGACGTTCCCCCCGTAGCCGTTGTTTACCTGGCTGAGATAGGGGAAAACAAAACAGGGCTGGCCGTTTTTATGGAAATGGGGCTGGTCGTCGTGGGCAAAACTGATTTCAGGCAGGGCATGGACGTTGGTTTCGGCATCGGAGTGGGGGTTGTTATCGGTGTTGATGAACAGGCGGATGGCGGTTAATTTGCGGGTGGTGGTGACCCAGGGGGTATTATTGACCAGGCAGCCGGGGCTGTTGGCAAAATGGTAAGCGCTGGTTAGCCGGTACTCTTTTACCGGGGCGGTGCCCGTCCCATGAAAGATGAGGATGCGGGTGATGGGATTGGTTTCGCTGCCGGCCACATTGTCCCCAGGAGCATGGAGGGCGATGCGGCTGCCAGGGGTGCTGCTCAAGCGAGCGACGGTGGGAGCAGCGGGCAGGCTGGTGATGCGGTCTGGGTAGTTGTAGGTGATAGCCACAAGGCGGTTTTTGCGGGTGGTCAGGTTGAGGTTGCCCAACTCCTCGTTGATGTTTTTGTGGTTGTAGCTGAACTGCATCTGGTTGCCGTGGCTGTCGGTGACGGTATCCACATGCCAGGCGATGGCTGACAGGTCGTATTCGTTGGCATATCCAGGATGGCCTTCGATTTCCAGGTAATACGGGTTGGTTTGCCACTCTTCCGCGTCGGCGGTATACCCCAAACGGTAGCGGCGGCCATCGGGGGTTTCGACCGCCCAAAATAGTTTGTCGGTGTTGGCGGCCGCTTCGTTGTAATAGCGGGTGATGCGGAGATGGGGGGCGTTGCGGGCATGAAAAAGGACAGCGGCACTGGTAGCCTGGTTGGGGTCAAAGGTGACGAGTTCGTGGCCGCTGCCGTTGAGAACCAGCCGGTATTGGTTGGGGTGTATCTGGCACAACAGGTTGTTGTTATAGGGGCAGTAATCGGTGCGAACGCCGACGCGAATGATGCTGATCTGGGCCAGGGACCAGCCATCGGCGATGGTGCCGGGTTCGGGGTTGTGAATTAACCCATCTAGCCCCCGGCTGTTGTAGCTGAGGGTGAGATCGGGCTGTAAACCAGCCCGGCCGGGGGGGAGTTCCAGGGGGTGGCTGTAGGCGGCCGCGCCGCTAAATTCGGCGACGGTAGGCATATGCCATTTGGGGGTCCAGCGGTCTGGGCGCACCCCGGCGGCCCATTCGGAGAAATGGGTTAGCTCAGCACTGAGCAGACCATCGGCTTGATGCCGTCGGCTGGGGGCTTCATGCCATACGTCAGGGTTAATTTCGTCTCGGTAGGCCAGCCAGTAGGTGTAGGTGAGGTTGGGCAGTTGGCCGCTGGCTATCAGTTGGGCGACCTGCTGGCGTAAATCTACGATGAGCCGCACCGGGTGGTCGAAGGATGGGTAGGGCAAATTGGTGCTGGGGTTGACAGCTTCCAGGTGAAAGCGGATTAAAGGGGCACTCCCCATTGGACTGCTGATAGTATGGGTAACGGTGAGGGGGGGAGTTTCCTGGAGGGCAAATTGGATATGGGTAGCGGCCGCAAAGGTGGGGGGTTCGACGATGAGGGCGATTTGCTGTTGATGGAGCAGCAAGCCACCGCCGGTTGGAGGGAGGGGCAGGGTGGTGGGTTGGGTAGGTGGCGGGACAGGGGTGGTTTCCAGGGGGTTTAGAGGCCCCGGTGGCAGTCCGGTGGGAATGGGTGAAGCGGTGGGGATGGGCAGGGTGGGGGTGGGAGAGACAGTGGCGTTGAGGTAGGTCATGCCTGGGGGCAGGAAGTCGTTGAGGTGGTTGGCGTCGGCTGGGGGCTGGTAGTTCATGATGGGGACATGAACGGGCGCGGCAAGCCAGGGGGGGTCAGTGATGCCGCCTTGGGCGGTGAGGGGTGGGAAGGTGAGGAGAAGAATGAAGGACAGGATGAGGGCGAGGCGTGAGGCGTGAGGCGTGAGGCGTGAGGCGTGAGGCGTGAGGCGTGAGGCG
>JAHDWJ010000155.1 GCA_023384415.1 Anaerolineae bacterium
GCGCTACACCATGCACCCCTTCACCCACGTCCGCCTCACCGACAAAGGCATCCGGCTGTTGTGTGACTATGTGGCCGACGTGCGCGCCGTCATCGGCCACGAAGTCCCCTTAGCCATAGACCACTTCGGGCACATCGGCCTGGATGACTGCCTGCGCCTGGGGCAGGCCTTAGAGCCGTTCAATCTGGCCTGGCTGGAAGACATGGTTCCCTGGCAATATACCGATCAGTGGGTGCAATTGGAACGCGCCCTGCACACCCCCGTCTGCACCGGCGAAGACATCTACCTCAAAGAAGGCTTCCTTCCCCTACTGCGAGCCAATGCCGTCAACGTCATCCACCCCGACCTGGCTACCAGCGGCGGCATTTTGGAAACGAAGAAGATTGGCGACCTGGCGCAGCAATACGGCGTCAGCATGGCGCTGCACATGGCGGGCACACCCATCAGCACCCTGGCAAGTGTGCATTGCGCCGCCGCCACCGAGAACTTCATCGCCCTGGAACACCACTTTACCGATGTGCCCTTTTGGGGAGATTTTGTAGATGGCCTGCCAAAACCGCTCATTCAAGACGGCACTATCCCCGTCCCGGAAACGCCGGGGCTGGGCTTCACGCTCAATGAAGAAGCCGTCCGCGCCCACCTCCTCCCCGAATCCCCCGACTACTTTGCCCCCACCCCCCAGTGGGACACCGAACGCAGTTGGGATCGCTTGTGGTCGTAGAATGGTGGTCAAGTATGAAAATGAGGAAATCTGGCTGGCTGAAATCCATTGGTACGAAGCACATGGTATAGGCAAAAGAATGGAAAAGGTAAAACGCAATTTAGCGAGGCAGGCATGAATAAATACGTGCGTTGTATTCAAAATCAAACATTATTTGCCGATGATGGGGCGGATGATTTTGCGCCTCATCTGGTTATTGGCAAGGTTTATAAGGTAGCCCACCCCCAAGAAAATGATGGTGACATGCTGCGCATCATTGACGGTTCTGGTGAAGATTACCTCTATCCGGCAACT
>JAHDWJ010000069.1 GCA_023384415.1 Anaerolineae bacterium
ATGATTCGAGGCAAATTTCGTCAGCACCTTGATGTAGAAGTTGACCCACATTTGAGCGGCGATTTCTCCATTCCAGGTTAGCCTGGTAATGCCTTTTGTTGGTGTTGGCCCAGGTTCTTCTGCTTCTGGCTGTGCATCGGTGGCGGTCTCTGGTATAACGGCCGTGCCCCCCACCATCCTATCTCCTTCTGCTTTCCATGTTGGCCCCGGCTCCCTGACAGCCGTTTCGGACACGCCCGCAGCCCGCCGCTGCACATACGCCTCGGCCACTTCCCGCGTGATGACAAACATATCTTCCGTGATTTCAATATCGGCCGGGCCGAGGGATTCCTGGTAATAGAAAGGGTAATAACGGCCGTCGGCCTGTTTGCCCAGATAAGCCAGGAAGCCGTTGGTGACGCCTTTGGCAATCGTTTCCCGAATGGCATTGGCATCCAACAACCGGGGGAATTGGGGCGAAGCGTACAATGCATCCCGAATGGCTTTGGTACTCCATTCGGTAAATGCCGGCGGCCAGTTGCGAATCAAATAACTGGGGCTGATGGCATCTTCCACATCTCCATACTTACGCAGCTCCCGGATGATGAGCGTCAGCAGCGTGGGGGACGAACTGGAGTTGTGCCGGCCCAGGTCCACTTGTTTGAGGCTGTTATCTTTGCCCAGCAGATAGACGCGATTGTACATACGCCAGACAGACTCTTTGAGGTCGCTTTTCGCCCGCGCCAGGTTGCGTTTTAGCTGCTCTTTTTGCGCATCCCCTAATTGCAGATCATCCTGTTCATCGGCAATCGTTTCCCAGGCCAGCGCTTTTTGCGCGGCCGCCATCATGGCCTGGTCGTTTTCCGCCACCGCCCAGATGAGGGCATTTTTGTACGTCCGCGCGGAAGCGCCATATTCCCGCGTCATTTGAGCCATAAACTCCAGGGTTGTTTCCTTATCGCGCAGCGTTTGCTCTGGAGACAAGATGACAACGGTCACGGCCGGTTGGTTGGGAATAGAATTGCTCTTTTCCGGGAAGAAAACGCGGTTCACGCCATCGAGCCGGCCAAACTGCTCCTGAATGACCGATTTCACCGCTTCCTCGATGCGGGGATCACCGGCCAGAGCTGCTTTGCGGTCGGCCAGCACCTGGGTGAGATTGGGCTTCATGCTGAACCAGTAGCGATTATTGTGTACGTCCAGGTAGAAGCAAGCGCCATCAGGCGGGGTCAGCGCTTCAACAACCGTTTCCACGTGGCCTATGTCCAGACCGGGTTCGGCCACAGCCAGCCGGATTTCGGGGATGGTGGTAAATGCTTTCAAATGCCCGCCATTGGATTCAAAGAAAATGGCGGCCGCCACTTTGCGATGCAGGCGCGCCTGTTTGATGGCGGGGGCTGCTTCGGCATCCAGGCGAACGGCGTGGGCGTTGCGACTGCCCACAATATCGGTGGTCACGGCCGTTTCCAGATTATCTTCCCCCAACTGCTTAAACACAGCGGCGCGGAACAGCGGGTCTTCGAGTGGGGCCGTGCCCAGGCTAATCAGCGGGTCCTGGTGGGCGCTTTTGTACGCATCCTGATGGGCGCGGGAGACCCACAGCGCCAGCAGGCGCAAAATGCCGCGTGTCCTTTGGAAGCTGGGCAGCCCCTGCCATTTGCGTTGGAAAACAGAAATCAGTGCGGGATGGAAGGGATAGGTCGCCTTGAACTCTTCCAGGGCATTGTCAGCCGAAAACCAGTTTGGCAACTGCTGCCGATTTTCCTGCACCCAACCGGCATACGCCTGACAGGTGGTGATGGCATCTCTGGGCAAGATGACCCGCCCTTGTGTATCTATGGCCCGTTCATCCCACTCAAACAGGCGGCGACGAATAATTTCCGAGGTGTCTGCCTCGGCTGACATGATGACCGCTTAACCCAGACGATCCAGCATTTTGCTAAAGCGACGATAATCGTCCACATCTTCGGTGGTCATCTCCCCTTCGGAAATGGGGATGGAGACGGCCACCACCACATTGTCATGTGAGCGGGTTTCTTCGGCCAGAGTGAAGAGGAAGTTGTAAAGCTGTGCGCCTAAACCACCTTGCCGGTAGCGGCTGACGTAGTTGATCAGTTCATCCATCAAAATGAGAATGGGCTGGTTGACGAGGGCAAACAGTCTGGCAATGGTGTCACCGCCGGGGGCACGGCCGTCTTCATCAAACGGGGCCATTATCTGATACTCCTCAGGCCCGGCAAGTTGCCAGGCGATTTCGCCCCAGGGGGTGCGGCGATACGGCGTGTCGTCGTCGCCGCCGCGCCCATCAAAGCGCATGCCCACAAAGACGGCCACTTTTGCCTGGAGGATGTGGCTGACGCCGGCTTGCTGCAAGATGCGCGGTACCCCCACCCACTGGCTGGCGGCCGGCCCATTTTGGGCCAGATGGTAGAGCAAGGTCAGGGCGTGTGTTTTGCCACCGCCAAATTGGGTGGTCATGTTAAAGATGGCCGATGTCCCTTCTTTGAGGCCGGACAAACGGCGCGCGGTTTCCGCCGCCAGATCGAGCAGGCTT
This sequence comes from Anaerolineae bacterium, assembly GCA_023384415.1. GTDB lineage: Bacteria > Chloroflexota > Anaerolineae > Promineifilales > Promineifilaceae > Trichofilum. Next base: position 2,534 of record JAHDWJ010000069.1, read on the forward strand.
TTGGTCAGGTAGGTGCGGGCAAAAAATTGTTCTGGCCGCCAGTACAATTCATAGCCGCGCCGGTCATGTACCATGTCCAGATGGACGGCAAATTCGGATGTGTCCAGGGATTGCCCCTCCCGCAAATCGGCGCGGGGATCAATGACCTGTCGCCAGGGTTTCAAATTCATAATCTGGCCTCCTTAACCGGGTTTACGTATACGCAGCTTGTTCTCAGTAGCTACAATGAAGCAACCTTGCCAGTTTCTAACGTCCTCATTCTGAAAGAGCCATTCGACTTTCCGAGTTAGAGCCATTCGGCCAGGATTGCGCATCCGCACCAGGAGCAAACCATAATGTGTTCCAGGCGCATAAAGGCGCAAATCGGAAAAGTCCAGGTCTTGTGTGATCAGAAAGCGGTTTTCCCTCTGTGCCGCAGCCCAGACCTGGTTATCTTCTACGCCGGCCAGGTTTTCCTGAGGAATAGTGTCCACATCGTGCCCCAGGTTTTCCAGAATGGCAACCAGGTTGGCAGGCATATTCTCGTCTAACTTGATGTTCATGGCAGCGCAGGCACGGCCGTTACAGGTAAATCTTCTTCAGCCGATGCTGCCGCGAAAGCAATGACGGCCCATATATCTTTTTCCGTCAGGGTAGGAAAATCAGCCAGGATTTCGGCTACATTGGCTCCTTCGGCCAGGCTGGCCAGGATGGTGCGTATGGGCACTCGCGTGCCTTTGATGACGGGTTGTCCGCCAACAATTTTGGGGTCTCGCACGATATATTGTTGATATTCCATCATTCTGTCTCCTTTTCCGGCGTAAGACAGGTTTCCTGTCCATGCGGGCAAGAAGGAATTTTACCCTGTCAGAGAGGCCGTAACCGCCCCACATTTTTCTCCAACACCCACCACCTGAAAAAACCGTAGGGAAACGTCTCGGCGGCGGCGTTGCTGCCAATGACCACGGCCGTTTCGCCCACCAGCGCCAGCCGTTGTTCCGGCCGTAACGCCCCCACCACCTCCTCGCTCAACTTGTGCATCAGGTCACGCCCCATCTCGGCCTGGGGGCGATAACAGTAGACGAGCCGCAGGTCGGCCTGGAGGCAGAGCAGTTTCCACAGCGTATAGGCGATGTAGTTGTCATCTGGTTGGTTTTCCAGTTCCAACACGGCCGTAGGGAACTTCCATTTGTCCGGCCCTGGCCGAAAAGCCATCACGTCTACGCTCAGGTATTCGCTGCGGGCGACGGGTAGGGAAATGCCTTTGTACCCCTTGGCCGCCGCCTGCCAGCCCAGGGTGGTACAGGTGTGGATGATGGTGGTGGTCATCACGGCCGTCCAGTCTCTTTTCCCCTGGCGCGACGCTGTTTTGAGCCGGGCTGCCAGCTCATGCTGCTGCACCGTCTGCATAAAAGCATCCCGCCATTGTTGGGTCAGAGCAAAATCAGACATAGGGTCAAGATTGGTTCAATTTTCAAGATTGAACCAATCCGGCGGGCTGACATCAATTCGTCCATTTCCCCTCTTTTCAAATTAGAACAGGTGTGCTATTATAGAACGCATGTTTCAAAACTCAGGAGATTGGAGATGAAAAAAAGAATATTCACTGGTGATGTCCGGGTGGAAATCCAGGGCCCTCGTGTGTTGCGGTTATTACACCAATCTCCATCCTATGCAGAATATGAAGTCATCGGTTTTGAAGACAGAATTTTTTTGCGTGACTTTCGCCTGACAACTCTGGCCGCTCTCGATGAAGGATTTGAAAAAGAAGATTTCAGCCAATTTCCTTACCAATTTAGCCGTGATGCCCACATCGCCATTTACAGCACTGAGTCTCCTGAAGGTTTATGGATTGAGTTACGGGATTCAAATAAAAGTATTGAGCCATACAAATTGTTAATTGCGATTGGTTTGGAAGATGGCATCCCAATATATCATTACAGAGTTGGCCGCATAAGCCAAATGGATGAACATCGTTATGCACTTGTCGGGCTGGTAGACATGGAAGATGATGTGATTTATTCGCCAGGTTCTCCTCTTGTACTCTGTGCCTCATAATTAAAAAGTGACCCGCTCTTCTGAACAAATTCGCCATAACCGACAAAGTGGCTTAAATTACGCCACATAGTTAACTCATCTAAATACATTTCTGGCCGTTTCAACCGCAACTCTTCCATCAGGTGGAACCTAAATAAATCATACGCCCCACGGATTAAATTGCCATATTGGTTCACTACTGGCAAAGAAGCCCGATAAAAGATAACAAAAAAGGTCATCGCCAAAATAATACCTATCAAACAAAGAAACGCATTTTCGCGGTAAATTTCTGTCGACGAATCATAAATTGGAACAGCTACCAACAGTTGTGGAATACCTTGTTCGGCCAATTTGGCTTGTGCCAGTTGGAATACAGCAGCTAAAGTAAAGGCAATGACCATCAATAAAGACAAGACAGAACAGTTTACAAGGAAAGCAACCTTATTATTACTTTGACTGAGTTTTTGATAATAAGACGGTGGCATAACATGAATTAACCGTGGCCAAAGCAAAACAGCATCCATTTTGTATCGCATGACAGAGTAAGCTTCAATGGATCTAAACAGATTCCCAAATCGAGTAGGCAGAATAAGGTGTTCATCAGGGGGGTATTCAAGATAGAATCTTGCACGTTGCTGAAAATGTAACTCAATGAGTTGCTCTCTCAGCAATGCATTGTGCTGTACCAGAGAACGCTCATTAACTAACCGTTCCAATATCTTGATGGTTATGTATTTACGCTGAAATTTTTGGCGTTGGAACTTTGTCAACCAAGGAATCAACTCCAAAATGAAGTAACCTTCATATAACTTGTAGATATAGGTATTCAAACTAAATAAAACGAATCCCAACACAACCGTAAATAATAACAGAACAATGCCGGCAGGTTCTTCGATGGGTAGGAATGTGGTTTTGATCTGCTCAAGAATGGCAGAAGGAATGATGGGCGTAAACAGCACCATGCCAAAGGTAACAAAAGCCAATGCCGGGACAAAGGCCGATACCAAAAAACTACTACCCATTCTAGAGATGATATTTTCCATAAAAACAACAATGCCTCATCTTTACTTTCTATTGTCCTTTATCTGTGAGAGTATGATTGGCTCCTGGCATTTACGACATTCAATTGCAATGAAACCCTTTTCGGCTAAGGCCATGATTGGTTCCCCATGTACTTCATTAAGCGTTCCACAGTGTGGGCAAGTAACATGCCTGCCCGCATAACGGATTGGCAGTCCTGGCAACTCATCTGGCGACATGATGGTGCTTTACTCCTTATGCTTCACATCATAACCGCTTATGCGAAAAATATCTACAACTTTTTAAAATCCTAGGCCTTTTTTACGGCCGTGAACCCCATCTACCCATCGTTTTGCGTAGAGGGCGGAGAGGGCCTGCGCCAGCCGCCAGAAGGCGGCGTCCTGGCCGACGCTGGCCGTGACCAGAAAACTTTTCAGGGCGTCACTGCGGCCGGCCGCAAAGAGCAGCATCGCCTGGTGTACCCTATCCAGCGTGGTCTGGCCGGATAGGATAACTGTTCCGGTGATAGTTAATTCATCGGCAGGACTGGGCCACGGCGCGGCACAAATCACGGCGCGGCAGGCGGCCAACGGCCGTCTGGCCCACCAGATA
>JAHDWJ010000070.1 GCA_023384415.1 Anaerolineae bacterium
CTGGCAAACCGGCCTATCCCCGGCAGGTAGAACCTGGCATTATAGTACAGCAGCCTCAGCTCCAGGTTCTCCTTCTGCCCGGTGTAGTCACGCTCGGTGAGCTGGTGGTGGGCCAGGCGGTGAGCCCCATAGGGTAGGTACCGCGTTTCTGTGCCCGGCACCATGTTCCCAGGGCTGCTGCCATAAGTGAGCAGGCTGGTGCTGCCCAGGTGATCGCCGTGTAGGTAAAACAGGCCGTCATTGGCAGGGTCGCCGATGATGCGGGTGGCAACCGCCTGCCCACCCAGAAAATAAGTCCGCCGGATGATGCTGTTTGTCAATTCCCACTTCCATCTGCATCCCCCGGTACAATTGTATTGCCAGGTGTACGCTTGCTCTACTTCATAGTGGAGGAACGGGTAGGCCGTGACGGTACGGCTGTCATTGGCCGCTGGAACTGAAAAGCTCTGCCGATACAGCCGCAACTCTCAATTTAAGACTCGCCGTAGGGGTGGGATAGGCGGGGAACCGGTGAAACAAAAAAGAGGGGCAGGTTGGTCACCTGTCCCTCTTTTTTAGGGGAGGCGGGTTTTGTTATACGCCCCACCTTTATACCCTATAGTTTGCTATTACGCAGTTTCGTACTCGCCTTCGATAATATCCTCATCCCCATCGCGGCCGCCGGGTTTATGGCTGTCACCGGCAGCAAACGGGCCGCTGCTGCCGCCAGACGCCCCACTCTGTTGGTAAGCACTCTGACCAATGCTCATGGCTGCCTGCTGCACCGCCTGGGTTAGCTGCCGAATCCGGTTTACATCTTCACCGCTCATGGCTTCCTTCAAGCTGGCAACAGATGTTTCGATGGATTGTTTCGCGGCCGCAGGTACATTACTACCCATATCAGTTATCGCTTTCTCCGCCTGGTAAATGGCGTGATCCGCCGCATTGCGGGCCTCGATCAGCTCACGTCGCTGCTGGTCTTGGGTGGCAAACTGTTCCGCTTCCTGTACCATACGCTGCACATCCCGCTCGTTCAGATTGGTGCTGGCGGTAATGGTAATCGCCTGGCTGCGGCCGGTAGCTTTGTCCAGAGCTGTCACACTTAGAATACCGTTGGCGTCAATATCAAAGCTTACCTCAATTTGCGGTACACCGCGTGGAGCCGGGGGCAGCCCTGTCAATTGGAACACGCCCAACACATTGTTATCAGCGGCCAGGGGGCGTTCTCCCTGGAGAACCTTAATATCCACCGCTGGTTGATTATCGGCCGCGGTGCTGAAAAGCTCCGCCTTGCGGGTTGGAATGGTGCTATTGCGAGGGATGAGGGTTGTCATCACCCCACCCAGCGTCTCTAACCCCAGGCTTAACGGCGTTACATCCAGCAGCAGGACATCGCTGACTTCACCCGCTAAAACCCCACCCTGTAAGGCGGCCCCTAAAGCCACTACCTCATCCGGGTTGACCGATTTGTTTGGCTCTTTGCCGGTCAATTTCTTAACCAGAGCTTGCACCATCGGCATCCGGGTTGAACCCCCAACCAACACTACATTGTCTAGCTTGTTGGTCTGAATGCCGGCATCAGCTAACGCTTTGTTGACTGGTTCAATCACCCGCTGTAATAGATGTTCACTAAGCTGCTCAAATTTGGCGCGGCTCAACTTCATCTGTAAATGTTTAGGGCCGCTGGCATCAGCGGTGATGAACGGCAGGTTAATCTCTGTCTCCATAACCGTAGATAGTTCTACTTTGGCCTTCTCGGCTGCCTCACGCACCCGCTGGAGGGCCTGGCGATCCTGGCTCAGATCAATGCCTTGATCCCGCTTGTACTCTTCATGGATCCAGTTGACGATGACGGTATCCCAGTCATCACCCCCCAGGTGGGTATCCCCATTGGTAGATAGCACTTCGATGACCCCATCGCTTACCTCTAGGATAGAGACATCGAAGGTGCCCCCACCCAGGTCAAAGACGAGGATGGTTTCCTCTTTTTGTTTGTCGAGGCCATAAGCGAGCGCGGCCGCGGTCGGTTCGTTAATAATCCGCAGCACCTCTAACCCGGCAATGCGGCCGGCATCTTTAGTCGCCTGGCGTTGGCTGTCATTAAAATAAGCTGGCACAGTAATGACCGCTTTCGTAACCGGTTCACCCAGGTAATTTTCGGCGTCTTGTTTCAACTTTGCCAAAATCATGGCTGAAATTTCCTGGGGGGTAAACTGCCGATTGTTAGCCTGACTCAACTTGACTCGTGTATCCCCATTTGGGCCACGCACCACCGGATAAGGCACTCGTTTCCGTTCGGCTTCGGCCTCTGGGCTGTCGTAACTCATCCCCATAAACCGTTTAATGGAATAAACGGTATTTTCCGGATTGATAGTGGCCTGCCGTTTCGCTGTTTGGCCGACCAGCCGCTCGCCATTTTTATTGAACGCCACAACCGATGGGGCCAGACGCCCGCCTTCGGCGGTGGGGATAACCGTAGCTTCTCCCCCTTCTAAAACGGCTATGACGGAGTTAGTTGTTCCTAAATCAATACCTACAATCTTGCTCATCATTCACGCTCCTTCTACTATAGGACTGAGGATTGAATGGCGTGGGCTTAATAAGTTCTCACGAATTCATCTATTTAGTCCTATTCGTATTGTCTACTTAAAGTTGGTTGCCAGGTTGTCCTGTCTAACAGCTCCTCTTTATTGCTCAATGGTAGAAGAGGTGTCACAACTTGAAACCATATGCACAAGTGTAGAAAGTAAACATAAGAAAGGCGTAAGCGGGGTATATGTGTTGCGTTAGCAACTCTTTGTGGTCTGGATTTTTGGGTAATAAAGATTCACGATAACATAGGAATTGTCTTTTTCGCCTGTTTGCCGATGTGCTGATAATCAGTTGCTATTATTGGACTTGTTTTAGGGATGATGCCTTATGGTCAACGATAATGAAAATGAAAAGGAAGAAGCCAAACAAACGGATAAGCAGCCCCCTATACAGTCGGTTACTCATTTTCACGGAGAGGTGAAAGCCCCGGTGCATACTGGCAGTGGTAATATCAATACATTTTACAGTGGGGTATCGTTGGCGGCCTTAAGGGGTTGCCTTTTGCCTTTAAATTTGTTATGGTTGGCCTCACAGTACAGGCCATAAAGACAAATTGGGTTTCAGTGATGATCAGGCCAGATTATTGCTGAGGGTCCTGGTTTGAAATTCCCTGCCATGCCTAACAAACAAACTGCCCAGAGTGACCACGAAAATAAGTCGCGGCCGCCAACCAGCGACATCGAATCTCCCCAATTAGAAACTACTTCCCTGCTCACCCCTGGCCGGCCCGAAGCCAGGCTGAATGGGTTACCCCCACATCCCACTAACCATCGCTTACGCCAGGCTGCTGTTCTCCAGATGCAGCGGCAGCGGGGCAATCAATATGTGCAGCGTACCCTGAATGACAGCCAGGCGCGGCCGCAGCTGCGTACACCAGGCCCCATGATCCAGGGCGGGTGGTTTGATGATGCTTTAGATACCGTCGTTGATGCCGGGAAATCGGTTGGGCGGGGCGCGGCCGCTGTCGGCAAAGGGATTTATTCTGTGGGTGAAGATTTAGTTGGTGGTACATACCGCACCGCCAGAGGGTTAAACTTCTTCGACAGCGAAGAGCAGTTGAAAATAGCCGCCCAAAATGAGCGGGCTTATAACCTGCTCAAAGACATCTTCACTAACCGTGACTCCATCCAGGATATGGTTTCCCTAATTGCTGACCATTTTTACAGCCAGGCCCCCAAAGAGACCCAAAGCAAAATTAACGAAGGTATTCGCAACGGGGCCATACAGTTGGCCGCCCGTATGACCGTAGGGAAGAAAATCGCTACCAAAATCGCCCAAAAGATAGCGACGCGCATAGCCGCTTCAGCAGGGTATAAAACATTAGCCCAAAAAATAGGGGTTTCGTCGGCGGCCGGCAGCACCGGTATCGGTATTCCCATCACCCTGCTCATGCTCCAGGGTACCCTAGAGCGAGCCGGTAACGCCAGTGAACGGCTTCGCAGTGAGGACCCTGTATTGTTCCGTATCCTTTCCAGTAAAAACCTGGATATGGCCTGGTTCTTGGTTGAAGATTATGTGGCCGAGATTCGTGAGCAAGTAGAAGCGGAAGCAGAAGCAATGGCTAAAGAAGCGGAAGACAACGCTCCTTTGCCCCTTGAGGCCCCCCCAACCCCCATGGGCATCGAAGGTGTACCCACAGCTCCAGAACCCCGAGGCGACTTCTCCACCCCCACCGAAGAACCTGATACCCAAATTGGCTGATTATACAAGAAGCTGGCTCATAAGGGGCTAAACAAACACCGCTGGTGACACCTGAAACCGCTGCGCCAATGCCCGTGTCTGCCGAACATTCAATTCCCGTTTGCCGCACAATATTTCTGAAACGACCCCTTGTGAACCGACCTCTGACAGATCAGATTGGGTGAGGTGGTGTTCGGCCATGAAGTGGCGGAGCATATCAGCCCCACTGCTGGCGGGCATAGGGTAATGGGTTTCCTCATACGCCTGAATCACCGTTCCTAATGTGTCCAACAAACCATACAGAGGGTGATTTTCGTCTGTTCCTACTTCGTCAAGCAGGGTGTTTAGCCGGTCAAATGCCTGGTCATATTCGGCTTCATTACGAATCCTAGCATGGTTCATCTTCTCTGGAAATGGTGACTCACAAATTTTTGATGGTGGACGGCCGCCGGCAAACCGCTCACCACTGGGAAAATCGTGGTCGGCAGTCGGTGGTCGGCCGTCAAATTTGTAAGAGTGCTTAAATCATGTCAAAAATGCCAATCACCAACGAAAAGCCATCTTTAAGGACAGGCTCCTTGTTGTGATACAATAGTTACTTCATCAAGGAGTACTGCCCCTGGAATAGCAAATACGTTGCCTAGTTCAAAATACCGCTGGAAACCAATTACGCCTGTTGGCGGGCAGAAAAAATGGCTCACATGGGTACGAATCCAAGCGGGTTGACCTGGTTGAGCCAGAAGAAAATAGGGATCAGCTTCTTCTACTGATATCCCTTCATCACCAAAGAACCAAATCACACCACTACCAAGTAAGACTTTTCCTTCTATATGGTTTAGAGAGTAAGCAACTCCATAACTGGTGTCTGGTTCAACCAATACGATAGAGCTGATCAGTCGTGGAGATCCTGTCGGCGTGTTGGTTACATAAAGCATGGCACTATACCGCCCAGCATACGCATCTATATCAGTGGCAGACCAATTCGCATTATTGGGATATGGATTATTGATGACAGTCCAATCATTCAGCCCATCTTCAAAACTACAATTAAGGGGTTCCTCACACGTCGGTGAAAGATAACTACGCATGTAGAAACCATCCAAAACCAAAGAGCCAGATGCCAATACATTATTTCCGTGAGCAGAACCGTTCCAATATAAGGGAGTGCTATACGTGCAAGCTGTGCTGCTGCCCAGGCTGCTGGGATCGCATATAAAGACATCTGCCCCATCCCCTGTAATTGTATTCACATCAAATAGGCCCGATGTGGTCAGAAAAATTTGCCCATCCTCATCAATCCAAAAGCCGTTTACATTTTCGTCTTCTGTCGTTAGTCCTACATCACTGCCATCAAAATACAAAGCCCAATAGGGAACGATGCCGCTGGTATCCCAATAAACCAGATCGGCATTGCTAAAATTGCCGATCAAGGGTTCATGAAAAGAGTGAACTGTACTAATCAATAATTCACCTGTTGGGGTAAACCCGATAGCATCAATATCATTGTCAGGGCCGTAGTCCCGGTCACTTAAGCTATAGTTTGAGCCAACAAAAAATAGCTCAAAGCTGCCTGCTGTGTTGGGCCCGGTAGACGTGGGGATAAAACGAACAATATCAACATCATCTACCTTATCTATGTCACCTAATTGCTCAAGCGGTGTGTCAATGCTTATAGTTGACCCCATTGTCAAGACCACGATTAGCCAAAACTAAGGTGGAACA
>JAHDWJ010000071.1 GCA_023384415.1 Anaerolineae bacterium
CGCAATACGCAATACGCAATACGCAATACGCAATACGCAATACGCAATACGCAATACGCCTCACCTTCTGCCTTTTTCTCTTCATCTCCCTCTGGCTGGCCTACCCCACCCCACTAGGGGCCGATGAATTTTTCGAATTTACCCCGGCCAACCCTGTGGCCGCGATAAATTACCAACCCCCGGCCCAGGCCAACAGCTTCGCCGACCTGTTCCCAGAGAAACAACAATAAGTAACCAAGAAGGCATAGGGCATCTTCTTTGTTGATTGGTTTTCATTCGTTGCCCACATGGAGCAGAGCTGTAGCTATACACCCCTCTACCGTCCGACAGAATGGATGGGCGGAGCTTGCCTGGTGAGCGGCGTTAATGTCAATGGTGTATGATTGGGAAGGGAAAGAGCCGCTTAAAAACAGTATGACCCCGAAAACCGACACCCCCAGGCCACGGAGGGAACAATACCGGATACACCCAATACAACCACCGACAGCCCGGTACCTGGCACAACCGCCCACTACCTGCCTTATGGCGACTACCGGGGCAGTGCCCCCACCGCCACCCCCTTAACCGAACGCGGCTACACCAGCCACCACGAGAACCGGGAGATAGGGTTGACCTACATGAATGCCCGCTTCTACAGCCCCACCAGCGGTAGATTCCTGACGGCCGATACCATTGTGCCAGACCCTGCCGACCCCCAAAGTGCGAATAGATACGCCTATGTGCTTGGGAATCCCCTTAAACTGGTTGACCCGACGGGCCATTGCGGGGCTGACCCACGCGATAGCTTAACCGAACAGTGTGTAACCTTACGTACAGAGTTAGAAGAGTACTTTAAGGTGACCATAGAAGGAATCTGGACCTATCTTGAACTTGTCGCTCTAAGATTAGCTATGGGGGATATTGAAGCGGGTCTTGGGGGAATAGCTTTGTTTCACACCCTATTTGCGGGGACAAAAATCTCGCGTGTGCGCGAATCGAATATTACTGATGCTAGAACCCCGTGGCGTATTAACGTAGGGGACAAGACCTTTGCCCAGAATAACTTAGACGAAGCTCGCTGGACCATTATCCATGAATTTGGGCATATTTGGGATGCAAGGAGCTGGCTTAGTTTGTCCAGGCGATTTGAAGAGCGTATGGGAGGTAGTTCCACCGGCTGCCTGGTGGAATTGTTAGGGGGCTGTTCATATGACCCTGGGACAACTCCTCTTAGTGAATATGGCAATAATAATAGGCGTGAAGATTGGGCTGATTCATTTGCGGCCGCGATGTTTGGTGGAAATTGGGATAACCTCGGCAGACATGGTCATCGCATTAATCCTGAGAGGTTGACTGTTGTGCAAATCAACACTTCACCTAGGGTTCTTTTCGTGCAAGGGAGTATATCCTGGCTCCACACCCAGGTAAGTGGGAATTTCCAGCAAATCTTGAATGCTCATAGAGATACGCCATTGGTTTGTATCACTTCATATAGTTGTTAAGTATAAATTACTTTTGGTTGCTTAAAACAAGGTGTCATCTCTGTAATCTCACCTTGATCAATCTCGCATAGAAAAAGGTTAATCGGCTATGGCCCATCAGCATTTCACAAATCATAAGGTACTCTTTCAGTGGTTATTTGCCGGCCTATGGATGGGACTCTTTTTGCTCACAGCCTGTAAGGCTAATCCCCCGGCAGAAGAAAGAATAAGACAGTTTGTGGCAAGTGGCCCGGGTTGTGTGGCCCCTTGTTGGAATAACCTGATACCTGGCCATTCTACGGTTGCAGATTTAGAGATAGGAAATGTCAGGCATACCTCACTGCATCCCATTGGCGAGCGGTATTCCTGGGATGTAACCCGAGGGGGAGACAGGACTTTTGTTGATGTTTATGAAGGTGTGATCAAGACTATAGGCTTCCGCTTAGGCAAGGATTTCACGCCTGGTGTTATTTGGGCAGAACTAGGTGAGCCAGATTACTATGAGGCATCCATTGGCATCGGAGGTGAAATAACATTGTCATTCTCTCTACATCTTTTTTATATTAACGAAGGGATCGCCGTAAATATTTATATTGCTCCGTTCAAGAAAGAATTGGCCGATATTCGACTGACCTGCCAGGTGACATTGGTTGATATCCAGGATATGCAAATGAGTAGTGCCGAGATTTATCTCACAGTTCCTGGTTCAGTTACAGATATAGGGCAATTTGCACCTCCTGTTCGTGTGTACCATGAAGTGTATAAATGGCATGGGGGTACGGTTTTTGATTTGGCGTACTGTGGGTAAATGAATCGAACATGTATAGTGATACCAGAAGTCACTCCCGCTTATCGATGACCTATTCTATTTCATTACTGACCACACTTCGGCAAGCTCAGTGCAGGTTCTGGGCAGCACCCGCCTGCTGGCTGCCCCCAACGGCAGCCCGGTCCAGGGCACAACCGCCCACTACCTGCCTTATGGCGATTACCGGTGTCAACAACGGTTAATAATGTCCTCATTTCATCGGGTTACAATGTCCACTTTTCATCATGCAGTTTGTCCCATCAAGATATCTTTGTTCTGTAGCCGGCAGGGTGACAGGGATGGGTTTAAACTGTTCCCTGACGGGGTTTCTTTAGCTATCGTTCATCGCCTTTCTCCTTTCCTGCCGTCCCCGTTCTTCCAGAAGGCGGCAGGCTTGTTCTAAGCCAGCCAGGGTCAACTGCTCGGTTTTGCCCAGGTAGATGTTGTGTAACTTGGCGTTGATTTTGCTGTAGCCATACCAGTAGGTTTGTTGGCGTCGTTTTTCTCGCCGAATGGTCAGCCTTATCTGGTAGGTACGGCTGCCATAACCGAAACAGCTCAAGGTGTCTAACCAGGTGAACCAAGCCGGGGTGTCTATTTGCATGGTCGCGGCCGCGGGGTGGACAATCTGCCCGTTGTAAACCCAGGGGGTATCACGATAAGGCATCTTCATCTTCTCCTGGCAAGGGAGTGGCTTGAGCTTCATCTGAGGTGAAGGTGGGGGTGGGTCTAGCCCGACCGAATAACCCAGCCCGCCGCTTCTCTTTCAGGCGATAGCTTTCCCCCTTAATGTTGAGGGTGGTGGCATGATGGAGCAGCCGGTCCAGAATAGCGGTGGCCAAAATCTGGTCGTTGAAGATTTCGCCCCAGTCCAGAAAGCTCTTATTGCTGGTGACAATGAGGCTGGCTCGCTCATATCGCCGGACAATGAGGCGAAAGAAGAGGCTGGCTTCTTCTCGGGAAAGGGGTAGATACCCTATTTCGTCAATGATGAGCAGCCGGGGGTAAACCAGTTGTTGTAACGCTTTTTCCAGTCGGTTTTCATGTCTGGCTTTGACCAACCGGGTCATCAATGTTTCCAGGGTCAGAAACAGGCTGGAGTAACCCGCTTCCACCGCTTTAATACCTAAAGCAACCGCCAAGTGAGTTTTACCAACCCCAGGTGGGCCCAGGATGATGATGTTGTGGCTGCGTTCAAGAAACCCTAGGCCCGCCAGTTCACGCAACTGTCGCCGGTCTAAACTGGGCTGGAAATCAAAGTCGAACTGGTCTAGGGTTTTGACCCAGGGGAAGCGACTCTGGCGCAGGCGGGCTTCAATCCCCCGCTGATACCGCCCTTGCCACTCTGTTTGTAGGGCGGTTTCCAGAAAGCTCTTGTAATCCAACTCGGCCGCCGCCGCTTGTTCACACAAGGTATCTAGCCGAGCCTCTAAATGGTCTAGCTTCAATTTTTCTAGCAGGTGGGTTAGCTGCATGTCACCACCTCCTCATAGACTGTGAGCGGCCGCTGTTCTACTTTCATCGTTTCGGCCCAGAGCCGGGCATGGTGTTCCGGCTGGCTCACCCACCCTTGTTGGGCCGGTCGCAGGGCATGGGTGGCTACTATGGTTTCGTTATCATAGATACGAACTGTTTCATCCAGGCCAATGCGAATGGCCACGGTTCGCCCTATCAGGTGGTCAGGGACAGTATACCGATTGCCCCGGATGTCTACATACCCGTCCCAGCCCACCTGGCGCGTTTCGCGGTAGGCGGTGTCGTAGCGATGCTGGGGTAAGGGGGCTAAGGCGGGCTGTTCTCGCTTAAACCGCTCGGCCACGATTTCTTGAACGGTGCGGTGAAAACGAGCATCGGCTTCTTGCTCCAGCCATTGTTCGGCTAATTGGTTGAGGTGAGCCCAATGATCGAAGGAACGATAGCGAACGAAGAAGTTGCCTTTGATGTAGCCGACCATCCGCTCGTCTTTGCCTTTGGTTTGGGCCCGGTAAGGCTGACATGCTTTGGCAGTGAACCCGTAATAGTCGGCCAGATCCAGAAAACGGCTGGTGAAACGAGGCGGTTGCCCGGTTTTGTGCTCCAGGACAGCCGCTTTTTGATTATCTACAAGCAGTTCCTCGGGCACACCGCCGAAATACTCCAGGCTGCGGATGATGCCTTCGTAGGTATGTTCGGCATCCTGGCTGTCGGTACACCAGAAATGAAAGCGGCGGGAGTAGGCTAATTCGTTGACGATGAAGAACAGTTTGCGGGCTGAACCAGCGATTTCCACCACGATTTCCCCCCAGTCGCTTTGCATCTGCTGCCCCGGATGGGTCTCGAAGCGCACTGTGGCTCGTCTTGGACGTAGACGCCGTTTAGGGGTGATGTATTCTCGCAGGATGGTTTGGCCACCATTGTATCCTTCTTTTTGGAGTTCCCGCAGGATGATCATGCTGCTCCAGACCCCCTGGCTTAACAGCTCGTCTATCTGGTCTTTGTAGGGATCCAACTTGCTGCCTCGCTGCGGCCGCGGATTGGCTGGAACCCCTTCCCGCCGCAAAGCCCGTTGAATCGTCTTCGGATGAACATCTAACGTTAGGGCTATATCCTTTTGATAAAACCCCTGATTCTTGAGTGATTTGATCATGACCGAATGCTCCTCTTTCAACATCAATGCACCTCCATTATTGGTTAATGAAGGGACATTTTAACCGTTGTTTAGGGGACATTGTAAGCCGATGATTTAGGTACTTTTACACCCGATGCTGACACCGGGGCAGTGCCCCCACTGCCACCCCCTTAACCGAACGAGGCTACACCGGCCACCACGAGAACCGGGAGATAGGGCTGACCTACATGAATGCCCGCTTCTACAGCCCCACCAGCGGCCGCTTCCTGACCGCCGATACCCTCATCCCCAGCCCCACCAACCCGCAAAGCCACAACCGGTACAGCTACGTCCTGGGCAACACTCTACGTTACACCGATCCTACCGGTCACTTGTCCGAAGACGAAATAGAGAAGTATTTTGGCTTTACTACAAAGCAACAAATAATCGATGCGTATGGAAAGGCTGTTGCTGATATCTTATGGAATACAGAGATTAGTTGGGGAGATGTCCTATCTTATTCTTGTGATGAATGTAATGGAGGCAGAGGGTATGTCATGTTATTATTGAAACAAGTTTCGGCAAACACCGAGAAATTTCGCGGCTCATTCTGGGGAATTGAGGCCACCCATTATGGCTTAGATCATAGAGGGATTGAAGTTAGTATGGGAGTAATAAAACCAGAATTCATTGAAAAAAGCATATCTAAAACAGAATATTATAAAAATAATTACGGAAATATCCCGATTAACAAAAATGCTTATGGAATGGGGCATCAAGGAAATGATATGCTCGCGGGAAGTTGGTATGATGTGGCATTTTTTAGGCCCCTCGCATTTCTTGCTTCGCTCAAATTTGGTGGAAAAGGGTGGGCGGCGTATGATATAGTGACAGAAATT
>JAHDWJ010000034.1 GCA_023384415.1 Anaerolineae bacterium
GCGCGGCCGCGTACTCTCCCTGGTTTTGCAGTAACAAGGCCAGGTTGTTCAGGCTTTGGGCGACGTCGGGGTGGGCTGGCCCCAGGGCTTGTTCTCGGATAGATAGTGCCCGTTCGTACAGAGGGCGGGCGGCCGCGTACTCCCCCTGGTTGTACAGTAACGCGGCCAGGTTGTTCAGGCTTTGGGCGACGTCGGGGTGGGCTGGCCCCAGGGCTTGTTCCCGGATGGATAGAGCTTGTTCGTACAGGGGGCGTGCGGCCGCGTACTCGCCCTGGTTGCACAGTAACAGGGCCAGGTTGTTCAGGCTGAGGGCGACGTCAGGATGGTTTGGCCCCAGGGCTTGTTCCCGAATAGACAGGGACCGTTCGTATAGGGGGCGCGCGGCCGCGTACTCTCCCAAATCCTGGAGATGAAACCCCAGGTTATTGGCCAGGGCTGCTGCCAGGGAATCTTCCCGCGGCAATGCCTGCTCAGTCACATACCACAACTGCCCCTGCCAGGGCAGCAGGGCGCGGGGATAGCCAGCCATGTTCAGCCGGTACGCTTCATTAATGACTGCTTTTTCTACCTGGGCCTGGGCGTCCTCAGCCAGCTTCTCCGCCTGGACAAAAGCCGCCACCAGCCGGTGGATGACTGGCCAATCCGTTTCGGTATCAACGGTCAGCAGCCCCAGCCCTCCCAGCCGGGCCATTCCTTGCTCACCCCGCAGTTGGTCAGCCCGGTGGTCACTGGAGATGCCCGCAGCCATCAGGAGCAGGGAGCGGGGGATGGGAACGCCGGGGGCGAAATGGGCGGCACAGGCCAGCAGGGCCCGGGCTACCTGGTCTATCCCGTCATCCGGGTTCAGACGCTCCAGGCTCAAGGCAAAGGTGCGCCCCACATGCCGCTCATGGGCTGTCGGGGAGTGGCTCACCCCTTCCCCCTGTAAGGATGGGTGAGCCAGCCGCTCCTGTTGTAGTTCGGCCAGGTAGGTGGCGGGCCGGGCAAACGGAGCGTGGCGGTAACTGTGCAGGTAGCTCCCTGCCAGGTGCAGGGCCAGGGGCAAATGGCCTAACTCCCCGGCAATGGCCTCAGCCTCGCCATCGTTCAGGTGGGGGGCCAGCTTTTGTAACAGGGCGCGGCTCTGCGGCGGAGTCAGGGTGTCCAGGGGCAAGAGGGCCACCCCCAGGCTCACGTCCCAGGCGGCCCGACGGCTGGTGACCAGCACCCGGCAGCCCCCCGTTTTGGGGCGCCATTGGGCCAGCAGCCCCTCCTCTTCACAATTGTCAAACAGAAGCAGACGGGGGATACGCTCCTGCCAGCTTCGCTGCACCCGGCGCACCTGCTCCTCCAGGGTCAGCCTGTCGTACCCTTCCCCCAACTGCATGGCATAACCACATTGGGCCAGTTCCGCCGGCACATTGGCCTCGTCGCTCATATTGACCCAAAACACCCCCCCGGCAAACAAGTGGCCGTAATGGTGGGCAAAGGCGATGGCTAACTGGCTTTTGCCTACCCCGCCCAGCCCGGTAATGGCCGCCATCTGCCCAATGGCTGCGGTATCTCCCGTTTGTAACCGGTAAGCCACCTGCCGCATCTCCTGCTCCCGCCCCACAAAATGGGGATTTAGGGTAAAGGGCATCCGGGAGCCGGGGGGCAGGCTGGCGGCAGGGGGGATTTGCTCCAGGGGAAGTTCCAGGGGGGAGAAGCCCGGTTTTTCCGTAGGGGGTAGGTTGGTTATGTTGACCACGCCCCCTGGTTGGACAACCAGGCTGTGGCTGATCTGATCGCGGCCGGCGACGTTTTCCAGGTGGGTGGTGACATTGCCCTGGGCCGTCTGGTCGCCTACGGTGATCCCGCCGGAGCGGGGGGATGGGTCGTCGGATTGAGTCATAGGGTTGTTTTAAGGGGGTAGCCACGGATGACTCTACTGAAAAAAAGGTCGCGCAGAGACGCGAAGGCGCAAAGTTACCAAAGAAAAATTCGTGCTAATTTGTGTAAACCTGTCCTAAGCCGGGCCGAAGGATTCGTGGCTTTTTCAGGCAGCTTATCTCTATTCTACGAAAATTGGAGACTAGAGACTGGGGACTGGTTAATCTCGAGTCTCCAGTCTCACTGAAAATGTCAGTTTATGACCGTTGGCAGTATAACTGCTAATTGCCCCCTCTCCCTAAACCGTATCCCGCATGAGCGGCGCGTGGGCCGGGCAAATCTCGCTGCCCCCTATGTCGGCCGTGTGTTTATTACAAAAGGTTGAGGCAAATTTGATAAACTGGTATACATCAGCAAAGTTAGAAGCCAACCCCGTCGAAACCCGTATCGCCCCAATCTTTTTGCCGCTTTTTTCCTGTACCCACTGCTGAAAGTCAGGATAACTCATACCGTGTTTCTCCTGGTAATATTGTTTAATCTCCTCATTGGTGAGGTGGTGGGCGGTCTCACCCGCGCCGGGGTTGCAAAAACAGCCGGTGCGTAAGGAGATGTTGGCCTGGCTGGCCAGGGCTTCTACCTGCTGCTCATCATAAGGGCAATCATCCGGGTCGAGCAGGCAGAGGGAGATGGTACCCCCGCGGGATTCGGTGTCGGTGGGGCCATAAATTTGGACCAATGGCCGCCCATTGTCATGGTGTAACTGCGTCAGTTGGGTCAATAACCAACCAGTCAGGCAGTTGACCCGCTCGTGAATCATCTCCAGGCCAATGGCTTCAATGTGGCGCAGCCCTATTTCTACAGCGGGCAAGCTCAAATAGTTGACTGTGCCATCCTCAAAACCAGCTTCTGCGGCCGCTAACTGATAGGCCGGCCAATGAACCGAAACCATAGAGACGGTGCCCCCGGCAAACCAGGGACGGTGTAATTTGGCCAGAGCCTCTTTGCGGGCCAGCAGGCAGCCCACGCCGGTGGGGTAGCCGAATATTTTGTAGAAAGAGAGGGTGATAAATTCCGGCTTGACCTGGCTTAAATCCAGCCGGTTGGTGGGCACGAACGCGGCCGCGTCCAGCAGCACATCCCACCCTCGCTCCTGGGCATAGGCTACCCACTGTAACCCATGCTGCACCCCAGAATAGTTGGATTGCCCCGGATAAGCAAAGAGACGCGGCCGGCCATTGGCTGGCTGGTTCAAGGTGCGTTCCAGGGCTGCCTGATCCAACCGCAGCTCCGGCAAACAGACGGGCACATAAGCGACTTCGGCCCCTTTGGCCTGGGCAAACTGCCGGATACCATTGACCGAGTTATGGTTATCAAACACCAGGGCATAGGTACCGCCGGGGGCAAACGGGTACGATTCCCCTATCAGTTTGAGGGACCCACTGGCATTGGCCGTAAAAATCGCCACATACTCTTCCGGGT
Organism: Anaerolineae bacterium; assembly: GCA_023384415.1. Classification (GTDB taxonomy): domain Bacteria; phylum Chloroflexota; class Anaerolineae; order Promineifilales; family Promineifilaceae; genus Trichofilum. The sequence continues at coordinate 3,331 of JAHDWJ010000034.1, forward strand.
CAGCCCGAAAATAGGACAAAACATAAGCACGGGCAGCTTCTACCTTATGGGTCATCGCCAGGGAAGTGGGATTATGGGAATGGGGATTGCCCCATACCTGCCCGGTAAGCATGGCAACATGCTGCTGTACCTGGCTTTCCCCGTAGAGGCCACCCCCGGTGTAATCCAGATAAATCTGCCCGGTACGATCTAGCCGGGCGTACTCCGTTCCTCGCAGATGGTCTAACCGTTCCGTTTGGGCAAAGGGAGGAAAAGCCTGCAAAAATTGGGCATACGCCGTATCATAATCGGGTAACTCATTTGGAATTGAGGGGGAAATAGCGGGGATCATCGCAGCTCCTTCGTAAATCGAACTTCCAGTTCGATACGCGATTTAGAAAATCGCACTACAAATTTTCGTCCATTAAATAGTGTGCCGCGGCACGTGTTGTCTCCTATTTCATTATCAGGTCAGATTGCCTGGCGGTCAACCCAACAGAAGTAGTGGAATTTCTCTACAAACATTCCATATTTGGGATGAGAGCCATATTTGTTCCTGAGAAATCGTCCCAAAATAAGGTTTAGCCAGATTTGACAGGTTTTCGGAAACCGGTCAAATCTCAATCGGTAAGTTATTTTTAGCGGCTCACTTAGAACAGGGGAGAGAATGTATGGCTTTACGGCTGGATAGTGCCAACAGTGAAATTGAGACGTTGTTTCAGTTAGCCGGGGATTTGCAGGGCAAGTCGGTGCTGGAAGTGGGGTGTGGCGATGGTCGTCTCACCTGGGGGTATGGGCATCGGCCAGCCCTGGTTTATGCGGTGGACCCCAATGAGGTGAAGATCGCGGCCGCGAAGCGCACCCTGCCCCCCCAATGGTATGGCCGGGTTCAGTTTGCCGCTCAAAGTTTAGAGCAATATTACGCGGCCGCGATCCAGACACCCACCCGGTACGATATAGCCATCTTCTCCTGGTCTCTCTGATGTATTCCGGCAGAGGGTATGGTTCATGCCCTGAAACAGATACGTGACCTGCTCAAGCCGGGCGGTTTGCTCATTGACATTCACCCTTCCGGGGAGCCACCCCCCATCCATGTTCATCTGGATGGGCAGGCCATCTGCGTCGGTTGGGTCAAAGAAGAGAACGAGTTTATCAGCTATTTCCAGACCGATGACGCCCTGGCGCAAGCGTGTCAAAACGGCTGGTTCACCCGACAATCTCATACCCGTTTCGCCTTCACTACTGCCGCGGATACCATCCAGGAGCTGTATGAATATTTGAGCCAGAATTGGGAAGATATGATCATTGAGCCGCAAATTATTAGCCGGGCTGAAGATTTGCTCCGCTCCTCACAGCCTGAAAAAGAGGTGCAGGTGCGGGAGTGGATTAAGATGACATGTTTGCAGAAACCCGCCAAAGAATAAACCATACCCTCACTCGCCTCATTGCGGCCTGGGAGCGGTGGCACACACCGGATTGGCCGCTGCCCTGGCCTATTGTTTTGGGGCTGGCCCTGTTAGCTTTTTATCTGGTCAGCCAGGTAGATATCCGCGAAGATTGGCATTTCACTTTTTATCCCGCCGGGCAAAATTGGCTTGATCCTTACGAAAACAGCTTTCATCTGGTTTACCCTCCCTGGCTGGCCCTGATTTTAGCCCTATTTACCCTGCTGCCGGAAGATTTAGCCAGAGGGGGATTTGCCGCTTTTTCGGTAATCCTGACAGCTTATACCATTCGGCAGTTGGGGGGTGGTTTTATTACCCTGGTGCTGGTTTTGCTGACACCGTTTTATGTGACGATAATGGTTCGTGGTATGGTGGATGCATTGGCATTGTTCGGGTTGGGGGTGGCTATGGCTGGGGGACCTTCACCGTTTGGGCAGGCAGCTGCGTTGCTGCTGCTGCTGCTCAAACCTCAGATGATGCTGGGCGCGGCCGCGTTCCTTTGCTTGTTTACCCTCAAAACAGCATATCAGGAGAACCGTTACACCCCTGTTATCCAACTTGGGTTAGGGAGTGGGGGGTGGCTGCTCCTCTCCTTTCTAATCTATGGTTGGTGGCCGCAGGAAGTGTGGATTCGCCTACCTGATCTCTATCAGGTAGATAATATTAGTCCCTGGCCCTGGGGTATTCCCATTGGCCTGTTATTGTTGGGGGTAGCCTACCATCGGCACAGCCTACCCTGGGCTACTTTGGCAACGGGATTCTTTATGCCTTATTTGAATTGGTACAGTCTGGGGGGGTATCTGGTTATTCTCTTTGCCCGTTCACCACGCTGGGTCGCGGCCGCGGTGCTGGTTCTTTCCTGGATCTGGTTCATTCAATACACAGCTTGAAGTATCTTTTCAGAAAATAGTGATGGGCAATGCAGCCCAACTTTCTTACTTGTGTTGGGAAGGAATACAACTTGAGGCGCAAATCGTTCAGTGTGAACAGGTACATAAACAAAAAACCCTGCACATGCAGGGTTTTTTGTGGGAAGAGGAGAAAAAAGGAGGACAATTTTGATATAAATTAAATGATGCTGGTCATTATAGCAGATAGAAGTTAGACAACTACGATTGTATAATACTAGTGCCTTGTAAATCAGTTAACACCCCACTCAGATGGTAATCACAGACATATATATACCCATCGTGGTCATAAAGTGACATTCTAGTTGGAGACTGGAGACTGGAGACTGGAGACTGGTTAATATCGAGTCGCCAGTCTCACTGAAAATATCAGTTTATGACCGTTGGCAGTATAACACCGATAATGATAGCAACAACGATTACCTTGACGCCCTCCAGAGCCATCAGTACAATCCGCCTTATGTCCAATCAAACACCACCTCAATTCAACTACGGGGGACAGGCAGTCATCGAAGGGGTGATGATGCGTGGCTCCAAATCATTTGCTGTGGCCGTGCGTGATCCCAACGGAGAAATTGTCACCCACAGTGAACCACTAAATAGTGACTTTTATGGCGGCTGGGTCATGCGCGTCCCTTTTTTGCGTGGCTTAACCCTTCTGTGGGATGCTCTGGGATTAGGCACAAAAAGCCTCATGTTTTCAGCCCAGGTCGCCATTCCCGAAGAAGAAAAGGAAGAAGCTGGAGCTATTTTTTCTGGCCCAGCCCAAACCGGCCTGGTTTTGCTTTCGCTAAGTATGGCCATTGGTCTCTTTTTTGTTTTGCCCGCTTTTCTGAGTAAACAAATCCCAGCCTGGCTGGGCTGGGATTTAGCTCCTGTGGTCATCAATCTGTTGGAAGGAGCAATCCGGCTAAGTCTGCTGATCGGTTACATTTGGGCTATTGGCTTGATGCCGGATGTGAAACGCCTTTATGGCTACCATGGGGCTGAACATAAAACGATTAATGCGTATGAAGCAGGAGCTGAATTAACGCCAGCTTCGGTGGCCCGGTTCCCTATTGAGCATCCTCGCTGCGGCACCGCCTTTCTGTTGACGGTGGTCCTGCTTTCGATTATTTTATTTACCTTACTGCCACCTGTTTTTACCACCAATATTTTGGTGCGTATTGTTTCTCGGGTGCTGTTTATTCCTGTCATTGCCGGGATAGGGTATGAGTTTATTCGTTTCACGGCCCGACACCAGAAAAACCCGTTGATCCGGCTTATTAGCAAACCAAATCTGGCCTTGCAGCGACTAACAACGCGAGAGCCTGACGAAGGGATGTTGGCCGTGGCGATTGTGGCTTTTCAACAAGTATTGGCGACTGAATTTGAGGTGGCTAAGGCGGGAGATTCTTTGCCTTTGCAGGAAGCCCCAAATTATACTAATTAAGGCAATTTTTTGTGGAGACTTGTGGTTTTTGCCATCAACTTAATCCCCAGCACCCAGTTCTCACCATTATCAGGAGCGCGTTATGGGTAAAGCAATAACCAATGTAGAGAAAGCGGCCGCAATCAATGACAAAGGGTTACTTTTTTACCAGCAGTGGCAATTGGATGAGGCGGTAGAAGCGTTTAAGAACGCGGCCGCGCTCCAGCCCACTAACCCCGAATATCATCTTAACGTGGCGAGGGCTTTTGCTAGAGGGGGAAAATACCACGAGGCCATCCGGGTTCTGGGAGATTACATCCACGCCGAAACGGATGAAAAATTAGCTTCACGCTACGAACGACTCTTTTCTACCGCCTTAGATGAGGTAGAAGAGAAACTTATTGCCGGCATGCAAGCTCTTGATCTACCTGTGCCTCTGGTGGGGAAAGCAATTCAAATGTGGCTGGAATACCGGATTGCCATTGGCCGGCAGCCCCTTCGTATCCTCAAAGCAGAAATTTGGGCGGCCGCGTTAGCCTTTGCTGCCTGCAAAGTCAACTTGCTCCACTTAACCCGTCAGCAGGTGGCCGAAGGGTTTGGGGTCAAAGAACGCTCCCTCAAAGAAAAATATGATGACCTGGTGCAAATATTAGATTTATTGCCTGGAGATTATCGTTATTTCACCGGTGAGGAAAATCCGTTAGATGAGATGATTCAAGCTGCCGAGCAGTTAAACCATATCTATCAGGATTTCCGTGATGCTTGATGTTGACCCCTGACGCGCCAGCCGCGCTCCGTTTGCCCCTATTATTAGATCGTCTCCGGCAGGCCCACCCAGACGCCCATTGTGCCCTGAATTATGAAACCCCAGTGCAGCTTCTGGTGGCAACGATTCTCTCTGCCCAATGTACTGATGAACGGGTGAACCAGGTAACGCCACTGTTATTTGCCCGTTACCCAGACGCGGCCGCTTTAGCCAACGCTCCCCTGAGTGACATTGAAGCGATTATCCGCTCCACCGGTTTCTTTCGCCAAAAAGCCCTCTCTATTCAGACAACAGCCCGTACTCTCGTGGAAAAGCATGAGGGTATCCCTCCAGCAGAAATGGCCGCTTTGCTTAAACTACGTGGCGTAGCCCGCAAAACAGCCAATGTCTTGTTGGGAGAAATTTATGGCAAAGCGGAAGGGATTGTGGTGGATACTCACGTTAAACGATTGGCGAATCGGCTGGGGCTGGTACAAGAAAAGGATGATCCAGTGAAAATAGAGCAGGAGCTAATGGCGTTGGTACCTCGTTCATCCTGGATTGAGATTTCCCACCTGCTAATTTTTCATGGCCGCCGCGTTTGTGCTGCGCGTAAACCTGATTGCCCCAATTGCCCCCTGACTGATTTATGCCCTTATCCGTAATGGCTCTTGAGGAAAATCACGAGTCTTTGGGAATTCAAGGGGAGCGGGATCATAACCCTGTTGACCCCTTGAAGTAACATCTCAGTAAAACGTGTAACCTTCGGAAGGTTTAACCCAAGAGTTTGTCCCTTACAGAAACCTTCCGAAGGTTCGCCCCAACTTATTGAGAAGATACCCCTTGAATTCCTAAAGCATTGAAGATGTTACCTCATATCCAGTTTGGCTCCTGGTAGGTGCCAAAGACATCACGGAAAACATCGGTGATTTCTCCCAGGGTGGCATAAGCCCGCACGGCATCCAAAATGAACGGCATGGTATTGGCTGTGCCTGCGGCCGCGTTCCTGAGCGCGTCTAATGTTTCAGCCACCCGCTTATTATCCCGTTCTCGTTTTAAGGTTTGCAGCCGGTTTAGCTGCCGCTCATACCCCTGTGGATCCATCGCCAGGATGGGGATACGCAAATCCTCATTTTCTTTCACATACCCATTCACCCCCACAATCACCCGTTCATTGGCATCAATCTCCCGCTGATATAAATAAGCAGCATTAGAAATTTCTTGCTGATAAAACCCTTGATCAATGGCCGGCAGCACCCCACCTAACTCTTCTACCTGCTTCCAATAAGCATACACTTGCTGTTCAATTTTATTGGTCTCATGTTCCACAAAAAAAGAGCCAGCCAGTGGATCAATGGTGTTGCCTACGCCGCTCTCCTCGTTGATGATTTGTTGCGTTCGTAAGGCAATAGTGACGGCATCTTCACTGGGCAAAGCCCATGCTTCATCCATGCTGTTGGTGTGCAAGCTTTGGGTTCCCCCAATCACCGCTGCCAGAGCTTGAATGGCTACCCGGACGATGTTGTTTTCTGGCTGCTGCGCGGTTAGGGAGACGCCAGCCGTCTGGGTATGAAAGCGGCATAACCAGGAGCGCGGGTTTTTGGCCCCAAAACTCTCTTTCATCTCCCGGGCCCAAATGCGCCGGGCAGCCCGGAATTTGGCGATCTCCTCAAAGAAATCGTTATGGGAGTTAAAGAAGAAGCTGAGGCGTGGAGCAAATTCATCAATATCTAACCCCCGCGCCAAAGCCCAACGCACATATTCCAGCCCATCTCCCAGAGTAAAGGCCAGCTCTTGGGCGGCCGTTGAACCGGCCTCGCGGATATGGTAGCCGCTGATAGAGATGGTGTTCCATTGGGGCAGATACTTCGTGCCAAACTCAATTGTATCTGTCACCAGGCGCATGGAAGGTTCAGGAGGGAAGATATACTCTTTTTGGGCGATGTACTCTTTGAGGATGTCATTTTGCAGGGTACCCCGTAAGACGTGCATGGGGACGCCTTGTTTTTCTGCGGCCGCGATATACATAGCCCAAATAATCGCCGCCGGGCTGTTGATGGTCATGCTGGTACTCACCTTGTCCAGAGGAATCCCATCAAACAAAATCTCCATATCCTTCAGGCTGCTAATAGCCACCCCACATTTGCCAAACTCCCCCAACGCTTCTGGGGCATCCGTGTCATACCCCATCAGCGTAGCCAGATCAAAGGCCACCGAGAGGCCATCATTTCCCTGGGAAAGCAGGTATTTGTACCGGGCATTGGTCTCCTCAGCCGACCCAAAACCAGCAAACATTCGCATTGTCCACGGTTTGCCCCGGTACAGGGTGGCATGAACGCTGCGGGTAAACGGGTATTCACCAGGGTGGCCTAAATCCCGCCCATAATCCAGGTCTGCCACATCCAGTGGGGTGTAGAGCCGCTTGATTGGCTCACTGGAGGTAGTCATAAATTTAGCTTTTCGCTCTGGAAAGCGGGCCAGAGTTTTATGTAAAGTTGTCTCTTCCCAGCGGTCGTGATTATCTGCGATTTCGGCCAGTTTTTGTTTGTCGTACACGTGCTTGCTCCTTAGACAGGGTTTGGGATAAGAGGATTATACTTGTCGCAAAGGGGGAATGGTAGGGTGAACGTAGAAATAACTGGTTTGCGGGGGTAAGATGGGTGGGCTAGAATGCGCCATGATTGGTCAATCTGACGATACCCGCGCTGAATGACTTAGCCTGTTGAACTGTTGTTTAGGGTTCGAGAGGCTAAGGTGATACTTGCACCGTTACAAAAGTACAATGAGTCTCCTTGTGCCTGAAAATACTCCCCCACCCTCACCAGAAGAGCCGCCGGTTTTAGCCCCACAAACATTGAGCAGTAATCGTGGGGTGATGGGCGCGGCCGCGATCCTGGCTGTGGGTAACATTACCAGCCGGGTGATTGGTATGGTGCGGGAGGCGGTGAAGGCCAACCTGTTTGGGGCATCTGGCACTTTAGCGGCGTTTGAAGCGGCCGCCCTCGTCCCCACCACCCTCTTCGATCTCCTCATTGGCGGCATCGTTAGCTCCGCCCTGGTGCCCGTTTTCTCTGATTATGCCAGCAAAGAGCAGCGACAGGCGTTGTGGCAGGCTGTCAGTGCCGTCTTAAGCGTCGTTACCGTTTTGCTGCTCCTGGTCGTAGCCCTGGTTGAGCTGTTCACTCCCCAGGTGGCCTGGCTGGTTGGGGCCCGCCAATTTGATGATCCGGACCTCACCATTCTCAGCCTGCGCCTGATGCGGCTTACCACCCCGGCCCTGCTCTTTTTGGGGCTGTCCAGTCTGCTCACCGGTGTCCTGCTCGCCCTCAGACGGTTTACCTTACCAGCGTTTACGGCCGCCGTCTTTAATGGCACGATTGTCCTTTTTGCCCTCTGGTGGCGCACTATTGATGGGCTGGTGTGGGGACTGCTGACCGGGGCCTTTTTGCAAATGCTCTTGCAGCTCCCGGCCTTGCGTGATGCCCGCCTGCGCTGGCAATTTGATTGGCGTCATCCCGCCTTGCGCCGCATCCTCAAACTATACATCCCCATTGTCGCCGGGTTGGTGATAGATATTTTTGTCCGTATTCTCAGTTATAACCTGGCTATCAGCACCGGGGATGAAAATTTAACCTATATGCGCTGGGCCACTACCCTGATCCAGTTCCCGATGGGTCTGGTGGTGACAGCCCTCTCAGTGGCTATTTTACCCACCCTTTCCCGGCAAGCCTTGAGCCAGTTGCATGAGTTCAAGCAGACGTTGGCCGGGGGCATTCGGCTAGTGCTGGTGCTGATTCTACCAGCCACCACCGGTTTACTGGCGTTGGCCGTCCCGATTGTGGCCTTGCTCTTTCAGCATGGGGCTTTCACCGGAGCCGATACGGCTATCACCGCCAGGGTACTGCGGATTTATTTGTTGGGGCTGCCCTTCGCAGCCGTAGACCAGATGTTGGTGTTTGCCTCGTATGCCCGCAAGGATACGCTGCGGCCAGCTATCGTTGGCGTTGTCAGTATGGTGGTATATACAGCGGTGGCCCTGCTGCTGCTGGAGCCATTAGGGCTGCTCAGTTTGATGGTGGCCGACGCGGTAAAACATCTGGTGCATACGGCGATGATGGTATGGCTGCTTCATCGGCAGTTGGCCGGGCTGGCTGGGTTGGGAGTGATGGGGGCGTTGGTGAAGGCAGGGAGTGCGGCCGCGATCATGGGCGCGGCCGCGTTCGGGTTATTGATCTGGATGGAGCCATGGCTGCCCCTGAGTGGTACCGGGCGATGGTTGGTTGAGGTCGCGGCCGCGGGTAGTGCCGCCTTCTGCATCTATCTCACCCTCACCTACCTGCTCCGCATCCCTGAAATCCACACCCTGCCCAAACTGTTTAGAAGGGGGTAAAGGTTAATGGGTTAATGGCTAACTAGAAACTCAAAACTCCCCCAAACGCGGAGAGACCCCCTCTTTTGGAGGGGGTCTCTTTTTTGAGGAGGGATATGAGGAGGAAATTTTTGGAGGAAGAGGAATTGTAATACCCGTTGTTGCCCTTGATGTGGGTATTATAGATCACCCGGATACCCTATGGGGCAGAATGGCTTACAAACAAGGTGTAAAATGGCTTGCACCCTGTCAGCGACCTCACTTACTCCTCATCATTCACTCCTTATCCCAGGCTGCCAGGAAAGCAAACGCAGCCCATTGGCCGTCACCAGCAGGGATGTTCCCATATCCGCCAGAACGGCCAGCCACATCGTCCCCCACCCGGAGAGTACCAGGAGCAAGAACACCCCTTTGATCGCCAGGCTGAGGGTGATATTTGTGCCGATGGTTCGCATGGTAGCCCGGCTGAGCTGGATGGCAAAGGGGAGACGGCGTAAATCATCGGCCATGAGGGCGATGTCGGCGGTCTCTAAAGCCTGGGCGGTTCCCCCGGCCCCGATGGCGATGCCCACATCAGCGGCCGCCAGGGCTGGGGCGTCATTGATCCCATCACCAATCATAGCTACCGGGCCATAGTGGGCCTGCAATGCCTGCACCTGGGCCACTTTATGTTCCGGCAGCAGATTGGCTTTGACCTCCGTCACCCCAACTTCCTGGGCGATGGCCTGGGCTACGGCCTCATTATCCCCGGTGAGCATGATGAGGTGAGGGATACCGGCCGCTTTAAGTTGGCTTAAGGCTTCCCGGCTGCTCTCCCGCACTTTGTCTTGAATGGTGATCAGCCCACGCATCTCCCCATTTTGGCTGATGAAGAGGGGAGTCTGCCCGTGCGCGGCCGCGTCCTCAGCTTGCTGGCATACGGTCATCTCATGGGGGACGTGCTGCTCAAAGTAGGCGTGGCTGCCCACTGTTATCGTCTGCCCGTTCACCTGCCCCGTCACCCCCTGACCAATGAGGGCCTGGACGTTGTGGGCGGTGTACTGGTGAAGAACATTTTGAGCTTGTGCGGCCGCGACCACCGCCTGAGCTAAGGGGTGTTCACTTTTTTGCTCTACAGCTCCAGCCAGGGCCAGCAGATCAGCACAATCGGCACACCCATCCACTTGAGTCTCACACGCGGCCGCTCGGAAAGAAACTACAGATGGCTGCCCGGTGGTCAATGTGCCTGTTTTATCAAAAGCAAAAGCGCGGATTCGGCTCAACTGCTCCAGATACGCCCCCCCCTTAAACAGTACCCCCTGGCGGGCCGCATGGCTAATGGCACTGATCAGGCTCACCGGGGTACTGATGACCAGAGCGCAGGGGCAGGCTACCACCAACAGGGCCAACGCCCGGTAAAGCCACCCCTTGCTAACCGGATCGGGGTTCCAGAATGGCTGTCCCCATAAAAGAGGGGGAAGGACAGCCACTAAAACGGCCAATAAGACAATCGCCGGGGTGTAGATGCGGGCAAATTGGTCAACAACTCGTTGGGTGGGGGCCCGTTTTTCTTGGGCTTCTTCCACCAGAGCAATCAGGCGGCTGATGCTGTTATCAGCAGCCAGATGGGTCACGACAACTTCTAAGGCAGCCGAGCCATTGATACTCCCAGCAAAGAGCATCTCTCCTGTCCCCTTGGCAACCGGCATACTTTCCCCGGTGATAGGGGCCTGGTTCACCGCTGACTCCCCAGCGACCACCTGCCCATCCATAGGCACTCGTTCGCCCGGTTTGACCAAAATCAGATCTCCCACCTGCAAATCCGTGACCGGCACCACCTCACTCACAGCCTGTGCGTCGGGGCTTGAAGCGGTTTTTAACCTGGTGGCGCTTTGTGGGGCCAACTCCATCAGGCTGCGAATGGAGCGGCGGGCGCGGTCAGCAGAAAACCCTTCCAGCGCTTCTCCCAGGGCAAACAGCACCATGACCATACCGGCTTCGGTGAATGCGCCAATGATAACCGCACCGATGGCGGCGATGCTCATCAGGGTATTGATGGTGATTTCCCGGTTTTGCCACAGGGAGCGGCCGCCACGTAGCGCAATCGGCCACCCCGCCAGGACCATCGCCACCAGGGAGAAGCCGTCAATCCAGGTCACTTCCTGCCCCAGCAGCTCATGGCCGATGAGGCCGGGCAGGATGAGGAAGGCGGCGATGAGGGCCAGGCGGCTGTCTGGGCGGCTCCAGAGATAAGGCAGCAGAGATAAGGCAGGGGGCGCGGCCGCGTCTGGCTCATCAGCCACCGTATAACCGAGGGCTTCCACTTTGGCTCGTATCTGTGGAACCGGGGTAGTTCCCTGTACCCGCAGTTTGCCGGTGGCAAAATTGAGTTCACACTCTGTGACTCCAGGAAGCTGACGTACTCCAGTTTCGATGGAGCGGGCACAGTTGGCACAATCCATCCCCGAAATGTGAAAGGTAAAGGTTGAATGAGACATAAATTGAATTGATCCACAGATGTCACAGATGAACACAGATATTGAAGCTATCGGTGAAAATCTGCGTCATCTGTGGACAAATATTAACTCCCATACTCTTCTTCGTAATCCTGAATGGCTGCTTCAATGACCCGAATGGCATGGGCGCGGTCAAAGGTGGCCTTGACGATAATCCGGTTTTCCTGACCGGGGACTAATTTGTAGGTAGCAAAATAATGGCTCAACCGCTCCATCACCGTTTCGGGCATATCCCCAATATCTTCTACCTTGCTCCAAAAGGAGTCATTCTGCACCACCGCCACAATTTTATCATCTGCCTCATCCCCATCTATCAATTGTAGGCCCCCAATGACCCTGGCATTAAGAATCACCTCAGATTTGGCGATGGGGCGTTCACTAAAGACGCAAATATCTAACGGGTCGCCATCCCCATAACGGGCATCTGGGGTGAGGTCGCCGACTCTGCGGCCGCAATAAGTGCGGGGAATAAACCCATATAGGCTGGGGGGTTGGGATGAGGTGCGTTGGGGCCGGTCTACCCGCAGATAGCCGGTTATTTTGTCTACTTCATATTTCATCAAATCAAACGGGGTAATTTCAATATAGGCATGGACAACCTGGGGGGGATTGGGGCCAATTTCCAGCCCATGCCAGGGATGCGGCCGCCAACGGTAAAAAGGGGGTGGAAAAGACATGGTACACTCCTTGGGAATTATGAATTATGAATTATGAAGGATGAAGGATGAATTTGAGCCTGCCGAATTTCCCCCATCCCCTACTCTGGTGCCACCTGGGTCTATGGTTAGCAGCCAGGAGCGGCTGCGGAGGCCAGCCTGGGTGAACGCGGCCGCACAAGCTTCAGCAATGGCTGCATGGTGGGCGGGGGCGAAGGCGATAAGGCTGGGGCCGGCCCCACTCAAGGCAACCCCAGAAGCCCCCGCATGGTACGCGGCCGCAAACGCTTCCTTCAACCCCGGCACCAGCGGTAGTCGGTACGGTTGGTGCAGCCGATCCTGCATCGCTAGACGAAGCTGCTCATGATCCCCAGCCTGGAAAGCCCGGATGAGCAGCCCCATCCGCCCAATATTAAAAATGGCATCCTGAAGGGGGATATTTTGGGGCAGCGCAGCCCGTGCCTGAGCCGTCGGTAGGGGGAAATCGGGCAAAACAATCACCACCGACAATGGGGGGACCGGTATTTGTTCCAGGTGCAGCCCCGCATTCTCCTGATTGATAAGGGTGAGGCCACCCAACAACGCCGGGGCAACATTATCTGGATGGCCTTCCATCTCTACCGCCAGTTGCAGCAGTTGGGCTGGGGAGAAGCCAGCCTGGACTAACTCATTAGCGGCCACTACCCCCCCAATCACCGCGGCCGCGCTGCTGCCCAACCCACTGCCCGCCGGTATCTGGTTCTCCTGATGTATGATAACCCCAGAAGGCCATTTGTTGGCGGCCGCGAACAGCCGTTTCGCCGCCTGCCAGGTCAGGTTACGTTCATCACGGGGCAGCCAATCCGCTCCCTCGCCACTGATGGTAATCGTTAGCTGTGTATCGGCCTCCTGCATCGTCACCCGGTTATACAGGGTAAGAGCCAACCCCAGGCAATCAAACCCGGGACCAAGATTTGCCGTCGTAGCGGGAACAGTCACCGTAAGCAGAGACATTGCCTAAAAATACCTTATGTAAGACCAAAAACGGAAGGCCAGGAGCAGAGAATAACTGCCCCATCCTCCATCCCTTTTTATGAGCAAATTTTACGCTACATTCGGCTCAAATACGACGTTTACCCTACTATTCCCTTACGGCTTGCTTAAAGAATACTCCGTAGTATCGGGTCAGTTTGTCTTGATTTTATTCCCTGTGCTAGAATCGCCTCTATTAGCCCCTCTTTCTGGGGTTGTTTTGTTCGTTTGCCAGGTGTTGCCCTGGCCCCTTAGACATGAGAGAAAATTGGTAGGAACTGGGGAAAATTGCTCAACCCCAGTCTTCTTCACTTAATCCTCATTTTTGTAGGAGGTTCGTAATAACATGGAAGAAGAACGTCCGCTTCGTGAAGCCAGAGAGGCCATAAGCGATTCTAATGGCGGTGGCAAAAGCTCCCCATCAGGGTCGGGTGGTAATTTTTCACCGATTTTATTAGTTGGTGTTGTGGCTGTGGTTATCTTGATTATCGCTGGTCTCTTTTTGCCCCCTATTTCGCTAGGCACACGCCTGGGTTTAGGTGGCAATAATAATGATCAGACAAATACCGTTGTTGATACTCCCACAGATGACCCGGTTGTGACAACACCGGGAGTCAGTTCAATTCCTGGGGTGATTGAACTCAGGCTAACAGAAGGGAATGCTTCGGTGGCCCAGGTGCCCCAGAATGAGTTTTTGGCCGCCGGGGAGTGGCAGGCCGCGGCCGCAGCCCTGCCTGCCAACAGTAGCCTGATTGGGGATCTGTATACCATCAGTTACACTGGAGCCGCCCCCAAAGGGAATGCTGCCCTTAAACTGCCAGTTGGCGCGGCCGCGAACAGCTTAGACCTCATGGGCTGGCACAACAATAGTTGGGCCTTCATCCCCAGCAGCATCAACGGCGATCAAATCATTGCCGCTGAAGGAGAACTCCCCCAGGTATTAGCTTTCATGCAAACCGGGTCACCCCCCAGCCGGGCTATGGGGGGTGAAATTTTGCCTACCCAGGAACTACCGGCGGCCACCATACCATTCCTTTCCGAGTTAACCATAGGTACCCTCACCTTAAACCAGGGGGGCAGCCTATCTGGTGAACTGGTCACTGTGCCCGATGGCATCTATCAGCAATTTGTCCGCGTTACTAACACCGGCATCATTGTAGATACGCAAAGCGTTACTGCTTTACTGGCAGATCCCAATGCCCAGGCGGTCAACATTCAGACCATTCTAGACAAGGTAGTCAGTGGCAATTACGCTGGGGTCAACGTAGATTACCAGGGAATTCCGGTCGATCAGCGTAACAATTTCAACCAATATTTAGGCAACCTGGCGGCCGCGCTCAAAGCCCAAAACAAACAATTAGCGCTTACCCTGGCCACACCTGTCCAGGATGCCAGCGGCAGTTGGAGCAGCGGTGGGCAAGATTGGGCGGCCATCGGCCAGATCGCCGATATCGTTTACCTGCAAATGCCCCTCAATCCGGCAGCTTACACAGCTGGGGGGCCAGCCGAGCAGCTTCTCAATTATGCAACCCGTCAGATCAGCCGTCGTAAACTTTCACTGGTCGTTAGCGCGTATGCAGTTGATGTGATTGGGGAGACGTTTATCGAGATGTCCAACGAACAAGCCCTGGCTAATTTCGGTGAAGTAACCCTGACCGATGGCAGCCTGGAGCTAGAGCCGGGTTCGCCTGTGGCCGTAGCTCTGACCGGTACAGCGGATGAATTAACCTGGGATGGGGAAGCGTGGACGTATCGCTACAGCTATGAACAGGCCGGACAACCCCATACAGTCTGGTTGGGTAATGAAGCCGCTGTGAATGTGCGGCTCCTCTTAGCCAATCGGTACAATCTGCGCGGCGCATCCATTCGTGGCTTAGGCACCGTGGGCAGTGGTGAAGGGTACGCGGCCGCGATGCAAAATTATCTCACCGCCAATAACGATACCACCCTGGCCAGTGCGGCCTCCATCATCTGGACGGTCAAAAACAGTGATGGCAATATCTTAGCCAACCAAACGGGTTTGGACCTGGCTTATGCCTGGGAAGGGAGCAGCGACCCCGGGGCTTATCTTATCGAAGCTGGTTTTGCTCAGGGGCAGCAAATTGCCAGCCTGGGTTCTCTAACGGTCAATGTCTTGGCTCCGCCTGAACCTACCCCTGAACCAACCGCTGAACCAGTGGTTGTGAATCCCAACCCGGCCGCGCCTGGCTCTGGCTCAAGCAGCGGTGGCACAGCCGTCGGGGCCAATGCTACCGTCAACACTGACGCCAATGTGCGTCAGGGACCTGGGTTGAGCTACGGCATTGTGGCCGGTGGTGCTTCTGCAGGAACACGGGTAGCTATCATCGGGCGCACCAGCACTAATAGTTGGTACCAGGTGCGCCTGCCTGATAACCGAGAAGGGTGGATTTTTGCTTCGCTGATTAGCCCAGACAGCAGTTTTGATCCCAACAGCGTCACCGTCGTTGAAGCCACACCACCAACCAGTGGTGGTGGTGGCGGAACGACCCCACCCCCATCAGCTCCGCCACCGGTAGCCATCGGCAGCTTTGAGTTGGGTGGGCAAACCCATACTCTAGGAAGTCCGGCCCAAATGCGTTATGCCGGTATGACCTGGGTGAAGTTCCAGCACAAATGGGGGGTCGGCGATTCAGCCAATGCTGTAGCTGGCCGCATCCAATCAGCCCATGCCAATGGCTTTAAGGTTCTCCTCAGTATTCCTGGGGCCGATCACAGCAGCATTGATTACAATGCCTATGTGGCTTTCCTGGGGGGTGTCGCCGCCCTTGGTCCAGATGCGATTGAGGTGTGGAATGAGATGAATATTGATCGGGAATGGCCGGCCGGTCAGATTAGCCCGGCAACGTATACCAACAGTATGCTGCGGCCAGCCTATCAAGCCATTAAGGCGGCTAATTCCAGCGTGATGGTCATCAGCGGCGCCCCTGCACCCACCGGTTTCTTTGGTGGCTGCACAGGGGCTGGCTGTAATGATGATCAATATATGGCTGGGATGGCTGCGGCCGGGGCCGGCAGTTATATGGACTGCATTGGCATCCATTATAATGAGGGTATTATCCCCCCAAGCCAGACCAGCGGAGATCCCCGCAGTGAGCATTACAGCCGTTACTTCTGGGGGATGACCAATCTGTATTACAATGCGTTTGGCGGCTCCCGTAAGTTATGTTATACCGAATTGGGGTATTTGTCAGGGGAAGGGTTCCCAGGTATACCTGCCGGGTTTGCCTGGGCCAGCAATACAACCGTTGCCCAACATGCCGCCTGGTTGGCTGAAGCAACCAGCCTGTCCGGTAACAGTGGCAAAGTGCGTATGTTGATCGTCTTCAATGTGGATTTCACCTTCTATGAGGTCAATGGAGACCCCCAGGCCGGTTATGCGATGATCCGACCTGATGGAAGCTGTCCGGCCTGTGATACGCTGCACGCGGTGACGGGCGGCCGTTAATAGCCGTTAGTTACTGCTTCTTTCTGCTATTCGGTTGTAACCCTCTTTTTCAAGGCGCATTCTGTCTTTCAGGCGGGATGCGCCTTGATTGTGTCTATAATTTTTGAGGTTGTTATGAAAAAATGGTTTCCCCTTTTCCTGATTGGCGTTTTGTTTCTGGCAGCTTGTGGCGGTAATAGCCAGAATGATCCGGTAGCGACGCAGCCAACGGCTACTGACGAGGTGACCGCGCCGGTTGATTTGCCCACCCTTGCCCCTATCCCTACCCTACCCCCCCCATCGGTCTCAACTTCTGGGGATGGGGGGGGAACCGGTGGCGACGCGGCCGCGCCGGAAACACCCCCCGCCCGTATCCCCCTCTCCCCCTGGCCCCGTGATGCGTTTGGGTATGGGATTCAGGTCCATGGTATCGCCGGGCAAGGGGATCTCAAAGCGGTTGTCCATGCCGCCAATGAGCAGTTAGGACTGGATTGGGTCAAAGTGCAGCTTCTCTGGTCTGCCGTCCACCCTGAACCAAACATTGAACAATGGTTTTTGTATGATGGGATCATTAACGATACGGCTGAAGAAGGGTTGCAGTTGATGATCAGCCTGGTAGGGGCCCCTGAATGGACACGGGCTGCTGGGGATGAAAAAGGGCCGCCCGATGATTACAACCAATATTATGCCTTCATCATCGAACTGCTGGATCGCCATCCGGGCAAAATCCACGCCATCGAAGTGTGGAATGAGCAAAACCTGGATCGGGAATGGTCAGGTGGGTTAGACCCGGCGGCCTATGTCCGTTTCCTGGCAGGAGCATACCAGACGATCAAAGCCAAAGACCCGAACATCATTGTCATCAGCGGGGCCTTATCTCCCACCGGTGTCCATGATTTTAACCGGCAGACGGTGATGAATGATTTGATTTACCTGGATGAGATGCTGGTGGCCGGGGTGCTAAATTATGCTGACTGCCTGGGGGCACATCACAACGGCTATAACCTGCTGCCCAGCACCCCCTGGGATCAGACAGGCAATGATCCCAATGCAGCGACGGCCGTTTTCCGCGGGCCGTTTGACAATCCCCACCAAAGTTGGAGTTTTTATACTACCCTGGAGCTGTATGCCCAAAAAGTGCAGGCGATTGATCCCAACAAAAAGCTGTGCCTGACCGAATTTGGTTATGCCAGCAGTGAAAACATGGGCGGCCGGCCGGCCGGGTTTGAATATTTTGACGACAACAGTGAAGCAGAACAGGCCCAATACATCGTCCAGGCGTACCAGCAGATGTATAACTCTGGGGATGTATGGCTGGCTTTCTTGTTCAACTTTGATTTTGGCAACAAAGCCGACCCGGCCACCGACGATACCGCTGGCTACAGCATCATCCGTACTGATGGCGCCCCCCGGCCCGCCTTTGGGGCCATTGCTGAGATGGCTAAACCGCGATAATGGCGGCCGCAGCCTTTACGATTGGTGACGGCTAACGGCTTGCTGCCATCTGCTCACTGTCCTCATGTCTTTCCCACGCCTGTTTTTAGGGCTATTCTTGCTTTTAACGGCCTGCCGGGGGTCTAACCCACCCCCGGTAACCCCCATCCCAGAACCAACCCCTTTTACGACGTTTGCCCCGGCGACGGTTGTGTTTGCGGGCACAGCCGCGGCCGCGCCCCCAGCCGTTGGGCAATCTTACTTCAATACCCTGGGGTATGGCATCCACCTGGCCCAATGGTGGCACCTGGAAGCCCTGGAACAAGACCTGGCAGCGGTGCAGGCAATGGGGTTTGGCTGGGTGAAGCAAAAGTTTGCCTGGCGGGACATCGAGCCGATTGTCAAAGGACGGTATGATTGGTACCGCCCCGATGAGATTGTCCGGCGAGTGAATGAGGCTGATTTGCAGCTGCTGGTAAGGTTGGATGTGAACCCACTCTGGACGATGGAATCTTTACCCCTGGATTTGTGGACAGATAACCAACCTCCGGTGGATTACCAGGATTTTGGCGATTTTTGTTATGTGATTGCAGACCGGTATCGCGGCCGCATCCAGGCCTACCAGGTATGGAATGAGCCAAACCTGAGCCGGGAATGGGGCGGCCGCACTCCCAGCCCGGTAGAGTATACCGAACTGCTGCGTGTCTGTTACCTGGGGATCAAAACAGCGGATCCCCAGGCAATTGTCATTTCGGCCGGGCTGGCCCCCACCGGCACGGAACCGCCGCTGGCCATGCCTGATGAGATATTTTTGCAAGGGATGTATGAGGCGGGCGCGGCCGCGTACTTTGACATGTTAGGTTTAAACGCTCCCGGTTACAAAGCCCCGCCCGACACCGACCCCGCTGTCGCCGCCGACCCGGCCACCGGCTATGGCGGCCACCGCTGGAACACCTTCCGCCATGTGGAAGATATGCGCGCCATCATGGTTGCCAATGGGGATGAGGCCAAGCAAATCGCCATTTTAGAGATGGGCTGGATGCGAGAGCAGACCCATTTTGAATCCTACCAATGGCATGGTGTCACCCCAGAACAGCAGGCCGCTTATCTGGTGGGGGCGTACCAATATGCCCGTGAGCATTGGCAGCCGTGGATTGGACTGATGATCACCATCTACATCGCCGATCAGGATTGGCAGCCAGAACAGCATGAGCAATATTGGTGGTCCATCCTTTTGCCCGATGGCACCCCCACCCCGGCCTACAAAGCGTTAAGGCAGATGGCAAAATGAGACAACTTGACCGCCGACGGGGATTCTTCTCGTGACAGGCGGTCTGCCGTCGGCCGTCGGCGGTCAGGAAGTTGTATAACACCATTTTCAGATAAGATGGACCATACCGTTACGCTCAAGCCAGAAAGGTCTCAAACTGCCATACGTCTTCGTCTGTGGGACGCGGCCGCGCAAAACGAGCAAAGAGATCAACCCGGTTTTTCAGGGGGGTCCAATCTGTCTGGACGGAGGGGCAGGGGCCGAGGTATGGGTTAGCAACCGCCAGAACTTCCTCATGGGGCAAATCATCAGGCACACATATCCCCTGGCGCGGATTGCGGATCATCCAGAAAATTGCCCCCAATACGGAAGCTGCGACTTGTAAGGTGGTGGCGTTTTGCCCTGGCACCAACTGCCGGGTCTCGTGGATGTCCAATTGGGACCCCACCCACCAGCCGGTTAAATCATGTCCCAGCAATAAAACCCCCAACTCATCCATACCGCTGATAATCTCATTGGTCATAATACGCTGCCGGGGCTGTAATTCGTATCCTTGCATTTTTAACTCGTGCAAGGAAGCGATGGCCGCATCGGTTGGCAAATAGGCGTAATGAACGGTGGGGCGGTAAATTGGTTTGGCCCCCTCCCACACCGTCAGGTGGTCGCTGATGGTGAACGCTTCCCCATGGCGGATGACCATGCCCAGGATTTCACCCCCCTGAGGCACCCAGGAGCGTACCCAGGTGTTCATCCCCATCTGGGCCAGGCAAATCTGGTTGCCAGGGCCGTAGCTATGAACGTGGGCCAGCGGGGGCAGGCGTCGCTCGTGGGTACCCCATCCCATCTCCGCCGGAGCAACGCCTTCTTCATGGAATCCAGCTACTGACCAGGTGTTGACAAATTCGTCTACTTCTTTGGGCTTATCCCCTATTTGGGTGTCCCGTTCGGAGATGTGGATGAGTTTGGTGCCACTGTACATGGCTAACCGGGGATAATCGCGGTCCGCTAACGCTTTTTCTAACCCACTCTTGCGGATGGGGTCGGCGGGCAGCCCTTGTTGCAGCATTGCCTGGCTGAGATGTTCCAGGGCGACTTTGGTCCAATGGCTGACCAGACCGGGGTTGGCTCCATGTTCAACGACGGCGGTGGGGCCAGGTTCGGCCCACTGCTGCTTTAGTTGGCGCAGGGCCATGTGGCGGACGTAGAGGGTTCGATCAACGGGAGGGGTCGCGGCCGCGTCCTCATACGGATCCCACATTTCCACCGAAGTATTGATATACAATACCTGGTTATCATGGCACCAGGCAATAACGGCGTTGGCCTCAATATTCCAGGCCAGGTCAAGCAAGAGATCGCCGGGGCCAACATATTGCCCCAACAATATCTCCAAATTCTCTTGTGTGACCCGTTCCTGCACATAACTGGCCCCAGCCGCCAGGGTATCAGGAATCGTGTGCCGTAGATCAGCAAAATCCATCACGGTCAACCGGCTGAAATCCATCTCCAGATGGCGCAGCAGCAGGGGCTGCAAACATTGGGAGACTGACCCGCAGCCTAATAACAAAATCCGTCCCGGAAACGTTATTTTCATCTTTATTTCTCCTTGAAAGATAGTGTTGAGGGCTGAGGACTGAGGACTGAGTAAGTTTCCCCAATTCTATTGAATTCCCGTGAGTGTCCCTCAAGTTCCCGTTACATCAAATGCTTTTAGCCCCCATCAAAACGGTGGATTATAACAGGTTTGCAGGTTGGGTTATACTTGAGTGTGGGTGGATCCTGAGAGGGATTGTTTAGCCACAGTTGGCGCAGATGAGTTCCCTGAAAATAAACGCAAATTACACCAGTTGGCACGAATTTTTCTCTGGTAACTTCGCGCCTCTGCGTCTCTGCGGGAGTTTTTTCCGCAGAGTCACAGATGAACACAGATTTTTAAGACCGCTGGGTTATCTGTAGCTTGATTTAAGTTGGCTCTATTGGGTGTTTTGTAGGAACGTTTTAGGAGATGACAATGAGTGCGGCCGCGAACGAGCTAAACTTTTCCGCTTCGTGAAAATTTGGCTAATTCGTGGCCCCCCCCTTTTTATGAACTTCTATGTTTTAGCTTTATTCTACTGGCTGCATCTACTGGCGACGGTTATCTGGCTGGGCGGGCTGGCGTTGTGGGTGTTGGTGGCTTTGCCCGCCCTGCGCCAGCAAACCCTGGAAGCGAATCAATGGCTGGATTTGCAGCACCGGTTTACCCCCTGGGTGAATGTGAGCCTGGTGGTGCTGCTGCTTACCGGGTTTGTTCAGATGACTAATGATCCCCATTACAATGGTTTCTTGACGATTGATTCGGTCTGGGCGGGGGCCATTTTGGTCAAACATATTGCCTTTGCTGGGATGGTGGGGATTACTTTTTATTCGCAGCGGGTGATTTACCCGGCGATGGAACGAGCCAGGTTGTTGGCGCAAAAGCGGCCGCAGTTGGCCTCATCGGAACAAGAGAAGCTGCTCCACCAGGAGCACCGCCTGCTCTGGCTCAATGTAGGCTGCGCGGCCGCGATCCTGCTCTGTACGGCGGTGGCGACGGCGGTGTGAGGGCAGCGTTCTACCAGGGCACAGGGATTACTCACTCGCACCCTCGCAAACTGGCAAACTCACTTACTGTTCATTATGCTCTACCTCGACGGCAGTCAGGGGGAAGGCGGAGGGCAGGTGTTACGCACCAGCCTCAGCCTTTCGGCTCTGACAGGCCAACCATTCTGTTTAGAAAATATCCGTGCCGGCCGTCGCAAACCAGGTCTGCGGCCGCAGCATCTTACGGCCGTCCGGGCGACCGCGGCTCTGTGTGGGGCCAGCCTGAAAGGGGACAGGGTAAACTCCATGACCCTGACCTTTGTGCCAGAAACGCGGCCGCAGCCGGGCAGCTACATTTTCGACATCGCCGAATTGTCCAGACAGCGTTCCGCCGGGTCCATTACCCTCATCTTCCAGACCATCCTCTGGCCGTTGCTTTTTGCCGCTGGGCCATCCACCGTTATTTTGCGCGGCGGCACCCATGTTCCATTCAGCCCCCCGTACCCGTATCTGTCCGAAGTGGCTCTGCCCGCCTACCGCCAATTTGGGCTGAATGTAAGCCTCAAATTGGACCGGTATGGCTGGAACCCCACAGGGGATGGGCAGATAACGGCGATGATCCAACCGATTAGCGGGGTTGCGGCCGCGTCCTTTGCCCCCCTTGACCATAAAGAGATACACGGTCTCGCCGTCGTTACCGCCTTACCAGCCCACATTCCCCAGCGGATGGAGCGGCGGGCGCACAATCTCCTGACCAGTATGGGGCTGATCAGCCGGATTAAGCCGGTGCGGGAGAGTGGGGCACATCCGGGGGCCGGGCTGTTTTTGTGGCGGCCGCAGGCAGGCTTTTCGGCTCTGGGGGCCAAAGGCGTTCCTGCTGACCACGTAGCTGACGAAGCGGTTGCCCAGATACGCCCTTTCATGGACAATCAGGCCGCTGTAGACCCCCATCTGGCTGATCAGCTGTTGATCCCAATGGCCCTGGCTTCCGGTCAATCCCATTTCTCCACTAGCCAGATCACCCTACACACCCTGACCAACCTTACCTTGCTGCAACAATGGTTAAACGTGACCACTGCCGTAACCGGAGCATTAGACCAGCCCGGCGCAATAACCATCAATGGGAGCGGGTTTAATAACTAATGGGTGCATTGGTGAATGATTAATCGTTCAGCAATTCACCAGTTCACCCATCAACCATTCATCATGTTTGAACTGATCTTTCTTGGTACATCCGCTTCGGCCCCATCGGCCCATCGGGGGCTGTCGGCTCATATCATCATGCACCGGCAGTACCGCTTTTTGCTCGATTGTGGCGAAGGCACACAGCGGCAAATACTCCTCAGCGGCCTGGGGTTCAAGCGGTTGGATAAAGTATTGCTCACTCACGGCCATCTGGACCATATTTTAGGGTTGGGGGGGTTAGTTTCTACTCTAAGCCGTTGGGAAACTTTAGACAAGCTTCAGATTTATGGGGGGAAAGCCACCCTACAGCGGGTTTATGATTTAATTTACCGGGTTGTCCTGCGGGATGCCTCACCCCCGGTAGAGATTGAACTGTTACCCCTTAAAGGGAATATGGTCATCATGGAAGATGACAAATTTATCCTTTCCGCCTTCCCTGTGACTCACCGGGGGCCTGGCTGTTTTGGTTTTCTCTTTGCCGAAAAGGCGCGCCGCCCCTTTCTAGCGGAAAAAGCGGATGCGCTGGGTGTACCTTTTGGACCGGAGCGGGCGAGATTGGTACGGGGAGAAGTAGTGGCCCTGGCAGATGGGCGCACCATTGCCCCAGATGAGGTGTTAGGGGAGATTATCCCAGGGGTCAAATATGTCCATATTGGTGATGTGGGGCGGACGGATAATCTAGTAGAGATTTGCCAGGATGCCGATGCCCTGGTGATTGAGGCTACTTACACGGCCGAAGAAGCGGAAATGGCCCAGGCGTTTGGCCATTTGACGGCGGCGCAAGCGGCCCATTTGGCCGCTCAAGCCAATGTCAAAACCTTGATTCTGACTCACCTGTCGCGCCGTTACTCCGAGCGGATGATCCGGGAAGAGGCGCAGGCTATTTTCCCCGCTACCCAGGTGGCGCGGGATTTTGACCATTTTCAGATTACACGAGAGGGGACGATACGGTTGGACGCGGCCGCGCCGCATGTAGAGGGGTAAGATAGACGGGTCAATTATGCCAATCCCCTAAATCGGCGTTAATCGGCGGATAAATTTCGGGTTTTGTTTTGAATCATTTGCTCCGCCAGGGGCAAGATAGCGGCCATGTCAGGAGCGTCAAACAGAGAGAGCAAAATTTGTTGCAAGTCATTGGGCTGATGAATCTGTTCTAACTGTTGCTGTAACCGACGATAATCAGCGGCTGGAGGGTTAAATCGGCGGATGACCGCTTCTAAAACGGCTTCCCGCAGTCCCAGTTCCATCCCTTCTTGCCGTCCTTCTTGCCGTCCTTCTTGCCGCCCTTCTTGCCGTCCGGCCTGAACACCTTCTTGCCAACCTAGCTGCCGCATCCGGCGCAGGTAGGGGGTGTCTATTAATAAGGTTTCATTTTCTTCTAGCAGTTTTTCTACCATTTTAGTCACCTCTTCGGTTGGCAGCAGGGTTATTAAGGTTGTAAGCAGTTGATTGCGCTGCGTTTCGTCATCTACCGAGCGGATATGGGTCAATGCCTGGGGAAGCTCTTGCTCGGGTTGTTGTAATCGGGTTAAGCCAATTAAAGCAGCTAATGCTGGTTGCCCTAATTGTAACAGATTTTGCGCCTCTAATTCCCATAAACGAATAGGTTGGTATTGCCAATGGAGAGCAATGGCCCCGCCGGGGCCATAAATGGTGTAATGACCGGTGTCACCTCGCCCAGCTCCTTCACCTATGTATAATACCACACTGTGCAACCGAGGGGATTCTGGCAGCAAAGGCAGCGGAATTTCACGGATGGCGATGTGGTGCATGTAATCTAACTCCCGATACGGCATGGGCTTATGGCTGCTGCGCCCCTGGAGTTCAAAGTGAAGGAACAGCCGGCCGCCATAGGGTTCAACCAGTTCAAAAAGCAGGTCACTCCGAACGGGGTTGGCCGGGAATTCAACATTAAGCGGCCGCACCGCCTGTATCGGTTTGTTAAGCAGCCAGGTGGCAAAATCGTGGGCAAATTCCGTGATCAGAAGTTTGAGGGGGTTGTCCGTATTGTTCATAGGATTAACTTTTCTTGCGCCAAAAGATGAGACCAGTGATTATCGCGGCCGCCATCAACCCCACCCAACCATACCCTGGCCAGCGGGGCACGGGGGGTGCTGCCGGAGTCGGCTGAACCACCTGGAGCGCGGCCGCTTGCTGCTGCATTCGAGCCAATCGCCCTTTATCCTGGCGCAGGGCCGCCGCCAATTCCCGCTTTTCAGCCATTGCTTCCTGGCTGAGGAACTGCCCGTGGCTACGGAAAGCAGAAAGGCGGCAGCCATGTTTATGGTACAGCGCGTCAATCTCCTCAATTCGCTCCAACTCAATCTCCCGCCCCAGGGTATAATGCTCAAATCGCCCTTCCATAGCCAGCAGCGTCGTTTCCGCCAGGCAGGCATAAACAATGCCGGGGGGCAGACCAATATCAATCGTTATTACCGGCTCACCGGGCAAGATAATTTCCCCTGCTTCAATTACTAACACATCTGGGCGCAGGGCTGATTCCGCTGGGGAAATATCAGGCGGCCGGGCGATATCACAGATGACGGCCCCCGGTTTGCATTGGCTGATGCTGATGGCGACATGGCCTACGGCTGAGGTGGCCGTGACAATCAAATCCATCTGGGCTAAATGTTCATCAGCCGCCAGGCTGGTGATGATTTGGGCTGAGGGGGATTCGGCCCTTATTTTTTGTTGCAGAGTGATCAGCTTATCCTCACGCGGAGCTACCAGAACAATGTGAGGAATGAGGCGGGCCAGAGCGCGGGCGCAGGCGGCCCCAATTGAGCCAGTCGCTCCCACGACCATTGCCCGCAGTTGGGGGAATTGGTCAGGGGGATGCCCCATGGCCAGCAGGGCTTCGCGGGCCGTCTCCAGGGTGGCGGCAACGGTGAGGCTGTTGCCGGTGGTGATGGCGATATCAGAATGGGCAGCTACGGTGACGCCGGCATCGCCGATGACGGAGGTGAATGCCCCCAGCCCCATGATGCGGCACCCTTTTTTCTGGGCCATGCGGCTGGCCTGGATAAGCTGGCGGTAAATCGCTTCGGGTGGGCGGCTCATCAGGGCGCGGGGGGTGCCTCCCAGGGCAATCAGGTAGCCGTCGGCCCGTTGGCCGTTGGCCGGGCTAATGACTCCTTTGACTTTACCGGCGAAGACCGGTGGGTAACGGACGGCTACCCACTCGACAAACCATTCGGGAATATATTTGACCCACCAGAAGAGGCGGTGGTTGGCAATCATGCTGGTTTTGAGGGGATGGATGATGAAGGCGTATTTTGCGGGGGGGGGAGGTGTCTGGCTGTTTTGCATACTACTAGCCCTGGTTAAAATTGCGGATATGATTGGCTGCGGGTCTACGGCCCATAGTTCGCTCAATTGTATCTCGGAAAGCAGGTTTTTATGCATGTACAGGACAAAACGATTTTAGCGGCCGCACCCGCGACCATCTATGCCCGGTTGAATGACCCGGTGCGGGTGGTGGCCTGTGCTTCCTGGCTCAAACAGGTTCAGGTTGACCTGAAAGAGCGCAGTTATACGGCGATTATCCCGTTTACGATGGGGCAGTTTAAGGCCCAAATTGGGGTAAAGCTGTGGTGGGTAGAAGGGCTACCGGATGAGCGGCTGCGGTTAGAAGGGAAGCTAGTGAGTGGAGGGACGGCGGTGCCTGTGAGTACGGAGATTACCCTGGCCCCATACGCAGATGGGCATACGGAGATTACCTGGCACATACAAGCGGCGGTACCAGAGAAGGTGCGGCCGCTGGTAGCCCAATTTGTCGGTGATACCCCGCAGCGGTTCGCGGCCGCGTTCTTTGCCTGCCTGCAAGAATCCGTTAGCGACTCCAGCCACCTCTCACCCTGAGCCTGCTGGAGGAGACTCATCAGGGGTATCAGGTGCTGCCGCGCCATCCGGGAATTTCATCTGCTATCACCTTACTTTGGCAGCCACTCCGTGTCACTCAGAATACTCATGGCCCATTGGGTGACATCATGGCAATAGATTTCGGGATTGTCGAGTCGGATATCGGCTATGGTGCGGCTCCAGACAATTGCAGCAAATTCAGCCAGTTTCGCCCCTTTGCTCATACTCCAGGTACGGTGCCCACTATCAAGCCTTGAGCGGCCGCGTCGTCTCATTTCGGCTGGCATCACCCCATCGTGGACAAATTGGGCGACCATGTTTCTGGCTTCTAACCAGACATCGCGGGAATACCCATTGTGTTGCAGCATGTAACAGGCCACCGTCAGATGATGCACTGCCCCGAATACGGTTGGATTTTCAAATTCCAGGGCCATGCATTGGTCAAAGCGATGCTGACAAGAGTCATCAGCGGGTAACACCGCTCCACACTGGGGGCATTTCTGAATCATTTCGGCTCATTGTAAATCTTTGATCGGGAGGACCATCTGGCTGTCGGCAGCGGTAATAATCGCTTTTGCCAACTCGCCTGGCCTTTAGCCGTGCTTGTGCAGCTACGCCCCACCTTCACCAATTCCCCAATCATCAAATAACAAGTTGTCTGAGGGGGCGCGGCCGCGTTTGTTCCCGCATCTTATCCAGGCAATTTGGCGGCTAATAATGGTTGCGAAGTTGCGCTATACGCAAATCATCACCCACAACTTTGTAAACAAGGCGATGTTCTTTGTCTATACGCCGAGACCAATAACCGGAAAGTCCAAACTTGAGGGGTTCTGGTTTACCTGTTCCCAAAAAGGGTGTGCGCTGAATCTCTTTGATAAGCGCATTGTTACGATTCAGTGTCTTCTTGTCTGCGTTTTGCCAGTATAAATAGTCATTCCAGGCATTCTCAGAAAAAATCAGCCTCATTCAATTAGCCCTCGTTCTGTGCCACGACCACTTTCTAAGTCAAGAATGGACTCCATCAAACGCTTGGCATTTTTAGGGCTGCGTAACAAGTAAGCAGTTTCCTCAAGCGCCTGATAATCCTCTAAAGATAGCATCACAACAGAACGATTATTTTGTCGGGTCACGATGATAGGCGTATGGTCATCACAAACCTGGTCCATTCTTTGGGCTAATGTCTGGCGGACGATTGTGTAGTTAAGAGCTTGTATTTGACTTTACCTCCAGAGGGAATATGTACATAGAGTTGTACGCATCATCTGTAAATAAAGCAACAATAACAGGTGACAGAATATTCACGCTGGCAAATTTCCTGAAAGATGGGCCACCCCTTATGGGCAAAATCACGCCCTCTCTTCGCGGCCGCTAACCCGCTACCAACTACCCACTCCCCCCTATCCTTCCACAACTGTCACCGTCACCATTCGATCTCCCTGACGGATGGCATTTACGACATCCATCCCCTGAGTCACTTTGCCAAAAACGGTATGCCGGTTGTCCAGGTGGGGCTGGGGGGAGTGGGTGATGAAAAATTGGCTGCCATTGGTGCCGGGGCCGGCGTTGGCCATAGAGAGGACACCGGTCTCGTGGCGCAGAGGATTGCCAATGAATTCATCGGCGAATTGGTAGCCAGGGCCGCCGCGCCCTGTTCCGGTGGGGTCTCCCCCCTGAATCATAAAGTTACTGATAACCCGGTGGAATGTTACGCCGTCATAAAACCCCTGGCGGGTCAAGAAGATAAAATTGTTGACCGTTTTGGGGGCGTATTGGGGAAAGAGTTTGATTTCGATGGCCCCTTTGTTGGTCTCCATCTTGATGGTGTAGCTGTTTTTGGGATCAATTTCCATGGCTGGGGCTGTGGCCCATTGTTTACTCATTTAGATGCTCCTTAAAATAGTGTTGAGGACTGAGGTGTGAGGACTGAGTAACTTGCCGCTGGCAAACTCGCCACTCGCCAACTCGCACCCGATTGTACCCTGTTTTATGCCCGGCCTACAACGGGTTATAATTGACGGTTATGAATTTTCAGTTTGAGATTATCGCGGCCGCGTCTGGCACTCAGGCCCGCGCTGGTATTTTTCACACCCCCCACGGCCCCATCCCAACCCCCATATTTGCTCCTGTGGGCACTCAGGCCACCGTTAAAGCCCTCAAACCGGACGATTTGCACCGCCTGGGTGCGTCCCTGGTTCTGAGCAACACCTACCACCTTTATCTCCGCCCTGGGGATGAACTGGTACGTGATCTGGGCGGGCTGCACCGGTTCATGGGCTGGGATGGCCCCATCCTGACCGACAGCGGCGGCTTTCAGGTGTTTAGCCTCGGGGGGCTGCGTAAGATTGACCAGGATGGTGTCACCTTTAAGTCCCACATTGACGGCTCCAGCCACCGGTTCACCCCGGAGCGGAGCATTGCCATCCAGGAAAATCTGGGGGCGGATATTATCATGGCCTTTGATGAATGCCCCCCGCCCAACGATTATGCTTATGTCAAGCAATCGCTAAACCGCACCCACCCCTGGCTGGAGCGGTGCATCCAGGCCAAAACGCGGCCTGATCAGGCGTTGTTTGGCATTGTCCAGGGGGGAATTTTCCCTGATTTGCGCGAGGTGAGTGCCCGGTTTATGCTCGATTTAAATTTGCCAGGCTACGCCATTGGCGGGCTGGCAGTGGGGGAAACGAAGGAACAAATGGCGGCCATGCTGGATATACTGGCCCCGATTTTGCCCTGGGAGAAGCCGCGCTACTTGATGGGGGTGGGGGCACCGGAAGATTTGGTGAATGGGATTTTACGTGGGGTAGATATGTTTGATTGTGTCTTGCCCACGCGGTTGGCCCGGCATGGGGCAGCCCTGGTACTGGGAGGGCGGCTCAATCTGAACAATGCCCAGTACAGCCGTGATCCAGCACCGTTAGCCGCCGATTGCCCCTGCTACACCTGTACCCATTTCAGCCGGGCCTATATTCGCCATCTGGTGAAGGCGGATGAGATTTTGGCTCATGTGCTGCTGACGCTGCACAATGTGCATTTTTTGCTAGAGCTGGTGCGGACCCTGCGTCAGGCGATTATTGAGGGGACGGTAGCTGAGGTCGCGGCCGCGTTCCTGGCCCATTATCCGGGGGTTTCAAGCGATGAGGGAAACAGGGATAAAGGGTAAGAAGAGTGGGTACACGGATCAGCACGGATGGACACGGATTGGGGGAGATGGTGGTGGATGGGTGAAACACGGAAGGCAAGAAACACGGATTAAAAAAGGGATAACCCGCAGATTAACGCAGATTTTGGGGATAAGCCTGGAAAAACCTGTGACAATCCGTGAAATCTGCGGCTAACAATCAGTTTTGGGATCCACTAAGGTTAGGAGTTTTTATGTCAATTCTTGAGGCGTTGTTTTTGGGGGTTCTCCAGGGAGCAACGGAATTTTTACCCATTTCCAGTTCAGGCCATCTGCTATTAGTGCCCGATTTGTTCAACATGACGGAGCCGGACCTGAACCTTATCTCGATTGCCCATGTGGGGACGCTGTTAGCGGTGCTGATTTATTTTCGCCAGGATATTTGGGCGATTGCGGCCGCTATATGGCAAGGTGTCCGGGAGCGGCAGCTAATGGGGACGACCGAGGCCCGGCTGGGCTGGTTTATCCTGGCTGGCTCTATCCCTGCGGCCGCTATAGGGATTCCTTTCGCCGATAAATTTGATACCTGGGTGACACCGGTGGCAGCGGCGGTGGCCCTCTACTTTACGGCCCTGTTTATGGTATTGGGGGAGCAGTGGTTAAGCGGCCGCAAAACCCTGAGCAGCATGGGGTGGGCCGATGCCCTCTGGATTGGGGTGGCCCAGATGGTGGCCTTGATGCCAGGGATTTCCCGCAGCGGGGCAACCATTACTGCCGGGTTGTGGCGGGGGTTAGACCGGGGCACGGCAGCCCGGTACAGCTTTTTGTTGGGCATTCCGGCTATAGCTGGGGCTGGCTTGTTGGCGGTTGTGGATTTGGTGCAGGCAGAGAACTGGACAGCCCAACTGCCGGCGTTGTTCGCTACCTTTGCGGCCGCGGCCGTTACCGGCTACCTTTGCATCCATTTTCTCCTGAGCTGGCTTAAACGGCGAAGCTTATATCTCTTTGTAGGATACTGCGTCTTCTTTGCCACCGTTTATCTTTTAGTAACCCTGTTATAGGCCAACTTCAACGACTCCTTTTTTCTGGATGTCCTGCAACAACATAAAAGGCAGGTAAATGATGAAACGGGAAGAGATTCTGGCGTTATATGATAAACAAGAGCGGATGCAGGGAAATCACCCTTCATACCGGCAAGAAGTGACTCCAGAGGTCGTACGGGCAATTGCCAACCGACTCGAGCGGTACAGCTTTGTGATTTACAGCCAGTTAACCCCCACCAATGCCGATGCCATCATCCAGCGTGAAATGGATTATTACCGCCGTACAGGTGGGGCGGGCATAGAGTGGAAGCTGTATGAACATGACCCGCCGCCTGATCTGGGTAAACGTCTGGCCGCTCATGGGTTTGAGGCAGAGGATCAGGAAAGTTTGCTAGTGCTGGATTTACAAAACATGCCCGAGATATACCAACAGCCAATAACGGCCGATATTCGCCGCCTGACTACAGGGGAAGAGATAAACCATGTCGTCCAGATAGAAGCTCAGGTTTATGGCACTGATTTTAGCTGGTTGCAAACGCAATTCGAGGAAAATATAGCGACGCAACCCGATTACTGGAGCATTTATGCCGCTTATGTAAATGGTGAGCCAGTTTGTGGCGCCTGGATTTCTTTTCCCAAAGGGAGCAGCTTTGCCGGTTTGTGGGGCGGGGCCACGCTAGAAAAATATCGGCAGATAGGACTGTATACCCAGGTGGTAGCTGTCCGGGCACAGGAAGCGATAGCGCGTGGCTACCGCTTTTTGACAGTAGACGCCAGTGATATGAGTCAACCGATTTTGTTGAAGCGTGGTTTTCAACTATTAACCTATACTTACCCTTATTTTTGGCAGCCCAAGAGAGACGCGGTTGAGGAGAACAAGCAATGACAACGATGATCTGGACAGAGATTGCCGCGGAGACCTGGGATTTGATGGGCGGGGATGAGCCACAATGGGATCACGATTTTTTCCGCCGGGTGATTGAGGAGAACCCTGGCCCGGCATTGGATATCGGCTGTGGTACAGGACGGCTTCTGGTGCGCTACCTGACGTATGGCCTGGATATAGATGGGTTGGAGTTATCGGCCGATATGCTGGCAATTTGCCGACGGAAGGCCCTGGCGCAGGGATTCCAACCAATGCTGTACCAGCAAAATATGATCACAATGGCTTTGCCCAAGAAATATCGCACCATTTTTATTCCTTGCGGCTCATTTGCTTTGGTATTGGATTATGAGGAAGCGAAGCAAACGCTGCGCCGTTTTTACGATCATCTGGAACCGGGCGGAATATTGGTACAATCTCTCTTTGACGCTTTCGGCCCGGACAGTGACATTAAAATAGGGGAATGGGTGCATCGCTGGACCAATAAGCTGGCCGACGGTCGCACTCTCGAAGTACATTTTTACACTGACAACATTGACCGGGTGGAACAGGTTTATCGAGGTAAACGCCATTACAAACTGTTCCGTAATGGGGAGATGGTTGGTGAGCAAATTTTAGAGGATACGTTTCGCTGGTATTCAGCCAATGAGATTCGGCTGATACTGGAGTTGACGGGGTTTGTAGATATTGACATTCGTGGCAATGAGACAGACAAACCATTTTCGGTCGAGCATTGGGCGATGATGGTCACAGCTCGGAAGCCCCAATAAGTGAGCCGCCTACTCTTTGCTAACTTCCCTCACCGCTCTACAATTCCCGGTATGAATCTCCATAACATCTCCCCCATCGCCCTGGATATCGCTCGTGAAGCCGGGACATTATTACGGGAAGGGTATTTCGCGGCCGATGCCCCCCACAAAACCATCGAACTAAAAAGCTCCAGCATGGATTTGGTGACCCAATATGACAAAGCGGCCGAGACGTTGATCGTCGGGCGGCTGCGGGCGGCCTTTCCTGATCACCGCATTGTGGCCGAAGAGGGGTCTAATAACAGCAATGACAGCCCTTACCTCTGGCTGGTTGATCCCCTGGATGGCACGACCAATTTTGCCCACGGTTTCCCGGTCTTTGCCGTTTCTATAGCCCTGCTAGACAACGGTCAGCCCTGCCTGGGTATCGTCTATGATCCTATCCGGGATGAATGTTTTGCCGCCATTGCCGGGCAAGGGGCCACTCTCACCCGCGCCGATGGCCTGACGCAAACGCTCCAGGTGAGCGCGGCCGCGTCCCTGCAAGAGAGTTTGCTGGCAACCGGTTTCCCCTATGATGTGCAGACGAGTGATTGGGATAACCTGGCTGAGTTTCGCGCCTTTGTAAAACGATCTCGCGGGGTACGGCGACCAGGAGCGGCCGCGCTCGATCTGGCTTATGTGGCGGCCGGCCGGTTGGATGGGTATTGGGAATATAAGCTGAGTCCCTGGGACATTGCCGCCGGCATCTTGTTGGTACGCGAAGCTGGCGGCCGCGTCACCAGCATCCCTACGGGCCCCGTGACCCTGGAAGGGCAGATCCACCTCATCGCCAGCAATGGGCGGCTGCATGAAGAAATGGCCGGGGTGCTGCACATGCTTAATGAATGAATTGGTAACTACTAAGCCTTGCGAAAGTTTTCCTCACTGGTGGGCATTGGCAACGAAACCTTCGGAAGGTTATATCACCAGAGAGGGTTAGTAGTTGCGTGAATGCTAATAGTGTATGCAAGAGGATGACGTTAATCATTCACCTATTCACCCATTACCGTTCTTGTTGGTCAAAAGAGAAAAACTGGGCATAATCACCCCCTATGAGTAACGTCGCAGCTCGCCTCATTTTGCGTTATGGAAAAACGGATCGGCCGGCATATGATCTGACAGATCGGCCAATAACGTTGGGGCGGGAAGCGATCAACGATGTGGTGTTGGCCGACCCGGAAATCTCCCGTCGCCACGCCCGTATCTTTTATCAAGACGAGACGTTTCTCCTTGAAGATTTAGGCAGCACCAATGGCACCTTCATCAATGGCCGCCGGGTGTATGCCCCCACCATCTTGCAAGATGAAGATGTGGTAGAGTTTGGCGAATCTATTCGGATGCAGTTCCTTGTGGGGGAGCGGGATGAGCTGATGCCCCCACCGGCGCAAATTATAGATTTGCCCACCCGCCCCCTCACCGAACGGCCCGGCCCAACCAAACCGTTGAGCGGCGAGCCTGCGCCCTATGCCCCTCCCCCTTCGGATACCGATTTGTTGGCCCTGCCGGAGTTGGGGGATCAACCGAGCAGTTGGCGGCGGCCGCTGTTTGGCTGTGGCTGCCTCTTTTTGATTGTCATTTTCATCTGCGCCATCACCGTTTTTATTCTCGATGCCCAATTCCCCAATGTGCTGTACTGCGGCCCTCTGCAATCCTTCTTTGAGCTGTTCGTCACCCTCACTTGTCCCATTCCCTAAAAATCGTGTCGTCATCGAACGGCAACGATCACAAGCATAACCGCGATCACGATTTCTGATGTTTTATCTTGCCATTGGTCACGCCTGTTTTGATTTCACCCCGGCTGGTTATCAGGTTGGGGGAACGGTGAGTTATGCCCTCGCGGCCGCGGCCGCTTTGGGCTGGTCTACGGGGGTGATTACCAGTGTTGGGCCATCCTTCCCCCTGGCTGAGACGTTCCCCCACAGCCATATTTACAACCGGCCCGCCCCAGTGACAACCAGCTTCACCAACCAACAGACGGAACGCGGCCGCCACCAGATACTCCATCATCGCGCCCACCTTTTAGAGCCAGATGATCTACCCCCCGATTGGCCGCCGCCGACGGTGGTTCACCTGGCCCCCATCGCCGCTGAGGTCAACCCGGCAATGGTGCCCCGGTTCACTGGCCCGCAGCGCCCATTTATTGGCCTGACGCCGCAGGGGTGGATGCGCTCCTGGGATGAAACAGGACAGGTACGCGCCACGGCCTGGGACGCGGCCGCGACGGTTCTCCCGCTAGCTGATGCCGTCGTGGTGAGCCAGGAAGATTGGCCGGATGAGGCGGCGTTCGCTCTATTTCGTCGTCAGGCCAGACTGCTGGTGGTTACGGCGGGGGCACAAGGGTGTTACCTCTACCAGGGGGAAGCGCAGTGGCATGTACCCGTGGCCCCGGTGGCTGAGGTGGATAGTACAGGGGCGGGGGATTTGTTCGCGGCCGCGTTCTTCATTCACCTGAAACAAACTAACGATCCCGCTGCGGCCGCGCAGTTTGCCAACCAGGTTGCCGCCCAATCTGTTACCCAATCCCATTTAACGGGTAAAATAGAGGTCATCAGGCATCATCTACAAACCAATACTGCCTTATAAAGGAAGCTGGAAGATCCGTGAGCCACCAGGTAAAAACACCGATGAGTAAAATTTATGCCATTGTCAATCAAAAAGGGGGGGTGGGTAAAACCACGACGGTGCTGAGTGTGGCCGGGTATCTGGCCGGCAGCGGCCGCAAAGTTCTCATCGTAGATATGGACCCCCAATCAAACGCCACCTCTGGTCTGGGGTACGACAAAAACGAAATTGAAAAATCCACCTACGACGTTTTACTAGAACAAGCAACCGCCGCCGAGGTCGCTATTTACAACCCGGAGTTTAGACTCCATCTGCTCCCGGCCAATCCGTCCCTCTCTGGGGCAGAAGTGGAGTTGGTGAGCAGCATCGCCCGTGAGTACCGGTTACGTACCGCCCTGGAGAGCGTCAATGGACAATATGATTACATCCTCATTGATTGTCCCCCCAGCCTGAGCCTGCTGACTGTCAACGCCCTGACCGCCGCTCGTGATGGGGTGCTGATTCCGGTACAATGTGAATACTTGGCTTTAGAAGGGTTGGGCCAACTGGTACAAACGATTGACCTCATCCGCAAACATCTTAACCCGGGATTACAAATTCGGGGGCTAATTATGACGATGTATGACAGCCGCACCAATTTGAGCCGCCAGGTGGTGGAAGAGGCGCGGGCTCATTTTCCTGGCAAAGTGTTTCGGGCCATTGTACCGCGTAACGTCCGCTTGAGTGAAGCCCCCAGCTTTGGCCAGCCGATTAACATTTATGCCCCCACCTCGCCAGGGGCATTGGCCTACAAGGTGCTGGCAGCGGAGCTGATTAAAGGGGATATGGGGAAGTAAGGGGTGAGGGTAGGTGGCAACGCGAATGTGTGGGATTGGCGGAGCAATCCGTTAATCCCATTTATCCCTGTTCTGGTTTAGCCGCCGGGTAGGAGCCAAGCAGTTTCAGAAAGGATGATCGTTTGAGAATGCCGGCCAGAGCCGCCTGAACGGGGGGATCATCTTCGTGCCCTTCAAAGTCAAGATAAAAGAGATAATGCCAGGGATGGTTGCGCCGCGGCCGCGACTCAATTTTGGTCAGGTTTAATCCTCGTTGGGCCAACTCCCCCAGCACCTCATACAATGCCCCCGGCGTGTGGCGGGTGGTAAAAACAATGGATGTTTTGCTAGGATCGCGTCGCTCTGGGGGAGTCAGCCCCAGGACAAAAAAGCGGGTGTAATTGAACGGTAAATCTTCAACCCCGCGCCGCAAAATAATGAGGCCATAGGTTTGGGCGGCTAAGGCACTGGCAATCGCGGCCGCGCCTGGCTCCGGGTTGTGAGCCAGATCACGGGCCGCTCCGGCCGTATCATAATAAGGAATCGGCTCAAAGCCCAACCGGGCCAGGCTTTGCTCACATTGGGCCAACGCCTGGGGATGGGAACGTACCTGTCTGACCTGCTCCAGGGTCGTCCCGGCAGGGGCCATCAGGCAATGTTCTACCTTAACCATCAGCTCCCCCTGGATACGTAAATCGTGGTCAAGCAGTTGGTCATAAGCGGGGATAACGGTGCCCGCCAGAGAGTTTTCTACCGGGAGCATGGCATGGCTAGCTTGCCCCCACTGCACCGCCTGGAGAATATCGGCAAAGGAGCGGCAGGGTAGGGTCGCGGCCGCGTCACCAAAAAACTGCCGCACCGCCTGCTCGGAATAAGCACCTTTTTCACCCTGGAAAGCAACTAGCATAGGACTGAGTGATGAGGGGTGAGGGCTGAGTGATTAAAAGACTGCCCACTCACATACTCGCTCACTGTGGATTTTCCAGCCAGACCATCATCTTTAACAAAGCGGATGGATCAATTTGGGGGACACGCACCAGTTTGCGCGGTTCGGAAGCGGTTTGGTAAAGAATACTTAATTCTTCCGCATCTTCGGCGCGGCCGCCACGTTCCACAGTTACGAAGAGAGCTGGCCGAGGCGCAATATTATACACATGACGGGCCAGCATAAAGGCATATGGGTTATCCTGACTAAAAATATGCCACGGTCTAAACGCTACCTGTGCCCGGCCGATGGCGATGAGGCCACGTATCCGATCTACGTTGGCCGTGAGCAAAATAGCTAATCCAGCCGAAACAGGCTGAGCGATCACAAAGGCTGGTTCCTCAATGAAGCGCAAAAAGGCCCGCCAATCACTCCACAAAATAGGGGGCGTCAGCCGTTCGCGGGAGCTGGCATGGAGCAGGTAACGCAGCGGGTCCAGGCCATATACAGGGTACCCGGCCCGGCTCAAAGCGGTACACAGCGCATCATCCACTATCCCAAAATGACCAAAAGTAGAAAGGTAAATGATCGGTGGGTGAGAAGGTTCTCCTTCAACGACTGTAGCCGGGTAATAATAATTTTCCACCGTTACCCCAGGACGCAGTGGGGAGAGATTGACTCGTCCAACTTTAGAATCGGGTATTCCCAGGAATACAACGGTGATATTGCCAAACCGTTCCTGGGCCCATGCTTTGATCCCACTTATGTCCTGGGCAAAGTTGCGGTCACGAGGACTGCCCTCACTTTCACCGGTACCACGCAAATCAAATAACAGATGGGCGACTGAGGCATCTTTCCCCAGGGCGTTGATTTCCTGTCGGGCGCAGGTGATCAGGGTGGATTTAGCCAGAGGGTGGCGGGGCACCCAAACGCGCAACGCTTTGATGGTTTGATCCTGGCTGTTTTTGGGCCGTAACAACAGGCAATCCAGGTACACATCATCATCGGTCAGAATACCAAAATTCTCTTCGCTGTAGTTGGGATCCAGGGTGATGGGTTCCATGGTGTGGTGGTGAACAATATACTAATACACGAATAACCATCTACCGCCGGATGGGGGTTGAGGTTGGGGTTGGTTCCAGTTCGATAGTGTATGCGTAATTGGGAATGAGGGCAATTACACGTTTGTACCCTTCGTTGATGGCTACGGTGGGATTAAAGTAGCCACTGAGCATCTCCTGGAGCAAGATAGAAAACAGTTTGGTCTGGTAGATGCGGGTGATCAGCCATCCCTTCCCCTGGGGAAACCCCCAACGAGTAGAATGGGCGACATCTTGGGCTAACGCGGCCGCAACCTCATCCCCATACAGTTCCCGCAGGGTTGGCCCGCCGGGGGCCAGGGGTAGGCTATACCACGCTTCTATAAACTCTGTCGGGTTAGCCGATGTGCCCAGGCGTAGGGGCACTTTTTGCTCTGGGTTGACCGCCAGCCAATCCAGATACCCTTCGTTAAACCAGTAAGAGACAAAGAGCGCGGCCGCGTCCCGGTTGGCCTTGGGGGTAATGCCCAGGTAGGTCAACTCACTCAAAGAGCCAGCCTGGGCCAGCGGCCCCTGCCCGCGCACTGAGGTTAACACCCCACTGTTACGGGCCAGATAATCCAGATCGGCACACTCTTCACAGACCGGGGGGCGGCTGGGATCCAGGCCACCAATGACCGGCAGAACGGCGGGGGAGCTAATGATGAAGCTGGTATGGCCGTTCAGATACGCGGTTAAGGCACTAATGTCCGTTTGCACATCGCTGGGGCTGTATTGGTTGATCAGGCTGCGATAAAACTCCATCGCTTCCAGACAGGCCCGTTCCAGGAGAAAAATCTCCTCTTTTTCATCAACCAGCTCACACCCATTAGCGGCCGCGAACATTTCAAACACCTGCTGGGTGGTCACAAGGTTGGACTCGGTGGGCACTACCAGACCTGATTGCAGGTTGGGGGGATCGTAGAAGGCGGCCGCAGCCGTGAGCATATTGGCGAAGCTATCCGGGGGAGCCAACCCCCGTTCACTGTACCGGTCAGCCCGGTACAAGATGATCTGTTTCCAGCCATAGGCGGGCAGGGCGGTGTAGCCAGCCTGGCTGCGGACGAGATCAAGCGCGGCCGCGTCAAAAGTTTCTGGGCCTAATTGGGTGATCAATTCGGCGGCGGCCGCCCGGTCCAAAATCCCATTATCCGCCCATCCCACCGTGTACTCAATTGGGTGCAAAAGCAAATCAGGCAGGGTATCCGAGAGAACGGCTGAGGCCACCAGATCGGGCAGCCGTTCCGGCATAATCATCTGGAACTGCACCTGAATCTGGTGGAGATCGGCAAATTCGGTGGCCATGGTGCGGAGCGCGGCCGCGTGGGCCGGCGATGTCTCATTGACCCAAACGGTCAGAGTATTAAACGTCTCGCCGCGAATCTCTTCCCCCTGGCTGCCGGGCAGCGGGGTGGGCGTTTCAACTTTGAGGATAACCGGGGCCGGGGTCAGCGTCGGCGTGGCTTCAACCTGGGCCGTTAGGGTAAGCAGCCGGGGTGTCTCTGGGGTGCAGGCTACGAGGAAAGTGAGCAGTAAGCTGTAAGCAGTGAGCCGTAAAAAAAGGTGCGCCAACCGGCGCAATCTAAAATGATTCATAACGATAATAGCCATTGATAAAGGGAGTACGGATCAGAGAAACCAGTAATTCCTCTGCCTTCCCTTTCATAATTCCTAATTCCTAATTCCTAATTTACCCCTGTCTTTCACTGATAAGGCGCAGGCCGGTCAGCGTCAGCCAGGGGTCTACATGATCAATCATATCCGTATGGGGGGTAATGATGCTGATCAGCCCCCCGGTACCAATTACCTTAATTCCCGGCTCATTCAGTTCGGCCATGAGCCGCTTGAGCAGCCCTTCAACCAGCCCCACATAACCAAAAACAATGCCTGACTGCATGGCATGGACGGTATTTTTGCCGATAGCCTGGGGGGGAGCTTCCAGGGAAACGCCACTCAACCGGGCCGCCCGGCTGACCAGGGCGTCGGCAGCGACGGCGGGTCCCGGAGCGATGGCCACGCCTACCAGCTCCCCACGCCCGGAGATGACATCGAAGGTGGTAGCGGTGCCCAGGTCTATAACGATGCTGGGGCCGGGGTAAAGGTGAAAGGCCGCGGCCGCGTTCACCAACCGGTCCGCGCCTACCTCTGCCGGGTTATCCGTTTTCACCGTAATCCCCAGGGGAATATCGTGGCGCACCTGAATCGCGGTCAGCCCCAGGTACCGCTCACACAGGGTTAAAAACGTACCCGTCAGCGTCGGCACCACACTGGCTAAAATCACCCGATCCACCGCCCCAGAGAGGCCAAACTCCCGCAGCAGCGTTTTCAAGGCAATGCCATACTCATCCGCCGTCTTATCTCGGACCGTCCGCAGCCGCCATTGCAGCCGCCACTTCTGCCCATCCCATAATCCCAGGGTTACATTGCTGTTGCCGATGTCTATTGTTAGAAGCATAGTGAATGTGCGAGTGAGCAAGTAGGCGAGTGGTTAATCTCTCAATCTCCCGTCTCCAATCTCCAGTCTCCGGTTTCCACTCTCCCCCCCATCAGCGAAAATTGTATAAGCGGGTCTGAGTAGGAGCAAACGAAACGGGGCAGGATGGAGAGGATGTTAATAATTGGGGGCTTTGTCATCAGCTAAATTTGTTTTATCGAGATACAATTCCAAACATGAAAGATTTAGTCACTCGTTACAAGCAATCTCGCCACGAATACATCAGCCGAGACAGCCTGTACAGCGAAACAGACATCCGCGAGGATTTCATCAACCCTTTTTTTGAACTATTGGGATGGGATGTACACAATGAGCGGAATCTATCGCGCCAGTTTCGGGAAGTTATACGGGAAACGCGGGTCACGGTAGATGAGCAAACTAAACGGCCGGATTACGAATTTCGCTTAGGCCCGGAGCGAAAGTTTTACGTTGAAGCGAAAAAACCCAATGTAGACATCCTGAACCAGCCCATGCCCGCCTTCCAGACGCGCCGGTATGGGTGGTCGGGTAATCTCCAGATTTCGATTCTAACCAACTTTGAATACCTGGTCATTTACGACACCACAACTCCGCCCACCCCAGAACATTCAGCCGCGCACGGCCGTCTCTACCGCTTTCGTTACACCGAATATGTGGATCGTCTACCAGAAATTAGCCGCCTGATTTCCCGCGAGGCGGTTTACTCTGGTCAATTTGACGCCCATTTCTCCGCGCAAATAGCAAACCGCCCTGAAGAAGCGATAGATCATTTCTTCCTGCAACGCTTGAACCAATGGCGGCTGCAACTGGCCCAGGACATTGCCGCCGAAAACAACGGCGTCGCTCCGCAGACAATGAACGAACTGGTTGAGCGGTTCATCTTGCGCGTCTTATTCTTACGGATGTGTGAAGATCGGGGAATAGAGACCTACAAACAGTTACAGCAGATTGCAGCCGGGAACGATTGGGACGCTTTTGTTTCCTTGCTGTCGGTGGCAGATCGCCGCTTTGATTCTGGCCTGTTTGACACGCGCCGTGATCCCTTCTTCGCCAAGGATCAGCAGCGAATTCGCCTGAACAGCGCCACCGTCGCCGAAATAGTGGATTCGCTCTATTTCCCGGCCGCGCCGTATACCTTCGCCGTCTTTGAACCAGAATTTCTAGGTCAAGTTTACGACTACTTCCTGCGCGAGCGGATTGTTCTGACGGACGGTGCAGCCCGCCTGCAAGCCAAACCAGAAAATGAAGGGCGGGATATTGTGCCAACGCCACAGCCCCTCATTCAGCGCATTGTCGCCGATACCCTGACGCCGTTGTTTCAAGGCGCAACCTTTGATGAGATTTTAAGAAAGAAGCTGATTGACCCGGCCTGCGGATCGGGCGGCTTTCTAGTCGCCGCTTTTGTTCAGCTGGTTGAAGCAACTATTAACGCATTCCGGGGCGCTGATGATCGCACCGCCATTTACCAGACGGCGCAAGGCTGGCAATTGGCTTTTGCCCAAAAGCGGGCGCTGCTAAGCTGCATCTATGGCGTAGATCGGGACTATTCGGCCGTTGAGGTTGCCCGCTTTAGTCTGCTGGTGAAATTGCTGGAAGATGAAACACCAGAATCACTGCCAGGTGAAGGCGGCCTGCTGCCGTCGCTGGATAACCAGATTGTCTATGGCGATTCGTTGGTAGATGAGCGCATTTACGCTTATGACGCTAACCCAGCGCTGGTTGGAGCACCGCTAACCTGGGGAGAGGATATTCCCGCGCAATATGACACTGTGATAGGAAACCCACCTTACCTGAAAACGGAAGACGTGAAAAATTTAGAGCCAGCCGAATACGATTTCTACAAACGGCGCGGCCATTACATGACAGCCTACAAACAGTTCGACAAGTATTACCTGTTCCTGGAGCGTATCGCCCGTCTGCTGCTAAAGCCGGACGGCGTCTGCGGCCTGGTTGTTTCCCGTAAATTCGCCTATATCGAATCGGGCAAGAAGATTCGGGAGTTGCTGGCCGGTGAAACCTATCTGACGCGCCTGGTGGATTTTGGCACCGCGCAGATGTTCGCCGGCCGCACAACCTATAGCTGCCTGCTTTACTTTTCCCGGTCGCGCCTGGCCGATCTGGAAAAATTACCGCTGGTCTACGAACGGATCAACACGCCGCAAGATTGGCTGCGCCAGTATCAGCCAGCGGATACGGCGGCTATGCGGCTACCGCGCCGCTATGTTTCTGGCGACAACGCCTGGATATTGCCCGGCACGGCCGAGGAACTGGCTTTGCTGCAAGCGATGTCGGTTGATACGTCGCTGTTGGGCGACGTGGCCGACGTGTTCAATGGCGTTCAGACTAGCCGCAACGCCGTGTATGTCATCACCGATTGGGTAGATGAAGGCGCGGACGCCATCTCTTTCACGCGGCAAGACAGCGTCTGGTTTATTGAAAAAGCGATCTTGAGGCCGTTTTATGACGGGAGCGTGGCTGAACTGCGCTCATTCTACCCACTGCCAGAGACCGCCTTGATAATTTTCCCCTACACGGTGTCAGTGACAGACGACGGCCGTTACACAGCCGATCTTGTCCCACCGCAGATTATGCATTCTCAGTATCCGCTGGCTTATGCTTGGCTGACCCACAACCAGGAGACATTGGCGCGGCGGGACATCAGCCCTAAACCTTTCCCGCCCGATGAGTGGTATCGGTACGGCCGTCAGCAGGCGTTAGCCGTTTTCACCGACCGGGTAAAAATTATCGTCGGCGTGAATAGTTTGGGCGACAAATATGTTTACGATGAGACGAATACCCTGCTGGCTTCGGGCGGCACGGCGGGGGAATGTGCTATCGCTCCTTTCCGGGATGGGGAACGGCAAACACCTTATGACCTCTACTTCCTACACGCCCTGCTCAACCATAAAGCAGTAGAGTTTTTCTGCCGTAAGAGAGGCAGCCCTTTCAGAGGGGGGTGGTTTGCGCGGGGGACGGCCGTCCTCAAAGAAATCCCCATCCCCAACATTGATCTGACGATTGATAATCCCCGTTCGCGCCTGTACCGGGAAATTGTTGCGGCGAATGAACGGATGCATACCGTCTGCCGCGACCTGGAAACAGCCGTCTCCGGCAGCGACCGCAGCCGGTTAGAGCGGCAGATGCGGGCCGTCAAAAGCCAGATGGACAACCAGATCAGCCAACTGTACGGGATCGCCGCGATTATTGATCAGATCGAGCTGCCAACATGAACTTCAAGTCTCAGGAAAGCACCCAAAAATTACGTGGCGGTTATTACACGCCGTCACCCATTGCCGATTTCCTCAGCCGATGGGCATTGGAACGGCGGCCACAAAGTATCTTAGAACCTAGTTGTGGCGACGGTCGTTTCCTCAAGGCGCTCGCTAATCAGGTCAACGCTGGCCATGGCCTGGCCCCTGCTTTCGTGGACGCGGTGGAACTGCTGCCCCAGGAAGCGAACAGAGCAAATGATTCCGGCGAGGCGCTGCGCTGTTTGAACGCTGAAGTTGTCGTTGTAAATGATGATTTTTTTAACTGGATTGAATCAGTCAATGGCAACCGGTGGGACGCAATCGTTGGCAACCCGCCATACATTCGCTATCAATACTTCGAGACGACACAGCGAGATAAGGCCAGGCAGATTTTTGACCGCGCCAACGTGCCTTTTTCTAAGCGAACGAATGCCTGGGTACCATTTGTCATTGCCAGTGTGATGCACCTTGCACCTGACGGCCGTTTGGCAATGGTCATCCCCGCTGAAATTCTCCACGTGCAGCACGCCCAGGGCTTGCGGCTGTTACTAGAGCAGGAAATGGCCTCCGTAACCCTGATTCACTTCCGCGAAATAGTTTTCCCCGATACATTACAAGGCGTGGTTTTGCTGTTGGCTGAAAAACGGGCAACGCGATCCTTCCAGCCGCTCAATCGAACAGCCCCAGGCCAGCCCAGTCTGTTCAGTTTTTTGCCTCAACCACGCGCCGATTTACAAATTGTTGACCTGGACAGTCTGGATGATTTGCAGAGGTTAGAATTATCCAACCTGCCGCGACATGCAGCCTCTCCAGACTGGCAGGGAAACTGGATGCTGGCCTTGCTCCACGACGACGAATTGCAACTGTTAGCCCGCTTACAGGAAAATGAGCGCGTAAACAGCTTTGATACAATTGCCGACGCGCAAATAGGCATCGTAACCGGGGCAAATGATTTTTTCACTGTCAACGACGACGTGCTGCACCGCTATCAGTTAAAAGCAATTGCCGCGCCCATGTTATCTAAAAGCGATTTAATTCAGGGCATTCGTTACACAGAGACCGACCATGAAACAAACCGATTAGCAGGTAAGAGCGTTCATTTTTTGCAATTTTCGGCTGTACCGATGGATGATCTACCCTCCAGAATGGCCGATTACATTCGCTTTGGCGAATTACAGAAGCTTCA
The DNA here is from genome assembly GCA_023384415.1 of Anaerolineae bacterium. Lineage (GTDB taxonomy): Bacteria > Chloroflexota > Anaerolineae > Promineifilales > Promineifilaceae > Trichofilum. Next base: position 48,230 of record JAHDWJ010000034.1, read on the forward strand.
TACTCGCTACAAATGCCGTATCCGCGATCCCTGGTATGTCGTCCCTTACGTCTGGTTGGCGGAGATTGGCCTGCTCAAGCGGTGTCACCATTTTCCCCGCCTGGTCTTAAATGAGTTGGGCGCGTATTCAACCGATACTGCTTACCGGGTCAGAATGAAACCAGCCTACAAAGAACGGGCCAAAGATTTTGTCTTTTCTTTCCTCAATTCCTTGACCTTTTTATACGCCGAACTGCTGGGCAGACATTATGGTGGCGGGGTTTTAGAACTGGTGCCTAGTGAAATTAAAAATCTACCAATTCCCCTTATATCTGCCAGTGATGAGCAATTTATGCAGATAGACGCCATGATCCGTGAGGGGGTAAATTTGGAAACGCTGCTTGATCAGACGGATAAGATCATATTAAAAGACGGTATTGGCTTATCAGATGCTGAAATTGAACAACTTAGAACAGCACATCAACGATTAATGTACCGTAGGCTGAGAGTGTATTCAGGAACAAGCGCTGACGAATCTTCATGATCTTATCAACAACCTTTCCTTAGATGATGCTCAGCACATCTTGTGCCAATTGGCTGCTGATGATGAAAAGTTGGCGACCAGGATTGTCAGCCTAATGACGGCGCAACTGTCTGGTGTAGATATAGATGGGATCGCCGGGGACCTGCTGGATGAATTAGGGGGGTTGACCCCGGAAGATGTATGGGAACGGTACGGTAACACCCGTCATGGCTATGCCGAAACAGATGCAGCGGCTTATGGTCTCATCGAGGGGTTGCTAGAGCCATATCTGGATGAGCTGCGGCAATGCCAAAAAGCTGGTTTGACCAGTGAAGCAGAAATCATCTGTTTGGGGTTATTGTTGGGTTTTTACCAGTTTGAACATGAAAACAAGGGGGAGTTTAAGCCCTGGGCAGCGGGCGCACCGGTATCATTTGCTTCGGATATGATAGATATGTGGCGCACGGGAGCTGCGGCCGCCTAACAACCAATAAAGCCGACGCGGTGAGATTGAGGTGAACGAGGCTGGTAATATGGGCGTAATAGGCGGGCGGCCGCGTTCCCCCCTCTCACCCCACCTTCTCCACCACATAAATCCGCCCCCATTTCCCCAACACGGCAATAGAATGCCCTTCGCGGATCTCCAGCGATGGCTGCTGGCGAATCGCTTCTTTGAGCCGGTCAAATTCGCTGCTCAATAAAACCGCTTTCCCCCCTGGCCGCAGTACCCGTGCCACCTCTGCCAGAAAAGCCGGGTAGAGCCGCCTGACCTGGGCCGGGCTGCCTATCTGGTGGCCGAAGGGGAGATTGCAGACGATTTTAGTGAGACTCGCGGCCGCGACTGGCAAATGTTCCCCATCCCCCCGCCACAGCCGTACCTGTTTCTTCTTCTTACCCAGGTTAGTCCGTGCGGCCGCGACTTGCCCGGCCATAATATCGGCCCCACTGATAGCGTGGACATCCCCAAAGGCCAGACGCTCCAGGAGAATGGTGCCACTGCCGCACATCGGGTCCAGGAACCGGTCATTGGGTTGTGGGTGAGAGAGATAAACCATCGCGGCCGCGACCGAAGGGCGTAACGAGGCCGGCAGTTCCACCGCTCGCTCATGCCGGTGGCGCATCGTCCGGTCAGAGAGGCGGATACCACACAAAAAAACCGGCCCCAACACATTCCCCCACACCTCAAAATCAGCGTTCTCTTCCACCTGCCGCCAACTACGGCCAAATCGCCGCTGCACCCCCAGGCTCAACGCCTTTTCCAGATGGGCACGGGTATACCGGTGATCCCCCGTCTTCCGCGCCACCACCCGAAACGTCGGCCGGCGGGTCAATTTTAGATAGCTGGTGAGAATATGGGTCACCTTGCCAAACAACTCTCCCGTTTCAATCAACCGCTCAATCTGGCGCAAATCCCCATAATCATACGTCAGGCGGGGAATATGGGCCGCCTGGATGAAAATATCTTCAGCCGTGCGTAAGGTGAGCAGCTCCTTAAATGACACATCATCATCAAACAGCACAATCCCGTTTTGCTCTTTGGCAAACAGATATTGGCGCAGAGTGGCCTGGGGGAACCGCTCTTGAATCTCCCGCCAGGTGATTTTTTCCACACCGGGCATGGTTTGGGCGTAATAGGTGAGGGGGCGGCGTTGGTAGGACATGGATAGGTAAGAAGTATCAGGTATGGGGTTCCGCTTAATCTTGCCGTAATCTGAGGCTGATTAAGATAGCCAGGAGAGCTACCCCAGCCGAGATGAGGAAGGTTTCGGTAAGGACGTAAACGGTGGTTTGGGTCAGGCCATCCAGCAGGGCTTGTTGGTAAACGGGGTCAAAGAAGGGTAAATCAGGCAGTTCGATTTGGGTTCGCAGGGTGTTAAACCGTTCTAACCCCCAGGCGGTCAGGCCAGACAACCCCACACTCATTCCCATTAAGCGTAACACAATCACCAGGCTGGACGCCACCCCACGTTCATCATCCCCGGCGGCATTGACGACGGCGGTGCCTATGGGGGAGATAACCAGACCGAAGCCGCAGCCTAAGATAGCCAACTGCCAGGCCATCTGATTGTAGGGAGTAGTGACTTCCCAGGTTAGCCCCATCAGCCCAAACCCAATAAAGGCGGCCAATAGACCCAACAAAACGGTAGGCCGGTAGCTGAACCGTTCGGTAAGCTGCCCCCCCACGTAGGCCATGATAGCCATGGCGACGGTCATCGCGGTTAATAATTTACCACTGTCCAGGGCGGCTTGCTCCAGATTGAACTCTAGCAGGTTGACAACCAGGGGCACGTTGACCATGGCGATAATGAGGATGAAGCCGATGAAAAAGTTGATCAGGACGGCGGAACTGAAATTGGGGTTACGAAATAGGGAGAGGTCAATAAAAGGAGTATCGGTGCGCCGTTCGCGGAACAGGAAGATGAGAAAGGCGACCAGGGCCAACCCGTAATAGAGCGGACTGTTGTTGGTAGGCTGTTCCGTAGGCAGGGCGGCAAATCCCCCGGCCGCACTCACGTCCCCACTACCAAGCAGAGCAATGTTGAGAGCGATGAGGGCGGTACTGAGTAAGGCCAGCCCGACCCAATCCAGGGGGATGCGTTTGTTGGGGGCAGGCAGATCACGCAGGACGATGTACGCGGCCGCGATCCCGATCAGGCTCAACGGGATATTAAGATAAAACTGCCACTGCCAGCTTAAATAACGGACCAGCAAAGCCCCATAGAGCGGCCCCCACACCCAGCCCGCCGTATCAATCGTGCCCAAAATCCCCATCGCCCCGGCCCGCTTCTTCGGTTCATACACATCGCCAATCACCGCCATCGCCACCGGCACCATCGCCCCACCCCCCAGAGCAGTAACCACCCGGCCCACAATAAACCAGGTCAGGTTGGGGGCCAGGGGAATCCAGATAGAGCCGAGGAGAAACAGGGTAAACGCTCCGATATAGACCGTTCGACGGCCAAACATATCGCTCAATTTGCCCACAAACGGCATCACCACCACATAAGCGATGAGGTACGCATTGACAATCCAGGCAGCATCGTTCAACCCTTCAGGCAGGGGGATTTCTAAATCATAAATAATTTGCCGCAGCATCGTCGAGACGACCGTCAAATCATCGGCGGCAACAAAAACACCAAAAGCAACAACAGCTAAAATGAGGCGGGGAGAGTGGCGAGAGGTCTGAGACATGGCGAGTGATTTTATGCGTGATGAATAAACAGGCCAAATTAACTCTGTATGGTCAAAAGATTTTACCGGCTTTGTGTGCTGTGTGATACATAAAAAAAACGGTTTAGCCAGTAGGATATTGACGCTTTGCACACCACACCTTTTTAACCCACCGCAGTTTCCTCAACCAGCAGCAAGCCTTTAGGAATTTGCCAGGTAATGCGTGAGGCCGGAGTTCTCTCTATCGCCCCTCGCGCATCGTGACTTGTCAACTCCACGAACGGCCTTTGCCAAAAATGGTGGTAAGCAGTGTCGCACAACTTTCTTACTTGTGCGGGCAAGAAAGAATCTTGCCTATAACTCGAAAACATTGAGAAGTTGTCCCACGAATGCGCCAAGAGTCCAATTGACTCGTCGGAAAATGACCATGCAGGTTTCGGACACTATTCGGACGGGTATTGGACAGTGACCCGGTATGGTGTTGACAACTGGTTGATCCAGGATTGATGAAAATCTATCCCTTGCTTCATCCGTATTCTTTCTATCCGTGTTTTGGTATCTGGTTTTGTATGTAAAGGAGTTTAGCTATGTCTCGGTATCAACAAGCAATCGTTATTGGGGGTAGTGTAGCCGGTCTGACAGCGGCCCGAATGCTGACAGATCATTTTGAGCGGGTTACTGTGATCGAACGGGATCGTTTGCAGGATAACCCAGATTATCGTAAGGGGGTACCTCAAACCCGCCATGCCCATCTTTTGCTGCTGCGTGGGATGCACAATCTGGATAAGATGTTTCCTGGATTGAGCCAGGAGCTGGCAGACGCAGGTGGGGTGATTGTGAATGTTGGTCAGGAGTTGATAGCCTACATGCGTGGGAACTGGCTGCCTTCTTTTACCAGTGACCTGAACCCAATTGCGTGCAGCCGGCCGCTCCTGGAGCAAACGATTTACCGCCGGTTGACGGCCAACCCGCAGGTCAATTTTATCGAAGAAGTGGAAGTATGTGGCCTGCTGACGGATGAGGCCCGCAGCCACGCTACGGGAATCAGCTACCGTTCGCGCCAGGCCGGTGGAGAATTACAAACGTTAATGGCAGACCTGGTGGTGGATGCCAGCGGCCGCACCTCTAACACGCCCAAATGGTTAGAAGGGTTGGGGTATGCCCCGCCCGCAGAGACAACGGTCAACTCTTTCCCGGGTTACGCCACCCGCATTTATGAGCGGCCAGCTAACTTCAACGAACATTGGAAAGCGGCCGCGATCTTCCCCGTCGCTCCCCATAACACCCGTGGGGTTGTGATTCTGCCTTTGGAAGGCAACCGGTGGCATGTCACCCTGATGGGGATTCAGAAAGATTATCCCCCCACCGATGAAGAAGGGTTTATGGCCTTTTTGCGCGACCTGCCGACGGACAAGATTTACCACATCCTCAAAGAGGCGCGGCCGCTCAGCAGCATCATCGGCTACCGTAAAGCGGAGAACCGGCTGTACCATTATGATCGTCTGCCCCGGTACCTGGAGCGGTTTGTGGTACTGGGTGATGCCGTATATGCCCTGAACCCGGTTTATGGGCAGGGGATGACCGTAGCTACCATGGGCAGCCAGACGTTGGCCGACTGTTTGCAAGCGCAAAAGGGGAATGGGGACGCGGCCGCGTTGACCGGCCTGGCCCGTCGTTTCCAAAAAGCGTTAGGCAAAGTCATCGCAGGTCCCTGGCAAATGGCTACCGGTGAAGATATGCGCTGGCCCGAAACCGTCGGTGGGGAAGGTCTGGATTTGCCCACCCGCCTGGTGCAAAAATATATGGACAAATATATGGAAGCGATGGCCTTCAACGCCGAACTGACCGCTCAATTTTTCACCGTGCAGCAGATGATGGCCGGCCCGGAAACCATCCTGCACCCCAAGAAAATGTGGGCCGTCTTCACGACTTTGCGCCAGGCTCGTCGTCAGGCCCAGCAGCAAAGCAATACGGCTGGCTCATGGCAGCAAACGATGATGCCCGCTGGTGGTGGAGATTAGAGTAGGTTATGACTGTATTGATGTATTAGTTACCTAAATTTTGTGCCAATAAGGGCACAAGTCATCAAAAGATGACGATGACAG
>JAHDWJ010000035.1 GCA_023384415.1 Anaerolineae bacterium
CTAAACCTACCTTAAACCCCTGCCCAAAATTGTCTTGACAATCTAGGCCACCATAGTCTAGTCCTATAGACGAATAACAAGACATCCCTTCTGGGGATGGAATGATGTTGGACGTGATCTTGAGTTAATAATGAACGAATTCGTGAAGAATGTACCGGTAAATAGGATACATGATGACCTACGAAACCTATTTGATTAGTAGGTTTGTGTAAGAAGATTTTCAATCCAGATGTTGTGCAACATCCTGAAAAAACTGTAATCAGGTTAGGAGTGTTCAATTACTCCGCCGGAATCCACACCTTCCGCAACGGCACAATAGATTTGTATTCCGGTTCTAACTGCTCATAATGCTCCAACAACAGTTTGATAAACCCATCCCGGTCTAACAGTGTAACCGGCTCACGGGAACCATCCGCCACCTGTTTGGCATCGCTGGTAAAACCGCCCGTTGAGACAAAAAGCCCATTATCCCCCTGACGCAAACTCCCCAAAAACGAGCGCAGTTCGGCCCCACCGGTTGAATCTTTGCGATGTTTGACCTGACCTTTGATCCGAGGTGTACCAAAACCGAGCGCATCAGGATGGGCCACAATATCTATACCCTTGTCCCGGCCTGGTGGGGTACTGACGGCCCGGAAACCCATTGCCCGCAATACGGCCGCGACCAGATCCTGAAAATCATACGGATCAAGTTTGCTGATTAAATCGGCAATGAGTTCATTCGCTTTGCTTTCCGTCTCTTTATGAAACGGTGGGGTTTCTTCTTCTGTTGCGGCAACCACCGCCTTCACTTCTACTGTATCCCCTGTTGCCAGTTTGTGAATCTCATCCAGGTGATCATCCAGATTGAAGACGGTTAAGGTACTACCCATTGAATTCCGGGCTGGGGCTGGAAAATCATCACGAGAAACACGTTTTAACCAGTTGACCGGTCTGATATTGGGATAATCGTCAAAAAGAGCATTATCCTTAAACAAGTTTGGGTCATAGCGATATGGCCCGGTTATAAGACCTATAATCACTTCTCTGCTGTCTTTGATAGACGTAAGAACATAGTCGCCTTCTTTGATTTCACAGACAAAGCGGTACACCTGACCGGCATTGACACCAACACGAGAAGGGGAATGATCGGGATAATGCTCAAGATAGCGGGCTTTGAACTGCTCCCGGCTCTTCAGCCCGGAGAGATCACCCATAGACCAGCCAATCGCCACGACTTTTTTTACCTCTACCTGGCTGGCTAACTCGTTCTCATTGCCAGCCCGTACCATCCAAGCATGTTTTGGTTTGTTCATGAGAATTCCTATCTTTGAATATCACTGCTTGTGCAACACCCAGGAAGAATTTACCTGACGAAAAATATCAGGGCTATTATGCTCTCTGACTTTTTTTACTGAACCTGTACCAATAAGTCGCCGGACAATTTGACTATGAAGAGCATCAAAGGGGTGTACCGCATCGGCATAAGTGGCTAACGCCTGGACATAAAGCCGTTGATTCCGGTGGGCCAACTTCAAAATGAACTCGTGGCTGTCAAACTCATCGCGTAGGGTGGCGAGGGTGGAAGGGAAAACCTGCTCTAATGCTCTCAGGGCTTCTTTTCGTGCTTGTTCTGACATGATTCTCTCCTGTCTTAATCTTCCCCCCAAACGCGGGCAATACGGTCTTTGATTTTCTGCTCGAAGAGGCTGATAAGTTCATGGGTTACTTTTACCAGTTTCTTCTCTTGCTCAATGTCGCATGTTATACGTTTTTGCACATCAAGATCAACTGACCTTCCCCCAATTTTATGGACACTCAGTTAAGCCTAACTGATGCTGACGTTGATAATAGGCCGCTTCATAGACCTCTGGGCTGACATAGCCCAACGTCGAGTGGCGACGCTGCCTATTGTAGAAGGCTTCAATGTAAAAGAAAATGACCGTTCGGGCTTGGTCGCGGGTTTCGTAGAGGAGATGGTAGACGTGTTCCATTTTCAATGTGCCAAAGAAGCTTTCGGTAGGAGCATTGTCGTAACAGTTGCCAGTGCCACTCATACTGGCCACAAAGTGATTGTCCTTTAGCAACTGTTGATATGGCTGGCCGGTATACTGGCTGCCCCGATCCGTGTGATGCAGCAATCCTGGTGGCGGCTGTCGGCGCTGGATGGCCATCTGGATGGCCGCCAGAACCAGGTCACTGGTCAGGCGGGCCGACATCGCCCAACCGACAATTCGGCGAGAGAAGAGATCCACAACCACGGCCAGATACAGCCAACCCTCTAGTGTGGGAATGTAGGTGATGTCTGCTGTCCACTTCTGATTGGGGGCGGCAGCCGTGAAATCCCTCTCTAGCCGGTTGGGCACCACCGGATGGGTCGCCTTGGCCTGGGTCGTCACCTTGTATCGCTTTTTCTGTTTGGCAGCTATGCCCTCTTTTTTCATCAACCGAGCCACCCGATTTTGGCTACAAATCACCTTTTCTTGCACTGCCGCGTAAATACGAGGACTGTCATAGGTGCCATTACTGGTCGCATGAGCCGCCTTGATTTCTTTGAGTAATTCTTGATTGGCCATCTCCCGCTGACTGCACAGCCGTCCCTGCCAGGCATAATACCCGCTGGGCGACACAGCCAACACCCGACACATGAGCGTTACCATGAATTCCTCGCGGTGCTCCTTGATGAACTGGTATCTCATGGCTTTGGGCTGCTGAAGATGGCCACTGCTTTTTTTAGAATGTCCCGCTCTTGTTGGGCCACCGCTAATTCCCGTTTCAATCGCCGAATCTCTTCTTGCTCTGGTGTTGATCGTCCCTGTCCAGGAAAGGCCACCGCCCCCTGCTGCTGTTGCTGCCGTTTCCATTTGTTGAGCAAGCCATGGGTAATGCCCAGATCGCGCTCGACTTCATATACCCCTTTGCCGCTGCTGGCCTGCAACCGAACGGCTTCTTGCTTAAATTCTGCTGTGTATGTTCTTCTATTACTTGTCATAATATTCCTCCGAAAAAGTATACTTGGTCTTAACCGGTTGTCGACTTTTTCGGGGGAAGGTCACTTGCTCTTATAACCATTGGCGTGGCCTTGGCGTTCGGCCGTGCGTTCATACGGCCCTGCCCCCAGGTGTTTCTGGCGTTCTATCTGCATCGCCGTATTGATCACCGTCCGGATCATTTCGGGCACAAATTCCAGCCCTTGTTGGGCAATTTGTTCCAGCCATTCTTCTGGTAAGGTACAATTGGTGAGGTAGGTCATGGTGTTTCTCCTTTTAGGTTGTTTGGTAACGCCTTAAGGATACACAATGGCCTACCGACCTTCTACTTTTTACAGAAAGTAATTTACACTATCGTCATGAAAACCCCACGAACCCTGATCTCATAGGAAATATATATAATGTATAGTTGGTATAGTTGAACTCTTTTGGCTATGATTTAATGATGACCCGATGGATGATGGCGGCTTTAGTTTTTTTGTTTATCGTTTTTACGCCAACGGCGGTGTGGGTATGTGATCGCCTGTTTGGGGACGCGGCCGCACCCCCTGATTGTTTGCATATAGCTGAGATGGTTGACGGGATGACCCAGCTAAATTTTGGGCAGGTCTCGTTACATCTCCCTCTACCCGCATTGGTTGAGCCCGATCCATGGCCGTTTGTTTATCCTCTATTGCCCTACGCTGCTGGGGTCCAGGCTCATGCACCCTCTCCTCTACTCCCCCCGCCTCGCTAAAAACAAACTGCCTAAATGTCGTCTTGAAAATTAATTATTTTCACCACGAATTAAACGAATTAACACGAAGGTCATAAATTCGTGTCAATTTGTGAAATTCGTGGCTAAAATTTCTTTAGCTCTGGCTTGCCCAGGTCAGGATAAACCCTATGTCTCGCAATCACCCTTTTGTTTTTCTCGCCGCCTTAATGATAGTGGGTTGGGCGTGGCTCGCGGCCGCACGCCCAACCCTGGCCCACAGCAGCAATACCGTTGGCCCGTATACCCTGGTCGTCGGTTGGGTCCATGAACCCCCCCTCGTAGGGGAGCGAAACGCCATTCTTCTCATCGTCACGGAAACGGCCAGCAAGACCCCCGTCATCGGGGTTGAAGCCAATTTGACCGCCCAGGTAATGTATGGCCGGACGACGTTCCGGGGGAATCTGAACCCTACGGCTGTGCCTGGTGAATATACCCTGGAACTCATCCCCACAGTGCGCGGGCAGTACAACCTGTATCTATCGGGTAGAATTGGGGAGACGGATGTGGAGATAACGGTTGAGCCGGAGGAAGTGTTCGCGGCCGCGCGGCTGCAATTCCCTGAAGCTCCCCCCGATACGCTGACCCTTAACCAGCAGATCACCACCCTGGAAACCCAACTCCGCCAAACTCGCATCCTGGCCTTTATCAGCATTGGCGTTGGCTTATTAGGGTTGATCCTGGCAGGCGTTAGCTGGTGGAAGAAGGGGGGGGGAGTCGGCAACGAATGAATGAAAATTTGTAGCGCGATTTTCCCAATCGCGTATCGAACTGGAAGTTTGATTTACTGAGGAGCATATCATGTCACGTTTTTTACAAACGCTTATTTTACTTATCCTGGTAGCCATGTTTGCGGCCGCGTGTGCCTCTGGCAACCATAGTAACAATGATCACAGCCATGACGAAGATGACCATGACCCTAATCATGGTCGGGTGCCTAACAACGGGGCCGTCATTCGTTTAATTTCGCCTACCGATGGGGCCACTTTCGCTCGTAATGAAGAGATTGTCGTGCAGGTAGAAGTAGAAAACTTCACCCTAGGGGAAGATGGCAAACATTGGCACATTTTTGTGGGTGATAGGGAATATGCCATGGTAATGGGGGCCAACCCAAGCGATGTGATACGTGGCCTGGAGCCAGGAGAATACCTTATTTCCGTCTATCTTTCCGACGCCGATCACAATGATTTAGAAGATGGGGATTCAGCAACAATTACAGTGACACCATAGGCAGTAGTGAGTGGTTGGCGGTCGGCCGTCACTTGAATCCGCCAGACCACCAGAGCAGACTATTATGTTTAAGATCATCAAAGTAGGGGGATTAGTCGCGGCCGCGTGCCTCATCATCTGGCTCACCTTAGCCCCACCAGCCCAGGCCCACGCCATCCCCGTCACTACCAACCCCCGGGCCAACGCCATCCTGGAAAACAGCCCCCCGGAACTGTCCATCCAGTTCAGCGAGCCAGTCGTCCCCAACCTAAGCCGCATCGCCCTGCTCACCCAGGCCGGGCAAAGCATTAGTACCGGCGAACTGGTGCCCTCGAACGATAACAGCAGCCTGCGCCTCTCTCTGCCACCGCTCAACAACGGCACTTACCTGGTAAGCTGGCATGTCCTCTCCGCCGTTGATGGGCACACAACCAGCGGCAGCTTTTCCTTTGGCGTGGGCGTCACCTCCCTGGGGCTAACCAGTGTAGCCACCGATACCTCAGTCCGCATTGCCCCTATGAGCATCACCGCCCGCTGGGGCACCCTGCTGGGTGTGACCTTGCTGCTGGGCTTATACGCCTTTCGCCTGTTCATCTTGCCAGAGAAATACCCCCTGACTCGTACCCACCTCCGCCTGCCCTGGCTGGGGCTGATTTTCCTGGGCGTAGGGCTGATTCTCACCCTGCTGGATCAATCCAGCCAATATGATTTATGGCAAATGGATAATTTCCGCACCTGGTTGGGTACCCGCTTCGGCCAGATGTGGCTGCTGCGCCTGCTCCTGACTGGGGCCAATGCCTATCTGTTGGTGATAGTGCGGGGAAAAATCCTGGGGAACGTTGGGGCATTGGCGGGCACTGAGGAACACACACCCCCTCACCCCCTCGCCCCATCGCCCCCTCTCTACTGGCTTGGCCTGCTCCTCAGCCTGGGGCTGGGGCTAACCAGTTCAATGGTGAGCCACAGTGCGGCCCTGCGGCAAGGGAGCCTGACAGCTACGTTGATAGATTTGGCCCATCTCGCTGCCGCGGCCATCTGGATTGGGGCCTTGCTCCAGTTAGCCCTGACCCTATGGCAAGGCCGGCATCTGCCAGATGAAGCCCGTTCCCGGTTAAACCTTGAGCTAAACCTGAACTTCTCTGGGGTGGGTGCGGCCGCGGTGGGCATCCTCATCCTCAGTGGCAGCTTTCTGGCCTATACCCACGTTGCCAGTTGGAGTTCCCTCGTTGGCACCCATTACGGCCTCACCCTGCTGGCCAAAGTCGCCCTGACGCTGCCTACCTTCTTCATCGCCTCCCTCAACCTGCTCGTCATCAAACCCAAACTGGCCGAGAGGTCAACCCCACCGACCATCTTGCGCCGGTTCAGCCAACTGGTACGGCTGGAGACAGCAATCGCCATCCTCATCCTGCTGGCGGCGGGCATCCTCATCGAACTACAGCGGGCCGCCGATGCTCCCCTTCTGGCCGATGATCCTGGCCGCCTGGTCGTAGAGCAAACCGTAGACGATCTCACCATCACCCTGGCTATCGAGCCAGCCCTCATTGGCAACAATACCTTTGACATCTTCCTCACCGATGCCCAAGGCAACCCGATCGCCGACGCCAGCCGCCTGCTTCTGCGCTACACCTTCTTGGGGCAATCCCTGGGGGCGGATGAGGGGCAGGCGATGCCCCACGATGACGGTCATTACCAACTGCAAGGGAGCTACATCAGCCTGATCGGAGAGTGGCAGGTTGAGATCGCCATCCGGCGACCGGGCCACTATGATACCTTTGCCCCGTTCCGTTTAGAGGCCGGCCTGGGGGGCACCATCCGCCCCCTTGCCAGCCAGGAAACCAGCTTGGGAGAGCGATTTGCCCGTTTTATGACCATCATGGGGGGTGGGGTTGCGGGTATCTTTTTCCTGCTCTTTGGCCTGGGATGGCTGTTCCTGGCCCGACAGGCGGCCCATACCCCCGCTCAACTTATCCCCCTGGTTGGATTAGGCGCGTTTATGATTCTGTCTGGGGGCAATATGGCCTACATCTTCTTTAGCCAGAATTACACCCCGGGCAAATTCCTGACTAACCCCATCCTGCCTGACAGCCAATCTATCACTATTGGTGAAACGATTTACCGGGAAGATTGTGTTGTTTGTCATGGGCCAATGGGGTTAGGGGATGGGCCGGGAGCGGTTGGCTTAAATCCGGCCCCGGTCAATTTTGCCGCCGGCCACACCGCCACCCACTCTGACGGCGATTTATTTTACTGGATTAAAAATGGGGTCCGTGGTTCCGCTATGCCTGGGTATGGGGAGAAGTTTAGTGATGAGGAGATGTGGCACCTGGTGAATTATGTGCGCCGCTTAAGTATGCAGAGCTTTCCGTAGGTGAACAAAGAATTTCGGCATGGTTGACCTTTTTTGATCGCGGTTGGCGGTCGAATTTGTCAAGACAATTTCATTGTGCCTGGTTCATGGGAGTAGCTTATAATTCCGGCTATCTACTCATCCCTCAGTTCTCAACACCCAGTCCTATTCCAGGAGGCATGTCAATGAAACTTATTAACCGGGGAGCCATTGTCGTCAGGGTCAAACAGCCGTTTATAGATTGGCTAAACCAACTACCAGATACCACAACCCCTTATACGGCCGATGATTTTAAGGAAGATTGTACCGTTTTACTGATTCCTGATTTTCCCAGCCTGGAAGAGATGGAAGCGTTTATTAACCCGCTCAAGCCGGATTTGTTTGAGGAAGAGCTGCTCAACTATAGTGATAATCCCCGCTTATGGCCGGATGATTTAACGGCGCGGCGGTTTGATGCCTGGTTTGACCTGGAGGTACATTCGATTGTATATGACGCGGCCGCGACCCCTATTGTCGTTGAAGAAGATAATGAAGATGAGGATGAGGACACCTGGTAAAACCGCCATCATCGGTGTAATCATCCTGGGGCTGCTCCTGGTTAGCTGCGCGGTTGAATGAGATTGATTGGCGGAGTGGAGTGCGGCCGCAAACTGAGTAAACCATCATAAACCGCTTCATATTCTGCGGCCATTTCCGGCACCGTCTTAATTGGGCCAATACCCCTTTTCAATCTTGACAACAGCATCTCATCATCTAAAAACCGCTGCATCTGCCGGGCCAACCCTGGCCAATCCCCCCGTTCAAATAACAGGCCATTCAATTCATCCTCAACCAACTCATTCATCCCAGGAAGATTCGTCGTCACGACCGGTGTTTTAGTCGCTAGAGATGAAGAAATCACCAATGGGAAATCATACCAGGTTGAAGGAACCACAAAAACATCAACACCTGCCAGCACCTTACCTATTTCCTGGTGCGGAAAAGTTCCCAAAAAGTTGATTCGTCCGTCATCACCGGCCAATTCGCGCAGCGACTTACCATAGTCCGGCCATTTATTCAGGTTGCCATAAATTTTTAGCTGCACCGGCCTCTCCCCTTTTAACGCCTTGAACGCCTTGATCAAAAGATCCGGCCCCTTCATGGGCAAAATCTGACCAATAAAGCCAATCCTCAACGCCTCAGAAGCTGTTTTCGTTTGGTATTGTGCAGCCCAACTGGTATCCAGCCCGTAAGATGAATAATGAATTTTCTCCTTTGGCATTCCATATTGCTCAAACAAAGACCGTAAAAGTTGAGAGGCCGTCACAATGTGATCCACCTTTCGCAGCGAGTCAGCCAGAAAAGTAAACCGTTCATCCCAATTCCCGTGCATACCCCGCAAACCCCGCTGGCGCGTTAAAAAGGGGTAATGCCCCGCTTTTAACAGCAGGGGAGCAACTACCCTATCCGGGAAAATGAGCCGCGGCCAACGGTACACTTTCGTATCATGCAAATTACACCGGGCACATTTCCAGGCCCCTTCTGGCCCAGAACAGAGAGAATCATCCCGCTGCAATAAGGTATTTCGAGCACACAAAAACCAAAAATCAGTAGCCGTAAGCACGCAGGGGATTTTGGCCTGATATACGGCTGAGATTATACTGGCAGACAGAGAGTAACAGGAGGTAATATGGACAATATCCGGCTTATTTTGACTGAGGTAATTAGTCAAATAAGCCTCAACTTCAGGATTGTTGTAAAGATAACGAAAAACATCAGGAGATTTTTGCCAATTAAAATGGAGCCTGTGGATAGGCACACCCTGAAAAACATCATCCGATGTCGTGATAGTGTAACCAGGAGCTTTCTCCCAATCTTCAGCACACAAAATTTGGACTTCATGCCCTTTTGCCTGCAACCCCTGAGCCATACCCAAGGTTAGCACCTCAGTCCCGCCGACATGGTTTTCGCCTAAAAAATGGGTTAAAAAAAGAACACGCATAAAATCACCCTGGCAAAGCCGTGAACAAGCCCCTTGTTCTGAAAGCCATTAGCTAACAATAATACGCTTCTAAAACTTTATGAACTCCTTCAAGCACATCTTGAACATCTCCCTCACTCATACTGGGAGAGAGGGGCAAAGATAAAATAGATTCACCAATACGATAAGCTATAGGAAAATCTTGTGGTTGAAAGCCGTACTTATTTTTGTAAAAAGGATGGGTATGCAAAGCCCGGTAATGAAGAGCTGCCCCAATATTTTCGGCTAATAAAGCATCAATAATCTCATTGCGACTGGCAGAAAATTGTTCCAACTCAAGAATCAACACATAAAGGTGCAGCGCATGACGGTTCTGGTCAACGATTGGGCGCGGCTGTAAGCGGACGCCGCGCATTCCGGCAAACGCCTGGTCAAAAATTTGGGCGTACTGTTCCCGAATGGCTAAAAACTGTTCTAGCTTGGACAACTGATGCAGCCCCAATGAAGCCTGGACATCCGTCATGTTGTATTTATAACCGGCTACAGTTGCGTTACTTATGGTCAGGCGTTTGGTGTTAAATCGTTTCCAGGCATCACGATTCAGCCCATGAAGACGATAAACCCGCAGCAGGTCGTCCCATTCTTCATTATCTGTTGTGATCATCCCCCCTTCAATTGTGGTCATATTTTTGTTGGGATAAAAGCTAAAGTTGGTGAGATGGCTGATGCTGCCCACATATTGGCCTTTATATTGAGTGCCAATGGCATGGGCTGCATCTTCTATAACGGTGAGATTGTGCTGATGAGCGATAGATTGAATAGCATCCATTTCACAAGACAAACCGCCAAAGTGGACCGGAATTATGGCTTTAGTGCGTTCAGTAATGGCCGCAGCAATATTTTGAGGATTAATATTTAAGCTAAGAGGGTCAATATCTACAAATATAGGCGTTGCTCCCACATGTTCAATCACATTCGCTGTGGCGGCAAAGGTTAGCAGTGTTGTAATCACTTCATCACCGGGGCCAATATTTAGTACCAGCAAGCTTAAATGTAAGCCCGCAGTGCAAGAGTTCACAGCTACAGCGTATTTAGCCCCAACATATTGGGCAAATTGCTGCTCAAAGCGGTGCGTTTTCACTCCAGTACCTATCCATCCTGAGCGTAAAGTATCCACTACCTCATTGATTTCTTGTTCCCCAATTTGGGGTGCGCCGAAAGGCAAAAATGTCTGGCGAACAGGAGTGCCATTGTGAAGAGCAAGGTCTTGCAAACGATATTTTTTCATGAGACTTCCCTTTAATGAATAAAACCTGTCAACAATGACTTTGCAAGTTCAGCTAAGATGTTGAATTTTGCTTTGATAGCGAATGATCCAATGAAGCTAAAAGAGCAACTTCCCTAGAGGGATTAAACGCTCACGATTTAGGTTAACTTACTGTTACGAGGAATGAACGTATCTTCTCAATAAGTTGGGGCTAACCTTCGGACGGTTTATGTAATGGATAAACTCTTGGGTCAAACCAGCCGAAGGTTTTCTCCACTGGTGATCATTGGCAACGAAACTTTCAGAAGGTTGTATCACCAGAGAGAGTTGGTAGTTACAGTTTCTCAAGAAATTTTTAGTGATCTTGGTGTCTTGGCGGGGAAACTTTTATGTGCCTTAGTAGTGACCTTAAATCTGGAAATAATAGCGACTTTGTTGATAAATTGGTTTAGTTGCCAGAGAGATTGGATGGTTATATTTTGCAAAACTAGTAGATAATGTGGGGGCGATGTTGTCAAGGCAAATAAAGGCGATAGGCTTATTTTAGGCTATATAATCTTACGGTTTACCTTAAGGTGCTGGCTATTAAGTAGATTTGTAACTTTAGATAGGTATCTTGATATTAAGTAGACCTTGTTATTAGGCAAGGCATTATCAGGTGATAAATGGTTTCTTGGGAAAAACAACAGCGTGATGTTCAAGCTTTTTGGCAAGAATACCAGACAACCCTGTTACGAATAGGGATTATTCTGGGGGTGCTGATCGCGGCCGCGGCCGTTGGTTTTGTCCTGGCTCGTAGACCTTACAGTAGTAACCTGCAAACCTTTGCGCTGGCCGGTTCCATAGCGGCTGTTGCTGGTGTTATTGCCCTTAACCGGTTTGGGCGCAATGAATATGGCTTATTAGCCATTATCTTATTGGCCGGGCTGGTCAATTTTTTCACCCTGCCCACCGGTACCCAAAGCAAACTTGTCCTCAGCCTGGTCATGGCGACTGGATTATGCGGTCTTTGGTTTCTCGATATGCTGCTCATCAAGAAAAAATTTAGCCTTAAACCATCCCCCGTCAATAAGCCCATTCTTACTTTTATTGTTATTGGCGTCATCTCCTTTGTCTGGAGTATCCTACTCACCGATCCGCTCATCTACCGACATCGTTCCTTTGCCATCGTGCAAGTCGCGGCTTTGTTTGTCAACAGCCTGCTCCCGTTTATGGTCATTTTTGTTATCAACAAAATTCACGAAGAGCAATGGCTCCGTTATTTGACCTGGATCGTCATTGGAATAGGGATGTTTGCCTGGGTTTCCATTCAATTTAACCTGCCTACCACACGAATGGTAGAGAATGGAATGCGTGGTATGTTCATTACCTGGGTGGGTGCTTTAGCTTACGGGCAGGCGTTGTTCAATGAAAAACTGACCCATCGCCAACGGGCGCTGCTGCTGTTGGTGTTGGCCGCCTGGGTCTATTGGTCATTTTTTCAGGCTCGTCTATGGTTATCGGGATGGTTTCCTCTGGCTGTGGCTTGTGCCATCTTGACCTTGCTGCGTTCACGCCAACTGTTCATGCTCTTTGTTTTTGGCAGCCTGGTTGTTGCGGCCGTTAATTACGATTATTTGTATGAAGAAATCGTGGTGGCTAATCTGGATGAAGGTGCTGGAGGGCGGCTAGACATCTGGTATATGAATCTCAACCATGTAGGTAATCATCCCTGGTTCGGTATGGGACCGGCCGGGTATGCTCTCTATAATATGACCTACCATCCTGAAGATGCCCGTTCTACCCATAACAACTATTTTGATATTTTAGCCCAAACAGGGATTATTGGTCTCGCCTGTTTTATTTGGATGGTGGGGACTTTTTTTTCACTTGGGAACCGGCTGCGGCAAAAATTAACGCAGCAGCGCAATTTTGCCGAAGGATTTGCCAATGCCACCCTGGCTGGTCTTGTGGCTGCCCTGGTCAGTATGACCCTGGGAGATTGGGTTTTGCCTTTCGCCTATAATCAAACTATCTCTGGGTTTGATAACGCCGTTTTCACCTGGATGCTTATTGGGGGAATGCTCGCATTGTACCATATCCTGGAAACAGGTGATGGGGCAGCGAACACCAGGTAGTCTCCAATCACTAATCTATAGCCTTTCAATCTCGCAACCCCTTTATGTACGACATCTCCGTCATTATCATCAACTGGAATACCCGCCAACTGCTGGCTGACTGCCTGGATTCACTCCTGGCAACATCTGAAGGGCTGCGGCTGGAATATATCGTCGTGGACAATGGCTCTACAGATGGCAGCCAGGCAATGTTGCAGAGCCAATATCCCCAGGTGAAGCTGCTGGCTAACCAGGAAAATGTAGGCTTTGGCCGGGCCAATAATCAGGGGATGGATGTAGCCCAAGGACGGTATGCCCTGTTGTTTAACAGTGATGCTCTGGCAACGCCTGGCTTTTTACAGCGAATGATGACTTTGGCCGAGGCTAACCCGAAGATTGGCATGGTGGGGGCGCATCTATTAAACCAGGATGGCTCTTTCCAGGCGTCTTACACCGGATTCCCAACGTTGGCGCGGGAGTTTCTTATTCTCTCGGGTTTGGGGCGCAAACTGTATGGGTATTACTTCCCCAGCCACGGCCCGGAAGAAGATAAAGGTCCGCAAAAGGTGGATTATGTGGAAGGGGCGTGTGTGTTGGTGCGGTTGGAAGCGTATCGGCAGGCAGGTGGCTTTGATCCGGCCTTTTTTATGTATGCGGAAGAGGTGGATTGGTGTTTTTCGTTGCAAAAGGGGGGGTGGGAAATCTGGTATGAACCGGGAGCGAAGGTGATTCACCTGGGCGGGGGGAGTAGTGGCAGCCGCCGTACCAGCCGGGAAGCGGATTTGTACCAGGGGCGGGTGCGCTTTTTCCGTAAACATTATGGGAACGCGGCCGCAGCCCTGCTCAAGCTGCAAATTTATGCCTTCACCCTGGTCAAACTAATCACCCATCGTTTGCTCAAAATTATCACTGGGGGTCGCCGCGGCCGCGAAGTTGTCTCCTTGGCCCAACTCAGAACGAAACTCAAGAATGTTTGACATTTACCATTCACGAGAATATGATGGTGGTATGAAAGTTAAGACAGCAGTTACCCTGTCTCAAGACCTTTTAGAGAGTATTGCCCTGTTACCAGAGCCTTACCAGAACCGTTCAATGTTTCTAGAAACGGCGGTTTGGGCTTATTTAGCTCGCTTGCGGCGTGAGGCGATTCATGCTCACGATATTGAAATCATTAACCGCCGATCTGATTATCTCAATGCTGAAGTAATGGATGCTCTTGCCTACCAGGATCCCTTATGAAACGAGGCGATCTTTATCGCATAGCCCAACCACCCGGTCCAGATCCAAAGAAATATCGCACCTTTGTTATTGTAAGTCGCAACGCTTTGATCACCTCGCGTTTTTCTACTGTGATCTGCGCCCCGATTTATTCAGTCCATGATGGGTTGGCAACGCAATTGTTGATTGGATTAGAAGAAGGACTGAAACATGAAAGTAGCATTCATTGTGATGCGTTGATGAGTTTACCAAAATCGTCATTGCCCTATTATGTTGGTTCGTTGTCATCAGAAAAGATAAATGAACTTAATCAGGCTTTGACGATAGCCCTGGATTTACCTGAATAGTAGCGTTTCTGGATTTCTTCATCTCCCGTCCTTTTATGAAAATTCTGCTCCTTACCCAAGTTCTTCCCTATCCACCTGACAGCGGCCCGAAAGTTAAAACCTGGAATGTTCTCAAATACCTGGCTCAGAACCATGAGTTGACCCTGGTCTCTTTTGTGCGGGGAGACCAATCCGCCGAAATTGCTCACCTGAAAACGATTTGCCACGCCGTCCACACGGTGCCGATTGAGCGTAAAGCCGTGGATGACATGGGCTATTTGCTCAAGAGTGTGTTGAGCAATCAGCCGTTCCTCATGGTGCGGGATGACCGGGCAGCCATGCGCCAACTATTGGCCCAATTGTGCGCCCAAACCCAGTTTGATATTGCCCACGCTGACCAGCTAAATATGGCCCAATATGCCGAACAGGTGCCAGGGGCGGCCAAAATCCTGGATGCCCATAACGCTCTTTGGCTGCTATACAAACGGCTGGCAGATACACTGGGGCTTGGGCCGCAAAAGCTCATTTACAGCCGGGATTGGCGGCTGCTGAAAAAATATGAGGGACGTATTTGCCGGGAGTTTGAAGGGATTTTGGCCGTGAGCCAGGAAGATAAGACGGCCCTGGAAGAAGCGATGGGGCAGGCCCGTGAGATGACGGTGATTCCTATTGCCGTTGATCTGGATGAGCTGCCGCTGATTGAACGAAACCCAGACGCTGACCATATCCTGCACATTGGCACGATGTATTGGCCCCCTAACATTGATGCGGTGAACTGGTTTATTGATGAGGTGCTGCCGATTATTCACCAGTCGCGGCCGCAAACCATTTTCGATATTGTCGGCCTGAGACCCCCCCAGGAGCTGGTTGAACGAGGGCAGCAAGACCCCCGCCTCAATGTCACTGGGTACGTGGAAGATACAGAGCCTTATTACCAGAAGGCTGGAGCGTTCATCGTGCCGGTGCGGGCCGGCGGCGGGATGCGAGTTAAAATCCTCAACGCCCTGGCCCAGGGGATGCCTCTGGTCACCACTACCCTGGGGTGTGAAGGGATCGCTGTCACCCATGAGAAGGATGTGCTAATTGCTGATACCCCCCAGGCGTTTGCTGAGGCGGTGCTGCGGCTGCTGACGGATCGAGCATTAGCCGAACAGTTGGGTCGCCGCGGCCGCGAACTAATCCGCACCACCTACGATTACCGGGCCGCCTGCCAGCCTATTGATGACCTGTACCGTCAGGTAAAGGGATAAAGAGGTGATCTGGTAATCCACAGATGAACACAGATGTTTCCAGATTAAGAACAATCTGCGGTCATCGGTGACATCCGTGGATGAACCAGCATTCAGATCAAGGGATTGGCGAACCGCAGGTAAACCCTACGGGCACAAAGCGGGGAGCTTCTTCGTACACATTCAGATAAAGGGTGATAGGAGAAGCCAACCCGGCATAAGTAATCTGGTACGCATCTACAATCACCGTGTCACTAATAGACACACTTCCCACCCGTTGATACGTCAAGCTCTGCCCTTGTGGGCCGCGCAAGGCATCCAGAAAAGCCCGCTGCCGGGGGATACCGCCGGTAAAAATCCCACCGCCAACCTTGATGCTGTTTTCGGCAGTGTAGCCGTAGTTGGCATCACTGGTCGTGGGGCAGGAAGGATCAGTCACCACAGCGGTTGTGGCCGTTGGTGGGGGGAGCGTGGGCTGGGGTGTAGGGGTAGTGGTGGCAGTTGGCTCTGCTGTAGCTGTGGCGGTTGGGGTAGCGGTAGCTGTGGCTGTAGGTGTGGCCGTAGCTGTAGCGGTTGGCGTCATGGTCGGCGATGGGGTGGCTGTTTCGGTGGGGGGTGGGGTAGCGGTGGCCGTGGGCGTAAAGGTAGCGGTGGGGGGAATGGGGGTGACGGTGGGGGTGGTGGTCGGCGCGGCCGCGATCCGCTCCTCACCTTTGTTTCCCCGGCAGCCAAACAAAGCCAACCCCAACAGGAAGAGATATAGGAATGTTCTGGATAATGACGGTTTCATTTTGCCCTCCTTCTTGAACTGATTGTCTATCTGGCGATGGGTAGAACAGCCCTACTGTAACTGTTTCCTCTACTCCCTGTCTTGACAAAAAAATGACAAAACCCAGCCGTTTCCCGTACGACTAAAAACGGCAATGAGATTATGGCTGGAGTCTGGCGTTTTTAATTTAACCAGCCTCACCCCCGGCCCCTCTCCCACGAAGGGAGAGGGGTCGGGGGTGAGGGGCTGTATAGATTCTTTCTTGCCCGCACAAGTAAGAAACTTGTGCTACGTTACCCGCCACCATTGTCTGAGAAGATACTTGCGGGCCATCGTTGAAATTGCTGCTGATACTTTTAGTGGCAGGTTATTCGTTGGCTGGTTATCATTACTGTCCAGCCTGATTTCCCTTATCCCGTAACCCCATGATGCCCCCAACCCCCGCTCACCTGCCCATTGATACAGATTTTGCTACGACGTTTGCCGATCAATTAGCCCGGCTGGAGTCGTATAACAAACATCTATATCGCCCCAACAGTTATCTGCACAAATGGTGGGCGCGGCGGTGCGGCACCACCTTTCGGGCGATTCTGAAACAATTGGTAGAGACTGAACGCGGCCGCGACTATTACGCCCCCGGTGGTTTAGAAGGCACGATTATTCTTGACCCGATGATGGGCGGGGGCACAACATTGCACGAAGCCATTCGCCTGGGAGCCAACGTCATTGGTGCGGATATTGACCCTATCCCCATTTTGCAAGCCCGCGCCACCCTTTCAGATATGCCTTTGCCACAGTTAGAAAGCGCGTTTGCCCGCTTCCATGAGGCTTTGCATACCACCCTGGCTCCCTTTTACCGAACGGCCTGTCCCACCTGCTACCACACGGTAGATTGGCAGTTTATGCTGTATGGTTTGCAAAAAAAGTGTGCCTGTGACTCGGCTTTGTTTGTGGATTCCCTGACCCTGCGCCACAACAACGACGGTTCGCGGATTTACCTTTGCCCGGAAACGCAAGATATCTGGCAGGATGGGGTGCTGATGAGTGAAGCGGTGTCGGTGGGGGTGCTACCCCTGCGGGAAAAGGGGGAGAAGGGGTGTGAGAAATGTGGGCAGCCGTTTGTGGCAGAGTTAGACGTACCGTATTACCAGCGGTACATGCCTTATGCGGTGGTGGGTGAATGCCCAGAGCATGGCCTCTTCTTCGCGGCCCCGGATGAGGCGATCTGGCAGGTGTTGGCTCAGGCAGAGGCGTGCCGGGAACTGTTGGGGTTTGACGCGGCCGCGTTCCCCATTGATCCCCATGCCCCCCAATCCAAACGACTGGCCGGCAAAGGAGTTCGCAGCTACCTGGACCTATTCTCCAGCCGCCAACTTCTCTTCTTACATCAAGCCATTGAGCTTCTATCTGATTTTGCCCCGCTGGAGCAGCTCAATCTGGCTTTGCTGGTCTCTACCTCGCTGGAGTTCAATTCGATGCTGTGTGGCTATAAAGGGAGCAGCCGGCGGCGGGCCGGGGCGATTCGGCACACCTTTAGCCAACATGGGTATGCCTTTCCCCATACGGTGCTGGAGAATAACCCCATTCAGCCCGATAAACGGTCGGGGACGTTGACCAATTTGTTTCAGGCCAGGGTAGTACGCGGCCGCGAATGGGCCAATGCCCCCATCGAACGCTGCCTCACTGACCGGGCCAGGCCAGAGCAAATAATTATTACCGGGGAACGAGACAGCGGCCGCGAAGTTACCCACCCTGAGCTGCTCCAACAGGGGGATCACCGTTTCTTTTTGCGCCAGGGCAGCTCCGTCACCTTGCCTCTGCCGGACCACAGCGTTGACTTTGTAATCACGGATCCCCCTTATTATGACAGTGTGCAATATGGGGACCTGGCGGCCTTCTTTCGCGTCTGGCTGCGACAGCTTCTGCCAGACGCAGCTACCTGGGAATACCGCCTGGATGGGGCGGCGGTAGACCCGATGGTCAATGGCAATGGGCAATATACCACCGTATTAGGGCAAATTTTGCAGGAATGCCGCCGGGTGCTGAAACGGGAACGCGGCCGCGTCATCTTTACCTTTCACCATTGGAACCCCAAAGGATGGGCGGCTCTGACTATTGCCCTTAAGCGGGCGGGCTTTCGCTTGATCAACCGGTATGTGGTTCATGCTGAAAATCATAACTCCGTTCATATTGTCAACCAGAATGCCCTGGTGCATGATGTTATTCTTGTTTTAGCCCCAACGGATGCGGCCGCGCCACCCATTTCCTGGGCGGAGCCTCAGAACATCCGTGCGGACAACAGCCACGATTTCTGTTATGATTGTGGCACCCTGCTTGGGACCCTGCTCCATCAGGATATGAGCGAGACTGAAATTAAACGATATTGGCAGCAAAAACTGGCCTGATTTTTGCCACCCAGGTAGCTACTTTATGACGCTGGAATTTGAAAAACTCAGCCAGGATATTGACCGGATGGGGCGGACGACGCGCAACCGGCAGCAGCTGCGCCAACAGCAGTTGGCTGAAGTTCGGCAGCGATTAAGCCAACATGCTACTGATTGGGAAACGCTACGTGATTGCGTGGGCCGGGCCAGGAATGAGGTAGGAGAAAAGCTGTTTTGGGCCGCCCTGCCAGTTGGTGAACATGAACCACTCAATGAGGGGATTCCTTGCCCAAAGTCGCCCCTTCATGCTACCCTCTTCGCTACCGACGGCTCCCAAATCATGCCGGATCGCCATGCCCCATTTTTATATTACGTCATCAACGTTGGGGTAATGGTGTATCATCACGGCGACGGCTGCGCTCCAGAGGCGTTGAGTTTCCCCCAAATCCATTACCCCAGTGATGACCCGGATGAGAATTTGCTGGCCTTTACCCCGGCCAGTGTAAGTATTAAACGGGACCTGGCGGAAATTAGCACCCTGGCCCGGACAGTGTGGGAAAATCGGTACGCGGCCGCGCCCCTCATCGCCATCTTAGACCAACGGTTACTTTACTGGCCCATTGGCAGCCTGGACAGCTCCGAACATGAAAGCACCATCGAAACCTGGCTGGAAAAAATGGATGATATCCGGGGCTGCAATGCGATATTAGCCGGATATATTGACCGCCCCAACAAAATTTCCGTCCTAAACATGCTCGAATCGCTCAAAGTAGGCACACCTCAGTTCGACAGCGGCCGCTTCAGCCGTCAGGGGCAAAGCCTGACCGACGTAGATTTGTTCAGTGAAATCCTCAACCCAGGGGAACGCAGCCCCGTCTTCATGGACATCTCCAGCCGCAATAAACGGTTTGAACAGGCCGGGCAGGCCGTCTGTTTCTTTTACCTGAACCCCAGCCGCAGCGAAAAACAGATCGCCCGGGTAGACGTGCCCATCTGGGCCGCCCAAGACCCAGCCCTTATCAGCCAGCTTCATGCCCTGCTCTACCACCAATGCCAGATACTTCTGGGCAATTACCCATACATCCTCACCCGCGCCGATGAAGTCGCTGTGGTGGGCAAGCAGGATCAGGCCTATCTGGATAGCTGGATCGCCCTGACCATGCAAAAACATGGGGTGATGGGCAGCCAGACCAACAAACAAAACACCAAAGAAATCGCTCGCGCCGGCAAAACACGCCATGAAATGTAAAATGCGTTGTATAGATAAAAGATGAAGCCAGAATTATTTCAGACTAGCAGTGCAGGTGAGGTGATCAAGATCGGCACAGGAGAGGTAGGGTATTGGGCATTTGTCCCAAACCCATTACCCCCTAAGCTAGATTTGTCACGTGCGCTCATCAAAAAGCTTTCAACAGCGGATCATGCTTTGGGGGAGTTATCTGGTTTAGGTCGAATGCTTACCAACCCCGATTTACTTGTTTTGCCTTTTACCCGACGCGAAGCGGTACTATCTTCCCGTATAGAGGGAACACAGGCCACTATTTACGATTTATATGCCTACGAGGCTGGGCAGCTCTATTTACCTGGCCTGACTCCTGGTGTGCCCCTTGACGATGTGAAAGAAGTTGTCAACTATGTCAAAGCTTTGGAATATGGTTTAGCTGCTTTGCAGCGTTTGCCGATAAGTTTGCGCCTGATACGTGAAATTCATGCCCAATTAATGTCAGGTGTCCGAGGTGATAAAGCAACCCCTGGGGAATTTCGCCGCACCCAAAATTGGATCGGACGCCCCGGTTGTACCCTTCGTGAAGCAGATTTTGTCCCACCCCCAATACCGCAAATGCTCGAAGCTCTCAATCAATGGGAAAAATATATTCACCAGGAAGATGACAACCCAGCCCTCATTCGTTTGGCGTTGATCCATTATCAGTTTGAAGCTATACACCCATTTTTAGATGGTAATGGTCGTGTTGGTCGGTTGCTAAATACCTTTTTGCTGATTACCTGGGGACTGCTTTCACACCCATTGCTTTATCTCAGTGCCTATTTCCAGGAGCATCGTACTGATTATTATGAATTGTTGCGCGGTGTGAGTGAACGGGGAGATTGGGAAAATTGGCTGCTGTTTTTTCTGGATGGCATTATCACCCAGGCCAATGATGCGATCAGTCGAGCTAAACAGCTACAGGATTTACAGGTTGTTTGGAGACAGCGACTTACAGAACGAGTTCGTGTTTCGGCGCTGACAATCCGTTTAGCTGATCATTTATTTGCAAATCCGATTACCTCTATCCCGCAAGTGCAGAATGTACTACAGCTTTCATATCCAGGAGCGAAGCGTATTGTAGGCAAGCTGATTGAGTTTGACATTTTAAGACCAATGAATGAATCAAACTACAAAAAGCTATATATGGCAACGGAGATATTGAAAATTATCGGTTATGTTAATATGTCAGAAGACAATTAAACTTTTGGAACAAAAAGTTTAATTGCTGGTACATCTTTTATCGTTTGGTTTAATTCGCATAGGTGAAAAGGTCTCGAAATGAGCCAAAATGAACAAATAGGACGAGTGCTGCGAGCCAGCACAACCGGGTTTGCCGTAGGCTGCCGGGTGGCTCAACTGCAAATCCCCGGGTTTGGGGGATTGGTTAAGGCCCAACCGGTAGACAGCCGGGAAGTAGTTTATGGGTTGATTTACCAGATCAATATTGATGATGATCCGGTGGTGCAGCGGTTGGTGTTGGCGGAAGACCCCCCAGTTGAGGTCGTTGAAGATCAACGGCAAAATCGGTTGCGGCCGATTGAGATGGCTGTTTTGGCAGTAGGGTATCGGCGCAATGGGATGATACGGCATGGCTTGCCCCCTCGTCCCCCGTTGAACCTGGACCCGGTGGAGTTATGCCAGGATGAAGCTGAGGTGCGTCAATTTACCGATTCTTTGGGGTATTTGCGGCTTATCCTGACGACGGCCAATCTGCCGACGACTCAACTCCTTGCGGCCCATATTATCAATGTGTATGAGCTACGCGGCCGCGACGCCGATTGGGCTAACAAGGTCATTCAGGAAATTATCGAACAGCTTCGCAGCAACTACGACATCCTCATCCCCACCCTGGAAGCTCTCAGCGATGCCTTGCCGGATATTGGTAGGAGTGATCTGTGAGGACTGAGGACTGAGAGAGCGGGAGACTCGGGGATGGGGGGATGGGAGGTGGCAAACTCGCCCACTCGCAAACTTGCATACTCGCCCACTGAACATGATGGAACTCGAAACGATACGCACTTATCTCCATAATAAGCCAGGCACCAGCGAAGAAATCCCTTTTGGGCCAGATGTTTTTGTGTACAAAGTGGGGGGCAAAATATTCGCGCTGCTGGCCTGGCCGGCCGCCCCGCTAAAACTTAGCTTAAAATGTGACCCTGATTTTGCCCTGGCTCTGCGGGATCAATATCAGGCAGTGCAGCCAGGCTACCACCTGAACAAAAAACATTGGAACAGTATCACCCTGGATGGCTCACTCCCAGAAGCCGAAATCTGGTCGTTGATAGATCATTCGTATACCCTGGTCGTCAAGAGTCTCCCCAAAGCCACGCAAACTCGTTTCACTTAAGACACCCATACATCAATACAGCAATACACCAGTTGAGGTATTCCATGCGGCCGCAATACATTACCACCCAACAAGGTTTACAACGCCAATCCCCCCCCATGCGCCTGTTTGAGAAGGCCAAGCGGTTTGGTATCTGGAACCCCAGTGAGATTGATTTACGTCAGGATCAACAAGATTGGCAAAGGCTGAACGATCAGGAAAGAGATTTGCTGCTCCGGCTGACCGCGCTTTTCCAGGCCGGGGAAGAAGCCGTGACCCTGGATCTGCTCCCCCTGATCCAGGTGATTGCCCGTGAGGGACGGATTGAAGAGGAGATGTATCTGACGACGTTTCTCTTTGAAGAAGCCAAACATGTGGATTTTTTCCGCCGGGTGCTGGATGAAGTGGCCGGGGTGAGCCATGATTTAACTCCTTACCTGACAGAAAATTACACGGCCATTTTTAGTGAAGCGCTGCCCCAGGCGTTGCAAGCCCTGACGACAGATCATTCACCGGTGGCCCAGGCTCGTGCGGCCGCAACCTACAACATGATCGTCGAAGGAGTGTTAGCCGAAACGGGGTATCACGCTTTCCACACCGTGCTGCGGCGCAACCAGATCATGCCCGGCCAGCTCCAGGGCATCACCTATACCAAACAGGATGAGTCCCGCCACATTGCTTATGGACTGTACCTGCTCTCCCGCCTTATCGCCTGTGATGAAGCGGTGTGGGATGTGGTCGAGGCGACGATGAGCGAGTTGATGGTCGCGGCCGCGGGCGTCATCACCGACGCCTTCTCCTTCTACGATCCCATCCCGTTCAACTTAAACGAAGATGAGTTCATCGAATATGCCTGGAGTCAATTCCAAAAGCGGTATGCCCGGCTAGAGCAGGCCAGGGGGCAATCTTTAGAGACCATTATCCAGATCGCGGCCGCGTCAGAGGAGACAGATGGGTAAATGGCCAAAATATTTGCTTGTGCGCCGTGATGCTTTTTGATTTTTATGCTACAATGCTACTTGTCTCAGTAGCTAGACGGTATGGGCCGTCAAAGGGGTTTCAACCATGATTGAAGTCATCATTGATAGCATTCGCATTAGCCTTATTTCCCAGCACCGGGTGGTCATGCTCCGGGAAGCAGACAGTGAACGGCAGTTGGCTATCTGGATTGGTCCCTGTGAAGCTGAAGCAATCACCATTGAATTGCAAGATACGGAAATGGCGCGGCCGCTTACCCACGATTTATTAGAAAACAGCATCGCCGCTTTGGGGGGCAAGGTCTCCCATATCCTCATCAGTGATCTAAAAACGGATGTTTATTACGCCACCCTCTTTGTAGACCAGGGAGGGAAACTACTAGAAATAGATTGTCGCCCCTCCGATGCCATCGCCCTGGCCGTGCGGGTGAAATGCGCCATTTTTGTAAATGAAGATGTGATGGATGAAGCTGGCGTTTACCCTGAACCAGACATTAGTGAGGCAGAGCATGATGAGCCGTCAGCCAAAGAAGTGGATGAGGAAGATTTAATTGGCCTGGATGCCTTCCGCGACTTTGTAGATACCCTGGATTTTGACGACGAGCAAGGCAAAAAGAAAAAATAATCTGTTGGTTGGGGCTGTAAGCTGGCCGCCCAATCACTCAATTGAAAGAAATAAAACGTGAAACGTGAGACTGCTTGCGTTTCACGTTTTTGTTCCCCCTATGCGGTTTTGGTGAAAAATTGGCCCAAACTCTGGAGACATCTCACGCGCTAATCTCCAGAACCAAAGAGACCAAACGGTAGTTCCCCTATTTTTTGGATAATTAGCCCATGGATATTGAACGTTTACCACCCCACAGCCTTGAAGCCGAAGAAGCTGTTTTGGGTTCATTACTCATAGACCCGGATGCTCTATTTGAGGTATCTACCTTTTTACGCCCAGACTTTTTTTACCGAGAACAAAACAAATGGATTTATAAGGCGATTTTAGATTTGCATGATCGTCGTGAGCCAGTTGATTTGATAACCTTGACGGAAGAGCTGCGGCGGCGAGAGCAGTTAGAAAATCTGGGGGGAGAAGCGTATATCATTGGCTTGATCAATGTTGTCCCCACCTCTATCAATGCCAAACATTATGGCCGGATTGTAGAAGCAACGGCTATGCGCAGACGGCTGATTGCGGCCGCGACCAAAATCGCTACCCTGGCCTACGATGAAAATGAAGAGATTGGGGTTGTCATTGACCGCTCAGAACAAACCTTGTTTAGCGTCAGTGAGGAGCGCATTACCCGTGACCTCACCCCAGTCAAGCAGATAGCCAAAACCTACCTGGAACGGATTGAGCAGTTAAACGCTCGCGGTGATGAAATCATCGGTGTTCCTACCGGTTTTACGGATATGGATCGCCTGTTGGGCGGGCTGAACAAATCAGACCTGATTATTGTGGCCGCTCGTCCTGGTATGGGAAAGACCTCATTACAAATGGCGATGGCTATGACTGCCGCCGTGAAACACCAGAAACGAGTCGCCATTTTTAGCCTGGAAATGTCCGGCGAGCAGCTGCTCCAGCGCATGATCTCCACTGAGACCCGCATTGATTCACAGCGGCTGCGTCGGGGAAATTTATATGATCAGGAATGGCCTATCTTCTTTGAGGCCGTGGGGCGTATCTCGGAAACGCGCATCTTTATTGACGACACCCCCGGTATCACCCCCATGCAGCTGCGGACCAAATGCCGCCGTTTGTATGCTGAACATGGCATAGATATGGTGTTGATTGATTATCTCCAGTTGATGCAATCTGATTTTTCTAATAACAACCGGGTACAAGAGATTAGTGAGATTTCCCGTGCCCTCAAAGGGTTGGCTAGAGAGTTAGATGTGCCGGTTATCGCGGCCGCGCAGTTGAGCCGGGCTGTGGAGCAGCGTCAAGACAAACGGCCCATGCTCTCCGATCTACGCGATTCTGGGTCGATCGAACAAGATGCGGACATTGTTATGTTCATCTATCGGGACGATTACTACAACCCCGAAACCAGCGAACGCAAAAACATCGCCGAAATCAACGTGGCCAAACACCGCAACGGCCCTACGGGTGCCATAGACCTGTTCTGGCATGGTGAACTGGCTACCTTTAGGAACCTACAGCGGCAAGAAGTGCAGCTTTAGTAATTTACTGGAGTCTAGCCTTTTTTGATCCGACCACTGGTTATTAGTGTATTGGTTTATTGGTTATTACCACTGGTGAGATTAATTTTCGCCAAAGTCCAATAACTTATTGTTGAACGGCTAACGGCTATGAAAGGTTTCCCCGGTTTTCCTGACGGCAAACTCAAACTAACCCAGGTGCCCAGCCTGTTTTTTAGTGATTTGCTGCCTATTATTGATGACCTGGGCGAGCTAAAGGTGACGTTGTACGCCTTTTGGGCGCTGCAATACCGGGAAGGAAAGGTCCGTTATCTGCGCCTGACCGATTTCCTGAATGACAGCGAACTGATGAAAGGGATGGGGCCAACGGCTACCCTGGCCGCCAGTAATCTTATGGATGCCCTGGAGCGGGCTGTTGCCAGAGGCACCTTTCTCCATATTTCGGTCGGGAGTGCTGATGGCCATATGGATTTGTACTTTCTCAATACTGAAAAGGGGCGCGCGGCCGCGGAAGGGATTACCCGAGGCGAATGGCGCCCCTCAGCCGATGAGAGTGAACCCATTACCCTTCTCGTGGAGCGGCCCAATATCTTCGTGTTATATGAGCAAAACATTGGTGCCCTGACACCCATGATTGCTGATGAGCTGCGCGATGCTGAACAAACCTATCCTTTAAGCTGGATTGAGCAGGCGATTCAGATAGCTGTGGAAAACAATGTACGTAAGTGGCGTTATGTGTTGAGCATTTTAGAAAAATGGCGCCAGGAAGGAAAACAAGATGGAATCAGCCGCAGAGATTCTCAAAAAGAGTTACGGCAACAAATTCCCGACGACCTCAAAGATATCGTCAAACGTTGAGCCGCCCTCAACCCCTTTGCCAGGGGTGGGCAAAGGGGATTGCCCCCATTGTGGTGGGGTGGGGTTTATTGTGCCTGATGTGGATTTGACCGATCCTCGTTTTGGCAAAGCAGTGCCGTGCAGCTGCCGCCAGCAAGAGATGCAAACAGAGCGGTTTGATCGGCTGCTGCGGGTGAGCCAGTTGGGGGCATTGCATAGCTGCACTTTTGATTCCTTTTTGTCCGAAGGACATGGGTTGACGCCGGATAAACAGCGGAATTTGCGCCTGGCGTATGAACGGGTGAAGGCTTATGCCGAGCATCCCCAGGGGTGGCTGGTTATCAAAGGGGGGTATGGCTGTGGTAAAACACACCTCGCGGCCGCCATTGCTAATCATGTCATTGCCCAGGGGCACCTGGCTATTTTTGTCGCTGTGCCTGATCTGCTGGACCATTTGCGGGCCGCCTATAGCCCTACCAGCGAAGGCAGCTACGACAATCGGTTTGAGCAAATTCGTAATGCCCCCCTGCTCATCCTGGATGACCTGGGCGCCCAGAGTAATACTGATTGGGCACAAGAGAAGCTGTACCAGATATTTAACTACCGGTACAACGCCCGCCTGCCCACCGTCATCACCACCAATGAAGAATTAGAGGCCATCGAAATTCGCATCCAATCCCGCATCGTAGACACCAGCAGCAGCCAGATTGTGGCCATTACGGCCCCTGATTTTCGCCGGTCGGGGGTGGCTCAAGATCAATCAGACCTTTCCTCGTTGAGCCTGCATGGAGATAAAACATTTGCCAGCTTTGATTTGCGTGAGGATGAACTGCCCAAATCCCAGGCGGATAATTTGCGCCGCGCTCTGGAGACGGCCAAAACATTTGCCGAGGACCCCCAGGATTGGTTGGTGTTTAACAGCATTAGTTTTGGCAATGGCAAGACTCACCTGGCGGCCGCTATCGCCAATCAGGTAGCTAAGAACGGTGACCCGGTGCTGTTCATCGTCGTACCCGATTTGTTAGACCATTTGCGGGCTACCTTTAACCCGGCTACTGGCGTACGTTATGATAAACGGTTTGATGAGGTGAAAACAGCCCAACTCCTGGTGTTAGATGATTTAGGCACCGAGAGTGCGACTGCGTGGGCGCGGGAGAAGCTGTACCAACTGTTTAACCACCGGTACAACGCCCGCCTGCCCACCGTCATCACCACCGCTTTAGCCATAGATGAGATTGACCCCCGCCTAGCTTCGCGTATGTTGGATGGCAGCCGCTGCACCTTTTTTGTATTGGAAGTGCCCAGCTACCGGGGTGGAGGGAAGAAGAAGGGAGTACGGGGTCGCGGCCGCAAATAAAAGAGGAGATTTAAGATGAAATGGGATGACATCCGCCAACAATACCCCGACCAGTGGCTGTTTACGAGGCCAGCGATTTTGTCCGCCGTATTCGTGGCATTGGGGGTGCTGAGTTTGTTTTTTCCAAACGTATTGATCAATTAACCATTGGTGAAATGGCCTTTCTCGGCTTTGAGATTGAAATTGGGGCGATGGATTATGGCTTTCCCATAGATGGTATTGTAGGGATGGATTGGCTCCTGCCAATGAGGGGCATGATAGACCTGGGTAAATTGGAACTATATCCATCCAGACCTATCTCACCCATAAATAGCTTGAAGAGGTTGTTTTATAACAAGAGGTAGAGGCAATGGGGTGATCCTTTACCCCTACCTCTATTTGTTAAATCCCCATCTCCATATATGTCCGGGCAATCTTGCGTAGAGCTACCACAAACGCGGCCGTACGGAAATCAGTAATCTCGCTGCGGCTGTGGAACACCTCACTAATCTCCTGGTAAGCCGTCCGCATCGTATCATCCAGCCCGGAACGTACCAGAGCCAGCTCATCCGCTCCCGTGCTTAACTCCAGGCGAATCTCTTCGGGCACTTCCTGACCGGTTAATTTTTCCAACGCCCGGACAATCGCCTGCCCCCTGTATTCATCCTGCCGCCGCTGCATTCGCCCAAACCGGATGCGGGACAAATTTTTGATCCACTCAAAATAAGAGACAGTGACACCACCGGCGTTAGCGTAAAAGTCAGGCAAAACCACCGTGCCTTTTAGGCGCAGCTTTTCATCGGCGGCATAGGTGACTGGACCATTGGCCCCTTCGACAATGAGCGGGGCTTTAATATTGTCCACATTTTCTGAGGTGATCTGGCTTTCCAAAGCGGCTGGGATGAGAATGTCACATTCCAACTCTAACGCCAAACGGCCATCTTCAATGTAGGTAGCATTGGGGAACCCTTTCACCCCTTTGTTCTCGTTGATATATTGCCGCACCGGTTCTATAGGCAGACCGGCCTCGTTGATAATGGCCCCGTCCCACTCAATGATGGCGATAATTTTGGCCCCATCTTCTTGGGCCAGGAATTTGGCCGCATGGTAGCCAACGTTGCCTAACCCCTGGATGACAACCCGCTTCCCCTCAATGCCCCCAGTAAAGTTGATTAGTTTCATATCTTTGGGGTGGCGGAAAAACTCCCGAATGGCGTATTGAACCCCGCGACCGGTGGCTTCGACGCGGCCGCGAATTCCCCCATTGGTCACCGGTTTTCCCGTCACACAGGCAAAATAGTTAATCTCGTGGGGATGCAAATCTTTGTACACATCGGCGATCCAGGCCATCTCTCGGGGTCCTGTGCCCATATCTGGGGCGGGCACGTTGCCTCCGGGGCTGATATACCCTTTCTCAATCAGTTCACGGGCAAAACGGCGGGTAATGCGCTCCATATCCTCATCATTATATTTTTTGGGGTCAAGAATTAACCCCCCTTTCGAGCCGCCAAAAGGGGCATCTACCAGGGCGCACTTATAAGTCATCAACGCCGCCAGGGCTTCCACTTCATCCTGATTCACATGCAGGGCATAACGGATACCCCCTTTAACTGGCAGCCGGTGGTTGCTATGAACTGCCCGCCACCCCTTAAAGACATGAATTCGGCCATCGGTTAGCTTAACCGGGAACTGTATCTGCAAGACAGTGTGACACGCTTTGATATGGTCTTCTAATCCCGGGGTCAGCTCCATATCCAGGTATTGGAAGGCGCGTGAAACCATTCGGTCTACACTTTCTAAAAAAGAAATATTGGTTGTGGGTATCGCCGGGATAGACATAGGGGATTCTCCTTATAGGTGCAAATTAAGGTGATAGGAATGTGATGGGTAGGATGCAAGGCAGGACAGTCATAGTATAACGTGTCGTTCGATTGGGCGAAAGCGGTAACTTTCAGTATAGTAAAGAGTAGGGTGTGATAAACAAAAGCTCTATAAGTACATATAGTTAGACACTCGCAAACTCGCCACTCGCAAAGCCGCATACTCGCATAGGTGCAAATTTGCCCGCCAACCCATCTTTAGATCGTAAATCGTTTTCTTTTTGGCTGCCTATCGCCCTGGTGGTTGTTTTGCTGGTGAATGGGATGGTGCTGGCGGTGGGGCAGTGGCGGCTGCCGCTGGATGCCCCAGCCCTGCTTCGTTCCACCCCTGGCCGGCTCAGCCTGTGGGTGGCGGAGCAGTCACAAAACCCGGCGGCTGAAGCGATTTTGGTGCAATGGACGCGGCCGACAGTACCGAATGGCATTTTAGCGGAAGAAACGGCGTTGGTGCGGGCACGAGGCATGTTAGGGATATTGAGTTTGCTGACGGTGGGATTGGCCGGGTACGCGCTATATTGTTTAGGGCAAAAACGGGAACGCGGCCGCACCGCTTTGGTCTATCTTCTGCTCAGTTATGACGCCCTGCTGCTCAATGTTCCCCCCATTACCGACCAGCCGTTTTATGCCCTGGTATTAGCTGGGATACTGGTCTGTTTAGCGGCCGCGTTTCTTGCTCCTGGTCACGTTTCTCCCCAACTGGGATTCTTCGTCATCATCTCCGTCATCCTCGTCAGTTGGGAGCTGTACAAGCAGCTTGGGGCGGTTACCGGAAACCAACTCCCCCTCACCGACTTTCCCTGGAAACTACCCCATTGGCAGGCCATTGCCGCCCAACTGCTCCAGCCCGCCCGGCGCAACGGCCCCTTTTTATTGATTCGTATCCTTAGTGAAGCCGCTTATGTCACCTGGACGGCCGCTTTTTATGGCTTCATCATCGGCAGTTTGTCAGGGTTTAGCCTGGGGGTGCTGTTTGCCCACAGCCGCCTGCTGGAGCGGGGGCTGATGCCCTATGTTGTCGCTTCCCAGACCGTGCCCATTATCGCCATCGCCCCCATGATTGTGGCCTGGCTCAAACCAGGTACGGCCCCTATTGCGGTCATTTCTGCTTATCTGGCTTTCTTCCCGGTGACGATCAACACCTTGCGCGGCCTGCTTTCCCCAGAGGCTATGAAGCTAGATTTGCTGTACTCGTATGCCGCTTCCCGCTGGACTATCTTGTTCAAGCTGCGGATTCCTTCGGCCTTACCCTATATCTTTTCCGCCCTCAAGGTAGCTTCAACGGCTTGTGTGGTGGGGGCCATTGTGGGGGAGTTACCCTCTAGCCGGAGTGATGGGCTTGCGGCCGCGATTCTGCGAGCTAGCGGCAACTATGCTTCCGAACCAGAAAAGCTCTGGGCCGTCATCCTCATGGCCGCAATGGTCGGCATTCTTTTCTTTACCCTTGTCACCCTGGTTGAACGCCTCGCCCTGCGTGGTTTTCCCCTTAAAACAAGTGAGTAACCTAATGCGGACAGTCTTATGAATGTACCTTCGCCCGTTATCACTATCAATCAAGTAAGCAAAATATTTAATCAAGGCAGTGCCGAAGAGGTGGTTGCCTTGCAAGATATTAACCTGGAAATCCAACCAGGGGAGTTTGTTTCTTTTATTGGCCCGTCGGGGTGTGGTAAATCTACCCTGCTCCGCCTGATTGCTGATTTAGGTACGCCAACTGTCGGTGAGGTCGTTGTCAATGGCAAAACCCCAGCCCAGGCCCGGCTGGGACGAGAATATGGCTTTGTTTTTCAGGCGGCGACGTTGTATGAATGGCGTACTATTAAAAAGAATGTGCAGATGCCTCTGGAGATAATGGGGTATTCGGCCCAAGAGCGGGATGAACGAGCCAACAGGATGTTGGAGATGGTAGAGTTAGGTAAATTTGGCAACCATTACCCCTGGCAGTTATCTGGAGGAATGCAGCAGCGGGCTTCGATTGCTCGTGCTCTGGCGTTTGAGCCGTCTTTGTTGCTGATGGATGAACCGTTTGGGGCGTTGGATGAATTTACCCGTGACCGAATGAATATGGAGCTGCTGCGTATTTGGGAACAGATGAAGGTGACGATTGTTTTTGTCACCCATAGCATTGCTGAGGCGGTCTTTTTGTCTAACCGGGTGGTGGTGATGTCGGCCCGGCCCGGCCGGATTAAGGATGTGATTGAGGTGGATTTGCCGCGGCCGCGCCTCTTTGAGACCCGTGAAGAGCCAGCTTACTACAACTACATCACCCAGGTTCGGGAAAGCCTGCGTGATGCTTTCCAGCAAGCCTGACAGCCATTATGAGCGAAATATTCAACCCCCACGACAAATTTTTCAAAGAAACCTTTGCCCGTCCAGAGGTTGCCCGTGAATTTTTGCTTCACCGGCTGCCCGTCGAACTGTTAGAAACCCTGGACCTGGATACCCTGCAATTACAAAAAGATAGCTTCGTAGATCCTACGTTACAAGAGCATTTCACTGATTTGCTTTACCAGGTATCTTTTATCAACCAGATGACAGGGTACATTTACTTGTTGTTTGAGCATAAAAGTTACCCAGATAAGTGGACCGCTTTTCAGTTTTTGCGTTATCTTGTCCATATTTGGGAGCAGTGGCATCGTGAGCATCCAGATGAAGATTTGCCCCTGATTCTGCCCATACTCATTTACCAGGGACGGGTCAAATGGCCGTTTGCTGATAATTTTGCCGCCTTGTTTAGCGGCCCAGACTCTTTCCGCCGCTATTGGCCTGATTTTACCTTTGAACTGACCGATCTTTCCGAGTACGATGAGAGCCAACTTAAAGGCGAATTGCTTTTGCGGGTGGTTTTGTTTACCATGCGTTTGATTCACAACAGAAAACTGGTGCCCCAATTGCCAGAAATGTTTGCCCTGATTATGAAAATGATGCCGGGGCAAACAGCTATCGAATTTCTAGATATGGTGCTGCGGTATGTAGCCTATGCCAGCGACAATGTCACAGGCGAAGATCTGCGCGGGGCATTACGCCATGCCCTGGCAGATAAAGGAGAGGTCGTTATGAGTACCTTAGTAAGGGAATGGTTAGAGGAAGGGATGCAAAAAGGGCTGCAAAAAGGACGACAAGAAGGACGACAAGAAGGACGGCAAGAAGGACGGCAAGAAGGGACCCTTTACGGGCAGCAGTTGGCTATTTTGGAAATTTTGCGGACCCGCTTTGGGGGAGATGAGGGTGAACTGGCGGCCGCGATCCAGCAAATAAATGATCCTGAACACCTCAAAACGTTACTTCGTCGTGCCGTCCTGGTTGAATCCCTCGAATCTTTCCATCTAAATTAGCCTGACCCATGTCATTAACCCTTTGGAAAAACCGCCTCTATTATTACCTGCCCACCATCGTGGTAGCGGTGACGGTGCTGCTGGTTTGGGAAATGGCTACCCGGCTGCTAGACATTAGGCAATTTTTGCTGCCACGCCCTTCCGCCATTCTGGCCTCACTGTTCGACCAATGGCCTCTCATCCGGCCGCGGGTTTACAGCACGACTCGTGGGGCCGTTGGGGGGTTCATCATTGGCACAACTGTTGGCATTGGTATGGCGTTCATCACGGCCCGGTTTGTGGCTCTACGTGAAGCCATGATGCCTTTCGCCATTGCCGCCAACTCTGTGCCCATTATCGCCATGTCGCCCATTATGTTTAACTGGTTTGGCCCCACCAACCCGCTCTCCTGGATGATGATTGTGGCGATGATGGTCTTTTTTCCGGTTCTCATCAACACGGTACGTGGCCTGACGGAGATAAAGCCAGAAGCGTTAGAGTTGATGCACTCTTACGCCGCCAGTGACCTCAAAATTTTATTCTCCCTGCGGGTGCCCAATGCGCTTCCCTTTTTATTCAGTGCCTTGCGCGTAGCCAGCGTTTTGAGCATGATTGGGGCCATTGTGGCTGATTTTTTTGGGGCTGAGCGCAACACTATCGGCAAATATGTGACCCAACAAGCGTCCAGTTTGCGCTTTGACAACACTTGGGCGGCTGTCCTGGTTGCCAGCCTCATTGGTATTTTGTTTTATTCTCTGGTAGTCTGGATAGAACGGCTGGTGACCCCGTGGGCGGCCGCACACCAGGATAATTAAAAGAAATAGGAACTCCTGGGAATTGAGCGGAACTTGTAGATACTCACTCAGTCCTCAGCCCTCAGCACTATTTTTATAGGAGGTGATCAGATCAACATCAACCATTGTCAGATGAATTCCCCTGTTGTCTAGCCAGTTATCAATTGTCAATCAATATATACGAGGAGAACGGAAGATGAAACATCAAGGGAAAAAGCTGTTTTTATTGCTGATTATTGTCTTGTTGGCTCTGGTGGCTTGCGGCGGCCGCGGCGGGGATGATACCGCCCTGACCCCCGTGCGCCTTCAGTTGCAATGGGTGGCCCAATCTCAATTTGCTGGTTACTATGCCGCCCTGGCCGAGGGGTATTACGAGGCAGAAGGATTGGATGTCACCATTTTAGAAGGGGCCCCTGATATTGTGCCGCAGCAAGTTTGTGTCAATGGTGGGGCCGAATATTGTGTCGCCTGGGTGCCCAAAGTTTTAGAATCCAATCAGGCCGGGGCCGATCTGGTCAATGTGGCCCAAATTTTCCAACGCAGTGGTACCCTGGAAGTCTCCTTCAAGAGTGCTGGGATTAACAGCGTGGCCGATCTGCGTGGTAAACGGGTAGGGGTGTGGGATTTTGGCAATGAGCATGAAGTATTTGCCGCTTTACGGGCAGCTGGCATAGACCCCGACAACCCTAATGACGTAACCATTCGTATCCAACCGTTTGACATGACCTTGCTCCTGACCGGTGAAATTGACGCGGCCGAGGCGATGATTTACAACGAATATGCCCAGGTGTTGGAAGCGATCAATCCGGCCACCGGGCAACTGTATCAGCCAGAAGACCTGAACGTGATCAACTTCAATGAAGTGGGCACGGCCATGTTGCAGGACGCCCTCTGGGCGGATCGCAGCTGGTTGGCCCGTGAGGGGAACGAGGATGTGACGGAAAGGTTCCTGCGGGCGACTTTCCGGGGTTGGATGTTCTGCCGGGATAATTTTGATGCCTGTGTGCAGCATGTTCTCAACGCCGGCACGACGCTGGGCAACAGCCACATGCGCTGGCAGTTGAATGAGGTGAACGCTCTGATCTGGCCGTCCCCAGATGGGATTGGGGTGATGAATGCGACCCTGTTTGATCAGACGGTGCGGGTGGCTCTGGATGGCAATGTCATTTCGTCTGCCCCGTCTAGTGATGTGTACCGTACTGATCTGGCTAAGAAAGCTCTGGAAGGGATTAGTGGGGATAAAACTGGGGCCGGGTTTACCCGTATTGAGGTAGAGTTAGCCCCTGGTGGTGAATAGACTTTCTAGCTGTAAGCTGTGATTGATTGAGGAAACGCCCTGGGCATGAAACTTGCCCAGGGCGTTTTAGGTTTGGGGAAGGGTAGTTGCCAGCACCTGTTTGGCCCCGGCCTGGATCAAGGCCTGGCGGACGGACGACGCGGCCGCATCCCTCACCAGGGCGA
The DNA here is from genome assembly GCA_023384415.1 of Anaerolineae bacterium. Classification (GTDB taxonomy): domain Bacteria; phylum Chloroflexota; class Anaerolineae; order Promineifilales; family Promineifilaceae; genus Trichofilum. The sequence continues at coordinate 34,872 of JAHDWJ010000035.1, forward strand.
TCATATTCCCCCCTCGGCCCCCACCGCTCAACTTAGCCCCTAACGCCCCTGCCGCAGACGCGGCCGCGACCAATCTATCTAGTTCCGGCGAAGAAACAGTCATCTCTTGCAGCAGGGCATGGTTCGCCTGCATCAACTCCCCCAGCCGGGCCAGGTCCCCTTGTTCGATGGCTTCACGGGCGGCTTCAGTGAGGCGGCCGCATCCCGCAAACAAATGGTTAAACCGGTCCGGTGCCGCTTCCCACTGCCGCCGCACATCCCCTACCGCCAGCTTCGTGGGGCTGGCAACTCCCGTATCCCCAATCAAAAAATAAAGCGGCCGCCCCACCGGGAACGGCTCAATCCGGTTATGGGGCTGTTGGCGCACAAAAAAGATAGGCTGCTCATAGCTGACTACTGTGTTATCTATGCCGCTGGGGGTGCCATGATGGATGCGTTCCACCTCATAAGTCAGAGCAGATACCTGCTCATTGGTTGCCAGATCGGGCCGGTTAAGGAAAAGGGCCAGGGCCCGCACCGCGGCCGCCGTCACCGCCGCCCCACTGCCCAACCCACTGGCAATAGGGATACTGCTGGTTACGGTCAGGGAAAAATCGGGCAGTTCACTGAGGCCGGCCGCCTCTTTGACCAGGTGAATCGCCAGGGCCAGGGCATCATCGGCGGCCGCTTCCAGCAGCGACTGCATTCGCCCCAGATCAGGCAGCACCAGCCGCGCCCCTGAGCCATCCCCCGGCTCAATCCGGGCAGTAGCCCGCACCTGCGTTACCGGAGCCGCAATAGCCGGGTAGCCATAGACGACCGCATGTTCACCAAAAAGGATAATTTTACCGGGGGCTGTGGTTTGGATGGGGAGCATAGTTTCAAGCAATATACAACGACACCATTACCATAACGCCCCATAAAGCCATATCTACCTGCAAAGGGCGGTCTTTGAAGAAAATATCTTCTGGTGCGCCCCCTTCCCCTTTGATATGGATGAGGTATAGATAGCGGAAAATGCCGTACATAACGAACGGTATGGTCAACATCATCAAATGGTTTTCCGGCAGCCCTTCGGCCAGGAAGGTGTAAAGGGAGTAGGCAACCAGCAGGCTGGTGGTGACGATGCCGATGATGCGATCTAACAATTCGATGCTGTACTCAGCTAAAATGGAGCGGTGGCTCTCAGCGGTGCTGCCTAATAAGACAAGCTCCTGCCGCCTCTTGCCAAACCCCAGGAAAAGGGCCAGAAGCCCGGCACACACATAAAGCCAGGGGGAGAACCGCTCTACCTCGATGACGGCTACCCCGGCCCCCACCCGCAGCACAAAACCGATGGCGATGACAAACACGTCCAGCAGCACCACCCGCTTGAGCCAATAGGAGTAGGCGATCTGTTTGCCCAGGTAGAGGAGTAGGATCACGCCTAGCTGCCAGGTGAGCAGGAACCCCCCGGCCAGGGCAAAGGTGGCAAACAGAAACGCGGCCGCCCACGCCACCCCTTCTGGCAGTTTCCCCGAAGCAATGGGCCGGTTCTGTTTATCCGGGTGCTGCCGATCACTTTCCACATCGGCTAAATCGTTGAGCAGATAAATGGCACTGGACATCAAGATGAACAGGACCGTTGTCACGGTCACGCGGGCCACACTGAGCGGCTCGTCTAATTTGCCATCGAACACCAATGGCGCGTAAATAAAGAGGACATTCTTGGGCCATTGTCGCGGCCGCATCGCTTTCAATAAACTTTTTAATTCCATGAAGCTCCTGTAGGGGAAGGATGAATTATGAAATAGGCAGGCTCGCCCACTCGCCTACTCGCCACCCCGCACACTCCCCTGATTTTCATACCATTTGCGGCCAAAGGCAAACGGTCAACGCTGCCGCCAGGGGTGGGGGTAATGGTTTTTGACGCGGCCGCGCACCCGCTTTCCCCAACCCAACCCATACCCATCCACCGTTACCAGCACCCAGCCATCCGGTCCATCCGCTGGGAAATCGTGCCCTGCCAGATAGGCGGTAATCTGCCCAGCGGCCGCAGGGAAATCCAAGACGGCATTCACCTCACCTTTGCTTAAGGCCAGAGCCAGAGGGTGGGCTGGTTTAAACACCCCCTTGTTTAACTCCCCCAGCAGCAGTCCATACCGCACCAGCCGGAGCTTCCCCGTATCAATCGCCTGTTCGGGCAAAAGGTACAGCTTATTCCCGGCGAAATGAAACTGCTCCGCTGGGAAATCTACTGCTAAAGTTTGCCCGGCAAACCCTCGCCACTCGTTGGGGATGAAATTATTTGTTTTGAATGGACGGCGCTTTGGCTGATTCACGACTGACGGCTCGCGGCCGGGAGCTTCCCGCTCCATGACAGCCACAAAATGCCCTTCCCCCATGAACCGATGAGGCCACAGGCGAACCGTCTGGCTCAGTTCTGGCTGCCCATCAGCCCAATCGGGATGACCAGGGGACAGGCCAGCCCAGTGAGGATGGGCGATCAGGGAGAACTCTGGTCGTTGGGCCAGAAAATGGGCGATGACTTGCTCATCTTCTTCGGGGGCGAAGGTGCAGGTGGCGTAAACCAACCTTCCCCCAGGCCGCACCAGGTCGGCGGCGGCGGCGAGAATCCCTTTTTGCCGCCGGGCACAGGCCTGGATGATGCTCTCGCTCCAGGCAAAACCCCCCTGCCGCCGGAACATCCCTTCGCCGGAGCAAGGGGCATCTACCAGCACCCGGTCGAAGATGGCGCCCCAGGTTTGGGCCAGCTTTTCCGGGGTGTCATTGGTGATGAGGCTGTTGTATGTCCCCCAACGGGCCAGGTTATCGGCTAAGATGTGGGCGCGGCCGCGATCTATCTCATTGCTCACCAGCAGCCCCTTATCCCCCATGAGGGCGGCCAGGTGGGTGGATTTGCCCCCCGGCGCGGCTGACAGGTCCAGCACCCATTCGCCCGGCTGCGGCCGCATCAACGCCCCCACCACCATCGCCGAAGGTTCTTGCAGGTAATAGAGGCCAGCCCAGTGGTAGGGGTGCTTGCCAGGGGGGAGGGGGGTATTGGTTATAGGTGTATTGGTTATTGATGGGATGAGGTGGAAGGCGGCCGCATCCCATTCCCCGGCGGGCATAAGCGTAAACGGGGCAATTCGGTTAAAATCCACTGGGGCAATCTTTAACGTATTGACCCGCAGCCCCACCACCCCCGGCGCGTCATAACTCTGGGCAAAGGCTGGATAGTCGTCACCCAACAAGGTGTGCATCCGGGCTAAAAAGTCAGGGGGAATGGGGGGTCTCATCAGCTTATTTACGATTTGCGATTGTAGATTGACGATTTTGGTCCAATCGTCAATCGTCAATCGAAACCTACAATCTTCAATCCTATGAATGTTCTCTCTCTTCCACACGGCGACCTGCCATTACCTGCTTTTTTACCGGATGGCACCCAGGGAGTGGTCCGCAGTGTGGACGCCCAAGATTTGCGCGGCTGTGGCATTCAGGCGGTGCAGATGAATGTGTTTCATCTGTTGCAGCGGCCTGGCTCAACGACCATTCAGGCGTTGGGGGGGCTGCACCGGATGTCTGGCTGGTTTGGCCCCATCTTCACCGATTCAGGTGGGTTTCAGGTGTACTCCCTCATCCGCCAAAAGCCCAAAAGCGGCACGATTACCGACCGGGGGGCGACCTTTTACCTGGAAGGGAGTGAGCGTAAGTTTAACCTGACCCCAGAAAAAAGCATTCAGCTGCAGCTTAGTTATGGGGCGGATGTGATCATTTGTCTGGATGATTGTACTCACCCTGATGACCCTCTGGCGACGCAGGCCCAATCGGTGGCGCGGACGGTGAAATGGGCTAAACGGTGCCGGGCGGAATTTGATCGGTTGGTGCAGGAGAAGAAATTGGTGGGTCAGACGCGGCCGCGCCTCATCGCCGTCGTCCAGGGGGGGAACAGCCAGGAGCTGCGCCAACAATGTGCCGGGCAGCTCCTGGAAATAGGGTTCGATGGGTATGGGTATGGGGGATGGCCGCTGGACAGCCAGGGGAATTTGCTGCTAGAGATGTTGACCCTCACCCGGGAGCTGATTCCCCAGGAGTTTACCCTTCATGCGTTGGGGGTGGGGCATCCGGCCAATGTGTTGGCTTGCGGCCGCGTCGGTTACAACCTGTTCGACAGCACCATGCCTACCCGGGACGCCCGGCATGGCCGCTTGTGGTGCTTCACCGTTGACCCGGCCCAACCCCTCAATGGGGACTGGTTCCACTTCCTTTACATCAACGACGACAAGCTAATCAAACGGAACGAACCCCTCTCCCCGCATTGCGACTGCCACACTTGCCAACATTACACCATCGGCTACCTGCATCATCTGTTCAAAATCAACGACACCCTCTACCCCCGCCTGGCAACCATCCACAATTTACGGTTTATGATGCAGTTGATGGCCAATTTGCGGCCGCAGGGTTAGTTAAGCGAGACATACTCGACCTCACGTAAAATATGGGGGCAACCGTTTTGTGTGGGGCTATCCCCCATAATAGACAAATTTGCACAAACAAATTGAATACTATAATATGCAGTATTGATTAAACAATTTGCATCATTGGTGAGAAAATGGACCAACCAACAGTTATTGATTTGTTTGCCGGTTGTGGTGGTATGTCTTGGGGATTATCTAAACGAGGCTTTAGAATTCTTGCTGCTATTGATAAGTGGGGTAGGGCATTAAAAACCTTTAAATTGAATCATTCTGAAGCTGAACTTTTTAATGCAGATGTGACTGAACTAAAGCCTCAGCAGATCATGAGCAAACTTGGACTGCGACAAGGGAATTTAGATTGTCTTGTCGGTGGCCCACCATGCCAGGGTTTTTCTAAGAATGTGCCTGCCGCGTATAGATTTTTAGAAGATCCTCGTAATTTGTTATTCCGATATTATCTCGATTTTGTAAAGGAGTTACGGCCAAAGGTCGTATTCTTGGAAAATGTTGCGCCTATTTACAACGCTTATCAGGGGGCAGTTCGAAATGAAATTATTGAAACCCTTGAATCTTTAGATTATAAAGTAGAAGCTAAGGTTATTTGGGCGCATCATTATGGTGTACCGCAGACTCGTCAACGTGCTTTCTTTTTTGCCTCACGAACTGGCATTTTGCCATCTTTTCCTCCTGCAACATTTGCACAAGAAGAAATAAGAACTTTGTTTAGCGTAACTAGAAAATATCGCTCTGCCTGGTCAGCAATTTCAGATTTACCTGTATTAGAGAATGGCGAAGGCTATGAACCGATGCCTTACACCTTTGACCCTGAAAATGATTACCAAGAAATGATGCGATTTGAGTCAAAAGAATTATTTGATCATATTACTCGAGAGCTGCGGCCAAAACAGTTTGCCCGTATCGCCTCAATCAAACCGGGCGAAGGATTAAAAAACCTGCCAGAAGAACTTCGGCCACAATCTGGTTATAGCGGTGCTTATGGTAGATTAGACTTTGAAATGGTTGCTCCAACGATTACCCGATGGGTTTTTCATCCGGGCTCGGGGCGGTTTGGTCATCCAAAAGAACAAAGATTAATTACAATTCGTGAAGCGGCAAGACTTCAATCATTTTCGGATGATTTCAGATTTACAGGCTCGTATATTGAAAAAGCTCATCAAGTAGGAAATGCAGTACCACCTTTGTTAATGCAGCTTTTTGCTACAAATATTCTTAACTGCCTGGCAAACGCAAGAACAAACGGACGGCTTCATCAGGGGCCAATCGCAGAGGCTTTAGTTCAAATGTAAAAGTATCTTGGGGGAGATAGAACCTTTCAAAGAGTTGCTTTTGGTTTGGATACCATCGAAAAACCACAAAATTGTCTGCTTTGCGACTTCCTTGTAAACCTGTTTTAGTTATGTCTGTCCAATACCATGCCAGGTCTTTGGCCTCATAAATAGTGAATTTCTTTTCAAAATAGGCATATTTGGTGCGATTTGGCGATTTCAAGAGGATACAAACACGTTTGTCTAACACATTTTGTGTGATTGCATCACTCACAACTTTGCTATACCAGTGCTGCAATAAAGCCTCACCTAATCTTTGTGGGTGCGAATTGATGTCTAGTTGCTCAAATCCCAAAACGGTGCTTTTTTTGAATATGTCGGCTCGTTGAATGACAAGTTCAAAAGTAGTCGGTAGGTTCAGTGATTTCTGAATGGCTTTTATGGACCAGCCTATTTTAGAAGATTCATCCACCACGTCGTAGAGAAGTTTTTTCCGGCTGGTTGTTAACGGATCAACGATTGGAATAGATTTTGTGTATGAAAACAGAGCTTCCCAAATAAAATCAGTTATATCATGGATAAAAGGGATAGCATATATGGCTTGAATACCTTGCAAAAGACGGATTTCTTCTTCTGGTGTTAATTTATACACTGGATAAATTTTCCTTGCTAGCTTCTATTTCGACCAAAGCCATTAATTCACTTAGATTGACACCGAGTACTTGAGAAATTTTCTGAATTGTCTTCAAGGATGGGCTTTTAAGGCCACGCTCTAGTTGGCTTACGTAAGTTCTATGAATGCCAACTTCGAATGCGAAGGCTTCCTGGCTGAAATTTTTTTCATGCCGTAAATTTCTTAAAACTTTGGCAAACGCCTTATCAATCATGATTGTCAAGTGTAACAAAATGAATACTATCACTCTACACACTAAAGTATTCGATAATTATGAACCGAGGTATATATTGTGGATTTGCCAACTTCATCTTTAGACAAACTCGCGGCCGCGATCCAGGTCACCCCCAAATACCGCCACCTCACCCCTGACCTCATCCGGCGGCTGGGGGAGCGGGAACTGGCGGTGCGGGGCAGCTTCAAGGAAGCGGTCAAGGCGACCAAAAACAAGCTGCATCAGGTGGCCGGGGCGTATCAGGAAAGCAAGATCAATTATGACCGGGCGTTGGCCCAACTGCGAAAGACGGTGGGGGACGCGGCCGCGTTCCAGCATACCTGCACCCAACTCCTGCGCTTACACACCTCTACCGCCGAGCGGCTGCCCATCCTCGACGAGTTCTACCGCACCACCCTGGCCGACCTGCCCCCCATCCACAAAGTGCTAGACCTGGCCTGTGGCCTCAACCCCCTCACTCTCCCCTGGATGCCCTTCAGCCCAGAGGTTGAATATGTGGCTTATGATGTGTATACAGATATGATGGCCTTCTTGGGGGAGTTTATGGGGTTAGCGGGGGTACGCGGCCGCGCCGAACCCCGTGACTTGCTGACCCCCCCCCCCAACGAACCAGCCGACCTGGTGCTGCTGCTCAAAACCTTACCCTGCCTGGAACAAACGGATAAGCACGCGGCCGCGACCATTCTCGATGCCCTGCAAGCCCCATACCTGCTCATCTCCTTCCCCGCCCACAGTTTAGGTGGCCGGGACAAAGGCATGGCGACCCATTACACCGACCAGTTCATCCCCCTCATCCAGCAGCGCGGTTGGCAGATCACCCCGTTCACCTTTGCTACCGAAATCGCGTTCTTAGTCAAAAAGGTGTAGCCTTACAACTTAAAATCCATAGCCTACAAAAATGGCTGGCCGGGCGATTTCTAGCCTGATTTCGCCAGCCGGATTCTGTCAAAGAGGGTTGGTGGGGTAAACGATTGCCCCCATAATAGTTTGAGCAGCTTAACCGTAAGCTCTATCACACTTACCAGGATGATGATGCCTAATATCAGCTTGATCCCGGTTGTGAAGATGGGCACGGTAGAAATTTCATCCAGGCGATAAATGCGATAGGTCACATAAAGCCCAAAACTCAAGGTAGCTATCTCCAACCAGCGTGTTAGCCGCTGCCACCGCCCTTGCAGAAGCACGACCCCTTTTAGCACCACTTCTGCCAGTAAAGAAGCGGTCATCCAGGGAATCATCTGCACGAACGCGGCCGCCGTCAACTGCACAATCCAGACTGCATCACCACTTAAATCCGACTCACCAAACCAGGTTGCCAGAAGATTGAGCCAGAAGACAAATAACAGACCAAAGAAAATGCCCACCGCCAATTCTGGTCGATCCACCCGGTTCGGGTCTTTCACAGGCGGTAGAGCAAACGGATCCCACATTTTGGCCTTTTTGGGGAGATCAACTGAATCAGTACCCACCCGCTCAATAAGGGCAAAAATCAAGGTGACAATACCCGCATTCAGAATTACCGAACGGGCAAAAGCGAAGATAAAGTCAAACAGTTGGCTGACAAAGTTCGCCCCGCTTTCTTGCCACAAAACAAAACCTAACCCCAGCAGGTGCAGCCCCCCAATAATGCTTAGAGTAATCGTAATCACTGTTTTGTAAGTGGGGAAAAGTTTTGGCCCAATCAGGTACTCAGTTTGGTGGTATTGGGCAGCCATTTCTTCAGGATGACCAAATTCACGTAGCAGCGCGGCCGCGATTTGCGGCGTAGGTTCACCCGCACTGCGCTCTTCTAACGTATCCAGCAGCAAAGAACGCAGTTCCAGAACAATATCGGCACGTGTTTTGCGGGGTAGATGTTGGCCCACTTCATGAACATACCGCTCAATCATTTCATTCGCATTCATCTATGCAACTCCTTCGTATATCGAATTTCCAGTTCGATACGCGATTTAGAAAATCGCGCTACAAATTTTCATTCATCAATAAAGGCGCCATCCAGGTGGCCGATGACGAAAAAATGTTCCCCTTCATCAACTAACTTTTTTGCCACCTTCTAACAGTTGATTCATCACCACCACCAGGGCTTGCCACTCCTGGATGAGATTAGCAAAAATCATTTCTCCTTCCTGGCTCATCTTGTAGTAACGGCGGGGGCGGGTATCATCCACCACCTGCCAATCACTTTCAAGCAGCCCTTGAGACTCCAGACGGCGCAGCAGGGGGTAGAGCGTCCCTTCGTTAATCTCCATCCCTTGCTCATCCAGCATCTGCTTGAGGGAGTAGCCATACTGCTCCTCTTTTAGCTGGCTTAACACTGCCAACATCAAGATGCCACGCCGCAGTTCAAGCAGCAATTTGTCATATAGCTCTTCTTTTTCGTTGTTGTTTACCATGTGATGCATTATACTGTATATAGTACAGTATTGTCAATGGAATAATATTCTTGATTCTGTGCCTTTCGCAAAACCTCTGGTGGTAACGCCGGGCATTTTATGCCAACTCCGAATCTCTGAAACCCCTACATAATTTGCCGGCGTGGTAATGAGCGTACCAGCAGATAGAGAAGAAGGCCCAACGGGCCGGCCATTAAAATGAACAAGAGAGATGGCGAAACCAACCATACGCTCAGATCACGTTCGCGGCTATCCAGATAAGCCCAGCGGCCGACAAACAAATCAAAGGCCAGAAAATGTACCCAGCCGATTGCCGCCCCTTCAGGTGTGCTGAGCAAAGCGGCAATGCCCGTGAGGGTTGGCTCAAGCAAACCGCCAGCCGATGAAAATAGCTGGACCAGGAGCATGAGCGCATAAAGCAGGGCCAGGCCCGCTACCGGCCAAAATGAACGCATAATGCGCTGTGTCCAAGACCAATGGGGTAGCGCAATCATCAAAAGCCAAAATGGCATAATATACAGGTTGCTGAATGTAAAAATAATCTCCATGATTAATTCTCCTGAAAGCAGCTATAGATGGAAGAAACACGGATGGGAAGGAACAGGGATGGAAAAGTGTAACTCCCCTGGCGCCCTGCTTCCCTAGAGTTCCCATTATTCTCTCTTATGGGTGAATTTTTGCCAGAGAGGTATCTTTGCGTAAGGGTGGTCAGGTATAATGAGGTGTATAAATTGTGATGGCCTGATTGTTAGGGGGTGTGTCCCATGTCTCCGAGATACCGTTGGTCTGAGGTAGCCCAGCTTTTAGTGGATGTGGCGATGGGTCGGCGGCCGGCTGACCTGGTGATTCAGGATGGGCAGTGGGTGAATGTACACAGCGGGGAGATTATTCCTCACACAGATGTAGCCGTGATCTGCGGCCGCATCGCCTATGTCGGCCCCTCTGCGGCCCATACCATTGGCCCAGAGACACAGATCATGAAGGCACGCGGCCGCTACCTGGTCCCTGGCCTATGTGATGGGCATCTCCACGTGGAAAGCGGCATGATCACCGTCACCGAATTTGTCCGCGCTGTCATCCCCCATGGCACCACCAGCCTGTTCATAGACCCCCACGAAATCGCTAACGTCCTGGGGCTGCCCGGCGTCCGTCTGATGCATGACGAGAGCCTGAACCAGCCCATCAACGTCTATGTGCAAATGCCCAGCTGCGTTCCCAGTGCCCCCGGCTTAGAAACCCCAGGGGCAGCCATCGGCCCGGCTGAAGTGGCCGAAGCGATGACCTGGCCCAACATCATTGGCCTGGGAGAGATGATGAACTTCCCTGGGGTTTATCAGAACGACCCCAAGATGCACGCTGAAATGGCCGCCACCCGGCAGGCCGGCAAAACCATCGGCGGCCATTATGCTTCACCCGATTTGGGACTGCCCTTTCATGGGTATGTGGCCGGTGGCCCAGAAGATGATCATGAGGGCACCCGCCTGGAAGATGGCATTGCCCGGGTACGCCAGGGAATGAAAGCGATGCTCCGCCTCGGCTCGGCCTGGTATGATGTCGCCAGCCAGATCAAGGCGATTACCGAACAAGGATTAGACAGTCGCAACTTCATTCTCTGCACCGATGACAGCCATTCAGGGACGCTGGTGCATGAGGGGCATATTAACCGGGTGGTGCGCCATGCCATCGCCCAGGGGTTAAAGCCAATGACCGCCATCCAGATGGTGACGTTGAATACAGCCACCCATTTTGGTCTGGAGAAGGAGATTGGCAGCATCACCCCTGGCCGCTATGCGGATATTGTTCTCACCTCTGATTTAGCAACCCTGCCCATTGAGATGGTCATTGCTAATGGGCAGGTGGTGGCGGAAAATGGGCGGCTGAGGGTGGAGATGGCTGCGGCCGCGTACCCCTCTTTCGCTCGTAACACCGTCCACCTGGGCAAAACCTACACCGCTACTGACTTTAACATCCCCTCAACCAGCCCAGAACCAGTCATGGTGCGCGTCATTGGGGTCATCGAAAACCAGGCTCCCACCCGTGCCCTCACCCGCGCCTTGCCCGTCGCCGATGGACGCATCCAGATCGATCCCCGGCTAGATGTGGCTCATCTGGCCCTGGTAGAACGACATCAGGGCACAGGGCGGGTCGTTAATGGATTTGTGCAAGGGTTTGGCCTCACTGTTCCCTGCGCCATTGCCAGCACCGTCGCCCATGACAGCCATCATCTATTGGTTGTGGGTACCAGCCGGGAAGATATGGCCCTGGCGGTGAATCGGCTGGGGCAGGTGGGTGGGGGGATTGTGGTATACCGGCAGGGGGAAGAGGTAGCTCTGGTTGAGCTGCCCATTGCCGGGCTGATGTCTGATGAGCGGGCTGAGGTGGTGGCGGCCAAAGCGGCCCGGATGGTGCAGGCGTTTCAGGCGTGTGGCTGTCGGCTCAACAATGCCTACATGCAGTTAAGTCTGCTGGCCCTGGTGGTTATCCCTGAACTTCGCATTTCTGATCTAGGGATTGTGGATGTGAACCAGTTTAAAGTTGTCTCATTGGTGGTTGACGAGGGTCGTGAAGGGTGAAACGCAGGCTTTCACTTATCAGGCCAAAGCCCAAATCATAGGGCATCTAAGAAATGGAGAAACGCATTTATCTCTACCTGGTAAATCTGTTGTAGGCGTAACCCATCCCGCATGACCAGGTTTAGGCGGTCAGGATCAAACCGTAAAACGTAGGCATTGCGGAACAGATGTCGGAACCGCCGTAGCTCGTCTAGATAACCAAACATTTCCTGGCTGATGACGGGGAACGTATCTCAGGAATGTCCAGTGTCATTCGTTTTAGCAACAGGGTATGCCATTGGGCTGAATTGTCTATGTGGTTGCCAAAATTGACGGCGATACGGGTAAATAAATTTTCAAATAGCCCATATAGGACGTGAAGATGGTAGGCGACCAAAATGGATGTCTCTGAATCCAGAGGGCGTCGGCTCAAATTTTGTAGCTGCTCATAGGCGGCCGCAATGGTCTGTAAATCATCACCGATCTCAGCTTGTAGTGGACGGATTGGTTCGTTCATAAAACAATACCCCGGTGCGCTTCACCCGGCTGGCAAAGGGAGACTCATCGGTAATATCCCGTAAATCAATCACCCAATCAGGTAGGGCTGTTTCTAATTCTCGCCAGAAGACAAAATAATCGGCGGCTGTACTTCCCACGACGGCAACATCTATATCTGACTGCTGGTGAAACCGTCCCGGCTGAATGATAGAGCCAAAGAGGTAAACTTTTTGGGCAGATGGGATGGCGGCCGCGATTTGAGGAATAATAGCCTGTGCGGCCGCCAAAGCGTATCGCCGGGCTTCCTCCCTGGTGGAATGCTGTTGAGCCAGGCGTTGGCGAAAAGAGCGGCGGTAAACAGCTTGTTGCTGCTCAGACAAAGTGACCATGCTGCTATTGTAGCATAAGGTATCGAAGAATTAATTGGAGAATAGGCGAATGGTTTTAGAAGACAACCACCCCGCGGGCTACATCGCCGGTCAGCATCGCCTGATACGCTTCGTTAATTTGCGACAGGGTATATTGCTGAGAGACCAGGCTGTCCAGGTTCAGTTTGCCCGCCATATATAAATCGAGCAGCAGGGGGAAATCTCGGTGAGTGTTGATGCTGCCGTAATAGCTGCCCTTGATGATTTTGCCCTGGCGGGCGATGAACGCCCCAGAAAGGTTGGTTGGCTCTTTAACGTGGGAAAGCCCCACCAGCACTAAAGTTCCACCGGGACGGGTCAGGCGCAGCCCTAACTCTTGCAGCGCAGGTAAACCAACCGCCTCAAAGACGTAATCGGCACCGCGGCCGCTGGTTAGCTCCAGTACATCCCCTCTACTATTGGCCCCGGAAGGAATGAAGTGGGTTGCCCCAAATTGACGGGCCAGGGCCTCTTTGTGCGGATTGTTATCCAGAGCGATGATCGCGGCCGCGCCGCTCAATACCGCCCCCTGGATAATATTCAACCCCACCCCGCCACATCCCAACACCACCACTGTCTCCCCTGGCCGCACCCCCGCCGTATAAATTACCGCCCCGACCCCAGTAGAAACAGCACAACCCACCAACGCAGCGATGGGTAAAGGGACATCTCGCCGAATGGGGGTGCAGCTACGTTCCGATACGACGGCATATTCGGCAAAAGAAGCCAGACCACAAAAATGGTAAGTGGGTTTGCCCCGGTATTGCAGACGGGTCGTCCCATCCAACATTGTGCCCCCCCAGATGGGGCGGGTGAAGGTTTCACACAAATTGGTTTGTCCATGCTGACAATAAAAGCAGTAGCCACAATCTGGGGCCCAATTCATCACCACATGATCACCGGGTTGCAGCCGTTTAACCTCTGGTCCGACATCCATGACAATTCCCGCCCCTTCATGGCCGGGCACCAGGGGGAAGGGGTGTTTGGTAGCCCCGGTTACTAAATGCCAATCACTATGGCACACGCCGCTGGCAGCCATTCGCACCAACAGTTCTCCTGGCCCTGGTTCAGCCAGGTCCAGTTCATCAAGGATAAATGGCTGCCCTACTCCCTCAAGAATTGCCGCCTGGATTTTCATATCGTCATCCCCTAAAACCAGAAACGAGAAACTCAACCATGTGCCACAACTTTGGTTGGCACTAGCTTGCAGACGACACGGGTCTCAGTCAGGCGGCGTTCGGCTGGGGCAAAGTCGCCATAATAGCTCTCTGCCCCGGCATACAATTTGGCTAACTGGCTGATGTGTTCTACGCCACCTTCCTCGGTCATTTCGACGATGCGGCCGCGTACTTCCAGGTAGCGGTACGGGTCGGTTGGATCAACAGCCAGAACAGTGGCTTGCGGCCGCGCCTTCATATTTTTCTCTTTTTGGCGGCCGCGGGTTGTGTTTAACAAGATATGGGTGCCGTCATAATTGCACCAGACTGGCGAGGCATGGGGTTGACCATCTGGCAGCAGGGTCACCAACGTTACCAACACTGGCCCATCCAGGAGATCACGGTAACTATCTGGGATCAAAGTAGACATAACAAATCCTTTGGGGGATGCCCCTCACCCTGGCCCTCTCCCTAGGGAGAGGGAAGCTGCCTTCTCCCGTGTCGGGAGAAGGGCTGGGGATGAGGGTGAATCAAAACTACCCCTTCACCCTACCCTTCTCTCCAGGGAGAGGGAAGCTGCCTTCTCCCGTGTCGGGAGAAGGGCTGGGGATGAGGGTGAATAGTTCCATAAACAAAACAACCCACAAAAGCCTTACGACCCTTGTAGGTTGTTTGATTTTAGCTCAACGGCTAACGGTCTGACAAACGATTACTTAACTTCAACCGTAGCCCCAGCCGCTTCCAATTTGGCTTTGGCGTCGGCGGCCGCTTCTTTGGTTACCGCTTCCATAATCGTGCTGGGGGTCGCCTCTACCACATCTTTGGCTTCCTTGAGACCCAACCCGGTCAGGGCACGGACTTCCTTGATGACGTTGATTTTCTTGTCACCGGCCCCAGTCAGGATGACGTTGAACTCGGTTTGTTCTTCAACTTCTTCAACGGGAGCGGCCGCAGCAGCCCCAGCCATTGGCATCATCCCCATAGCGACGGGTGCGGCCGCGCTCACACCCCATTTCTCTTCCAACATTTTAGTCAACTCAGCTGCTTCCAGCAGGGTCAGGCCGCTGAGTTCCTCTACTAACTTTGCTAAATCAGCCATTGTAATTGTTCTCCTGTAAAATGATGGTCGCAGATGGCATTTACTCCTTCTTGCGCCATTCCCTGTTAATTTTTGACTTTAATAGGAATTACGAATCACAAAGTACCCAAAGTTGCTCAGGATGTTCTTAGCGATCTTGGCGTCTTTCTGATTTCGTTCCTTTTCACCTAAGCAGCCGCTTCGGCCGATTCATCCTTGCGAGTATAAGCATCAAGCACATTTACTACCTGACGTACACCCCCGGCAATAATGCTGGCTACATTGCGAGCTGGGGCACTGATCACACCCACCAATTGGGCACGCAGTTGATCCATCGTCGGCAATTTAGATAGAGCATCCACTTCTTGAACGGTTAAGAACTTCGGTCCTAATACGCCACCCTTAACAGTTAGCAAATCCTCTTTCTTGGCAAAATCCAGTAACGTTTTAGCGACACTTGGGGCATCACCTAAAGAGAAACTGGTCGCTAATTGACCGTTCATTTGTGCTTCAGGCACGGCCATACCAACCTCAGCCAACGCCTTAAGCAAAAGCGTATTTTTCGTTACATAGACCACACCGCCGACCTTACGGGCTTCCGCTCGCAGCTCTTGCAACTTTTTGACGCTCAGACCTTTATATTCAGCGATAAAAACCGCATCTGACTGTTTGAGCAAATCAATA
Source organism: Anaerolineae bacterium (assembly GCA_023384415.1). Classification (GTDB taxonomy): domain Bacteria; phylum Chloroflexota; class Anaerolineae; order Promineifilales; family Promineifilaceae; genus Trichofilum. The sequence continues at coordinate 50,274 of JAHDWJ010000035.1, forward strand.
TATTGCGCCATCAACTCTTCTTTTCGTTCACGTGTAATAGCCAATGGTAATCACCTCCTCCTGGCTTTAGAGTTTAATTCCAAACAAAAAATCCTCATACCCACCGGGCATGAGGATTTGAACATTAACTTGACAATAGGGAAGGGCAAATGTTATGCCCAAGACCTTGTCTCTTTGTCCAATCCCCACCTCGGTTGGTTATTAAGCGGCTCAACCCACCACACCAACTGTCTTTGGCAGAGAAACGCGCCATCGCACGGCGCAGAGTTTGACCAACAGATTATTTAATTGTCAAAACTGAAGCCTGATCCCTTAGGCCGTTGCCTCAAGGACATCCACGCGAATGCCTGGTCCCATCGTGTTGGCCATAACCATACGGCGGAAGTAGGCCCCTTTAGCGGCCGCAGGGCGTGCCCGTTTGACCACCCCAATCAGCATATTCAGGTTATCCAACAGCTGTTCCTGGCTAAAGCTGGCTTTGCCAATAGGCACGTGAATATTGCCTGTACGGTCAACTCGAAATTCGACACGACCGGCTTTCGCTTCTTGAATCAGGCGGGGAACATCTGGGCCAGGGGCCACCGTACCAGCACGGGGGTTGGGCATGAGACCACGAGGGCCGAGAACTCGCCCTAGCCGGCCCACTTTGCCCATCATTGAAGGGACGGCAATAGCGACATCAAAATCAGTCCAGCCTTCCTGGATTTTCTTGATCATCTCATCATCAGCCACAAAATCCGCCCCAGCTTCTTGAGCCAGACGCGCATCTTCTCCCTCAGCAAAAACTAACACCCGCACCGTTTTTCCCAGACCATGGGGCATAACCACCACTTCCCGGATTTGTTGGTCGGCATGGCGAGGATCAACCCCCAGGCGCATGTGAACCTCTACAGTAGGGTCAAATTTAGTTGTGACTGTCTCTTTGATGAGAGTAATCGCTTCTTCGCGGCTGTAATTCTTCTGGGGATCAATTTTGGCGGCCGCGGCCGCATATTTCTTTCCGTGTTTTGCCATAATTACACCTCGTGGTTCTATCGGCCTTAAACAGGCCTCCCACCATATCCTTAATCAACAATCGTCAGCCCCATACTTCGGGCTGTTCCGGCAATAATCTTCATTGCCCCATCCACATCCAGAGCATTCAAATCCTTCAGCTTTAGCTCAGCAATTTCCCGAAGCTGCTTCTGCGTAATACTCCCCACTTTTTCCTTAAGCGGAGATTTAGACCCTCTGGGCACAGACGCGGCCTTCTTCAGTAACTCAGCGGCAGGCGAGGTTTTCAACGCAATCGTGAAACTATTATCAGCGAAAATCGTCACTTCCACTGGAATAACCTGACCGATCTGGTTACCCGTCTTGGCATTATACTCTTTGCAAAATTGCATCAAATTAATACCTTGAGGGCCTAAAGCCGTACCAACTGGCGGGGCCGGCGTCGCCTTCCCTGCATTAAGCTGAATTTTAACGATTGCTTTTACTTTCTTTGACATATTGTTACCTCCGGGGAGTTCAATCGCTTGGCTTAAATACCAGGCTCCTCCTTACCGAACAGAATAAACGAGCGTTTGGAACTTCCCCAGGGCTTATACCCTGTATCCCATCCAACCCGCCCAAACCTAAACTTTCTCTACATGCAAGAAATCCAGTTCCACCGGCGTTTCTCGCCCAAAAAACGAAACCAGTACCCGAACCTTAGCCCTATCAGGATCAATCTCCCGCACAGAGCCAATAAAATCAGCAAAGGGACCAGCCCCAATACGCACCTTGTCCCCAATCTGAAAATCAAACTTCATCTTCGGGGCTTCCGCTTCCATCCGGTTCATTATTTTGGCAACTTCATCCGGCCGCAGCGGTGTTGGATCATTCCCCATCCCTACGAATCCGGTAACCCCTGGCGTATTGCGAACTACATACCAGGAATCTTCACTCATAATCATTTGCACCAAAATATAACCAGGAAAAACACGGCGCTCTACTTTGCGTCGCTTGCCATCCTTAATTTCAATCTCTTCTTCCGTAGGGACAACCACATCAAAAATTTTGTCCTGCATCCCCATCGTTTCGATACGCTGCTCCACACTATGGCGTACCTTATTTTCATACCCCGAATAACAATGGACCACATACCAGGCCCGCCCATCATCCGGGATCAATTTCTCTTCTTTTGAGGCTGCTTTTTTTTCTTCGGCCGGGCTGCTCATGGCTTAACCTTGTCCAATTGCCTTATAAAGGTCGTTGTCTTTTTAACTTAATAAGCTGATCAACGCCCCAACCAATCGGGAAAAAACGAAATCCAAAGACCCTAAAAATAGGGCAAAAACAATAGAGACAGCAATGACAACACCTGTCAGTCGTTGCGATTCTTCACGGGTAGGCCAGGTTACACGGCGCAACTCCCCACGTGTTTCCCGAAAATAGCGACCAATCCCATCCCGCATTCGTACAAAAGCAGACTCTTGGGGCTTGATCTGCTTCTCCTTCGTTCCTGACTGGTTCTTTTCCTTTTCTGTTTTTACTTCAGCCATGACACAATATCCTTTCCATCTCCCTCATAATGTTCGATGGCTTCATCACAACCAGTTCAATTATGAAAACAGCCAGGGATGAACAACGAACTGAGGTGGGTAACGATGAAGATAAAAACAGGGGGTGCAGGGCTCGAACCCGCAGCCTACGGTTTTGGAGACCGTTGCTCTACCAATTGAGCTAACCCCCTAAAACGCCCTAATAGTTTACTTTACCGTGTCTCACGATGCAATTGATGTTGGCGACAGCGTGGGCAAAATTTCTTGAATTCCAGGCGGCTAGGATCATTGCGTCGGTTTTTTTCTGTAATGTAATTGCGCTCTTTGCATTCCACACACTGCAAAGTGATGTGGGTTCGCACCGCTTTTTTGGCCATTGTCCAGTACCTCAAAAAGCAGGCAACTGGGGACTTTATAGTCACCCAATTACCTGCCTGTCATTAAACTCTAGTTCAGAATTTTGGTGATAACCCCAGCCCCAACGGTCAAACCACCTTCACGAATGGCAAACCGGC
>JAHDWJ010000036.1 GCA_023384415.1 Anaerolineae bacterium
TGTTCCACCTTAGTTTTGGCTAATCGTGGTCTTGACAATGGGGTCAACTATACCCCCTGTATCCTCAAAAGGAATGAGAAGACGGTGCCCCCCTGGGCGATTTAATACAGCAAAATGGAGATGATCGCCACACATGAATCCTGAGCGTCCTGTATACCCTATTAACTGACCTCTTTGTACCTGATTGCCGGGTTGAACAGTTGCCCCATTTTGGCGTAGGTGAACATAATAAGACACTTGGTTATCAGGGTGTTGTATGGCAATAAAATTTGCGTAAATTTGATAACTTCGGTTGCAGGCAAAAAGCGTATTATGTTGAACCACCTGTATTACACGTCCAGGTCTGGCGGCAACAACTCGTCTATTAATTGGTAGAACAAAATCATAGGCCGGGTTTTGAATTCCAGGTGAATTTGTATTATGATCAATGCGGCTGAGCAGATAAGATTCCCCTCCAGTATAAGGCAATTTATAGCCCGCAGAGGATCCCCCACCCAGAAGACGGTTAGTATCGCACAAACCTTGCCCTCCCGTTGCTGTATAACAGGGTACAGGCCAATTTGGATTAGGGTTTTGGTTTAATGCAGCACGAGTTGTGTAGTTTGTGTTGAATAAAACGGTACCCGGACCATCCATGTCCCAAAAGATTACACAACGATTCGTTGCTTGTTGTGAAACAATATTATAAGTATGGCCTGGGCGCGAAAGTTGTGCTCTTACAGTTTGACCAGATAAATTATTAGCGCATACTTCCAAGTTAATTCGCTCACCATTGTTGTCAAAAAACAATCGGCTGCTTGGGTTGCCAGAGAAAACGATTGGCCCGGAAGGAGGAGTGGGTGTGGGAGATGACGGTACGTATACCAATTTTAACCCATCTCCCGCAATTAAGCGGTAAGGATTATCTGAGGTTTGAGCAGGCATTGATATCGTATCGCTAGTTCCAGCGTTTAACAATCGGCGTCCTAAAAGTACCCAACCTGAACCGGGTACATTTGGGTTACATTTGCCCTGATTTTGGTCAATTGTGGCTAACAAACTACCATTAAAGTAATATCGTGCTTGGGTTGTAATGTTTGCATTATGTGTGTAATTTGGAATAAAGGCGTAGATGTCATAATGGCCTGCAACAATTACATTTGGATTCCAATCATTTACCCCAGCGCTTGAATTTGTGTCATTTGTGCGCCAATAAATAACTTTAGTATGATCAGGGTTAGCAGAACAGTACACTGTGTTGTTTACCCAGATACCTTGCCCACTTGATCCCCAGGTAAACATATAGTTTCGTGGCATGACAATAATGTCATCCACCATTGGCGAAGCAGAGTATGCCCGATCTGATGGGTTTTGACCCAACAAGAATGCAAAGGTACCTATTAAGAAAAAAGAAACAAAGAACGGCCAATACTTTTTGTTCATGTGAATGATCTCCTTATAGTACTATGGCGTACTGACATTCCCGCTGTTAGCGTAAATTGGTGCCACCTCTGGAAATATCAATAAAGCCTGGTTGTTTTACCAGGCATTTTATTCATCAATGCCTGCTATTTATATAGCTGTCCGTTCTATAGTTCTTACACCAAAATATGAAGACTTTTCGAAAATCGCCTATTACTTTAGTCCTATGACAACTATCTTCATTGTTTTTAGTATGCAAATATGTCAGCAATTCAAAATGTGAAGGTTATGGTGTGGGAATTGGATAGATGACTAATTTGTTTGCCGTTCGTCCAAAGTGACCCCTGTTGCATTTGTTTGACAAAACAAAATGAGTGTAGAATTTTTGTGTTTTGGCAGGCAGGGGTGGCGCGGCCGCGACAAATCAGCTATACTCCCTCTCGCGGCCGCAAACCCATTTGCGGCTTTTATTTTGTCAGGCCCCCGGTGGGCCGCTTATTTTTTCGGGCTGAGAGTGCGACTTGGCTCAGTGAGAGTCAAGGAGACCTCGTGAATTTCGAATCATTTAATCTAGACCCACGCCTAATGAAGGCGATTCAAGCCATTGGCTTTACCACCCCCACCCCTATTCAACAACAAGCGATCCCCGTTGTCCGGCAAGGCAAGGACGTTTTAGGGCTGGCCCAAACTGGCACCGGTAAAACGGCTGCCTTTATCTTGCCTATCTTGCAGCGGCTGCTCACCGGGCCAACCCGCCAGACCCGCGCCCTCGTCGTTGCCCCTACCCGTGAATTGGCGGAGCAGATTTACCAGACCAGCGTACAGTTGGCCCGCTTTACCAACATTCGCAGCGCGGCTGTTTATGGCGGGGTGGGGAAAGGGCCACAGGTCGCGGCCGCGCAGCGAGGCACCGAAATTATCATCGCCTGCCCTGGCCGTTTGCTCGACCTTATCAATGAACGGCAGGTAGACCTCTCCAAAGTAGAAGTGTTGGTGCTGGATGAGGCTGATCGCATGTGTGACATGGGGTTCCTGCCCGACATCCGCCGCCTGCTCAAACATGTGCCGGCCCAGCGGCAAACCCTTTTCTTCTCCGCCACCATGCCCGAAGATATCCGGGTGCTGGCCCAGGAAATCCTCAAAAACCCAACCCGGGTGCAGGTAGACATCATCGCTCCGGCCAAGACGGTGGCCCACGCCCTGTTCCCGGTGAGCCAGACGTTAAAAACGAAGCTGGCTTTGACGATGTTGGAGACGATGCGGATGGGGCGGGTGTTGATCTTTACCCGCACCAAACATCGTGCCCGAAATTTGGCCGGTACGCTGCTCAAACAGGGGTACCGGGTGGCTGCCTTACAGGGCAATATGTCCCAAAACAAGCGGCAAGAGGCGTTAAACGGGTTCAAGGATGGCAAATATGACATTCTGGTCGCCACTGACATCGCCGCCCGGGGAATTGATGTCAGCGAAATCAGCCATGTCATCAACTTTGATATGCCCGATACGGTAGATGCGTATACCCATCGTATTGGCCGGACAGGACGAGCCAAACAGAGCGGGGAAGCGTTTACCTTCACATCCCCCGATGATGAGACGATGGTGCGGGCGATTGAACGGGTGCTGGGCAGTCGCATTGAGCGGCGGCATTTACCAGGGTTTGATTACAGCAGCGGTACGGCCGAACCTAAAAACGACAGACCGGTTTCCCGTCCCTCGGCTCGCCCAACCCAATCGCCCCCACGCGGCCGCGCCTACGCCCGCCAATAATGCCGTGAGGGGGGCGTATAGCTATATGCCCCCCAAAATTGTTGGCAAAACAGCCCTGTTTTGTTAGATCGGCTGGTGAAGGGCAAAAATGTAGGCTATACTTTTCCCCATTGTTCACCCATTGGCCCCGGCCCTGTTTTGGTGAACAATCATTTCATCCCAAACGCCGTATCTGGTTTGCACCTGGCTGAACAAAAGCATAATCACCTGTTTTAAGCGTGTAAGTACGGTTATGACGCTCGATTTTGCCAGCCAGGGTTACGTTAGAGGCTTTCATGCTTTTGCCTTTCATCGTTCTATCAGGCTTGATTGCTGCCCCGTTTGCTCCCCTGGTGGTCCGGGCAGCCAAAACCCGTGCCGGTTGGGTCATCGCCCTACTGCCGGCCCTCATCGTGGCCTACCTGGCTGCCCAACTCCCCCTGGTATTGACGGGTCAAGTTATAGAAGCTGAATGGCCTTGGGTGCCCAGCCTGGACCTGACTCTGGCTTTTCGCCTGGATGGGTTAGGGCTGCTGTTTGCTCTGCTCATCAGCGGCATTGGCACCTTGATCGCTATTTATGGCGGCTCTTACCTCAAAGGACACCCCGATTTAGGCCGCTTTTTTCTCTACCTGCTTGTCTTCATGGCGGCCATGTTAGGGGTGGTCCTCTCTGATAATCTGCTGGCCCTGTTTGTTTTTTGGGAGATGACCAGCATCTCATCCTATCTGCTCATCGGTTTTAACCATGACCAGGAAGCCTCCCGCAAAGGAGCGTTGAAAGCTCTGCTCATCACCGGGTTGGGGGGGCTGTTTATGCTGGCCGGGTTTGTTTTGCTGGGAGAGATGGGGGGCAGTTATACCATTAGCCAACTGCCTACCACCCTATCCACCATGCCGCTCTACCTGCCGATGTTGATTTTGGTATTGATTGGGGCGTTTACCAAGAGTGCCCAATGGCCGTTCCACATCTGGCTGCCTGATGCCATGCAGGCCCCTACTCCGGTTAGCGCGTATCTCCATTCGGCTACGATGGTGAAGGCTGGGGTGTTTCTTCTGGCCCGGCTCTCTCCTGTTTTGGCAGATACCCCAGCCTGGCTCTATCTGGTTTCTGGCTTTGGCCTGATCACGATGGTTGCCGGGGGGATTCTGGCCCTCAAGCAAAGCGACCTCAAAGCGATTTTGGCTTATACCACCATTGGCTGGCTAGGGACGTTGGTGATGCTGCTGGGGTGGGGTGGTCACTATGCCGTTGAGGCGGCTATGGTGGGGGTATTGACCCATGCTCTGTATAAAGGGGCGTTGTTTATGCTCGCCGGGGGGATTGATCATGAGACGGGGACGCGAGATATTCATTTGTTGGGTGGGCTGCGCCGGTTGATGCCTGTTTCGGCGGTGTTGACGGCCGCGGCCGCACTCTCTATGGCCGGTATCCCCCTGCTGTTAGGGTTCGTGGCCAAAGAGCTGCTCCTGGAAGCGGCCTTACATACCGGCTATCCTGATTGGTTAGGTTGGTTGGCGGTGGTGGCGGTTGTTTTAGCCAGCCTGCTCAACGTGGCTATTGCTTTACGGCTCTCTTATGGGGTTTTCTTCGGGCCAGAGCGTTACCCAAAGCGGGAAGGGTATAAGCTGCATGATCCCTATCCGGCGATGCTGTTGGGGCCGGCCGTTCTGGTTGTTCTTTCGCTGCTATTTGGGGTGTGGCCGGGGGGGCTGAATGGGATGATCGCTCAGGCCAGTGGGGCTGTTTTAGGGGAATCGCTTACGGTGAAATTGTCCTTGTGGCATGGGATCAACCTGGCCCTCATCTTGAGTCTGACGGCGATTGCCTTGGGGGTAGGGGTCTATCTGGTTTATGGGCGTGTGGCTAATGGGGTGAACCGGGTGCTGCGGCCCACCTTTAACAATGCGTATGAGATGACCCTAGCCGGGATGCTGAGTGGGGCCGGCCGGCTGACCGGGAAAATTCAGCATGGCTATTTGCGCTATTATTTGATGGTGATTTTGGTCGTCGGCGCGGCCGCGGTGGGGCAGGCGATGATCCGGTACGCCGGCACTCTGTTTAGCCGGCCTGATTTGGGAAACATTCAGGCTTATGAAATTATGATCGGGGTGCTAACCATTACCGCTATTGTCATGATCGCCCGGACCGATGACCGGTATACAGCCATCGTTTTGCTGGGGGTTGTCGGGGCCCTTATCTCGCTCATCTTTGTTTTGTTTAGTGCCCCTGATCTGGCTTTAACCCAACTGTTGATTGAGACCTTAATGGTCATCGTCTTTTTGCTCGTCTTCCACTTTCTGCTCCGCGACTTCCCTGACCACACCTCAACTTTTGACCGCAAACGGGATTTGCTCATCTCATTGGTGGTGGGCGCGGCCGCGTTTGGCCTCGTCTTATTGGCGATCAACATACCTGGAGACCCTACAATAACAGACTACTTTGTTGCCAACAGCTACACTGAAGCAAATGGGCTAAACATCGTCAACGTCATTTTGGTTGATTTCCGCAGCCTGGATACTCTGGGCGAAATTTCCGTTCTGGCTATCGCCGGCGTTGGCATCTACGCCCTGCTGCGCGGAAAGTAACAGTAACCGGTCAGCACTCATCAGTAAGCAGTTCAACTCGAAACCTGAAACCTGAAACTAACCATGGATTCACTAATTGTCCGAACGGCAACGAAAACGATATTGCCCCTGCTGCTCATGTTTGCCATTTTTTTATTTTTGCGTGGGCATAATGAGCCGGGTGGGGGGTTTATTGGCGGATTGGTTGCGGCCGCGGCCATCATTCTCTTAGCGGTATCTGGCGGTGTGCGTCATGCGGAAACGGTTACCACCCGGCAGACGGCTCAACGAATGATGGCCGTTGGCCTATTATTGGCCTGGTTGACCGCGGTAGGGCCCATTTTATGGGGCAAACCCCTGCTTTATGGATATTGGCCTCCTGGCTGGGAGATTCTCGGGATAGGCAAGCTAGGGACACCACTCTTGTTTGATTTAGGCGTATTTTTCGTGGTCATTGGCATGACCCTCTTAGTCGTTTTACAGCTTGTAGACAGGGTAGAGAAAAGGTAAACCTATGGCGTTAATGATGGCCCTTATCGTGGGCACCTTGTTTGCGACCGGAACCTATATGGTCCTGCGGCGCAATATCGTAAAAATGATTATTGGCCTGGGTTTGTTGAGCCACGCCGCCAATTTACTCCTCTTTACGATGGGGGGATTGCAGCGAGGGGCCCCGCCGTTACTCGGTGAAGGGGGGGCGAAACCCGAACTGATGGCCGATCCTGTGCCCCAGGCGCTCATTTTGACGGCTATTGTAATCGGTTTTGGGGTGATGGCCTTTGTGTTGGTGTTGGGGTATCGCACCGTGCAAGAGACCCACGCTGATGATCTGGATGATTTGCGGACAACGAGCAAATGATAGAACATTTCCTTGCCCTCCCGGTGATGATACCGCTGGTTACAGCGGTTTTGATTTTTTTCCTCCGCAGTCGGACGCAGGGGATAAAGGTTGTTTCCCTGGTTGGTTCTGGGGTGGCCTTGCTGCTGGCCCTGGTTTTGTTAGGCCAGGTAGCCAATGGGGAGGTTGTGGCGGTGCAGATGGCTGGCTGGAAAGCCCCCGCAGGCATTACTTTGGTGCTGGACCCCCTCAGCGGTATCATGTTGGCTTTGGCGACGCTGACGGGGCTGGTTGTACAGATTTATGCCTGGGGCGGTGGTCTGCCACGCGGCCGCGAACCGATGAGCTTCTATATCCTTTACCAATTTTTGCTCATGGGAGTCTGCGGGGCCTTTCTAACAGGGGATTTGTTCAACCTGTTCGTCTTCTTTGAGGTCATGCTCATTAGCTCCTTTGGCCTGATGACTCTGGGCAGCACCCGCGCCCAATTAGAAGGGGGGCTAAAATATGTGGTCATCAACATGGTCTCCTCGATTTTATTCCTCAGCTCCCTGGGCATCGTTTATGGCACCACCGGCACCCTCAACATGGCCGATCTGTCGGTCAAACTGGCGGCACAAAGCTCACCGGCCGTGACGGCTGTTTTAGCCATGCTGTTTTTAGTCTCTTTTGGCATCAAAGCCGGGCTGTTCCCCCTCTTTTTCTGGCTGCCTGATTCTTACCATACCCCACCTCCAGTCATCACCGCCCTTTTTGCCGGGCTGCTGACAAAGGTGGGGGTATATGCCTTGATTCGGGTGTTTACCCTGATATTCCTTCAGGACACTGACTTTACACATGGGTTAATTTTGGTCATTGCCGGGTTGACGATGTTTATTGGGGTGCTGGGCGCGGCCGCGCAAAACAACATTCGCCGCATCCTCTCCTTCCATATCATCAGCCAGATTGGGTATATGGTGATGGGGTTAGGGCTGTTCACCCCCCTGGCTTTGGCCGGGGCCATCCTCTTCGTGGCCCACAACATCCTGGCTAAAACAGCCCTCTTCCTGGTAAGCGGTATCATCGAACATAACTGGCACACAGACGATCTGAAAAAGCTAGGCGGCTTGCTGCGAACTTCTCCCTGGCTGGCCGTTTTATTTATGGTGCCCGCCCTCACCCTGGCTGGGCTGCCCCCGCTGTTTGGTTTTTTCAGCAAATATGCCCTGCTGCGGGCCGGTTTAGAAACGGAGCAATATTTCATTGTCTTCGTTAGTCTGGTGGTCAGCGTATTGACCCTTTTCTCCATGATGAAAATCTGGAACGAAGCGTTTTGGAAACCATCTCCAGACGTGATGGAGTCTCCAGGCCAGCCAACGCCACGAACGATGCTCTTTTCCCTGGCGTTTCTGGGAGTGTTATGTATCCTGTTTGGGGTGTTTGCGGAAAATGTGTATGAGCTGGCACACCAGGCGGCCGCGGTGGTGTTGAACCCAGAGCTTTATCAGACGGCGGTATTATCAGATTCAATAGATCCAGATTTGCTTAAGAGCTATCCGCAGATTAGCGCAGATTTTGGGGATTAGCCTGGAAAAAATTTGCGCCGATCTCGTTCGTGTTAATTCGTGTCATTCGTAGCCAAAAGTTCTTTGGTTCTGGCTTGCCCAGGTTAGGGGGTTGTTATGAGTTCACTTATGGGGTACGTGGGTCTGGCATTCATTTGGTTGCTGCTCGTTGGGGAATTTTCGGGTACCAATTTTGTGGTGGGCCTGGTTGTGGGTTATCTGGTGATGTGGATTGCCCGGCCCGCCTTATACCCCCCTGGTTATGTTTCTAAAGAGTGGCGGTTGGCGAATTTCCTGGGCTATTTCATTAAGGAGTTGTTGGTGGCCAATGTTCAGGTAGCCAAATTGGTTTTGCAATGGGAGCCTGATGTCAAGCCAGGGATTATCGCCATTCCTCTGGACGCCAAAACCGATACTGAGATTACCATGTTTTCTAACCTGATTACGTTAACCCCTGGCTCCCTAAGCCTGGACTTATCCCGCAATGAGCGGGTATTAACGGTTCATGCCATCAATGTGGATGATGCTCAGGTGTATATTAACAACATTAAGTCAGGACTAGAGGCTAAAGTATTGGACGTGCTGCGATGAATATACTAATTGATCTAGCGATGGGGTTGTGCGGGGTTGCCATTGTTCTGTGTGGTATAAGATTGTATCGTGGCCCCCATATTGCTGACCGGGCGGTGGCCCTGGATCAGATTACCATAGATGTGGTGGCGATTATCATTTTGTATAGTATGCGAGTGAAGTCGGTGGTGTTTTTGGATGCGGCTCTGGTGGTGGCCCTTATCGGTTTTCTAACGACCCTGGCGTTTGCCCGGTATATTGCCCGAGGAGCGCGGCTATGATTCTTGATTGGGTTATCAAAATTGTGACCCTCGTCTTTGCCTTAGGCGGGCTGTTTTTTATGCTGGTAGCGGCCATTGGCACACTACACCTGAGTGATTTATACAGCCGAATGCACGCGGCGACCAAAGCGTCAACCTTGGGGATTACTGGGCTGGCGATTGCGGCCGCTTTGTTTCTAGGTGATTGGACTGCTGCCTCACGCCTCGTTTTGATCATTCTCTTCTTTTTCATTACCGCCCCCATTGGGGCCTACGCCTTAGCCGAAGCGGTTTTCTCAACCAATCTGGATACTGACGCCAGCCTTAAACTGGATGAAAGAACCAAACGGTATGATTTGCATGAGGCGCGGATTTTGTGCCCTGTTCGTGGTGGCCCGGACAGCCAATATCTTTACACCAAGGCGATCCAGTTAGCCAAGAAAAACCGGGGTGAATTGACCTTTTTGCATGTGATTAACCGGGATTTGATTGAGGCGATGAGCGGGCCAGCCGAAGCGATAGGGGTGTTGGAGCAGTTAAAAACTTTAGGGGAGTCGGTGATCGCGGCCGCGCAAAATCAAGCTCAGACCGAAGGGGTTGTGGCCAAAGGGCAGGTGGTCACTGGCGATCTCAAAACCGAGATTATCCATACAGCTAAAGAGATAAACGCCACCATCATCTTGTTAGGGTATCCGATGATCAGTAAAGCCGCCGATCGGGAAGCAGCCGAAAAACGGCTGTGGATGTTGGTTGAACAGTTAGAGAAAGCCTTAGAAGTTCAGGTACAGGTCCAACGGGTAGAAGTCACAATACCCTGAATTAACACAACCAAGAGAATTGACAAATCGCCAAGATTTGTCAATTCCAGGTTGATTTTTTATTGACAGTCAGATCATTTTGCGTTATCGTTCCGCCCATGATGATACAGTTTTGTTTGTTCCATTACAGTTATTATCAGGATGTACCAGCCCAGCCGCGCACGGTGGGTGGTTTGCCTGCGTATTGACCAGCGACAAACAGACCCCAATGATGAACCAGGACGCGGCCGCAATGCCGCGTCTTTTTATTTTCAACTAAAATACCTGACATCAAATGTAACTACTAAGGCACACAAGAATTTCACCACGAAGACGCCAAGATCACTAAGAACTTCTTGAGGAGCTTTGTGTTCTTTGCGTTCTTTGCGTCTTGCCGGGTAGTAGTTACCATCAAATACAGTTTACGAGGCTATCCCATGACCAATATAATTGAAGAACTCCGCTGGCGTGGTCTGATCTTTGATCATACCGAAGGCACAGACGAACGGCTGCTGAAAGAAAAAATCACCTTCTACAACGGCTTTGATCCCACCGCCGATAGTTTACATATTGGCAACCTGGTGGCGATGATGAGTATGGCCCGTTTGCAGCGGGCCGGGCATACCCCTATTGCCCTGGCCGGTGGGGGTACGGGCATGATTGGCGATCCTAGCGGCCGCAGCAGCGAACGAAACCTGCTCACCCTGGAAACCATCGCCGAGAACCTGGCAGGCATCAAAACCCAATTAGCCAGTGTGTTGGATTTCGAGGTCAAGAGCAACCCGGCCAAACTGGTCAACAATGCTGATTGGCTGACACAGCTTAATTTCCTGGAGTTTCTGCGCGACATCGGCAAACATTTCACCATCAGCTACATGATGAGCAAAGATTCGGTGCAAAACCGGCTGGAGCGGGATGACGCCGGTATCTCCTTCACCGAATTCAGCTACATGCTGCTTCAGGCGTATGATTTTCTCCATCTGTTCCAGACAGAAAATTGTGTCATGCAGGCTGGCGGGAGTGATCAATATGGCAACATCACCGCCGGGGTAGAACTGATCCGGCGCAAATTAGGGCAAAAGGCGCATGGGCTGGTTTACCCGCTCCTGACCAAAGCGGATGGTTCCAAGTTTGGCAAAACGGCGGAAGGCTCTGTCTGGCTTAGCCCGGAGCGAACTTCCCCGTTTAACTTTTACCAATATTGGCTCAACAGTGATGACCAGGATGTGGTGCGGCTGCTGAAGGTGTTCACCTGGTTGCCACAAGATGAGATTGAAGGGCTGGAAGCGGCAGTAGTGACGCGGCCGCATGAACGTCTGGCTCAACGTACCCTGGCAAAGGAAGTTACCCGGATGATTCACGGCGAAACGGCTCTGGCTAAAGCGGAGCAGGCTTCGGCGGTGCTATTTGGCGGGGAGATGGCCGGCCTGGATGCCCGCGATATTCAGGACATCTTTGCCGATGTGCCATCCAGCGAATTATCCAGGAGTCATCTAGAGGATGGGGGTGTGCCGGTGGTAGATTTGTTGGTCCAGGGGCAGTTAGCCAGTTCCAAAGGGGATGCGCGGCGTAAAATACAGGGGGGTGGTATCTACCTGAACAACATCCGGGTCACCGGCGAAGGACAGGCAGCCACCCTCAATGATGCTTTGCATGGGCAGTTCCTGGTTTTACGCCAGGGGAAAAAGCAGTACCATCTGGTGAAGCTGCTGGCCTAATCGCTGCCTTTTAGGTACTGAGCAAGAAAATCTCGCGCTGAGACGCAGGGACGCAAAGGTTTTTTCTGCAACTCTGCGCCTTTGCGCGAGATTTGGCATTGGATTGCTCCTTTCAAGAAAATATACCCGGTCACATTTTGCGCCAGTTAAAGGAAACATTTGAAAATGAATGAATCTGAGCGAAATATCGGCGAAGAGATTTTAGCGGCGGTGCAGGAAATTAAGGCGGGTGGGGGGCGCCGCTTTACGATTTCCATTCCTTCTGTCGTAGAAGCACGGCAAAATATTGGCATGAGCCAGGCGGAGTTTGCCATGTTGTTAGGCGTTTCGGTGCGTACCTTGCAGGAGTTGGAACAAGGGAAACGTAAACCTTCCGGCGCGGCCGCGTCTCTACTTACCCTGGCGCAAAAGTTCGGCCAATGAACGAGGTAAGCCCTGGTCTAGCATGAGTTTCATAGGGCAAAATCAACAATTTGATCTTCGAGATGTGCGGCCGCGAACGTCAAGGCTTGTTGAATGTCCTCATCCTCTAATTCAGGATATTCCCGGCGTAGTTCGGCTCGATCCGGGTACAGGGCCAATAGTTCAATGACTCGTTTAACCGTTAGTCGTAAATTACGAATAGTTGGCTATCCATTCATTCGACCTGGGTGCATCGTGATGCGGTCTAATGTCATTGGGCTGCTCCTTAATCACCATGAGAAATAGGCTGATTACTTTGGATTGTACCCGTTGGCATTACGAGTTACGAAAACGTCATTGCGGCCGCGTTACCAACCCTTTTTCGCGGCCGCACTCAAAAACCCGCCTTCATCTTCCTCACGCTAACCCTGTCGCTTTATTGTCGTGGCCTCATTAGCCATGCAACAATTTACCCGTTCACCCATTAATTATTTCACCTTGAGGTATAATCCGGGGCATGGAACCTTTACGCCTCTCTGGAAACACCCTCAAAGTAGATGATGTTGTCGCCGCGGCCGATGGTCGCCCGGTGCTGTTAGACCCCGCCGTTTTGCCCCGCATTGAAAGGGCTTATGCTGCCGTGCAAAAGCTGGTCAGGCAAGGCACCATTGCCTATGGCATCACCACCGGTTTTGGCCGCTTCAAAGATAAAATTATCTCCCCCGCTGAAGTCAAACAGTTGCAAATAAACCTGGTCCGCAGCCATGCCGTCGGCGTTGGCCCAGAACTGACGGAGCGGCAGGTGCGGGCAATGCTCCTGGTACGAGCCAATACCCTGGCTTTGGGCCATTCCGGAGTGCGGCCGCGTACCATTCACCTGCTCCTTGAAATGCTCAACAAAGGCGTTCACCCCTGCATTCCCTCTCAGGGGTCATTGGGGGCGTCTGGCGATTTAGCCCCGCTGGCCCATCTGGCCCTGGTGGTCATGGGAGAAGGTGAGGCCCATTACCAGGGGGAGCGGCTTCCTGGTGGAGAAGCGTTAGCTCGTGCCGGCCTCAAGCCGTTAGAACTGGAGGCCAAAGAAGGGCTGGCCTTGCTCAATGGCACCACCCTCATGGTCGGGGTGGGGGCGCTGCAAGTGCGCCGGGCCATTAACCTGCTGCTGACTGCGGACGCGGCCGCCTGCCTCAGCCTGGAAGCCCTTAACGGCACCGATAGGGCGTTTGATGCCCGTGTTCACGCGGCCCGGCCCCATCCCCGGCAAATTGATTGTGCCACCTTCTTGCGTAAACTGTTGCAGGGGAGTGAGATGGTGCGCGGCCGCGACTCCCAAAATGTGCAAGACCCGTACACCCTGCGCTGTGTCCCCCAGGTGCATGGGGCCGCCCGTGACGCCATCGCTTACGCCCGCTGGGTCATTGACATTGAACTGAACGCCGCCAACGACAACCCACTCATCTTCGTAGACGATCTGACCGATGAGATTGAGGTGATTTCGGCGGGCAATTTTCATGGGGAGCCGGTGGCCCTGGCCATGGATTATGCCAAACTAGCCCTGACCGAAGTGGGCAACATGAGCGAACGGCGTATTGCCCGCTTGGTAGATGCGGACAGCAATGGGGGGATTTTGCCCATGTTCCTCACCCGGCACGGCGGCCTGGAAAGTGGTTTGATGATGGTGCAATATACCGCGGCCGCTCTCGCTTCAGAGAACAAAGTGCTGGTGCATCCCGCCAGTGCCGACAGTATCCCCAGCAGTGCTAACGTGGAAGATCATGTCAGCATGGGGGCCACGGCGGTGCGACAGATGGCCCAAATTTTGACCCATGTGGAGACGATTGTGGCTATTGAGCTGTTCGCGGCCGCGCAGGGGATTGATTTGCGGCGGCAGGATATGAACCAACCAGAAGCAAAATTAGGTAAGGGGAGTGCGGCCGCCTACCATCTCATCCGCCAGCACGTTCCCTTTTTAGAGCATGACACCACCCTGGCCCCCCACATAGAGCAGATGCGTCAACTTGTCGCCAGCGGTAAAATAAAACAGACGATTGAGACGGCCTTAGAATGGCAGGACGAAGGATGAAAGATATTAGACATTTATCTTCTCTTCGTCCTCCCATATTTTAGGAGCGTATTTATGAGCGCAACCTTTGATCAACCGCACCGTGAGCCGGATTTGATTTATCTATCTCAAGTCACCTTGTCTGCTATTAAAGGCAACTATCCCTATACGGCAGATCTTGTTTTAGAAGGTATCAGCGGCAGTCAACAAGATCGGGAGCATGATTTGGTGACAAAACGTGAGGCCTATGCTGAAGCGGGCATTGCCGAATATTGGCTGGTTGACCCCAAACGGAAGCGGATCATCGTCTTAACCCTGGAGCGAGACCAGTATGTTGTTCATGGTGAATTTGCCCCCGGCACCGAAGCCACATCTCCCTTGTTACCAGGCTTCACTGTAGATGTGCAATCCATCTTCGCGGCCGCGGAGTGAGTGCTGACGACTGAGCAACTCAAAACTCAAAACTAGAAACTCAAAGGACCCCCCATGAAAGAAGTCGTTATTATTTCTGCTGTACGTACCCCCATTGGCCGGTTGGCCGGGGCCTTGGCTGCCGTCCGCCCGGATGATCTGGCGGCGATAGCCATCAAAGAAGCGGTCAACCGGGCTAATGTTGACCCCACTCTTATCGAAGAACTCTATTTTGGCTGTGCCAACCAGGCCGGCGAAGATAACCGGAATGTGGCCCGGATGGGGCTGCTGTTGGCTGGCCTGCCGCAAACTGTCGGTGGCGTCACGGTGAACCGGTTATGTGCCAGTGGACTCCATGCGGTGAACGCGGCCGCACGAGCCATCGCCTGTGGTGAAGGGGATGTATACGTCGCTGGGGGGGTCGAAAGCATGACCCGCGCCCCTTACTCCCTGCCCAAAAGCGGCAACCTGTGGGGGCAAATGGGCAACCTGACCGCCTATGACACCACTCTGGGTTGGCGCTATCCTAACCCCAAAATGGAAAAGCTGTTCCCCCTGGAAGCCATGGGGGAGACGGCGGAAAATATCTATGAGATGAGCCGGGCAGGCCATATCACCGGGGGAGAGATCACCCGGGAAGAGCAAGATGCGTTTGCCCTACAGAGTCAGGAACGGGCCTGTGCCGCCATCAACAATGGCCGGTTCAAGCCAGAAATTGTGCCCGTGCCCATCCCCCAGCGGAGGGGAGACCCCATTCTGGTTGACACGGACGAACATCCCCGCATCAAAAAAACGGCCGATGGGTTTGTGTTGGATACCACGTTAGAGCAGTTGGCCAAGCTCAAATCTGCCTTCCGGCAGGGGGGAACGGTGACGGCGGGGAATTCTAGCGGGCTAAATGATGGCGCGGCCGCGTTGGTTCTCATGTCGGCAGAAAAGGCCCAGGCCTTAGGGGTACAGCCATTGGCCCGGTGGGTCGGGAGTGCGGCCGCGGGTGTAGACCCACGCACCATGGGCCTTGGCCCTGTCCCAGCTGTTCGTAAACTATTACAACGCACCGGCCTCACCCTGGCCGACATTGATTTGGCCGAACTCAACGAAGCGTTTGCCGTCCAGGCATTAGCCGTTTTGCGGGAGTCAGGGTTAAGCCAGGAAATCACCAACGTCAATGGGGGGGCCATCGCTTTAGGCCACCCCTTAGGCTGTTCTGGGGCACGCATCCTCACCACCCTCATCTACGAAATGCACCGTCGCCGCGTCGAAGGCCAGAAAATGCAATACGGTCTGGCGACCTTATGTGTGGGTGTTGGCCAGGGTGAAGCAGCCCTCATCGAAATTAAGTAAAAGATGGCAAAATCAGCCGATATTGGCAGCAAACGACTTATTAGCTTATCGCCGTTAGCCTGGGTACGCTGGCTTACCGGAGATGAACAGTTGGACCAGGCTGACTTGCTTTCGGGCGAGTTTCAATGGATCGGCCGGGCTAACGACGCCTTGCTTAAGGTACATTCACCGGTACACGGCACCTTTCTCATCCCCAACGAAATCCAACTACGCCCAGATGCTAACGCCCCTTACCGGATGCGAGCTTATGCTGCTCTTAGCGAGGAAAAATATCATTTACCCACATTCCCTGTCCTGGTCAATATCTTACCACCGCCACCTGGTACACCTATCGTCAGCCAATACCACACGCAATTTATGGGGGTGATGGCCCATCAGGATTTTAAAGTCATAAACCTGTGGGAAGTGGATGTTAGCCTGGTTTTTGCGGCTAACCTTAAACCGTTACTCCCTTTTGTTCCTATTCTGGATGGCGGCAATAATGAACATGTGGTGCAAAAAGCAGTTCACCAACTCCGAGCTGAAGCCACTCTTAACGAGTTAGAGCCACTGCTGGCTTTCTTTGCCACTTTTGTTTTACAATTGGATGTAGTTCAACAAATTATGAGGTGGGATATGGCGGTATTACGAGAATCACCCTGGTATAACGAAATTTTGCGGGAAGGGTTAGAGCAAGGGCTAGAGCAAGGGCTGGAGCAAGGGTTGGAGCAAGGGCTGGAGCGTGGCCGCCGGCAAGGTGTTTTGCAATCTGTACAGAGGCTGCTGCGGCGCCGTTTCGGCGAAATCCCTCAACTGCTTAATGATCAGCTGCGCTACCTATCTCTGGATGCCTTGCAAGAATTATTAGATGAGGTGATTGAAGCACAATCTTTAGACCAGGTGCAAAAAGTGATTCAGCAGTTAAATTTGTCCCAAACTAGCGAGCTGCCGTAATCCATGAAAGCGTTTATCACCGGGGGTACCGGGTTTGTCGGCGCGAATCTGGTTGAGGGGTTGGCGGAGCAAGGGATTCAGGCGCGGATATTGCGGCGGGAGTCATCGTCGCTCAAAGCATTAGATGGATTAACCTATGAATCGGCTATTGGCGATATTCTTGATCCGCCAGAAAAGCTGGCTGAATTGATGGCTGGTTGTGATTGGGTGTTCCATGTGGCGGCGGTAGCTGATTATTGGCGGCAAGGAGAGGCATGGCTTTATAAAGTCAATGTTGAAGGCACGAAAAATATGATTGCGGCCGCAGCCCTCGCCCGGCCGGCCCGTTTTATCTTCACCAGCTCTCTGGCGGCTATGGGATTACCCCGCCCCGGCCAACTCCTTGACGAATTCTCCACCTTTAACCTCAAACCCAGGCAGTTCCCCTATGGTCATAGCAAACATCTGGCAGAGATAGAACTGTTCAGGGCGGTAGATGCCGGCCTGCCAGGGATCATAGTAAATCCTACCGTTATTCTTGGTCCCCGTGATGTCAACCAGATCTCTGGCTCTTTTATTATTGAAGCGGCCAAAGGAACGTTAAAATTTACTACTCCCGGAGGGGCAAATTTTGTGGCCGTAAAAGATGTGGTGGTGGGGCATATCGCGGCCGCACGGCAAGGCCAAATCGGGCAGCGGTACATTTTGGGTGGGGAGAACCGCTCCTTTAGAGACGTGGCCGAATTGGCCTGTCAACTGGTGGGCCGGCCTAAACCGTGGCTGCATTTACCCCGCTGGCTGCTGCCCCTGGTCGCGGGCGGGGTTGCGGCCGCGCGGCTGCTCTTAGGCAACCGTATCCCTCTAGATGCCAACCAGGTACGCCTATCTGGGGTCAACATTTATGCTGACACAGGCAAAGCTCAAAGAGAAATGGGTTTAACGCCTATTCCCTTCGTTGACACTGTACAAACCGCTTACGATTGGTACAATAGTCATGGTTATTTAACGTGATAGTTGCCTTGTAGGAGGAAACCATGAGCGCAACAGCTTTACCCTATCGCTCTAGTCTGGCGGCCGAAAGCAAAAGTTTGTGGATATACAACCAAAAATGGGATCTCGCCTTTATCAGCCTGAGTGTTTTGCTTGTGCCTATTCCTTATTTAACCTGGATTTTTATGGATAAGGTATTGGGTATGGAATCAGATATCGGGCGGCAGGCGGTCAATCTGCTCATCGCCATTTTTATCGGTGGGCCACATATGTATGCCACCTTTACCCGAACCGCCTTTGATGAGGATTTTCGTAAACATTATCGCGGGTTTGTCCGCTCTTCCATTATTATTCCTCTTGTCGTTATCACCCTGGCTTTGACCAACCTGACATTATTGCTAACCATCTTTTTCTTCTGGGCCTCTATCCACGTCTTGCATCAAATTGTCTTTATCGTTGAATCGTACAACGCCAAGGCTGGCACAGTTTCCCGTAAAACATCCCTCTCGCCCACGTCTAAACTCATAGATTATGCCGTTGTTTTGACCAGCCTATACCCTATCGCCTCATATCGCATAGCCATCACCCAGGATTTTGCTATTGGCCCAAGCAATCTAAATGATGTGATACCCTCTATCTTTGAAATGCCCTGGGTAGTGTATGCGGCCAGTGTCGCCTTTGTTATTGCCCTGGTCGCGTTTATTATTAAAACGGGAATAGAGATACGGGATGGCACCGCCCATTATCCTAAAGTGCTGTTTATCAGTGTGACGGTGGTGGCTTCGTTTATCGTGCCGGCATTGGGCAATTTGGATACCGGTTTTCAGGGGATGAACTTCTGGCATTCTTTCCAATATTTAGCCCTGACCTGGTATATTAACCGGCTGCGGCTGGAGCGGGGTGAGTTGAATCGCAAACCGATGATTCAGCGTATTTCCCGCGATGGCAAAGCCAGGGCCTTTTATGGGTTTAACATGATGCTGACCTTTGGCACCGGGGTCATTATCGGTATAGTCACCCTACTGCTCCATTATGGCTTAGGCGGCCGCTGGGACAATTGGTCTTATGCGTTTGAGACAGCCTATTACATCGGGGTTCTATCTATTTTGTGGATTCATTATTATCACGACCATTTCCTGTTTACCAATGCGGACTCGGTTGTGCTTTAGTTTTTAGCCACGAATGACACGAATTAGCACGAATGAAGCAATAATCCGTGCTAATTCGAGGAATTCGTGGCAACGCCTTGCCAATGGACTTTATCGCGGCCGCAGCCCCCTATGGCCTTGTCCTCTCCCCCCATCAGCATACCCAATTCCACCATTATTTAGCCCTGCTCCTGGAATGGAATGAGCGGTTTAATCTGACAGCTATCCGTGAGCCGGAGCAAATCTGGCGGCGCCATTTCCTGGATAGTTTAAGTTGCGCTCTGGTCACAGGTGATCTAAATGGGCGGCGGCTGATAGATGTGGGCACTGGGGCCGGCTTTCCTGGCTTGCCCCTGAAGATCGCTTTTCCTGGCTTAAAGCTTACCCTGGTGGAAAGCACTACCAAGAAAAAACAATTTTTGCAGGCGGTGGTTAATGCGTTGGTGCTTGAGGATGTAACCATCCTGGCTGAGCGGGCGGAAACAGTTGGGCAGCAGGCAGAATACCGAGAGCAGTATGATATTGCGGCCGCCAGAGCGGTGGCGGATTTGCCGGTTTTGCTGGAATATTTGCTGCCGCTGTGCCGGGTGGGGGGATTGGTGGTGGCCCAAAAAGGAGAGAGCGCGGCCGCGGAGCTAACCAGGGCCACTCATGCCTTACAACTGCTGGGGGGAGAGTTTCGGGAGATGAAAGAGGTGTGGCTGCCAGAAGGGACGCGGCCGCACTACCTCATTGCTATCCAAAAAACCCAACCAACCCCGATGATCTACCCCCGTCGCCCCGGCCAACCAGTCAGGCGGCCGCTGTAAACACCTTGCTTCTCACCGGTTTCCTTCGCCACCAAAGGCTGTCCTATCAATTTCTGGCAGCGGCCCCCGCTTCATCTGAGCACGATACAGCAGTTGCGGCACCTTTTTTCCCCGAATAAGCTGCTCCCCAATAGATTCAAATTGGATCTCTCGCAGCAGCTCAAAATTATACTCCTGAATGGCCTGATGAATTGTAGCCGTAATGATAATCTGCCCATCAGAAGCCATTTCTACCAACCGGTGAGCCGTATTAACTGCTTCGCCCACCATGGCAAAATTCATACGTGTTTCTGCCCCCACATTGCCTACCACTACTTCACCCTGATCAATCCCTACACCCAAACCTAACTCCGTACCGACACGCCGGTACCATTTTTGGCGTAAATATTCAAAACGCCGCTGCATCATCAACGCAGTCACAATGGCCCGATAAGAGGCATCCTTTTGATCAAATGGGACATTAAAACCAACCATAAGTTCATCCCCAACCAGATCAAACACCGTCCCCTCAAATTCATAAACAAGATTGGTCATTTCAGTAAAAAACTCATTAAGCAAGGGGATAGCCCGGCCAGGTTCTAGCTCCACCACCATAGGCGTAAACCCACGTAAATCGGCAAACAAAATAACCGCCCGACGTCGCTGCTGTTGATCCAAGAGACCTGGATCCTTGGACAAAATGTGATCCACCAGCTGTTCTGACATATACCGCTTAAACGTATTTTTAACCCGATCTTTTTCCTGCCGTTCCTGGGCTAACTTCATCTCTTCAGCCCGTCGCCGCTCTGTTACATCTTGCAGCACAGCCACATAACCAACCCCTAAAATGGGAGAGACGCTGGCATATAGAATTTTGTTGTGGCTTTTTAATTCATCGGTGATTGCCTTTTCAGCCGCCTGGGCAAAGAGGGGTTGGAGAGCAAACAACTCTGGTACATCCCGTATAGACAGCCCCACCACATCATGGTGATTAAGCTGGAAAAGATCAACGGCAGCCCTGTTTACTTTGTTCAACCGCCAAAGCTCATCGGTTGTAATAATTGCGTCCGATGTTTGAGCATAAATCGCTTCTAATTTATGTCGCTGCTCATTAATTTCACTAAATAAATAGGCGTTCTCAATGGCCGTAGTCATCTGTGCCCCAATGGTTTCTAACAAAGAGAGATGTTCGGTTCGGAAATAATTGGCCTGGGGATGGGTCAAAAACAAAACCCCAATAACGCGGTCTAATTTAGAAAGGGGAACTCCAATCACCGAGCCATGTGGCTCCATTTCATCACTGAGGCGTACCCACCGTGGATCCTGGTGAATATCATCCACAATAACCCCCCGCTTATGGCGGGCTAGCCAACCCGCCAGACCTCGACTCATCACTTCGGGGTTGATGGGATCCGAAACCTTTTCGGCAATACCGTCGCGAAAGCGAATTCGTGAGCTGACCTGGTTGTATTCATCAATGAGAAAAATATTGCCCGATTGGGCCCCAACAGCATCTTGGGTCTGGATGATGATCTCAATCATCATCTGATCTAGCTCACGAGCGCTGGTAATGGCCCGGCTGACATCATAGAGGCGTTGCAGCCTGTTTCGTTCTTCTTCTAACTTTTCGCGGGCGTTTTTGAGGTTAATAAGTGACCGAACACGTACAAGCAGTTCAGCCCGGTCATAAGGGCGGGAAAGAAATTCATCTGCGCCTGATTCAATGCCTTTGACCCGATATTGAACATCGCGTAAGGCCGTTACCATTATGATGGGTATGCCCTGGGTAAGAGGGTCTTTCTTGAGCTGCTGGCATACATCAAAGCCGCTGATGGTGGGCATCATTACATCGAGAAGAATGAGGTCTGGTTTCTGTTGGCGTGCTTGATCAAGGCCACGCAGGCCATCTTCAGCGTGGATGATGGTGTAATCCTGGGGCTTGAGTTGGGAGGATAAGAGTAAACGATTATCCTCCCGATCATCAATGATCAGAATTGTCGGGAAAGATGTTGCAATAAGGCCTGACATCGTAACAATGGGCGACCGATCTGGCAGGATGTGTGGGACGACGATGCAAGATAAAAAATAAATGCTGTCTTGGTTTCTTTGTGGTAGATGGGTATCAACCGACAGATGAGAAACGACTACTGATTATAACGCCAAGCACAAATAAATGGGTACGCCATATATAGCCATTAAGAATCAGTTTATCTCTTATGTCCTGGTACATTGGGACTACATATAGGGTTTATCAGGTTATTTGGCGGTCTGGTCGGGCCTGGCCTTTGGCAATAGTGATGGTGGTGGCCTTTTGAATGAAGGGAGCTTCGAACATATTCAGGTCAGTTGAGGTCATAAGGGCCTGGGGGACTTGCTGTACAGTATTGAGCAAAAGGGTGCGGCGACGGTTGTCTAATTCGGACATAACTTCATCTAGGAGAATGATGGGGGTGTCCCCAGTTTGCTCGGTAATCCAATGAATTTCGGCTAGTTTGAGGGCGAGCATGGCGCTGCGCTGCTGCCCTCGGGAGCCGAAATGGCGTAAATCACGACCGTTGACCCAGAATTTCCAATCATCACGGTGGGGACCCAGGGTGGTGCGGCCGCGTTGAATATCTATCTCTGTTGCGGCCGCAATTGCCCGCATAAACCGTTTTTCCACCAGACTACTGCTACCCGTTTGCTCCAGCCATTCACTCAAAACCAACAAAGAATCCCCACTCTCTTCATCATCCCCATTATTTAATTTACCATTTCCCGCTTCCAGGTGGGGCAAATACCCCAGGCGCAGCACTTCATTTTGCTCCGTTAGAGATTCATAATGGATACGTTGAGCAAAACGAGCCACCCCAGCCATAAACCGTGCCCGCCGCCATAAAAGTTGGCTGCCCAGGTGAACCAATTTATCAGTATAGACAGGTAAAAGATCGCGGCCGCTACCTGTTTCCCCAATTTGTCGCAGCAGGGCATTACGTTGTTCCAGCACCTTATTATACATGGACAAATGACGACAATATAGTTGATCTACCTGACATAAGGTAATATCCATATAACGACGGCGATCGACAGGTGGTCCAGTAATAATTTGCATATCTTGCGGCAAAAACAAAACCGCTCGCAAATTACCCAATAAATCCATTAACCGCACCTTCCGTTGATCCACCAACGCCTCCCGACGAAACGATCCCTGCTCCTTAATCAGGCGTATCTCTACCTGATGTGCCCCGTCGCTGCTTTCCAACCGGGCTACCAATCTACCGACAATAACTGGTTCCCCAGATTCATCGGCTGTCCAGTTAATGAGCTGGCTGTCCTGCTCTACCTGGGGTGAACGGCTCGTGGCCAGGTAAAACACTGCTTCCAGCAAATTGGTCTTGCCTTGAGCATTGTCTCCATGAAAGATGGTTACTCCCGGTTCAAGATTGAGTTCCAGGCGGCCATAATTACGAAAATTAGTCAACGACAGATGGCGAATATACATAATATGGATTTTCTCTCCCCACCTATTTTCCCAGATAACTGTTCTCTGGACAAAACCCCTTGTTAATTAGCCAAAATTTGCTCAGACAACCTCTCCCATGCTATCCTATTGCCACTCTGTTACTTTGCCAAAAGGAGCAAAAGATGACCGAAACCAACAGCCGCTCATTTTCTCCGTTGTACCTCATTTTTGTATTTCTTATAGCCATATTGCTTCCTCTAGGGCTGGGTTTGTATCTGGCTCCTCGGGTTGTCCCCCAGCCCAAAATTGGGGTGGTACGCCTGACGTATGAAATCAACAGTTTCACCGCTGATTTGTTCAAAAAACAGATGGCCTATGCGCGTAACGATCCAGCTTTCAAAGCAGTTGTGGTCATCATCAACAGCCCTGGTGGTACAGCTTCAGACAGCGAAGAGATGTTCCTGGAAATGTTGACTACCCGTGAACAAATGCCGGTGGTTGCCTCTATTGATTTTATTGCCGCTAGCGGGGGATATTTCACAGCGGTAGGTGCGGATGAAATTTATGCCAAATCTTCGGCCTTCATTGGCAATATTGGGGTCATTGGGCTGCTGCCAGGTGGTGTTTTTATCGAAGATGATGTGTTGACCACAGGCCCATATAAATATTTTGGATCCACCCGAGATGGAGATGTTCGCACTATTGAGACGTTGAAGTTTGCTTTCTTGAATGCAGTGCAAACAGGGCGTGGTGACGTTCTCCAGGCAGATCCGGAGTTTCTCTCCCGTGCCGAAGGATTTGATGGGGTACGCTCTTTAGAGTTGGGGCTGATTGATGGGATTGCTTCCACCCAAAATGCGATTGACCGTGCGGCCGCGTTGGCGGGCATCAAAAATTACGAAGCCGTAGAAATCTTTGACCTGGTATACGACCCTGAAGATTTCTTCTTTTTTGCCTACCATCCCAGTCAACAGATAGATTTAGAAAGATTGTGGGCACAACCCACCGATCTACCTCCCGGTTATTACTATCGTTACCTCAAAATCAACAGCGTCCGGTAATCTTCTTATTGCTCACTGCTAACGGCTCACCTTTTTGGACTGCCTAGCCTGGAGAACTTTCATGTCACGAATCATACGCTCCATTCTTTTATTCGGACTGTTCCTTATATTGCTGCTGTCCCCTCTGGTTGTTCGCTATTTAGGTCATTATCGGCTTTTTAGCCGGGAAGCGCGGCCACCTGTACCTGTTTACAATCCCGGTGAAGCCGTCAGTGTTGTCCCCACCCCTGTTTCCCGTTTGTTTACTGATGAACCAGAAGTGACAAGCTCAGGTTATGTGCTTTTGGATATGGCTCATGGGAACTATATGGACGAAACCGATATTACCTACCTGGACAGCCGGCTCTCACTGCGAGGACATCAATTTGCCCGGTTCACCGGGGGGGATTTGGCCACGGCCCTGCGCCGGGTTAATGCTTTTGTGGTCATTGCTCCCTTAAATCGGTTCACTAATGCTGAAATAGCCGCAGTGCGTGATTTTGTGGATCGTGGCGGCCGCGTTCTGATGGTAGGTGATCCCACTCGCTTCAATGTCATCTTCTCCGACGATTTCTTCTCTTTCTCCTACACTATCGAAAATGATGATATTGCTCTAAACAGTCTGGCTAATGAATTTGATATTATTTTCACTGGTGATTATCTCTATAACACCGTCAACAATGAAGGAAACTTCCGCAACATTATCATCGAAGGCAGCGGCATTAGTGAACATGCCCTGACAGCCGGGTTGAGGCAGATAGCCTTTTATGGTTCCCACTCCCTCATGGTGGGCAATGGCGGCCGCGCCCTACTGACAGGCGATCGCAATACCTGGTCCTCGGCCACCGACCGACCTGTCAGCCCGGCCCTGGCCGTCCTTAATCAAAATGGCCGTGTATTAGCTGTTGGCGACGTTGACTTTCTGGCGGCTCCTTACTACACCAGTTTAGACAACAGCGAATTTGTTGCCCGTATTGCCGACTTTCTCGTTGGTTCAAGCGAACGCCGCTTCGTTCTGCGAGATTTCCCCTTCTTCTACAGCCCTAACGTCAACCTTATTTATGCTGGCTCTCCAGACTTGGGGCCATCGGCATTTGATGACATTATTGCTTTGCAGCAGGCATTTCGGAATGTCAATATTCGGCTGAACCTCGCGGCCGCGCCCGCTGCTAACCATGACATCCTCTACCTGGGTCTCTACAACCAGGCCAGTGAGCTAGAAGATTTTCTTAAGCAAGCAGGCATCACCCTGGTGATTGATCCTCCCATCACTACTGATGATGAAGATAAGGAAGATGACTCTACCGGTACTCCAACCCCCACCCCTACATCAGACAACGGTGACGACACCAAAAAAGAGAAAGATGTCCGACAAATTCAATCCAGTTTGGGCAATATTCAGATGTCTGGTACCTCTTTAATTCTATTGGATGAAAGTCAGGGGCAGCGCCGGGTCATCGTATTAGCGGCTAGCAAAGCAGGCTTAGAAAGCACCGTAAACCGCCTCATCAACATGATGCCCCTGAATGCCAGCTATACTCTGGCCGATTGTTTGGTACAAGATACCCTGGCCTTATGCCCATCTGGTGTCAACAATGAAGAAGTAGAAGCTGAATTAGATACGGGAGGTGCCCCTGAACCCTCAGCCACCCCAGTTCCTGGTACCGGGACAACCCCAGCCCCAGATACAGGTACTGAGGATGAACTAGGCGCCATTCGGCAAGGTACTATTAGCCTGGGACAGACAGTCAACGGCACCCTGGAACCTGATGAACTCCATTCCTGGGTTTTTAACGGTGGGCCAGCTGTCATTGACATCACCGTTCAAGGGTCCAATTTAGATGCGGTATTAGAACTATATGATAGCAACTTTGAGCTGCTTGAGTACCGCGACAGCACCTTTAGCAATCAGGCAGAAACTATCCGCGCTGTCAACATTCCTGATGGCGACAACTATTACATCGTTGTCTATGATTATTTTGGTGACCCCTCTGATTACACCCTCACCGTTACCACATCGGAAGCCGGTTCAGGGGACGCCTCAATTTTCATTTTTGTAGACGATGATGGTACCCCGGCAGCAGGTGGCATTCGCAGTGGTGAAGCTATTGCTGCTGTTCTCGCTGCCCAATACGAGACAACTATCTGGACCACATCTATAGATGGTCCTTTGAGTGAAAACACACTTGCCGGGTACAACGTCATCATTTGGGATTCTGGAGATTATCGCACTTCCAACGAGGTTTTTGACCCAGATATGTTAATCATCTTTGGTCATGTCTTCGATGCGGGTGCCGCCTTAATCATTTTTGGTGCCACCCCGGCTTTGCTTGATTTTGATGGCGGGGATTTAGTCGCCTTGTCTGATATTGAGGCTACGGAAGATGAGCCGATCCTCATGGATGGGATTGCTATCGGTGATGTGTATGCGTTAGATCGGACTTATCAGGTCGTTAACGTATTGCTCGAAGATATTGATCCTGAGAATGATCTGCTATTGTTTTCTGGTGGGCCGAACAGCCCGGCGGTAACGTTTGCCGGAGCTGCTTCACAAGCGGAAATTTCTATTTTTTTTCTGCTATCCCCTTATGTAGCTTTGCCAACCACTTTACAGCAAATCCTGCTGCCTAATATCCTGGCCTGGATGGGGTTTTGATGCAGACAACCATTTTGATCGTTGATGATGACATCCCCCTGACGCGAACGTTAGAAGCACTCCTTTCCCGGCATAACTACAAACCAGTGGTAGCCCATACGGCCGAAGATGGAGTTCAGTTGGCTTTTACCGCCAACCCACAGATCATCCTCCTGGATGTAATGATTCCCACGATGGGGGGATGGGAAGCGTGTCGCCAGATTCGAGAAAAATCGGACACGCCTATCCTCTTTCTCACGGCCTTGGGGGGCACATCTGATGTTGTACAGGGATTAGAGCTGGGGGCTGATGATTACCTGGTCAAGCCATTCATCGCGGATGAGTTTCTGGCCCGTATTAAAGCCAGTTTGCGCCGTTCACTCCTTACCCCGCTGCCCACTCAGACCCTTTCGTTTCATAATGGGGCCTTACTGATTGATCTGGCTGCCCGGCAGGTCATGGTAGATAATCAGGAAATAGAACTGACCCCGCGTGAATTTGATTTGTTGATTGTCTTAACTCGCAATGTGAATCGGGTTATCCCCGCTGTTGAGTTAATGGCCACGGCCTGGGGCACAAATTATGGAGATTCAGCCGAAAATTTGAAACCGTATATCCATTATTTACGGCGCAAAATTGAAAGAAATCCGGCTGAACCTGCGTGGATTAAAACTGTTCGTGGGGTAGGGTATCGTTTTGTAGATGCCTAAGTGAACCCTTTAATCCTGCAACGCTGTTTCCAAATTTGGGTTTGAGAATGTGACAGTTTGGGCTACAATACAGGCCAACTTTTTGCTGATACGACTTGTTGCATGCCTCAACCTGACATTATTTTTCTGGTCTTAGACACCCAACGGGCAGATCGTCTGGGGTGTTATGGCCACAACCGACCTGTTTCACCTCACCTTGACCGCTTCGCTAACGAAGCGGTTCTTTTTGCCCAAGGTATTTCCCCAGCTCAGTGGACTATCCCCGCACATGCCTCGATGTTTACGGGGCTGTATCCTACCGCTCACCAGGTGACCCAATCTCACCAGTCCCTTGGCCCGGAGCGGCCGCACCTGGCTGAACTGCTCCGTTCGGCAGGTTACGAGACGGTGGCTTTTTGCAATAACCCGCTGGTAGGAGTGCTGAACAATGGGTTTAAGCGGGGCTTTACCACCTTTTACAACTATGGCGGGGCTTTTCCCAGCACTCCAGCCCACTCTTCCAGTTTACCCTGGCCTCTAAGCCGGATCGCGGCCGCCTACACCCAATTCTTACGCCGCATCTCCTACCCCATCCAAAACTTCTTTGCCCGCTCCGAACTGGCCTTCATCCTCTCCATCAACGCCTGGATGACCCCTCTCTGGTCAAGACTGGCTAACTTCAAGGGGCAAAATGAACGCTCCGTCAATGATGTTATCCATTTCCTTAACCAGCGGGAGCAAAAAAAGACGGACAAACCCCTTTTCCTTTTCGTTAACTTGATGGAAACCCATCTGCCGTTTTGGCCGCCCCGCCCAATTGTTGAACAAATCGCCCCTTATCTTAATCAGGATCCCCAGGCCAAAGCCGCGATGCGGGCCTGGAACCGGGAAGCGTACCGCTGGCAGGCACCATTGGCTAAACCTCTGCCAGAAGTAGACCAACAGGTACTTAATGATTTGTATGATGCCGAGGTGGCTTATCAGGATGCGTATCTGGGGCAGCTTTTTGCCTATTTGCGGCAGCGGGATAAGCAGGATAATACCTTGACGGTGATTGTGGGAGATCATGGGGATAGCATTGGTGAGCATGGGTATATGGGCCATGCTTTTGTGGCTTATCAGGAGTTGTTACATGTCCCCCTGATGCTGCATTGGCCGGCTAAACTCGCCCCAACCCGGCTGGAAACACCGGTGAGTACCCGCCGGGTATATCATACGATGCTGGACGCGGCCGCAGCCGTGCCTGACCCATTACCTCATCTGGATAGTTCGGAAGTAAAAGGGTTGACGCTGTTGGAGGCCATTCGCGGCCGCGACCCGGAACAGGCCGCCTATAGTGAAATTTACCCCCCCCTAAACTTTGTCAAAGCTATCGAACGGCGCCAGCCAGAGTTGTTAGAGCCGTTTGGCTGTTATCAGGTGCGCCGCTCCCTGGTAAAAGATAATTACAAGCTGATTCAGATAGATGACGCGGCCGCTGAACTATATGATTTGCACCAGGACCCAACTGAGCAGCATAACTTAATCGCTGACATGCCTGATCTGGCCCGGGCGATGCAAGAGCAGCTAACCCGAGTCTACCGCCAGGCCGCTATCCAGCGTGAAAGTTTTACCGTTGGCGCGGCCGCCGACAAACAACTAGAAGATCATCTGCTCCAGCGACTGCGGGGGTTAGGTTATTTGGAGTAGTTAACCAGCCTTGTCAGCGAATTGTCACCGTTTTGTCAGCATGACCTGCCCCGATTTCGGTATAATGACCCTTATCGGTCTAAGGAAACCAAAACAAAAGTGAGGAAGAGAAGCCAATTATGTTTGATTTTCTTAAGATAGACCCGGTAGCCTTCACCATTCCTATCGGTGGGGGACTAGATATTTTCTGGTACGGCATTATTGTCACCGTCGGCATTGGCCTGGGTATCTGGTGGGCCGGCCGCGAAATAGAAAAACGTGGCGAAAACCTGGACGATTTGTACAACGGTGCCCTGATTGTCATCATTGCTGGCTTCATTTGTGCCCGGCTTTGGTACGTATTCCAAGATGCTGTTCTGGATGGGAATAGCGGTAACTACGGTAATCTATTAGACATCATCAACATTCGTAATGGTGGCGTGAATATTCTTGGCGGCTTCGTTGGTGCGTTCATCATAGGGTTAATCTGGATTCGCCGTAAAAAATTAAAGCCGTGGCCGTTTATGGATGCGGCCGGCCCCGCCCTCCTTATAGCTCAGGCCATTGGCCGTTGGGGCAACCTCATCAACCAGGAACTGTACGGACCACCTACCGGCTCATCTACTTGGGGATTGCTCATTGATGCCCCCAATCGCATTGCTCCCTATAACAACCTGGCTACCTATCCTCTGGAAACCCGCTTTCACCCCACTTTTTTCTATGAATCTATGTGGCTGCTGGCTGGGTTTATCATCTTGACTGTCCTCAGCGGCCGCAAGCGGGATGAGTGGAAACCCGGCACCTTATTTGCTCTGTTTCTCATCTGGTGGGGGGCCGGACGTACCTGGATTGAATTTTTCCGCCCCGACCAGCCAGGTTTTGAAGGCAGCGCAATCACTTTCTCTATGATTTTTGCCCTGCTCATTGCGGGTGCTGGTGTGGTTTTACTTTTACACCTGTACGAACGTATCAATTTGCCTGGTATTCGCCGCCGTCGTCGCCGCCAGGATCGCATTCGATCCCGCAGCCGCACAATTAATTAATTGAGTCAGCCGTAATCAGTTAGCCCTAGAGGGATCGCTCACTGCTCACTGGTTTGGGGGTGGAGTCAAACATGGAAACCATCAATTGGGAAGAGAAATATGGCCGCCTGGCCCTCACCTTTGATGATGTGCTGCTGGAGCCAGGGTATTCAGAAGTGCTACCCGCTGAGGTGGATTTACGAACAAAGCTAGCAGGGGATATTTATCTCAATATTCCGGTGGTCGCGGCCGCTATGGATACCGTCACCGAAGCCCAGATGGCTATTGCGATGGCCCGCCTGGGAGGGGTAGGGGTGCTGCATCGCAACATGTCCCCAGAAGCCCAGGTTGAAGAAGCAGATAAGGTCAAACGCTCCGAAGCCGGCATGATTGTTGACCCCATTACTTTACCCCCCCACGCTACCCTGGCCGAAGCGGAAACGATGATGAGCCGGTACCGGATTTCCGGCGTTCCCATTACCGATGCCGATGGCAAATTGGTAGGCATCCTCACCAACCGAGATACCCGCTTCGTCACTCCAGGGGCACAGCCCATCAGTGAATTTATGACCAGTAAGAACCTGGTCACTGCCGCTGTGGGAACAACCCTGGAGCAGGCCAAAGAGATTTTGCACCGTCACCGCATTGAGAAACTGCCTCTGGTAGATGACGAGGGTCGCCTGAAAGGGTTGATCACTGTCAAGGATATAATGAAAAAGATAGATTTCCCCCAGGCCGTTACAGACGTGCGCGGCCGCTTGCTCTGTGCGGCAGCCATGGGCGTTGGGGCAGCGGGCTTGAACCGGTTAGAGCAACTTGTTCGCGCCGAGGTAGATATCGTCGCCATAGATACCGCCCACGGTCATACTGCTTCAGTTCTGGCCACCGTGGCTGAGGCCAGACGGCGGCATCCCCACCTGGTTATTCTGGCCGGCAATGCGGCCACCGCCGCCGGGGCACGTGACCTCATTCACGCCGGGGCTGATGGGATCAAAGTTGGCATTGGCGCTGGCTCTATTTGCACCACCCGCATCATCTCCGGGGCTGGGGTGCCCCAGATCACGGCCATCACTGAGTGTGCCAACGAGTGTCATCGGCAAGGGGTAACTTGTATTGCCGACGGGGGGATCAAATACAGCGGGGATATTGTCAAAGCCCTGGCCGCCGGGGCCGATGTCGTCATGCTGGGGTCGCTGTTGGCCGGCTTAGAAGAAAGCCCTGGCGAAATTATTATGTATGAGGGGAAGCGGTACAAAATGTACCGGGGCATGGGCAGCCTGGGAGCCATGCAGGGACACGGGGCCGATAGATATAGCACCGCGCAAACGCCGGGGAGTCGGCCTGTTCGCGGCCGCGAACGAGATAAACTGGTTCCTGAAGGGATTGAAGGGCAAGTGCCCTACAAGGGCAAACTAGATGATGTGATGTACCAGCTAATGGGCGGTTTACGGGCCGGCATGGGTTACGTCGGAGCGGCGAACCTTGCAGAACTCCACACCAAAGCTCGTTTTAACCGGATTACCAACGCTGGCCTTATTGAAAGCCATCCGCATACGGTTCTAATCACCAAAGAAGCACCCAACTACCAGGTACGCCGCTAAAAACGGTTGACCCGGCCTTGTGACCAGAGATATGCGGTACGCTCATATCGAGATCACAACACAAAGGAAGGATGGCATGAGTAGAAAAATAGTTGGTTATCGTATGAATCGCTGGTTGACCCTTTGGCTCTTGAGCCTGATTTTATTGTTGGCGGTGGGCTGCAATAGTGGCGTAGATACTGAAGAGGCTGTTGCCGAAACAGTAGCCGCCATTGCCCAATTGACCCAAGAGGCGGTGCCTACCAATACCCCTGTGCCCACCAATACGCCAGAACCAACGGCTACGGCAACTCCTACGGAGACACCGGTGCCCACCGACACCCCAACGCCAACAGAAACACCAACCCCTACCGAAACGGCTACGCCAACGGAGACACCCACCCCTACAAACACGCCTGAGCCGACAGAAACACCGACTCCATCCCATACCCCAACGCCGGTGAATACCCCAACCCCGGCCAATACCCCTACTCCCTCACCAGCCCCAACCTTGGAAACGGTAACACTTTACTATCGTTCTAACCCCAATGAGGTGTTGGGCGTATTTCCTGTTAAGGTTTTTAACGCTGATGAACTGTATAATAATATGGTGCGGATGCGGAACAGCCTTTATACGATGCGGGATAATTTGAATGGAGCCAAAGATGGGGACGCGGCCGCCTGTAATGCTTATGCCTCAGCTTATGACACTATCAAAGCCTCTGGGGTCTTTTATGATGAAGATACCATCCCGGGTGATTGGGCCGAAATAGATTTTTACTATTTCATCTCTTTCATCTACTCCCTGGATCGGACGCGCCCGGCCTACCTTTCTTGCCGCAATGCCGGGCAGGTAGATCAATTTAATTATGGTTTAGCCCTGACAGCGATTAACGATACTCTCCAACTGCTAGAGCCAACGGTGACCGCGGCCGCACGAAAGTTAGGGCGTTAAGAAGTTACAATCGTACAAGTCAATTTCTTGTACAGAAAACAAGAACTGATCCACAGATGACACAGATTTTCACCGATAAAAACAAATTTGTGTTCATCTGTGACATCTGTGGATAAATCTTTTCTGGCTTGCCCAGGTTAGGATTTTGTCGGGGACGATCTGAAACGTGTTACGTGAACCCTCTCTAGTCACGTATCACGCCTCACGATCCATCAACTCCGTGAATTCATATTTCTATATCTTGTTGAAAGGAACAAGGAGCATGAACAGTAAGATAAATCTCACAACCGACCAACAAATCAAAAACAATGAGATTTTAGCCCACATTGAGGCTGAAAAAGCCCGTCTTTTAGAAGAGACACGGGCTTTACAACAGCAGTGGCGCCAGGAAGAGCGACGTAAACGCGCTTTAGAGCGCCAACAGAAAAAGCGGCAAGTCTGATTTTATTGTGTTATTCCAACATGATACCTATATCTCCCCGTTGACCTGGCGTTACAGCGACCAGGCCATGCGGCATATCTGGTCTGAGGTGCATAAACGGCGGCTAATGCGCCGGGTATGGGTGGCTTTAGCGGCCGCGCAACAAGAAGCCGGTCTTGTATCTGCCGAACAACTGGCTGATTTACAGAGTCAGGCCGAAAACGTAGACCTGGAACGTGCCCTGGAGATCGAAAAAGAGACCCGGCACGATGTCATGGCCGAAATTCGTACCTTTGCTGAGCAGTGCCCGGTTGGCGGGGGGATTATCCACTGGGGAGCTACCAGCGCGGATATAACTGACAATGTGGATGTGCTGCGCTTGCGAGACGCGGCCGCCATTCTACTGAACCGGCTGCGTGACCTGCTCCTGGCTCTAGTCGAGCGCATCGAGATCACTGCCCATCTGCCGGTGATGGCTCATACCCACATCCAGCCTGCCGAACCCACCACCCTGGGCTACCGTTTTGCCGTTTATGCTCAGGATTTGCTCGATGATTACCACGAGTTACACCATCTATGGGCTAACTTGCGGGGCAAGGGGTTAAAAGGGGCCGTGGGTACGCAGGCCAGCTACCAGGAGCTTTTGACTGGTACGGGAATGAGCGCGGAACGGATGGAAGCGGCCGCGATGACCGCTTTGGGGCTGCCCTATTTCCCCATTGCCACCCAGACCTATACCCGGCAGCAAGATTTTCGGGTGCAGCAAACCCTGGCCGGGATTTCGGCGTCTTTGCACAAATTCGCCCTCGATTTCCGCATCTTGCAATCCCCCCCTTTTGGCGAGTGGGCTGAACCGTTTGGTCGCCATCAGGTTGGCTCATCAGCCATGCCGTTTAAGCGTAATCCAATCAACACCGAAAATATATGCTCTCTGGCCCGCTTTGTGGCCGGGCTGATGTTTCCCGCCTGGGACAATGCCAGCCAGGCTATTTTAGAGCGCAGCCTGGATGATTCAGCCAATCGGCGGCTGTTTCAGCCGGAAGCGTTTCTGGCGGTGGATGAGATGTTGGCGCGGGCGGTCCGTCTGGTAAAAGAGATGGTGTTGGATGAGAGGGGGATGGCGCGTAATCTGGCGCTATACGGCCCGTTTGCCGCTACGGAGCGGGTGCTGATGGCGTTGGTTGCGGCTGGGGCCAGCCGCCAGGATGGGCATGAGTGGCTGCGGGAGAATAGTTTACGGGCGTGGCAGGTGGTACAGCGGGGCGCGGCCGCGAATCCCCTCCTTGATCTGCTTTGTCAAGACAGCCGTCTGTTAACCTACCTCACCCCCGGACAGATTCAGACCCTCATGCACGCCGAAACCCACATCGGCACCGCCCCCACTCGTGCCCTGGCCCTGGCCCAAACCATCAAAACGACATTTTTCCCCTCTCCATAACAATACCATCCGCAACCTTCCCCTTAAATTTATCCCCCGAAAGCTGGCCCCTAACGACTGTCATCGGCCTTCATTGCTATTGGGCGCACTGTTTGCCAGAGACTGATCAGCATTTTGCCTGGCTCCTCCCAGGGAATCATGTGGGCAGAGCGTTCAAACCAGATGCCTTGTTTGTAAGGGGCATTTACCTGGTTCAGCCAGGCCGCTGTGGGTGCAGAGGGGGTTGTGTAATCATGGCAGCCCATAAACATCACCACCGGGATGGGAAAAGAGTAGATGTGGCTGAAATCAACTTCTAAAAACTCTGGCAAAATTTTTTCCAGTGTGAACAAATTCCCTTTATCAATGGCGTCTCTGTCTTGGTCTTCGTAATCAGGTGAGAGAAGCGGGGCTTTGAAGTAATATCCAGAAGTTTCTCGGTAGGCACTCAACCCACCGTAGAACTGGGCCCATTTTCGGGCGATGATGATCCGTTCCCGGGTGATCGGTTCATCCCCTGGATAGGGCGCAATGGCGTCAAGTTCCTGGATTGCGGCCGCATTGTTATGAGCTTTTGCTTGTTCAAGCCCATAGTTAAAACTGATTCGTTCATTTTCCCTTGTGTTAATAATTTGCCCGATGCCCACATAAGCATGAAACAGGTCTGGCCGCTTCAAGGCCGCGTTCATGCCCACAATTGTTCCCCAACTATGCCCCATCAAAATAACCTTGCTCTGGTGGTACCGGTGCCTGATATGCTCAGTAACTTCTATCGCATCCTCCACATAGTGCCAGATGTGTATGCTGTCGTTGATTGAATTCGGGTCAACTTCGCTATAACTTTTCCCCGCTCCCCTCTGATCCCAATTGACAATGGTGAAATATTCTTCAATAGGGCGCTGGAACTGCCAGATGCCTGGTATAAGTGGTGCGGCTGGACCCCCATGAATGAAGAGAATGAAAGGATTTGTTTGATCCTGCCCCCGGACATTAAGCCATTGGTCAATTCCCCCAATTTTCGTTTTGTATGATGCTTGCAGGCCCGTTGGCGCAACAATACGCCCAAGGTCGCCAATGATTTCTCTAGCTTCCTGGTAAGGAGACCTATCTGGTAGCGGCTGTTTATTCATATAGCATCCCTTATGGCAAGGCGCCACTGGAATCTGGATAGAAAATAACTATCCACAAGCGGCCGCTGTCTTGATCGATTATACATTCCCATCGGTTTGACGCAGTGCGTCCTTCCTGATACCACACATTAGCATTAGTTGGCATAATGCGGTTTTCCGGTTTCAACATCATGATCCAGGGAGTGAGGATCATGGTAGGTGTTTTATCAAACCCATACTGGTTAATGAAGGCCAGGCTGTCTTCATCCCTTAATTTTATATGAGCCGTCACATAAAACTCCCCGTTATCGAAAACATCCACCTGGGACAGTTGGGCTGGAAAAGTCAATCCGGTGGTTTTTTCAATGTAGGCAAGTTGATCATGATGCCCAAAGCTGCCTGAGATGAAGGCAAGGATGCCGAGAAGGGCACAGCTTATCACGATCAGGGTGAGGCCGACAAACAACAAACGCTTAGGTGTCATTCTTTGCTGCTACAATAACAGTAAAAAAGTCCAGATTTCCCAAAGGGACTGCGTACTGGTTGCTACTGGTTATTTTTCAAAGGAATCTTTTGCAATGCCCGGTCAAGAGTAATTGAATCAGACATGCTGGTCAAAAAGGACCGGGTTGCCGTCGGGGTCTGTGATGACAAAACTGGCAGGACCGGTTGTGTTTTCATCGGCTTCACTTTCG
This sequence comes from Anaerolineae bacterium, assembly GCA_023384415.1. Classification (GTDB taxonomy): domain Bacteria; phylum Chloroflexota; class Anaerolineae; order Promineifilales; family Promineifilaceae; genus Trichofilum. The sequence goes on from JAHDWJ010000036.1 coordinate 36,172, forward strand.
AAGCGTACTCCTTGTGCCTTTAACTGGCGTTGTAATTCACGCACATCGGTGAAACTATCGAGCTTGCGGGCGTTGCTGTCCCAGCCAGGGTTAAAGGTTAAGATGTTCTTCTCAAACATCCCTTGAAACAGGCCGATGATATGATCCCCATTTTTTAAGATCAGCCAATTTTGGGCCGCATCTCCCCCGAAAACCTTGAAGCCGAGCTTCTCATAAAAAGCTTGCGACATGGCAATATCCTTAACGGTCAAACTGATTGAAAATGCTCCGAGTTCCATAGCTTGCTCCTTGATTTAGGCGGTGGGTCGCGGCCGCCAATTTCGACAACCGCACCCATGAATTGTACCCACAATCATCGGGCAAAAAAGGACAATTGTAGAAACCGCATACCCGCCAATATCTGCTCTACTCGCTGCTGGGTTAGGGCACCGATAGTTTCCCCTAGCTGTGATTTGTTGACCGTAGAGACCTTAGAAACAACAACCACACTTTGTTTGGGTAAATTAGCTTCACCTACATCCAGCAGCACATTACCCGGTGCGTTGGCCTGCTTGAGATTCGTTGTCAGGGCACAAACGACGACACTGTTGATGCGGCTGTGGTTAAAGAGATTATCTTGAACAACCACGTAGGGGTGAGGATGATGGCCGAGATCTGTCTGGCTTGAGGGTTGTGGTGAGACCCAGAAAACATCGCCTTGGTTGATGATCCTGGAACGGCTGCTGATAGGTATGCCTGGTTGCGGTTCATTTGCCCCGTGCTGCCAGCTCATCCCCTTATTGGAACCGTCAAGAGGTGGTGGGGACTGGTGGTTTTTAATGAAATCCTCGATGGCGATTTCTAACAAACGGTGTTGGGAAACACCAAATTGTTGAGCCAGGATGCTGGCTTGCTCTAAAACTGATTGGGGTAGAGAAATGGCTGTTTTGGCGGTTGCACTCATGGCAGGGTTCAGGCAGTGTCTAAACTTTTGTTTACTGGTTGGTTGGCGCGGCCGCTATCTGGTTGAGCCATTAAAATTAAAACCACAATTTGCCCAAACGGCACGAAAAAGAACAACTGCCACCAGCCACTGCGGCCAATATCATTGAGCCGCCGGGCCCCAACGGCCAGGAAAGGAAGCAGCAGCAACAGAGCCACAAATTGGGATGCTTTTTCGTGAATGATAGCGGCCGCGGTCGTTAGCAGCAGGAAAAATAGGAAAAACCACCAATATTCAAAGCGCGTTGCCGTGCCGGAAAAGTTAGCGAACTCACTCAGGCCAGTTTGTACCGCATCCAGCGGCGTCTGGGGGGCTTCTTCTTCGCTGAGTGTTAATTCGCTGGGGTCAACCTCAAAGACCGCGGCCAAAGCCCGGACAGATTCGATGGAGGTGTTGCCCCCATTTTCTAGCCGTTGAATCGTGCGCAGGCTTAACCCGCACAGTTCACCAAGCTGCTCTTGAGACCAATTTTTGGCCGTGCGTAATTTCTTTACCAGGGTTGAATTAATTTTCATCTGCGCTTTCCTTTATCAGAAGTTTGTGGTCATTAAACCAGGTAAAGTATAACCGCAAAAATGAGGTCATGTCTACGACAGCGAGGCGACAGTTAAACGACAGGGGTGATTTTTGCCAAAATCAAAAAAGGTCGGGCTGCTGCCCGACCTTTTTTGTTTAGGAGAGATTTTTGATTTGTTCTAGTTTGCCCCGAATCAGTTGATTCAGTTCCCCCCAATCGGCGGCTTTGACTCGGACTCGGCGAGGCAGCTGCCGTAAGCTGTTGAGGTGCTGCTTCAAGTGAGCAACCCGCTGCTTGATGGGGTGTAGGCGGGGCACTCGTTTGAGAAGATCGGCGTCCATATTTTCTTGCTCCTTTGGCTGGCGCGGATACTGCTCGCTTATGATTGACGATATGCATCTGGCTGTTGGCAAGGGGGAGTAAATTTGATAGCCATTCTGCTTATATAGAACGAAATGTATCAGCCATAAGTTACAGTTTAGTTTACGGTTGTGCTATTAAATGGGCTATAGGGTAATGGTCATAGGTGAACTGGGTGAGTATGTAGGCAGATTTTCGCCACGAAAGGCGCGAATTTTTGGGCATTTTTCACCTTCTCTGGAAATGGGGGCGCACAAATTTTTGCTCGCCGACAGCCGGCTGCCCATTACTGGTAAAATCGCGGTTAGCAGTCAACCGTCAGCGGCTAAGTTGTAAAGAATGCTTGAACCCTGCCTTTATTTCTTAAATCAACAACCCCTCGGCCGCCCAGGCCAGTTGTTTTTGGGCGATAGAGGTGAGGGTGTGTTGGGGGTTGGCCAGAGGGTGGTGCAGCCGGTGCTTTGCGGCCGCAACTACTGCCTCATCACACCATTCTCCCATTTCAGACACCCTGGCCCGTCCTTCGTCACTATTTAATATCGTATCCGTTGCCTGCTCGTACCAGCTTTGCCAATCGCGGCATTGGTCTACCATCTCTTGCAGCCTGGTCCGCCCGGCTTGTAGGTTGCCCCCGGCCATATCGGCGGTGGCTAACCAGAGGGTGTGGATGCTGCGAGGAAAGTGGGAGAGCCGCCCGGTAAATAGCTGCTCGACCAGATCGCGGCGGCCGCAAAAAGCAAAAACCATCATCTGCATCAACGCCAACTGCATCCGGCTGGAGCGGCGCATTGGTTTATCAAACAAGACATATCTGTCTAACATCTCATTGAGGCGGCCATTTTCCCCCAACGCCTGCACCATGGTTACCATCATACTGGGGTCACGGAGCAAACTTTGGTCGTCATACTGCTTTTCCAGCCAGGCTAACAACGCATCCCAGCGGCCGCGATTAAGATAAAATTGGGCTACTGCCGTCCGTCCCAGAGTGGAACTAATCTCTTCTTTAGTCAGGAGCGCGGCCGCATCCCTTTCTTGCCCCTCTTCGGCCAACGCCAACGCCCTAAACAGCCGGGGAAGCTGTCCCCACCCATCGGCGGGGTGTAAATATTGCAGCAGGCTGGCGAGAAGCTGTGCCCGCCGGTACTGTTGCCGCACTGCCAGCCGATCCAGCCACATCAACCCCAGGCTGGGCAAAACGATGAGGATAAGGCAAACCAACGCGCCTAAATAACCGGCCCACTGCGGCCGCAGCCAGGCCGTCAGGAGAAGCTGCCCCAGCACCACCGCCGAAGCCACCACCCACCCCTTGTTGTTGCCACCTGCCCGCAGCGCACGCCATAACCCGGCCACCGCTGTAAAACCGGTCAGCGTTGCCAAAATACCATTAAGTTCCATGGTCTACCTTAATTAGCCATGAATGACACGAAGGATCACGCATCAGAAAAATTCGTGTTAATTGGCTTAATTCGTGGATAAATATTAGTCCCCGTTTTTGCCCCGTAAAGTCAGCCACCCCACCAGTCCGGCGATCAGCACCCCTACCAGGATAAAGGTGATCAGTTTGACCCGTTCATCGGCGAAGATAGCAACCAGACCAAGCGCGGCCGCGACCAGATAATACCCCAAAACCAGCGGCCGCGTCGGCAGCCCCCGGTCTGCCAGCAGAAAGTGCAAATGACCCCGATCTCCTTCAAACGGGCTGCGTTTATGGATCAGCCGATCCACAATGCGCCAGGCCACATCTAAAATAGGCACAGCCAGCACCAGCAGGGCGGTGGCAATTTTGGCCGGGGAGAGAATCGCCAGAGTGGCCAGATTGTACCCCAACAAATATACCCCAGCGGTACCCAGATAAATGCGGGCCGGGGCAAAGTTGAAGGGCAAAAACCCCACCAACGCCCCGGCCAAAGCGATAGGGAAAAGGGGCACCGTTACCTGCTCCAGCCGGGCACTGTGCCAGGCAAACATCAGCAGAGCGATCACCCCCACGCCAGCAGCCAATCCATCCAGCCCGTCCAAAAAATTAACCGCGTTCATCATGCCAACCATCCAGAACAGGCTAAACAGCAAAGCCAACCCACGCCCCATCTGGGTGGGCGAGCCGGTCAGGGGGTTGGTGAACAGCTCAATGAAGATGATATGGCTCATGGCGATTAATGCCCCGGCCCCCTGGATGGCAAAATTGAACCGGGGGGGCAAATCGTACCGATCATCTAACCAACCGCCGATGAACATGATGAGGGTGCCTAATAAAACGCCGCGCAGACGAAGCGCATCATCCCCTTCTGGGGGGAGCAGCCCGTAGATGAGGGGCATGGCCGCCAGGTAGCCCACCAGCAGGGGAATACCCCCCAGCTTTGGAATGCGCCCCTGATGCTGACGGCGACCGCCTGGTTCAGCCACCATATGCCAGCGAAAGGATAGACGGCGGGCCAGGGGGGTGGTCAGGAACGCGGCCGCGAAAGCAATCATAAAAACCAGGAAGTAGGTCATAAAGTCCCCTTAATACCCTCTCAGGCTGTGCCAAATTGGCGGTCGCCCGCGTCGCCTAGTCCAGGGACTATATAGCCGATCTCGTTCAGATGAGAATCAATGTGGGCGATATGGATCGGTACATCGGGGTGGGCTGTTTGCAGTCGTTCAATCCCTTCCGGGGCCGCCAGCAGGCCAACATATTTGATCCGCTGTGCCCCCCACTTTTTGAGAATATCTACCGTAGCCACTGCCGAGCCACCCGTTGCCAGCATCGGGTCTAGCACCAGGCAAACTTGTACCGTTGGCGCAGTGGGCAGCTTGTTGTAATAAGAGACTGGCTTAAGCGTCCGCTCATCCCGGTACAGGCCAATGTGCCACACTTCCGCCTGGGGCATCATCTCCCAAATCCCTTCTACCATGCCCAGCCCCGCCCGTAAGACCGGTACCAGGCCAATGTTATCGGTTAGCCTTTGTCCTTGAGCCGCACCCATCGGCGTCGTTACTTCAATGGGGGTCAATCCTAAATCCTGGGTCGCCTCATAACAGAGCAGCATAGCTAACTCCCGCACTAACTCCCGAAACTTTTTTGGCTCCGTCTCGGTGGAGCGTAACAAGGCCAGCTTATGTTTAACCAACGGATGTTTCGATTCGTAAACCATTTGCCCTCCGCAAGGAATAAGTTTCTAGTTTCGAGTTGTTTGCCCACTCGCAAACTCGCATTACTCACATTACTCGCATTACTCGCCCGATTTTAGCCCAATTGCCCAAAATGCCCCCATTACAAATTGCCTGAGAGATGGCGTATAATCGGCGGGTATGAGTGAAGCAAACAAAGAGAGAACGATTGCCCCCCACCAAAAGCAAGAGGATAAAAAGTTGGCGGAGCTGCTGCGGCCGCAGCGTTTAGGCGACTTTACCGGTCAGGAAAAGCTCAAAACTAACCTCAGCATCCTCATCGAAGCGGCCAAAGCCCGGCACGAACCATTAGATCATATCCTCTTTCATGGCCCGCCGGGGTTGGGCAAAACTACCCTGGCCCATATTGTCGCCAATGAGATGAGCGTCAATGTCCGCATTACCGCCGGGCCAGCCATTGAGCGGGCTGGGGATTTGGCCGCTATCTTGACCAACTTGCGGGCCGGGGATATTTTGTTCATTGATGAAGTTCACCGGTTGGGGCGGGCAGTCGAAGAGATTCTCTACCCGGCCATGGAAGATTTTGTCCTGGATATTGTGGTCGGTAAGGGGCCAGGGGCCAAAAATGTGCGCCTGAAATTACCCCGCTTTACTGTTATCGGCGCGACCACCCGGCTGGCCCTGATCACAGCCCCGCTGCGGGCACGGTTTGGGGCACAATACCGGATGGATTTTTATGAGATTGAAGCCGTCGCCTCTATTGTGACTCGTGGGGCCAGGGTGTTGCAGGTACCCATTGATGAAGATGGAGCCATGGAAATTGCCCGGCGGGCCAGAGGCACACCTCGTGTGGCGTTGCGGCTCCTGCGGCGGGTGCGGGATTATGCCCAGGTGCGGGCCGAAGGGCATATCACTCAGACGATTGCCCAAGAGGCGTTAAATTTGCTGGAGATTGATCTGCTAGGGCTGGATGATTTAGACCGGCGGGTACTGGCTTCGATTGTGGAAAAATTTAGCGGTGGTCCGGTGGGGTTGGAGACGATTGCCGCTTCGATTAGTGAGGAAGCGGATACGATCATGGATGTGGTAGAGCCGTATCTGCTGCAATTGGGGTTTTTAGAGCGTACAGCTCGCGGCCGCGTGGCTACCATTCACGCCTACAAACACCTCAACTTCACCCCACCCGGTCAGAACAATGGGGAGATTCCACCCCAACCCCGGTTGCTTTAATTTTAATTGACGATTGGGGGACAATCGTCAATCGTCAATACCTATGGAAGCCTTTGGTCGTGTACTTATCCTTATCGGTTTAGCCATCGCCTTTTGCGGGCTGGTCATTCTCATCTTCAGCCGCATCTTTCCCACATTGGGCAACCTGCCCGGCGATTTACGCTTTGAGGGCAAAGATTTCCAGGTCTATTTCCCCCTGGCCACGATGATTCTCATCAGCCTCATTGCCACCATCGTTCTCAACATCCTCATCCGCATCTTCCGCCCATAATTAACTATCTTCCATCCTCTGCGGCTGCCCATACCGTTTGAGAAACTCATCCTCAGATTTAACCGTGCCGATCAGAACCATCTCCGCCTTGCCAGGCAAGCTGAGATGGGGATCGGGGTTGATCACCATCTCAGCCCCTTTTTTGAGGGCAATCACCGTACACCCTGTCTCCTGGCGGATGGCCGCCTCAGCGATGCTTTTCCCCTTTAATCCTTTAGGCACTTTGACCTTAAAGATGTCCAATCCTTCAGCTACCATCAAAATATCTCCCCGATCTAAGAAGCTCATAATGGTATTGCTGCCCATCGAGGCATAAGAAAGGACAAAATCTGCCCCGGCCCGATGAAGGGTTTCAATATTCCGCTCTCTTGTGGCTCGGCTGATAATCTGAATTTCTGGGCGCAGGCGGCGGCAGTAGATAGTGAGGTAAATATTGGTGTCGTCATCATTGGTGGTGACGACGACTGTTTCGGTTGTTTTGATGCCGGCCGCCTCTAAAATCGCCAGCTCGGCCGCATCCCCCACGACATATTTGGCCGGGTCACGTACCCGCTCGGCCAGCTTTTCGACAATGCGATAATCCAGCCCGCGCTCTACTAAGGAACGGGCGGTGGCTCGACCGACGCGGCCGCCGCCAATGATCAAAATCGGTGTTTCATGGTTGCGGTGGTGGTAATACAGTTCATTGTACCGGTTGATATGGTCGGCTGATCCGGCCAATACCAGAATAGTGTTTGGGGTAATCAGCGTATCAGGGCCAGCATTTTCATATTGGCCACGCTGCCATACGCCAACGACATTAATACCAGCATCTTCGCGCAAGCGGCTCTCTCGTAACCGTTTGCCAACCAGCGGGGTGTCTTTCACGGCCGCCTCAGCAATAACCAGATCATCTACTTCACCAATTACATGGGCCAGGGTATCCCCGCCGGAAATGCGCCGGGACAACGCCTGCCCCATCATCTCGCCCAGGTGAAAAACGTGGTTACACCCGGCCAGGTAGAGAATATCAATGGAAGCCGAAAAGCTGGCCGTGGCGATAATGGGTACTTTTTCGGACACTTCGCGCACGGTAAAGGCGACGTTGGTATTGACCAGATCATTGCTGGTTGTGGCTACCAGGTCTGCCTGCTCTACCTGGACGCGCTGGTATGTTTCCGGGTTATCCAGATCACCACGCACGACAGCATAGCCTAAATCGTGCAGCCGTAGGGCCTCTTCTAAGTTAGGAACGAGCAGGACATACGGGTATTGAAATAGGTGCAGCTTTTCGATCAAACTGCTGGTAACTGCATCCAATGAGGTGATAATGACATGGTCGCGGGTTTTGTCGGGCAGCCGGGTAGGGGCGCGGGCTTCTGATTGGGCCTTGACCCAGGGGGCGTAGAAGAATTCGATGAAGGTGAACGGGAGCAGCACCAGAAGCAGGACGATGCCGGTGAGCAGCACCACGATAGAGAAAAGGCGGCCTATATCGGAATGGAAGGTGATATCGCCAAAGCCCAGGGTGGACATGACGGTTAATGTCCAATAGAAGCCGGTAATCCAACTGAAGCTGCGCCCCTCCGAGGCCATAATGTAATGGAAGAGGATGCTGTAGAGGGTAATGATGCCGGTCAGGATGGCAAGAAAGCGGAGTAAACTGAACAATTGCACCCGGCTGGGGCGATGGCGCAGAAAGTAGTAAAGTTGAGATGGCAAAAATTTCATCATCGGGATACGGGAATGGCAACTCCCATTTCATCTAGGTCAATCTGCTGGGTTTGGTCCCCTTTCCCGTAGGTGAGCCGGGCCAGGTGCAGATCAAAGTGGAATGGTTCAATACGGTCGGCAAAGCATAATTCTCCCCAAACCGCGTGGGGATCGCGGCCGCGCAGCCGCAATTTTACCTCATGCCAACGACACCAATAGACGAGTGGTTTCATGTTTTCAGTTTCAGGTTTCTGGTTGAAGGTTTCAAGTTTCAGGTTGGGAGTTCTCAACAGGTTCTCTCATCATAAGCGAACTGCCAGCCGCCAACCGCCAGATGCTAATCTTCCTTATACTGTTCAAAAATGCGCCGGTAAGCCGGGTAGGAAGCCATAAGTGAATCATGGTTGCCGATGGCGACTAACTTGCCCTGGCGCAGTAAGATCACCTTATCCGCCCAGCGTATTTGGGAGAGGCGATGGGTGATCAGGATGGTGGTTTGGTGCGCGGCCGCGTGGGCAATCGCCTGCTGTATTTTATCCTCAGTGGCACTGTCTACGGCACTGGTGGAGTCATCAAGAATGAGGATACGCGGCCGCGTCAAAAATGCCCGCGCCAGGGCCAACCGCTGCCGCTGCCCCCCAGAAAGGGTTACACCTCGTTCTCCTACCACCGTCTCATACCCATCCTTAAAATTCAGAATAAATTCATGGGCCTGGGCGGCTTTGGCCGCAACTTCAATCATTTCCTGACTGGCTCCCTGGCAGCCAAAGGCGATATTTTCGGCGATGGTGCGGGAAAAGAGAAAAATATCCTGCTCAATGATGGAAATTTGCGGCCGCAGCCGGGCCAACTGCCACTCTCGTACATCCACCCCATCCACCAACACACACCCTTCGCTCACATCATACGTCCGGTTAATTAGCCGGGTCAACGTACTTTTCCCTGCCCCCGTCTGTCCTACAATTGCCACCGTCTCCCCAGGTTCTACCGTAAAGGAAATATCTTGCAACACATGCGCCCCATTTTGGTAGCCAAAACTTACCCCCTCAAAAGCAATGCCCCCTTTCATCTCTCCCTGGAACCCAGCCTGATTTTCCCCTAATTCCGTCTCCATCTGGATCAGGCCTAAAATACGCCGCGCCCCAGCCATCCCCCGTGACACCTGAGAGTAAGCCGCCAGGGACACATAAGTGGGAAAACCAAACAGCGTCAGCAGTCCCATATAAGCCACTACATCTCCTACTGTCAGCTGCCCGGCTTGAAACAGCAGCAAAGCGTGACTAAACCCAATGGCCGTCGTAATCCCCAGGAGCAGCAAAGGCAAAAACCGCGCCTCCACCCGCCCCTGATCTACTACAGCATTCCGCACCGTTTGGGCATTGTATGCAAACAGGGCTACTTCTTGTTCCTCCTGGGCTGTTCCCTTCACCGTTTCGATACCGTCCAATGCTTCAGCCAGACGACTGTTCAACCGGCCAAATGATTGCCGCACCCGGTCAGAGATGGGGGAGAGAATATTGATATAACGGATTAGGGCCAGGATATAGGTAAGGGTAAAAAATAAGGGGGCCAGGATGAGTTGGGGATGGTAGGTGGGGGCAACAGCCAGGGGCATGATAATAAAATTAGCCGAACCGATGACCAGATTTAAGCCGGGATAAACCATCAGGTTCATCTCCCGTACATCATTGGTGGCGCGGGCCATCGTATCGCCCACTGGCTGCAATCCATGAAAGGTCATACTTTTGCCCAGCAAGCTTAAATACAGCTCCTCACGGGCATCTCGTTCCAGCCGCTCCCCAATAACAGCCGCTGAAAAATTGCGCCCTAATTGCAGCACGGCGCGGCTAGTCTGCCCGATAATAATCCAGAGGGCCGCCAGGCCAATAATGCCAACATCAGGGGGGACAGCCTGGGCTGCATTAAACGCCCGGCCAATAAGGATAGGGATTTGGGCTGCTAGAGCCGCATTGCCAAAAGCGCCAACAAAGAGGATAAGGATGAGCCAATATTGACGGCGGATGTGGGACCAGACCCAGCGTAATGGAGTTGTCTGGTCAGAATCGCGCCCAGTTTCTACAGCAAATTCAAGGTTATTCATACATAAACGGTGATGGAGTTGTTGAACAATGCTCAACTGTGCAGTATAGATAGTTTGCCAGGGTGCAAGCTTATTAGATAATTATCTTATGATTATTATATCGGGGTTGGGAAAATGTGCTTGTTTCTCATTTGGGGGGGAATCCGTTAAACTTAAGGAAGGGTGGATGGTAAGGGCAGGTGGTTGCCTTCCGTTTTCGGCCTTCGGTCAGTAGGAGTTTAGGTGTATGACAATTCCAATTTATCGTTCGGATGGGGAATGGGTGGCGGTGTTCCATCAGGGACATCTATTTAACACCGATGGGGAATGGCTAGGGTTTGCCGTAGGGCGAGAACTGTTTGATCCCAATGGATATTACCTGGCTTTTCTGAGTGACGATCAGCGAATGCTGCGGAAACGCTCAGTTATTGAAGAACCCCGTTGGGTTAAACCCCCGTCGCGGCCGCCATCACCCAAAATTCCCTCTGGCGCGCCTTTGCCCCCCATGTTCCGTAACCTGCCTTATAGCATGATTGATATGTTTGAGGAGTTCCCAGAGCGGTTCTCTTTCATCTCTGAAACCAGACCTGATATGGAGTGATAAAGCATGGAAGAAGAACGACGGATGGGGAACTGTCCTGGTTAGCCACTGTCCGCCTTCCGTAAGCAGATGCTGTTTATTATGAATGCTAAACCTGTTCAAAATTCTCGTATAACTTTATCTGTGCTAATGGGCGTTGGCGATGCCAACACGATGGGCAATGTTCATGGTGGTCTTATCATGAAATTGTGTGATGAAGCAGCCGGTATGGCCGCTACCAAGCACGCCCGTCGCCCATCCGTTACTGTGGCTGTAGATTCAATGTTCTTTCATTCCCCGGTACACATCGGCAGCCTGGTCACAGTGCAAGCTGAAGTTTCCTGGGTTGGTCGCAGCTCAATGGAGACAAAGGTGGTTGTCTCTGCCGAGAATGTCATCACTGGGGAGATTATCCATACCAATACAGCGTATTTTGTCTATGTAGCGTTGGATGAAAATGGCCGGCCGACACCCGTGCCCCCTCTCTTGTGTGAAACAGATAATGAGCGAGAAAATTTCAGCCGTGCGGCCGCACGACAGGCCTACCGGTTGGAGCAAAGAAAACAGGGCAATTTGTAAATGGAGTGGCAAAGTAGCAAAGTGGCAAAGTGGCAAAGTGGCAAAGTGGCAAAGTAAAATCGTTACCTGAAACCTGAAACCTGAAACCTGAAACCTGAAACCTGAAACCTGAAACCCCATGCCCCCTTCTAAACTCCGTGATCTCCTTTTAGCCAGCCCGGCCCACCAAATTCTTGCCGCCCCGGATGTGGATTTGGGAGTGGCCGAGATTGAGCCATTCCCTTTTGTTGCTATCGTAGGGCAAATGGAGATGAAACTGGCGCTCACGTTGGCTTTGATCAACCCTCGGGTAGGAGGTGTTTTGCTCGTTGGGCCACGGGGTACAGCTAAAACAACGGCCGTTCGTTCCCTGGTAGATTTGCTTCCCCATTCTCGCCAGAGCCGCTGCCCTTTAGGGTGTACTGAAGCGATGTTGGAAGCAGGTGGGATGACCGCTATTTGCCCGGATTGCGCCAAGAAGGCCGGGTATGGGGAGCCGTTGACAGAGTTAATGCCAGCCCGTATTGTCGAACTGCCGCTCAATGCCCGGTTAGATGATGTGGTAGGGGGAATAGATGAGCGGTATGCCCTGGAACGGCAAAGGGTACGCCTGGAGCGGGGACTGCTTTCTCAGGCGGATAATAATCTGCTTTATATTGATGAGGTCAACCTGCTAGAGGATGCGATTGCGGATGCGATTTTGGATGCGGCCGCGCAAGGACATTACACCGTTCGCCGTGGCCCCCTCAAACTCACCTACCGCTCTCGTTTTCTCCTCATTGGTTCGATGAATCCCGAAGAAGGGCGACTGCGGCCGCAGCTTATGGACCGGTTTGGGCTGCGGGCCGTTGTCAAAGGGTTGGCTGACAAAGAAGAGCGGTATCTGGTGTACCAACGAGCATCCCAATACCGCCAAAACCCTGATGGATTTGCGGCCGCCTATGCCGAAGCTACCCTCACTCTGGCCGCCGAAATCCAGGCCGCCCGAGATCGTTTACCCCAAATTATGATCAACCCGTCCGCCCGTGCCCTGGGGTTATCTTTGGTAAAGCAAATGGCCATTGATTCCCACCGGGCTGAGATTACCCTGTTTGAGGCCGCGCTGGCTTATGCGGCCGCCGATGAACGCCAGGAAGTTGCCCCCGAAGATGTCCAGGCTGTAGCTCATATCGCCCTGCGTTTACGCCAAAGCCCTGCGCTGGAACAGTTTTTTGTTGAGCAAATGGCTGAAGACAGCCAGTTGCAGAAATTATTAACCCAGGAACCACCACCGAGTTAATGGGACACAAACCGTTGAATGTGAAATTTTTGACAAACCATTTCCCTGTGCTATAATCCCCCTTCGTACTCTTGAAAACGCACCGGCAGCCAGATTTAAGTCTATCAAAGTAATGATAGATACTGAATAACTGAGTTGCCAATTGCATAGGCAAACATCACCATGGAGGCCATCAATGAGAAATTGGTGGCCTCCGTTTTGTCGCCTGAGGATATGAAGAAAGGTCGTTTGTAAGTTCGTGAATCACGAAAAGTGGAAGGAGAAAGTAAAGCGTGCCTACGATTAATCAGCTAATACGCAAGGGACGTTCCCCGAAGTCGAAGAAAAGCACGGCCCCGGCTTTGCAGTGGACGCTTAATGTGTTTAAACAACGGCGTACCCGCCAGCTAAAAGGTGCGCCTCAAAAACGTGGCGTTTGTACCCAAGTCAAAACAGCTACGCCTAAAAAACCTAATTCGGCTCTGCGTAAAGTAGCCCGTGTCCGTTTGTCCAATGGGGTAGAAGTGACCGCGTACATCCCTGGTGAAGGGCATTCGTTACAAGACCACTCTGTCGTGTTGGTTCGCGGCGGCCGCGTCAAAGATTTACCAGGCGTCCGTTACCATATTGTTCGGGGCGCGCTGGACACCACCGGCGTGGATGGTCGTCGCAAAGGCCGCTCCAAGTACGGAGCCAAAGTGCCGAAAGCTGGGGCTGCCCCGGCCAAACCCGGAGCGAAACGTAGATAAAAACAGATGGCGCGTGATAGTCATTTCGCTCGCGCTGAATGAGGTAGAACTATGCCTAGACGATACACCCCCGAAAGAAGAGAAGTCGTACCTGATTTACGGTACAACAGCGAACATGTTTCCATGTTCGTTAATCGCCTGATGGTTAAAGGCAAAAAGAGTACCGCCGTCTCACTCTTCTATGATGCAATGGATATGATCGAAGAAAAAAGCGGCCGCCCGCCCATGGAAATGTTCGAGCAGGCCCTTAGAAATGCCAGCCCCCAGGTTGAAGTCAAACCGCGCCGTGTTGGTGGAACCACCTACCAGGTACCAATCCCTGTGGAATCTTCCCGCCAGGTTGCCCTGGCTATGCGCTGGTTATTGACGGCCGCCCGCAATCGTTCCGGCCGTTCTATGTCTGAAAAATTAGCTGCCGAACTCATGGACGCCGCCAAAAATCAAGGTTCGGCGATTAAAAAGAAGGACGATACGCACCGTATGGCTGAGGCCAACCGCGCCTTCTCCCATTTTCGGTTTTAGCTCACAGTAGGATTATCATGAGTCGTCATCCGTTAGACAAAGTACGTAACATCGGCATCATTGCCCACATAGACGCCGGTAAAACCACCACCACCGAACGCATCCTTTATTATACCGGTATGATCCACCGTATGGGGGAAGTCCACGAAGGCACTGCGACCATGGATCACATGGCCCAGGAACGCGAGCGGGGCATTACCATCACTTCAGCAGCGACCACGACCTATTGGCAAGATTGTCAGATCAATATCATTGACACCCCAGGCCACATAGATTTCACCGCCGAAGTGCAGCGCAGCCTGCGCGTTTTAGATGGGGGCGTTACTGTTTTCGACGCCGTTGCTGGTGTTGAACCCCAATCAGAAACCGTTTGGCGCCAGGCCAACCAATATGGCGTTCCTCGTATCTGCTTTGTCAACAAAATGGATCGCATCGGCGCCAACTTCACCCGCACCATTGAGATGATCAAAGATCGCCTCAAAGGAAACCCGGTCGCTGTTCAATGGCCTATTGGCCAGGAATCTGATTTTCGTGGCGTTGTTGATCTGATGAAAATGGAAGCCATCATCTGGCAAGACAGCGATCAAGGGGTTTCCAGCACCGTTGTTCCTATTCCAGATGATCTGCAAGATGAAATCCAAATGGCTCGCGAAGCCCTGATCGAACGTATCGTGGAAACAGACGATGAACTGACCATGCGTTATCTTGATGGTGAGGAAATCAGCACCGATGAATTGCGCCAGGCCTTACGGAAAGCCACGATTGCCAACCAGGTAACACCCGTCCTTTGTGGCACTGCTTTGCGCAACAAAGGGGTGCAAAGATTGTTAGATGCAGTGGTTGATTATTTGCCATCCCCATTGGACATTCCAGCCATTGAAGGTACGAATCCTAATAACGATCAAATTGAACTGCGCCGCGCCGATGATTCCGAACCTACATCAGCCCTGGTTTTCAAAATCGTGACGGATCCATATGTAGGCAAGCTGGCATACTTCCGGGTTTATTCTGGCGTTGTCAATACGGGCACTAGTCTTACCAACAGCACCAAAAATCGGAAGGAACGCATCGGCCGCATTGTCCGTATGCACGCCGATCACCGCGAAGATTTGAAAGAAGTACGGGCAGGTGATATAGCCGCTATTCTGGGCCTAAAACAGACGATTACCGGGGATACCCTGTGTGATCCAGACAAACCAATTGTTTTAGAGACGATCAGTTTTCCCGAACCGGTTATTTCTCTGGCTATCGAGCCTAAAACAACCGCCGACCAGGACAAGATGGGCATCGCTTTGCGCTCCCTGGCAGATGAAGACCCCACTTTTCAGGTTAAAAGTGATGAGCAAACCGGCCAGACCGTGCTTTATGGGATGGGGGAATTGCACCTGGAAGTATTAGTAGATCGCATGTTACGGGAGTTTAAGGTAGCTGCCAATGTGGGTAAACCACGGGTTGCTTACCGTGAGACCATTACCCGGGTTGTCGAAAAAGCGGAAGGACGTTTTGTGCGTCAAAGTGGCGGCCGCGGTCAATTCGGTCACGTCATCTTGCGCCTGGAACCCCTGGAGCCTGGGTCCGGCTTCCAATTTGAAAATGGCCTCGTCGGGGGCGTTATTCCTAGAGAATATGTTACCCCAACCGAAAACGGTATCCGTGAAGCCATGGAAAGCGGCGTTCTGGCTGGCTATCCCATGACCGACATCAAAGTCACCCTCTACGATGGCTCCTTCCATGAGGTAGACTCATCAGAAATGGCCTTCAAAATTGCTGGCTCTATGGGTTTCAAAGAAGGTGCCCAAAAAGGACAGCCTGTTTTGTTAGAGCCAATTATGGCTCTGGAAATCACTGTTCCCGAAGAATACACTGGCGATGTTGTCGGTGGTCTATCGGCTCAGCGAGGTATGATTGAAGGGATTGAGATGCGGGCTGATGGTGTACAAAGTATCCGCGCCAAATGCCCCCTGGCCGAAATGTTCGGTTATGCTACCCGCCTACGTTCTATGTCACAAGGCCGGGGCAGCTTTACAATGGAATTTCACCATTACGCTCAGGTATCACCCAACCTGGCAAAAGATATCATCAGTGGAAAAGCGTAATGACTAGAGAAAGGAGCATATCCTTTTGTTCTAGCTCGGTACTCACTATTATCCATATCAGTTAAAAGAGGGATGTGAAACAATGGCCAAAGCAAAATTCGCACGTGAAAAGCCCCATTGCAACATCGGCACCATCGGTCACA
>JAHDWJ010000072.1 GCA_023384415.1 Anaerolineae bacterium
GCGGCCCGGCTGGAAAGAAACCATCTTTGATGAGGGGGTGTTCCTGGAAGATTTGCTGGCAACGGCCGTGGCTGCACCATAACCTTCCATTATTACTTTGCGCAGGACACAGCCAGTACACCGCGAAGCTTATTAAGCACGCATGATGCCAAACCACCGCCTCATGTTATAATGCCGGTCATCTTTCATATAGCACGAGATTTAAGGCGATGGGCATTTCCACAACGCTACCTCAAAATGAATACCTGATTTCCGCTCCTGGCGAGCCGATTGTGAACATTACGGCTTACACCGCCCGCCAGCAAGCCAGCGGTTATGTCGGCAGCCACATCAGCCATTTGATGGGCGGCGGCGACCCGGCGCTCATGCTGGCCCAGGGGCGGGTTGTCTGGCGTGTGCCCATTTTGCTCTCATCACCGCGCCGGGGAATCTTGGGTCAGGTGGCACACCTGGATATTGACGCCCGTACCGGTCAACTGCTTTTGCCCCCCGACTTCCACACCCAAATAGAAACCCATGCCCAGGCGCTTCTTAACAGTTCCCCACCAGCCGCAGCGTCTTGAATCTGACTGTCTGGCGGCCTGTGCTACGGCCGTAGCGCCCCCACATCTCACGACTAATCACAAACGTACACGGCCGTAGCCATCCCCCTCGTTTTTCGGCAAATTTGGTGATGGGGATGGTACGGCCGTTACACCTGAAATGATATTGTTTGCGTTGGAAAGTTAATTTGCTGGCGGGTGGGGGAGAGGGGTGTGGTACGGCTATAAATCTCTGGTCAAGTCTAGCCATCGTTAAAATGTTCGTTGAGGTACAATCACCTTTAATTTTGGTCAGAAGATCGAGGATATTTTTATGAGCCAAGCAGGAGCGCCAGCCGCACTTCAAGGATATAGATTACAGGCACTTTACACTTTGGGTAGAGTTCTAGGTCAAGGTGATGGGGAGTGGATTTTCCAGCCAGAAGGTATGGAAGATTTAGATATCCTTGATAATTCTGACAAGCCAGTTGAGCTGATCCAGGTTAAAAGCTACCATTCACTGCAATTATCAGATTTGGCCCCATTGTCCCCAGAAAAATCAGGCTCTTTCTTTGGTCGTGTAACAAGTACCTTGAACACTGCCAATCCACCGGCTATCAAGCTCGTTAACTTTGGACAAATCGGCCCCGAGCTATCTAGGGGCTGGATTACACATGGAAACGAACGCACGAGCATAATGGAGAAGCTGGCTGAAGCCGGTTATTCTCAGCCTCAAATTGATCAAATTTTGGCAAATGTGGAATTGGTGAATTTGGAAGAGGCAGAAGAAGAGGCAAAAGTCTATAACTTACTAAGCCAAGCCCTAACCGGCATTGATCCATCTCCTGCCTTTGAACTGTTGCAGTTCTGGCTTTTCACGTGTATGGAGCGGAGGGAAAGAATCACTTATGGAGATGTTGTCGAAAAATTGCAGCAAGTTGGGCGCTTTTTAGCGGAGAGGAGAGATTTCCATGACCAATGGTTCACGACTATTCAGCCTCTTGAAAATAGCCTTATTACTTCGGAGAAATACGAAAATCTTCAGAAGGAATTTTATGAAGGCGGGTTTACCCGATATGAACACATTTTGGCTAATCTGGACTTTTACCGCGAACAAAAGCTTTCAGAAATCAAGTTGGGATTTGAAACGAACAATGTCGTTATCGTTCATGCAGCGTCTGGACAGGGAAAGACGACCCTGGCTTATCGTTATTTGCATGATCGCTTTCCTACTCGTTGGCGGTTTGCAATTCAACGCATCGAAAGCATCCAACACGCCATGAGTGTTGCCAATGCATTAAATGGTCATGCCAATGTTCTGCAAGTTCCGATGGCAATTTTTATTGATGTTCATCCACGAGACGCGTCCTGGACAGAACTTGTAAAACAACTTTCCCGGCATCCCTATCTGCAAATTCTGGTTACAATCCGGGAGGAAGATTTCCGGCGGGCAAATGTATCTGGCGCCGAGTTTGATTTTGCGGATGTCGATCTGGAATTTCATGAACAGGAAGCCAGATTGATTTATGAGCGGGCAAAAGCCTCGTTATCAATTCCGGGAACAAGATTTTTGAACTTTGATGATGCCTGGGCTGCCTTCGGCATGAGAGGGCCACTTCTAGAATTTGTCTATCTTTTGACTCAAACGACGACCCTGCGACAACGCTTAGAAAGTCAGGTCAACCGCATTCGTCATGAAGTTCGTGAAAGGAATCTAGCCTCAGATGAACTTAAGCTTCTTATTTTAGCTGCTATAGCCACAGCTTATGAAACTCGCCTTGATACACGCAAGCTGATCAGCTTCTTGGAGTTACCCGAACCTACACTTTCACTGGAATATTTTGAAAAGGAATACTTGATCCGGGCCAGTAATGACGGGCAATTTATCGAGGGTTTGCACTCAATTCGTTCCAGCATACTGGTTCAACTTCTAACCTCAACAAATTTTCCATCATGGCAAGAAGCGGCTATTGAGGTCATTCCACTAATTGTCGAAGAAGATATCGAAAGTTTTCTACTGCATGCCTTTGTTGATCGTCCGAACATAGATCACAGTGGTTTGTTGGAGGCCATCTCCAACTTTGTGCCGAATGAATGGGTGGGAATAGCAGGTATCTTGCGTAGCCTTTTGTGGATAGGTGTACGCAATTACATTTATGCTAATTGGGCAGTGATTGAAGCAGCGCATGAGGAATTTGGTTCTGGGTGGTTTTTCTTTCTTGATATGAATTTTGCTGGTGATGAAGGCCCCAAGATTGGTAAGTGGTGGACAGAGGAAGTATTTAGCCGGTTTTTTTCTCAGGAGCGGATAGCAAAAACAGAAGAAATCCGCGCCAAGCAGACTCAAAAGGATGATGTTTTTGCGTTGGCAAAGAAGTGGCTTGCTGTATTGACCAAGTCCCCCCTTGAGCCAGCAAGCATTGCTGATTGGGTAGGATTAGCGGAAGTTCTTTATTGGGCGAAAAGATTTGAAGTATTGTCTTTAGAGGAATGGATTTCAGATGATACTCTGGATAAAGCTACTCAAGAGATTCCATTACCGGTCTTAGGGGATGTGGTCTATGCACTGTTTTTTACTGAAGAGCAAAGATATCGAAATTGGCTGAAACGCAACAAAGAAACGCTACAAGCCCGTTTGGCAGTGGAGTACAACGTGATTTCCTTGCAAGAAAACGGTTCTTTGTTAACTCTACACTTCTTACCTACACCGCGGGAAGCGGAAGAAGAAATTAAAGATCTCCTTCACCATGAAGCAATTGAAAGGCTACAACTCATCCGACAGCTATATCCATCTTATGAGAAGTATGGTTCTCAGGGTTATGGTCATAAGCTTGGGCCTTTAGAACTAAAGCTTGACAGTACCAAAAAACCAGGAGTTGAAAAGGCTTACCTTGTTCCAGACCTCGTAACACGCTTAAATGGAATTGCTAGCGGTTTTGCCCGTAATCAGTTTCGCCTTGAAACCTGGGATGAATATGTGGCGGCAATTTTGAACATTCGACAACTAATTGTTACCTGTTTAGGACAATTACCACCCGGACTGGGAAAATTTCTTGAACGGCGAAATCCCGTAAATGTTGGTGCAGATCATATAGACAAGGCTGATTGGCAAGAGTGTGTAGACCTGGTTAACTATCCTCCTGATTTACCCAAAATAGCTATTGATCAATGGGGTTTTGCCAGTGAAATCTCTGCCAAGCTTTTGGTTGATGGCAATCAGCAAAAGCTCATTCCAAGCGCAATTGCCTTGAGAAAATACAAGCAATATCTAGAAATACAGAGAAAGTATTTTTCATCTGTTCATAACTTTATCCTCCAAACTGTAGATGTCACAGCAACCAATTTCAATTTAAACAAGCTACCACCTCAAAGAAGTCGAGAAGGCATAATCGCAGAGATTCACAAGCGAGGCATTAAAACTGATATGGCTCATCTATCATCCCGCAATCTTTGGGAAGCCAGGCAAACTCTGTTCAAATATCAACGGGAATTTAGACAGTTATTTGGTGATCGTGTTGATTCTGAAATGCTCAATACTGTTGAACGGCAAGAAAGCGAATTGTTCGAACAATTGTGGCAACTTTGGTATTTTTATGCTTATGAACCTCAACAGATATTACCACATGCCCTTCGCAAAGTTCCTCAAAATATAGAGACTGCCAAGATAAAACTCGAACGAGAATTACAACAAGCTTTAGCAACAAGCAATACTGAGGATGTAAAGGCAGAACTTCTACAAACCGATCTTAAATGGGAATCTTTGTCGGCAAAATGGATAAAACTAGATGTTGAGGATGCTACAAAACTCTATGTGGCCTTTGAAACATTAGTTACCTCTTTACAGGCAGTATTGAGTCCCATTAAGTTTCAAGATTTGGCTTATTACCTTATTGAGGAAAATTTCCCACACATCGTGATCGTTCCAACTGTAAACGGTCGTATGATCAATGAAAATGTATGGCCGCTGTTTTCTGCTTCGACTGTGATGAAACAGACTCCACTTGAGGAGCAAAATTGGGTTTCTTATTTACCCAAACCGCTTCCTCCACAAGTAAGGGAAAAGCTAGATATAGAAGTGTGGGATTTGCCGGGGCTGAATCAAGCTAATCAGTTTTCGGTCGCTGTAAGTGCCTTAATGCTGTTGACATCGCAAGTTTCAGAATTTAAGAATCTACCCGATCCTGAAGAGGCAGGATTGGAGGTGCTGCGAATCCATCTAGCAGAACGTTCAGAAGCATTGAGCGAAGCTCTTCAAGCATACATTGATACTGGTGCGATTTTGCTTGATACCTTCAATTCATTATCAAAGGGGGAAATAGAATTGCATCCTAATCTACTTGAAGCTGTGCTGACGTTGCAGGAAATCAATAATTCCATCCTCCCCGATTGGTCTGGTGAAATACAAATGGAGCTATCTGAGATCGTGAAATATGCTCAAAAGCTTTCAGAAGTTTTCCTTATAGCCGAATATATTAAGCTGCTCTGGATAGCCGATATTATGGACCATGGATAATTGTGATTTCAGAAAGCCCAGTACGTAGTCTTGATTGACATCTGGGGATTTGCAGGTTGATCCTTTCTCCTCTCCCCCTACCCCCAACATAACTTTGGTTAGCCGACGGCCGTACCCCTCTGCTCTTATTCTGCCCATTGCTAAAACGGTTATCGGTTGCCGGTCATCGGTGGGGGATGAGATGAAAATTCTGGTGGGGGTTGTGGTTGCCAGGGAATGGCTGCGCGGATACCCCCTCAACCAATCACATAAAAAGGTAAGGGCACAAAAACCAACAGGAACATCACC
>JAHDWJ010000037.1 GCA_023384415.1 Anaerolineae bacterium
GGTCTGCTTCCTCATCTCGATTTTATGATACTAGGGGCGGGACAGGTGGGCCAGGGTTTTGGTCAAACGGGAGCGTTTCGTTCCCACCTATCTCGCCCCGCTTTGGCTGAAACGGAAGGGGTAAAGGGGGTGAGACAGGCGGGAATCAGGTTGAACCGTTTGACCCGGATAGGTGCCCGCCTGTCCCACCCCTACCACGGGTTTTAAATTGAGAATTGCTGAAATTTTGCAGACCTGCTGGTTTCAGAAACTTGTCAGATATGTTTTCTCAAGCTATCTGCCGTAGGGCCTCAGCTGATTGGCGCAGGGCGTCTACTTTATTTAACTGTTCCCAGGGCAGGTCTAAATCATCCCGGCCAAAGTGGCCGTAGGCGGCCGTTTGCCGGTAGATGGGGCGGCGCAGGTCAAGGTCACGGATGATGGCCCCTGGCCGCAGATCAAAGTTTTGGCTGATGATTTGCTCCAGCTCGCTGGCGGAGAGGGGGCTGGTGCCAAAAGTTTCAACGCTGACGGAAAGCGGCCGCGCCACGCCAATGGCATAAGCTAACTGCACCTCACATCGCTCAGCCAGACCAGCCGCGACAATGTTTTTGGCTACCCAACGGGCCGCATAAGCGGCACTACGGTCTACTTTGGTACAATCTTTGCCACTAAACGCCCCACCCCCATGGCGCCCCATGCCCCCATAAGTGTCTACAATAATTTTGCGCCCGGTGAGGCCGGCATCTCCCATTGGGCCACCCACCACAAAGCGGCCAGTGGGGTTGATATAAATAAGCAGTTCAGCATCCACCAGCTCAGCCGGAAGCACCGGGTTGATGACATGTTCAATCAAGCTTTGACGAATTGTCTCACTATCTACATCAGGGGCATGTTGGGTGCTGATCAGCACGGTGTGAACGCGGGCGGGCTTACCGTATTGGTACTCAATTGTGACCTGGGATTTTCCATCTGGGCGCACCCAGGGCAGAGTGCCATTTTTCCGCACTTCACTCAGGCGGCGGGTCAATTTGTGGGCCAGGTAAATAGGCAAGGGCAAATAGGTAGCCGTCTCATTACAGGCATAACCAAACATCATCCCCTGATCACCCGCACCAACTGCATTGATCGCTTCTTCTTCATTGCCATTGTGGCGATACTCCAGGGCTTTATCTACTCCCTGGGCGATGTCTGGGCTTTGGCTGGCAATGGCTGAGAGAACGCCACAGGTATGGCCATCAAATCCTTTATCACTGCTGTCAAAACCAATTTCCTTAACAACTTGACGCACTAGATCATCTACATTGACAAAGGCGGTGGTGGTAACTTCACCAAACACCATAACATAGCCGGTCTTGACGGCTGTTTCGCAAGCAACCCGAGCCATAGGGTCTTGGGCCAGAATGGCATCTAAAATGGCATCGCTAATCTGGTCGCACATTTTATCCGGGTGGCCTTCGGTTACAGACTCAGAAGTGAACAATAACCGGGGGGACTCCATAAATGTCGTACTCATCGCAAAAACCTCCGTAAATCAAAATGGGTGGATACAAAAAACGGCCTCTTGCCGAGGCAAGAGGCCGCAAATTTTGCTGTGTCCTCTTATCTTTCAGCAATTGCTGACAGAATTAGCACCTTCCTGATGATCAGGAGGTTGCTGCAGTATCATCGGGCTGTTCCCTCCACTGCTCTGGATAAGATGTATGGTTATTAAGCTAATCAATTAGCAGGGTAAGAGTATATCAAGGTGGCCGGGATTGTCAAAAATCTATAAATAATTTTGGTTTGCCTTTATAATACCTGATAAGTAATGGTTTCCCCTGGATTGTTTCGCTAAAGTAGGAGAAAAAGCTATGTCCAACCAGTTCCCTCCCCCCAGGCGCGACCTGCGTCTTTCTTCTGGCGTGCCCCGGATTATTCTTCTTGTTTGGCTCATTCCGTTTATGGTGTTTGGACTGGCTACGCTGCTGGCAGCATGTGGTGGTTTGATACAACCTATGTCGACTGGAAGAATTGCCCCTGATGGGGAGAGTGCTCCATCGGCAGCGGCTGATTTTGCCCTCGCTATGGAAGAGTCAGCCCCACCAGCTGAGCCATCAGGCGGAGTTAATGGAGCGGACAGTGGGCCAATTGCCAGCGCCGGGCAATCTCCAGTACAGCAAGGAACGCAGCGGCTGATTATTAAAGATGGGCAGATGACGATTGAGGTACGCCAGACGGACGCGGCCGCTGATCAACTCATGCTTATCACCATAGATTTTGGGGGCTATGTCATCGGCCAGCGCATCTGGACCGGGGATGGGGGGTTCCGCTTTGCCAACATCCAGGTCGCCGTCCCCGTCAACCAGTTTGAAGCCGCCTTACGCGCTTTCCGGACCCTGGGAGTGGTGTTGGACGAATCGGCCAGCGGCCAGGATGTCACCGATGAGTTTGTGGATTTAAACTCCCGCCTGGGCAATTTACACGCTACTCAAATGCGCCTGCGAACCTTTTTAGAGCAGGCCAACACCATTTCTGAAACCTTAAGGGTCCATGAGGAATTGACGCAAATTGAAGAGGAGATCAGCCTGGTACAAGGGCGGATCAACTATCTTCAAGACCGGGCGGCTTTTTCCACCATTACCGTCAACTTACAACCCCTTATTCCCACCCCCACCCCTACCCCTTCACCAACACCAACGCCTATCCCTACGGCCCAATCATGGCGGCCAGGGGATACGGCGAAAACGGCTCTCGTGCAGTTGCAAGAATCAGGCCAGAGTTTTTTTGATTTTATCCTGTACAACGGGATTGTGTGCGGCCCCTGGCTGGTAGCCTTTGCCGGGCTGGGTTATTTAGGCTACCGGGGAGTACAGCGGGCACGCCGGCGGTCGGGATAAGGGGAACACGGATTAACGGGATGAACGGATCGCAGCTAATAAAGAAGAGATGATGTTTCCTCATTTGTCACCTCGAACCCGTCTTATCTTAGCTTTGTTTGGGTTGATCTGCCTGGTGGTGGCGCTCCTGGCTCTGGTTTATGTGTTGGGGCCGGCCGCGGCCGCTCAACAGCGGTTTAGCCTCCCACCAGATGTTTTTCAGACGCCGTGAGGAGAATGGGGAGAAGGGAAGATTGAGCGATTGAGAGACTGGAGATTGGAGATTGGAGATTGCCCACTCGCATACTCGCAACCTCGCCTACTGATCACTGTTTATGAAACCAGGACAACTACTCTTATTCTGTCTGGGGCTGCTGCTGCTGGTGGCTTGTAGCGGGGAGCCAACGGTTCTCGTTACTATTGAAACACAGGTGGTAACGGTGGTGGAAACGCGGGTAGTGGAGGTAGGTGGGGAGACAGTTGTTGAAGAAGTCGTGGTGACGCGGATCGTTGAAATGCCGGCTGTTCAGACGGTAGAGGCCACTAAAACCCCCACAGCAACTCAATCTGCGGCCAGCTCACCTACCCCAGCTGTAACCGTTGTAGAAGTCGTCGTTACAATGATCACCGCCGTCACTCCTGAACCAGCCGCCAGCCCCACGCCACGCCCCAGCCTCACTGCTACCTCTATCCCTTTGCCCACGTTAGCCCCCACGCCGACGGTGCGCCCGACTAGCAGCCATCAGGTTGAGGTGGAATGGCCGCCCCGCCTGCGTACTGGAGAGAGTGGGCTGGTGCGGTTGGCTTTATTCCCGATTGATTCTGGCTATATTGTAGCCGCCGAAATGGCCGATTCGGCGGTGATGACAGAGATGGTGCGGGTGGAAGAGAGGCCGGGGTATGAGTTGCAGGCCGCGGCCGCGCTCCACGGGGTCGCCTTTTCCATCAGCCCAGAGAGTGAGCAGTGGCAGCCTGTTGACCCAGCCGAACCCTCAGAATGGCGCTGGACGGTGATGAGCCACGCCCCCGGCAACCAGACCCTCAACCTGATTTTGACCTTGCATTGGCGGCCGCAGCCCGGCCAGAATGATCCCCCTCTACAAAAGCAGATTTTTGGGCGATCCTTTCCGGTAAATGTGCGGGCCTGGTTGGGACTGACCATGGGACAAACGATGATGTTAAGTGGCGTCGGGCTGGCTTTAGGCACCGGCTTAAGTTGGCCCCTCTTGCGAAGCTGGCTGCGCCCCCAGGCGAACAGCCGCCTTAGCCGCCCCAACCCGGCGGTCATAATAGAACCCCATCCAGCCATTCCCCTCAACCCCACGGAGACAAGCCTGCTGCAAGCCCAGTTCCGCGATTATGCCCGTGTTTTGATTGAAGCGGAATTTCGGTCTGGCTACTCCGGGGCACGTACCTTATTGGCTTTACCCATTCACGCTGATAACCGGCACGACGCGGCCGCGATCAGCAAAATTGGCAGCCAGAGCAGCATTGAGCAGGAGTTTGCTAATTACGAACAGTTTGTCCAGAACACCTTACCCCCCATGACCGCACGGATATTGGCGCGGCCGCTGACCATCCGCCAACCCCAGGCCATTATCCCTCTGGCCGCCTTGCGCTACACCTTCATCGGTGAGCCGGGGCAAAAACCAACCAGCCTGCGCCAGCAGCTTCTAGCCGACCCTGATCCGGCCTGGCTGGAGAAGTTGTTCCGCCTTTTTGCGCCCCATTGGTGGCGGCAGCATGAACCGTACCGGTATCGGCTGGCGTCCGAGTTTGATCGCAAATTGCCTTCCCACCTGGTCATTCAGCCGCTGTACCAGGCCAAAGGGCAGGGCATATGGATAGATGGACGCCAGCCCATCGCTGAGGATGCCTGGCAGGTGGGAGATGTGATGCAGCTGCGCCATTTTCAGGTAGCCGAACAGCGAGCCGAAGGGAGTACACCAGGGGGGTATTTGGCTTTGTTGGGGCAAGTGGAGGCGGGGCAAACGGCGGGCAAGGTGCGCTGGTTAGGAGAGCGGTATCAGGATGGGCTGACCGGACGAGTGGTGGCCACGCGAAGAACTATCCTGACGAAAGAATTGGGGGGAATTGAAGGGAACTGGAGGGAACGACTTCAGACCCATCTGCTGACCCTGCCGCATCTGCTAAATGAAACGGTTCAGGGGACGCGCTCGGTGATCCATGGGGATTTGAACCTGGAGAATGTGCTGGTGGGGCCGGAAGGGGTGCTATGGCTGATTGATTTTGCCGAAACCCGAATGGGGCCGCCGGTCTATGATTTTGCCCACCTGGGGGCGGAGCTGATTGCCCATCTGGTGGCCCCACAAATGGCGGACGCGGCCGCGTTCCAGCAGCAGTTCTCCCAAGAGCAGTTCCCCCTGCTCGTAACCATTGAAAGATTGGCCCGCCAATGCCTCTTTGACCCCGAAAACCCCCGCGAATATTACCTGGCCCTGGCCCTCTCTTGCCTGGGGGCGTTGAAATTTAGCAATCTCAGCCAGCACCAAAAAAATATGCTCGCGGCCGCGGCCGTGGTGTTGTTTGAGAGACTAAGAGATTAGAGATTCTTAGCTTCCTGTTGACAGCCTACTTCCTCTATCCCCTTTTCTGACAACAAAATATCACCCCTTTATCAGCCCTTGATCAAGACGAGCAAGCGGTTTTGTTTTAGGCTGGGTGTGATTGTGAGATGAATCAATCTTAAAGCAGTCACCAAGCTGTTTTACCCTTTTTTGACCCTAAAATGTCAGGCATTTGTCAGAAATTTATCAAGACAGTGACCAGGAGCTTCGTTTAACCTGGAGACAAGTGAACGGGTTGCGAGTTTGCCAGTGGCGAGTCCCAACTGATTCAGGGTGAATGCCCTGGCAATGTCCCGAATTTATCCAGATGATTCGGCAAGCTCACGACAACTTTTTAATCCATGACCTTAGGTATTAATCCGTATACCTATTCTAGAGGTGAAGAAAGATGAAACAGCATAGATTTTTACCTTATTTGTGGTTGCTAACTCTTGTTTTATGGCTTCTGATCGGCTGTGCTAGCGAACCAACGGCCATAAGCCAAACAGTCGAAACTCGCACTGAAACGGTGGTCCAGACCAGAGTGGTTGAGGTGGGTGGGGAGACAATTGTAGAAGAGGTTCAGGTGACGCGAATTGTTTCCGTTGAAGCATTTGCAACAGGGTCCCCGGTTACCAATCCAGGCAGCCAGGTAGCGAACAGTTCCCCTCTGAACCAACCAGCTCCCCAGCGGCTCATCATTAAAGATGGGCGGATGGTGCTGCAAGTGCTGGATGCGGACGCGGCCGCGCAGCAAGCCATCAATCACACCATCGAATTGGGCGGCTACATCATTAGCCAGCGAGTATGGACAGGGGAACGGGGGTACCGCTTTGCCCGCATCCAGGCGGCTGTGCCCGTCCATCAGTTTGAAAACGCCTTGTCCGCCTTCCGCACCCTGGGCACAGTGATGGATGAATCGGCCACCGGACAGGATGTCACCGATGAATATGTGGATTTGAACTCCCATCTGGGCAACCTGTACGCCACCCAGGAGCAGTACCGGGTATTTCTAGGGCAGGCGACCAATATCAGTGAGACGCTGCGGGTTTATAATGAGCTGGTTAAGGTAGAGACTGAGATCAACGCCATCCAGGGGCGGATCAACTACCTGTCGGATCGAGCAGCTTTTTCTACCATTAGTCTGAATATTGATCCTCTCATTCCCACGCCGACACCAACACCAACGGCTACCCCAACCCCAACCCCTACCCCTACCCCATTGCCCACGCCAGACACCTGGCGGCCTGGGGATACGGCGCAAACAGCCCTGGTACAACTGCAAAACACCGCCCAAAAGAGTGCCGATTTTAGTATCTATAACTCAATCATCTGTGGCCCCTGGCTGCTCGCGGCCGCGCTCCTCTTTTTCCTGGTTCGCTGGATTAGAGTGCGGGTACGTGGCCAATTATAAGGATTGTTCCCTAGCGGATTTATTTGCCCCAGAACAATCCGTAAATCCTGTAAATCCGCGTTCTCCCCTTCAACTGAAATGAAACACACCCTTTACCAAATCGCCCTACATTTTCAGAGGAGAAGATAAGATGAAACAGCCCCGATTTCTACCCTATTTTTGCTTGTTATCTTTCATTGTTGTCTGGCTTCTGGTCGGCTGCGGAAGTGCACCAGATGTCGCTAGCCCAACTGTCGAAGCTCACCTTGAAACGGTGGTCGAGACCAGAGTGGTTGAGACAAGCGGTTCCATCAGCGTGACCACCACAGAGCCTATGGGAGGAACTGTTGTCGAAGAAGTGGTGGTGGTTACTCGAATTCTCGAGGTGCCCCCCGCTGGAACAATGGCCGCCCAACCAATGGTTATTGCCACCCCGCCCATGTTCCCGCAGCCGCCAGCCCCAGCCACGCCCGCGGCCGCGACCTTCCAAGATTATGGCGTCAATCCATACGTCCAGACCAGTGTGGATAACCTCTCCACCTTTAGTCTAGACGTAGATACCGGCTCCTTTGCCCTATCCCGGCGCTGGCTCACTGACGGCTATATGCCGCCACCGGAATCGGTGCGGGTTGAGGAGTTTGTCAACTATTTCGATCCCGGTTATGCCGCTCCAGAAAATGCCGCCTTTGCCCTGTATGCTGATGGGGCTCCTTCCCCGTTCCATAATGATGGCACCATTTTTGTGCGGATTGGGGTGAAAGGGTATGAGGTGGCTGATGCCGACCGGCAAGCGGCCGCACTCACTTTTGTCATTGATGTCTCCGGCTCAATGGCCCAAAACAACCGGCTGGAGATAGTCAAAGAGGCGTTCCAGGTTTTGGTAGACCGGCTGCGCCCTGATGATACCGTAGCGATTGTGGCCTACACCAACTACGCCTGGGAACTGCTGCCCCACACCCCCGCCAGCAATCGGAATGAAATATTGAACGCCATTTATAGTTTGCGGCCGCTCAACAGCACCAACCTGGAAGCCGGTCTGATCATGGGGTACCAACTGGCTAACCAGGGGTACAAACCGGGCGGCATCAACCGGGTCATCCTGGCCTCAGATGGGGTCGCCAACATGGGCAACACCACCGTCGAAGGGATTCTCAGCCAGACCCGCCGTTATGCCGACGCCGGGATTTACCTGACCAGCATTGGCGTTGGCCTGGGCAATTACAACGATGTCATGCTAGAACAGTTAGCCAACCGGGGGGAAGGGAACTACTACTACATAGACACCATCGCCGAAGCAGAGACGGTATTCCGTGAGAACCTCACCTCAACCCTGCAACTGATCGCCCTGGATGCCAAGATTCAGGTCGCCTTTGACCCCCAGGTAGTGCAGCAATATCGCCTGCTGGGGTATGAAAACCGGGCCATCGCCGACTCTGATTTTCGCAACGATGAGGTGGATGCGGCTGAGTTTGGGGCCGGGCATACCGCCGTAGCTGTCTATGCGGTCAAGCTGTATCCTGGGGTAGAAGGGCGCATTGCCACGGTTAATTTGCGTTGGCAAGACCCAGATACGCGGCAGGTTACGGAAATCAGCGGCCAGTTTACGACGGACCGGATAGCTGGCTCCTTCGACGCGGCCGCGCCCCATCTCCAATTAGCCATCCTGGTCAGCCAATTTGCGGAGCTGCTGCGACACAGCCCTTACATCGGCCAACTCACCCTGGCCGACCTGGTCATCCGCACCGAACGGCTCGTCGGGTTCCTGGATGGCGATGTTAAAGTCGCTGCCTTTATGGAACTCGTCACCCGTGCCAGAGCCATTGCCCGGTAAAAATTGCTGGCCCTCACCCAAATCCTCTCCCCACAAAAAGGGTTTGGGTGAGGGGGTACAAACGAAAAGGGCCAACCATTTCTGGCTGACCCTTTTCAGGTAGGAGAAGATGCGGGTTATAAGCCGACTACCCCATCAGCTTATAACCCGCCGAAAACATTAGGAACTGGGGGGCAGCAAAACGGCATCAATCACGTGGATAATACCGTTACTGGTAACAATATCGGTCGTGATGATTTTCACTGTGCCATTGAGGATAACCCCATCGCTGGTCACTTCAATACTGATTTCATCCCCTTGCAGGGTCGTGAGGCTGTCCAGAGTGATAACCTCATCAGCGTAGATAACCCCATCTACAATGTGATAGAGCAGAATAGCCGTCAGGGCATCTACATCAGCCAATAAAGCTGGGATGGTGCCAGCCGGTAAAGCGGCAAACGCAGCATCTGTAGGGGCAAAGACGGTATAGAATCCAGGGCTGGCTAATATCTCAGTCAGGCCGGCCGCTTCCACAGCCGCCAACAGGGTGGTAAAGCTGCCCGCTTCTGTAGCCGCTTCGGCGATGGTGGGCAGGGTGGCAGCCAGGATGCTGGGGGGGATAATCACAGCGTCAATGACGTGGATAACCCCATTACTGGCCATGATGTCGGTGACAACTACCATAGCGTACCCATTCAAGACCACCCCGGCGGGAGTAACGCGGATAGCGATCTCTTCTCCCTGGACAGTGATGGCCCGGTTAGCTTCAACCACATCGGCGGCTAAAACTTCCCCCGAGACAACATGGTAGAGCAGAATGTCGGTCAATGCCCCAGTGGGATCGGCTAACAGCGCTTCAACAGTGCCAGCAGGCAGCGCGGCAAACGCTTCATCCGTCGGCGCAAAGACAGTAAATGGCCCTTCCCCAGAGAGTGTTTCAGCTAACCCAGCGGCTTCAACGGCGGCTAATAAGGTGTTAAAGGAACCGGCCGCGGCCGCGATTTCGGGAATTGTGCCCAGGGCGTCTTCAGTTAAAGAGGGGGGCAGCAGCACGGCATCAATCACATGGATAACCCCATTGCTAGCTTCAATATCGGTGATAATCACCTGAACCGTATCGTTCAGATAAACATTGCCATTTTCTACTTTGATGGCAATTTCCTCACCTTGGACGGTCGTGGCCGTGGAGAGGCTAACGACATCACCGGCCATTACCTCACCAGCAACGACATGGTAGAGTAGAATCTGAGTCAAGGCCCCGGCTGGGTCGGCCAGCAGTGATTCAACGGTACCGGCAGGCAGGGCGGCAAACGCTTCATCCGTGGGAGCAAAGACGGTGAACGGCCCTGGCCCAGAGAGGGTTTCCGCCAGGCCAGCCGCTT
The DNA here is from genome assembly GCA_023384415.1 of Anaerolineae bacterium. Classification (GTDB taxonomy): domain Bacteria; phylum Chloroflexota; class Anaerolineae; order Promineifilales; family Promineifilaceae; genus Trichofilum. The sequence goes on from JAHDWJ010000037.1 coordinate 9,990, forward strand.
CCACCGCCGCTAACAAGGTGGTGAAGGAGCCAGCCGCGGCCGCGATTTCGGGAATTGTGCCCAGGGTATCTTCAGTTAAAGAGGGGGGCAGCAGCACGGCATCAATCACATGGATAACCCCATTGCTAGCTTCAATATCGGTGATAATCACCTGAACCGTATCGTTCAGATAAACATTGCCATTTTCTACTTTGATGGCAATTTCCTCACCTTGGACGGTCGCGGCCGCAGAGAGTGAAACCACATCAGCAGCCATCACCTTGCCAGCTACCACATGATAGAGCAAAATCTGGGTCAAAGCTCCGGCGGGGTCGGCCAGCAGCGATTCAACGGTGCCGGCAGGCAGGGCGGCAAATGCTTCATCCGTGGGGGCAAAGACGGTGAACGGCCCATCACTCTTGAGCGTATCCACCAGGTTGGCGGCGGTGACAGCCGCTACCAGGGTCTCAAAGCGGCCATCGGCAACCGCGATGTCAACGATATCCATCATCGGCGCAACAACCGGAGGTTCGGTCGGCATCGGGGTGGCAGCCGGGGCAGTTGTTGGGGCCGGGGTGTTGGTCACAGCATTATCGGCCCCGCCACAGGCAGCTAACACCATGACCAACAAAACCAATAATACAGGTAACGCTTTTTTGCTAAACTGTTTCATCTTCGATTCTCCTTATTTGACATATTTGTCCAGGTTTGTACAAGGTTTGTGATTGACGGTTTTAGATTTACGATTGATTCCACTCTGGAATGTGGTAAGCCGTAAAACCATTTTGGATAAATGATTATGCATTAGTTCGGCTTTTGCACATGTTTTGTCAATCACTTACACCCTATATGACGCAGCCTGTTTTGGGTTGGATGTATGGGAGCGGTCTGCTCATCTGACGTTAAGGAAGCTGGGAAATAGTGAATTGGGGAATTGAAACCGGAAGCTGTTTCATCTATCGGTGTTTTATTATCTATTTTCAGAGGGTCGCTTATGAGTGAGTGGGCCAGTTATCCGGACAATTATCGGCAAAAAGAGGTGGAGCAGATCGCGGCCGCGACCCGGTCAGGCGAATCGGTTTTGCTCATTGGGCTGAGTGGGGCGGGTAAAAGCAATTTGCTGGGGTTCCTGGCTAACCGGATCAGCACCCCAACCCATCCCTTCTTGTTGGTAGATGCCAATCGGCTGCTGGAGCCAACCCCCCAGCCCCTCTACCGTTTAATGGCCCGCGGCCTGGGCTATCCCGTGTCTGCCTCTATTGAAGCCATTGATGGGTTGGAGATGGCCTTACAGCAGGCGTTCCAGGAGAAAGAACGTCTAACTTTTTTGTTAGATCGGTTTGATATGTTTATCAAGCCGGCCTTTGCTCCCCTGCTAAACAGCCTGCGAGCCTGGCGTGATGAGCACAAGTATCGGCTCACTTATGTTCTGGCTTTACGCCGCCCGCTGCCGGCTGATAATGAGTTGGCGGAGCTGTTCCACGCCCATACCCTCTGGCTAGGGCCGATGAGCCAATCGGACAGCCTGTGGAATGTGGCCCGCTATGCCCGGCGGGTAGGGCAAACCTGGTCGGACGCGGCCGCGCACCATCTCATTCAGGCGTCGTGGGGCTACCCGTCCCTGCTGCGGGCCGCCTGTGAAGCGTATGCCAACGGATCTGGCCTGGCCGAGCTAAGCCACCATCCAGTTGTTCAGGCCAGGGTTGAGGAGTTCTGGCACGATCATCCCCCGGCAGAAGCCGTAGCCTACACTGGTCTGACCGAACATCCCTGGCTGGCCAGCGGCCGCGTCCCCACTGTCGCCACCATCCGGCTGACGGCGAAAGAGAAACGACTCTTTGATTGTTTACGGGCGCAAATGCCCGCGTTGGTGGAAAAAGATGAGTTGATCCGGGCCGTGTGGCCGGAAGATAAGTTGTTTGAGGATGGAGGGCGGGATGACAGCCTGGCCCAGTTGATGCGCCGCTTACGCCGCAAAATTGAACCAGACGCAACGCGGCCGCAAATCATCCAAACCGTTCCTGGCCGCGGCTACCGATTAACCCAAGAAGTCAGGGTAATAGGGGATGAATAAGAATGAAAGGAACCTGTTTCAACGCCGGCATTACCAACTCTTCAATCGCAGAAGCGGCCGCGACTGTCAATTTTATCGGGTCAAGCGTCCAATAAATGAGTGCTGACGCATCTAAAACGATTTTCATGCGGCTTCCCATTCATCTATCGTTGGTGTGTCTACATCGTCATGGTAGACAACTTGCCCTTGCCAATCACCAAACAGGGCTTGTACGCTTTCTGTCTGTTTCAGCGGCACAATGCGTAAGACAGGATTGTTATTGTCCGTAACAATCAACTCATCAAAGGTGAGTTCAAGCTCACGAAAAATTTTGAGCATATTTGCCTTGAGGTGACTTTTAGAAACCGTTTTTTGCATCATCATTCCTCTGCCATAGCCACCGGTGAATAAATCAGCATAACCATAGTCATAACAATGGTCATACTATAAATAACAGAACTGGCAATGAAAAACAGTTATTAGCTCTTTGAGCATTCATGGCGTTGACAACTTGGATTGCCTGCCGAGCAACGTTACCCCACAGGGATCAGCCCCCAAAATCCCAACCAACTCTGCTCCTAGCTTCTCTACCTGTGACCCCCGTGTGACTTTTGTCCGGTATGTTAGCTCTGTTCACCCTTTTTAGCGGATTCAGTGTTACAATAACCGTATCCCATTATTCCCAATGTGAAGGAGCATCTACCATGAGCAAACAGACAAATCCCCGTGACGCCGTGATTGTGGGCGCGGCGCGTACTCCGGTGGGCAAATTTATGGGGGGTCTCGCCCCTCTCTCCGCCCCTGAATTGGGCAGCATCGCGGTCCAGGCAGCCGTCGCCCGGTCAGGCATTGATCCCGAAACAATTTATGAGTTGATTATGGGGCTGGTGGTATCGGGGGGTGCCGGGCAGGCCCCAGCCCGGCAGGCCGCTCTCAAGGCTGGTTTACCCTCTTCGGTGGGCGCGGCCGCTGTCAATAAAGTATGTGGTTCTGGCCTCAAAGCGGTGATGATGGCCGCCAATGGCATTCAGGCCGATGAAGCGAATGTGTTTGTAGCCGGAGGGATGGAGAGCATGAGCAATGCCCCATATATCCTGCCCCGTGCCCGGCAAGGGCTGCGGTACGGCCATGCCCAGATGGAAGATGCCATTCTCAAAGATGGCCTCTGGTGTGCTTTCCAGGATTGGGCCATGGGCAACGCGGCTGAATTTATCGCCCGGCAGTTTGAAGTGACCCGTGAAGAGATGGACAGCTTTTCGGCCCGCAGCCATGACCGTGCGGCCGCAGCCACGGCCAATGGTCATTTCCAGGCTGAGATTGTCCCTGTCGAGATCAAGGGGCGCAAAGGGGTCGCGGTGATTGACAAAGATGAACCTATCCGGGCCACCTTCCACAATGGTAGCTATACCCTGGATACCAGCGCGGAACTATTAGCCAAACTCCCCCCCGCCTTTGAGCAGGATGGTCAGGTAACGGCAGGAAATGCGCCAGGACTAAATGACGGCGCGGCCGCGTTGGTCCTCACCAGCCGTGCCGAAGCCGAAAGACAGGGCGTCACTCCTTTAGCTCGTATCGTTGGCTACACCCATGCCGCTGTCGAACCCCAATGGCTCTTTGCGGCCCCTGCTCGCGCTATTCCCCGCCTGCTCACTAAAATCGGCTGGACGATGGCTGAGGTGGATTTGTTTGAAGTCAATGAAGCGTTTGCTGCCCAAATTTTAGCCAATGGGGTAGAATTGGAGCGGCAAGGGCAGCCCTGGGATTGGGGCAAAGTGAATGTGCATGGCGGGGCCGTAGCTCTGGGACATCCCATTGGGGCCAGTGGGGCCAGGCTTTTAGTGACTTTGCTCTACGCTTTACAGCAGCGCGGCCGCCAACGAGGCATCGCTTCCTTATGCCTGGGTGGTGGAGAGGCAGTAGCCTTGGCGGTAGAACTGGAGGAGAACTGAAGGAACTTATAGGAAATCGGGGAACTCGCTCCGTCCTCAGTCCTCAGTCCTCAACCCTATTTTCCCTGGAGTTAAAGATGAAATCTGATCAAACATTCCTGATCTTGGGGGGGGCAGGGCTGGTTGGGGCACAAATCGTGCGGGTGATTGCCCGTGAGATGGAGCCGCAAAAAATCGTCGTCGCCAGTCTATACCGGGGTGAAGTGCGAGAATTCCTGCACGACATTCGCAAGGAGTTCCCCCATATCGAATTTGTGGGTGCCTGGGGAGACGTGTTCCTACGTGATGAGTTTAGCCTGGAAAAACGGCGGCGGCTGCTGCAAAGCCGACCGCGCCGGGAGATGTTGTATGATGATTTATATGGACCCCTGGACGCGGCCGCGAGCCGCTCTGCCCTGGCTCAACTCATCTACCAACACAAACCCGATGTCATTGTAGACAGCATCAACACCGCTACGGCCATCAGCTACCAGGATGTTGTCACTCTGAGCCAACAAACCCACCACCTGTTAGAGCAGATGCGCCAGGGGATTGACCACGAAGATTATGAGGCCATTTATAACCTGAGCCGCCAGCTTGACCAATCCATTAGCGTCCTGCTCATCTCCCAATCAGTACCCCAACTCATTCGCCATGTACAAATTGTGCATAAAGCCATGTGTGATGTAGGCACCAGGCTCTACCTGAAAATCGGTACCACCGGCACTGGCGGCATGGGGTTAAACATCCCGTACACCCACAGCGAAGACAAACCGAGTGCCAAATTAATGAGTAAAACGGCCGTCGCTTTTGCCCACACCGGCCTGCTTTTCCTGATGGCTCGCACCCCCAACGGCCCTCTGGTGAAGGAGCTGAAGCCAGCCGCGATGATCGGTTATCGTCAGGTAAATTATCAAACGATCAAGGTTCGGGGGCGGCCGCAATTTCGCTATCAGAGCCTCCATCAACCTCTCAACGGTAAATTGGTGCTGCGCCAGGAAGACAGCCAGTTTGAGCGGCTGGATAAGCTGCAAATGGCCGGGGTAGATACGGGCGAAAATGGGTTCTTTGCTCGTGGGGAATTTGAGGCTATCACCCACATTAACCAGATGGAATCAGTGACACCTGAAGAGATCGCCCAACAGACTGTGCTGGAGATCAAGGGGAGCAACACTGGTTACGATGTCATTGCCGGAATAGACAGCAGCATCATTAATCCTAGCTACCGGGCTGGGGTCCTGCGCCAGACCGCTTTGGAACAATTAGCTCGGATTGAGCAAGAAACCAACAGCCACAGCGTCGCCTTAGGGCAGTTGGGGCCGCCGGAACTGTCTAAACTACTCTACGAGGCCCACCTGCTCAAACTCAATTACCAGACTCTAACCAATGTGATCAACACTCCAGCCAGCGAATTAGCCGAGACACTGTACCAATTCATCCTGGACCAGGAAATATTACGTACCCAGATCACTTCCATCGGCTTACCTATTTTAGCTCCTGATGGACAAAGTCTTTTGCGTGGCCCTCGGATCAATATTCCAGAAAGTATTTTCCACGAAGTTGAGCTAACCCCAGAGAGTTTAGATAGTTGGGCCAGAAAAGGGTGGGTAGATTTGCGACCAACCAACTGGCGCGAATGGCAAGACCGGTTCCAACGAATGCGTCGCACCCAACATTTGCTGCACACGAGGGGATCATCTTCAGTAACGATGAAAACGTATCTCTATGACACCATTGAGATTGGCTCTATCGTGGCCTGGTTGTTTAACAATGATGAGCAGGGGTATCGGATCAAGTAGCACAGTTGACATATTCTCTTGAGTGACGATAATTAGGGTTAAGGGGACATCCATACCTTTTTCCATCAGGTGAAACAATTATGAGTCAATTTTCGGGTTTAACCATGCCCGTCTTCTCTGCCTTTGGTTGGGCTGGAGAAGAAGCGGCTGTGAAATATGCCCTTTCCCAGTTGGAGCTATTTATTCGCCAACTGCATGGGGCTTTACCACAAGAAGTTCAGAGCATGCTGCCCCATTTTGGGGTAGACCATGAAAGCCAGACGGTGTATCTGGCCAGCAGCCGCAATTTAGAAGCGGAACCATATATTACCTTTCAAGCGCGGCCGCTTAGTTTTGAGATGAGCCTGCACATTCGGGATGAAATGCACATCGGCAAGATGCTCAGTGTCGCCGAACGGCAATTTGACTCCTGGTATACCGTTGTGCAGCAGTTAGGTGAAGATTGGACAATACGCATCCAACAGATGGAGATAGTGGAAGGGGGTAGGCCATCCCATTATCAAGATTTAGTTAAGGGGCCGGTAGTAGAGTTGGAACGGGACGCAGCCCTGGAAATCATTAATCGCGCCCTCTATCTACATGGGGAAGAAAAATGGATCACCCCTCTCTACTTCACCCTACGCCTCCATGCCGACATCGTTTCTGGAATGGGGCCGGTGGTCATTGCAACCTACCGAGAACAGATTTCCCGGCTCTTACCCCTGCTCCAATTCATCCTGGCCCCGCGCAAAGGAAGTACCCCTGCTCGTCCAACCAAAGGGGCAAAAACACGCACCCCACGCAGCCAACAAGCGGCCACCACATCTGTCATTCGGGCCAATGAACCAGCCGCCCCACCTATGACCGATGAACAAGATCAAGAGATATTATTCCACTACATCTCTGAGCTAAAGCCACTGCACATCCGCAAGGGATTTATCAACCTTAAACCCCATCATTGGACCTTCTTTGCCTTAAGCCCACGGACAGAAACGCGGCCAGTCATTATCCGTTACCACAACAAAAAAGATAGTGACAGCGCCATCTGGCACATGACCACAGATAATCAAACCCGGATTATGCTTGGCGCAGGGGCACAACATTGGCTTGAAAATAATTTTGCCGCCAATGATTCTATCGAAGTGACCGCATACCGGGTTAAAGAAAAGGAAATAGAGCTTCTCCTCAAACCGGTTAACTCCTGACAAATTTTGTCACCCTTCCTGGGTTTGGCCTGATTAGTGGCCCAATCTTCTCCAGACCATGATAACAACAGCAGAGGTATATACCTCTGCTGTTTTATTATAGGCTCAACTGCATGATAGGTGAACCACGACCAGAATACCTCACGCATCAGGCAAAACCTGACGAAATGGTCAAGACCTGGTTTTGATTTGTCAGATACGCAAGAGTAACTAGAATCAAGGGAAAGGGTTTTCTTCATCGGTAACTATGCTATGTTGACGAGATAAATAATAATGGCACGTACAAAAATCGTCGCAACAATTGGCCCCGCTTCTAGCAGCCCAGAAATAATTCGTAAAATGCTTTCCGCCGGGATGAATGTGGCCCGGGTAAATTTTTCTCACGGGGATCATGAAGCCCACAAACGTACCGTCAAGATGCTGCGGGAGATCGCGGCCGCAGATAATAAAGTGTTGGCTATTCTTGGCGATCTTCAGGGGCCAAAGCTCCGTCTGGGGCATGTTCGCGCCAGGGGAATGAGCCTCAATGTCGGTGATGAAATCGTCTTTACTTCCCACCCTGGCCAGCCGGCCATGATTCACCTTCCCCACCCAGACCTCATCGAAGCAGTACAACCAGGGGCCCGGTTAGTCATTGGCGATGGTGAAGTTGAACTCCAGGTCACTCATAAAAAAGAGGCCACTCTATATTGTGTTGTCACTGTAGCTGGATTGTTAGAAGCCCGCAAAGGGATTAGTGCCCCCGGCACCGATCTACCTATCTCCAGCATACCGGAAAAAGATAAAGAAGACCTGGGATTAATCTGTGGCTTAGAGTTAGATTATGTTGCCCTCTCTTTTGTCCGCACCGCTCAGGATGTCCTGGACTTACGTCAGATGATGCAGGAAAAAGGGGTCACCATTCCCATAATCGCCAAAATTGAAAAGAGTGAAGCGATTGAGCAGCTGGATGCGATTATCAAAGTCACTGATGGGGTCATGGTAGCCCGCGGGGATTTGGGGATTGATATGCCCCCCCAACAAGTACCCCTCTTGCAAAAGCGAATTATTCGTGCCTGCAACCGGGCCGGCAAACCGGTGATCACAGCTACTCAGATGCTCCAATCTATGGTAGAGCATCCTCGCCCCACCCGCGCCGAAGCCAGCGATGTAGCTAACGCTATTTTGGATGGCACCGATGCCGTGATGCTCTCCGGCGAAACTGCTTCTGGTAAATTTCCCGTAGAAGCCGTGCAAATGATGCGCCATATTGCCGATATTACCGAATCTGATTTCCCGTATGAGGTGTGGCGACGGCAGCGGCAGGAAACAGAAGCTGATATTGCCACCGTGACCGAAGCAATTAGCGCGTCTAGCTGCGCCATTGCTGAGGAGATCAACGCCAGAGCGATTATTAGCTCAACCATGTCCGGCAGCACCGCCCAACAAATCGCCCGCCACCGCCCCAAAACCCCCATCCTGGCTGTTTCCCCGCTGCCGCAAACGCAGCGGCGGCTGGCTTTAGTATGGGGAGTTAAGTGTATTTTAGTCTCTAAGATGTATATGGGTACGGATGAAATGATTAATGAAACGGTGAGGGCCCTGCGGCCGCTTGGCTTGCAGGACGGAGAGCGGTTGGTCATCACTGCCGGGATCCCCTTTAGCCAGGCCGGCCAGACTAACTTGATTCAAGTATATGAGGTGAAAGGGGAATGAGCCAATGCCAGACAGCGAGCAGGCTGTTACCGATTTATTTTGTGCATAGTCGTTATGTCCGGATACGGTTTTCAGGAGTTAATTTATGAGCAATATGCCAGAGACAATCGTGGATGAAATTCAACCCAGAGCGTGGGAACCCCGTTTAATTGATGCTATTGAGGAGACCGGGTTGACCATCGGCTTTGTTTCCGATATGGCGCTCAAAATTCTATATTTACGTGGTCAGAGTACCGGCTATGATATTGCTACCCAAATGAGATTGCCTTTTCAATCGGTGCTAAATCCGGCTCTGGAATTCTTAAAACGAGAACAGTTATGTGAGGTACGGGGAACAACGGCTGGGGTGTTGGCAAGTTCCTACCAATTTATCATCACCAACAAGGGGATGGCCCGTGCCCGTGAGTTGATGGAACGAACCGCTTACACCGGAGCCGCTCCGGTACCATGGGAAGATTATGTTCAGGCGATTAAAGCCCAAGAACGTAAACGGCTCACCGTATCTCCCCAATTGATGCGTAAAGCCCTCGCCCATATGGTGCTGAATGAGAAAATTTTTGCCAAGATTGGGCCAGCCGTGAATTCTGGCAAATCTATCTTTCTCTATGGCCCCCCTGGTAATGGCAAAACGACCATTGCTGAAAGTATTGGCCGGCTCATTTTAGGGGATGATATGTATATCCCCTACGCTGTGGAAGCCGATGGACAAATTATTAAGGTGTATGATGAGATTAACCATAACCCGGTGAAAGTAGACACGACGCGGGGTGGGACTGGGGGTCTCTCTTCATCCCGAAGAGATGGCCGCTGGATAAAAATTCGGCGGCCGGTCATCATGGTGGGGGGGGAGTTGACGCTGGATGGGTTGGAGTTGAAGCATGATCCCATTAACAAATTTTATGAGGCTCCCTTCCAGATGAAGGCCAATGGGGGGATGTTTCTGATTGATGACTTTGGACGCCAACAGGTGCGGCCGCGTGACCTCCTCAATCGTTGGGTCGTGCCTATGGAAAAGAACGTAGACTTCCTTGGGCTGCACACCGGGCGCAAATTAGAGGTACCGTTCTCCTTACTGTTGGTTTTCTCTACCAACCTGCCCCCGCGTGATCTGGTAGATGAGGCGTTTTTACGCCGCATCCGGCACAAAATCGAAATTACATCCCCCAGCTTTGATGAATTTCGGGAAATTTTCCAGCGCATGTGCCAGCGGCGGCAAGTGACATTTGATGAACAGGCGATTCGTTATCTACTGCAAGAATATTATATTAAGAAAAATCGGCCGCTGCGGGCCAACCATCCTCGCGATATTATCGATCAGCTTATTGATGTTGCTACCTATTTAGAGGTAGAACCAACCATGAGTAAAGAGATGATTGATCACGCCGCTGAATCCTATTTTGTGGATTTGTAAGCGATTTAGAAATTCGGGGAGTGTATGGATTTGTTTGCTGATAATGGCTGGTTCACTGCCTCGTCTCCGCTCATCATTGGACACCGGGGAGCAAGCGCGGCCGCACCTGAGAATACTCTAGCCGCCTTCCGCTTAGCTCAAGCCCAAGGGGCACACGGCATTGAGTTTGATGTCCAGCTTTCTGCCGATGGAGTGCCAGTTATTATTCATGATGAGTCGGTGGAGAGGACAACCAATGGTCGCGGCCGCGTCGCTGACCTCACCCTGGCCCAATTACAAACCCTGGATGCCGGACAAGGGGAATTAATTCCTACCCTGGCCCAATTGTTCGCTCAATTTGGCTCCAGCCTGCTCTACAATTTAGAAATTAAAAACAACGACCAACATGATCGGGGAGCAGAGCAGGCTGTCGCTGCCTGCATCCGCCAATATGGCGTCCAGAAGCAAATGCTCATCTCATCTTTTAACCCTAAAGCCTTGGAACGCATCTATGCTTTTCTGGGGCATGAAGTGCCGCTTGGTTTTTTGCATGTTGGTCTGGTTGATCGGCATCTGCCTGCCTGGTCATTTCCCTGCCACGCCGATCATCCCCATTATGAAGCCGTAGACGAAGCCTATATGTCCTGGGCACATAGCCAAAAGCTGCTGGTCAATGTCTGGACCTTAGATGACCCAGCCATTGCCCGGCAGCTTGTCCAGTCCGGTGTCCACAGCATCATTACCAATCGGCCATTGGCAATGACCCCCAATAACCTTAAACTAAATTAACTTTTAGGCTGCTTGCCAAAGGCTTAGAAGCCAGTTTCTCTCGTGAACCCAATTACAATTATACCCATCGTGGTCATAAAGTGACATTCCACTTGGAGTCTAGAGACTGGAGACTGGAGACTGGTTAATCTCGAGTCTCCAATCTCACTGAAAATGTCAGTTTATGACCGTTGGCAGTATAACATAAAGACCTGGTGGCTATTTTCGGCCTGATTCAGGTCAGCTACACAAATCTTGAAAACTCGAACCCAAAAACTAATTCCATGACAATTAAACTTATTCTCAATCCATATGCGAATCGGTGGGGCGCCAAGCGGCGGGTATCTCAAGTCAAGCAAGCCCTCAGAGAGGCCGGTCTGGAATATGATTTGCATATTACCACCCGGCCAAAAGAAGGCACAGAAGTAGCTAAACAAGCGGCCGCATCCGGGCAATACAGCGCGGTGATAGCTGCCGGGGGGGATGGTACAGTCAATGAAGTAGTGAATGGGCTGATCGGGGCCGCGGCCGTAGGCCAACCTACCATCCCTCTAGGCGTTCTCCCCATTGGCACCGGCAACGATTTTAACGACATGGCTGGCCTCCCCCGTCAACTAGGCATGTCTGTCGCCATCATTGCCGCTGGGCGTACCCGTCAGGTGGATGCGGGGCAAGTCAACGATCATTATTTTGACAACAATTGCGCTGTAGCCATGGAGCCCATGGTCACCATTGAAAACGTCAAAATGACCCGGCTCTCTGGCAACATTCGTTACATCGCCGCCCTGGTCAAAGCCCTATTAAAATTAAAAGCATGGCAAATGGAAATAACCTGGGATGAGGGGAGGTACAGCGGGCCAACCTTCTTACTTTCCGTCTGTAACGGCCCGCGTAACGGCGGCCAGTTTTATATGTCACCTACAGCCCGCATGGATGACGGCTTGTTTGATTTTGTGTTATTGCCCGAAGTTTCTAAAAAAACCGTTTTGGCCCTGCTCCCTCGACTGTTCAAAGGCACCCATATCCACCACCCCCAGGTAATTCATGGACGCAGCCAGCGCATCACCATCCACAGCATCCCCGGTACCCCAATCCATGCGGATGGCGAAGTACTCACGGAGGCAGCCGACAATGTTACCTACCAGATTTTACCTGGCAAAATTACCCTATTGAGTTAAAAGGTTCAGACGACAAAGTAGGAATGCCTCTGGTAGCGTAACCATTCCTCAGCCCCTAACTTTCTCGCTCTTCTACTCTCTTAGTTTCCCGTAATTCATCATACAACCGCCGCAGATTGGCACGATGCAAATCGGCCACCAACCCATTCAGCGGTATGCGTGACTTACCACAATCCTCAATGGAGATTTCATCCAGCCGTTCAATCGGGTCATTTTGAGCCACAATCGTCTCCACCTTGTGCCGGATCGTTTTCAGGTAATTAAGATCATCTTTAACAACCGCTTCCACTTCCCCCCGCAAAATCACTTCCCCATGCCCCTGCACCACATTCATCGGTTCCATCGCTAGCATCAGTTCCAGAGAACGGACCAAACTAAAGTAACTGCCATCAAAAAAGGTGGGCACGGGCATCGCATTGTCTGAGGCAAAAAGAATGCGATCATTAACAACCATGACACCGAGCATATCCCGGCTGTGTCCTGGCATATGATGCAAACGGAGTACCTTACCCCCCAGGTGAATATTTATCGCTCCATCGTGGAACACCATATCTGGCAGTACTATATGGGCAGATTGAAACTCCGGCATCTGCTCCTTCATCTCAGCTAACCCTTTGCGGCCGCTGCTGTCCAACAAATCCCGGCACAGGGTGTGACCCACTACCCGCGCGCCAGGAAACATCCAGGTGCCGCTAGAATGATCCGCATGATAATGGGTATTGATGACGTAACGGATGGCATAACCCAGCCGCCGCTCTAAAAAATCTTTAATAGCCTGAGTCTCTTCCGGGTAGAAGAGGGTATCAATGAGTACCGCCCCCTCTTTAGTTAGAACGGCACCGGCGGTTACCTGGGCATAGCGGCGGCTGGTGAAGACGTAAATATCGTCAGCGATGCGCTCACGAATCATACAGGGTAAATCCTCTGGTGTGATGGTTGAGTGCGGTGTAAAACAAATTGTCAGAATGAGGTTATTGGCACTTTGGGGCAAAGAAAAGCCCCTGATACGATCAGAGGCCAGTAAACAACAAACAAAATAAGCCCCGCCGTACCGTGTGAAACCTGTGAGTTGAACCTGTCATAGACAGGTGGGAATTTGTTCGTGAGAACCTCTGCCTGGCCTCGTCGGCTACTACATCCTCTCTACGTATGCCAATCCCCAAAGCAAAAAACGTTGGCTCAAGACGAGGTGTTCATCACGCATACAGCAGGGTCAAGGCGATATTAGCACAGTCACAAGGGCGGTGCAAATGGGGAGTGCAGGCCAAGGGGGAATTGGGGGAGTGGGAAAATGGGGGATAGTTCCTACAAGTTCTTCCCTTTAAGATATTGATAAATGACCCCCATCACCGTGGCCGGTTCGCTGGTTTGTTCTTTGTTGTAGCGGCGGGTAGCCCGGCTTCGGCTCAGGTGTAAATAACGGCGGGCGCGGGTGATACCCACGTACAGCAAACGCAGCCGCTCACAGATAATTTCGATATGCGCCGTTTCCGTGGCCGTGCGCCCAGGGTATATGCCGGCTGTTCCCGCCATGAGATGGCGCAGTTGGGCCACCACTTCAGCATTGGGATCACCCCCCAATAAGGATTCATCCCCTTGAAAATAGGCCTCCAGGGAACCAGGTACCCAATTGCCATCTACGCCTACGAGAAAGACGGCATCCCACTCCAACCCTTTGGCACTGTGCTGGGTGCTGAGGGTGATGCGGCCGCGCTGCGGTTCATACCCCATATCATTGGGACCAGCCAGGGGGAGTGAGCGGCGGCCGCGAGCCACATCGGCCAGCTGCGCGGCTAAATCAGGCAGCCGCCACTCCGGCTGCTGATCCCGCCAGCGGCGCATAATGTTAGCCATCTGGTACGCCAGGGCCAAATCCGCCTCATGCACCCCACCCCGCAAACGGGCTGACACATCTGGGAAAGTCGTTTCTCCCCGGCTGTTTAATCTCGGTTTCTCTTCAGCTGACCCATTCGTGTGTCCCCCCCAGGCAAATAGCTCATCCCCCAGGGCCAGGGTTAAATCATCAACCGGCAGAGTACGTAAGGTAAACAGGTGGCGCAAAAAGGTGACAAATGGACCCAACCGGTCTATATCTTCTTCGGTAGCGACCCCGGCAGGTAAAGCCGAGACCATCTCCTCATCCGATCGGGGGAAAAGCAGCCGTTCTGGGCTGTGTGTGCTGCGAAGGACGGCATAAAACCGCTCCAATTCGGGGTCGGGTTCGCTATTTTCGCCAACGGCTGGCCGAGAAGGGCCGGCTGCTGGGTGTCCCATCTCTAGCAGGGCGGCATACGCCTCGGTGAGGGCACGGGTATCCAGAGGATCAGCTAAGAGGGCGAGCATGGCATGGAGCGCGGCCGCGATCTGCCGCTCCCTTCCCCCACCGCGCAGCAAATTATCATAAGCTGCTTCTAACCCATCCAACTGTTCAGCAATCTGGTGGCCCAGGTTATTGGTCGGCACCAAAATCGCCAGGGTATGTTCCGGGTGCTGGCGAGCATACGCCTGGGCCAACCGGGCTACCCCTGGCAGCTCTTCCTCTTCCCGATGACGATATACTTTGATAACGATGCGGGCTTCCTCATCAGGGGGGTTGGGCTGGGCATCACCTGGTGGGGTGGGCAAAATATCCTGGCGGCGAAAGGCAGTCTGTTGAACTTCGGACACGGGGTGATGGTCACACACCCAATGGACGACGGCATTGGCGGCCCCCAGGATGAGGTTCGCCGAGCGACCACTGTTGGGCAGCGGCCGCGATACAACCCCTGGCTTGTCCATAAACGCATTAAAAAAGCGGGGATGGGCGGCGGTGAAGGTGCTGGTAATTGCCTGGTTGGGATCGCCCACCCGCACCCAATTCCCCTCTGGACCAGTCAGAGATGTCAGCAATACCTCTTGCAGGGGCACACTGTCCTGGGCTTCATCTTCTAACACATACGGCCACCGTTGACGCAGCAAAGCCGCCAGCCCTTCCTGGGTCTCCAGCAAATCGGTAGCCCGCCAGATGAGATCATCAAAATCTAAGGCCCCCTGCCGGGTTAAAATGGCCTGGTACCGTTCATAAATGCCGGCCATCATCCAGGTAAGGGCAAGTTCGTGGCCGGCGGTTGGGGAGTCGGTCGCGGCCGCGTGCAGTTTAGCCATCATCTGGTACGGCTGATACCGCTCATTTTTGGCTGTGCGGATAAACGTCTTGGCTGTGTTTTCGGTGAGGGTGCGCCATTTGGCCCGTAGTTGGGGGGAGTCATCAGGCAGAAATTGGTGCCAGAGGGCGCGGTTATGCTCCACCCACCCATCTACCGCCTGATTGAGAAAAAGGCTGGATTGGGCCTCATCTAACACCACCGGCAGATTTTCTTCACTGGCATTGCTGGCCACACGGACAATTTCCAGAGCCAGACTGTGCAAGGTTCGTACATCAAAGCCGACGGGCAGCCGCCCCATCTCATCTAGCCGTTTACGGATGCGGGCTTTGAAGGTGTCTACACTGGCGTTCAGGTAGGTGACGATGAGGATTTGCTGCCGCTCTGGCTCAATCTGCCCCTGGCTGATCAACTGGGCCGCCAGCAGGGAGAGGGTGAACGTCTTGCCACTGCCAGGCACGGCACTCACCGCCATGCGGCCGCGTTCATACTGGAGTATCGCTTCTTGAGCAGGCCGTAATTGCAACATCATCCTCTTCCTAATTCAGTTCACTCTCGGCCCAGCAGCCCCACATTCACCACCTCAACTTCAAAACTATGCCCGGCGGCGATGAGGCTCAGGCTGCGAATACGGGCTGGGGGTAAATAGCCTTGCCGGGCCAGTTCGGTCAACATATCTATCTCATAAAAAGCCAATTGACTCAAATTCACATCCTGATGGGGACCTTGCACCACGGCACAAGAGACACAAATATCGGGTGTCTGGTTGGGAATAATCTCACCAACAGCATAAAACCCTTGCTGCCATATCTGATTTTGCCCATTGGTATCCACATATTCCAGACGGATGGTGAGGGGGCATTCACTGCCCCGGACGCCACAAACGGCTACATCTTGACCATGAATGATCATGGTCGTTTCCAGGCGCAGGGTGGTGAAGTCGGCCACATCCTGGTCAATAAGCTGGCGCAACGCCACATCGGCATGGCCGGTACCCAGTCGAAAGAAGCGGATGGCCGGCTCAGTGCTGAGACGGCTGGAGGTGATCTCCCCTTCGGGCTGGTCCGATAGTTCAATGTTCCAGGCCAACGGCACCCAATGGTTTAACCCCTGAGCAAAATTCCCATTCTGTATTAGATTACGTTCTGTTGCCAAAGGGCCAATGGGGGATTGATTTAAGGGGATGACCCCCCGCTCATCCTGGTTGATCATAAGCGGTTGATTTTGAGCGATGAGCGCGGCCGCACCTTTTAGCACCACCAGGCGGGTCTCCACATTGACCACTTCTACGGCATATTGACCGGGCTGATTGATCAACAATTCTCCCTGGGGAGTTATGACCTGCAAGGTCAAGGGGCGAAGCACATTATCGGGTACGGTGAGGCGGAACCGCCCCTGCTCCAGGCGCAAGATGAGACGATAGGGCCGGCCGCTGCTAGAAAAACGTGGGGTCGCGGCCGCGTCTACCGTCAGGTTGCTGTTGCTATACACCTGTGCCCAGGCCACCAACGCATCGGTGTTGGGCAGGTGAAACAGCACCAGGCCGCTGTCGGTCGTGCCAGTAAACAGGTTAACACGAGCCTCATACTCACGCCCCACATCATCAGTAAAGACCGCGCTGCGTGTCCCGGTTTCATCATCTACCGCCACCGTCCCTTGATTGGCCTGTACCCGAATGGTCAGCGGCCGCATGGCATTCAAACGAACACTGTTTAACGCCACCGGAACTGACACCAATATAAGCACAAAAACAGCAAACCCAACCAAAATAATCGCCCAGGCCAGGCGTTCTCGACTAATATTCATAACCGTTTTCCACAAACTGCGGCAAAAATAAGGGGAACTCTATCCTATTCGTGTTCCCTTCATCCGTGGCTACCTTTTCGTACGCGGATTTTCACCAATACACACAGATTTTCCCATCCGTGTTCCATCCATCTATGGCGGCTCACTGGTAAAAATAGCGCACCGTAAAATCCGTGAATTCACCCACAGCTTCTTGCCATGCCAACGTGACATCAGTAACACGCGCCGCTGATGGTCCCTGGTGTAAAAAGCGAACAAAGGCCAACAAAGCTGGCTCATCTCCCTCTGCCACCGTCAAAACTGTGCCATCGGGCTGGTTGCAAACCCAACCAGTGAGACCAAGTCGCTGAGCTTCCCGCTGTGTGTAATAGCGGAAAGAGACACCCTGGACGCGGCCGCTGACTGTCGCCTGTATCCGTTTCATAAAAAGCCTCAATACGTTGCCATCTGATTATAGCCCACCAGAGAAAAACCATGTAACCAGCCAGCAACAATTAAAGCGGTCTGCGGTCAGAAATTTATAAGACACCGTCCCAGAAAAGATGAAACATACCCGAAAACGGTTAAAAACAGCCATTGAGTAATCTACGTTATTTGTCATACACCTATCTATAAAGTAGAATCATTTCTGCTGTATAGATTTAGTAAGGTTTGCTTACTTTTAACAAAGTTAAGCATTCGTCCAAAAACAAGTTCCGCCCAGATTTGACATGTTTTTGGAAACCTGTCAAATCTAAAATACCCGCAGTCAATATAATGGAACCTCAATCCGACACCGAACAATGGCTCAGCCTGAGCGAAGCCGCCCGCCAACTCAATATCCACGTCACTACTCTACGCCGCTGGGCCGATCATGGCGATATTCCCGTTCTGATTACTCCAGGGGGGCATCGCCGTTTTGCCAGCAGTGACATCAGCCGCTTTGCCCAAGAGCGGCGCAATATGACAGCCATCGCCAGCTTGCCCCAAATTTGGGCCGACCAGGCGATGATCCATACACGCCAGGAGATGAACCATCATCCAGAACAGCCCTGGCTGACCCATCTGGACACAAGCAGCCGGGAAACATCACGCCAATTAGGGCAGCAGCTAATGGGGCTGACCCTACAATTTTTATCTGATAACAGCAAAAAGGCGGTGATTTTACAAGAGGCTCATAAGATAGGACGGCAATATGGACAACTTTGCCGCGAGTGGCATCTCCCCCTGACGGAAGCGCTGCAAGCCTCTATCTTTTTTCGGGATACCCTGATCGAAACGGCTCTGCACCTGCCGGAAAATGTCCACATCCAACCTGAAGCAAATCTACGTCTCTTGCGCCGCATCAACCAACTGCTTAATACAGTACATCTCGCGGTGGCCGAGGTTTATGATGAATATTCCACCAATCCTTTGTCTGAGCATTAATCATCGCACGGCCCCGGTAGCCCTGCGGGAGCAGCTTCACTGTACCCTGGCTGCTTTGCTCCTGCACCTGCCGGCCGCGGCCGCAAACGAGATCGCTCTTCTCACCACCTGCAACCGGCTGGAAATTTATGCCTGCCTGCCCCAACCAGCCTCAGAGGGCCACGCTGCCCTGGTAACCGCATTGGCCCAAACCGCTGGCCTGGATGCGGCCGCGATCACGCCACATCTGGTAAGCTACAGCGGTGAAGCAGCCGCGGCCCATCTTTACCGGGTAGCCGCCGGCTTAGATTCCCTGGTGCTGGGCGAACCACAAATATTAGGCCAGGTGACAGACGCCTACGAGACGGCCACCGCACTGCGGGCGGTTGGGCCGAGGTTAAAAATGTTGTTCCAGGGAGCCATCCGGGCGGGCAAACGTATCCGCACCAAAACAGCTATCAGCCATAACCCGGCCAGCATCAGCTCCGTCGCCCTGAACCTGGCCCAGAGACAGTTAGGTCGCCTGGTCGAAAAACATTTGCTGGTTGTAGGGCTGGGGCAGATGGGGCAGCTTACGGTCAAAGCCTTGCGAGCCAGAGGGGTAAAGCAGGTGACACTGATCAATCGCGGCCGCGCCCGTGCCGACATCCTGGCCCATCAATATAATTACCGTGCCTTACCCCTGGAAAATCTCCCCCAGTCCCTGGCCGAGGCGGACCTGGTTCTCTGTGCCACTGGGGCTACCCACCCCCTCATCACCCAAACAATGGTGGCTGAGGTGATGATAGGGCGGGAGTCGCGGCCGCTGCTGGCCCTGGATTTGGGCGTTCCCCGTAACATCGAACCAGCCATTCACACCATCCCAGGGGTACACCTGTACAATCTGGATGATTTACAGGGCAATCTGGATGAAGCGTTAGAAGCCCGCCAACAAGAAATTCCTAAAGTAGAGCAGATCATCACCGCTGAGTTGGCCCAGCTTCATACCGCCTGGCAAACCCTGCCCGTCCAACCCCTTATCACTGATTTGCGCCAAAAAGCAGAACGTATCCGCCAGAGGGAGCTGGCCCGTGTCCACCGTCGCCTGGGGAATGATGTTGATCCAGTAGTGCTGCACCAGTTACACCATTTTTCTCAGGCGTTGGTCAACCAATTACTACACGAACCAACCAGTCGTTTGCGCCAGGAACCACAGCAATATCAAACAGTGGTGCGGGACCTGTTTGGGCTAGAAGAAGTATGATCAGACTCACCATCGGCTCCCGTCAATCCCCCCTGGCGCTGTGGCAAACCAACCACATCCTGACCTTACTGCAAAGAAGGTGGCCCCAGGTGGTGTGTGAAATTCGCCCCTTTGTCACCAGCGGTGACAAAACATTGGATCTGCCGCTCCCGGCAATTGGGGGCAAAGGGGTGTTTACAGCTGAACTGGAGCAGGCCCTGTTGCAAAAAGAGATTGATCTGGCGATTCATTCGCTTAAAGATTTGCCGGTGCGCCAACCAGATGGGCTGACCATCGGAGCGATACCGCTGCGAGAAGATGTACGCGATGTATTGATCAGCCAAAATGGCTGCCCAATTGCCACCCTGCCAGGAGGGGCTGTGGTGGGTACCAGCAGTCTGCGCCGTCAGGCGCAGCTGCTGGCTCACCGACCTGACCTGGTGGTACGCTCTATCCGGGGCAATGTCGGTACACGCCTTAAGAAGGTCCAGACAGGAGAATATAGCGGGATTTTGCTCGCGGCCGCAGGCGTTATCCGGCTTAACCTGACCGACCACATCAGCCAATGGCTGCCGCTGGAGATAATGCTGCCCGCCCCTGGTCAGGGGGCGTTGGCCGTACAGTGCCGGGCTGATGACCAATCTACCCTGGACCTGTTGGCGGCAATTCACGATGACCAGAGCGCGGCCGCGACCACCGCCGAACGCACCTTTTTAAGCAGTTTAGGCGGGGGTTGTTCCGCCCCTATCGCCGCTTACGCCCGGTTTGATGAGCAGCAGCTTCACCTGACCGGCCTCATTGCCACCCCAGATGGGCAACAAACCATCCGCATTCAAGGCCGTGGCGATGATCCCTTTTCCCTCGGCTACCAATGCGCCCGGCAAGCGTTGGCCGAAGGCGCGGAGAGGCTGTTAGCAGTGAGCAGTGAGCAGTGAGCAATCACCGGTCAGCCGTCCGTGGTCGGCAGTCAGCGGTCCGCCGTCAAAAAGCCATGAGTTTACAAGGTCAGCGTATTGTCATTACCCGCAGTGAGGCGCAGGCAGAACCGTTGGCGCGGCCGCTGCGAGCGTTGGGGGGTGAAATTATCTATTTCCCCACCATCCAGCTTATACCTCTGGAAACGGAGTTGGTTGCGGCCGCACGCCAGCAGGTGACAATGTATGATTGGCTGCTCTTTACCAGTCAAAATGGGGTCACATTTTTCTTGACCGATGAGGAGATGGTGGCAAGGTTGGCGGCCGCGTCTACCCAAATCGCCGCCGTTGGCCCGGCCACCGCCCACGCACTGACTAACCTGGGGTTGTCCGTCCAGTTCATCCCCGAATCGTTTACCGGTGAATGGTTGGCTGTTCAACTGGGGGGTGTACACGGGCAAAAAATATTACTCCCCCGTTCCCGGTTAGGCCGCCAGGAAATTGTAATCCAGCTCCGGGCACAAAGGGCCAGCGTGACCGATCTACCAGTTTATGACACCATTGCCGCCCAGCCCTCTAGCCAGGTACGACAGCAGTTGGCCCAGGGAGTGGATATGATCACCTTTACCAGCCCATCAACGGTACAGAACTTTTGCCAGATGGTACCGGAATGGCCGCAGCTATTAAGCCGGGCCAGAGTCGTCTGTATTGGACCAGTGACCGCGGCCGCAGCTACTCGCCTCGGTCTGACGGTCAGCATCACTGCCCTGGAACATACCGCCGAAGGGCTGATTCAGGCGATAAAACAGGGATGAGAAGGAACAGGGATTAACAGGATTGGCAGATTTTTTATCCGCCAATCCTGCTAATCCCTGTTCAGTAAACAAGGAACCGTTATGTCAACTCAATCGTGGATGCGGCCGCGACGCCTACGCACCACCCCCCAACTTCGGGCTATGGTGCAGGAGACCCATCTCACCCCGGCCGATTTTATCTACCCACTGTTTGTCACCCATGGAGAGGAAATCCGCCACCCCATCCAATCTATGCCGGGGGTGTACCAGTTTTCCGTAGACCAACTGGCCGCCGAAGCCCAGGCCACTACCCGGCTGGGCATTCCCGCCGTCATTCTCTTTGGCCTGCCCGCCACCAAAGACCCCATCGGCCTGGAAAATTTCGCCCCGGATGGGATCATCCCCCAGGCGATACGGGCGCTCAAAACGGCCGCGCCGGACCTGCTGGTGATCACTGATATTTGCCTGTGTGAATACACGGATCACGGCCATTGTGGGCTGCTCAATGTGGGGAATGAGTCGCGGCCGCAGCCCCACCTGCCGGAAGGGTATGTCCTCAACGACGAAACCCTGCCCATTTTGGCCCAAACGGCTTTGGCCCATGCCCAGGCTGGCGCGGACATCGTAGCCCCCAGCGGCATGATAGATGGCATGGTGGCGGCCATCCGGGCCGCCCTGGATGAACATAGGTATACCCATCTGCCCATTATGTCCTACGCGGTCAAATATGCTTCCTCGTTTTATGGCCCATTCCGCGAGGCGGCACAAGGGGCGCCCCAATTTGGCGACCGGCAAAGTCACCAGATGAACCCGGCCAATGTGCGAGAAGCGTTACGAGAAGCGCAGGTGGATGTGAATGAAGGAGCGGATTTTCTCATGGTCAAGCCAGCGTTGGCCTACCTGGATGTGATCCGGCGGGTCCATGAAGCGTTCCCCACACTCCCCCTGGTGGCGTATAACGTCAGTGGGGAATATGCCATGCTCAAAGCGGCCGCGCAGAATGGCTGGCTGGATGAAAAAAAAGCGGTGTTGGAAACCCTCACCAGCATCAAACGGGCTGGGGCAGATCTCATTATCACCTATCACGCCAGGGACGCGGCCGCGTGGCTGGGAAATAGGGTGTGAGAGACTGGAGACTAGAGACTGGAGATTCGCAAACTCAAAACCTGAAACTTGAAACCTGAAACCATTATGAACAATGAAGAATTAGAAGACGTAGATATTAGTGAAAAAGGGCGTGGGCCAGATGGGCAGGTCATTAGCTCAGAGCAGCGGCTGTATATGCAGATGCTGGCTTTTGGGGAATGTACCGACGCGGCCGCGCTCATCCCTGATTTGGCTGAGGCCGGCATTCCTGGGGCGTTGTATGTAGACCTGAATGATCCCCAGGGGGTCGCTCTGGTCACCTACAGCGAAGATCCAGATTTTTTTGTGACTGACCTGCGCCAATTCTTGAACTATCCCCCGTTTGTCGGGCTGCTGCCTAAACCAGAATACACCATGTTTGGCCGCACTTATGCCCTGGGATATGAGCCGGACCTGGAGCAGACGTTGGTTACGCGGCCGCGCCAACGCCTCCTGGACCCTAAATTCCCCTGGGTGATATGGTACCCCCTACGCCGGGCGGGCTCCTTTGAGCAGCTATCGGCCCAGGAGCAGCGGGTTATCCTGGCCGAACATGGAGGGATTGGCCGGGCTTTTGGCCGGGCCGGGTTGGGGGTAGATATTCGTCTGGCCTGTCATGGGCTAGACAAACATGATAACGATTTTGTCATCGCCCTGCTCGGCCCCCAACTGCTCCCCCTCTCCAGCATCGTTCAGCGGATGCGGAAAACCAAACAGACCTCACTCCATCTGGAGCGGCTAGGCCCCTTCTTCATTGGCAAAGCCATCTGGCAGAGCCAAAGCCAGCAATAGCTTAAAAAACTATCGAAACTCCGAGGAACTATCGTCCCGGCAACCTGAAACCTGAAACCTGAAACCATGACACCTGAACCAACAACCCCTTTTCTCCGGGCCTGCCGGGGGCTGCCAGCGGCGTATACACCGGTCTGGCTAATGCGCCAGGCTGGCCGATATATGCCCGAATATCGTGAAATTCGCGGCCGCGTCTCCATGCTCGACCTCATCAACAACCCTGAGCTGGCCGCCGAAGTCACCCTGCAACCGATCAAAACATTCAATCTGGATGCTGCCATTATTTTCGCCGACATCTTACCCCCCCTAATAGGCATGGGGCTAAAGCTAGAATTTGCCCCCAGTGAAGGGCCAGTTATCCACAACCCAATCCGCCAGCCATATGACGTTGACATCCTGGCCGTTCCCCCTGCTACCGAGACGATGGGCGCCACCCTGAAAGCGATCTCCCTGCTCAAACCAGAGCTAGACAGCCGAAACATTCCCCTGATCGGGTTTGCCGGGGCCCCGTTCACCCTGGCTTCCTATGCCATTGAAGGGGGCGGCTCAAAAACCTATCTGCGTACCAAAGCCTTTATGTACCAACATCCAGCAGCCTGGAAACGGCTGATGATTAAATTGGCGACGGTACAGGCGGATTATCTCTTACAGCAGGCCAGAGCGGGTGCGGCCGCGCTGCAAATTTTCGACTCCTGGGTTGGTTTAGCCCTGGGTCGGGCCGATTATCTGCGCTTTGTCCAGCCCTATAACCAGATGTTATTCAACCAGCTCAAGACGGCCAATGTCCCGGTTATCCATTTCAGCACCGGCACCACCGCCTATCTGCCAGATGTGGCCGCCAGTGGGGGAGATGTCATCAGTGTGGATTGGCGGATGCCCCTGGGCTGGGCCTGGGGGCAAATCGGATATGAGCGGCCCATCCAGGGAAACCTGGACCCGATTGCCCTGCTGGCCCCCTGGCGTGAACTGCGCTACCAGATTGACGCGGTGTTAGAACAGGCTGGCGGCCGCGACGGGCACATCTTTAACCTGGGGCACGGCCTCTTCCCAGAAACCCCAGTAGACAACGTGCGCCGCCTCATTGATTACGTCCACGAAAAAACAGCGAATGATGCGTGATGCGTGAGAAACCTTTGCTTACGTTTCACCCACCCGAAATGATTATGCGTTCAATACAGTACCCCATCGGTGTTCTCATCATGGCCTATGGCGGGCCAAATAGTTTAGACGAGCTGCCCGGTTACCTGGCCGATATTCGCCAGGGGCGGCCGACAACCCCCGCCGTTTTAGCTGAAATCAGCCACAATTACCGCCAGATTGGGGGCAAATCCCCCCTGCTGGCGTTTACTCAGGCCCAGGTTGAAGCCGTCCAGGCCCAATTGGATCCGGCCCGGTTCCGCTGTTACCTGGGGATGCGCCATTGGTACCCCTGGATTGAAGAGGTGGTGGGCCAAATGGTTGAGGACGGCATCACCCACGCCGTCAGCCTGGTGTTGGCCCCCCATTTTAGTAAGATGAGTGTGGCGAAATACCAGGCCAAAATCGCCGATGGGTTGGCGATGGCCCATGGTGATATTCAGGTTACCCATATTGCCAGCTACCATGATGCCCCCAAATTGATTGCAGCGTTGGCCAATCGGGTACACGAAGGGTTGGTGCGGTGGCCGGAAGGGGAGCGGCCGCATGTCCATGTCATCTTTTCCGCCCACAGCTTACCCACCCGCATCCGCCAAATGGGCGACCCGTATGAGCAGCAGCTTCAGGAGACGGCCCGTCTGGTGGCGGCTAAGGCGGGGCTAAGTGAAGATCGCTGGTCGTGGAGCTACCAATCGGCCGGCCGCAGCCCGGAACCATGGTTAGGGCCGCAGATACAGGAACATATCCCCACCCTGGCCAAACAGGGAATCAAGAACATCATCAGCATTCCCGTTGGTTTTGTCAGTGACCATGTAGAAATTTTGTATGACATTGACATCCAAGCGCAAGAAGTAGCCCGTTCGCTGGGGGTACGGCTGGAGCGACCGCCGGCGTTAAACAATGACCCGCTGTTTATCCAGACCTTAGTCGAGTTAATCGAAGCCGCAGCCCCTGAGCAATAACTCGAAACTCGAAACTCGAAACTAAAATGAACCAAATCTTGATTATTGGCGGGGGGATTACCGGGTTAGCGGCCGCGTACCGCTTAGAGCAGATCACCCCCTACCCCATCACCCTCATCGAAAAATCGGTCCGGCTGGGGGGGAAGCTGTTTACCGAACAGGTAGACGGGTTTACTATCGAAGCGGGCGCGGACAGCTTCCTGAGCCGGAAACCCCGTGGGGTTGGGTTGTGTGAGGAGTTGGGGATAACAGGGCAGTTGTGCGGCCGCGATCCTCAGTATAACCACACTTTCATCCGGCGGCACGGCCAGCTTCACCCCCTACCTGAAGGGTTAAGCGGCCTTGTCCCCACCAACCTGGAGGCCCTCAACAACAGCCCGCTCCTTTCTCCAGCAGGCAAGCTGCGGGTGGCCCAAGAGCCATTCATCCCCCCGGCAGAGAACCCTGGGGATGAATCTATCGCCGCTTTTATGAGCCGCCGAATGGGGGGTGAGGTGTATGCGGAGTTGGTCGAGCCGCTGATGAGTGGGATTTATGCCGGAGATGGGACACAGCTCAGTCTGGCAGCAACCTTTCCCCAACTACGCCAGATTGAGCAAAAGCACGGCAGTTTGTTGAAAGGGTTAAGCAGCCCCAACAATAGAGATGCGCTGTATCCCCCGTTTGTCAGCTTCAATGGCGGCATGGGAGAGATGATCACCCTGCTGGCAGCGAAACTCAAACGCACCACCATTCTGACAGGTGTTGGGGTAGCCGATTTACAACGCACGACTGCTGGCTATATTGCCCACCTGGAAAACGGGCAACATTGGGCGGCGGCCGCTGTTATTGTGGCTACTCCAGCTTACGTGACAGCGCAACTGTTAGCTTCGTTGGATGCCGAGCTGGCGACGGCGCACGCCGCTATCCCCCATGCTTCCTCAGTAACGGTAACATTGGGGTACGCGGCCGCTGAGATTCCCCACCCCCTGGACGGATATGGCTATGTTATCCCCCGCGTGGAAGGGGCAGACCTGCTGGCCTGTACCTGGAGTTCGCGTAAATGGCACGGCCGCACCCCGGATGGCGCGGTGCAGGTGCGGCTTTACCTGGGGCGGTATGGCGGGCAGGAGCTGGTGTCCTTGAACGATGAGGCATTGTTTGGACTGGCCCAGGCCGAGATGAAACAGATAATGGGGGTGACGGCGCGGCCGCGGCTGCAACGGCTTTATCGCTGGCCCAACGGGATGCCCCAATACACCCTCGGCCATCTGGAGCGATTAGCCACCATCGAAACCCGCTTAACCCACCACCCTGGCCTCTTCCTGGCCGGCGCAGCTTACCGCGGCGTTGGCATACCTGATTGCATTGCCTCGGGGGAGCAGGCGAGTGAGCGAGTTTGCGAGTGGCTATGAACACAGATGAGCAGGATTAACGGATTGGCAACCACTCATCCGCTAATCTCGCTTATCCATGTTCCCCTGTCTATGAACACGGATGCACAGGATTGACGGGTTGGCAACCACTCATCCGTTAATCCCGCTTATCCATGTTCCCTTCATCCGTAGCTCCCTTACAAAGGAAATAAGAAATGCTAAACAGAACCCAATCAGAGAAGCTGTTTGCCGAAGCGCAGGCGTTAATACCAGGGGGAGTGAATTCACCGGTGCGGGCGTTCCGGGCAGTGGGGGGTCAGCCGTTGTTCATTGAACGGGGCGAAGGAGCGTACCTGCTAGATGTGGATGGCAACCGGTATATTGATTATGTGCTTTCCTGGGGGCCGCTTATTTTAGGCCACGCCCATCCCCAGGTCGCGGCCGCGCTCGCCGATGCCCTCAGCAAAGGCACCAGCTACGGGGCCCCCTGCCCTTCCGAAGTTGAGTTAGCCCGGCTCATCACCCAACTCATGCCCAACATCGAGATGATTCGGTTCGTCAACTCCGGCACCGAAGCTACCATGAGCGTCTTGCGGCTGGCACGAGCGTTCACCGGGAGGGAGAAAATTATCAAATTTGAGGGCAATTACCACGGCCACGCCGATATGCTCCTGGTACAGGCGGGTTCAGGCGTTGCCACTCTGGGGCTGCCCGATTCGCCAGGTGTGCCCGTCGGGGCTACCGTTCACACCCTAACGGCACCGTACAACGATTTGGCGGCGGTGCAGCGGCTCTTTGAACAATTCCCTGACCAGATTGCCGCCGTTATTGTCGAGCCAGTCAGTGGCAACATGGGGTTGGTGCGGCCGCTATCCGAATTCCTGCCCGGTTTACGTGATCTGACCACCCAGGCCGGGTCTCTCCTTGTTTTCGACGAGGTGATGACCGGCTTTCGGGTTCATCTGGGCGGGGCACAGGCGCTGTATGGGGTGAAACCAGACCTGACAGCGTTGGGCAAGGTGATTGGTGGGGGTTTGCCGGTAGGGGCTTATGGGGGGCGGCGGGAGATTATGTCGCTGGTAGCCCCGCTGGGGCCAATGTATCAAGCGGGTACGCTGTCAGGGAACCCCCTGGCGATGGCTGGGGGAATCAGTACCCTACGGCTGCTTTCCCTGCCGGGAGTTTGGGAACAGCTAGAGGTGATGGGAGAAAAGCTAGTGACGGGACTGGCGGAAAGGTTCGCGGCCGCGGCCATGCCCGTCCAGGTAGAGCGGGTCGGCACCATGTTCGGCTTTTTCTTTAGCGAACAGCCCATCATCAACTGGGCCACGGCTAAACTGGCCGATACCGCCCGCTTTGCCGCTTTTCATCAGGTCATGTTAGAACATGGGGTGTATTTGGCCCCTTCCCAATTTGAAGCCGGTTTTATCTCCACCATGCACGGCGAGCAAGAAATTAGAGCGACTTTAGCGGCGGTGGAGAAGAGTTTGGGGAGTGGGAGGGTGGGAAATTGAGAGATTAGAGACTGGGGACTGGAGACGGCTAACGGCTGACTGCTGCCAATTGGCGCAAGATTCGGCCAGCAATGCCTGGCCCTTCGTAAATCAGGCCGGTGTACAGCTGAACAAGGGATGCACCAGCGTCAAGTTTAGCCTGGACATCGGCAGCGGTGCGGATGCCGCCTATGCCAATGATGGGGAGTTGGCCGTTGGTTTGCCGGGCAATGTAGGCGATGATGGCGTTGCTGCGCTCACGCAAGGGAAGACCGCTCAATCCCCCGGCCTCGTTTTGGGCGGGATGAGTCAGTCCGGCCCGGCTGAGGGTAGTGTTGGTGGCAATAAGGGCGGCGATCTGGTGCTGGGTCGCGGCCGCCATCACCTCATCTAGCTCATCCCAGTCTAAGTCAGGGGCAATTTTGAGCAATAGCGGCCGCGCTGCCAAATGGTGTTTTTCTGCCAGGGCCACATTTTCTTGCTGTAATTCTCGCAACAGGTATCCCAGGTAATCCCCCCCCTGCAGCTCACGCAGGCCGGGGGTATTGGGGGAGCTGATATTGACCGCCAGGTAATCAGCGTAGGGGTAGACAGCCTGCATGACGGTAAGGTAGTCAGCGGCCGCGTCTTCTAACGGTGTTTCTTTCTGTTTGCCCAGGCTGACTCCTAACACAAAGGAGCGCTGCTTTTGGGTCAACTGCTGCAAACGGGGGAGGGCGGCCGCGACACCCCCATTGGGGAAACCCATCCGGTTGATGATGGCTCCATCACCAGGCAGGCGAAAGATACGGGGGCGGGGGTTGCCGGGCTGCGGCCGCGGGGTCAGCGTTCCTACTTCAATGTGACCAAAACCCAGCCGGGCCAACCCATCAGCCACGTGAACATCTTTGTCAAACCCGGCGGCCAGGCCGAGGATGTTGGGGAAAGTGAGACCAAAAAGGGAACGCGGCCGCGAAGGGATGCGGCCGGCTAACAACCGTAGCAGCAGCCGCCCCCCTGCCCAATCCTGCGCCAATACCAAAGCAGAAAGCGTTCGTTCATGCACCGTTTCCGCATCCAGTCGGGCTAAAAAAGGAAGCAGCAGCCGCTGATAAATCATCCAGGCAGGCCCTGCTCAAACACAGTTAATGAGGGTACCAGCACCGCCTGCTTATGCAGTTCACGCAAATCATCCACATCCTGCACCTGCTGCAAAAACAGTTCAATGCGGGGTGAAACACGGCCAAAACGAAGTTCCAGAGTCTGAACAATACTCACCCGCAGCCCTTCCTGCAGCCCTTCCTGCTGTCCTTCTTGCCGTCCCAATGCCATTCCTTTTTCCATTCCAATTCGTTCGACACTAGTCACATAAGGCATTTTTTCTGTCTCCTCAAACCGGGCGATTTCCAGTAAAAACTGCCAGTCCATATCTTCAGGCAAGGTCATTATCCAATCTATGAAACGAAACAGGTTAATAATTTCGACCCATTGGTACCCTTTACGGTACATCATCTTCGCCAATTTTAGCTTGGCCTCGTACCGCTGGGCAGGTTTACGGCGTGTTTTTTGCGTTTCTAAATGAGCCATAACCACAATAGCAAATGGGTTATCACTCTTTTCCAGTTCAGCCTGTTTGTCCTTGTAGTCTAACAATTTTACCACCGGAAAGTCCAGCGAAATGTGACAATCAAATAGTTCATAACCGTAACGATGTGGCCGCCAGGCAGGATCACTATCGGTCAAAACGCTCAAAGTGGCTACCGGACGATCATACCGATCAAACAAGCGATAATTGTACACATAGAGCCGCTTTTCATAGGCCAAATCTTTCTGCCCCTGGATCTCCACATGAGCCAGCACCCAGGCATCCTGACCATCGTGGCGATAAACCTCAACCAGCTTATCTACACGGCGCGGCCCAATTTCCGATTCGGGGGCGATTTGTTGCAGCTCTTGATCCAGAAAACGGTACCCTTTGCTCCAATCAATCTGCTCGTAGGCATTGGGAAAGAAAAATTGCATAAACTGGGGGAAGAAATGCTCCAAAATCTCTTTCCAGGGGGAATCAAAATCCGTTCGTGATCCCTTTTTTGCTTTGGCCATAGTGAGTTAATCATCGCCGAGTTTTAGTACAGCCATGAATGCTTCCTGGGGCACTTCAACATTGCCGATCATTTTCATCCGTTTCTTGCCTTTCTTTTGCTTTTCTAGCAGCTTCTTTTTACGGGTGATGTCACCACCATAACATTTAGCCAGCACATCTTTACGAATGGCTTTGACGTTGGCCCGGCTGACGACCCGTTTGCCTACAGCCGCCTGAATTGGAACTTCAAACTGCTGCCGGGGAATGAGGTCTTTCAGCTTAGAAACCAGCTTTTGCCCCCGATTAAATGAATCATCCCGGTGAACGATCATAGCCAGGGCGTCCACCGGAGCTTTGTTGACCAGGACTTCGAGTTTTACCAGATCGGAAGTGCGATAACCGGCAAAATCATAATCCATTGAGGCATACCCTCGGGTACCACTTTTGAGTTTATCGTAAAAATCTACAATGATTTCGGCCAGGGGGATGTCGTATTTGAGGATAACACGACCCGGTGAAGGATGTTCCTGCCCCAAAAATTCGCCGCGCCGTTTGCGTACCAGGTCCATTACCACCCCATAATATTCTTCAGGGGTGAAGATTTGCACGTGCATCCACGGCTCACGGATTTCGCTGATTTCTGTTTCTTCAGGTAAATCGGCAGGGCTTTCAATAATCTGGATTTCCCCATCGGTCATTACCAGCTCATAGCGCACACTGGGGGCAGTGGCAACCAGATCGAGATCATATTCCCGCTCCAGCCGCTCCTGGATAATTTCCATATGGAAAAGCCCCAGGAAGCCGCAACGAAAGCCAAAGTTCAGGGCGTTGGATGTTTCTGGTTCGTAGACCAGGGAAGCGTCGTTTAGTTGCAGCTTTTCCAGGGCGTCGCGGAGCAGGCTGTAATCTTCTCCTTCGGTAGGATAGAAACCGGCGTACACCATAGGTTTGATGGTGCGATAGCCAGCTAATGGTTCGTTGGCCGGCCGCTCACGAGAAGTGATGGTGTCACCAACGCGGCATTCGCGCACTGATTTGAGGCCGGTGGCAATGTACCCCACTTCCCCGGCGGAAAGCTCTTTGACGGGTTTCATGCCTGGGGTAAATACGCCGATTTCCAATGGCTCAACGATGACATCGTTAGACATCACTTTGATAAGCTGCCGATCTCTAACGGTGCCTTCAAAGATGCGGACATAGGCAATTACCCCTTTGTAAGCATCGTAATGGGAATCGAATACGAGGGCTTTGAGTGAGGCATCGGGATCTCCTGTTGGAGGTGGCACACGCTTGATGACGGCTTCTAGCACCTGATCAACGTTGGTGCCTGTTTTGGCACTGATAGGGACGACATCAGCGGCATCTATGCCGGTCAGGTTCTCGATTTCCTCGGCCGCTTCTTCGGGTTGGGCGGCGGGTAAATCAATTTTATTGACGACGGGGACAAGTTCCAGGTCGGCTTCTACGGCCAGGTATAGGTTGGCTAAGGTTTGGGCCTCGACCCCCTGGGAAGCATCTACGACGAGGACAGCGCCTTCGCACCCTTGTAGGGCGCGGCTGACTTCATAGGCGAAATCTACATGGCCGGGGGTGTCTATCAGGTTCAGAATATAGGTTTCGCCGTCCTGGGCTGTGTACTCCATTCGCACAGCGGACGCCTTGATGGTGACACCTTTTTCCCGCTCTAAATCCATGCTGTCAAGAAGCTGCTCTTGCATTTCCCGGTCAGAGACGGTGCCGGTGGCTTGCAAGAGACGATCTGCCAGGGTGGATTTGCCGTGGTCAATATGGGCGATAATACAGAAGTTGCGGATTTTGTTGCGATCTATCATAACAGGAGCGATTATATCTGAATGGGGAAACGTATCAATGACGGTCGCTCACGATCTTTTTGCCCGTTGCCTTGCTTGCCGTTACAATGCACTTTTGCAGATAGTGATGGCAGAAAGAGGTGTTATGTTTAGTGAACGGTTAGCTCAATTAAAGTGGAAGGTCTCTTTTGGTGTCTCGCCCGCGATGGCGACGCCGCTAAAGGGTGATGGCAACCATCTGAACGCGGCCGCGCTCCCGGCCCTGGTCAATTTTCTCATCGGCAAAGGGGTGAAGGGGCTGTTTGTAGGGGGGACGACTGGCGAAGGGGTGCTGCTCCCGGCGGCCGCACGGATGGAACTGCATGAAAAGACGGTGCAGGCTGTCAGCGGCCGCGTTCCTGTTTTGCTCCATGTGGGGGCGAATAATACTGACGAAGCCATCGCCCTGGCCCAGCACGCGGCCGCACTTCAGGCTGAGGCTATCGTGGCGATGACCCCGTATTTCTACCCCCTGCAAGATGAGGCGATGGTGAGTTATTTTCAGCTAGTGGCTGCGGCCGCGCCTGATACCCCGTTCTTCGTCTATGACATTCCTCAGCAGGCCATCAACGGCATTACCCCGGCCATTGTCCCTCACTTGCTGGCGGCCATCCCAACCCTGGCCGGTATGAAAACGAGCCGGGGTGATGTTAACGCGGTGCGTCAGCTTATTGAAGTTAGCCCAGAACAGTTGATTATCCTGGCCGGCAATGAAGCGGTAGCCTTGGGGATGCTGGCATTGGGGGCGCATGGGCTGATCAGCGGCCTCTCTACGGCTATCCCGGAACCGTATGTGGCTCTGACCCAGGCGGTAGAGCGAAATGATCTCGCGGCCGCACGGCACCACCAGGAACAAATTAACCGGCTGCTCAAAACTTTACCCGCCGGGGTACGTTTGGGGGCTATCAAAACTATCTTGCAACAACGTGGCATCCCCGTTGGCCCCCCCATGCCTCCCCGCCCCCCGGCCC
Source organism: Anaerolineae bacterium (assembly GCA_023384415.1). GTDB lineage: Bacteria > Chloroflexota > Anaerolineae > Promineifilales > Promineifilaceae > Trichofilum. The sequence goes on from JAHDWJ010000037.1 coordinate 42,976, forward strand.
CTGCTGGCTGGAACGGATGGGAGCTGGCGCAAGCGGTTTTGCAGGCACCCGCCCGGACGTGAACCGCCCGAACGCAACCCGCCCGGACATGAACCGCCCGGACGTGAATCGTCCGGACGTGAACGTCCGGGCTAAAAATACAAAGGCTATTGGCCTGCCGTTCTAGCCCGATAGGGCTTCGCATTTTTAGCCCGGCGGTTTGACCGCCGGGCGATCCCAATTTGCCCACTATTTACCTATTCGCAAACTCACCCCATGAAACTCATCCTCTTTGACATAGACGGCACCCTCATCCAGGCCAATGGAGCGGGCAAGCAAATGTTGGCCCTGGCGATGGAGGATGTTTTTGGCACGGCTGGCCCCATCGAAAAATATAACCTGGGGGGCAAGACGGACACCCAGATTGTCACCGATTTGCTGCGTGCGACCGCGATTCCTGACCATCAGATCGAAACCAATCTGCCCACCCTCTTTGCCCGAATGGTACATCATGGACAGACAGTGCTGCCTACCAGCCGGGCTGCCCCGTGCCCAGGAGTCAAGCCGCTATTGGCCGCTTTACAGGGGCGGCCTGATATGCTGTTAGGGTTGGTGACAGGGAATATTGAACCGGTGGCTCCGCTCAAGCTCGCGGCCGCGGGGTTAGACCCAACCATTTTCCGGGTGGGGGCGTATGGCAGCCAGCACCACGACCGGAACCAACTTCCCCCGCTGGCAATGAAACAGGCAACTGACCTTACCAAATTACAATTTGCCGGGTACAATACCATCGTCGTTGGTGACACCCCATTAGACATCCAATGCGCCCGCGCCAATGGAGCCAAAGCAGTTGCTGTCGCCACCGGACGTTATACCCTAACAACGCTGAATCAGTATAAACCCGACATCCTCCTCCCCAACCTGGCCGATACGGAAACGGTTCTGCAGCTATTACTGGCGTAATATGTGACGTGGCAGTTGGCAATGCGTCTAATGCCGTTGCCAGGGTATTTGATTCCCTGGCCGTAAGGACAGCAGATGACCAAAGGGACCCAAAAGCAGATAGGCCAATTACAGTTTCACCCTGATCAGCCTACCCAATATTCATTTGCTGATTTGCACAATTGGGTGATCTGGCAGTTCCCTCGCGCCAACGGGCAAGGGTTGTGCGGGGCGGTTCACCCCCCCATCGCCGGCTATGGTTGGCTTCCTGCCCTCATTCATCCGGTCAGGCAAAACGCCATTATCTACGGCCATTCTCTCCAAACCTACCCCACCCCGGAAGCGGCCGCAGACGCCCTGTAACTTAGCTTTTACACCTAAATCACCGTGCCGTCGGCAATAATCGCCCCTTTGGGAATAATAACGATACCATCCCGGCTGACCCAGTTGTCCCCTTCCGCGTCGGGCCGGTTAGGGATAGAGCGGATGATGACCCGACGACCGATGCGGGCATTTTTGTCTACAATCGCTTCTTCAATGACCGAACTGGCCCCAATGCCAATATCTGGCCGGCCGAGACGCCGGTTTTCTTGCCGGTCCGGTTCCGTTTCATAAAAATCAGCCCCCATGATGATGGAACGCTGAATTGTAACCCCTTCCGAAATGATGCTGCGTAAGCCAATGACTGAGGAGCGGATGGTGGCTTCCTGGATGCGGCAACCATCAGCCAGGAGAACGTTCATCAGGTGCCCCCCCTGTACTTTGGAACCGGGGAGGAAACGCGGCCGCGTATAAATTGGGTGATCCGCACTATACAAATTAAAATGGGGCAGGGGAGCCGCCATATCTAGATTCACCTCATAAAAGCGGCGAATCGTCCCAATATCTTCCCAATACCCATCAAAAGTGTACCCCAACACCCTATGCGACCCAATCAGACCAGGGATAATCTCCTTGCCAAAATCATCCCCTTTCATCTTTAACGCTTCTTGCAACATCCCCTGGTTAAAGAAATAAATCCCCATCGAAGCCATATAAGGCCGTTTGGGATCATCACCACTCTCCATGCCATCCAGGTCGGCGCCTTTCGGTTTTTCTCGGAACTCCACAATACGCCCTTCACTATCCATTTTTAGAATCCCCAATGAAGAGGCATCTTCACGGGCCACCGGCTTCACGGCAATCGTCACCTCAGCCTCATGGTCAACATGGTATTGGGCAAAATCTCGGTAATCCATCCGATACAGATGATCTCCAGCCAATATAAGGACATAACGGCTGCCCGCTTCGTTGATCTCTAGCATCTGTTTACGTACAGCATCAGCTGTGCCTTGATACCAATCACCACTGCGGGGCGTCTGCTCGGCGGCCAAAATTTGCACCCACCCGGTAGAAAATGGGTCGCGGGTATAAGCACGGGAGATATGCCGATGTAAGGAAGCGGAGTTAAATTGGGTAAGAATGGCAATTTTCTCAATGCCGGAGTTGAGGCAGTTGCTCATCGGAATATCAATCAAACGGTATTTGCCAGCCAGGGGGACGGCTGGCTTGGAACGCTCACGGGTGAGGGGATAAAGGCGTGCCCCCTGCCCCCCCCCGAGAATGAGGCCCAACACTTCTTTCATGCGTACTCGTGCCATGAGGAACTCCCGTTTTAGATGATGGGTTTTACTAAAATTGCGACAGGTTTTCTGGCGATAAGAGGATTATAACATGCTAATGGTCTGACGGAGAAGAAGTCGGCAGGAAACTTATTGGTATATGACTGAAGCCTGGCGTTTTTTAGTCTGACCACTGGTTATTAGTGTATTAGTGTATTGGTTATTACCACTGGTGAAATCAATTTTCGCCAGAATCCAGATGATCCTAAGTTGGCTGGTTGGAACACCCGTGCTATGATCTGTTCCATGAGTCGAGTCATCAATATCAACAACCCAACCAAAGTGCGTAATTATGCCCGGCGGACTATCGCTGAAATTTTGTACCTGCTTCCGCGTAAAAGCAGTTTTGACGCGGAAGCGAAGGATATGGCGGCCGCCATCGTCTACTGTCTGCGTGAAATAGATGATACGGTGGAAACGACCGCGGCCGCGTGGGAGAAGCGGGATTATTGGATGAAAGCGGAGAGGTTTATGCGTGATTGGCAGTGGACAAAGGAGATCGCCGCCAATTTTGAGGATATAATCCGAGAAGAAGCCTGGGATTTGCTGCCAGAACTCCTGGCTGATCTGATGCCTTATTTCAGTGACCTGGCCATTAAAAGTTTTACCCGCCAACCGTCTGCCTGGCAAGGGGCACACAAAAAGCTGTTGGCTGATGCACCCAGGACGCTAGTGCCCTAATAATAATTAACTGGTGAATTGTTGAATTGTTAAATGGCTAATGTCAACAATTCACCAATTAACTGTTAGCAAATGTCTGCCAAAATACCGGTGTGGGTGTGGCTGTTGGGGCTGCTTTTATGTGGCTGCCAGATTGCCCAAAATAATGGGGGGGAAACAAGGGAGATAGTCGCGGCCGCGATCCCCACCGCTACCCCCCTGCCACCCCCACCTACCCCGGCCCCATCCTTCACCATTCCCCCTACCTACACTGCCACCCCTTCCCCCACCCCATCAGCCACCCCGACGGCAACCCCATCGCCTACGCTCACTCCATCAGCCACCCCTCATTGGACAGTTACCTGTGATACCCCGGGGCAGATTATCACCGGCTTCTTCCCTGACCCCATTACCGGACCGGAGCGGGCGTATCGAGTCTATTTGCCCCCTTGTTACGGCCAGGATGGGCGCGTTTACCCGGTACTGTTTATGTTTCATGGCACATTCCAGGATGATTCTACCTGGGAGAGGCATGGCCTGGCGGCCGCGGCCGAAACCATGATTCTGACCCAGGAGATTCCCCCTTTGGTAATCGTCATGCCTACCAGTGCCAATATTGATTATTACTCATCGGGCGGGCCAAACTCCTGGGAAGGGGTGATGATGAACTATCTGCTGCCATATATTGAGGCGGCCCACTGTGTGGGGCGGGAACCCCAGTGGCGGGCGATGGGGGGATTGTCACGCGGGGGGTATTGGGCCTTAGAGATAGCCTTCCAGCACCCGCTGGCGTTTGCCAGTGTGGGGGCACATGGGGCAGCCCTGGAAGACACGGCCGCCGGGCCAGCCATTAACCCCCAATATAGTTGGCAGGGGAAGGATTTGAGCCAGATGCGGCTGTATCTGGATACGGGGGAGCGGGATTGGTATCGGCGTAATTTTGAGCAGCTTCATCTGGATTTAGCGGCCGCGAACATCCCCCACGAATGGCACCTAAACGAAGGCACCCACGAAGACGCTTACTGGGCCGGGCAGGTAGAAAATTACCTGCGCTGGTACACCCACCCCTGGCCCACCCTCAGAACCGATTACCCCCTCTGTACCCTTGCCTAAAACTTTTTGGCTGCCAATGACAGAGTTAGCACAAATAGGTAGAAATTCGTGTTATTCGTGGCCGACGCTGACTATTTTTTCCCCATGCGGAGAAACTCAGCCAGCAGCAGGTGGAAATGGTGAACCCCATTTTCCCGTTTAACCGAGAACCGCCCTTTGTCATAAGCGCGGGAGTGCAGCCCTTTTTGCACCGTTTCACAAATCTCAATATCCTCTTTCTGCACCTGATCGCTAAAGGCGATAGATTGCTGCATACTTTCCCACCCTGGTCCGGTGCCGGGCTGCTCAAAATACCATTCAAACACTGTCAATGTTCGCTCATGATCCAGTGGGATGATGATATTGATTTGCAAATTGTCGGGGTAAAAGTTGAGCATGACGTTGGGAAACACCCAGTAATATAACGCCTGGGCCTCAGCTTCACTCCGCACGTAGCGACGATCAACGTCATGGGCCGGGTTCTGGCTGGCAGGGCGGAAGGGGGCATGTTGGAAGGAGTGGTACCGGTAGGTGTCTACCCGGTATTGATCATAATCCAGCTCCCGAAACAGCCCCGGATGAGCGATGGGGATGTGGTACCCTTCCAAATAGTTGTCTATGTACACCTTCCAGTTGCAGTTGACCAGATAATCACGCCGCTCAACCAGGGTCATGTTATCAATGTGAAAACCGGCCTGGGCGACTTCCTGTTTGATGGGGCCGTAATAATGGTCGAATGGGAGCGCGGCCGCGTCCAGATTGACAAACACAAATGGCCCCCAGGCGGTCGCGGCCGCGGGCACCAGGCACACATCCTCTTTCTGCCAACCCCGCACCCCTTCAAACTCCGGGGCATTGAGCAAACGGCCATCCAACCCATACGTCCAGCCATGATAGGCGCATTGCAAACTCTTGCGGTTGCCCCGCCCCTTAGCCACCGGGCCAGCCCGGTGTTGGCACACATTAAAAAACGCCCGCAGCTGCTCATCCTTCCCCCGAGTAACCACCAGTGGCTCCGTTAATAAATCGCAAGTAAAAAAATCACCAGAGCGGGCTACCATCTCCATCCTGCCTACCGGCTGCCAGGTACGCCAAAACAACCCCTCTTTCTCCGCCTGAAAAAATTCTGGATCAATATACCAGCGCGAGGGTAAGCTCTCGGCCAAAGCTAAATCATCGGTGGGGATATAATCATCCAGGTTTATCATCATACGTTTAGCTGAATACCAAAGCTATATCTCAGGAAGATCATCGGCTAAATGATCAAGCTCCGCCATGGCGGAGCTTGATGATACCATATTCAACTTGACTAAACTCGAACAGCCTCTTTGGAAAAAATGCCGTCAGGAAGCGTCCTCATTTTTTATACCAGCTATGCCGGGACCACAACGCGGTTGATTTGGAAATGGGGTTGGACATTGGAAAAGTTGGGAATATCGCCGATAAACTCAGCCCCGTGGGTTGTCAATACGTTTTGCAACTCTTCTAACGTGTTAAAAGTCAATTGAGTGATAACAGCAAAAGGCAGGGGCTGATCCGGGACCACGTTGCCTACACCTTCATCTACCTGGACGCTTATCAGCCCCATTGAGCGGAGTTTGGCATTTACCTCAGCAATGTGCCTGGACAGATAATAATCCATATCGAAGCGCAAATCATCCGTCTTGGGATATAAAACGGTCATACGTATCATTTTGCTCTCCTATTGTTTGTGGTTGTGTGAGCTGCAAGCGAACTGCCTGAACTGGACAACGGAGAAAGTATAATGCCTCACAGTTAATATGTTGCAAACCGTTTTACAATTTTTAGGTAACTAAACCATCTCACCATCGTTCCCGATGGATCACATTTTCAGGGGCACAGCGGCCGCGTCACCAGGAACCGTTATCAGGCAGAACGCTAACTGTATAATTGACCCCAAAAACTGGACCACATGCTAAGGTGGAAAAAGGTTACAATCAACCCACATATGGAGGTCAAAAATGCTAAAGAAACGTAAGCAATACAATAACGAATTCAAGTTTCGCGTGAGCCTGGAAGCCTGCATCAGCAATAAAACTATACTCGTCAGTCACACATTCAACGTCAGCTACATCTACACGTTCTTTTAGGACAACGCTAAAGTGAACCCGATAGTTTGGAAGGCCTGATGGATTATAACACCTGTGTACTTGGAGTAGAGCTTTTCTTCGCTTGTATCGTGACCGTATGCTTCTGGTTATAATTGACCCCAAAAACTGGACCACATGCTAAGGTGGAAAAAGGTTACAAT
>JAHDWJ010000038.1:0-43000 GCA_023384415.1 Anaerolineae bacterium
GGCTTTATTGGTTGTTGGGCGGCCGCAACTCCCTGTAGTAATACGGGAGTAACTTAACCGGCCGCCTAACGGGGAGATAAGCCGCGCCAGACCAACACGGTTGTTCACCACAATCTCATCGCGTCGGCTTTATTGGTTGTTGGGCGGCCGCAACTCCCGTTTTGTAATACGGGAGTAACTTACCCGGCCGCCTAACAACTTATTACAACTCATTTCTAAGTCCCTTCGATGGGCACGTAGTGATACTGCTTGTTTGCAATTAACTTACTTCTAAGTCATAATCCGCCCATCTGTTTGTTAAAAACTCGTTTTCAAGTCATTTGTTGCAGATGAGGGTGGGTTATAACTCATGGCTGAAAAAAAGCTCCTTGACCGCGCTCGTGACCTCATTCGGGTCAAACATTATTCTATCCGTACCGAGCAAACCTATTTGCATTGGATGAAGGAGTTCATCCTGTTTCACCATAAACGCCATCCCGCGGAAATGGGTGTGCCGGAAGTGGAAGCGTATCTCACCTATCTGGCTGTCGAACGAAAGGTAGCTCCCAGTACACAAAATGTCGCCATGCAAGCCATCCTCTTTCTCTACCGGGATGTGTTGGGTATCGAACTGACGGGTATCAATGCTTTGCGGGCTAAAAAGGATAAGCGGCTGCCAGTTGTCTTGACTAAAACGGAAACTCACCTTGTCTTAGAACAGATAAAAGACCCTACTTTTCGTCTGCAAGCAAAGCTGCTTTATGGAACGGGGATGCGTTTGCTTGAATGTTTGCGCTTGCGTGTCAAGGACCTTAATTTCGGTCAAAATTATATTGTGGTCAGGGATACAAAAGGTGATGAGGATCGGGTAACGCTGCTGCCGAAACAATTGAAGCCCATCTTACAGGAGCATCTGCACTATGTCAAGGGTTTGCATCAGGCGGATCTGCAAGCGGGTTATGGCGCGGTGTATTTGCCTTACGCCCTGGAACGTAAGTATCCTAAGGCGAACAAGGAGTGGAGCTGGCAATATCTCTTTCCGGCGACGAAGTTGAGCCGGGATCCCCGCAGCGGCGTGACCCGCCGTCACCATGCTGATGATTCTAACTTGCAGCGGGCCGTCCGTGCCGCCGCGAAAGCCAGTGGTATTGCCAAACCAGCCACCCCCCATACTTTCCGTCACTGTTTTGCCACCCATCTGCTGGAAGCGGGGTATGATATTCGCACGGTGCAGGAGCTGCTGGGGCATAAGGATGTTAAGACGACGATGATTTATACCCATGTGATGAATAAAGGGCCGTTAGGTGTGCGAAGCCCGCTCGATGGTTGACTCCAAATAACTCTCTTATGAATCAACTTCTTGTACAGAAAACAAGTGTTGATCCATAGATGACCCAGATTTTCACCGATGACTTAAAAAATCTGTGTTCATCTGTGACATCTGGGGATAAATCTCTTCTGGCTTGTCCAGGTCAGGATGTTTATGAAATTATTATCGCAGCTGCTGGCGGCCTGGGCGGCCGCACCCAATCCCTCACCCCTGCCCCCTCCCCCCTATACCGGCCCTGATGTGCCCCTCCTCAACCTGGTCGAACATACCGACGAGGTGCAGCCCGGTTCGGCCTTTGTGGCCCGGGTGCGGACCGGCAGCGACGGCCATCGTTTCATTGGCCAGGCCCTTGAGAAGGGGGCCAGCCTCATCCTGGCCCAACACCCCGCTGCTGAACTGGGGCTGACGGTGCCGGACAATGTGGCCTACCTGGTTGTGCCCGACACCGCTGCAGCCCTGGCCTGGCTCGCGGCCGCGTGGTATGACTTTCCTGCCCGCTCCCTCACCGTCATCGGCGTCACCGGCACCGATGGCAAAACCTCAACCAGCAACCTGCTGTTTGCCGTTTTAGGCCAGGCCGGCCTCAAAGTGGGGCTGCTCAGTACCATCAAGGCGGTCATCGGCGGTGAAGAAGAGCCACTGGCCCTGCACGTCACCACCCCCGAAGCCCCGGTGGTGCAAAGTTACCTGCGCCGCATGGTAGACGCCGGTCTCACCCACTGCATTCTGGAAACCACTTCCCACGCCCTGGCCCAACATCGAGTGACGGGAATTGAGTACGCGGCCGGTATCTACACCAACATCACCCATGAACACCTGGATTACCACGGCAGTTACGACAACTATCTCTTAACCAAGGCCCGCCTCATCAGCCAGCTTAAACCAGGCGGCGTGGTTATTCTTAACCGGGATGATCAATCGTATGAACAGTTAGCTGCGAGCAGTGAGCCGTTGGCTGTGAGCCGGTTGACCTATGGGATTGACCACCCGGCGGATGTGACCGCCACCGACATCACCTACAGCGCGGCCGCGACCCGGTTCACCTTAGGTACTCCACAACTCGAAACGCGAAACGCGAAACTCGAAACGCCCATCACTTCCCCCCTGGTCGGCACCTTCAACATCTACAACATGCTCGCGGCCGCGGCCCTGGCCTATCACCTCGGCCTTGATAGTGACACCATCAAGGCGGGGCTGGAAAGGGTGACCGCCCTCAGTGGACGGATGGAGCGGATTGACCAGGGACAGCCGTTTCTGGTGATCGTGGACTTTGCCCACACCCCTAATGCCCTGGAGAAAGCGATTCAGGCGGTGCGGGGGATGGGGCGCGGCCGCGTCATCGTCGTCTTTGGTAGTGCGGGCAAACGGGACAAAGAAAAACGCCGCCTCATGGCCGAAATTGCCGGGCGAGACGCTGACCTGTCCATCCTGACCGCCGAAGACCCGCGCACCGAATCCTTAGACGACATCCTGGCGATGATGGCCGAGGGGTGTCGTTCGCAAGGGGGAGTCGAAGGGGAGACGTTCTGGCGCGTACCGGATCGCGGCCGCGCCATCTACCACGCCCTCACCCTGGCCCAACCTGAAGACATCGTGCTGATTTGTGGCAAAGGGCATGAACAATCCATGTGCTTTGGCCCTATCGAATACCCCTGGGATGATCGGGAGGCCACCCGTGTCGCTCTGGATGCCTTCCTCACAGGCCAGCCAATGCCCGATCTGGGGCTGCCCACCTTTTGTGCTATACTGGAAGTAACTACTAACCCTCTCTAGTACCAGTAAACAGTAATCAGTGGGCAGTTAGCAGTAGGACTCTCCAGAGGCAGCGTACATAAAAACATATTTCGAACTTCTGTAAAACTGTACTAGTGATACAACCTTCCGAAGGTTTCGTTGCCAATGATCACCAGTGGAGAAACCCTTCGGAAAGCTTGATAGTTACGACTGGAGACAGAAACGACCTGACCATGTTACACCGAAACAAAGTTATACCTTCTGGGAGTTGATTTTATTATGAGTACAAGATTGCTCTCCCCCCCTGTTTTGGAGTTTGAACTCCCGCCAACTGAAGATGAACTCCTTTATGATGATGGTATGCCCATGGCAACGCTGCGACATCGCCTGCAAATGAACCTGCTTATTGAACCCATCGAACTGGCTTGGGCTGATAGAGATGATTTTTTCATCAGTGGCAACATGTTTGTCTATTTCAGCCCTAACCAGGTGATGGATTATGACTTCCGTGGCCCCGACTTTTTTGCTGTGTTGGGTGTCCCCAAACGAGAACGTAAAAGTTGGGTTATCTGGCAAGAAGGCAAAGGGCCTGATGTCATCATTGAACTGCTCTCTGAAAGCACCGCCCGCCAGGATAAGAGCGAGAAGAAACAGATTTATCAGAATCGCCTGCGTGTTCCCGAATATTATTGGTATGACCCATTTACCGCCGAGTGGGCGGGCTTTACTTTGCAGAAAGGAGTATACCAACCGATTCGTCCTGATAAAGCCGGGCGATTGATCAGCTCACAAATGAATCTGGCCCTGGTTCACTGGGATGGGGTTTATGGAGATGTTGAAGCTCGCTGGCTGCGTTGGGCAACGTTGGACGGGGTACTCTTACCAACGGGCCGCGAATGGGCCGAACAGGAGCGAGAGCGAGCCGAACAAGAGCGAGAGCGAGCCGAACAGGAGCGGATACGCGCCGAACAGGCAGAAGCTGAGGCAGCTGCATTAGGGCAAATGTTGGCTCGTTATCAGGCTCAGTTTGGTGATCTACCAGATAATATTTGATCTATTGGTGACAGCCTGCGAGAGATTGGTTCAATCTTCGGAGATTAAACCAATCTGAAACCGCTTACTTGTTTTTGAACGATGCCTTAGTAGTTACCTGAGTTGTTCAATCTCTCTCGGGTTTAATCCAGGCTAACCCGTTTTTTGCCCATGTTCGCCCCGTCCAACCAACTTATCCTTGCCAGTTTACGCGCCTTTGCCCAGGGGGAAACGGTCAAGCAATGGCCTGATCTTGACTGGGAAATGTTGCTCACTCAGGCAGCTCACCAGCGAATTATCCCCGTTTTGTTGGCCTCGCTAGACAAAACCGCCCTGCCTGAATCTGTCCGCACCCGCTTGGAGCAGGCTGCCCGGCAGCAGCGCATCCGCACGGCCCTGCTGGTAGAAGCATTTACAACCATCAACCAGGCGTTCGCGGCCGCACACATTCCGGTCATGCCGCTCAAAGGGATGTTTTTGGCCCACCAGGTGTATCCAGGCGTCAACCTGCGCTATTTTGATGACATTGATTTGCTGGTACCCCCCTCAGCAGCCCAAGAGGCGGCCGCGGTGATGCACCAGCTTGGCTATATCGTCCATCCCCAGGCGCAAAAACCGGATTGGCACCATCTGGCCCCGTTCCTGCACCAGAAAAGCAAAGCGGTGGTAGAGCTGCACACGGACCTCATACGGCGGGCGCGACCCGGTTGGGATGTTGCGGAGATCTGGGCCAGGGCAGAGCGCGGCCGCCTCGCTGGCGTAGAAACCTGGCTCATCAACGAACAAGATGCCCTCATCCACACCGCCCTCCATGCCCGCCACAGCCTTTACCGGCGGCTCACCTTTTTCCTGGACGCCCATTTACAGATGGCCCAGCTCCAGACCAATGGGCAGGTTGAGGAAGTAATCACTCTGGCTGAGGCGGCTGGGGCACGGGTGGCCCTGGCTTATTTGTTACAGGTGGGGGAGAAATTGTGGGAGGGCGCGGCCGCGAGCCTCCCTGCCCCCCACTGGCGGTTACAGCTAACCTATCGCCTGGCTTCCTGGGATACCCTGGAGCGGCGACCCAATCCCCCCAGCGAAGGCCCCCTGCCCAACCTGATTGAACTGCTGCTGATGGATACCTGGTCACACAGTCTACGGATGGCCTACCGGCTCCTCTTTCCCCCACCCCAATTCCTGGCCCAGTTTTACGGTTCCGAACAAAAGCACACATACGGCCGCCGCTTCCTCACCCGCACCCATCGCCTGGCCAGGCAGTTGTTTGGTCGGTAGTCGGTAACAGTTGGCAGTTAGCGGTTGAGCATACCCATCGTGGTCATAAAGTGACATTCCAGTTGGAGACTAAAGAGTGGGGAAAGGTTCGCCCCAACTTATTGAGAAGATACGCGGTTGGCACAAAAAAAGCCCGGTGGTCATAAACCACCAGGCTACACTCTCAACTCGAAACTAGAAACCCCTCCCTCACCTCTCCGGGAAAATCCGTACCCGCCTTCGGTCGCCGGTGCCAGTGCTTTGGGTATATACGCCCCGGAAATTACGCAGGGCGATATGAACCGCTCGCCGTTCGTGGGGAGGCATCGGTTCCAGGGTGACAGGGCGGCCTTGTTTCGTCACCTTGCGAGCCATTCGTTCGGCCAGGCGGGCCAGGGCTTCTTTGCGCCGCTGCCGGTATGATTCCACATCCAGGGTAAACATCGCTTTACTCTGGAGACGATTGCTCACCATTAGCCGGGTGATGTATTGCAGGGCATCCAGGGTTTCCCCACGCGGGCCAATTAGAACGGCCAAATCATCGCCCGTGATGTTGATAATGTTAATTTGCTGCCCGGTCAGATCATCGGGTTCAGAGAGGGTAAGGCTGGTTTCAGCCGGAATCGTTAAATAATTGAGTAAGGTCTGCACGACATCTAATACAGCTTCCCCTTCATTGGCTAACTCTTCATCAGAAAGCCGCTCGGATTGTTCTTCAACATTGGCCTCTGGTTGGGGGCGGGGGGCAGGAGCAGCCGGACGGGGGGGCGCGGCCGCAGCCATTGGTTTGGCTGGGGCGGGCGGGGGTGGTGGAGGGGGGGCGGGCGGCCGCATTGGGGTAGGGGTAGGCGTGGCGGCAGCGGGTAAGGTAAGACGTACTACCGCTGGCCGGCCTCCCAAACCAAACAAGCCCCGACTCCCCTCATCTAAAATGTCAATCGTTACCTTATCCCGGCTTAAACCGGCTTCGGCCAGCCCATTGGCGATGGCCGCTTCAACATCACTACCTTTGGCTTCTATGGTTCGTTGATTGCTCATACGCATTTCTCATTAACTGAAGCAAACCTGATTATCGTTTGCTTTTATTTTTTTTCTTGGCCTGCTGCTTACGGGTGGTAGTGCGGCCATTGGTGGAAGGTTGGCTTTTCGCGGCCGCGACCTTTTGCGGTTGTTCTGCTTCCCCCTCATCATCAAAAACGACCTGGGGTTTCGGTTTTAGTGCGGCTTCAGCTTTCAATCTATCCATGTTTCGTTTTGTGATATATCCCTGACCAATGCCGATCACATTAGAAACGATGAAATAGATGGAAAGGCCCGCGGGGAAACTCAAAGAAAACATACCAAACATGAGTGGCATGGTGTACAACATCGAGCGAGTCATCGCGGCCGCGGGGTTATCCTTATCATTCTGCGGGTTCGTCGTCGGCATAAACAACTTTTGTTGCAGGTACATCCCCCCACCAACCAAAACAGGCAAAATATAAAATGGGTCTGGTTGAGCCAGATTCAGCCACAAAAACGTATTTTCAATAGGCAGAACGCTGGCTAAATCTACCGTATTGGTGCGCAAAGAGAGTTCATACAAATCCAGCGGCGTAGACCCCAACGTATACTGAATGGCCCGGTACATGCCGATTAAAATAGGAAACTGGATAAGCATAGGCAGGCAGCCCATGAGCGCATCAGCCGGGTTGTACCCAATTTTGGTAAACTCTTCTTGCATCTTCTGCGGGTTATCCCGATACTTCTTCTGGATAGCACTAATTTGGGGTTGCAGCTCCTGGGTGTGCATCATAGAACGCTGCTGGCGCAGGTTCAAGGGCAGGGTAATGACGCGAATGATAATGGTGAATACCGTAATCGCCAGGATGTAATTGTTACCCACAAGCTGGTACAGAAACAAAAGGCTTTCTGTGAGAAAATTGTAAAATGCATCAAACATGAAAACTCACCTTCGGAATGTTTCTACGCTGCTGCCGGGTTACTTAAAGTTTAGGCAAGTGTCAGAGCGAGAAGAAGAACGAACAGGTCTTACTTAATGCCCTCGCTCTAAAGTCTAAACACCAGGGGCTATTTTGCGGGGACAAACTCCCAAAGCAGATTACCATCGGCTTGATTATACACGTTGACCTGGAAATCGTTGTCAAAACGACGACCAGTTTTGAAAACAACCACCACTTTTTCCTGCACCAATATTGGGGCCGTAAAAATGGGGCCAGGGGTATTTTTACGCCAGAGAACTTCCCCCGTTTCTTTGTTGATGGCAACAACCTCACCAGTCAACTTATCCAGGTTGGTATCATTGCCAATGGTCGCGGCAAAATATACCTGATTGCCATTAACGACCGGGGTAGCCTGAATATGTTCGGTCACACGACGCTGCCATAACTCTTCCCCAGTTTGGGCGTTGAGGGCGTAGGCATTACCCGCACGATCGCCAATATACAGGGTTTCGCCATCCAATACAGGAGAACTCCAGAGCCAATCTTGGGCCGTAAACTGCCACTCTTCGCGGCCGCTTTCCAAACTTAGGGCATGGACCTGGCTGTTAAACCCGGCCACATAAATAAGGTTGTTGCCAATGACCGGGCCGGAAGGAATGGTGCCCGTAAACGAATGCTGCCACAATAGTTCTCCATCCGCAGCGGAGAGGGCGTATAAATTTTTATCTAACGAAGTGAAATAAACGACATTGTTATGATAAGCAGGCTGCCCCCAAATGGCATGGCTGGCAGCAAAGCGCCATTGTACCGTGCCATCACGCGCACTCAGGGCATAAAATTGCCCATCGGCCGTACCTATAAAAATCTGGCTTTCGGTAAGCAGTGGGGCCGCCACAATGCGATCACGGGCAACGCCGCTCACCGGAGCCCATAAATTATTCGGTGCGGTACTGTTTAAGTTTTCCAGACCGTAAATAGAGACCGTGATACTAGAAGAGAACGTCCCCCCTGAAGCCCCAAAATCGCCAAAAACAAGACGATCATTGGCCGCAGCCGGGGAAGCAAAAAAAGAGGTGCGGCCGGCTTCGGCAGGATATTGCCAGCGCGTCGTTTGCGCTTCAATATCTAGAGCGTAGATATGGGGGCCGGCCGCGACAAAGGCGAGTTCCCCATTGGTGGAGAGACCAGGCCAGTTGTTGTTACCCCCTACCGCCTCGGCACAAGCGGTCAGGCTTAGGGCAAGGAGGATAACGAGAAAAAAGAGAGACCGCAGACGCGGCCGCGCATGAATGTCCAACAGAAAACCTCCATCAGGGAACCGGATCATATCCCCCTGGATTGAACGGATGACAACGAGAAATGCGGCGCACGGCCATCCAGCCCCCTTTGAGAAAGCCATATTTGGCAATTGCTTCGTAGCCGTAGTGGGAACAAGACGGGGTAAAACGGCAACTGGGGGGGAGCAATGGGGAAATGAACCGCTGGTAAAAACGAATGAGGAACAGGGCAATCTGTTTCATAGCCCGGCAGCCCCTTGATCTTATATGGGTGGCAGCAAATGCGCCCGCTGCAAAAGCTGGTTTATCGCTGTCAATACATCCTGATAATCGGCTTGAGCCGCTGCTGGTCGGGCCACAACAAGGCAATCCCAACCGGGAGCAATGTGTGGTAGATACGTGCGAGTTGCTTCCCGTAACAATCGTTTGGCCCGATTACGCTGTACGGCATTACCTACCTGTCGGCCAGCCACAAAAGCAAAGCGGCTCACCTCTTGTTGGTTGGCCTGCACATGCAAGGCAGCCAGGGCATGATACCATCGCTGCCCTTCCCGGCGCACTCGATTAATGTCCCGGCTGTGGCGCAGGCGATAAGGTGCAGGCAGCATCCTTTAATAAATAAGATTAACCTTTGCCGCCACTGGCTTCTTGGACAGAGCGATACGCCGTAGCTTTAGCCCCATTCCAATTGACCTTTTTGATATGGTTGTTCATGGTAACGGCTAATTGGTGGCGACCTTTGGCCCGACGCGCTTTTAATACATTACGGCCATCTTGGGTTTTCATGCGGGCACGGAACCCATGAACGCGCACCCGACGACGAATTTTAGGTTGATAAGTACGTTTCATCTCTCCACATCTCCAAAAAAATAGGGCTTTTCGCCCTGAGAATTGACCATTGAATGCTCTTTATGGTAAAGAGCAGGGAATTATACCTGACGTGGGGGTGGGTAGCAAATGGGTTTACCACATCGCATCTACTAATCTAGCCGTCTATCTTGGGGAGGTTATCTGGTTTGGGCGTAAACCTCATTCATGGCTTCTAGAATATCACCCAATTCATTCACTTCATCGGCAATATCCTGACTAAGACGCTGGGCGCGGCCGCTATCTATATCTTTGGCCCCAAATAACATCGTTTGTGAGTAGATGGTACTCATAGCGGTTACGGTATTATCCAGGCGCAGCCGGGCACGTTCCATTGTGTTTTGTAGGACCTGGTTGGTTTCAATTTGCCGGTTGAGACTATCTATATTGGCCTGAATATCCCGCTGTACGGCCGGGTCCTGGCTGGTTTTTAATTGCAGTTGTAATTGCTGCCGCCGCTCATGGGCGCGGGCGTTGCTTTTATCCAGGGTAGCTTTTTGTTTGCGGTATTCATCCAACCGGTAGGCCAGATCATACATTTCCGTTATCCATTCATCAATCTGACCGAGGGTTTCTTCCAGGCTGCTCTTAAGAACATTTTCGCTTTTTTGGGCGATAATGGCGGCGATGCGGCCGCGATAATCCAATGCCTCGTTAATCTGTTTCTGCAACTCCTTATCAGTTATCCGTTCTGGCTTTACCTTTTGCCGGAACATCTCCTCCACAATTTTTTGGCTCACTTTAGGGTCTGTCAGGCTGGTGTACAAAATCGCCGCCTCCGCCGCTGTGCCCCCAGCCAACCACACCCAGGGCAGCCAGGTGAGTGGGTTAATATCCAACATCGTTAGACCAATACCAATGGCCGTCCCGATAAGCGTCAAAGCGATAGTAAGGGCACTTTCAGGCCGGTAAATGGCATATTGCCAGGTCAATTTGCGGATGCGATCCTTGAGTTCTTCGCGGGAGCCGTAAGACATAGGCTAAGAGGGTTGATCAGTTAGGCTGGCTTTTTGGCTCACTTCAGCCAAGAGCAGCCCAATTTCATTCTTGACATCCGGGTTTTTCGCCAGCCGATAAGCAGATTGGAGGACATCGAGGCTGCGTTGGTAATGACCAAGCCGATAATACGCTTCCCCTAGTTCACGTTGGTATTGGGCATGGTTAGGCGCGTGGGCGGCCGCATGTTGCCAATGCAACACCGCCGATCCCCACATCCCTTCCTGCGCTAACCGCTGGGCCAGGGCACGAAACTCAGAAGCCTCACGCGGGTTCCGGTCTAGTTGGGCCGTAAAACGGAGCAGTTGGCGATCAAACTCTGGGGAGACTACAAAAATCCCCCAGGCCAGAATAACCAACGCGGCCATCGCCTGTAACCCCTTCAAAGCAATAGAAACGACAATTAAAAAACCAACCTCCAAATCCCCATCCATGGCCGCAAATGGGGTCTCCTGAAATAGGGTATACAGCAAATTGCCATTGATTAAAATGACAAAAAAGGCCAGCAAGATAGCCCCATAATGACCCCATAAATGACGCAGGTACGCCCCTAAAATCAGCGTAACCCAAACAACCGCGAGCAGCCCATGCACGGCTATAAGTTGAATCGGCTGCCCCAGCGTTATATCCAGGAAAAAATCAATGAGTAAAAACAGGGTCAAGCCGCACATGGCTATCATGTAATTAACCAGGCGCGAGGTTGTTTGAAGGTAACGATGACGCCAACCAAACAGGTGTTTCTGGCAGTGGGGGCAGCGGTTATCCTCCATAGTGACTGGGTAGGCGCAAAAGGCACAAAGGGGTTGCCCGCTACTCCACACATCCTCATATTGGGAATAATGGCGGAATTCGACCGGGTTGGGTTGGGCGGCCCACGCGCCATCGGGGGAGAACAGGTCTTCTACACGCTCCTGTTGACGTTCAGGGTAGAGAATCGCGGCCGCGGCCGAAACTGGCTTTTTATTTTGCTGCCCAATCGGGTTATGCCAATCCTCTGGGGATACCCCATTCAACTGGGCCAACCTGTGTTGAGCCACCTCATTATCTGGGTTAAGGGTCAGTACATTTTCCAAACAAATGCGCCGATCCTCCCACGTTTCGGCTACCCCACTCAGCCACAGCCAGGCAGTTTCATTGGTCTCATCAGCCGCCACAGCGGCCATGAGCAGCGTTCTGGCTCGCTCCTTATCTCCAGCTTTAGCAGCCTGAATCCCTTCTTCCAGCGGCGTGTTCATCGTCAAAGTCAAGTGAGAGACGGAGGCTGAAAATAAAGATATATCCTCAGACCTCACGCCCCGCTTCTAAAGATTACGCGATAAAGAGCTCTGGCTCTCCTCTTCCTCTTTGAGGCCAGCATCCCCGCTATCACCCAGGCCCAGGCGGCGTTTCCGCTCTTCTAGCTGCAATTCAATTTCGGTCTTGCCCAGAATATCATCCATCTGGTTATCCAGGCGGCTGGCATACATTTCACTATGGGCCGAAGCTGTATCCAGACGGCGGCGGATGGAATCGCCGAGTCGGGCAATGTCACTGTCACCTACACCCATTAAATCATCCAGGCTCTTGATTGCTTTGACTGTCGCTTCTTTTGATTTTGCCAATTCCATCAAGGCTTCTAGCTCTTTAGCTTCCTGACGGATAGTTTTGAGTTTGGCCTGTAATTTGAGCCGGGCATTGAGTAACGCCTCGTACTCTTTCTGTTGGCGCACCCATTGTTCATGGTATTGCTCTTCTAAACGTCGTTTAGAATTTAATTCGTTTTGGGCCGCGCCGGCTAATTCGGTTTTGCCTTGCATGAGGAGCATATCAATATTACGATCTAGCTGATCTGCTTCTTTCTTATATTGATGGTATTTACGCTCCTGCGTCTTAACCTCGCCACCAACGGTCGCGGCCGCTTTCTCTAATTCTGTCAGGTTCCGTTCCGCATCCCGAATATATTGGCGCATAACAGCCACAGAATTCGCTTCTAACGCCCTATCTACCATCGCATGAAGGTTGGCCGAGATAAGGGTTTGGGTCTTTTCTAACAAAGAAGACATCATTTCCTCCTACGAAAACATACAGCGATTTTGCTGAATGTTCACAAAATAAATAAGCACATACACAATGTATCTTTATCAACCATGCCAGATCGGTAATTGGAGTGATAATTGGCAGCTACCAGGGGTTTGTTCTAACTCAATTTGCCCATTATGCAAATCTACCAATCCTTTAACGATGGTGAGGTTTGGCCCATATTCCATCTCACGAAACAGTTGTTGATCGTTATGGCGAAACAGGGCCTGGATCAAGGCCTGTTCATGAGGGGTCAATTTTAATTCCGGCATCTCAATAATACTCTCAAGGGTAGAATGGTGGGTACGAATCTGGTAAAAGATATGCTTTTGACCCCGCCCGGCACAAACCATCAAAGCAAAGCGGAGCAAATGGGTAAAGAGCCGTCGCAGTTGGGTAGGCTCTGTCATGATGGGAGGGGTGTTATGAATGAGCGCAGGGTGTATAGTGATATTTGCCTCATCCGCTTCTCCCTGGCATTCCTGAGCTACTTCATAAAATAATAAGGGTAGTTCATTGCTCAGACTACGCAGTTTGTAGTAAGCGCTGGCCGTTTCTCCTGTTTTCAACTCAGTCAGAGCAATAAAATTTTCGATGAGGCGAGTCAATTGTTGGCTGCCAGCCTGGATACCACGCAGCGGTTCTTTTAGCTGTTCTTCACTGGTCGCCTGCTGCAACTGCTCAATTAACTTCTCAGAGTAATCAGCCACAGAGAGAATGGGGCTGGCGATGTCTGGCTGCAATAATTGGAGAATAACACGCTTCCATTCTTCGATATTGTGTTGAATAGTTTGCTGCTGTTGAAAATAGCGATCTAGCCGGGCGACAACCCGACTAATGAGGTCTTCGTTATCATATGGCTTGGTTATGTAGTCAGCAGCTCCTAGAATATGTCCTTTGTGAATATCTTTACGCTCACCCCGTGCGGTCAGGAAGATAAATGGGATATGGAACCAGTTGGGGTTTTCACGAAGATGGCGATAAAACTCGTAGCCATCCATAACGGGCATGGAAATATCAGAAATGATCAGGTCTGGTTTGATTTTTTGTAATTTATCTAGCCCTACCTGCCCATTGCTGGCTTGAATAATGTTAAATTGGTATGTGTGGGGATAGGGAAGTTCTAAAACGTCTGTCAGGCCATCTAGTAGATGGAGATCGTCCTCGATAATGAGAATGGTGACCAGTTTTTTATTTAAATGGGGCTGAGAAAAGGGGCTATCTGGGTGGTAGAGAGGTAGGGTGATGGTAAAGGTGCTTCCTTCTCCCTCGATGCCGTAGGCGGTGATGCGGCCGCGATGCAGCTCTACCAACCCTTTAACAATGGTCAGGCCAATGCCCGCCCCTTGCTGCTCCAGGTGAGAACGGTTGTGTTGATAAAATAGCTCAAAAATCTGGTCTTGAGCATAACCAGGGAAGCCGATGCCATTATCGGTTAATTCAATATGCAGTTCATCCTCTTCAACCCAGGCGGAAATAGCAATCACCAGGTCGTTGGTGTCTTTTATACGGGTAAATTTAATGGCATTGTCTAACAACCGCCCAATAATTTCCCGCAAATTATCTGGGTCTCCCCAAAGCGGGGGCAGCTCTTCGGGAATATCCTGGCGCAGGGTGATTTGGGCCGCGGCCGCGGCGGCCGCATACCCATTGATGATATGGTGTAAGCGGCCAGTTACATCTGGTATAACCTGGGCTTTTTCTTGAAAATGTTTCTGCGCTTCACCGGTGCGTAAATCAATCACCCGAACAAAATTCTCCACCAGCCGGATAAGCCGCATACATCCACTTTGGATGCCGCGCAAACTTTCTTCAGAATACCCGGTATCTTCCAGGTAAGCGATACTATCTTTGAGCAGCTCAAAGTAGGCTGAAACATAGGTGAGGGGGGTACGCAGTTCATGGTTAATCATCCAGGTAAAGTCACGTTTCAGGCTGTCAAACTTTTCCTGGTGCAAGGCATGTCGTTGGCGATTTAACTCTATCTGAGTTTTAACCTGCCCTATCAACTCATTGGTGTCAAATGGTTTCGTAATATACCGCTCAACACCGCTGCGATGGCCCTGACTAACCGCCTGCCGGTCCGTGCGAGCCGTGAGGAAGAAAAAAGGAATATGGACCCAGGCTGGGTTGGCCTGGACATGCTCTTTGAAAGTATATCCCCCCATCACAGGCATCATAATATCGGAAATAATGAGGTCTGGGATAAAATTGTCCATAATCCGAAGCGCGGCCGCGCCATGTTCAGCCAGACGCACTTCTGGTTGATACCCCAATTTACTTAACTCCAGAGAA
This sequence comes from Anaerolineae bacterium, assembly GCA_023384415.1. Taxonomy (GTDB): domain Bacteria; phylum Chloroflexota; class Anaerolineae; order Promineifilales; family Promineifilaceae; genus Trichofilum. The sequence goes on from JAHDWJ010000038.1 coordinate 14,766, forward strand.
AGTAAATCACCCAATCCTTCCAGAATTGCCTTATCATCTTCTACAAGCAAAATGGCCACATTTTGTTGTCCCATGCCATCATCCATATCCAATGAAAGAGTGTAGGGTTGAGTATCATCTATATCTCAAAAAAATGGTGTGAAGCTCATTGAACCTATCAAAACCCACAGCCTTCACTAAACTCAAGCCTCAGTTCCCACAAATATTGAGAAGGTATTTAACACCCAGCAAAAAGTTGGATTCCAGTATAACATAAACAAGCAGCCGGGTAATGTTACGACCAAAATTCATGGCCGAAAAGCGTCCCGGAAAATTCTTGCCCATTCCTGCATCTTTACGTTCAAGCGACCTCTTTTGTACCGAAGGTTTAACCTTAAATAAACTGAAAACAAAAAGGTGCTTTAACTATTGGGTTAAAGCACCTAAAGTAGCGGCGCAGCCTGATAATCGCCAAGAGGGTTGATACCAGGCGGTATCTTTAGCTTTGCCTGGTGGCAGTACGCAAAATTAACCCGTCCGCAAGCGGCGGGCCACACCAATTAATAAGACCAGACCGGCCGCCAGACCAATGAGACTCCATAAAGGTAATCCCGTTTCCGGTAAGGTGCCACCGCTTCCAGGGCCGCCCCCGCTTACAGGGACTGGTGTTGGCGTGGCCCCCCCACCCCCAAAGATCGGTGTACCGAAGATGCTGCCGGGCGTAACCGTAGGGCCTGTGGCTACTTCGGTGCCGTCATCAGGATTAATAACAGGTGTTTCCGTGGCCGTAGGCTGGGGGGTGAAGGTAGCTGTAGGGGTGGGCGTATTGGTTGATGTTGGCGGCGGAGTAGGGGTGTTGGTGGGCGCGGCCGCCGTCAAGGTTCTGGCTTGTAAAGTTTCCGCCACAAACGCATTCTGGGTCAAAATTGCATCATTGGTGGCCACAACGGCAACCCTGGTAGCCTCAAAAGCCGGGTCCGTGTCGTCACCACCGGTACGAGATAGCAACAAAGCAGCTATACACACCAGAGATAAAAGAAAGATCGCGCCTAAAACCCCTACAATCACCAAAAAAGGCCCCCCAGCGCTACTTTCCTGTCCTTCATCCAGGTATTCTTCTGACATAACAAATCTCCTTCAAAAATAGGACTGCGCTTATAGCCAAACCACAAGCCCACATTTAGCCTTGTCCCGCAAAATCCCCAACCCCCCACAAAAAGGCCCTATCAAGCCAGTAAATCCAGGTTCGCATAGGGTACATAAACGACCTGCCCATCTTGTAAAGTTACATCCACTCCAGACATACGCAAGCCAATGGCACTGCTCTTGGTCCGCTGATACAACCGACTGACCTTACCCACTTGTCCTGTAAAGGGGGACCGAGCAATGCGGACAGTATGGCCGATTTCTAATTTCACTCCTGGTAAGGCAAGAGGTGTCGGATTACTGTCAGAGGGTAGGGGTATAATGATTTCTGGGCGCTCGCCATCACGGACATTGCTGCTGGCAAACAGGGAAGCATCCCGTCCCTCTAATTCTTGCAGCAATCTAAAGATCGGCTTGGCCATGCCAGTTGTGCCAATAGCGTCAGTGACGATGATGGGAAAGGTATACCCAGCCGCGGCCGCACACAGAGCCGCCGGCATACTCCCCACAATTAATCCTTTAACACTATTCTGCTCCAAAGTATCTAACATGACTGCCTCAGCAACGTATCCAGCAAATATGATTGAGGCATGGGCCTCTTTATCAATAGCCGCGGCCGTTAAGGCACTCTCACCATCCGCTGAGCCTTGTTTTAATTTGCCTATATTTTCCTTGCCCGACCCCCAAATGGCCTGAACCAACGCCCCATACGCTTCCACCACAACCCCACGGTGGGGGATCAAATTATGGATATATCCATGCATCATTGCCCTTATTTCAATGGGTTGCGGCGATGGCTGTACAACCAATCGGCCATTGTAAATGTGATACAGGATTCCTTCTGTGGGCGATTTATACACCTTCGCTCGACCCAACCGTGTCGGTTTGCGTAAGATTGGTGTTCCTTTAGCCAGTGTTTGTCCTTCTTCAATCAACAAATAACGGACAACCTCATCTGGGGGAACCGCCAACAGCTTGCTGGCATTAATGATGACAAATTGGGGCTGTTCTCTGGTGCGGGCAACGATTTGGATAGGTGAAACCTGCTGCCCCAGCCGCATGGTCACTTCACCAGGGGAAGGCAAGAGACGCTCACGTTTGATGGCTGTGAACGGGTTGACGTGGGTGATGCTGGGAAAAATATCCATAGTCAGTAGGCAATAAATGGTGAACGGTTATGATTAGCCGCCAATATCCCAGAGCCATTGGCGCATCATATTGCGCCGCGCGGCCGCATCCTTGGGCAAGTTTTGGGGGCGGCCGCGAGCATCAATAACCACACCAACCGCCCCGCCATAAACAGTAATTGTCTTCCCCTTGCCAGGGCCAAACCCTATATCAAAGCGGCGGCTTGGCTGTAAAGACAGTTCCGCCTTTTCGCCCGCACCCAGAGGCAATGTTTCTATTGTGCCCGCTTCCACTTCCAGGTCTAGCTTACCTACCCGTTCGGAGCGCATCTGCACGGTAATGGCAACCTGACCCGATTGAGCGCGGCCGCTCAAAGCAATGACCCAGCCCAAATCCAATAATGCCCCCCCTTCTAAGGTTTGCACAACCGCCACCGGCTCGATATGAGCCAGTACCCCTAAAGCAGATAAAACATTATACCGGTCAGTGGCCACCGCAAAAATCCCCTTGGGTTGCAGGATGTCTAGCAGCATTAAAATGGTTTGTCCGGGACGTGAGGCCTGAGTCAGGGTACTTCCTCTGGCAATAAGCAGCCCAAACGAAGGAACCGAAGAGGCAGCCCCACCATACCAACTTGCGGCCGCTGATTGTACTGTTTTCTGGCCGATCACCCGGGCTAACGCCTGTTCCAGGTATAATTCTGCCTCACTCATAGGGACGGTATGCGGCCGCAAGGATTTATGCCATAAAAAATCAAGCACCGCATTCTCATCCATCTCTACCGTAAGCCACTGCTGGATTTCGCGCAAGTAAGGGGCTAAATGTTGCACTGAACGCCCCATCCCCCAATTGTTATCCATATAAATGCGGGTATGGTCTTGATCAGCCAACGCGACCGTTACCGTTTCGCTGCCAATATCCAGAGTCAAAACTCGCTTTTGGTATAACTGGGCAAAATAACTCACCATTTGCCCCACGGCCTGGGGTGTGGGTACAGGTTCAAACTGCCCCCACGCCTCCAATGAACCAAGACCGGGCAAGACAGCCATTTTTAACTCGCCATACAGCTTATTTAACAACAAAGCGGCGTCACCGGTTTGCTCCACCTCAAGTGAGGGGCGAAGGTTATCCACTATGTAGGTATTGCTGCCTAACAAGGTTGAGACCTGTTCACGTAAAGCGCTATTCCCGGCATAAACCACAGCCGGTTTACGTTCCCCCTGGATCAAATTAAGACTCAGAGCCACGGTTTTGACCAATGTAAGCAGCCGCTCCGTCTTACCGCCATCAGTGCCCCCGGTAATAAAAATAACGTCTGGCTGCTGTTTGAGCAGGGCTTCGACTTGCTCCTGCTCATTACGATCATCTGCCAGGCTAATGCTGTCCACGATGTTGGTATATACCTGGCTCATAACATGGCGGGCGCTGGCTAAACTCACATCATCTAGCAGCCCGACGAGGAAAACATTAAGGGGCGCGGCCGCACTCACGGTCATGGCAAAATAATCTACGCCTACCCCTTCATCATTGGCTGGGGTGATGAGTTCCCCATTGTTCATCAGGAGCTGTCGTCCGGTCGCGGCCGCGATCTGGTTAATCCCCATCTGTACCCCTCGCAAGGTATCCTTCCAGGGGGTTGTCGCCGTAGTGGGGGCCGCAGCGCGGGCCAACAGCCGGTAAACCCCATCGGCCACATCAAAAAGAGCCACACTGCTGGTAGCATGACCTATCTCCGCAATGAGGCAAGAAGGGGTCTTTTTATTATCGCGTTCGTCGTCGTCATGCATGGAGCGAAGTCCAATTTTACCTGGCTGCCTCACGGCATCAGGGTTAAAAACTGCCCTAACTGGTAACTCAACAACGCCAGGCTGCTGCTTACGGCCCCCGCAAATAAAGCGGCAAAGGTAACAGTCAGCACCAACTGACCAATGCCCCAGATAGTGCGCTGCCAGATGGGTGGAGACTGTGCATGGCGCCCAGTCCACTGGAACATAAACAAAGTACAAATGGTAAACAGGGCCGTCAGCACGGCCCCAATGGCCCCCAGGGCAGACGGTTGCGTCGCGGCCGCGATTTGCGGCCATAAGGTACCCGTAATCGTGCCCACCAGAGCCACCGATGCCCCTATTCCGACCAAAACAGCCAGGGTGCTATTGCCTATCCAGGCCAGCCGGGGCACCGCCTTAAACAAGAGTAAAAAAGCCAGAAGCAGCGGCACAAGCCACAACAAAGCCGTCGGATCGGCTGGGTTATCTAACAGTTGAGCTATTACCGGCCATAATACCTGGCGTATGACCACAAGGGTAGTGAAACCAGCGGTAACACCCACCAGCAGATGAACGGCCAGCCGGTACAGCGGGTTATCTCCGAGCAGGTAGCTGTAAACCAGCAGGGTAATGAGTAGGCCAATAATGATACCGGTTGCGTCCATGATTAAGATTGGGAACGGGTGAGCGTGTAATAAGCTGCCCCGATAATGAACAAAAGAACAATGAGAAGTTGGGCCACCGTTTGCCCTTGCAGTTGCTCTGTGACCGGACCACTGCGCCCACTGACAGCCTGCTCATAAGCGGCCGCGGCGGGCAATCCGGCCAATAACCCATTCATTTGTCCACTGAGCAGATATGGTTGGGCCAGAGGAGCCAATCCCTGGGTAGTACCCATAACCAGGGGGATATTCGTTTGACTGCCCACCTGCTCCAGCCAACCAATAAGGCTGTCTCGTTCGGCAGTCAAGACCACAATGAGACCTACATCTTGGGCTGAAACCCCACCAGGTAAGGCCGCTGAAGCCGGGCAGGCGGCCGCGCCATTAAGGCAGCCAGCCAATGTCCGCAAGCCGATAGTTTCCCCAGGAATTAACTGGGTGTTAGCTAATGGAATACCCAAAGATTGGGCCTGGCCGATACCAGCGGCATATTGACTGACAGCAACCACCTGCTTACCACTGGCCTGTAGCTGCTGGATGATCAGCCGGGCCTGGGGGTCTAACTCTCCAGACAGGGCCGGAGTATATTCAAAAGCGATGATAGCGGTAGTGCCCTCGACAGCTAACAGGGTTTGCTGGGTTTCGGTGACGCCAGGCAAAGGTGCAGGTAAGAGCAGCGGCACCGTGACATCAAACCTGGGCAAAATTAGTCCTAATAACACCGCTAACAACAATAAAAGCGCCAGGCTTAACCGGGTGATAAAGGAGATGGATCGAACCGTCGGGCCAACCTGAGTGACAGCTTTAGGTTCGGCATGGATGAGTTGGTGGAGCAAGGCGGCTTGTTGTTGATGCTCTTTACTGATCGTATAGGGGGCCGCGGCCGCAACGTTAATCTTTGGTTTGGCAATCACCGGCTCAATCGGAATCACCTTTCGCATCCCCATTAGCGGCCCACTCATCTCTTCCATTCCCTGATCCGCTTCAGCCTCTTGGCCACTTAATTCACGGGGGCGCATCTCCTGAATCCACTCTGGTATCTCTCCCCGCTCTAACAGCAAGGCATCCTCAGTCGTGGGTAAATCACCTAAAATATCTCCCCATTCGCTGCCCAAATCCCCCCCCACCAATTCGGAGCCACGCACCGAAAGGGCAGCTTCTAAAGCCGAATCAAAATCCTCATCGCCTGGGGGGGCTAACCATTCAGGTAAATCATCTTGGGGCAAGGGCAAATCAGGCAAGAGGGTGGATGGGCCAGTTGTCGAGACCACATTCCCTTCTTGCAGGCTCTGTTGCAGCCAATCGGGGAGTTCAGCCCGGGCCAATTCAACCGGCTCATTCGCCGAAGTTGTGGTTGGAGTAACAGGAGGCCGGGCAGCCGCCGTATCTGAAGGAAAGGGGTAATCATCTTCAACCTGATCCCACCGTGTGGGCGCGGCCGCAGGCTCATCAGCCGGTTCAAGCACCCCAGACATCCAATCTGGTACGCCTGTATCACCTGGCGGAGGTTCCGGTTGAGGCGCGTCTGGCGGGGAAGTAAAGTAAGAGGTATGCGGGGTACGCAGTTCAGCCAGCCAATCAGGAAATTCCGCTGGTATTACCTCATCCGCCTCGCTTGACGGTGTGGACTCATCAAACAAGGCGTCCCACCCAGTCTCGCCCAAAGAAGGAGAGCTGTCGCCTAACCAATCTGGCATATCATCTTCCACCAGATGAGTGGCAGCCACAGCCTCGGCATCATCCTCGCCTTGATCAGCTTCCAGCTCGTGCAGCCAGCCAGTTAGATCAAATGTTTCTTGACTGTCCGCTTGATGGGTTTTATCCGGCTCTTCGTGGACGAAGGCGGTATCTATTTCATCAGCGGTTACCGTTTCATCGGCTTTACTCTCATCTGGCCAGGCAGACAACCAATCAGAGACAATGCTCCCAACTTCTTCTTCGGCTTCGTCGCTCAGCCAATCGGACACAACAGCTTCGGCCGCTTCGTTGGTTCCATCAGCCAACCAATCAGAAACAATAGCTTCACTGTCTTCCACAGCTTCATCAGCCAACCAATCGGAAACGGTGGCTTCGGCCTCTTCATCCGTTTCACTAGCCAGCCAATCGGAAACGGTCGCCTGGGCCTCTTCGTCTGGTTCATCAGCCAGCCAATCAGAAATAGTGGCATCGGTCTCGGCTTCGGTATCGTCAGTCAGCCAGTCCGAGACAATCGTTTCGATAGCATCGGCTTCATCTGTTGGCAGCCAATCAGGTTGATCGGTCGCGGCCGCGCCTTCATCAGTAAACTCCGCCAACCAATCTGGTAATTCATCATCCGCAGTTTGACCCAACATTTGGGGGAACGGCTCTTCATCTCCCGCCCCTACAAAAGGGGTCATTTCATCCTCATAGCCATCATCGGGCAGGGAAAACAGTTCCGCCTCATTTAGCCGTTCTTCAGATTGGGCCGCCGGGCGTGGCTCAAGATCGGCTAACCAGGGGGGAACATCTGTTCCACCTTCCGGCTTCCAGGCCATCGCGGCCGCATCTTCTTCCGTAATCGTTAGATCAGAGAGCCAATCTGAAGACGCAGCCGCCATGGCTGAATCTGGTTCGGCCGGCTCATCCCACTGTGAAAGCCAATCAGCCTGGGATTCAGATTGTGGGTCACTTGGTTCGGAAAGCGAAAAATCGGCCAGCCAATCTTCGCTGCGGTTGGTAGCTGGGGCAGGGTCGGTGGCTGGCGCCAAATCAGGTAACTCAGTGAACCATTCATCCTCAGGGGGTAAATCAGCTTTCGATTTAGGCAATTCATCAGACCAGGGGGCTGCATCCACCTTATCATCCACCAGGTCTTGAAAAATTTCTTCGTTGAGTTCAGGAGATTCCGTTGACCCTTCTTCCACAGCCGGGCGTTCTCGACCGGGCCATTTTGGCCGCTCTAAAAACCCATAATCAATCGTAAACCTATCAGGCTCCTGTTCTTCAGGCAGTTCCGTCAGTTCACTCAGCCAATCGGTGATACGAGTTTGCCGCTCTGGGCTTGGTTCTGCCCCCGGCCGTTCCCCAGTTTTAAGCCATTCAGGCAAATCATCTGGATTTAATTCACCCGTATCACCAGGGCGGCGGGAGGGCAATATAAATCCATGACGTGATGGCGGTTGAGCGACCGGTTCACCAGAGGGTTTTTCTGGGGTGGTTGGTTTGGCTGGTGTGCCCAGGCGATTACCACAGTTATCACAATAGAGCCGGTTTTGTGGATTAGACGTGCCACAATTGCCACAAATCTGAGTCGTTTGCGGGGGAAGTTGGGTGCCACAGTTATTGCAAAATTTGCTGCCTGCGGCATTGATCGTGTTACAGTTGCGGCAAGTGATTCCGTTCATTTGCTATAGGGTCTCTCTGAGCCAGTCAGGAGACGCAAACTCAAAGTAATTGTGCCGAGAGCGATGCCGATCAGCAGCCCGCGTAGGCCGGCCGTAACAAACAGGGCTGAGATGAGGGCACGCAGCGGGTTAAATAAGTTTGCCCCCGCAGCAGGCAGAGGAATTAATAAAATAATGACAACAATGATAAAGAGACCCGCCCACCGGTCTCGCCGTTGTTGAAAGAGGCGGAAACCGGCAAAAAGGAGAAAGAATGCCAGAAGGGAGCTAAACGCCGTTTCCAGGGGCTGCTGTAAGTATTGGAAAAGCTGCTGGGCCGTGTTGCCATCTGTCAGGGCCAACATATCAGCTAATCCGATCAGGATAACGGCTAACATAGCCCCAATGAGCGTGAGGCTGTATGGGTTAGCCCGGATGGCCCGGCGGCTGTGAATGAGAAACAAATTCCCTAACCCTAGTAGTAAGGCGCAGGCAGCCAGAAAACCGGCCCAGCCCAGAATCAATTGGGCTAATCCAGGGATGAGGAGTAACCCGACCAGGGTCAACAAGCCGAAGACAAGGGCAAAAGCAGTGGGGAGGCTGTTTTTCATAGCCGCTTCATTTAAAGAGAGTAACTATTCACCGCAAAGAGACAAAGAACACAAAGAACTTGAATGATTTTTGGCGATCTTGGTGTCTTTGCGGTTCCATTCTTGAGAGCCTGAACAGTTACTAAAGAGATACCAAAAGGCCCATTAAGGTAGCCAACAAGATGGCTATGATGATAAGCAGGCGCAAAATGTCTTGAAGTTGTAGGCTGGCCAGTTGGGCCGGCTGACCATTGAGATAAGCCCCGGCAGCCAGATGTTCTTCGCCAATGATGAGGGCATGGGCACTGGGATAAGCCAGAGCCAGGGCGATGGGATCATCGGTGCTAATGATTTGCTCGGCCTGGGCACGGCTGCCGGCTTCAATGATGAGAGGAATTTCCTGGCCAAACTGGCCAATCAGGATATTGCTGCCCCAGGCTTGTTGGTTGACAACCTGGCTGGTGCCAGCGGCGTAGGTTATGGGATCGCTGCTGCTGGCCTGAAATTGGACCATGCCGGGTTGATATTCGGCGGGGCGATGGGCTTGATGGTAGACCTGGCGTAGTTGATCTTGCCCGGCTAGAAGCAAGGTACCATCGCCGGTAGTGACGGTAGGGGGCATACCGTTAGCACAACTTCCTTCGGCCAGGTGGTTGAGTATGGTAAGAGCGGCGACGCTGGTGGGGTTGGCGCGGCCGCTCAGGCTGCCACGTCCCAGGCTGATGTGTATTGGTTGGCCGCTCTCTACGGCCTGGCCGACTTGTTTTTGCAGGGTAAGGTAGCCGGGATGCGGCCGCAACTTAACTGCGCCTCCTTTCTGGGTCCGGTACGTCAGGGCCATTAACCCGGCACCAGTCAGGATAATAAAAAAAAGGATGGCTAAGGTTGTCAGTTCCATGATGATTCTTTACCGGGCTGTTTCTAGTCTGGCTATCAACTGATCTACCCCATCGCGGCTCTCTAACAAATGGGCCAATGTGTTGATTGATTGGGGTGACAACCAGAGGCTTAATGTTGGCTGAGCTACGTAAAGACATTGTGCCCCCAGAAAAGTCAGGGGACGACCTGCTTGTAGAGCCAGGAGGGCTGGGAGCTGTAAACCCCACTTATGGAGCGCGGCCGCGACCTGATCTGCGGCTTCTTTCAGAGGAATGTGTAGTTGTTTGTTGCCCATACAATGCCCTTGTCACAGCTAAACAACCTGACATAACGAAGTATTGTTGTAGTAGTACAATCGAGAGTATAACATGTTTACCAGAGCATGTAAAGGGTAGGCGTATCCGCCTCTGGTACGGGGTCCAGGCGGAGGGTGGAAAACGGATAATCAAAGCAATCGCAAACAGACCAATCTGGTAATTTTAACGATTGGGTATACGCTGTTGTGCCTCAAGAATCTCGTTTGGCCAGGTGCTTTTGATGTACTCTAAAATAGCCATTATCTGCTCATCACCTAAAACATTCTTATAGGCCGGCATGGCACTGACACCGATATTAGCTGGCAGACGCTCTCCCCCCAGCCTGGTCGCCTCAAGCAAATAGGCATCATTGTGATGCCAGGTATGACCAGTTTCATCGTGGGGTGGCGCACGGAAAGAGCCATCTGGGTTAGGCTGCTGCCAATCTGCCTGGCCTTCCAGATTGAAGCCATGACAGGCGGCACAGTGGGCATCATACAAGGTTTTACCTTCAACCAGTTCGGGAGAAATAAAGGACGGGGAATCTTGGGGGAGAGGGGAGCGGAAGATGAGCGCGGCCGCGACCATGACCAGCAGCAAAAGCCCTCCCCACATCAGGTAGTTCCAGGCAGGGAATCGGTAAGATAGAGATGGTTGTTTACGTTTCATAACCTATAAATTACCCTAACTAGCGGGTCATTGCCACATCTGGGTACTTGGTTATACTGAGTTTGTGAGCAGGCAAGTTTGCCAGTGAGACCCGTTTCATAATTCCTGATTCATCATTCATCCTAATTTTCGTGGGAGTACTCTATGCAAGCATTGGTTTTTTATCAGCACGGTGGCCTGGATGAAGTGAAGGTAACAGATGTGCCGGAGCCAGAACCGGCGGCGGATGAGGTGCTGCTGCGGATTCACGCGGCCGCGTTCAATCGGCTGGATTTATGGGTTTTGGCCGGGTGGCCTTCCCTTAAACTGCCTCTACCCCACATTATGGGCAGCGATGGGGCGGGAAGGATTGCGGCTCTGGGTGCAAATGTGACTGGCTGGCAGGTGGGTGACCGGGCAGCCGTTAATCCCACGTTTAGCTGCGGCCGCTGCTCTTTCTGTCAGCGTGGGCAAGATAATCTGTGTGATCAATTTGCCATTTATGGGGAACATCGGCCCGGTTTTATGGCTGAATATGCCGTGATACCTGCCCGGAACTTGCAGCCGCTGCCCGAATCCGTTAGCTATGCTACGGCTGCGGCCGCGTCCCTGGTCTATGTTACCGCCTGGCACTCTTTGATTGAGCGCGGCCGCTTCCAGGCCGGCGAAGATATCCTCATCATCGGGGCCGGTGGGGGAGTCAACACCGCCACTATCCAGATTGCCCGCCTGGCTGGGGCCAAAACCATTTACGTTGTCGGCTCAGATGAGGCCAAGCTGGCCCAGGCCCGCGATCTGGGCGCTGATGTCACTATTAACCGGCAAGAAGAAGATTGGGGTAAATTCATGTTTAAGGCTACCCATCGGCGGGGTGTTGATGTCGTGGTAGATAACGTTGGCGCGGCTACCTATAGCAGCAGCCTGCGTGCCCTCAAAAAAGGAGGGCGGTTATTAACCGTCGGCAACACCAGTGGCCCCAAATTTGAGTTTGATAATCGGTATATATTCGGTAAACACCTGGAAATCATCGGCAGCACGATGGGGCCTATGACGGCGTATGCTAAAGTGATGGAGCTACTGTTTAGCGGCCGCTTGCAACCCATTATTGACACCATTTATCCCCTGGCTGAAGCTCCTACCGCCCTTCACCGCCTACAAAATGGGGATGTAAGGGGTAAATTGGTCGTAGAGCCATAAAAGCTGCGGGTTGAGTCATTGGCAAACTGACACATCTATACCATGAAAAGGTCAAATCCAGCGCGGCAAGCGCAGATGACACTAAATCAATATGCCCGACGGTTGGAAGCACAGCATGTCATTGATCGCGCCATCCTATCGGCCGATTCTCCCCAGGCAATTGCCAGAGCTACCATCAAATATGTGCAAGCATTACTGCCCACCCAATATGCCAGTGTCATCTATTTTGATCAGGTTACGGGAGAAGCGGTTGTGGGGGAGGCGGTTATGCTGGCAACAACCCTATCTGATACGCAGGCTTCCCATTTACTCAGTACCAGAGCCATCAGTGATTTAGGTGATTTGCAAGGGTTACAGTGGCGAGATGAGCAGTTGACCTATGATTTACAGGCTGTCCGCCGGCCCACTCTGGTGGAGAAAACCCTTATTGAGCAGGGCATCCGCACCTATTTAACGATTCCTCTACGTTCCCAAGCTGAGTTAATCGGGACATTAAACCTGGGCAAACGGCAGGTAGAGCCATTTTCTCCCCAAGATTTGGAGATTGCCCATGAGCTGGCCGATCAGTTAGCCATTGCCTTAAAACAATCCCTGCTTTCTCAGGCAACCCGACGGCAGTTGAATGAGCTAACCTTACTACACGCGGCCGCGGCCGCGTGTGCCTCCGCCCTCGACGAAAAAACGCTTATCACTCAAATCACCGAAATTATTGGCCGGGCCTTACCCGGCGATCATTTTGGCGTTATCCTACGGGATGAGCAATTTGATGATCTGGTCATCCATCCTACCTACCACGGCCTCAGCGAAAGCCAGCAAGCGATCATCATCCCCAATAACGGGGCAATTATCCACACCTTTACGACCAAACAACCCTACCGCCTCAACCGGCCTACCCTCGCCACCCCCCCTAGTACCCTCCATCCTTTCACCCAATCAGAATTATGTGTTCCCCTCATTGCCGGTGAAAACGCAATCGGCGTGATCAACGTCGGCAGTTTTCGTCTGGATGCGTTTACCGTTCAGCATGAACAACTGCTCACAACCATTGCCGGGCAGTTGGCTACCGCCATCATCAAAATACGCCTGTTTGTGCAAACGGAACAAGAGTTAGAGCGCCGCCGCCGCATTGAAGCCACTCTACAAGAAACGCAGCGAGAATTAGAACGACGGGTAGCCGAACGAACCCAAGAATTAAGCCTCATTTTTCGGGCCAACCAGGCCCTGATCGCTACCTTTGATCCAGATGAGCTGCTGACCAAAATTTTGCAGGAAATCAACCATTTACTCCAGGTCACGTCTTGTTCTATCTGGCTGTTACAACCCAAAACGAATGAATTATTATGTCAACAAATTACTGGCCCCCGAAGTGAATTGATCAAAGGGTGGCGGTTGGCTCCTGGGGAAGGGGTAGCTGGATGGGTGATACAAAACCGGCAGCCGGTTATGTTGGCCGACGCCAGCCAGGATGAGCGGCATGAGAGTCGGGCCGGGCAGCAAACGGGTTTAGATATCCGCTCTATGATTGCCGTTCCCCTTATCCTTAAAGGAAAACCGATTGGGGTGCTGCAAGTGGTAGACACAACACCAAATCGGTTTGATGCCCATGATCTGGCCTTGCTGGAGGCCATGGCCGTGACCGCAGCTATTGCCATTGATAATGCCAGGCTGTATGAACAAGCGCGTCAGGATGCGGACACAAACAGTATTTTGCTTCAGGAAGTCAATCATCGGGTCAAAAATAATCTCTCAGCTATTATGGGGCTGTTGTATGCGGAGCGTCGCCATGCCGGGGTGAAGGATGATCCGGTATACCAATCAATCATGCACGATCTGATCAACCGGGTACAAGGGTTAGCTACGGTCCATTCAATCTTATCGGCCTCAAATTGGGGGCCGGTCTCTTTGTATGAGTTGGCTCAACGGGTGATTCATTCAGCATTGCAAGCACTGCCTCACCATAAGCGGATCAATGTACAGGTAACAGCTTCGCACCTGGAGGTCACGCCAGATCAGGCCCACCATCTGGCCCTCATTATCAATGAGATTGTGACTAACTGTATCAAATATAGTGTCGAAAACCGGCCAAGCGGCCAATTTCGGGTACTGATCGAAGAGAGTACGCGGCCGCATATTGTCGTAATGGAGTTTGCCGACGATGGGCCGGGGTTTCCTGAAGATGTATTACGCCTGGAGCAGCCGCGTCATAATGTCGGGTTTCATCTCATCCAAAACATTGTCCGGCGCAACTTACAAGGGACGATTGTTTTACGCAATGGTACAATTGACCCCCTCACCCAGATAGTATACTCTGGGGCGGTCATTACTATTTCATTTCAATTGGGGTGAAGGAAAGGTTTGAGGATCGAGGGCTGAGGGCGACATGCGAACAAGCTCTCAACCTGTTGGAAAGCAGCCTATGATGCACACACAACCTATACGGGTATTGATTGCCGAAGATGATTTTTTGGTCGGGGAAATGGTCAACGGCCTGCTTACAGAGATGGGGTACCAGGTCGTTGGTGAAACGAACAATGGGGTTGAAGCGGTTGCCCTGACGGAATCTTTACGCCCAGATGTGGTGCTGATGGATATTGAAATGCCCAAGATGAATGGGTTGGACGCGGCCGCGCAAATTCATCAACTCTGCCCCACCCCAGTTGTCATCTTAACCGCCTACGAATCGCCTGGCCTGGTGCAACAAGCTGGCGAAGCCGGAGCGGGAGCCTACCTGGTCAAACCGCCCAACGCCCGGGATTTAGAACGAGCCATCACCATTGCCCGCGCTCGTTTTGCCGACATTTTGCAGCTGCGCCGCCTCAACGAAACTCTCCAAGATCAAAATGGGGAGCTAAACGCCTTCTCCCATACCGTAGCCCATAACATTCAAAGCTCCGTCTCTCGCATCATTGGCTTCTCTGAACTGCTGCAATATGAGTTTAATACTCTTTCTGAGGAAGAGCGTGAACAATGTTTACAGGCAATTGTGCGAAACGGGCGCAAAGTCAGTAACATTGTAGATGAACTGCTCATCCTGGCCAGCGTCCGCAATACCGATGTCGAAAGCCAGCCCCTGCTCATGGGAGAAATTGTCGAAGAAGCTCAATACCGGCTGGTGGATTTGATTCAAGAGACCCAGGCCACCATTGAACTGCCACCAAGCTGGCCCGCCGCGTTGGGATATGGTCCCTGGATAGAAGAAGTTTGGGAAAATTACCTGAGCAATGCCCTCAAATATGGGGGAGTACCCCCGGTTTTACATCTGGGGGCGACAGAACTACCTGGTCAAATAATCCGATTTTGGGTGCGAGATCACGGACCAGGGTTATCTCCAGAGCAGCAAAGGCAGTTGTTTACCCCTTTTACCAAATTGGACCAGGTGCGACTCACCGGGCATGGCTTGGGGCTTTCAATTGTCCGGCGCATCATGGATAAACTAGGCGGGGCAGTCGGGGTAGAAAGTACCCTGGGGGAAGGCAGCCTTTTCTGGTTTTCTCTGCCGAAAGCGTAAGAATATAGGAGTGAAGACTAAGAAGAAGTGAGGAAGTAATGGGTACAGTCAGGCCCATGCGTTCCCTCAGTTCCTTTAGTTCCCTCATCTGTCACTTCGATGATGTTGGAGTTATCGCTTGATCCGGCGGCCGCGGTGCCGCTGTACCAGCAAATTTATCAGCAAATTCGCGGCCGCATTCTGCAAGGAGAACTCCCCCCCGGCAGCCGTCTCCCCGCCAGCCGTACCCTGGCCCGACAATATGGTCTGGGGCGCATCACCGTTACTACCGCCTATGACCAACTCCTGGCTGAAGGGTATGTCGCCAGCCAGACCGGGGCCGGGACCTTTGTGCGTGATGATTTACCTCTGCCGGTAAACGCGGCCGCACCCCCCTTCGTCCCCATTCTCTCTACCTACGCCCAACAGATAACCCACCCCACACCGACCACCCCCAGCGAAAACGAAATGCGGGTAGCCATAGATTTTGGTTTTGGCCGGGCGTTTCCCCACTTATTCCCGTATGACACCTGGCGGCGGCTGCTCAATCGGTATCTCAGCACCGATGACAGCATACTCTCCCGCTACGGTTCACCGGCTGGTTTTGCCCCCTTGCGTCAGGCCATCGCCTCATATCTGGCCCGCCAGCGGGGCGTTCGCTGCACCGCCGACCAGATCATCATCGTCAATGGAGGACAACAAGCTCTGGACATCATCACCCGCCTTTGCCTTAACCCTGGCGAAGAGCTATTGGTAGAAACCCCTGGTTATCCAGATGCCTGGGAAGTATTTCGTATGAATGGGGCCAAACTTCATCCGCTGCCCGTAGACGAACACGGTTTTCCCGCCCAACAAATCCCCCGTAATTGCCCGGCTCGGCTGGCCTTCGTCACTCCCACCAACCAGTTTCCCCAAGGGGGGGCGATGCCCCTAGAGCGGCGGCTGGCCTTGCTACAGTGGGCACAACACAACCAGGCATTTATTATCGAAGATGATTATGATGGGGAATTGAGGTATCACGGTCATCCCCTGGCCGCTTTACAAGGGCTGGATTTAACCGGACAAGTTATTTATCTAGGTACTTTCTCTAAAGTTTTGTTTCCCGCCTTGCGCCTGGCCTATGTGGTGCTGCCTTCCACTTTAAGTGTCCCCTTTCTACAAATGAAGGCGGTGGTAGACCGGGGTGCGCCTACACTAACCCAGGCAGCCGTAGCTGATTTCATCACCGAGGGGCATTTTGAGCGGCATTTACACCATTTGCGCCAGGCATACTCACGGCGGCGGGCGGTGCTGCTCCAGGCCCTGGCCGACCATATCCCCCTGCCGCTGCGGTATGTGCAAGAGGCCGCCGGCCTCCATGTGATGGTATATTTGCCCCCAGGCATAGATGAACAAAAGTTAGTGCAGGCCGCGGCCGCGCACGGGGTAGGCATTTATCCTGGTTCAACCTACCATTTGCTGCAACCCTCTCCCCCATCTATCTTGCTTGGCTTTAGCGGCCTGGATGAAGCAGAAATCAACGAAGGGATTCGCCGGTTAGCTCTGGCCTTTACCAACCTGTGATGGTTACTCTGGTCTAGTTGTTGACACATTTTACAAGCAGGCTAGAATCAGCAACCAGATTATGCGAGAAGAACAACCTGTACCACCTGCCAATGAAGCCAGTTCCCCCAAGGGAAAACGCCCACCGCTAAAAAAGAAAAAGGCTCGACCCAAAGTGGTCGCGGCCGCCAATACCATCTTTGATCTTGTCATCAACTCCTTCGCTGCCTGTGCCAGATGCAGTTACTTTTTTACCGGCTATCGCGTTTTACATGAGGAAGAGCAAATTCAGCAGCAAATCGCCCAAAGTGGTGATACCTGGCTCAAGTTAACTGGATCCTATCAGGTACTTAACCTGCTTCACACCTCATTTGGTCGAGAAATCACCGCTGATTTAGTCAAGTATCAACTTTGTTGTCCAGATTGTTTGCGCCTATTCAATTATGAAGCCCAGGCTCCAGATCATTCGCTGCTGCTAGTTCAGCTAGACCCCCAAAAACGGTGAGGGGAAACCTTTAACCACGCCTTTACAAACCGTTAAACGAGATGCTATAGCCAGTTAAATACCAGAGGATAAAATGCCGTGTTGGTTATCTTGGGGTTTATCAGCTCTGGAAAGAGCGTGATATGATCCTAACCAAAACGTTGCGGCCGCAGCCAGTATAGACCGTTCAACGATCAGACCCAACCTTTTATCAACCCGTTTTACAATCGAATCAGGAGAGTAGAAGATGCTTAAACGAATCACCCTTTTGTTGTTAATCTTGGCCCTCATGCTCACCGCCTGTGGCGGATCAGGCAATGAGCCGGCCAGCACCGGTGACAACAGCAGCACCGGGAGCAGTAGTGAAGAAATGAGTGAGATGGACGCGCTGATTGCGGCCGCCAAAGCCGAAGGAATGCTCACCACCATCGCCCTGCCCCACGACTGGTGCAACTACGGCGAAATGATCTCCACTTTCAAAGCCAAATATGGTATCAATGTCAACGAACTTGACCCCGATGCTGGTTCCGCCGACGAATTAGAAGCGATCAAAGCCAATCGTGGCAACACCGGCCCTCAGGCCCCCGATGTCATTGACGTTGGTTTCGCCTTTGGCACCCAGGCCAAAGAAGAAGGTCTCATCCAGCCCTACAAAGTCGCCACCTGGGACTCTATCCCCAATGATGCCAAAGATGCTGATGGATATTGGTATGGTGATTACTACGGCGTCTTATCCTTCGCCGTCAATACCGATGTCGTCAAAAATATCCCCCGCGATTGGCCCGATCTCCTCAAACCAGAATACAAAGGACAGGTCGCCCTGGCCGGTGATCCTCGTGCCTCCAATCAGGCGATTCAATCCGTATTCGCCGCCGGATTGGCCTATGGCGGCTCCCTGGATAATGCCGAACCTGGCTTACAATTCTTCAAAGAGTTAAATGCAGCCGGAAACTTCGTCCCTGTTATCGCTAAAGCTGGCACCCTGGCCCAAGGGGAAACCCCCATCATGATCCAATGGGATTACAATGCCCTGGCCGCCCGCGATAACCTGGCCGGTAACCCACCCGTTGAAGTTGTCGTTCCTGCTTCCGGCGTTTTTGCTGGCGTTTATGTCCAGGCTATCAGCGCGTATGCTCCTCACCCCAACGCCGCCAAATTGTGGATGGAATTCCTCTACTCAGATGAAGGGCAAACCATCTGGCTCAAAGGGTATTGTCACCCCATTCGTTTCAATGACATGGTGGCCCGTGGGGTTGTTCCCCAAGATTTACTGGATAAACTCCCTACTCCAGAGCTTTACAATCTGGCCGTCTTCCCCACCCTGGCCCAACTTAGCAGCGCCCGTGAACTCATCACCAGCCAGTGGGATGCCGTCGTCGGAGCGGATGTAAAATAAGAACTCTGGTTTTCTGAATTAATTTGTAACATCTCAGTGAAACGTATAATCTTCGGAAGGTTTGATCCAAGTGCTTGCCCATTATAGAAACCTTCCGAAGGTTCGCCCCAACTTATTGAGAAGATTCATTAATTTGCTGAAAGATAGAAGACGAAAGGCGGATGAACAAACTCATTCCGCCCTTCGTCTTCTGTCAGACTGGTGTCCTCTACCGCCTTTATCTTCCGTCATCCTGGCCTGACCCAATCTTATGGCGACTGAATCTATCCCTACTGTTTATACCCCCCAATTTCCCTCCTGGCGTCACCGTCTGGCTCGTTTAACCCCCTGGCTAGGTGTTGTGCCTTTTTTTCTTTTTGCCCTGGCTTTCTTGCTAGGTCCTGCCTCTTATCTCCTTGTTGGCAGTTTACGTGACTTACAGGGCAACTTCACTCTGGATAATTATCGCAACCTGAACCAACCATTGGTTAAAGGGGCTTATATCCTCAGCATCCAGATCAGTGCAATCACCGCTCTGGGGGGTGGGTTATTTGGCTTTTTATTGGCTTATGCTGTGACTATCGGCGGGCTGCCCCGGTTTGTTCGTTCCGGGCTGCTAACTTTTTCCGGGGTGGCTTCTAATTTTGCCGGGGTGCCCCTGGCGTTTGCCTTCATTGCCACCCTGGGGCGCATTGGGCTGCTGACCACCTGGCTGAAGCTGATTGGTCTGGATATTTATGATCGGGGGTTTACCCTCTACAGCTTCGCGGGCCTCAGCCTGACTTATATGTATTTCCAGTTTCCCCTGATGGTCCTTATCATCACCCCAGCTTTGGAAGGGTTGAAGCGGGAATGGCGGGAGGCAGCGGAAAACTTGGGGGCGTCATCCTGGCAATATTGGTGGTATGTGGCCTTGCCTGTTTTGCTCCCATCTATCCTAGGAACCATGATCTTGCTGTTTGCCAACGCTTTTGGGGCCCATGCGACGGCGTTTGCCCTGACTGGCGGCACTTACAATCTGGTGACGATTCTTATTGGGGCGCAAATGCGGGGGGATGTGCTGCGTGATCCGGGGTTGGGGTATGCCCTGGCAATGGGCATGGTACTCATTATGACTGTTTCTATTACTGGTTATACACTGCTGCAACGACGGGCGGAGCGGTGGCTGAAACGATAGGATTTGAGGTACCTAAATGAAATTTAAGTGGGCCTGGGTTTGGATTATTTTAGGGATTGTTTATTTTTTCCTACCTCTGGTAGCTACGATTAACTTTTCCTTGAAGGCGGAACGCGGCCGCTATAGTTTTCGGGCTTATCAAATCGTACTCCAAGACCCCCAGTTTATCAGCTCATTCACCCTGTCAATACAAATAGCTTTATTGACCATCGTTTTTAGCCTGCTGCTCATCGTTCCCACCGTCTATTGGGCCCACCTGCGCCTGCCCCAGGTTCGCCCAATTTTAGAGTTTATCGCTTTCCTGCCCTTTGTTTTGCCGGCGGTGGTGTTGGTTTTTGGTCTTATCCGCATCTATAGTGGTCCCCCGTTTGCCTTGTTTAACCGTGCCTGGGGCACCAATTTGATCATGGTGGGGGCCTACATGGCCCTGGCCTTGCCTTATATGTACCGCTCCGTAGATACCGGCTTACGGGCTATTGATGTTCGCACTTTGACGGAGGCAGCCCAAAGTCTGGGAGCAAGTTGGCCGGTAATTCTTTGGCGGGTGATTTTTCCCAACTTACGAACGGCTTTATTAAGTGGGGCGTTTTTAACCTTCGCCATTGTGATTGGGGAATACACCATTGCTGCTTTTTTAGGCCGTTTCACCTTCGGGCCTTATCTGGCTTTGTTGGTACGCAATCGGGCCTATGAGCCAGCTGCTCTTTCTATTCTCAGCTTTGCCATTACCTGGAGCATCATGGGGCTGATTCAATGGCTTACCTATCGCGCTCCCGGCAGCACCCAGGTAGCGGCCGGACCGAGATAATTTTTAATGGGTGAATTGCTAAATTGTTGAATGATTAATGTCTGAGAAATACAGGGTTAACCATTCAGCTATGTGACCATTTAATATGCCTTTCCTTGAAATTGAACATCTCCACAAACAATTTGGCACTCTCAATGCTGTTGCGGATTTTAATTTGCAGATGCATAAAGGGGAGTTTGTCTCTCTGCTGGGATCAAGCGGCTGTGGCAAAACAACGGCTCTACGTATGATTGCCGGTTTTGAAGCCCCCACCGGAGGCATCATTCGCCTCAATGGGCGGGACGTCAGCCGGGTTCCGGCTAACCGGCGGCATATTGGCATGGTGTTTCAATCGTATGCGCTTTTCCCAAACATGAATGTAGCCGATAACATTGGTTTTGGGCTGAAAATTAAAGGGCAGCCCGCGGCCGCTATTCAAGCCAAAGTTCATGAATTACTGGCCCTGATTCAACTCCCAGATAAGGGGCGGAGCTACCCATACCAGCTTTCCGGCGGGCAGCAGCAGCGGGTGGCTCTGGCCCGCGCCCTGGCCATTGAGCCACAAGTACTGCTGTTGGATGAGCCACTTTCCGCTTTGGATGCCAAAACCCGGGTGGAATTACGCCAGGAAATCCGTGATATTCAAAAGAAGTTGAATATGACGACAATTTATGTGACCCATGATCAGGAAGAGGCAATGTCTTTATCTGACCGGGTGGTGGTGATGAATAAAGGGGTGATTGAGCAGATAGGCACACCATTCGCCATCTACAATTACCCCAAAACGGCGTTTACAGCCTCGTTTGTAGGTCAACTGAATGTGCTGCCGGTCACCGTGACGGATGGGGCGGCGGGGGAGTGCCGCTTTTATGATCAGCCGTTGAAGCTAAAGGAAGCGTTTGCGGCCGCGAACCAATCCACAGCCACCATCGCCCTACGCCCAGAGGAGTTACGTCTGGGACAACAAGATGGGCATAACCACCTCACCGGCATTGTGGAAAACAACACCTTTCTGGGGGCCATCATTCGTTTGCGCCTAAGGGTTGAACAAACCACCCTGCTGGCCGATCTTTTCAACGAACGGCAAATGGTTATCCCCCGTGACGGTGAAACCATCACCATCAACTTCCCCCCCCATGCCTGTTGGATTTTAGACAATCAGCTCAATTGAACGTGGCCATCAGTTACGCGGCCGCGAACAATCCGCCCCTTTCCCTATCTGTTGTTGACCTCCATTTCCGGCGTACTCTCACCTGCCCTAGTATATCCAGTTTGTAAGAAGCGGCCGCGACCAAGTCTGAAAGATCACAACCAGACCCAAGAGTGAACCCACACGAAGGGGGCGCTTTACATAACTTGTTTCCTCAATGAAACACTCCCCAAACTGAACCCATATAAACCTGCCTTTCTCTGGAAGGAAATTTGGATTGCCCTGGCATTACTTCCAGCAATTCTCAATTCAAAACCCGTGGTAGGGGTGGGACAGGCGGGCAACCATCCGGGTCAAACGGTTCAACCTGATTCCCGCCTGTCTCACCCCCTTTACCCTGACATAGAAGTCATTTATACGGTTTCACAAGAAGGTTCAACCTGATTCCCGCCTGTCTCAACCCCTTTACCCCTTCCGTTTCAGCCAAAGCGGGGCGGAAACGAAACGCTCCCGTTTGACCAAAATCCTGGCCCACCTGTCCCGCCCCTATATTCATTTCAGGGCAAATTGAGAACTGCTGCCAACTTGAGAATTGCTGCATTACTTCAGCCCATTTTGACAGCCTTTGTGACATTCGTTACAATCTCCCGTCATTTTCCGGGGGAATAACCCAAAAATTGCTACATCAACATCTACATCTTAGAGCAAGGCCAGAGTAACCGTTGCACAATGGCCGCTATTGCATCTTGAATAATGAAATTTAACTGGTGGTTGGCAAGATTCGGTCAAAACTTGGGGACAACCTATCCTCTCCTCAGGCATCGGCCTAAAGGCCACCACCAGTCATCAACATATAGGGATCACGTTTAGGAGGACAAATCATATGCTTTTAGCTGAAATCGTTTTACAAGGAGGGCGCCCTGATCTGCCCCTCATCTGGTGGTTAGGCCCCATTGGGGCCGTTGTGGCTCTGGCCATGGCTTACATTTTTTACCGGCAAGTCATGGTCTACAGCGAGGGAACACCCCGCATGATCGAAATTGCCCAGGCAGTCCGCGAAGGGGCTATGGCTTACCTCTCCCGTCAATATCGGGTGGTAGCCATTGTTTTTGTTGTTCTCTTTTTGCTGTTTGTAGTCATGTCTTTCCTGAAACTGCAAAATCCAGTTGTCCCCTTTGCCTTCATCACCGGGGGGTTGTTTTCTGGTATCTGTGGTTATTTTGGAATGCGTACCGCTACCAATGCTTCGGCACGGGCGGCCCATGCGGCCAGCCAAAGCCTGAATAGTGGTTTGCAGGTTGCCTTGCGGGCCGGGGCTGTTATGGGGTTTGTGGTGGTAGGTTTTGCCCTGTTAGACATTACCGCCTGGTTTGTCATTCTCTATTACTTGTTTCCAGCTATTCTACCCGAGAGTTTTATCAGTATTGCCGCCAACCCCCTACCACAAATTACCGCTACGATGTTGAGCTTTGGTATGGGGGCTTCCACGCAGGCGTTGTTCGCTCGTGTAGGGGGTGGTATCTACACGAAAGCGGCCGATGTTGGGGCCGACCTGGTGGGTAAAGTGGAAGCAGGCATCCCGGAAGATGACCCGCGCAATCCCGCCACTATCGCTGACAATGTAGGGGACAATGTGGGCGACGTAGCTGGTATGGGTGCCGACCTTTATGAATCGTATGCGGGTTCTATTTTAGCCACATCAGCTCTGGGTGTGGCCGCGGTAGCCGTGGCTGGCAGTTCCTTTTTAGGCACCCACAGCGTCATGGATATGCAGCTGCGCTTTATTGCCGCTCCGATTGCCCTGGCAGCCATGGGTGTTTTTCTCTCTATTATGGCTGTTTACCTGGTCCGCGCTGATGACACGGCGGATCAAAGCCAGCTCATTGGGGCATTGAGTCGGGGATTGTATGCCAGCTCTATTGGCATTGCTGTCCTGGCTTTACCCATCTTGTATTTGCTCCAACTGCCGAACTGGATAGCCATCTGGATTTCCGTTATCACTGGCCTGGTGGTAGGTATTGTGGTGGGCAAGGCGACTGAGTATTACACCTCCCACGCTTTTAAGCCGACACGAGGTATTGCCACCCAGGCGGAAACGAGTACCGCCACAACGATGATTGAAGGGTTGGCCGTCGGGATGGAGTCAGGAGGTATTCCTGTCGCGGCCGTAACCATTGGTATTGCCGTCAGCTTCTATGCCATGGGTGGTGTCGGCAATATCCTCATGGGGCTTTATGGGGTCGGTATTGCCGCTGTGGGCATGCTTTCAACTCTGGGCTTTACTCTGGCGACTGATGCGTATGGCCCCATCGCCGATAACGCTGGGGGAAATGCGGAAATGTCTGGCCTGGACCCCAAAGTACGGCAGCGCACAGATCAGTTGGATGCAGTCGGAAATACGACCGCCGCCATCGGCAAAGGATTTGCCATTGGCTCGGCCGCGTTGACTTCATTGGCCTTATTGGCTGCGTACCTGGAAGAAGTGCGGTTGGTGCTGCATGAGTTACGTGGGGTGCATGAGCTGGAAATTGGCGGCCGCATGGTGGAAGTTACCGCCATGACGATGACCGATTTTATGAACTTTTATAATGTCACCCTGCTTAATCCGGCGGTCTTGATTGGTGTTTTTGCTGGAGCGGCGACGGCTTTTTACTTCTCGGCTATGACCATGCGGGCGGTTGGCCGGGCAGCCGGGGGAATGGTGGAGGAAGTTCGGCGACAGTTCCGCGAAATCCCAGGCATTCTGGAAGGCACTGGTAAGCCGGATTATGCTCGCTGTGTGGAAATCAGCACCCGATCAGCTCAAAAAGAGATGGTCGCCCCGTCCTTGCTGGCGATTATCGTTCCGGTATTCATCG
Source organism: Anaerolineae bacterium (assembly GCA_023384415.1). GTDB lineage: Bacteria > Chloroflexota > Anaerolineae > Promineifilales > Promineifilaceae > Trichofilum. The sequence goes on from JAHDWJ010000038.1 coordinate 39,261, forward strand.
GCATCGTGTTTGGGGTAGCCGGGGTGTTGGGGCTGTTGGCTGGTGGATTATCGGCTGGTTTTGCTCTGGCCTTGATGATGTCTAATGCTGGTGGGGCCTGGGACAATGCCAAGAAATATATTGAGGAAGGACATCATGGGGGCAAACGATCTGATGCCCATAAAGCAGCCGTTGTCGGTGACACGGTAGGAGATCCGTTCAAAGATACCTCTGGCCCATCACTCAATATTCTCATTAAGCTGATGTCTATGGTATCCGTCGTTTTTGCTGGTCTGGTAGCCGCTTTTGCTAACGGGCAGGGGTTAGTCTATATGCTTTTTGGTGGCTAATACCACAAAGCTGTAGCCGCAGGCGAAGCAAGACTGTTTACAACAACGAATTTAAGGAAAGCACGGATTTGGCTTTCATTCGTTTCTTCCTCTCATTCGTTGTTGTCTTTTAGACATAGGGGAGCTAAAAAAGGACGCGGCCGCGTCCTTTTTTTCTTCCATGTTATAATCCTCTTTATTATGACAACGTTACTCATTACCGCCCCGGCTCTGGGACACACCTTTCCTGACCATCCTGAACACAGCGGCCGCGTCCCGGCCATTATGCAAAAATTAGAGCAGCACAACATCCTGTCTGATTTACATCTTTTACCTCCTGCCAGTGGTCTGGTAGGTCAGGTGCGCCGCGTTCATACCGAGCAGTTGATCAGCCATATCCGTTACACATCCTTACACGGTGGGGGGCGGTTGGATGCGGATACCTACTGCACTCTCGAAAGTTATGACCTGGCCTTACAAGCAGTGGGAGCGTGCTGCCAGGGCGTAGACGAGATCATGAGCGGCCGCGTCCACAATGGCATGGTGTTGGTGCGGCCGCCTGGCCATCATGCGGAAAAAAAGAGCTTTGGTGGGTTTTGTCTATTCAACAATATCGCGGCCGCAGCCCGTCATGCCCAAATAAATCATGGCCTACAGCGCGTCCTCATCTTAGATTTTGACGTTCATCATGGCAACGGCACCCAGGATATTTTCTACGACGATCCTTCCGTCCTCTTCATCTCCACCCACCTATACACCGGCTTCTTCTACCCTGGCACCGGTAGTGCCCGTGAAACCGGCATTGGCCTCGGCCTGGGATACACCTTAAATGTTCCCTTTCCCCCAGGCGTTGGTGATAATGGGTATGCCCAGGTCTTCACCGAACTAATCCGCCCCGCCGTCGCCGCCTTCCAACCCGAATTTATCCTTATCTCAGCCGGTTATGATGCCCATTGGGCCGATCCCCTGGCCTCGGCAGGCCTCAGTCTCACCGGGTACGCCCACCTCTCCCGCACCCTGGTACAAATGGCTGATGAATGGTGCCGCGGCCGCATCCTGTTCATTTTAGAAGGAGGCTATTTCCTGGAAGCCCTGGCCGGCGGGGCCCTAAACAGCTTATACGCCCTGTGCGGCCGCGACCAAATCCATGATCCCCTCGGCCCCCCCCGCCAGTCAGAAGCCAATGTGACCGATTTGCTATACGCATTACGTCAACTCCATTTCTCTGGTAGTTGAAAAATCTGTTAAAGTTAGTTACCATAACACATAACATAAACATCAAGACACTTTGGGAGTTTAACCAAAAAAGGCTTGAAACGTGACCCAAACGACCTTACAGGCATACCGCAAAGAAATTGAACAACTAATAGACGACAATCGGCTCACCGAAGCGATTGCCCACTGCAAGCATCTATTGCGCCAACATCCGCGCTATATTGAGGCATATCGTTTGCTGGGCAAAGCCCTCCTGGAACAGCACGAATACACCAGCGCGGCCGACATTTTCCAGCGCATCCTTAGTGCAGACCCTGAAGATTTCGTCTCCCATGTCGGCCTTTCCATTATCTACAAAGCCGAAGAATTAATAAATGAAGCCATCTGGCATATGGAGCGGGCTTACGAAACCCAACCATACAACAACTCTATTCAACACGAACTCCGGGACCTATATGCCTGGCGTGATGGAGAACTCAAAACCCGCGAACTTCATCTGACCCCTACAGCTTTAGCCCGCCTCCATTTCAACGCCGAACTATACCAACCGGCTATTGGCGAACTCCGAGCCATTCTCAAAGAACAACCAGATCGTGTAGATGTCCTGACCTTACTCATAGAAGCCCTCTGGCGTGATGATCAACGAGTGGATGCGGTGGAGCTTTGTCTCCAACTGCTAGAAATCTTGCCTTACTGCATTAAAGCAAACGCCATTCTCTCCGAAATCTGGTTGATGACTGGCCGGATTGATGAAGCCCAGGAATATTTGCAAAAGCTCCATGCTTTGGTTCTGCCAACCACAACCACATTGAACGAAGATACACCGGTAAGTCATGCCTTTCGCACAGATGGGGCCATCCCCGTTCCGCACCAAATCCCGGTAGAAAAGTTGGACAGAGTAAGCGAAGAAGAAGTTACCCTAACCGGTATACCAGACTGGGTAGATGAGTTAGGGTTGTCTGCCGATGCCTTTGGGGAAGATGCGTTTGGCAGTGATGATTCTTTCGCGGCCGCTCCATCCGCCACCGAACATACCCCCGACTGGCTCCGAGCCCTCACCACACCCTCACCACAAAGTCAGAGCAGCCGTGAACCAGCTGATGTTCTCGATTGGCTGCGTGATGTTGCTGTCGGTGATGAGCCAGAAACCCTTACCCTGCTTGATGATTTACCCAGTTCAAACCAGGCCACATTAGCGACTGAAGCTCCTTTACCTGACTGGCTCTCGGAAGTACTAGATGAGGACATGTTCATTCCCCCCATTGAACCACACCAGACCCACACCCAAGAGACCGGTTTACCTCAGAACAACACCGATGACGATGCCTGGTTATATGACAATGACCAGGATGCTCCACCTGGTATACCTGACTGGATGCAGGAAAGTAATGGGGCCGAAGAGTTACACGCCCCGATTCCCTATGAAGAGTTAGCCCCAGGGGAACTACCGCATTGGCTCCGCGATGAATCAACCCCTACTTCGGATGATTCTTTGGCCGCTACGGGCCACCCTGATTGGCTTGAAGACAATATGGCCGCCACGCCCCCAGATGACCACCAGTTATCCGATTGGCTGGATTCATTGGCTGAAGAGGCCCCCCAAAAAACCAAACCGGGTGATGATTTGCCTGATTGGTTTGATGATTTAACCACCATGAGCGCGGCCGCAGCCAGCCTGGATGAAACAGACCCCTCGGCATGGACAGCCGGAACAGACGAGCCAGTCACCGACACCCAAGAGGATGTCGCGGCCTTACCTTCCTGGCTCTCCAACCTGAGCCAGGCCGAAGAACAAACTGTTCCCCGAACAGAAAGCACCGATTTACCTGATTGGCTCGCTGGCTTAACCCCAAGCGAAGAACCAGTTACCGATATCCCAAACGAAGCAGCCGACCTGCCTGACTGGGCTGCTAATTTTAGCCAAACGGACGAACCAGACACTACCCTCACAGATGAGAGTGACCTGCCTGACTGGGTAGCCAATTTCGGCCAAATGGACGAACCGGACGCCACCCCCTCAGATGAGGCCGACCTGCCTGATTGGATAGCCAATTTTAGCCAAACCGATGAACCAGATACCGATACCTCAGATGAGAGTGACCTGCCTGACTGGGCAGCCAATCTCGGCCAAACGGACGAACCGGACGCCACCCCCTCAGATGAGGCCGACCTGCCTGATTGGATAGCCAATTTTAGCCAAACCGATGAACCAGATAC
>JAHDWJ010000038.1:43100-48290 GCA_023384415.1 Anaerolineae bacterium
AGGCCGACCTGCCTGATTGGATAGCCAATTTTAGCCAAACCGATGAACCAGATACTGATACCTCAGATGAGACTGACCTGCCTGACTGGGCAGCCAATTTCGGCCAAACGGACGAACCGGACGCCACCCCCTCAGATGAGGCCGACCTGCCGGATTGGGCAGCCAATCTCGGCCAAACGGACGAACCGGACGCCACCCCCTCAGATGAGGCTGACCTGCCAGATTGGGCAGCCAATCTCGGCCAAACGGACGAACCAGACGCCACCCCCTCAGATGAGGCTGACCTGCCGGATTGGCTCTCCGGGCTAACGCAAACAGAAGAACCCCTTGCGGCCGCAGCCTCTTTCGTACAAGGTGATAGCGAAGCAGGCCTACCTGACTGGTTACATACCCTGGAACAATTCCATGAAACATCTGATATATCACCCGCACCATTAGATGATCCGACTCTGGAAGATAGTACCCTCCCATCATTGCCCCTGGAATTAACCGCAGACCCTTTGACCTCGTCTGCGGCCGCGATGGAGACAACAATTATGGCTGACCCAACCATGCAAGACCCTAACCGCCCCCCAAACGACGACCCCGACAATGAACTCGATTGGTTAGATGAGCTGATCAATCTACCCACAGACGAACCTTTGACCGTTCCTGAAGATACGAGCGATGAAATAGATGCCATCGCTGACGATTGGCCAGCCGATAATGACCCTTCAGAAGACCCCCGTCTGACAACGGATGACTGGCTGGCTGATGATGCCTTACCCGATGATGCTGATCATGCCTGGCTTGACGCCCTCAGCCCAACAGATGAAATCGCCGGGCAAGATCTGGATTGGCTCGACTCGTTCGATCAAGCCGAGGTGGAAGAATCGCCCACCCTCAGTTGGCTCAGCGAAGATGATTTACATGGACAGGCCAGCAACGTTTATCCCACCGAGGAAACAGGCAGTGGTGAAGACTTGGCCGAAGCAATGGCCTGGCTAGAATCCCTGGTGCCAGAGCAAAAGACACCGGCCCCAACGGTAGAAATGGATGACAGCCTGACCTGGTTAGACCAATTAGCCCCCAACGAAGCAGATGCCGCCCCATCAATAGAGTCAGGCTATCACTCAGATCCCCAAGATGAGTCACCCACCATCGTAGAAAGCATCTCCACTTTAGATGATCCTTTGCTTGACCATCTGTTCCAATTGGATGATGACACCTCAGCCGCAGATATGGCCGACTCCATCTCCTGGTTAGATGAGTTAGCGGCCGCGCCTACAACCCCTTCATCCCCGACCAACAATCTCTTTCATGCTGGTCCCCCACCAGACGACCCTGAAGCTGCGATGGCCTGGTTAGAACAACTGGCCGCCGCTCAGGCTGCCGAAGACAACGCCTTGTTCGATCAAGCGACAACAGACGATGATCTAGAACCTGCTTCCGGGTGGCTTGAACAAGTAGGCGATGATGCCGACCTACCCGATATAGAAGCTTCCTGGGTTCCTACCCCAACCGCGGACCAGCCAGCAGAAGCCAACTGGCTTGATCTCCTGTCAGAGACAGAGGCCAACCTGCCAGCCGATCAGCCGCTGCCCAACTGGCTTGATGAATTAACCGATGAATCAGGCGATGTCATTATTCCTGGTGAATCACTCTTTGCCGATCCGTCTGGAGAACAGAGCGCAGAAGTCCCCCTGGATTGGTTGGATGAGTTAGCGGCCGCGGACGATGCTGTCTTACCAGAACAAACGGATGGCGAATCAGTGCCAAACTGGTTCGATGAACTGCCTGACTTTACCACCGATGAACCAGCACCGACCGAAGAGCCACCACAGCTTTCCAACGAACAAGCGGAAACGACCACCCTGGACCCACTCCAACCCACTTACGTTCCACCAACCAACATCTCCCCCGAAGCCGCTAAAATTCTGGATATGAGTGACCTGTTTGAGATGGGTGAGGTGGAAGAAAGTGAAGAAGATATGGCCCAGGCCATGGCCTGGATGAACGAATTAATAGGGGACCTAGGCACACCAACTCCACCTCCAACTGATGAACCCGGAGAACCTGAACCAGCCGCCGAAACCAGCCTGACCTGGCTAGATGAACTCGCCACCACCCCAACTGATGAACTAGAGACTGAAACGGTTATCACCTATACTCCAGACCCTGAACCGGTCGCCCAACCTGTTTACGTCCCCCCCACCGACATCTCTCCCGAAGCCGCCAAAATTTTGGATATGAGCGACCTGTTTGAAATGGGTGATGTAGAAGAAAGTGAAGAGGATATGGCCCAGGCGATGGCCTGGATGAACGAACTCATAGGGGATCTGGGCACACCCGCCGCGGCCGCTTCTCTAGCTGCCATCGCCCCAGAACCAACGGTGTCAGAAATTGAAGCGGCCGCCGAACCGGTTGATTGGCTTGACGACCTGACCGATGAAATACCATCGCTACCTGAGGCTGTCCTGGAAGAACCCCCTACACCACCTACATCACCCATTACGGCCGCCGCCGAAGATGAGGCCATGGCCTGGTTAGATGAAATTGTAGCCGACATCAGTGATGAACCGGTTGCGGCCGCGTCATCTCCAACCGAAACCGATGAAGCCCTCGATTGGCTCAACGAAATCGTCGCCGACATGGAAGGGGAAACGCCTGCCTCTGAACCCGATACCCCCGCCACGTCTCTCGTCGAAGAAGCTGCATCTACCCCAGAGCCAACCCCATCGCCGGCCTCACCAGTTTACACGCCACCCACCGACATCTCCGCCGAAGCGGCCAAAATCCTGGACATGAGCGACCTGTTTGAGATGGACGACGTGGAAGAAAGTGAAGAGGATATGGCCCAGGCTATGGCCTGGATGAACGAGCTGATAGGGGATATGGCTCTGACCCCCCCCGCCGCAGAAACACCGATACCCCCAATAGAGGACAATCTGCCTGTCACTATTATTTCAGCAACCCCAGTTGTCGAAGATGACTCCGCCCTTAATTGGCTAGACAGCCTGGCCACCCAAGATCAACCCATTGCCGTTCTCCCCGACCTGGATAAACCGTTTAGCGTAGATGATCTGAACCCAGAACCAGTTACCCCCCAGGATGAACAAGCTGCCCTGGCCTGGCTGGAACAAATGGCTGATGAGCAGGCCGAAGACCTGACAGCCGTATCTGATACGATAACCCCCAGTGAGGATGATCTGTTAGCCGAATTGGCCGATTTCCCGGAAGACCCAGATAAAGCAATGGATTGGTTGGACCAAATGGCCGCTCAACAAAGTGATGGGGCCCCCGCATCTGTTTCAACAGCCCCTGTCGTTAGTGAACCACCAACACCGGCCGTACCCGTTGCCGTTATGGATGCTCTGGTTGAGGTTGAAACCAAACGGGAAAAGGCCAAAACCGGCCCTCTCAAACCACCCCCAACCCCTCCTACCCCCGAACCAACGGATGAAGATGAACTTCCCTTCTCCCTCATTACCGAACTGGCGGCTAGGGATGTCACCGAGTCCCTGCCTGATTGGCTCTCTCTGGATGCCATTGAGAGTGAGGAAATGTCCCTGAGTTGGTTGAGCGGCCGCGACCTGGATGCCACAGGTTGGCTGGAAGCCGAAGCCGAAATGGCCGAGGCGGAACCGGTAGTTGATCTACCGTTCATTACTCCGACTGAACCAATTCGGGATGAACCACCCCCCCGCCGCGCTCCAGAACCGGTTTTTGTTCCCCCAACTGATAGTTCATTTACCTTCCAGGCCAATTTGGATGTGGGGATGGATGATAAACAGTTCGCGGCCGCACGGCAGCTCTTACAGCAGCGACAATACCAGGAAGCGATGCAAACCTACAGCAGTCTGCTTGAAAGTTCACCTGCCGTTTCCCCCATTATCACCGAGCTGGAAGGAGCAGTAGATTCTCACCCCTCACAACCCCTGCTCCGTCGCCTGCTAGGAGATGCCTACATGCGTAATGGGCAGCTGCAAAAAGCGTTGGAAACTTATCGCAAAGCATTGGATCAGTTGTAGTTTCGAGTTTCTACTTGCGAGTTGTTTGAGGGTTACGGTACAATCCCGCCTTGTCGGACATGAAAAGTTACAAAGGCAGTTCCCCATGTAGGGGCTGCCTTTTTTCATGGATTATCAATGATATTGAAGGAGTTTTTTAACAATGGAACAAACATTAATTCTTGTCAAGCCAGATGGGGTCCAACGGGGGCTGATCGGGGCGATTATTGGGCGTTTTGAGCAGCGCGGGCTGAAATTGGTGGCAATGAAGTTTATTCAGATGTCCCGTACCCTGGCCGAAACCCATTACGCCGTTCATAAAGAACGCCCTTTTTATAACAGCCTGGTGGAATACATTACCTCTGGGCCGGTAGTAGCAATGGTGTGGGCGGGTAAAGATGCGGTCGCGGCCGCTCGTGCCACCATTGGGGCTACCAACCCAGTCGCGGCCGCGCCGGGCAGCATCCGGGGTGATTTTGCCATGGAAATTGGCCGCAACCTGGTTCACGGCTCAGACTCCCCTGAAAATGCCGTTAACGAAGTCAACCTGTTCTTTACCCCTGAAGAACGAGTCACCTGGAACCGCCTCACCGATAGCTGGATTCAGGAGTAAAACACAGATGAGTAAGATAAACGGATGGAGTATCCGTTTATCTTACTCATCCATTATCCAACTATCTAACAAACTGTTATTGAATCCGCAAGACGGTGTGCCCTTTAGACCACAACTCCTCTAACCGGTAATAATTTCGCTGTTCTGGGGCAAAAATGTGGGCTACCAAATCACCAAAATCTACCAAAACCCAGCCAGCGGCCGCATCCCCTTCAACGGCCCAATGACGAATACCCGCCTTCTTTCTGGCATCTTCAGCAATGGCATCAGCCAACGTTTTTAACTGCCGTTCATTATCCGCATCGCAGAGTAAAAAATAATCGGTAAATACTGTCTGTTCACTAACATCCAGGACCACGATATTGGCCCCTTTTTTATCCAAGATACTATCTACGAGTAGATGAGCTAATTGTAATGCTTCCAGAGTTTGCCTCCTCATTGGCCACCCATCTACCTCTGGTTTTGAGAAATAGGTGATGGCAGTTTCTTGTTTGATCAATACCTGTGATTTTAACATGCTGCCAGGGAAAACCGTAGGGCAATCGCATATTAACCTGTTAACACCTTAAGGAGATAATCTTCGTTCCA
>JAHDWJ010000002.1:0-74465 GCA_023384415.1 Anaerolineae bacterium
TATACGTCAGCAGTTACGCCATCCATCTATTCCAATGCTTCCTGCGTAAGTCCTAACTATGAACGATAACCAACCCCCGCGGCCGCGAGCCAATGATCTGGATGGCAAAACCTGGGTGCGCCACTCTATCTCCATCTGGAGCGACATCCGCAAAACAGCTGAGGAGCAGGCCCTAAAACACCCAGCCATCTTTCCCCAGGCATTGGCTGAACGGCTTATCCAAATTTTCACTCACCAGAAACAATCAATGGTGTTAGACCCGTTTGCTGGGGTGGGGAGTACCCTGGCGGCCGCGAAATTGCTCAACAAAACGGCCATTGGTGTGGAGCTGTATCCTCATTTCGCCGAAAAAGCGCGGGCACGGTGTGCGGCCGCGCCTGGCGAAGGCCACGTCACCATTCACCAGGCCAACGCCCTCGATCTCCACCAATACATCCCCCATGAAACGGTAGATTTTGTCCTCACCTCCCCGCCCTATTGGGACATCCTGACGTCCCGGCGCACCGCCGATTACAAAGAGAGCCGCTCGTATGGGAATGGGGAGGGGGATTTAGGGTTGGTTAAAGATTACCAAACCTTTTTAGGGCAGGTACAGTTGGTATTCGCCCAGGTGTACCAGGTATTAAAACCCCGCGCTTACTGCTGTGTCGTCGTCATGGATATTCGCAAGAAAAACCGATTTTATCCATTTCACAGCGACCTGGCCGGGCGGCTGCAAGATTTGGGCTTTATCTATGATGATTTGATCATTTGGGATCGGCGACAAGAGTATAACAATATGCGGCCGCTGGGGTATCCCTCTGTTTTCCGCGTCAACAAAGCCCACGAATTTATCCTTATTTTCCAAAAATCAGCCGGGTAACTATGTCCTTTGGGGAACGTTTACACCAGGCCGAAACCCTGGTCAACACCTTACAAACCCACATTTGGGGGCCACTCTCCCGGCGGCTGGAGATTGTGCCTTATGGGTACGAAACCCATATCCCCCCAGGCATCCGCACGGCCATGCGTTTTTTGCGGACACCTACAGCTAAATTTGTTCGTTTCACCCCTGATTTCTTTGTCTTAGATAAACAAAAACCTAATACCCTCTACTTATTAGAGTATAAAGTCACCCAGACCCCGCTGTTTAGCCAGAGCCGACTGCGCCAGATGGGACAGGCTGCTAACCTGCCAGACCTGGATTGGCCGGATGTCGGCCAGATGGAAGCCGATGCTTATGACAATTATCTCCATCTGCACGAAGCCGGGCTGCGGGTGATCCTGTTAAATTATTGTGCTTACCATACGCGGCCGCTGCTCTGCGACTTCATCCAAAACATCCAACTGCTACACCGGGATGTCGTGACCACTCAAACAAAAAAAGGGAGCCGCACTCCCTTTATCAACTTCTATTGCCCAACCATGCGCCAGCTAAGTCGGTTTTTATATGATGAACATGGGCTAAAAATTGACGACCATGCCTACACCCAGGCCGTGACAACCTTACAAGCCGAACTCCCTATCACCCACCACCCCAAATCGCCATTACTGTCTTACAACTCAACTTCTTATCCAGAAAACAAGAACTGATCCACAAATGACGCAGATTTTCACCGATGGCTAAAAAAATCTGTGTCCATCTGTGACATCTGTGGATAAATTTTTTCTGGCTTATCCAGGTTAGGGAAATAGGGCTGAGGGCTAATAGGGCTGAGGGCTAAATGATTGACTACGAATGCAGCCAGAGAGCTGGCTCCAGCCGTTTTTCCAGCCCCGCGAAAAAAGTCAGATAATCTGAGGTCGTGATAATCCCTACCAACGTTCCTTCATCCAGCACCGGAAACGAGCCAAACTTATAAGTAGCCAACATCCCCGCTACCTGATACGCCGACATTTCTGGCGTCACCGTCATGGGGTTAGGCGTCATACATGTCTCGGCCGTAAACCGTTCAATAATCTCACGGCGATGGGGCATATCCCGGGCCACAACTGGTGAATCTACCGCCAGACGCACATCCCTGTCCGTAATAATCCCTACCAGCTCACCCCCATCTATCACCGGCAGCTGCCGAACCCCTTCCCGCTGCATCAAATAAATGACCTGCCGCAGCGGCGTCTCAGGCGTAACGGTCAGGGGGTTCACGGTCATTAAATCACTTACGGTCAGCATAACACGCTCCTACAAAACTGGTGCTGAGGACTAAGGACTGAGTGAGTTTACCAGTTCCATTTAGGCTACTGGACTCTGGCGAAAATTGATTTCACCAGTAGTAATAGCCAATACACTAATAACCAGTAGGTTAGTACACCCCAGGTCATATTCACTTCTGACCATCAGTTTACGAAAACGAGGGGGTGTTTGCTGGTGGATAATGTCACCTTTCCCAGGTGATTTTTGGCCTTTCCTGAAAGTGTGGCCAGAGCATGGGTAATGACCCTCTGGATTACACGCTTTATTTGTGCTAATGTAATAAGCATCGTAATATAATTTATGTAATGTTTTATTATCTTTAACCGCAGGTGATGCATGACTGGTGAACTGCCTGAAAAAATTGATCGCTACGAAGTAAAAGCCCAGCTTGGTCAAGGGGGCATGGCTACGGTATATCTGGCCTATGATCCCCGCTTTGAGCGAGATGTTGCCTTGAAGCTGATGCCTAAAGCGTTCCTATACGAACCAGATTTTCGTATCCGGTTTATCCGCGAAGCTAAAACCATTGCCCTGTTGGAGCATCCGAACATTGTGCCAGTCTATGATTTTGGCGAGGATAAAGGACAACCCTTCCTGGTCATGCGCTTGATGCCGGGGGGATCATTATCGGAGCGGCTAGAACAGGGTGCCCTGCCGATGTCTGAGGTGGTAAAAATCATCGAGCGCATTGGTTCGGCCCTGGATGAAGCCCACCGCCGGGGGATTGTTCACCGAGATCTCAAACCAGGCAACATCCTTTTTGACCAGTATGGCAATGCCTACCTGGCCGATTTTGGCATTGTGCGCCTGGCTGAGGGGGGCGGGACTTCTCTGACCGGCACCGGGACGATTGGTACGCCGGGGTATATGAGTCCTGAGCAGATCCAGGGGCAAAATCTGGATGGACGGGCTGATATTTATGCCCTGGGGGTTATGTTGTTTGAGATGATTACCGGGGAGCGGCCTTATAAGGCGGATTCAGCCCCGATGATGATTGTGAAACAGATGACGGAAGCGATTCCTGAAGTGCGCTCACTGAATCCTGATTTACCCCGCTCTTATGATGCGGTGATTCAACGGACAACAGCCAAGAATAAGGAGTCGCGGCCGCGTTCCGCCAAACAACTCAGCCAGATGCTCAAAGCGGCCGTAGATGATCCTAACTACATCCCTCCTCTCCATGATGGGGGTACCCAAATCTTACCTACCCCACCGGGCGTTTATACTCCCACTCCGGCCAAAAAGGTAGGCGATGCCGGAGAGAACACCCAGGTTATGCCCGAAACGGGCAAACTGCCAGCTAAACCTGCTGTAACACCAACCAGCTCTAACCGCTGGCTAATGGTTCCCCTGGTATTATTTTTGCTTCTTCTTTTCGCTCTGGCTGTTGTTTGGGTATTAAACCGGAATGATACCGACCCAGAAACTGTCATCATGGTAATCACCAACACCGCCGAACCAACGACCACCCCGGACGCGGCCGCGACCGCCACCGCCCTGGCTCTGGCCGCTCTGCCCACCGAGACAGCCACCCATACCCCCACCCCAAATCCAACGGCCACAGCTACGGCAACCCTTACCCCCCCGCCAACCGATACCGCTGAACCCACTCCCGAACCAACATCAACGTTTATTTTAACAGCTACCCGTTCCGCTTCCCTCTTTACCTCATCTACGGGGAGTGGGGCGGATATGTGTATCTTCGTCAATCCTGGGGATACCCTCGAAGAAGTGTTGGGCCGTTCAGCCAATAATAACTGGCTGCATGTGCGTGTAGAGGGCACCGAAGGGTGGGTCACGGCCAGCTTTTTCACCAGCAGCAGCCCTATTGACACCTTGCCCGTGTCCGATTTTGTCGCCGCTCTACCGGCGGGATGTGGCCCAACGGCCCCAGGCATAACCCCTACGACAGGGGCCGGGACAACAGCGGGGACAGCGACGTTTAATACCAATGGCGCGGCCGCAACCAGCACTGGTGGCGGCACCTGGAAAGTAGATTTCACTGTGCGCGTACCCACAGGCGGCACCTACCAGTTTCGTATGGGGCAGTTCACCGTAACTGCCATTCTCCAAGAAACTGGTAATCCCCAGGACACCTATCTATTGACCGTCTCTGGCATTGGCTGCGGCAGCGCGTTGGTGCAAACCTTAACCGTCAGCCGCAACGGTCAACCCCTCACCGTCGTCAATGAACAGACTGGCAACCCCGACGCCATTTTCATCGCCGCCCCAACCAATTGCTCTTAACCGTATCTTACTATCTTACGAGTCAACTTCTAGTGCAGAAAACAAGAAATGATCCACAGATGGCCCAGATTTTCACAGATGAGTTAAAAATCTGTGTTTATCTCTGACATCTGTGGATAAATTTTTTCTGGCTTGTCCAGGTCAGACATAGTTCAAGCAATCTTGACAACCTGACCCACCGACCACGACTCGACCATTAGTGGGCAGTTTGCCGTCAGCCGTCTGCGGTCAGGCATTTGTAGGTCGTTAAAGATGAACCATGCCTAAAACCACAAAAAAAGCCCCTCTGGTTAACACCAGAGGGGCTTTTTTTATACAGATTCGTTAGCTACGCAGAGACGCAGTTAGCTAACCAACCGGATACCACTTTCATTAGCTTCGTGTGCCCACGCGGAAGCGGGTGAAAACAGCCAGACCAAGAATACCCAGCAGCAAGCCGACAAAGGCAATAGCTGGAGTATAGTTCATGCCATTCCCACCAAAGGAAGAGAGGGAAACACTGGTTGGCGGTTCCACAATAACCTCAGCCGAGGCATTGTCAGTTGGCCCGGCCGCGCCAACCACGGTGCTGGTCACAACAACGGTATGGGTATAGCTGGCGACCACCTGGGTATCCATACAGGTATAACTGTCTGAGCCACCCACAGCCAGGCTGCCGATCACATTATCACAGGCGGCCACCTGTCCAGAGGTAACGGTAACATTCTCCAAAGACACATCCCCTGTATTGGTGACCACAATGGTAAAGTTGGCATCACCGCCAAAGGGGAGATTCTGCGTGGCTGGGGAGATGGCAATATCAATCTCTGGGGCAAAAGGTGCCGGCCGCACGACCACTGGAACATTGGTATCCGAAACAGGCATCTGCCCACCACCGGACGGAGCAAACTGGAAGTTGGTCACCCCTAAAGTGCCCGCCCCAAACGCACCATCATCCGTAAACACACGGAAGGCGAAGGTGTCCCCGGCCGTTACCGGTATAGATTGAGACCCATTGAAGTAAGGTACCTGGGCGTTGTTACAAGCCAGGACGGTATAAGAACCATTTAAGACATACCCACCAGAATCCCAACAATCTGTATCGGTGGATTGATACCCCCAATTGAAACTGATCGTCCCATTTTGAGGAATGGTAATGCTGAAATCACTGTTACCACCTGTCCCGGCATTGCCCCCAACCACAAACAGTTGAATGGGTGGGCCAGGGTTGGTATTGAAGCTGCCATTGACGCCAGCCGGGGTATTGGTGAAGGTCCAGTTGCCAATGGCAAATGGCCCATCGAAATCATAGATGGCCGTGGGATCAGTACTGCGGTTACCATTGTCTGGTTCTAAAGTGACACGACCAAACGCCCATTGGCTAACGGGTAAAGCAGCCACATTAACGGTGATGGTAACGACCTGGGATGCTCCAGGAGCGACGACAAAGGTGCTGGGAGTAACGGTGAAGAGCATTCCTGTCGGCCCGTCGGTAGCCACGGTGTAGGTCATGGGTTCAGCCAGAACACTACGTACAGTACGGGTCCAGGTGCATTCAAACTGGCAGTTGTAATTTGCTACACTGGGTTGGTTGAGGGTTTTGGGATCACCACCAGAAGCGGGGTTCGCGGCCGCGTAGTTAGCCCCTGTTTCATGGAATACCAGCCCGGCATTGCCAGCCAACGCCAAATTCAGCAGGCCAGAGCCAATATCGAACGGATCAGCCGGTGTCGCGCCATCTTCCTTCAATAACCCACCCACAGCCGTAGAGGCCAGAGCCGATTTGATTTCGGCTGGACTCCAACTGGGATGCAGAGCCATTAACAAGGCCCCGGCTCCAGCCGCATGGGGCGAAGACATCGAAGTTCCCTGATTAAACCCATACTGCACCGGGTTAGCCCCAGAAGCAGCCACGGCTGCCAGGATATTCACCCCAGGGGCAATATAGTCGGGTTTCAGAATTTCAAACTGGCTGGGGCCACGCGCACTAAACCCGGCCACAATATCTTCCCAATCATTATTCACAATCAAAGCAGTATCTGTCCGCATAACCGCCGTTGTTGGATTAGGATTGGTCGTATTGATGAAATCACGTACCGCTGAACCATCCGTCAAGTCGAGGAACAGAGAAGGTACCGTTGTGGCTTCCAACCCCCCCATGCTGATGGGTGGGCCACCAACATTGTTGAACACAACCACGCCAACAGCCCCGGCAGCTACCGCACTGTTTACTTTGATGGCAAAAGTACAACCACCCCGTTGAATCAAAGCAATAGCCCCGGCAAAATAACCAGCGGTATACGGGGTACAGCCTTGTATATTACCATTATCATTGCCCCCATAACGAATTGGGGATGTCAGGTTGCTCACCAGATTAGGACCAGTCCCTTGCACAGCTGCTAACCCTTGTAAAGTGGGCGGCGGAGAGGGGGCCGTCACGTCGAAAGTGTTAGCTATTACCCGATTAATGGTGCTGGCCCCTACGGCTGCATTCCATGGACCAGTCTTAGCAACGGTGTTTGGTCCTGGCCCTGTATTACCCGCCGACGCCGCCACGTAAATACCGGCATTAGACGCATTAAGAAAAGCCAGGTCTACCGGGTCTGTCCAGGGAGAGTCAGAACCTGAGATAGAATAATTCAACACATCTACCTGATCAGTGCCAATGGCATTGTTAACCGCCTGAATACTCGCCGCCCCTGGGCAGGTAGGGTTACACACTTTATAAGCCACAATGTTGGCACGGGGGGCGACACCCTGAACGGTTAGGGTATAAGTATCAGTACCTACCACAAAAATAGCATTATGTCGGTTGCCGCCCGCAGTGCTGGCGGTGTGGCTGCCGTGCCCATCGGTATCTTCAGGGGTGGCCCCATTGGGGTTCAACCCATACGCCCCAATCAATTTACTATTGCAAAACGAGGGGTTAGCCACACACCAACCACGATACACACCAGCCCCATATGGATTGGTATGGGTATAGCCATCGCCATCGGTAGCCGCAAACGACGGATGTTGAGAGTTGATACCAGAGTCAATGACCCCAATAACGACGCCTTCACCACGGGTGGCCACCCCACCGGTTGTATTGCCATCCCAAATAGCCGGGGCATTGATGTGCAGCGGGCCTACATCTGTATCCAATTCCCGAAGCGTATCACCATAGACAGCAGCCACACCGGGTAAGCCAGCCAGCTGCCCTGCTTCAGCATGGCTCACCTGAACAGCCATCCCATTCAGGGCATAGAGGTAATCAAACTCTACATAGACAGAGCGATTCAGGGTTTGATTCATCAAGCTGACAAACTGGGTATGCTGCTGCTGCAAATAGGCGGCATACGCCTGGCTGGCCGCTGATTGGGGATCAAATTTGCGTTCACCAGTGGCCTGGGGGCTGGTAGCGGCTAAACCGGCAATATCGCCCATATAACTGGCCAAAGATGGTTCGTCAAATTGCACAATGTATAAGCCGGTTTCACTGACGCCAAACACGTTACTCCCGACTGGTCCTTGAGCGGCTAATGAAGGGCCCTGAAAAGCCAACACCACTATCAGGATTAACAACCCCATAGAAATAAATAACACCGAAACACGTTTTGATATTCTACTTTCTGTCATTTTTATCCTCCTTAATAGATGACAGTTGAGACCTGGCAGGTCTTCGGATACCTACCAGGTCTCGATACGATTGACAAAGATATATTGGCCGCGGCCGCTTCCCGATATGTTGCTTCAGCAAACTATCAGTTCACACCTACTGCCCATTTATCTCTACCCGAACCACCTAAAGCTCAAACTTTTCCGAACAAGCTGAACTCCTTCACGCCAACATACAACAATTAACCAGTAAACTTGGGAAATAGATGGGTTCAGTCTAGGGAGAGTGAACCCATCTATTCCCAATTTATGGTAAGAACTTAACTTTAGCAAATCTTGATGCCCCACGGGGTGACCTCAAGAAACGCTAAACTCCAGTTGTTAATTGCTCCTGAACAGGGCCGGCATGTAGATGTATTGAATACCACTCTCATAATACAGATTGACCCGTACCAGGCCAATGTTACCGGGATTGGCATTGTTAGTGCCGAGGGTGAAGTAGCCAAACCAGACATCCCCATCCACGAAGGAGGGTTCATTCCAATGAACCATAACGCTGAAGGGTGTTCCCGCCGGTACCGTGGTGGGACCCATTATCGTCATATTCCCAGCATCCGCTTCCGTTACGACCCCGTAAGCCAGGGTAATATCATCGGGCTGACTGGTAGAACCTTGCCAGTTTTGCACCAGAATCCACCAGACACCTGGAGCTGGGTTGTCAATGTTGCAGTACTCATCTGAGGTGGGTGTAAAGCTGCCACATACTTCAGTCCCCGCGCTGGGTGTGCTTCCTGTACCAACATACAGGTCCATGTCTGGGGCTTCAGCAGTAACGATCTGAGCAACCAGGCGCATAGCATCACTGGGAACAGTAACGGTGACGTAGAAGGTTCCCCCATCATTATTGTACGGATCACCATTGCTTGGGTCCTGAATCAAGCTTTCTGTTTGCAGATTGGCTTTAACCAGACCCCCTACCTCAGTGGTGAGATTGGTAATGGGCAGACCAACTTGAATACCACTTACAGTAGCATTACCCATCGTTTCATCAGTGTTGATAGCAACAGTGTCAGGAATGATAGCTGCAGCCGGACGGACAGCAACAGGGAGATTGGTGTCAGAAACAGCATTGGTATTAGGATGGGTAGCGTTGGTTTCTAAAGCCACGGAGCCAAAGGCCCATTGATTGGCCGGCAGCCCAGATACGTCAGCGGTGATGGTGATAACCCGGCTGGCGCCAGCAGCAATGGTAAAGGTGCTAGGGGTGACGGAAATTGTCATGCCGGTGGGTGCAGTGACGGTTGCCGTGTAGGTTGCCGAACTACCAAGAACGCTCTTGACGGTGCGTGTCCAGGTACACTCAGTCAAACAAGCGTTGTTGACAACACTGGGTTGGTTAAGGGTTTTGGGATCACCACCCGAAGCTGGGTTCGCGGCCGCGTAGTTAGCCCCTGTTTCATGCAAAACCAGACCAGTATTGCTAGCCAAGGCCAGATTCAGCAGACCAGACCCTTCATCAAACGGAATAGCCGGTGTCACCCCATCTTCTTTCAAGAGGCCTGGCACGGCGGTTGAGGCCAACGCCGACTTAATTTCGGCTGGACTCCAGGCCGGATGCAAGGCCATTAATAAAGCTCCAGCACCAGCCGCATGGGGGGAAGACATCGAAGTTCCCTGATTAAACCCATACTGTACCGGGTTACCCCCAGAAGAAGCGACCGCTGCCAGGATGTTAACCCCAGGAGCAATGTAATCCGGCTTCAAGATTTCAAACTGGCTTGGCCCACGAGAACTGAAACCTCCCACAATATCTTCCCAATCATTGTTCACGATCAAGGCGGTATCTGTTTTCATCTGCGCCGAAGTCGGATTAGGGTTAGTGGCATTGATGAAATTACGCACGGCCGTCCCATCCGCCAGGTCCAGGAACAAAGAAGGGACAGTGGTTGCTTCCAGGCCTCCCATGCTGATGGGCGGGCCACCAACATTGTTGAAGATTATGACACCAACAGCCCCAGCGGCCGTAGCATTACCCACTTTGATGGCAAACGTACAGGTGCCACGTTGAATCAGAGCAATCGCTCCAGAGAAATACCCAGCCGTATAGGGGGTACAACCTTGTATATTGCCACCGTCATTCCCACCATAACGGATGGGAGCCGTTAAATTGCTCACCAAGTTGGGGCCAGTGCCCTGCACCGCCGCCAACCCTTGCAGCGTCGGGGGTGGGGATGGGGCAGTTACGTCAAAGGTGTTCGCTATGACCCGGTTGATAGTGCTGGCGGCTACAGCTGCATTCCACGGCCCAGTTTTGGCTACCGTGCTTGGGCCAGGCCCGGCGTTACCCGCCGATGCCGCTACATAAATACCCGCATTAGACGCATCCAGGAAAGCCAGGTCTACCGGGTCCGTCCAGGGGGAGTCAGCTCCAGAAATGGAGTAGTTCAGCACATCTACTTGATCTGTGCCAATAGCACTATTGACCGCCTGCACACTGGCAGACCCAGGGCAACCAGGGTTACAAACTTTGTAAGCCACGATATTGGCCCGAGGAGCAACCCCCTGAACGGTTAAGGTATAGGTATCCGTTCCCACTACAAAAACAGCGCTGTGCCGATTACCACCAGCGGTGCTGCCCGTGTGGCTGCCATGCCCATCGGTATCTTCTGGGGTACCGCCATTGGGGTTCAACCCATACGCCCCAATCAACTTGCTATTGCAGAAAGAAGGGTTGGCAATACACCAGCCGCGATAAACGCCAACGCCATACGGATTGGTATGGGTGTAACCATCGCCATCAGTAGCAGCAAAAGATGGGTGTTGGGAGTTTATCCCAGAGTCAATAACCCCGATGATGATGCCTTGACCACGGGTCGCTACACTACCACCGGTTTGCCCATTCCAAACAGCGGGGGCATTGATATGCAGTGGCCCTTCATCAGTGTCCAATTCACGCACTGTATCGGCATAAACCGCAGCCACACCGGGTAAGGTAGCTAACCGAGCGGCTTCAGCATGGCTAACCTGCACAGCCATCCCATTGAGGGCATAGAGATAATCAAATTCTACGTGGACAGAACGGCCCAGGGTTTGATTCATCATATCCACAAATTGATTGTGCTGCTGCTGCAGATGATCAGCATACGCCTGGCTGGCAGCTGATTGGGGATCAAACTTGCGCTCCCCAGTAGCCTGGGGGCTGGTCGCTGCAAATCCAGCAATGCCCCCGGTATAACTGGCCAGGGATGGCTCATTAAAACGGACGATGTATAAACCGGTTTCACTAACACCGATCAGTTTGGCGCTGGCTACGGCCGCGGCCCCTTCTTGGGCAGCATTCACTGATAGCACCGGACCACGAAAGGCCAGCACCACTATCAGGGCCAACAATGCCAGGGTCACAAATACAATTGAGACTCGCATTGATTTTGTCCTTTCCATCATTATTGATTTTCTCCTTGTATAAAATTGTCTCGCAATTGAACCTTCCGAAGGTTTGTCCAATGGATATAGCCTTCGTAACAACCTTCGGAAGGTTTCCGTTTACAACCTGATTTAGTTTCTGGCTATAAAAGGCATATAGGTCTTAGACTCTGGTGCAGCAGCCTGACGAATGAGGTTAACACCTACTTTGCCCAGGTTATCAGGGTTACTCCCATCTGTACCGAGGGTAAAGAAGCCATACCAACGGCTGCCAGGAGCAATGGCTGGCTCATTCCAGTTAATATCCAGATCAAACGGCGTACTTGCTGGAACACTGGTTGGCCCGGTGATAGTCATATTGCCTGCATTGGTACCTGGCACTACGGCCGCTGAAAGGGTGATATCATCTGGTTGGCTGGCCGAACCTTGCCAGTTTTGTACCAAAACCCACCAGGTACCCGCCGCAGGGTTGTCAATATTGCAGTATTCATCCGAAGTCGCGGTAGTACTGGCACAAACTTGCGTGACGGCACTGGGAGTACTGCCCGTACCTACATACAAATCAGCATCAGGGGCCTCCGAGGCGATAATCTCCGCTACCAGACGCGGCGATCCTGTTGGTACAGTCATGGTAATAAAGAACGTACCCCCATCATTATTGTAGGGGTTGCTGTTAGTTGGGTCTTGCGATAGGGCTTGTGTGACTTGTGTTCCTTGCACCAGGCCACTCACCACACTGGTCAGGTTGGTAATCGTATTGGCCACCAAATCTTCCAGGGTGTGGGTGCCACTGGTGGCATTGGTTTCAATGGTTACCAGGCTGGGGATATTGCTGGCAGACGGAATAATGGCAATGGGCATGTGAGCAGAAGCAACATTGCCCCCGGCAAAAGGTGGTACAGGTTCAATTCTGGCCTCGGCAAATGTCCAAACCCCTGGCGTAGCGCTGGTTATATTTAGGGAAATGGTAATTACCTGAGTACCACCAGCGGGAATGGTAAAGTTTGCTGGGGTAACGGTCCCACTGATACCCGCAGGAGCGATAACAGAAGCGTTGTACTGCTGGGCCGTCGGTAAGACACTGCGAAGGGTGCGTGTCCAGGTACAATTACCGACACAGCTGTTATCCGCCATGCTGGGCAGGTTCAACAACTTGGGGTTCCCACCACTGGCGGGGTTAGCCGCCAAATATTCGGCATTGGTGATGTTGAGAACAAACCCGGCTGTACCAGCGACGGTCAAATCAATGCGGCCGGCCCCAAAATCAAACGGATCCCCCGGTGTACTGTTATCTTCTTTATCAACCGCAGTGATGCCTGTCATCATCAAAGCCGATTTTACTTCGGCGGGGGTCCAGGTGGGGTGTAACGCCCGAATAAGAGCGGCTGCCCCGGCCCCGTGCGGGCTAGACATAGAAGTACCACTGATGATGTTATATTCTGGGGGGGTTGAGGAGCCAGCACTATAAGCCGCCAGAATGTTAAGACCTGGGGCAGTGATGTCTGGTTTAATCAACATTGCCAGTCCAGGAACAGCTAGCCCCGCCGGGCCACGGGAACTAAAGCTGGCCATGTTGTCCCCATAGGTGCTGTTATAATCTATTGTTCCCCCGGTAATTCTGCCTACGTGACCAGTGCCAGTAGCCATCCAGGCCTTTAGGACTACCCCATCGGCATAGCTAATATGGGTGGCTGGCAGCACATGGGTATCAGCGTTGAGGCTGGCAGCATTGGGGGCATCATTGAGCAGAATCATGCCACCACCACCACCGGCCAGGACATTGGCGCCTTTCTGTACCCGGCCTATCACCCCTCGATCACAAACAACAATTTGGCCAGAAAAGGTACCAGGAGGGAACGGGTTACACAAGGGATTATTATAAGGAGCATTTCCAGCATAAACCAGAGGCACAGGGCCATAACTGGCAGTTGGGCTTTCACCCAAAATATCAGGCAGCGGCCCATTGCTGCTGTTGAGGTTGACTACCGAATTCAGTACCTTTCGGTTGTGGGTACTGGCCGCTACGGTCATGATCCATGGGCCTTGATGACCAACGGTTGCCGCCCCTGGCCCAGAGTTCCCAGCTGAATTGGCCGGGAATACGCCTGCCGCCACCGCATTCCGGAAAGCGACAGCCGTAGTTTCGACATACGGATTTGTCCCACCACTGATGGAGTAGTTGGTAACATCTACCCCGTCAGCAACGGCCTGATTGACAGCCGCTGTTGTGGATGAAGTTGGACAAGATGGTACACAAACCTGATAGGCGATGATGTTGGCATGGGGAGCCACTCCGGAAGCGGCGGTAAAGGTATAAGTTGCTGTGGGAGCATAGAGAACAGGATTCAGCAAGAAGTTCCCCCCAGCTGTGCCGGCGGTATGGCTGCCATGTCCATTAGTATCTTGAGGGTTGGTTGAATCTGGGTGAAACGCCCAGGCCCCTATTAGCTTGTTATTGCAGAAGCCGGGATTAGCTACACAATAGCCCACATAGTTGCCGGACCCATACGGGTTGGTGTGGCTGTACCCATCTCCACCAACGGCAGCAAATGAGGGATGACCGGAGTTGATACCGGTATCAATAACCCCAATAATAATGCCTTCCCCCATTGTGCCTGTGGGAATGATCTGCCCACGAATTTCACCCCCAGGGAAAGCAGCGGTATGTATATTGACATAAAGCAGCTGATTTACCAACATCCCTTGTTGGACAGTGGTGAGGGTTGCTGAACCTACCATTGGGTTGACGGTATGATCCAATCCAATTTGAATGGGGCCATTGGTGCCAACAGCCCCACTATGAATATGGGCCGCGGTCGGAGCAACAACATTGTGGGCAATATTCCAGGTCAACAGCTGAGTGACAAGGTTATAAGTAAAGGTACCAGTACCAGTAGCGCTTGAGCCTGTGGGTGGCACTTCTTGAGCCCCACTAAGGGAAGAGTCATACTGCCTGTTGGTGTACCCCCCACCCCAGATTGTGGGCGCACCCAAAAAGGTAGGGCCAGCATCGGTGAGAATTTCTTCAAGCCCTTCCCGATAGAGTAAGATAACCCCATCCATTTGGGCAACATGGGCAGCTTCGGCAGGTGATAGGAAAGCAGCTATCCCGTTATAAGCATGGCGGTAATAGAAACGAATGTCTACGCTGCGCTCTAACAGGCTGTTCATCTCGGTAACAAAGGCCTCCTGTTTGTCCGCCAGATATTGTTCATAAGCTAAACTGGCGGGGCTTTTGCTATCCAGCTTTCTAGCTCCAGTAACCTGGGGGCTGGTGGCCGCAAAGCCGGGGACGTTACCGCTATAAGTAGCCAAAGGATCATCCACTAATTGGATGATGTAGATGGCGGGTTCGGTTTCACCTTTGGTTTCGTTATAGACGCGGCCGCTTTCTGGCGCGGCCGCTGTATCTGCACTCACAGATGGGGATGGCCTGACCGCACCAACGACAATTAGCAGAGCCATCAAGGTTAACCACGGGAGCAATTTGATCGTCTTTTGCATGAGTCTCATCCTCTTTGAACTGTATATCCTGCCAGCAACCATTAAAGAAGCCCTTTACAGGGACGGGATATACTTCTTTCTATATGGTTGTTGCTCAGGTAAATAAGCCATTGTTGAATATCTGAGATGGCATAAACCACCAGTCGGCAATGACCAAGGGGGGCTGGTACAGCTTCATTGGCACTACGGTTCGGCAATGATTACGGGTGTTATAGGTGGTTGTGAGGGGAACAGCCAGATTGTTGTTTCGCTGGTTAGCGAATGTGGGATAACGCATCTCCCACTTTAGATCATATAGGCTCTCCTCGCCGTAAGTTTGACCTTTGGCAAAAATAACAACAAACACGCAAAAATAATTTTATCGTGTTCCCTGTCCGCGTCAATTCAAGATCACTTTCAGCAATTCCAAATATGGGCTTTATACGTGAGATTTGTCAATGATGACAACACCGGATAAGAAGAAAAAATGGGTACTCCTGGCGCCTCCACGCCAAAATTCGTTCCTCCCGGCAATTCGTTGTTGTTATTCTTGCCATAATTGGAATTACTGGCTCATTTTTGCGCCAGGGTGTATAAGGCTGTCAACACCCGGTCTACCTCATCCATGGTGTTGTAATGGACAAAGCCAATACGCAGGAGACCACCCTGCTCTAAGACACCCAACCGCTCCATAACGGCAATGGCGTAATAATGACCATCCCAAACAAAGATACCCTGTTCCCCTAAACGCACTGCTAATTCAGCTGGGGTATACCCTTCCAGCGTAAGGGCAAAGGTGGGGGTGCGCTGCTCCAGGCATTCAATATCGGTGATGCCATACAGGCGTAAACCAGGAATAGAGGCGGCACCCTTTATAAACCGCTCACTTATCTCTGTCTCATATTGTTTGATCCGCTCCATCGCCCGAATGATCCGTTGGCGAGGATTCTTTTCTGGTTTGCCTAAGCTGCCTAGATAATCTACCGCGGCCGCGACCCCGGCTAAACTCTCAAAACTTTGGGTGCCTGTTTCCCATTTCCCTGGCGGTTGGTTAGAGGATGGGCGCACCTTGTAAGCTGTCAGCCTATCCAGGTGTTCATACTTGCCATACAACGCCCCGGTGTGGGGACCGAAATATTTGTATACACTGGAAACGAGGAAATCACAATCCCACGCCTGCACATCAACCAGGCCATGGGGAGTGTAATGCACCGCATCCAGGTAAACCAATGCCCCAACCTGATGGGCCAGCCGCACAATTGGCGCGACATCGGTAATGGTGCCTACGGCATTGGAAGCCAGGGTAAAAGCTACCAGCCGGGTTCGTTCATTCAAGAGATCAGGCAGTTGATCCAGGCGTAAGGTGCAATCCTCTGGCCGGAAATCCAACCAGCGCACCGTAACACCACTGTCCTCGGCGGCCATCAGCCAGGGGGAGATGTTGGCGTCGTGGTCTAGCCGGGTGACGATGATTTCATCACCGGGCTGCCAGGTGCGGGCCAGGGCACGGCTTAGAGCAAAGGTGAGGCTGGTCATGTTTTGCCCAAAGACGATTTCCTCAGGGGAGCGGGCGTTGTAGAGAGTTTGGATGGCCTGCCGTGCGGCCGCGACCGTCTCATCCGTTTGTTGGCTGGTTAAAAACGGCCCCCCCTGGTTACTACTCCCCTTGAGCCAATACCCATTCATCGCCTTAATCACCCGCTCCGGCACCTGCGTTCCCCCAGGCCCATCCAAAAACAGCACCGGGCGGCCATCAATTTTCTGGTGTAAAGCGGGAAACTGCTCCCGAAAAGGGTATGGGTTAAAGAAAAATTGGGTGGTTAGAGACATGGCGGGTATCGGTTTTTCTGCTACATGAGGCGTGAAACGTGATAAGTGGGGTCTTTCTGATCACGCTTCACACTTCACCTTAAACATCCAAATTACGGACTTCACTGGCATGGGTAGTAATAAAACGACGACGAGGAGCCACTTCATTCCCCATTAACATATCAAAAGTGCGGTCAGCGACTACGGCATCATCAATGGTGACCTGGAGCAAGGTACGAGAGTTTGGATCCATCGTTGTCTCCCACAATTGATCCGCATTCATCTCCCCTAACCCTTTGTACCGTTGAATATCTATCTTTTTCCCGTCCAACCGTTTCAGCAAGGCCGCCTGCTGTGCCTCAGTGTACGTATAATGCAATGTTTTGCCTTCCTTCACTGCATACAATGGCGGTTGGGCAATGAATAAATTCCCGTTTTCGATGATTTTAGGCATATAGCGGAAGAAGAAGGTGAGCAGCAGGGTACGGATATGGCTGCCATCCACATCGGCATCAGTCATAATAATGGTACGACCATAACGCAAGTTGCTAATATCAAACGTTTCGCCAATGCCTACCCCCAGAGCCGAAATCAACGCTTTGACTTCGTTGTTGGCCAGGATTTTGTCTAACCTGGCCCGCTCGGTGTTGAGAATTTTACCCCGCAGGGGCAAAATGGCCTGGAAATGGCGATCCCGCCCTTGTTTGGCTGTCCCCCCAGCCGAGTCACCTTCAACGATATACAGCTCACATTTATTGGGATCTCGCTCAGAGCAGTCTGCTAATTTGCCCGGCAGGGTCATGCTTTCCAGGGCACTCTTGCGCATGACCAGTTCGCGGGCCTTGCGAGCGGCATCACGGGCGCGGGAGCTGGTTAGACAACGATCAATAATTTTACGCGCTTCACGAGGGTTTTCTTCTAAATAAAGATTCAACGCTTCCGAAGCGACCGAAGAGACAGCCCCAGTCACTTCCGGGTTCATCAATTTTACTTTCGTCTGGCTTTCAAATTGAGGGTCTGGGTGTTTGACACTGACAATGGCGGTGATTCCTTCGCGGGTGTCATCACTGGAGAAATTGTTATCTTTCTCCTTGAGAAAATTATTTTTACGGGCGTAATTGTTGATGACGCGGGTAACAGCCGCTCGCAAACCACTCAGATGGGAGCCGCCATCCGGGGTGTGAATGGTGTTGGCGAAGGAAAATTCGGAAATAGCGACGCCATCCGTATATTGGATGGCAACCTCAACTTCCATATTTTCTACTTCTTTTTTAGCGTAAACTGGAGCATGAATGGGATGGCGGTTGCGGTTGAGGTAACGGACGAAAGATTTTAACCCTCCTTCGAAGTAAAAGTTCATTTCCCGTACCGGCGAAACCCGTTCATCACGCAAACTGATATAGATACCACTGGTCACAAAAGCCATTTCGCGAAACCGATTGGCAACGGTATCAAAACGATATACGGCGTCATCTTTGAAGATGGTGGGATCAAATTTGAAGTGGGTCGTCGTACCAGTTCCGGCCTCTGGGGCTAATGGGCCGATTTTTTTGACTTTGTATTGGGGAATGCCTCGCTCATACCGCTGTTTCCAAATACCGCCATCCCGGCGCACAGTGACTTCCATCCATTCCGAAAGGGCGTTGACAGCGGAAGCCCCTACCCCATGCAGGCCCCCACTGACTTTGTAGGCGCTGTTGTCAAATTTCCCCCCAGCGTGCAGATAGGTGTGAACGACTTCGAGGGTGGAGATTTTTTCCGTAGGATGATTGGCGACGGGGATACCGGTGCCGTTGTCAGTGACGCTAACGCTGCCATCGGGGTGGATGGTTACTTCGATACGGTCACAGCGGCCGGCCAGGGCTTCGTCAATGGAGTTGTCTACAATTTCGTACACCAGGTGGTGCAGGGCCTTAACATCCGTACCACCGACGTACATACCAGGCCGTTTACGGACGGCTTCCAGTCCTTTGAGGACCTGGATGTTGTCGGCGTCGTAATGGGTGTTGTTGGGTTGGGTCATACCATTTACCTCTTGAGTGGGGTTTTGCCACGAATTTCACCAATTGTTCCCCCGATTGGGGCAATTGGTGACCATCGTTTCGCCTGTCTAAGATTTATAATTTTACCCCAAAAGGGGGTTAGGGGCTAAAAATAGCTGTCTGCTTTTTAGGGGGATTTCTCTGGTGTGATGGGGGTAAGGGCAGGGGATCGATCTCGGTAGAAAATGAAGGTCGCGGCCGCGAGCGATGTCGTAATAAACGCATGGCCCAGGATGCTCACCCCGGTCAGCCAGGAGCCATCATCAGCTAACTGCCAGAGTAAGGACAGCCCATTGGTCAGAATATACAGGACAACAAAAAGCTGCATGGTCGCGGCCGCGTGGCTTTGGACGAGGGCAAAACTTTCTCGCACCGCGCTTAGCACCGGGCGGGCCTGGAGCAAAATCCCATGAGGAGCAAAGAAGCTGTACAAAATGAGCAGCATCAGCGGCATCCCACCCACCAACCAGAGAATCAGCGTCAGGTTAGGACTAAACAAAGCGGTGAACAGGCTTAAACAGAGAAAAGGAAAAGCCAGAATGAGGCCAATGAACCCGATAAGCAGCAGCATCCCTATTAATTTGAGCAGCGTGAGCGGCCACTGCTGCCACCACCAGGCCAGGGAAAATGCTTCCCCCCGAACAACCTGAGCTACCAGGGTATAATAAATGGCCGAAAGAAGAATCCCTGCCCCAGTGAACAGCATAAACAGCAGCAAAACCAGCCAGATATTAGTCAGTTCAATGACCAGGGGAGACAGCGGGGTTTTCTCTGGGGCCAGGCCATCCATGAGGGTGGGGACACCGATGATGGGTAGGGTGAGATTGGTAAACAGGTTGAGGGAATTAGCTAATTGCTCGGCAGCCCCGGTGAAGGCGTCAATATTGCTTTGGGTTTGCCCGGTCGCGGCCGCTTGCTCTAACACCATTTGCAGGAATGCTTCCAGAAGCGGCCGCACACCCAGCCGCGGCCCCACCCAAAAAAAACTATCTAGCAGCACCGGCAAAATAATCAGCCATAAATGTTTACTCGTCAGATCAAAACCCGCTTTTAATGTCTCACCTAACGAAGGGAGCGATGGGGCCTTTTCTTTACTAATCATGCCCTCATTCTACCATAAAGGAGAACATTCAGCCCTTCTGAAGAACCACCTGAGTTTCATCCCGGTCTGAAATTGCTCTTAGCCATAACAGTGTACCCGTCTCCTGAACCTGCCCGCCAATAGCTCGGCCATGACCAAAGGCAGAAAGAGTGAATAGTTATCAACTCCCCAAACCGTAGGCGACTCGTAGAGCCATGCCGCACGTCCTGTGATATAACCTTTCTGGTATCATCTGCTTAAAGAATGTGTGTCACCAAATTGTCACCATTTGCTACCCCTTAAACGTAAACCTGCTATACTTTTACCAGTTTTGACAGAGTAGCGAAGATGCAATGCTGACGCCATTCTAAAGCTTTCTTTTCATTCTAGCAGCCTGTCCAAGAAAAAATCCGTACCCAGATTTCGGGACATGGCGAAGCTAAAAATCCGGGTAATCCGTATCGCTCTATGCACCCAAAAAGGAAATATAGGGCTTTTCCGACAAACTGCTAAGTAGAAATTGTCACCAGCCTATTCATTCGCTCTTCGCCTCCCGTCTTTCGTCATTTATCCCCAGTTCAGAAGGAGTCATTCCCTATGTCTGATGTTCAGGCAATTGCCAATCATCTCATTGAAAATGTTGAGCGCGTTATTATCGGCAAGCGGTCAGCGGTTGAATTAACCGTCCTCGGTTTGTTATGCCAGGGACATATTCTCATTGAAGATGTGCCCGGTGTAGGCAAAACCGTATTGGCCCGCTCCTTAGCCAAATCGGTTGGCTGTGAATTTCAGCGCATCCAATTTACCCCAGACATGCTGCCCAGCGATGTAACTGGGGTTTCCGTTTTTAACCAGAAAACAAGCGAATTTGAGTTCCGCCCAGGCCCCATTCATGCTCAAATTGTCCTGGCGGATGAAATTAACCGGGCGACTCCTAAAACGCAGTCCGCTTTGCTGGAAGCGATGGAAGAGCGGCAAGTGACGGTGGATGGTCATACCTATGAGTTGAAACGCCCTTTTATGGTGCTGGCAACGCAAAACCCCATTGAATATGAAGGTACATTTCCGTTACCTGAAGCCCAATTAGACCGGTTTATGCTGCGGATTCGCCTGGGCTACCCCAGCAAAGAGCATGAAATTGAAATTTTAGATCGGCAGCAATATGCCCACCCGTTACGTGATCTGGGTCAAATTGCTTCGGTACAAGAACTCCTGGCCGCCCAGCAAGCCATCAAGGATGTTTATTTAGACCCGTTGGTGAAGGAGTATGTGGTAGACCTGGTGCGGGAAACTCGAGAACACCCGGACGTTTATTTGGGGTCTAGTTCACGAGGGGCTTTGTCTATTTATAGGCTGTGCCAGGCGCGGGCCGCTTTTTTAGGGCGGGATTATGTGCTGCCTGATGATGTGAAGGCGATGGCGGTTGCGGCTTTGGCCCACCGTATCATTGTTGGTCCGGCCGCCCGGATTAAAGATGTGTCACAGGATGCGATTGTGGTTGATATTTTGGACAAGGTAGCGGTGCCAGGAGCGCAGCCAACTGGCAGGAGATAAGGTATTTAATTGACGGTAGCTGAAGGACGGATAACGGGCAATCTGAAGGAAGAATACGTATGCGGAAGAGACGCACGATGGTTTTTATCCTGACGATATTGGCTTTGCTGGGTGGTTTAGCCACTGGTCGGGATATTTTTTTTACCATTACTTATCTGTTGAGTTTGTTGATCCTGCTCTCCTTCTTTTGGGCCTGGGCAAATATTAACTGGACGCATATTTCTCGTGTGACCCGTGTTCGGCGGACGCAGGTGGGTAAACCGCTAGAAGAGCGGTTTACGGTGCGTAATACCAGCCGGATTCCTAAGTTATGGTTGGAGGTACGGGATTTTTCTAATGTGCCGGCCCATTTGCCCAGCCAGGTAGTGCCGGGTTTAGGCGGCCGCACTTCCTACATCTGGCGCACCACTACTATTTGTCGGCAGCGCGGCCGCTACCGTTTAGGTCCCATCACCCTCTCCAGCAGCGATCCGTTTGGTTTGTTCCCTATGCACCGGGACCTTGCCCCCACTTCCCACGTCATTGTTTACCCCCTCACCGTAGATATTTACCAGTTTAACATCCCTGTGGGTGTCTTGCCGGGTGGAGATGCCCTGCGCCGTCGCACCCATTATGTCACCACCAACGCCTCTGGGGTACGGGAATATGCCCCAGGGGACAGTTATAACCGCATTCATTGGAAGAGTACCGCCCGTCGCGGCCGCCTCATCGTCAAAGAATATGAGCTAGACCCCATGGCCGACATCTGGATCGTGCCTGATATGAGTGGCATGGAGCAAATTGTACGCCGCCATCCGGTCAATGAATCATCCTCTACCGCCAGCAACCTCATCTGGATGGCCCCCCAAGAAGGGGTACAGATTCCGGAGACCACCGAAGAGTATATTGTCACCATTGCCGCTTCGCTGTCCCAATTTTTCTTGCGCCAGGATCGAGCGGTGGGCATGTTGGCTTATGGGCAGGTGAATGAAATTGTGCAGCCAGACCGGGGGGAACGGCAGATGAACCGGGTTTTGGAAACGTTGGCCGTTTTGCGGGCTGAGGGCACCATCCCTGTATCAGATGTCCTTAATGCGGAAATTAACCTGCTGCCACGTGGCACCACCATCATCGTTATCACTTGCACGACGGATCAAAAATGGGCTATTTCGGCCCGTGAATTAAAACGGCGCGGGATGCGGGTGGTGACAGTCCTGGTTGATCCGGCGACGTTTGGCGGGGCACACACAAACAAAGGGTTGTCCCAACTTTTACAAGCCAGCGGCGTGATGACTTACGATGTGAGTAATGGGGATAATTTAACTATCGCCCTGAGCAAATCAAAGGTGAGCAGCAATTTCGTTTATGCCTGATGATGGCATTTACGATTGACGATTTTAGATTTACGAATGAGGGTTGAGCCTGTTATAACCCGCCATTGCCTTCGACAAGCTCTGGCAGCGAGCTTCGTCGTTACACCCAATCCCCACAATCGGCGTTAATCTGTAGACAAGTTCCCCTGGTAATAAGCCATGATCGGCTCATAATGGGTATCAAGCCAGAGCTGCTGTGAATAGACAAGCTGCGGCCGCGGCGTGAGGGAAACCCAGAACAGATAGAAGGTATGGTTATCTGTCTCCACTTGCCAGGTGGTCGGGGTTGGGGAATGGTGGGTAAGATGAAAAAAGTGCCGCTCTATGTGGCGACTTAAGATGCTGGAGCGCACCCATCCGCTAAACGATTGATGAAGCTGTGGGGGCTTGTAGGCCAGATCGTATTGTTCATAACACACCTGAGCAAAGCGGCCGCGTCCCCCCTCACCTACCTCTTGTAATAACCGGACTATAGTTCCCCGCGTCAGGGTGAACGGCAGAGATGACGCATCAAACGCCGGGCTGTCAAACAGCTTCGATAACCGGAGCAGTATCCGTTGATCATCGGACAAGATGGTTGTTTGTGTTCCTAAAGGCTGTACTGAATCAAACGCTATCAACCCCGTTTCCTCTTGTACTTCACGCTGCAAAGCTGCTGCAACACTCTCACCAATTTCTACCGTGCCCGCCGGCAGTTGGATTCCGGCCAATGGATGCTGAAAAACCAAAAGCTCTGGCCCATTCACTCCCAGACGGGTAATCAAAGCGGTCACTTTGCCCACAGCGCGAATGTTTCTCATTTATGGTATTTTTCACCGTTAAGGATGGTAAAGGCCCGATACAACTGCTCTAGTAAGATGATGCGGGCCATTTCGTGGGGGAAGGTGAGGGGGGAAAGGGAAAGCTGGTAATGGCAGGTGGCTAAGGTTTCGGGAGCAAAGCCGAGGGGACCTCCGATGAGGAAGGCCAGATGGCCGTGCTGCTCAATTTGTTTTGGCACAAACTCGGCCAACTGAGGGGTGGTGAGGAAGCTGCCTACGGGGGTGAGGGCGATGCGATAAGGGATAGCTGCGGCCGCATCCCGCATAAGTTCTCCCTCTTTGCCAACCGCCACCCCGTCTGGCAAATTACCAACCTTGTCCTTCAACTCCACCAGATGAAAGCGGGTGTAATACCCCAACCGCCCCACATACTCATCTTGGGCCAGCTTCCAGGCCCGCTCTTTTAATTTACCGATGGCGATCAGGGTAATTTGACCAATCTGACGCGGCATTGTTCACTCCCCCTGTTTTACCCCAATTCAGCAAACATCCCATCGGGGCGGGCGGTGTGCAGGCGGGCGGGGGTGATCCGGTTCATCAGGTCGGCGGGGCCATGTGCCTGGACACGAATGTAGTTATCGGTGTACCCTGTCCAGCGCAGCCCCTCGGCATCGGCCCCAACATTGCTCTCCCAAAGGACATTCATCACCTGCCCCTCGTAACCTTGATGAAAGGCCAGGCTGAGGGTGTGTCCCAGTTCGATGAGGCGGCGGGTACGCTCTTTTTTAATAGCTTCAGGAACATGGTGGGGCATGTTCGCGGCCGCAGTGCCCGGTCTGGGGCTGTAGCCAAACACATGGAGCCGGGTGAAGTTCATCGCCTGCACAAAAGCCATTGTCTCGGCAAACTCTGCTTCGGTTTCACCAGGAAACCCAACAATGAGATCGGTCGTTAAATTGAGGTGGGGGATGTGATCACGTGCGGCCGCGACCAATTGGCTAAAACTGGCCTGGCTGGTGCGGCGAGCCATCCGCTTAAGCACCCGATCACTGCCTGATTGCAAGGGCAAATGGAGATGGGGCAGCAGGCGTGAGTTGTCCCACAAGGCAAAAAAGTGGGGAGCAATATCCCACGGCTCCAGCGACGAAAGACGCAGGCGGGAGATGTCTGTGTGGCTCAAAATGGCCTGGACTAAATCACGCAGGCCGGTTTTATGGCCCAAATCATGCCCATAACTGCCCAGATGAACGCCAGTTAGCACCGCTTCTTGATAACCTGCGGCCGCTAACGCCTGAATCTCAGCCACCACATCACCCAGGTGACGGCTCTCCCCTTCTCCACGAGCTACGGTGGTGACACAAAAGGTGCATTTATTGTTGCAGCCATCCTGCACTTTAATAAAGGCCCGGGTATTGCCCAGATTCCCGGCCATAAACTCCCGCACGATTGGTTCTTGCTCAAACAGGGGAAGATCGAGGCGAGCCTGGGGGTCCAGGGTTTGCACCAGGTGGGCTTTGTGCCGGTTGGCCACGACCTGGGAAACCCCATCCAGCCGCTCTAGCTCTTGGGGAGCGATGGTGGCGTAACAGCCGGTGAGAATAATATTGGCCGCGGGGTTGGCCCGGTGGAAGCGGCGGGTGAGCTTACGGGCATCACGGGCGGCCTCGTGGGTGACCGCACAAGTGTTTAGGATGACGGTATCGGCTGCGGCCGCGTCCCCTACCAGTTCATGCCCATTGGCCAACAACTGCCGGGCCATCGTCTCAATTTCACTCTGGTTCAAACGACAGCCAATACTGTCCAGGAAAAGTTTCATCCCGCCATTTTAGCCTACCTGGGGAACAAGACAAAGAGAAATTTGCGGCGTAGTTTTTTCTATACCCCTCATCCCCGGCCCTTCTCCCAGAAGGAGAAGGGAGCGTGTCCCCTCTCCCTGGGGAGAGGGTTAGGGCGAGGGGCCCTCATCCCCGGCCCTTCTCTCAGAAGGAGAAGGGAGCGCGTTCCCTCTCCCTGGGGAGAGGGTTAGGGTGAGGGGTCCTCATCCCCGGCCCTTCTCTCAGAAGGAGAAGGGAGCGTGTCCCCTCTCCCTGGGGAGAGGGTTAGGGTGAGGGGCCCTCATCTTTACACCTGTTGCAAACAAAACGCCATGTAATCAAGGGGTGGGGTGGGGAAATCGAGGTTGTACAGGGTGGGCGTAAGCTGGCTGCGATGCTCGGTAGCGTGATTCATCACATGGTGCAGCAAATCAGACAGTACCAGATTGAAGGTCTGCCCTCTGGTGTTGCGGTATTGGATCGTCTGAGTCATCTGCTCATCGGCCAGGGAATTGACATAATTAAACCAATTTTCCCGAATGGGCTGCCAGGCAGAGCGCACGGCCACGAAATCAGGATAATCGTCCGGGTTTAACAAAGTAGTTGGGCTGTTGCCCTGACAGCGACTGTACCAAATCCATTCAGCCGCCAGGCAGTGGACGAGCAGGCCATGAATGGAACCCCAAAAAAACGGCTGTGGGGCATGGTACGCGGCCGCGTCCAACTTCTCTACACTGGCAAAAACGCGATCCCAGGCCCAGGCATTATAGGCAAACAGTTTTTGAGTCGTTAAAGTTGACATAATTACTCCTGCAAAAGGGGCGTATTACCAAATCGTCCGGCAAATTTTTTACCCATTGTGCCGGGTCATCAGCAGCCAACGATCAATCGTCTGGGCCAACTGGTCTGGCTTTTCCATTGTCAGTAGATGACTGGTCTCCGCCATCTCAATGAAAGTGGCCTGGGGTTGAAGCTGCTGCCAATGGCTCCAGGCCGGTAGGGCCAGGGTGTCAGAATGTTCGGCGCGAATGGCCAGGGTGGGATGGGTAAGTTGGGCCACATATTCCCAAATAAAGGTGGGGGGAATACGGTAAATGTGGGCTTCCCATACTTTGGGAAAAGCCAGCCGCACTCCCCCATTGGGATCATCAGCCAGGCCGTAATTGATAAAATCCCACATTGCTTCATCAGAAAGGCGGGCAAATACCGGTTTGGGGCGTAAATGTTGGAACGCGGCCGCGCGGCTGCTCCACCAATCCTGCCGCTTTTCGGCAATCGTCACCAGAGGAAAATCAAACGGCTCCTGCTGCTTGGCAATCCGTTCCGCCACCCGCTCCAGCACATGGGGAGCAATAAAAACAGGGTCAATCAGCACCAGGTGGCTAAACAGATCAGGCCGTTTTACGGCGGCGATGACTGTTGCCGCTCCCCCCAAGGAGTGACCCAACCCCACGACTCCCCGCCAGTGCTGCTGGTCAAAAAAAGCGATTAAATCATCGGCGATGAGGTGCCAGCTTGCCATCTCTTGAGGGTCCGCCTGCGGCCATAAGGGGCGATGTTTTACGGCTGTCACCTGGTAATGGCGGGCCAGAGCTTGCAAAAAGAGCCGATATGCCCCTGGGGGGTAAGCGTTGGCATGGGCAAAGTGGAGCAGCGTCCCGTCGCCGCCATAATCATGGAATGGGATGGTAAACGGCATAAGAACTCCTGAGGAATTAGAAAGGATGAGGCATGAGGCATAGGGTATGAAATTCACTCCCCCCACACCAGCCGAGGCAGGCCCCAGCCAGCCCAATCGCCAGTGCTGTCGGCGGCGGGGCCGGCCTCGGTGTGTAGAGTGAGGGTGATGGTCTGCCCGGCATAGGCGGCCAGGGAAATGGTATAGGAATGCCACTTTTGGTCAACCGGTGCATTACTGATGTGCTGCCGGTATAGTTCAACCGCCGGGCCGGATGGGGGCTGCACTGTGATTACAAAGGTCGCCCCATCGCCGCCCCAATGCCAGCTATCCGGGTACATGGCTGTTTGTCCCTGTAACCAGACCGGGTAAACAGGCAACGTTAGATTGTACTGCATTTGGGCTGGGGGGTGCATGAATAAGGTGGGCTGCGATGTCTGGCCAGGCAAATTGAAGGGAATAATGGTGATTGGTTCGGGCGCGGCCGCGTCGTCCACCACCCCATCCCCCTGTTCATAAAGCTGGAGCAGATCAACCGCTGTCATCGCTGCTCGCAAATCCTCAGCCGTGAGCCACCCCTCAGCCCAACGAGCCATCAACCAGTCGGCCTGATCGGGCTGCCCGGCGGCCAGAACAATCTGGTAAGCGGCCTGGAAAATCTGCTCTGCCAGAACTGGCCGCACCTCCACCCCCGCGTGAATGGGGTACACAGGGCATTGGGCTTGTGACTGATGTAAAGCAGCGGCCGCGGCTATCAACTGGTTATCCGCCAGATAAAAGGCAGCCAAATCCCGCTCCAACAGACAGCGGGGCACTGGGGCGTCTGCCAGGGGAATGAGCTGCTCGTACAAGGCACTCAGTTGGGCCAGGGTGCGGCCGCGGGGCGACTCCTGGTGAACGACGAAGATGTTGAGGGGGTACGGGGTCAAAATGAAGCTGGGATCGGCCAGTTGGGTTTGTTGGTTCCAGTTGGTCAAGACAGCCCATACCTGCATCTGCTGCGGCCGCAATCCCCGCAGCGTCTCTAGCTCCAGCAAATTACTATGCAAAACGGTGTAGGCGCGGCCACTCCGCTGCAAATGGTACGGTAGGGCATCAAAAACAATATTATCCCCCAGAGGGAAATTGAGGGAGAGGGTGATAACCACATCTCCTTCTTGAGCCATGGCTGCCAACTGCGCGGCCGCGCCCTGCCAATCCTCTAAAACCAGCCTGTGTTCTGCCCGTACCATCGGCCAATGACCACCCAGGATCAGGAGTGTCAAGAAGACAGCGAACAGCCCATCCGTCTTTCCTCGTTGGTTTTCCGCCCATTGCTGCCCCCAGGCCAAAGTCATCCCCACCGGCAGCAGGTAAAGGGGCAGCAGGTAGATGATATAGCGCGGCCAGGCGGCCCGGTTGACCTCAAACAGGATGATGAATCCAAAAGGCAAAAAGAAAGCGGCCAAAAGATACCCCAGGCGGGTTAGCTGGCGGGTATACAGCAGCCAGCCCAACCCGCCGAAAAAAGCCAAAGCCATCAGATACGGGATGATCCCCCCAGTAGTGCCAAAAGCGTAAAAGGCGGCTTTAGCCCACTCCGCTGCTGAAGCCATAGCAAAGGAGCTGGCTTCGGAGCCGGCCCCAACGTTGCGGGCTACATCCTGCTGCAGCCGATCTAGCCAGGGGAGATAAAGCAAACTGACCAGGAACGCGGCCGCGACCGGATACCCCACGCACCGCCACCGTCCCCCCCTAAGCTGTCTGACGCTCCAGATAGCGATGATCACCGCCTGGGCTGCCAGGAAGATCAACGCCCCATAATGGCTGTACAGGTTCAGTCCCGTCGCCAAACTAAAGGCCAGCCAGCGCTCCCAGGTAGGGCGGTATAAGGCACGGTACAGCCAGAAAAAGGCGGCCAATGAGCAGAGCATGAGCAAGGCATATTGGCGGGCCTCTTGAGAGTATCTTAGATGAAAAGGGGATAATGCCAGCAACAGCCCGGCCCATAACCCGGCCTGGGGCATTCCCCACTGTTTGCCTGCCGCTATGAGCAGGGGAATGGCTAACACCCCGGCCAACGCCGAGGGCAGGCGGAAGGCAAATTGATTCTCCCCAAACAACCAATAAGCGTAGCGGGCTAAAATATGGAGCAGTGGGGGGTGGTCTAATTCACGCGGCACCAGCCCAGGGGGGGTCATGGTGACGACCCTCACGGTGAAGATTTCATCCAACCAGAAGCTATCTCCCCCCAGGTTGATAAAGCGAACGGCAAACCCTAAACCAATAATGAGCAGCGCGGCCGCCAGCCAGGGGCGATTTGCCTGTGAAAACATGGGGGTTAGTGAGTGAACTGTGATATGTGGTACGTGAACCGTGAGGTACCTCTGGTCACGTATCACATCTCACGTATCACTTTAGATTTGACGATATTTGAACGCCCCACCAACGATGGTCGCGTCAATGGTGACGTGGCGCAGATCGTGGGGGGGGATGGCGGTGATGTCCCGGTCAAAGATGGTCAGATCGGCCAGTTTACCGGGGGTGATGCTGCCTAGCTGCTGCTCCTGACCACTGGTGAGCGCGGCCGCCATCGTAAACCCTCGGATTGCCTCTTCTAAACTGAGCCGTTGGGCCGGGTACCACCCCTCTTCCCCTGGAGAACCATTGGCCTGCCGCCGGGTCGCGGCCGCGTGAATCCCCCGGATCGGCTCAATAGATTCCACCGGGGCATCAGAACCAAACACCAGCAATGCTCCTGTCTGGGTCAGGGTGCGCCAGGCATAGCTGTACTGCGCCCGCTCTCCCCAATATCGGTCAGCCATCGCCATATCTCCAGTGGCATGAATTGGCTGCATGGAGGCGATAATCTGGTGGCGAGCCAGGCGGGGAATATCGCTGGGGTGGAGAATTTGCACATGCTCAATGCGGTGCCGCCGCTGGAACGGCGAAACCCCCCGCGCGGCCTCTTCTTGCCGAACTGCCTCAT
Source organism: Anaerolineae bacterium (assembly GCA_023384415.1). Classification (GTDB taxonomy): domain Bacteria; phylum Chloroflexota; class Anaerolineae; order Promineifilales; family Promineifilaceae; genus Trichofilum. The sequence goes on from JAHDWJ010000002.1 coordinate 29,962, forward strand.
ACACATCCAAAATATCATGGTTAGCCCGGTCGCCGATGGCATGGACGGTGACACTCAGCCCATGTAAGCTGGCCGCCGAGGCGATCTCTTTCATCATCTCTTTATCCGTCACCACCAGCCCCCGGTTGTCCGGCTCTCCCTGGTATGGCTCAATCATCAAAGCGGTGCGGGGGCCTAACGCCCCATCGGCGAAAATTTTGATCCCCCCAATTTGTAACCAGTGATCGCCAAAGCCGGTCTGTAAGCCAACGGCGATGGCCTGATCGAGCTTTTCCGCGGGGATGTTTTTGACCACGCGCAGCCCCAGTTCCCCATTTTGCCGCAGCTGCTGCAAGGCACGGAAACAGTAGGGGCCGTCAAAGTCGTGGATGCCGGTGAGGCCAGCCTGCCATGCCTTTTTTTGCCCGACGCGCATGGCGGCCGCGATTTCGTCAACAGTGGCCTGAGGAATGATGTCGCTGACCAGGTTAATGGCCGTTTCCAGGAGAATGCCGGTGGGCTGACCATTCTCATCCCGCTGAATCTGCCCCCCTTCCGGGTCTGGAGTGTGGGAGGTGATGCCGGCCATTTTGAGGGCCAGGCTGTTGACCCAGGCGGAGTGGCCGCTTTTTTCGGTGAGGTAGATGGGGATATGGGGGGCGATGATGTCGAGGTGGGCGGCGGTGGGCCAGGCACGGTCAGGCCATAAATCATGTTTCCAGCCGCGGCCGCGTAACCATTGGCCGTCAGGGTGGGCTGCGGCCGCGAGCCGTACCCGGTCTAACGCTACATCCAGGCTGGGCAGTTCAAACAAATCTACCACCTGTAACCCCAGGCTGTACCATTGAAAGTGGACGTGGGCATCTACCAGACCAGGGGTGACGGTGCGGCCGCCTAAATCCAGCCATTCTCCCCCTGGGGCCAACAAACTTTTCATCGCCCCATCTGATCCCACCGCCACAATACGATCTCCCTGGACGGCCAACGCTGTGGCCTGAGGCTGATCCTCGTCCATTGTCATAACCTTGCCATTCGTCAAAACCAAAGTTGCCAACATAAGAACTCCTCTCAGGTTTCAGGTTTCAAGTTGTGAATTTCCATAGGTACCACAACTTTATCTGAGTCTTTACGATTATTCAGCGGCTTGTAATAAATCTTGCTGCCAACGATCTGCTTGAGTGCAGATGGCACAAACTCGCAGCCATTGAGCTACAAACTGGGGCAGCAGATGGCGGTATTGGCTAAGCGGTATAACGGATTCTGGCAAAGCAGTTCCCTCCAGTAAATCCGTTTCGTTAATGACATCCGCATCCAGTTGAATGACCAATAAATCGAGGTCATAATCAGCTAGATAACGCGCAATATTGCTCTGGTGACGCTGCTGAATTTCCCGGCAAAAACGGCGTACACCTTTCCAGCCGGTTCCTGTTTCTCCAAAACTTTCCCCCAGACCAACCGGCTGTAAGGCCAAAAACTGGTGTTCCCCTGGAACAAGCCGCGTTATGCTTGTTTCCAAGATAAGGCGATCTGTTGGCCCTTCAACAACTGTGCCAATTTTCATATTCCTGCCTGCAAAAAGTTGCTGCCAGACGATTTAGCAGCGTGTCTTATGGGTTTCAGAAAATATCTGGGACGCCTCCCAATAAACCAGATACCCCCATCATCGAAAGGGGCATACTGTCGGCTGCGGCCGCGCTCAACACCCCCACTGCTTCTAGCAAATTACTCTTACCACTCCCATTCGCACCTATAAAGACATTGATCTGGCTTAACTCCAGGTCTTGAATGTGGTAAATAGATTTGAAGCCCTGTATGCTTACTTTGGTCAACATATTCGTTTCCTTGTCTCGCAACCCTGAACACCGATAAATTGTAACACCAACTCATGGTTTCTTGCTCTTGTTGTGACGGTTCGGATTGTCGTTTTGACAAATTTAGCCAAGAGACCCATTGAATAGTTGTACGATTTGCCCAAATTTATAGCAATTTGCCTTTTCCCGTTGACACGAGTGATTTCTTTGTTACTATTCCACACTATGTTTACTCACGTCAATCAACCCGCTCGGCGTCTGCGCCGTCGCCGTCCTTGCCAGTCTACCAGTCTGGTTTTTTGGGTTGTCTAACAAGTAGTAAAACAAGCAAATGTGATTCCCAAACCCACCAGGCTGTATCAGTCTGGTGGGTTTTTTGTTTCTGGGTAAGAGGTTTTTATGATTCAAGTGGGTATTTATGGCACAACCGGGTATACCGGCGTGGAATTGGTTAAAATTTTAACCCGTCATCCAGAGGTGAAGCTGATTTTTGCTACCTCAGCCTCATCTGCGGGGAAGACGTTGGCGGATCTGTTTGCGGCCGCACCCCCCATCCCCCTCATCCCCCCCGACCAGGCCCCGCTTTCCCAGGTAGATGTGGTTTTTGTCTGCCTCAATCATGGGGATGCGGCCGCGGTGGCCCAGACCGCCCTGGCCGCTGGGGTTCGGGTGATTGATTTGAGTGCCGATTTTCGCTTAAAGGACGCGGCCGCTTACCAGCAATGGTATCACCAGCCCCACCCTGCCCCGGAACTGCTCACCCAGGCGGTTTATGGTCTGCCGGAATGCGGCCGCGACCAAATTCCCCACACCCGGCTCATCGCCAACCCGGGTTGTTATCCCACCAGCATCTTACTGGCCGTGTACCCCCTGGCAGCAGCCAACGCCCTCAGCGGCACCCTCATCGCCGATAGCAAATCAGGTGTCACCGGGGCCGGCCGCGTTCCCAAACAACATACCCATTTCGTTGATGTCGCCGACAACTTCTCCCCTTACAGCATCGGCCGGCAGCACCGCCACCTGCCCGAAATAGAGCAGACATTGGCTTCCTGGCACACCTCACCACCGTCGCTCATCTTCTCCCCCCACCTGCTGCCCGTACCCAGGGGGATTCTCTCCACCATTTACGCTCCTCTGAGTGGGCATTGGACAGAAGCAAAGCTGTACGAGTTATACCAGAGCCGTTATGCCAACGAGCCATTCGTGCGAATACTCCCCCCTGGGCAGGTTGCTACCCTGGCCCACTCTGTCCACACCAACCAATGTGTCATCGGCCTGACCCTGACCGGCCATACCCTCATCCTCACCTCAGCCATAGACAATTTGATCAAAGGGGCATCCGGTCAGGCGGTGCAAAATATGAACGTGATGATGGGAATTAAGGAGACAATGGGGCTTGTTTAAGACGGGGATTGGCAGGATTGGCGGATTTTTATATCCGTGTCCATCCGTGAATCCACTGAAAGAAGCCACGAATTTTACGAATTAACACAAATTTTTTTGGGTAACTCTGCGCCTTCGCGTCTCTGCACAACTTTTTTTCAGTAGACTCATCCGTGTAAATCTGTGTCTTGATTCAGGAATTATTATGCAGCTTATCAAAATTGGGGGGAACGAACTTGATCAACCAGATTTTCTGGCCGGGTTAGCGCGGCAGGTGGCCATGATGGCCGGGCCGGTAATGATTGTGCATGGGGGGGGCAAAGCAATTGCCGACCTCCAGACCCGCCTGGGGATTGAACCGGTGAAGGTAGATGGCCTGCGGGTGACGGATGCTCAATCCCTCTGGCTGACCCAAATGGTGCTGTCCGGCCACAGTAACAAATTGATCGTCGCCGCCCTGCTGAAAGCGGGGGTGAAGGCCATCGGTCTGAGTGGGGTGGATGGGGGGCTGCTGCAATGCCGCCAACGGGTTCATCCTACTGCTGATTTGGGGTTTGTGGGGGAGATTGTCCAGGTAAATCCCGTAGTGGTGCAGATGGTGGTGGCCCAGGGGATGGTGCCGGTGATTTCTCCCATCTCGGTGGAGATAGCGACGGGGCAGGTGTATAACGTCAATGCTGATGACGCGGCCGCGGCCCTGGCCCTGGCCCTTCGAGTTACTCAACTCATCTTCATCTCCAACGTCCCCGGCGTTCTTGACCCCCAGGGGCAGCTTTACCCCCACCTCACCCCCACCCAAACCGAAACTCTCATCCAACAAACTATCATCAACGGGGGCATGATCCCCAAAACCCGCGCTGCTCTGGATGGGGTGCAAAAAGGGATCCCCCAGGCGCGAATCACCAATCTGGCCGGGCTGTTATCTGGGGGGACACTGTTTGTGAGAGAAGCGGAGAGTGAGAGCGTGAGGGGCTGGGGGTGAGGGATGACTGATCCCCTGTGCAGTTACTATTTTTCAAGGAATTCCCCATCCGTGTTCCTTTTATCTATGGCTATTTTCAGAGGAAAACTTATGACTCAAGCACTTTTAACCTTAGCTGAAAAATATTTAGTGCCGACGTATGCGCGGCCGCCCCTTGTTTTTACCCATGGGGAAGGGATTTATCTATACGATGACCAGGGAAACCGTTACCTGGATTTCATGGCCGGCATTGCCGTCAACGCCCTGGGGCACGCCGACCCAGCCTGGGCGCAGGTGGTCGCCGAACAGGCCCACCGCCTCACCCACATCAGTAACCTGTATCACAACGAGCCACAGCTCTTACTGGCGCAAAAGCTGGTGGAAAGCTCTTTTGCCGACAAGCTGTTTTTCAGCAATTCCGGGGCTGAGGCTAACGAAGCGGCCCTGAAATTTGCCCGCAAATATGCCCGCACCCATCATGGCGAAGGCAAAACGGGTATTGTTGCCTTTAGCCACAGCTTTCATGGCCGGACGATGGGGGCGTTGGCGGTGACCCACAAGGCCAGATACCGGGAGCCATTTCTCCCCCTTGTCCCTGGGGTGACGTTTGCTGAGTACAACGATCTGGCGGCGGCCGCGGCCGCGATTGGCTCAGAAACGTGTGCCGTGATTGTAGAGCCAGTGCAAGGGGAAGGGGGCGTCCATGCGGCCGCGCCTACCTTCCTGAACGGGCTGCGCCAATTGTGTGATCAACACAATGCCCTGCTCATTTTTGATGAGGTACAGTGTGGCTTGGGGCGTACCGGTCATCTATGGGCTTACCAGGCATTGGGAGTCACCCCGGATATGATGAGTATTGCTAAACCGTTAGCCGGGGGGCTGCCCATCGGCGCGGTGCTGGTGACTGATAAGGTCGCCGCAGCTATCCAGCCGGGGGATCATGGCAGTACCTTTGCCGGGGGGCCGTTGGTGTGCGCGGCCGCGCTGCACCTCTTTGAGCGGGTCAACCAACCCACCTTCCTGGCCCAGGTGCAAGAGATGGGAGCTTACCTGCGCCACCGCCTACAAACCCTGGAATGTGACAAACTGGTTGCGGCGCGCGGGTTAGGCTTGATGGTTGGGTTGGAGCTAAATGTACCGGTGGCCGATGTCGTCGCGGCCGCACGGCATAAGGGACTGCTTTTGGTCAACGCTGGGGAAAATGTGATCCGTTTCGTGCCACCTTTGATTGTGACGCGGCCGCATATTGACGAAGCAATGGAGGTATTAACCCTATGTTTGAATTAGACCAAGCGGCAACTTTACCTGTAAGCAACTATGCGAGTCACCTTACGCCCGCGCCAGCTCCCATACCCACATACTCCCCCACTCCATCCGTCCGCCTCGCCACCCCCACCGATGTCCCAGGCATCGTCCTCCTGGTGAACGAATTTGCCCGGCGGGGTGATTTATTGCCCCGGTCGCCCCAGGCCATCGCCCAGGGGATTGGCAACTGGTTCATCGCAGAGATAGATGGGGTCATTGTGGGCTGCGTCTCCCTGCTCCGCTATACCAGCGGCCTGGTCGAAGTACGCTCCCTGGCCGTCTCCGACTCTGTACAAGGGCAAGGCATCGGCAAAAAGCTGGTACAGGCCCTCATTGCCGAAGCCCGGCAGCGGCAAATCCCCACCCTTTTTGCTCTGACTCGCGCCGTCCCCTTTTTCCTGGCCTGCGGCTTCACCCTCACCGACAAAAGCCATTTCCCCGAAAAGGTGTGGCACGACTGCCAGCAATGCCCTCTCGTCAACAACTGCGACGAAACCGCCGTTGTTTTATCTTTAGTTGAACGGCACGGAGAACACGGTCTAAATCTTTAGAGCCAGATTTTTCCCGCCAACCATCCGCTTATTTCCCTATCCGCTGTTGTCATGGGGAGGCAACAACGGATTTAGAAAGGAACTCGAAACTTATTTCGTAGGAGTTAACCATGTCTAAAAAGGTCAAAGCAAAAGTAAACAAAGTCGTACTCGCCTACTCTGGCGGGTTAGACACCTCTGTCATCGTGCCCTGGCTGCGTGAAAATTATGGCTGCGAAGTGATCTGCTTTTGCGCCGACATTGGCCAGGGGGAAGAGTTAGGTGGGTTGGAAGCCAAAGCGTTGGCCAGCGGGGCCAGCAAGGTGTATATCGAAGATTTGCGCCATGAGTTCGCCAAAGATTTCCTCTTCCCGATGCTCCAGTCCGGGGCCGTGTATGAGCGACAATATTTGCTGGGGACCTCGGTGGCGCGGCCGCTCATTGCCAAATGGCAGGTCGCCATTGCCGAAGCGGAAGGGGCGGATGCAGTGGCCCACGGCTGCACCGGCAAAGGGAACGATCAGGTACGCTTTGAGCTAACCTTCCAGGCACTCAACCCCACCTTGAAAGTGATCGCCCCCTGGCGAGAATGGGATATTCGCTCCCGGGAAGATGCCCTGGCCTACGCCCGCCAACACAACGTCCCCGTCACCCAGACAGAAAAATCCATCTACAGCCGCGACCGCAATCTGTGGCACCTTTCCCACGAGGGGGGACGGTTAGAAAACCCGGCTCAAGAGCCAGAAGAGGTGATGTACCAATGGACAGTTTCTCCCGAAAATGCTCCAGATGAGGCGGAGATGGTCAAAATTGATTTTGAGAAGGGGGCGCCGGTGGCTGTTAACGATGTGCAGATGCCCCCGGCCGGCCTCATCGAACGGTTGAATGAGTTGGGGGCCAGACATGGGGTAGGGCGCATTGATTTAGTGGAAAACCGGCTGGTGGGGATGAAATCACACGGCGTCTACGAGACCCCCGGCGGCACGATTCTGTACGCCGCTCATCGGGAATTAGAATCCCTTTGCCTGGATCGAGATACGGCCCATTACAAAGAGCAGATAGCCTTACGGTATGCCGAACTGGTTTATTTTGGACAGTGGTACCACACCTTGCGGGAGTCACTCCAGGCGTTCATTGAAAAAACCCAAGAGACAGTTACCGGCTGGGTTAAGGTGAAGCTGTATAAAGGGAATGTGATAATCATGGGGCGGCACAGCCAATACAGCTTCTACCGGGAAGATTTTGCCACCTTTGGGCAGGAGGATGTGTATGATCAATCTCACGCCGAAGGGTTCATCACCCTGTTTGGCCTGCCGATGAAGGTGAAGGCGATGATGGAAGTGAGCGACGGCGGCAAAACTCGTTATGCTGCCCCCGACTATTCTAAATTCAAAAGGGATTGAGAGAATATTTGGGGCATGGTTCAATTCAGCTTTACAATTTGACTGCTGACCGCTTTAGCTCAGTTGCCAGGGGTGAGCCGTGTTTGGTCTAAGGCTTTTTCTTCTGCGGGGATGCGGATGAGGAGCAGCAGGGCAGCGTTGAGCAAGGTGGCGCTGAGGGCGGTGAGCCAGGCGTTAAAGATGAGCGGGATGGCCAGCAGTTCCAGGGCAACGGCGATGTAGTTGGGGTGGCGCAGATAGCGGTAGGGACCGCTGCTGATGGGGGGCCGACCAGGGATGATGAGGATGCGGGTGTTCCAGCGTGGTCCCAGGGTGATGATGGCCCAGTAGCGTAAAAGCTGCGCGGCCGCGAACAGCCCCAACCACACCCCCCACACCCCACTCAACACCGGGCCATGCCGTATCGCCTCAACCACCCACCCCACCAACCACCCCCCATGCAGCAGAAAAAAGAGAGGATAATGGCCGGCTCCCACCTCAATCGCCCCCTGAGCCAACGCCCAACGCCGGTTCTGCGCTGCCAGCCGCAGCTCCACCAGCCTTTGGATTAAAAGGAAAAGGATGAGGAGAATGAGGATGAGGAGGATGAAGATGGGCATGGGGGGTAATAATAATTAATTGGTGAATGGGTGAATGGTTAATGGGAACTGGTGGGAACTTATAGATTCGCTACTCGAAACTAGACACTAGAAACCCCAAACCCCCGGCACTCCCGGCAGGGTAAAGACAAAGCGGCTGCCCCCTTCGGATGGAGTTTCAACCCAGATGCGGCCGCCATGGGCCTCTACTGCCAGCTTGCAAAAGGTCAACCCCAGCCCTGTGCCCCGCACCTGCGCCCCACCCTGGTTAATCTGGACAAAACGGTCAAAAATCCGCTCTTGGTATTCAGCGGGAATGCCAGGGCCATCATCCTGTACCATTGCCCGGACACCTGGTTCAACTCGTTCATGGGGCGGCGGCTCCGGTTGTAGATGTATAGTAATCTTACCCCCAGCGGGGGTAAATTTGAGTGCATTATCCAGCAGATTGAGCCAGACCCGTCGGATTATATCCTCATCCACCCAGACAAAGGGAATTTCTGGAGGGTAGGTCAGGTGGAAGGTAATTTGCCGGGGTAGAGTCAGCGGCCGCACATGGGTCAGCACCCGTTCCAGAAGAGGCAGCAAGGCCAGGGCGTCCGCGTCTACAACAAGATGCCCTGCTTCCATCCGGTTCACATCCATCAGCGAATCAATCATATCCAGCATATTGGTACAGCTAAGATAGGCCGTACCCACCAAAGCCATTGTCTCCGGCGGGGCCTGAATCTCCTGTAACTGCTGGCCTAACATCTCATTGATCGTCAGCAGGGTTGTAACCGGGTTACGCAAATCATGGACAATCATCCGGGTCAGCTCAGTGCGCCAGGCGGTCCGCTCCTGCTCCTCAGTCACATCCCGAAACACCATCAGCCACCCCATCACCTGGCCGTCAGCAGCCCGCACTGGCCCTTCCTGCCGCTCCAGATGAATTGGCTTTTCCTTGCCCCATACCCCGGGCGGGCGGGTGAATCGGGTGATAGCGGCCTGACTGTGTGCCCAATCGGTGAGAAGCTGCTGCCATTGGGCGGGGGTATAGCCTAATGCGGCCGCGTCCTGTTCTGCCTCAATGGGTGCATTAGCCAGCTTCTCCGGGGTGCGGCCCAATAGTTGGGCCGCCAGGGGGTTGCTGAGAGCCACGCGGCCGCGGCGATCCAGCATCAACACCCCTTCCTGGGTCGAATCCAACAAAGCGTGTAACTGCTCCAGCCGCCGGGCCAACGCCTCATCAGTCAGGTTGTAGAGGCGCACCGTTTCACCATGTAGGCGGGCATTTTCCAGCGAGGCAGCCAACTGCCCAGCCACCGCCCCCAGCACTTCCCGGTTCCAGCGAGAAAACGGTTGGGTCGGATCAAACCGCTGCAAACGCATCACCCCAATAAGCCGTTCGGCCGTTTTGAGAGGAAACCCCAGCCAGTAAGCGGGCAACGGAGCCGGGGGGGTGATGTTGTGCTGCCGGGCAAAGGCCATACCTTCCTGATCCAGGTCCAGGATGCGGCCGCGTTCCGCCACCCAGGCTGTAAACCCATCCGGTTGGTAAGGAGTTGAGGAATGGGTAGGGGGGAAACGGTATAGCTCTTGCCAGCGGCCGCTCTCATCCAGTAGGGCGACAGCAAACCCATCTACCGGCAGCAGTTTGCTAATGACCTGGTAGGTGCGGGCCAGAACCGTCTCCTGGTCTAAACTTTCCCGCAGCGAATCCCCCACCTGGTTGATAGTGGCAAACTGATTAAGCTGCTGCTGCAAAATATGACGTCGCTGCCAGGAAAGCCAATTCATCTGAGCCAAAATACCAACGCCGATGCAGAAGACGGTAAATGGCAGCAGCCCCAAATCAACAAAGATGAGGCCGCCAATCAGGGCAAATGGCTGGCTTAAGACGAGGTAGGCCAGCCAGATGACCCCATCTTCCCGCCAAAAGCTGAGGAAGGAGCGGCTGAGAACGGTGTGTAGGAGAAGGGTGAGACTTAGAGCGGCCGCGCTGTAAGCCAGAATCAGCCAGAACAGGGGCGCGGCCGCGTCGGGAAGAGCCTCGGCGGTGAACGGGATGGGGCCACCAGTGCGCTGAAAGAAGGTTGCGGCCGCCCATAAAGCCAGCAGGTGAATCCCCCCCTGGGCTAACCGCACCCCCCAGGGTGTTCCTCCATACCCGGAGCGCAGCCAGAGCGGCCGCCACAGAGGCAGGCTCAGTTCAGCTAAAACAAACCCGGCGAGAGTCATCGCGGCCGCGGCCGGCCACCCCAGCACCAAAATTCCCAGCACCCCAATCAGGGGCAGCAAATTCCCTTGCCCCCGCCCTACCGGCAGGGAAAAATTTTGGCTCAGAATATGGAGCAAAGTCAGCAGGATAAACTGGGCCGCCTGCCGGCTCTGCGTCACCGCCCACAGCGAGAGCAGCAGCCCGGCGAACAGCCCCCCCCAGGGCAAAAGCAGCCGCCACAAAATTACCCCTAAACGCCTCATACTATCCAGTGTACCTTATCTAATAACTACCGGCATAATAATTGGGCCAGGAAACGAAAAAACCCCCTGGCTTTTGACCAGGGGGTTTTCATTTTGTCTGTTTAGGTTAGTTCAATATTGGCCGGTTGAACCAACGAAAACAACTTTTAACCATTATTCCTTAGCGGCCGCGTCCCACAACATTCAGGCGATGATAAACCGCAAAGCCCAAAACAATAATCGCCAGACCAGCTAAAGCGATCATAGTTGGAGAAACCAGGGGAGCACTGCCATCAAACGAACTCAGGGAGACGCTGGTCGGTGGTTCAACAATAACTAAAGCATCCGCACTAGCGGTCACACCACCAAACTGGGGTGTTGGTTCATTGCCGGTTACCGTAACGGTATTGGTATAGCTAGTCGTTACCGGCATATCCATACAGGTATAGGTATAAGAGTCTCCTTCATCCAGGCTACCAATTGTCTCATCACAATCAGCCACTTCACTTGAAACAACCGCAACATTGATCAGATCCACATTACCGGTATTGGTCACCACAACGGTGAAGTTAGCCATGCCACCAAACGGTACGTTCTGACTAGCCGGGGAGATAGAAATGTCCAGCGATGGCAGGGTGGCATCCACAAAACTAAAGGTGTCAATGCCAATATAATTTGAGTTAGCCCCACTTGGCCCACCATTGGTAACAAAGTAACGGAAAGCCAGACGCCCATCCGTTGGCGTGGGAACACCACTAATGGTAGCGGTGAACTGCGTCCACACTTCAGGATAACCAAATTGAGCAAGTGTAGGGTTCACTGAGAGGAGCAAAGTTGTGAAATCACCGACATCAGTGGCTAGTGTACCAACATTGGTGCTGGCTCCATTGAGACTCATACGTAATTCCAGGCGATCAGGCCAGATACTACCTGTAGCTGTGCGCGTCCAGAAGCTAACCTGATCCCCATCATTCAGATTTAGCACAGGAGTCACCATCCAGTTGCTAATCGTACCCGCACCTGCAGTACTATTAAAATTGGCCGCAAGATACCCAGAACCTGCATGAGGTGTGAAAACAGTCAAGTTGCCCTGGAACCAGCCAAGTGTACCTACGGGACTGCTGTTGTTTTGGTTAAACCATCCGCTGCCTGGCAAAGTAGTAATATCATCAAACCCTTCAGTCAGATCCAACGGATCAACTTCGGGGGTAGTTATATCTGGAATACCACCACGAGCCCCATTGCCATCTGGCCCATTGGCCAGGGCAACGCCAAAAGCAATGAGCAAAGCCAACATTGCCAAGGTTGTAGAAATGAGTTTCATTCTTGTTTTCATCTGAATCCTCCTAATTTGTGAATCTAAGCAAACTTACTTTCTTGAGACTTTTTTCCAAACATATCATTGACTAAAGTGGTGAGAGCCAACGATTCTCAGAAAATAGTTACTCAATCTTAATCTAGCTTTAATCATAGCACATTTTGGGCTTTTGTCCGCAACTTTGTAGAGTACGGGTTAGCGTCGGGCAAATTTGGCGACTAATAGGGGACACGTTACCATATAAGGAATGTCTGTTTTCTCTGTTTATCCTCTTGTGCAAACCCATCTTCAACCAACATGATACGAATCTTTTTTCTTAATACGCTGAGTCTGATCATCAAATTGATTTTGTATACCTGTTTCGGTACGTACCGGGTTTATGGTCGGGAAAATCGGCCAACCGCCGGGCCGTATATCCTGGTCACCAACCATTTGAGCGCGGCCGATGTGCCTGTTTTGCTCATTTCTTTGCCTGGCCTGGCTCCTCGTTTTTTTGCCGGAGAAAAGTGGGAATCCCACTGGTTTTTTGGGCCGGTGATGCGCTGGGGCGGGGCCATTTATATTAAACGGGGGGAAGTAGACCGCAAGGCGTTGAAGGAAGCGTTGGCGGCGATTGAGCAGGGGGATGTGTTTGGTCTGGCTCCAGAGGGAACACGGAGCCGGGTAGGAAAATTGATTCGCGGCCGCGATGGGGCCGCCTATCTCGCCAGCAAAGCCAATGTGCCTATCCTACCCATTGGCCTGGTTAATACCGATGTCGTCTTCGGCAACGCTCGCCGCCTGCGCCGCACTCGCCTGGAGTGTCATATCGGTCAGCCATTCACCTTGCCGGACCTGGGCCACCGACCCAAAGGGCATGAGCTTTCTGCCTACACCCACCTCATTATGATCCACATTGCCGCCTTACTCCCCGAACGGTATCACGGTCATTATGCCGACAGCCCCGCCCTGGCCGCTCTCCAGTGTGGTGAAGACCCCTGGCCCCACTGCCTGGCGGCGGAAGCAGAGACAGGGAGAGGGGGAGAAGAGGAGTGAGGGATTTACCCCCCTTCCACCTCGCGGCCGGCCTCGCGCCAGGCTCGTTTAGCATCTTCATACCCCATCTTATAAACCTGCTCATGCTTAGCCCGCTCATATTGGATAATTTGCTCTACTGGAATAGGTCGCTTGGGGGCAACAATGATCGGATCCGGCAGTTGATGATACTCCTTCTCCAAAAGATCAGGAATGCCATTGCCATCAGCATCTACTAAATCATCATAGTTGATCAATCCTCGCAGTTGTCCCAACAGCAAAGCATTGTGGGCTTGCAGGCGGGCATTTTCCACTTGCAGCCGTACCAAATCATTTACCCGGCGGAACAGCTTTAAGTCAGCTTGAAAGGACGCCAACAAAGCCCATTCCAATGTCGTGCTGGCTGCTTCCAACAGATTGCGGGGTGGGTGCTGTTGCTCAGCTGCTTCATCATCCCCAAATGGGGTCATAATGACCACGATGATTTCCTCAGCCCCGGCATCAATGGCCGGACCCATCGGCGTATTGGCAACAGTAGCCCCATCCCAATATAGATTGCCGTGCAGCTCAGTTGCTGGATAAACGATGGGGATGGAGCAGCTGGCAATGATATGATCAAGAGTCAATGGCTCACGGCGCATCCGGCTGGGGTAAATATCACCGCTGTTGCCAAACACGTGCAGATGACCGCTGTGAACTTCGGTAGCGGTGACCCGTAAATGAACGGCTGCTTCATCAGAGTTGAGCCGGTCGAAGTTAACCCACCCTTCTTTTTGCAATGTTTCCCGCAAAGGAGCCGTGTTGAGCAAAAAGTTACCATTAAGTGGGTTGAGATTGGCCCGCTGCACATGTTTTGTCTCCAACCGCCGCCACAAAGCCCAGAGGGAGTAGGCGTTATGCCCGGAGGCAATGGCTGCCCCATTGACGGCGCCAATAGAGGTGCCGACCACAATATCGGGAAACCATTCATGCTCTTCTAAAAAGCGGAGTGCCCCGACGTGGTAGGCCCCGCGGCCGCCGCCCCCGGACAGGACAAGGGCTTTTTTTCGTTCTTTACCTGGCATAATAACTCCTTGATAAGACTGAGGTGTGAGGGCTGAGGACAGAGTAGAACAAAACTCGAAGCTCGAAACTCGAAACTAACCATTGTCGTCTCTAGCACACCGTTGTACCATTCTGGGCATGAGTGCCTTAAACCCAAACATTCCTTCACCTGAGTTAGCCCGTTTAATGAGTGACGCGGCCGCGAAGCGGTCAGCGTATGGCCTTAAGCTGCTCACCCCTCAACTGCTGCTGCGTGTTTTTCTGGATGATAAGGACGCGGCCGCGCACCAAATTTTAACCAAATTAGCTCAACAACGAGGCTTTAAGCTAGATGAACTGCGCGGGCGAGTAGAAACTATGGCCCGTCACGCCCCTGGCCGGGATGCCCAATTTTCCTTCACGGACGACTACGGCCAGGCCATTCCCCTGGCTGATGAGATGTTATTCGCCCTGGACGAAGGGCTAACCATTGCCCAGGCCCGCGATGAGTTAAAAGTAAGCAGTGGGCACATCCTGGCCGCCATGCTCGACCCCCGTATGACCACCTACGGCGTCTTGCAGCGGCTTGGCCTGACCCAAAGCGGTATCATTGCCAGTTTGGGAGATGTGGCCGCCAGCGGCGCACCCGTTATTTATGATTTTATGGCTGAGGCCCAGGCAGGTAAAGCCCAACCTTTGTACCAGCGGGAAAATTTGCTTAAAGAGATGATAAGCCTGTTAGCCCTCTCTGGCAAGAGGCACATCATTTTGGTGGGAGAAGAAGGGGTGGGCAAACGAACGCTGGTATACAGCCTGGCCCAACTGCTGGCCGAGGGCAAAGGGCCGCCCAATCTGCGCTCCGTCGTGCAAATGAATGAATCCGCCCTGCTGGAAAACCCCCTGGCGGCCGTGCGGGCTGCCTTGCGCCGGGCCAGCGGCGGGCTGCTGTTGGTGCCAGGGGTAGAACGGTTCTTCGGCGACCGGCTGCGGATGAAGTTCCCCCACCAGGTGAGCAATGAGCTGCACAAAGCGTTGTTGGGCACGGAGCAAGTGATTATCGGTACAACCGATCAGGTCAACTATGATCGGCTGAACCAGGACCCGCTCATCCGCCAGAACAGCCACCGGCTCTTGGTGCCGGCCGCTACCCCAGAAGAGACGCGGGCAATTTTAGCCCTGCACCGGCAGCGGTTGGAGCAGGAGTATGAGGTGACGATGACGCAGGATGGGTTGAGCGCGGCCGCAGCCCTGGCCCATCAATATATCAAAACCACTCCCCTGCCCACCAGTGCCATCCAATTAGCCGAGCGGGCGGCCGCGTTGGTGCGAATGGTGCGCCAGGAGCATCTGGCCAACTTGCCTCAGGTAAACAGTGATGGCCGGGTAGATAAAGATGATGTGACCGCGGCCGCCAGCCTCATCACCAAAATCCCCATGAACAAGTTAGGGGAAGAAGAGCAGAGCAAATACGCCAACATGGTGGAACGGCTGCATGAGCGGATCATCGGCCAGGAAGAGGCCATATTAGCGGTAAGCCGGGCAGTTAAGACAGCCCGCGTAGGGCTGCGAGATGCCAAACGGCCCATCGGCTCCTTTCTCTTTCTTGGCCCCAGCGGCGTAGGCAAATCAGAGCTGGCCAAGGCGTTGGCTGAGTTCATGTTTGGCACTGAAAATGCCATGATCACCCTGGATATGAGTGAATACCAGGAAGAGGCCAGCGTCAACCGGCTCATTGGCCCCCCACCCGGTTATGTTGGCTTTGAGGGGGGCGGTCAGCTAACCAACTTCGTCCGCGAACGCCCCTATACGGTGGTCTTGTTTGATGAGGTAGAGAAAGCCCATAACAAGGTATTTGATTTGCTCTTGCAACTGCTGGATGAGGGACGACTCACCGATGGCCAGGGGCGGCTGACGACATTTAGTGAAACAGTGGTGATTATGACCAGCAACCTGGGTTCACGCCATCTGCTTACCCCCGTGTTAGGGGAACACGAACGAGAGATGGTCATGGGGGAAGTGCATCGCTTCTTTCGCCCTGAATTTCTCAACCGGTTGGATGAGATTGTGATGTTCCACCAGTTAAACCAGGAGCAGTTGGCCCAAATTTTAGATCTGCTGCTTAAGCGGGAATTGAAGCTGGCCGAGCAGCAGGGGCTAAAACTGGAGATTACCCCGGCGGCCCGGCAATGGCTGCTGGCGCAAAATGACGAACCCCATTTCGGGGCGCGGCCGCTGCGTCGTATCATCGCCCGTCATTTACGGGACCCCCTGGCTAACTTTTTACTTACCCAAAAGCGAGGCGAGGGCGCGGCCGAGATTACCATTGACGCTACCTCTGAGGGACTAAAGTTCCAACAATAATCCCACGCAACTTCACAAGGAGATTTTATGTCAACCCAACGAGAAACTTTGCAACAGCACTTATCTAACAGCCGGGCAGCCCTGTTACAATGTTTGCAACCTCTGGACGAGGCCCAGTGGCAGACGGTTGTTTTTAGTGAAGAGAACCAATGGACGGCCGCTGATATTTTGCGCCATCTGGTTGAGGCCCAACGAGGTATGGCCGCTCAAATTGCCCAAATCCAGGCTGGGGGAACCGGCGTCTCAGAAGGGTTTGATCTGTCCCGCTGGAATAACCGGGCCGTCAGCAAAAACCAAAATAAAACGCCGGCTGAGTTACTGACAGAGCTTGAAGAAGGCCGGGCAAACCTGCTCATGTTGTTAGATAATATGGGTGAAGATGACTGGCAGAAAAAGGGGCGGCATGGCAGCGGCCGCATCCTCACCATCGCGGAAATTTTTCAAATCGTTGGCGACCACGAGATCGTACACACAAACGATATAGAACAAGCTCTCAATTCATTATAAAAAAGATTTATTATCTTTGTATGTGGGACAAGCCTCAGGCATTTTTTCTCAATGCCTGAGGTTTTTTATTGCCCCAGTCTTGTTTCCTAGATATTTTTAGCTATAATAAATCCCATTCCGCGCACTCTAAAATTTTGCCAAACGTGTCGCTCTCCAATCTGAAACATTATCAATTTGCCCTAATCAAACTAATTTCAGGGTGCATTTTTTACCTGAATTTTCGTACAACCACCGCTTGTTTTATTTGACAACACCATAACATTAAAAGGAGTATCTGATGAAACGCATCTTCTGGCTGTTGATCTGTTCCTGTTTACCAGTTTTTTTGCTTCTAACCATCTATCCCCACCCTACTCCCACTCTCTTAGCTCAACCTTCCACCACTGTAGTCATCTCCGCCGTTTATTATGATGGCTACGAGACAAATGAACCAGATGAAGCGGTACAAATCCAAAATATCAGCAGCCAACCGGTTGATGTGAGTGGCTGGAAAGTGACCGATGGCTCGACGGCTAATCCGGTCACTCTCCCGATAAGCACCAGTCTGGCCCCAGGGCAAGCGATTTGGCTGACCAATAATGGCCTCTCTTTTGCCCGTCAGTTTGGCTTTCTACCTGACTTTGAGCGGGTGGACTCCACGCCGTCTGTGCCCAATATGAGCGGCACCTGGCCCGGTTTCGCTAACACTGGCGATGAGGTGATTTTATTGGATAGCAGTTTACAGGCGATAGATACGTTGGTTTATGAAAATGGGGATATTACAACGGTTGGCTGGAGTGGGCCGGCGGTCCAACCGTATTCAGGTGGGGTGCAATCCGGTGAAGAGGGACAAATTTTATACCGCAAACGGCACCAGGCTACCGGCCAGGTCATCCCCGATACCGATACAGCCAATGATTGGGCTCAATCTACCGATGATATTATCAATGGGCGTAAGGTGATGTACCCTGGCTGGGATTTAGACAGCTTCTTTTTTACCACCAAAATTACGCAAACAGCCGTTTTGACCATTGCCATCGCTCCAGACAACGCTTATGAGGCGATTGTGGCCCACATCAACAACGCCCAAAGCAGCATTGTGGGGGAAAGTCACACGTTTGAGCATATTGGCATTATGAACGCCCTGAAGAGCGCGGCCGCACGCGGGGTGGCGGTCACTTTATTATTAGAAGGGGGACCCCCTGGTGGCATTAGCAAT
This sequence comes from Anaerolineae bacterium, assembly GCA_023384415.1. Taxonomy (GTDB): domain Bacteria; phylum Chloroflexota; class Anaerolineae; order Promineifilales; family Promineifilaceae; genus Trichofilum. Next base: position 47,775 of record JAHDWJ010000002.1, read on the forward strand.
CAGGAAAGATATATTTGCCAGGAGCTTGCAGCCGCCGGTGGGCAATGTTGGTTTATGATCAATGACAGTTCCAACCGTATCTTCGACCGGTATACCTACATCCACGCCAAATTTCTTATCATAGACGGCCAAAAAGCGATCATCAGCAGCGAAAACCTCAGCCCCAACAGCCTGCCCGATGATGATAAGAGCGATGGCACCTGGGGCCGGCGTGGGGTCGTGCTGATAACCACGGCACCAGGCGTCATCGCCCATCTCCAGGCCATCTGGCAAGCCGACTTTGACCCGGTTAACCATATAGACTTGTTCCCCTGGACGGCCGGCCACCCCACCTGGGGTAATCCGCCGCCAGGGTACGTGCCCATTACTGCCACTGGGGGCACCACCTATACGGTTCGTTTTCCCAACCCAGTCACCCTGACAGGTAATTTTGGTTTTGAGATTCTCCAGGCCCCAGAAAACAGCCTGCGCGACCAGGATGCTTTAGTAGGGATGCTGAACCGGGCCGGGGCCGGGGATCTGATTCTGGTACAGCAGCTCTCTGAACGGCCTTACTGGGGGCCGACTAACTCTAACCCAACGGCTGACCCTAACCCCCGTTTAGAGGCGTATATCGCGGCGGCCCGACGTGGAGCAGCAGTCTACCTACTTCTGGATGGGTATTTTGATACTCCTGCGGCCGCGACCAGCAACCATGCTACCTGTACGACGCTCAATGCGCTTGCGGCCGCTGAGTCCCTCAGCCTGGAATGCCGCACAGGCAACCCCACCGGCCTGGGCATCCACAACAAAATGGTCATAGCCCGCATCAACGGCCAGGGATATATCCACGTGGGCAGCATCAACGGCACCGAAAATTCGCCCAAAGCCAACCGCGAAGTAGCCTTACAGGTTCGTTCACTGGCCGCTTTCAACTTGTTAGCCGACCTATTTAACCGGGATTGGATTAAACAAACTTACCTGCCCGTTGTTTTTAATCAATACACTGGACCAGCCAGCTACGTCCTGATCAGCGAAGTGCTTTATGATCCCCCTGGGGCCAATGATGACGCTGAATTTATTGAACTGGTCAATCCCACATCCCAGCCCATTAACATCAGCAATTACAGCGTTGGCGATGCCCTGGAACAAAACCCCAATGGCTTTGAAGACGTCCGCCGTTTCCCTGCTGGCACGATCATTCCCCCCGGTGGCACATTGGTCATTGCTACTACCGCTACAGCCTTCCACACCTTATTCGGTTTCAACCCCGATTTTGAGATTATAGACAGTGACCCTACCGTACCTGATCTCATTGATGATCCAACCTGGGGTGATCCATTGGCATTTATTCGTTTGGGGAACAGTGGCGATGAAGTCATCCTGCGTGATCAGCATGACAATGTGATAGACGTATTGGTTTACGGGAATGGTTACTTCCCAGGTCAGGCCCCGTGCCCCCTGCTCCCGGCCTCCAACCACACTTACGAGCGGTTCCCCTACTGGCGTGATACCAACGTATGTACCAATGATTTTCGCTCCTGGCCTTTCCCAAATCCTGGGGCTTTACCTTAAAAGTGGGGTAACGCTTAGGTAATCGCCCCAAAACAAGCTCCACCCAGACCTGATAGGTTTTCAGAAACCCATCAGGTCTAAGCCGGTAAGTTATTTTCAGGAGGTTATGGTTACAAACGGGGGGCAGCCAGGCACAAGATCCCTGTAGCAAAAAAGGGTGCTTTTCAGCACCCTTTTGTTTTATTTATAGATTTGTCACCAAAACAAAGGCCAATAGTGAGAACCCCTAACCTTCGTCATCGCCAAATAAATCAACCGGATCAATTGCTTGATCATCTCCCCCAGGACGTGGGCCAATAGGTGAACCTGCCCGTGTGCTGATCGTTCCTTCATAAATAATAGCGGGGGGTTGGTAGTTAGCAACCTTCTGAGCCTGGTATGGCTCATCAAGTTTATCTATTTGCTTCATCTGTATGACTCCTGATAATAATTACTAAAAATAAACTGGTACGATACCATTATACCCATCAAATATTAACAAAGCCATTAGCAAAGTCAATAGGAATAGGGGGTGAACAAATATTCTTTAATGTTAGCTGGGTTGTAAGCTTTATCATGGGCAGCGGTTAATAGGGGGTTGATTCTGGGGATAAAGTGGTTCAATCTCGACGATTGAACCACTTTATCGGATTAAGAGCAACGCGACATCACCCTTGCCTGCTTTGACATTCCCTTTGACCGTAAGTCACTAAAAGCAGCCAATTTTGGACAAATTATCCAGATGGATAACAGTTATTGGGGTCATTAGCGCGGCCGCTGATCTGTTTTAGATGTCGCATTGACCCGCCAGGCAGGCTAACTCTTGGGCCGCCGTGGTTAAATCCTCTTCCTCATAACGGTAAATTTTGGAGAAATCCACTTCTGGGAATTGCGCTACAAGCCGGTTGTATTCCTCTACGCTAATTTCTACATAAGGCATTTGGTCGTATTGGGCATCAAAGGCAGGTAAAAACGCCATTCCCCCTATTTTGTCCTGATGCTCCCAAATCCATTTGATGAGATCAATCACCTCGTTGGGGCGGTAGGTAATGGTAACGCTGGGGTTATGCTCGGTGTAATGGATTTTGTTTTGCAGCCAGTAAGCGCACTGCTCCAAAGCGGTGCGGTCATTGCGGGTGACGGCGTTGGCCGGGGCTTTGACGGGGAAATGGGCTACCCAGGTGTTGGCATTTTCGCGGGTCTGGCCGTTTTCTGGATCCATAGGCACACCGGCATCTTGCAGCACTTTGAAAACGGGGGTATGGGCACCAACACGGACGTTACGAATGTAGTAAGGAGCCCAGCGGGCGTGTAAACCCGAAGCCGAGTCCAGGAGTTGGGATGAGTTGCCGGATGGTTTGACGCAGGTGATGGCCGCTGATTGGTTGATACCCAACATTTCGGCCACCTGCCGGTTGGTGTCCACGGCTACCTGACGCAGTCGGGCCTGGATTTCGGGGTCTTGCGCGGCCGCACTGTCCATTTGTCCATTCAAATCTACCCCCAGCAGACGCTCCTCAATGCAGTTGGTTTGCCAGATGGAGCGCAGGCCAGGGAAGTAGGTTGCCATAGATTGCAAGGTGCCGATGATCGCGGCCGCTTCTACCTTTTCCTTCAGGGTCTCATATGTGTCATGCTCTCTCGCAATTGCACTGGAAAGATTGCAAAATTGATAGGGTCTCAATATTATTTCACCGCACGGGTTCGTGCCGAAGTCAGCGGGTAAGCGACGTTCAGGACGGTTTTCTACAGCCGCTCGCCGATTGAAGATTCCCGGCTCCCCTCGTTCTGATTTGACCATATCGAGAACGTAGCTGGTCACTTCTGTTTGATCCAGCACCCTATCCGGCCAGATGGCCGAGTTATTAGCGTTCCATCGTTGGCTGTTATTACGCCAGAAATCACCATCTTTGGCGTAACGCATTTCATTATCATCATAATCAAACAGGGAGATCATAGCTGTCCGACGCACCCCCCCTGAAACGGCAGCCCCCCCAATGGCACACATGATGTCATGGGCATCGAGCGGCCGCAAAAAACCACCTTGTCGAGCTAAAATACGGGTCCGGGCAAACTCTAACATCTGGCGCAGCGGCTCTGGCCCCGAGGCCCGCCCCCCTTTGATATGTAAGGGGGCCCCGGCTGGCCGCACCTCACTGTAATCGAAACGAATATCTTCCCCCTCAAACCAGGTATTGATGCCCAGGCGTACCGCCTCAGCCCACCCTTCGGATGAATCCTCAACTAGATGAAAGCGGAGAGCATGGCCACTCTGGCGACGAATGCGGGGGAACTGTTCTACGTATTGCCGTTCCACCGAAAAACCAACCCCGCAGCCGCTCATGGAGATAATCAGAGCTTCCACGAAGGAATCTATGCTGTCCACGGGCATGTAGGAGCAGTTATAAATGGCGATATTGTTGCGTCGCGCGGCCGCGCCAGCCATTGCCAGCAGCCGCATGGAAGGCATCGCCTTCATCTGCAAAATCGCCTGTTGTACCTGCTCATACATCTCCCCTGGCAGGCGGCCATGGGACAGTTCTCGTAAAAACTCTACCGAGCGGTTTACTGTTTCCAGCCAGGTTTCGCGGCGACCTAAATCATAGTTGAAGCGGGAATATTTATCGTAAAACTGAAATTTTTGCAGTTGGGTAGGGAAGTAAACATCTGAGGCTTCAAACGCCCGGCGTACCGGCAGGGGTACAGGCCGTTTAGAGCGGATTTTGGCATGTTCGGCCCGGTAGAGAATGTATGCTTTAGCGGCCGCGTACTCTCCAGCCGCCAGCAGCACCGTCTCCACAATATCTTGCACCCCTTCCACCGTTGGCTGATCATGCCGGGCGGCGACTACATTAACAACCCGTCTGGCTAACTCCGCTACAGGGGTTTGTGACTCTTCACCTAAACCGGCAAAACAGCGAGCCATCGCATTCTCAATCCGACCAATATCAAACGGTACCACGCGCCCATCTCGCTTGACAATCATTGTCGGCAACGGTAACGCGCCATTTCCATTATGATGGGTGCCATTTTTGCCATTGCTGGTGGTAGAAACAACCGCTTCCACCGAAGTCACCTGTAATGTAGATTGTTCAGACATATAATTCTCCTATATTATGTAAAGTTTAATGGAGACAATAAGAAACCAGCCCAGACGGGCACACCCTTGATTAACCGATGCGCTTACTCCTTCAGCAAGCGGTCAATTTCATTCCGAATGGAGCCTAGATCACCGAGGCGGAGATAGACACTGGCAAAACGGATATAAGCCACTTCGTCTAACTCCTTCAATTTGGCCATGATACGGTCTCCCACCTGGCGGCTAGAGACTTCCGCCCGCCCCAACTGCTGTAGTTCAGACTCAACTTCTCCCGCCAATTGCTCAACATCTGTGGCAGATACTGGGCGTTTGACACAAGCCAACCTGACACCAGACAGCAGCTTTTCCCGTGAGAACTCCTCTCTTGTTCCGTCCCGTTTGACGACCATAGGTGTGGCCAGGATGGGGCGTTCATAGGTTGTAAATCGCTGATCACAATAGCCACATACACGCCGCCGCCGAATGCCACCACGTTGATCATGGCTGGTATCTATGACACGGGTCTCATCCTGGGAACAATAAGGGCATTTCAATGATTAATTCTCCGCTTCTGGTGTGCCAACCGCTATATAGTGTGTTGCTAGAGTAAAACGAATACCAATGGCTATATATGGGGGTGCACACATTATTAATGCGTACATCTGGCGGTCAACGAGAGGCATTATAGCACGGGCGTACTATCAGGGCAACCTGTTTAGATTAAAAAATTCGTCTTTTTCACGCCCTCTGGGGAATCCGCACAAAGGGAGCAAGAGGGATGGCTAAGTGTAAAATTGTTTACACTTATTTTCGTTTATCGGCTACGGCAAATAGCTCGCGCTCAAAAAACCAACGGAAAGGGGGAACATCAAAAGCCAGGCGGCGTAATCCGGCCATGAGAAAATTCTCTTGCCGATTCTGGGGGGGACTGTCCAACCACACTTTGGCCTGGAAGCCGGCCGCTGCCAACACCCGTTTCAGGCCAAATAAATCTTGTTCGTTGACGTGGACATCCTGGTTAGCCGGGGTAATGGCTCTGGGGTCCCTGGGATAGTTGGCCCCCTGCCCCAACAAAATCCGCACCCGGCGCACCCAGGGATAAGCATACACATCATACCAGCGATTAGGAGCGGTATGCACTACCAGCCGCCCATCTGGTTTCAGGACGCGATGGATGTCAAGCAGCGCTTCGTGCAGTTCCCAGGGGTAAAGGTGTTCGACCACATCAAAAAGCAAGATACGGTCAAAGTAGCCGCTGGGAAAAGGCAGTTTTTTAGCATCGGCCAGGCAGATACCGGTTTTATACGTTTGTTCGGGGTGGGCCTGGATATGCCCCTGGATGACTTCTCGGCTCATTTGCATGGCAACTTCGGCGTAATCTATGCCGTAGGCTTCGACCCCAATTTCCATACAGTGGCGGATAATTTCGCCGCGGCCGCAGCCCACATCCAGCACCCGCATCCCTGGGCCTACCCCAGCCACGGCAAACGCATCCCGCAGCCGCCGCGACAAATGCTGCCCCTCTGATTCCAGAAAGACATCATACCCTTCACAGGCCGTTAAAAAATATTCCTCTGTGTAAAGTGTAGAGGGTAAAGATCGTTTCTCGTTTTCAGTCGTCTCAGTTGCCATAAGGCGTGCATTATAAGACAGGGTAGAACCATCGTCAAAGGATGGCAAGTATGCGAGTATGCGAGTGACCAAGTGGGCAATCTCCAATCTCTCAATCTCTCAATCTCCCCCTGCAACACCCCTACTGAATATGCGTATAATACCCTGATTACCGCCTTACAATTTCTTGATGGCCGTCGGCGGTCAGCGGTCAGCAGCCGACGATCAACCCTATTAAAGATCGCCCAAACCATAGCCAAAACTTTTGCCGTGACTCTGCGTACAGTTCAACACAGAGTCAGGAGTTAATTCGGTGGATCAAGAACAAATCTGGTTGGATTTAGCCCGGCAGGGTGACAAAACCGCTTTTGGCAATCTCATTGAAGCGTATCAAGGCCCTGTTTTTAATCTGGCCTATCGGATGCTGAATAACAGTGGAGAAGCCGAGGAAGCTGCCCAAGAAGCGTTTATTCGCGCTTATACCCGCCTGGACAGTTATGATCCAGCCCATAAATTCAGCACCTGGATGCTCTCTATTACGTCAAACTATTGTATTGACATTATTCGCAAGCGGCGGGCGATTTTGCTTTCTATAGATGAACCCCTGCCGCCTCACCCGGCCCTTCACTCGGACAAAGCGAGCAGCCCGGAAGCGCAAACGGTTATGAACGAACAGCAACAGATGGTGCAAACCCTTTTACAGGAGTTACCGGACGATTACCGGCAGACGGTGGTTTTGCGTTATTGGCATGATCTTTCCTATGAGGAGATCGCCGAGGTAATGCAAACAACGGTCAGTGCGATTAAATCCCGCCTGTTCCGTGCCCGGCGTATGTTAGCCCAAACCGGGTTGGAGCTTGGCTTAATTCAACCAGCAGAGATGGCGGCCGCAGAAATGGCTTAGATCAGACAAGGAACATCTAAGGACTAGAAACCAGAAACTAGAAACTTACATGCGGAGGAGAAGCGGATGGATCACGAAGAGATTTATTTACTCATGATGGATGCCCTGGATGATGATCTACCAGAAGAGGGGTGGATCAGCCTGGAGGGCCATCTACAGACCTGCACCGCCTGTGCCCAGGAGTGGTACGCCTTGCAAGCGGTAGAAACCTTGCTCCGCACCACCCCAGCCCTGGCCCCCCCTGTTGATTTGGTGCAGCGAACCCTGGGACGGCTGCCCCACCCGGCTTACCGCACCTGGGTTATTGGGGCCATCTATGGGCTGCTTTTGCTCAGTGGGGTAATCCCCTTGATGGGGACCGTGCTGCTAGTTACCAGTGTGGGTGCCCCGCTGCTTGATCTCACCATTTTGACAGGCATCGCTCGTACAGCCTGGCACATTCTTGAGCTGCTGCCGGTCATGCTCAACGCCTTGCTTAACCTGGCTGGCGCTTTCGTTTCTGAACAACCAGCCATTGTTGGCATTCTCTTGATGATGGTCGGCATTATCTGGCTGTGGGGCGGCGTTTACAGCCAACTGACAACCCCACAACTGGCGACACAGCAGGTGAGAGCATAAGGAGAAGGTAAGATGAAACGTTTAGGATTTTTGCTTTTACTACTCGCTGTTTTGATGCCGGTTGGTCTGATCAGAGCTGCCCCCCCGGCAGATCGCATTATCCCGCCTCGGGCCGTGGTGAATGAGGATATTGTCCTGCTGAATGAAGATTTACGGGTTGAAAATGGAGCCACAATTAACGGCAGCATTATCGTAACCCAGGGGGATGTTTTCATAGCTGGGACGGTCAATGGGGATGTAGTGATCTTCAATGGCGACCTGGAATGGGGGGAAACCGCACAATTGCGGGGAGAGTGTGTAATTACCGGTGGGAAGTTGGTCAACCAGAGTACCACCCATGCACCTTGCAAGATTGCGCCAGCTATCCCTGGTTGGGGAATCTTAAATCAACTGCTAGGACCCCCTACAACTGTGCCTCCGCCGCAATGGCAGTGGGGCATTGGGCGGTTCGTGGGCCGGGTGATGGAAGCGGCCGGGTGGACCTTTACGTTGGGGGTATTGGCGTTGGTCATTGCTTCCGTTTTTCCCCGGCAGCTGCACCAGGTCAGTACCGTCGTCAGTGAAAAGCCGGTGGTAAGTGGCACCGTGGGGCTGCTCACGGGTATTGCTGGGGCGTCGCTCATGGCCCTGTTATCGGCGGTGTTTGGTATTTTGATTCTGGCCTGTGGCCTGGGGCTGTTGGGTTTCCCGATTGTGATTGTGCTATCGGTAGCCCTGGCCGCGGCCGCGCTCATGGGTTGGGTCGCCATTGGGCACAAAGTAGGGGTATGGCTGGCCGAACCGCTTAAACTCAAGAACCCCTCATTACCAACAACGACCGTTATTGGCACCGTTGCCCTCTCCCTGATGGTCGGGCTGCTCCATATTCTGGGCATGGGGTTTGGTCAATGGCTGCTGATGACCATTGTGGGAGCGGTGGGGTTGGGCGCGGCCGCGCTGACCCAATTTGGTACCCGCCCCTACCCAGTACCAACGGTGGATGCGGCTAAGGTCGCGGCCGCGGTAGACAATATGCCCGAATAACCCCAACCGAGGTACAATTCCCTTCTAACAATCCCTCTAAAAACTCAGAGAAGCCAAACGAAATTGGCTTCTCTGAGTTTTTTGGCTTTTCCCGTTAAGCCACCCATTTAAGGAGCATTTTATGAACAGCGATTACTTTATCCAACTGGATGAAACCTACAGCGCCCACAATTATCACCCCCTCGATGTCGTCATCGAGCGGGCTGAAGGGGCCTGGGTCTACGATGTGGATGGTCACAAATACCTTGACTGCCTGGCCGCCTACTCCGCCGTCAATCAAGGGCACTGCCACCCCAAAATCAAAGCCGCTATGTTGGCCCAACTCGACAAAGTAACCCTCACCTCACGCGCTTTCCGCAACGATCAGATGGGGCCATTCCTTAAGGAGTTGTCGGAAATGACCGGCTATGAGATGGCCTTACCCATGAACACCGGCGCTGAAGCAGTCGAAACCGCCATCAAAGCCGCCCGCAAATGGGGGTATCGAGTGAAACAGGTTGCCGCCGATCAAGCAGAAATTATCGTCTGCGAAGGCAACTTTCACGGCCGCACCACCACCATCGTCGGTTTTTCTTCCGAAGCACAATATAAGGAAGATTTTGGCCCTTTTACTCCTGGGTTTACCCTGATCCCTTATGGCGATTTAGAAGCCCTGCGCCAGGCAATTACCCCCAACACCGTAGCCTTTATGGTAGAGCCGATTCAGGGTGAAGGCGGCGTGATTGTGCCGCCAGAGGGGTTCCTGAGCGCGGCCGCGGCCTTGTGCCAGCAAAACAATGTTCTCTTCATTGCCGATGAAATCCAAACCGGTCTGGGGCGCACCGGCAAACTGTTCGCCTGTGACCATGAAGGGGTCCGTCCCGATATGATCATCATCGGCAAAGCCCTCAGCGGTGGCTATTACCCTGTCTCCGCTGTCATCGCCGACAAATCAATTTTAGGATTGTTCCGCCCCGGTGATCATGGCAGCACCTTCGGCGGCAACCCATTGGGGGCGGCTGTGGCTCGTGCTGCCTTACAAGTATTACATGAAGAAAAACTAGTGCAGCAATCCCAGGAACTGGGGGCTTATTTTAAGGGCCGTTTACAGCGGCTTGAGAGCGACCACATCAAAGAAGTGAGAGGGAAAGGGCTGTTCATTGGCGTTGAACTGCACATTCCCGCCCGCCGCTTCTGCGAAGCCCTGCGCGACCGGGGCATCTTGTGCAAAGAGACCCACGAAAACGTCATCCGTTTTGCTCCCCCCCTGGTCATCACCAAAGCAGAGATTGACTGGGCCTTAAGCCACATTGAACCAGTTTTATCAAGCAACGGCGCTGCTGGCAGTTAGTCATTGAAGCATGGTTCAGCGATCTTTACAATTTGACCGCCGACCACGATTTTGCCCGTGATGGGCCGTCTACAAACCAATAAAAAAGACCCCTCAACCGAGGGGTCTTTCTTTAACTGCTTACAAAAATGACAAACTATGCGGGAGCAGCTATCACTTCATCCCTCATAATTCATCCTTCATCCTTTAGAAGTCGCCCATGCCACCGCCGGGGGGCATCATTGGAGCTTTATCCTTTTCCGGAATATCAGTGATCAACGCTTCGGTAGTCAGAATCATAGAGGCAATACTGGCAGCATTTTCCAACGCCCCACGAGTCACTTTGGCCGGGTCGGTGATCCCTGCTTTGATCATGTTCTCGTATTTGTCGGTTAACACATTGTAGCCAATATTTTTATCCCCTTGTTTTTCCTGCTCACGGGCCACATTTTGGATAATAACATCCCCATTCTGGCCGGCATTGGCGGAAATTTTACGCATGGGAGCTAACAAAGCCTGGCGCAAAATGTTCAGACCGGTGCGGATATCCCCTTCTGGTACTTCCACGCCGTCAAGAACAGGCAGCGCATTGATCAGCGCCACACCGCCACCAGGGACAATCCCTTCTTCTACAGCAGCACGGGTCGCGCTCAGGGCATCTTCCACCCGGTGTTTCTTCTCTTTTAATTCGACTTCGGTCGCCGCGCCGACGCGGATGATAGCCACACCACCAGCCAATTTGGCCAGACGCTCGTTCAGCTTTTCTTTGTCATAGTCAGAGGTGCTGCGCTCGATTTCGGCCCGGATTTGTTCCACGCGCCCCTTAATTTGCGATTCATCCCCAGAACCATCTACGACAGTGGTATCATCTTTGGTGGAGACGACTTTGGCGGCCCGGCCCAGGTCACTGATCTGGGTGCTTTCCAGTTTACGCCCCATTTCTTCGGTGATCACTTGCCCACCGGTCAGGATGGCGATGTCTTGCAGCATCGCTTTGCGGCGGTCGCCAAAGCCAGGGGCTTTAACCGCCAGGGCGTTGAAGGTGCCGCGCAATTTGTTCAGCACCAGAGTCGCCAGGGCTTCACCGTCTACATCTTCGGCAATGATGACCAGGCTGCGTTTGCCAATCTGGATCAATTTTTCCAGAACCGGCACTAAATCCTGGGCGGAGCTGATTTTCTTGTCATGGATGAGAATATACGGGTCTTCGATGGTTGCTTCCATCGTTTCCGGGTTAGTGATGAAGTAAGGGCTGATGTAGCCGCGATCAAACTGCATCCCTTCTACATATTCGGTCTCGAATTGCAGACCACGGGATTCTTCAACGGTGATAACCCCATCTTTGCCCACTTTGGCCATCACTTCGGCGATCAGTTGGCCGATGGCTTCATCCTGGGCAGAGTTAGAGGCTACAGAGGCGATTTCGTCCATGCTGTCAATCGGCACGGCCATTTCGCGGATGCGTTGGGATAGGGCACTGACACCTGCTTCGATCCCTCGTTTGAGGAGCATTGGGTTGGCCCCAGCAGCCAGGTTTTTCAACCCTTCGTTGACGATGCTTTGGGCTAAAACGGTGGCGGTGGTGGTACCGTCCCCGGCGATGTCGTTGGTTTTAGTAGCGGCTTCTTTGAGCAGTTGGGCCCCCATATTTTCAAAGGGGTCTTCCAGTTCAACTTCTTTGGCGACGGTGACACCATCATGGGTGACGGTGGGGGCGCCAAATTTTTTGTCTAGGGCGACATTGCGCCCTTTAGGGCCGAGGGTTGTAGAGACGGCATTGGCTACAGCGTCAATGCCTACTTTTAGTTTGCGACGGGCTTCTTCGGAAAAGATGAGTTGCTTCGCCATGGTAATTTCTCCTGGATTTTAGTACACGGATGACACAGAGCTGCCTAGATAGTTATTGAGCTTTCTCCATGTTATCTGTAGATGGATTGATTAGCCTTCGACAATGGCTAAAATGTCAGATTCTTTGAGGATGAGCAGTTTTTCGTTGTTAATTTTGATTTCCGTACCGGCGTATTTGGCGTAGAGTACGCTGTCACCGACCTGGACATCCATGACAATTCGTTTGCCATCATCATCACGGCGACCGGGGCCGGCCGCGATCACGGTACCTTGCTGTGGTTTTTCTTTAGCGGTTTCGGGAAGTACGAGACCAGAGGCCGTCGTTTGTTCTTGTTCGGTTGGACGCACGACAACGCGGTCGCCTAACGGTTTGAGGTTCGTAGACATTGTTACATCTCCTTTGTATGCGATTAGCAAATTTCAGATGGTGTGAAAACGGGTTTCGAGATTTTTTAGCACTCGCACTAAAAGAGTGCTAAAAACTGTGGGGATTTTAACAATGGATGGGGGAGATGTCAAGGGAATTTTAGCAATCATGCGCCGAAAGTGCTAATTCTTACAAAGATTTAACACAGGGCTGTTGCTCCCTATTTGCCAGCCCCCAGGCAAGATCATAAAATCCAGGGTATGAAACCGGCCCCATTTGTCTATTTAGCTCCATCTACGCTGACTGAAGCGTTGGCTTTGCTGCATCAACATGGGGATGAGGCTAAGATTCTGGCCGGGGGGCAAAGTTTGATCCCGGTGATGAATTTTCGTCTGGCCCAACCATCCCACCTGATTGATCTGAACTTGCTTCATGGGTTGGATTTTATCCGGGCAGAGGTAGATGGGTTACACATTGGGGCGATGACCCGGCAGCGGACCGTAGAACGTTCGCCGCTGGTGGCAGCGCTGGCTCCGCTGGTGCATGAGACGATGCCGTTTATTGCCCACTCGCAAATTCGTAACCGGGGGACATTTGGAGGGAGTATCGCTCATGCAGACCCGGCGGCGGAATTGCCAGCGGTAGCCCTGGCGCTGAATGCCCGGCTGCGGCTGCAAAAACAGGGGAGTGAACGGTGGCTCGCGGCCGCAGAGTTTTTCACCGGTTTGTTTGCTACTGACCTGTCCCCGGATGAAATGCTGACTGAGGTCCTCATCCCCCCTACGCCCCCTGGTATGGTGACGGCGTTTATGGAGTTTGCCCGACGGCATGGGGATTATGCCCTGGTGGGGGTCGCGGCCGCGCTTACCTTCACCCCGGATCATACCTGTCGTGAGGCCCGACTAGTCTATTTGAGTGTTGGTGAAATACCCACTCTGGCCGTCCAGGCGTCGGCGATGTTGGTGGGGGAGAAGTTAACGGATGAGTTAATAGCGACGGCCGCACACGCGGCCGCGAGCGAAGAAATCGAACCCAGTGGTGATATCCACGCCACCGCTGCCTACAAACGCCATTTGGCCCAGGTACTGACCCGGCGAGTTTTGCAAAAGGTGAGAGAAAGAGTGGGAGATTAGAGAGTGATGGCGGGCAATGTAGCACAAGTTTCTTACTTGTGCGAGCAAGAAAGAATCTTGCCCTACAGCCCCAACATATTGAGCAGTGACAAATCAAATTACTTAAATGAGCCAACAGACAATCACCCTTACAGTTAATAACCAGGTTTATGAACGAACGGTAGAGCCGCGCCTGCTCCTGAGCGACTTTTTGCGCCATGAGTTAGGGCTAACCGGCACCCATGTTGGCTGCGAACATGGCGTCTGTGGCGCCTGTACCATTTTGTTCGATGGGGCTGCGGTGCGCTCTTGCCTGATGCTGGCTGTACAAACTAACGGGCACGAGCTAATGACCGTAGAAGGATTAGCTCCTGGTCCAGATAAACTCCATCCCTTGCAACAAGCATTTCATGAAGCCCATGCCTTACAATGCGGCTTTTGCACCCCTGGCTTTCTTATGACCTTGCTTCCCTTTCTACAAGAAAACCCCCACCCTACCGAAGCTGAAATCCGTGAAGCCATCTCCGGCAATCTATGCCGCTGCACTGGCTACCAACATATCCTCGAAGCCGTGCAGCGGGTTAGTGAGCAATGAACAATTTGTGAGTGGGCAAGTTTGCGAGTAGGCGAGTGGGTACTCCCCGCATCTCCACATCTCCGCGTCTCCACCTCCCTTAGTCTCCAATCTTCAGTCTCTCAGTCTCTCAATCTCCCTATGAAACTCATCTCCTGGAAACGACCCACCGCCAATCAGCTATGGCACGCCACCCTCAGCCTCTCGACCTTGATGGCGGGGGCAGTGCTTTCGGCTTTGGGGTATGCCCTATTCCTGGTGCCGTTTAAGATTGCCGCTGGGGGAGTGAGTGGTATCAGCATCATCATCAACCATTACACCGGTTGGCCGGTTGGGGTGCTTTACTTTGTGATGAATATACCCCTACTGGTGTTGGGCTTTTTTCACCTGGGGCGATGGCAATTTATCTGGAAAACATTGGTGGCTGTGACATTGTTCTCCGCCTTTTCTGACATTTTCATCGCCTATTTGCCGCTGGTTATGGAACATTATCCCATCAATCAAGACGTTCTCCTGAATGCCGTGTATGGGGGTATTTTGGGGGGTGTTGGCGGGGGGTTTATTTACCGGTTTGGTGGCACGATGGGGGGAACAAGCATCATTGGCCGCATTATTCAACAGCGCACCGGCATCCCCCTCAGTCAGATTTTCCTCTATACCGATGGGGTAGTTATCTTCCTGGCTGGGCTGATCTTTGGCTGGCAGGTAGCCTTATATGCGTTATTGACCCTTTTTCTTACCGGGATGGCCTCTGATTATACCCTGGAAGGACCGAGCAGTGTGCGGACGGCAACGATTATTACCGATGAGCCAGAGCAGGTAGCCCAGGCATTGATCAAGGAGTTGGGGCGTGGGGTAAGTCAATGGCAAATTACCGGTGGCTACACAGGTGAAGCCCATGGGATGCTGTTTTGCACGGTGTTCCGGCCCCAGGTGAATGACCTTAAACGGGTGGTGGCCCAGGTGGATAAAAAGGCGTTTGTGGTGATTGGTACGGCGCATCAGGCTTTGGGGTTTGGGTTTACGCCACTGAAATAAGTCTCGAGTTCCTGGTTTCGAGTTTCGAGTTGCTCGTTGGTGAAACAGTTTTTTATTTTAAGGACAGGTTGGCAAAGGGTTGGCCTCATCGTTATCCCCATGGGGGCAGCGCTGCTTCTTTATGCCCCAGTTCTGAAGCTCCCCCTCATTTATGATACATTGCTCCATATCCGCATTACGGGAGAATTGGATTGGCGAACGGTGTGGCTGCCAACCAGCTCTTTTGGCTTTTATCGGCCGCTGACGTTTGTGCCATTGTTGTTAGTTCAAGAGTTGTTTGGGGGGTATCCCCCCTGGCTGCTGCAAGGGTTAAACTGGGGACAGCATGGGATCAATGTATTTCTTCTCAGCAGTCTAAGCCTGCGCCTCTGGCCGGATCGCCCCTGGCAAGCGATGCTGACTGGCCTGCTTTTTGCTCTTTTTCCTTTTTCGTATCAGGCAGTTGCTGTTTATGGGCATAATGTCCACCCCACAACGGCGGGGCTGTTGTTGTTAGGATTGCATCTGTATGTGTGGGCGGAGTCAGGGGAAGGGGGGAGCAGAAAGCGGTGGCTGGGGGTGGGGGCTGTTTTTGGGTTGGGGTTGTTGAGCCATGAGTCGGCGATTTTGTTTGGCGGGCTGGCAGGGTTGGTGGTCGTTGGCCGCTGGTTGTTAGCGGCTGGTGATTTCAGACGGCTGGGGGATGAGGTGTGGCGCTCCCCCTGGCTGTTTTTTTTGGTTTTGGGGGTGGGGTATTTTGTTCTGTACCAGTTTTTGCCTATCAGCCGTGCCCCGCAAGCGGCCGCAGCCTCATTCGCTGCCTGGCTATTAAAAGGGTTATACGTGGGGCAGGCGGCCGCGTATCCATTTACCTGGCTGGCCCATTTTTTCCCCTCAGCCTGGGGGAGTGGGGTGGTGCTGTTGGGCGCGGCCGCGACCCTGCTGCTCACTATCCTGGCCTGGCGTCTGCCCCATAACCGTCCGGTACTGCTCCTGGGGTGGGGCTGGTGGGCGGCCGCGTCCCTCGTTATCACCCTCCCCCTCTCCGCCGACTACCTGCTCCACGGCCCCCGGCTGCTCTACCTCAGCGCCATCGGCCTGGCCATCGCCTGGGGGGGAATTATCGGGGGGAGTTCCCCTCTCGCTCCCTCGCAACCTCGCTTACTCCCCTACCTCCTCCTGGCCCTCATCCTCATCCCTAACTGGCTCTTTGTGCGGGCGCGGTTGGCGGAGTATGCCCGGCTTACCGGGGGAGTTCAGGTGGTGGCAGAGGTAATGGCTGCCATCCCGTCCGAAGATGGCCTTGTCCTCATTAACCTGCCCCAATGGTTGGGTCAGCCTCGTTACACTTATCCTATCGGGGCTGAATTAACGCAAATGTTGGGGGATTATCTATTTGCGGAAGAGTTAATGGCTCATAACCTGGGGGTGGATCATCCAGTGCTGGCGGTGGTAGTGCCGGAATTGGGGCAGACAGCCAACTATCAGTTTGCCTGGCACGAGCAGCATTCGCTCAGTCAGTTGGCACAATGGCCAGCGGCCGCGACTCACCATTTTTTCTTGACCCGTTATGAAGCAGATGGCCCGGTGATGGTTTACCTGGGTTATAGTATGGCACAGGACGCGGCCGCGACCCCCATTGCCTCTTTTACTTTATATGATCTGCTGGATGCGGAAGCCCTGGCCTGTGATCATAAGGTGACGGCTCGCCTGGTGTGGCGCGGCCGCGCTGATATTCCCCCCACTACCTCTATCTTTGTGCAGCTTTTGGACCCAGCCGGCCACCTGATCGCCCAGGCGGATGGCCCCCCATTAAGTTTACGCTCAGATTTGTGGCCCTGGCGCGGCCGCGACCTGGTAGATATGCGCTCCATTGGTGTGCCGGAAGGGGGACAGGCGGCATATTTAGCTGTTGGCGTGTATGATTACCGTCATGGAAACCGTCTGACAGGGGTAGATGCCGACATGCGGTTGCTGCCAGACAACGCCCTGCTTATCCCCATCACCCCCTGTCCTTAAGGCATGAGCTAAAGGGGAAATCTCACCTTTTAGCTTTAGCTCTAACAGAGGAAACAAATGAAACAACGAACAATTCTTATCTTCAGCCTGGGAGCTGGCCTCATCGCCCTCACCCTGATCCGTTTTATGACGGCCGCCCAACCAGGCTTCATCAGTATGACCCTGACTCCAGAAGCCTATTTACCATTCATCATCAAAATGCCTACCCCAACCCCTACCCCTACCCAGGCACCATCCCAGGTTGAGGCCTGGTTAGGCATTACCCCAACCGGGGGGATCAATGCCAGCACTTTTGGCCCGGGATCCTTTGTTCTGACCAACCGTCACCATTCTGGCCATCGCCTGACCCAACTTGTCATTGATTTGCGTACATCCGCCCTGCCCGATATTGTCTTTGATCCCTATGGTCTGGCCGGTGATTTGCTGGCAAAAGATTTGGAGATAGACAGTGATCCTGACATTGTGGGATTTGCCGGTCACAATTACAGTAGCCCAAATGATGGTGGGTATGATGTGCTGCATATCTATTTTCACCATTTAGATCCAGGGGAATCGGTAGCTTTTTCTGTTGATATAGACCCGCTCAGTATCCAGGGAGTACCGGCCCCAGGCCCTAATGAGACAGGCAGTATTTCTGGTCTGGAAATGGCTGGGGCTACTGTTACGGCCCATTTTGCCAATGGGTTGATTATTACCGGGCAGTTGTACCGGATACCAAACAGCGACAGCGGCTCGGAAGTAACGCTGCGGGAAAATTTGCCTGCCATGCCCCCCAGTCAGATAGTTGGACTGACACCGCCTGTTGTTGTGACCAATTCGGCCCAGAACGTACAAATTAGCGGCCTGGCGAACCAACCGGTGCGTGTATTGATTTTAGAAGGGGGGTTGTTTACGCAGGGGCTGCCTGGTGGGGGTCACAACATTGACCCGTTTGAGGCCAATAGCATTATCCTGGTTCAGGAGCATATCGGTCAACTGGATGGGGCCGGCCAATTAACTGTGCCTATTGTTCTAACCAAATCTGACCCAGATGGGGGGATTAACCATATTTTGGTGGTGCTGGAAGATTGGCAGGGGATACGCGGCCGCGTTGCTGGCCCCTTCGTTGTTGAGCTATCACCCTAGCCGGGGAATTTATCCAGGTAAAGGTAGCGAGTTACCGAGGTGATTCGTCAAACAATGGTTTCACTGGCCCGTTCCCCCTGGCTGGGTTGGCTGGTGGGGGTGGTGATAACGCGCATGAGTTTTTTGTTACCGGTGCAGCGGCTGCGCGAGACGGACAAGGTATTGGCGTTTCACCATCCTCACCCAGCATATCCCTTTCATGTTTTGCTGGTGCCGAAACAATCTATACCCAGCTTAATGGCTGTGACCAGCGAAGATGGGGCGTTTTTGCTAGAACTTTTCCAGGTTGTCCAAAGTGTGGTGCAGGAGTTTGGTCTGGAAAAGAAGGGGTACCGACTGATTTGTAATGGCGGTAAAAACCAGGATATACCCCATCTCCATTTTCACCTTATCGCCGAAACAGACCCCCTAACCGGCCGGTAGTGTGTTTTTTCTTCTTTTCTTGCAGCGCGGCCGCGATCTCATGTGCTGGGGGATAGTTGGCATCGCACCGTAGGGCCTGGTGAATCGCCCGCTCTGTTTCTTCATCATTGTCCATTTGCCAATGAATACGGGCTACCTGCGTCCACAATTCTGGGTTTTGCGGATCAACATGAATTGCTTCCCGGTAAGCGGGCAAGGCTTGATCATAAGCGGCAAAGGCAAAATACGTGTCAGCCAAAATACGCCGCCAGCGTAACCGTTGGGGGTTGGTGGCTGCGGCCGCCGACGCTCGTTGGCACCAATGGACGATCTGCTCCAGGTCATTTTGCTGCTGCCAATAAGCCACTTCTGCGGCATAGAGATAATAAAAATCAGGGTCAACCTCCCACAAATAATCCAACACCATGCGGGCATCATCCAGCCGTTGGGCATACACATACACCAGGGCTTCGATAAAGTTGATTTCGATCTGGTCAGGGGCGTTGGCCTGGGCTTTTTCCAGCCACTGCTGAGCTTGCTCAATGGTTGAGGAGTCTATGGTGCCGTCATTTTCTGGCGCGGCCGCGAGCAGCACATACGCGACTCCAGCAAAGGCATACGCCTGGGAATCTCCCCCCATAAAAGTACGCAGAGCGGCAGCCAACTGCTTGGGGTCTCCCCGATAACCATCTGCCTGATCCAGGCCAATTTCGTATGTTTTGCGCCCTAAAGCCGTTGTCCCTGGCGCGGCCGGCCAGGTCGCTCGCCCTAACGAAGTAACAATTTGGTCTACTAGCTTTTTGCCCATACTTTCTCTCAATCTCAATGACCACGAACCGCGGGAATGATTCATTATGCTATACAAGCAGATCAAACGGTAAATCAGAAATATCCCGCAGTCGGTCGCCCTCAATCATAATTGCCAGCGATTCAATCGCCGCTTCATTTTGGGTTGCTTGAGCGGCAGCCACCAGTTCCAGTAAAGCAAAATGATACACACAATCAATATCCCCTGTACCCAGAGCTAATGAAGCCAGACGTGTAGGCATCGGTTCCGCAGTCACAATAACAATATGGGGAGTATGTCCTTTACGATTACGTATCAGATTCAAACCTTCAGTTCGCGCATTTTGTGAACGATCACTCCGGAGCGTAAATTTACAGGAAATACTGGCATGAAGCAGGGGTTGAACGTGCCGTTGATTAACTGCTCTAAATGGGCTGAAATGGGGTGCTTCCTCTGCTTTAACAATAACCTGTTGCTGATTGATCATATCATCAGTAACTGGCCAACGAGCAACTATCACATCAGGCTTTACCACATAATCACCCAAAGCTGTGCGTAACCCTCTATCCTCTTGAATCAAGGCACTAAGCGAGGCCAAATGCTTATATTGGACAAAGTTTGCAATATCACCCTGCACAGAAAAGTACCATGCCCCAGGGCGTAAATGTTGTAGCAGAGCAAAACTTTGTTCCAAAAACAATCTGGTAGCCTCTTCAAACATTTTGCCTGCTGTTTGCCCCTTAATTTCAATTGGACTTATCTCAAAACCAAGCCGAGAAAGTAAACCTTGTGATAACTGAACGCTCAACAAACTGCCAACATCCGCCATACTCGGAATGTTGGCTTTTTTCATATAAATAGCCTCATGGCATACCTTCTGCTGATACTGCTGGCGTAAATGGGTGATAGCCGACATTATGACTCCGCTTTTATAAAGCCAATAACATATTCTTCGTGCATTCTTTGCTGAATCTGCGAATCTCGATTTATTGTAGCTCCGGCAGGCATCATACGACGGTTACGATCCAAATGACGTACCCCAATCGGAGGCACAGTAAAACCAATGTCTCGACCAATATCTGCCAGACAAACAGCCGTTTCTGTATCTCTACCCCGAAGCACCGAACTCCCAACGACTAAAACAGCTGCCTTGCCCGGCTTCAGTACCCGGTACATTTCTTTTAACACAAAAGTCATTTCTGAATAATAGCGATGCAAAACACCAGCTTTCTTTTCATCTACATCCGCAATTTTAGCCACAAGTTGTCGTGTATAGGCGGGGAGAGGGACAAAATTCACTTCACCCATAGCTTCACCACCTATGTATTTGCGTCTCTGCTGTCCTAATTGGTCAATAGGATAACCAAACCAGACAAGTGAAAATTTATGTGCTCGCATGTAATCAATCGCATTAGAAGCATAGGGAGGTGAGGTAACGATCAAATCTATACTATCATCTGATAGAGGCAAGGCTTGAGCGTTGCCAAATTGTAAAAACGGCTGCTGCCCCCCAACTTGTAACGCTTTAAGGCTTTCAATATTTTTCTGAACCCGTTTCTCAAATTCGTCAATCGCCGGCCGAATGATTTTAGTCATATATTCCAGCCGGGGAACTTTCTGTTCAACCAATTCTCGCCCCAACAACAACCGGCCGGCGACATCATAAACGACTTTGGCACGGTGAGGCCGAGTATGAGCCAGGTCCCGTGCCAAAGACACCCCACCTGATTTAGTGATGATGATGGCGGAAAAAGCTAAATAAAAAAAAGCTTTTAATCCCTGATCAGTAAGGGTATTAATAATGCAGAGCAGTGCCATTAATTCTTTTTGGGTTTGGTCTGTGAACCAGTACGAAATAAATTCGCCTGTCTTCTCGTCCCAGGCGGGAGTTAAAACATCATTCTGAATCACAAGCTGCCGAGCTGATTGAATGAGTAGATAGGCCGTTTTGCCAACCAGGTATGGGTCAAGTGGGGTTAATTTAACCGCAGAAACCAGGACAGCCAGGGGATCAATATCAAAACCGATAGGTTGTCGTCTGGCCAAAAACGCTTCCAACAAGGTCGTACCCGAACCCATCATGGGGTCTAACACCAAATCGCCTGGCTGCGTCAACGCATCAATAAAAAGTCGCGGTAACTGTGGAGGAAATTTGGCCGGAAAGGCGTGAAAATTATGCGAAGCGTAAGCACTCCCTTGCTGATGGAAGCCTAAGTCTTGGGTTAATAATGTCGTTAGTTTTTGCAGATAAGATGCCTGCCGCTGAATGGTTGGCGGTGGTTGGGCAAAAAGATTAAGGGTGGGCTGTTTCATGGGGCAAATTGTAACATAGTTGCCTCTGATCAGACAGAATAATGGCACCATGAGCAGTCTGAAATGGGTGGTAAAAATTGACATAGAGGCAATAACGGGTATACTACGTCCATGAGCGTCTTAACAGCAAGCGTCTCAAATTACATATCTGTCAAACGGCAAAAACGCACGCAAATCCCTGCGTGCGTTTTTTTTATCCCAGGGAATTTCCATCCCCTATTTCTAACCAAGAGAGGAGTAAAGTTATGGACTATGGCATGATTGGCAAGATTGAAAAGGCAAAGATTTATGCTGAAGAACGAAACCGGTTTAAGTTTGACGCCTTTACGGTACGGCTGGCTGGGGACAATGATACGGTTCATCTCGTTGGCTATACCCAGGGTGATTGGGATTGTGATTGTAACTTTTTTGCCAGCCGCGGCCGCTGCAGCCACACCATGGCGGTTGAACACCTTTTAGACGGTATGTTTGATTAGTTATGCGGACATCTCGCTTCTAACCTGCTGTCCCGTGCTAGCATCAGTCTGTAGAAATGTCCGGCCATTGGTCGGACATTTTTTGTTATACGGCTGGTATACTATGGGACTGGAGTCTGGCGTTTTTTAATCTGACCACTGGTTATTAGTGTATTGGTCATTACCACTGGCGAAATCAATTTTCGCCAAGTCCAGTATGGGATATAGTCTGGTATGGTTGAGGTGATCTTTATAAATGTGCCCGCCAACCACTGACTGACGACCGCGAGTTTATAATGACTGGTAATCTGCCGTTGACCGTCTGCGGTCAGAAAGGTGTCCAGGATTATAGCTATTCAGAAAACCCTTTTTCTGCGATTGTAGGGCGATTTGGAAAAGGGTGTGTTTCATTTCAGTTGAAGAGGAGAACGCGGATTTACGGGATTTACGGATTGTTCTGGGGCAAATAAATCCGCTAATCCTGCTCATCCATGTTCTTAACCAACCGCCCCAACTCAGTTGAAACACACGATTTGGAAAATCGTTCTCCAAAGTGTCCAGCGGTTTCTCTGGACACCTATATCTCTAGAAAAGTTGAACAGTGCTCTTGTTATATGTTAGCCAACGCCCAACGAATCGCCATTATAGACCTGGGGTCTAATACGGCCCGGCTTATTGTGATGGGGGCCGTCTCAGGGTACGCCTACCGCCTGGAAGATGAAATCCGGGAGGTGGTGCGACTGCGCCAGGGGATGACCGAAGCGGGCTTAAACGAAACCAGCATGGCCCGTGCCCTGTTCACTTTGCGCCTGTTCAAGCGGTTTTGCGACAGTTCGCGGGTGGATATGATTATCCCGACGGCTACCAGTGCGGTGCGTGAAGCCCGCAATGGTCCCCAATTTGTAGAACAGGTGGAGCGGGAGTTGGGGTTGAGTTTACAAATTTTGGATGGGGAACGAGAAGCGTATTATGCTACTCTGGGTATTCTCAATGAACTCCCGCTGACGAATGGGTATATGTTAGACATTGGTGGGGGGAGTGCCCAGGTAGGCAAATTTAAGAGGAGACGTTTTCAGAAAGCGCAATCTCTTCTCCTAGGAGCGTTAGCCTTAACGGAACGTTTTGTAGCCAGTGACCCTATTGACCAGGCTACGATAGCTGCTTTGGAACAGGAGATTGATCGGCAGTTGGATAGTGTGCCCTGGCTGCAAAAGAAGCAGGCTAAACCAACACGGCTGCTAGCTGGGGTAGGGGGAACGATTCGTAATCTGGCTAAGATGGCGGCCGCACGCCGGCAATATCCCCTCAATACGTTACATGGGTATGCCCTCAAGGGGGATGAGTTGCAAGAGAATATCCGCCTGCTGCGGGAACTGCCCCTGGCTGAGCGACAGCAATTACCGGGGTTGAGCAGTGACCGGGCAGATATTATCCTGCCAGGGGCGATGGTGTTAGCCGGGGTGATGGCCCGGTTACAGGTGGATGAGGTACGGGTTTCAATCAATGGGCTGCGCGAAGGGCTGTTTTTTGAACATTTTTGGCGTCATCTGGCCTATCCGGTGGTAGCCAATGTGCGCCGGTTTCAGGTGTTGAATATGGCGCGGGTATACCAATACCAGAAAAACCATGCCATCCATGTCCGCCATCTGGCGGATCGGCTGTTTGAGCAGTTGGCCCCACTGCATGGGCTGGGTAGATGGGAGAAGGAGTTATTGGACGCGGCCGCGATCTTGCATGATCTGGGCACCATTATCAGCTATTACGACCACCACCAACATTCCCAAACCCTCATCATTAACAGCGGGCTGCCCGGCTTCACCCCGCGTGAGACCGCCCTGATCGCCCTGATGACCCGGTTCCACCGCAAAGGGCGACCCACCCCGATTGGGTTTGAAACGTTGTTAGAAGAAGGGGATACGAAGCGGCTGCTCCAGTTGGCGGCTATATTACGGCTGGCGGAGTTTTTGGAACGCGGCCGCAACGCCAATGTAGATGATGTGACGGCTATCTGGGATGAGGAGACCCTGCGCCTGACCTTGATTGCCGATGAATACCCGGCCGTAGAGTTGTGGGAGGCGGAACGGAACGCGGCCGCGTTGGTAGCTACCGCCTTTAAGCGCAAAGTCATCCTGGAAAGCACCGCCGCCCCAGATACCTGGGCTGTGCCACTGGCTTAACAATTCACTGGCCGCTGGCAAAAAATTAATTTCACCAGCGAATACACCAATACACTAATAACCAAAAAACGCCAGCCTCCACTAACTCCCCACCTGCCTGACTATTCCACCCACAGCGAAGCCAAAAGCCGCTCAAACGCCTGAGCCAGGGCCACATTATCATAGGGAGTATACCCAATCGCCAAAATGTAACCGTCCCCCTCGACCAGGGTGACGTAGGCGTGTGCCCAGGTCATATCTTCAAAGCTGATAGCCCGGCGGCCGGCGGCGGTATGCGTTTGCGGGTGACGGGGGTTGACGTAGAGAGGATAATTGTCCGTCAACGTGCTGCTGCTATGGGCCAGAAACCATTGATCCACGGGCCAATTTTCCTGATTGTGCTGAACGGTGACGAAGATTTCTGCCTGGGGGTGGCCGTTGTCCGTATCGTCACTATCTTCATACAACGAAAGCACCAACAGAACGTCAGGATGTTCATACTCCTGAACAACATAACCGTCGGGGATGGCGAATTGAAAACCAAATTGCTCTGAGTGGTATAATTGCCGCTCGCCAAGCAGGTGGAATGATTGGACAATCGTATCGGCCGAAGCCATTGCGGCCGCTGACAATTCCTCTATTTGCCGCGGATCCCAATAATCCAGGCTCAAGGTAAGGAGCAGCCCATTGATATTGATATGGGATGCGCCAGCATAGAAGACCGCCGTTGTTTTACCCTCAAAACGCCAGACGACGCGGGAGATTGTTTGTCCCATAAATTCAATTTCCCCTTCAATGAATTCATCTACCGCCCCCGTGCCGGTACGCATAATACGAACATCCTCTTCCTCCTCCCATTTAAACCCAATCGTCAATGTTGTCTCACCGGTTCGATCTGGCCGGTAGGTTAGCTGCAAGCCGTTTTGCTGACTAGATGGCAGATCAAAGTTATAAAAAGTTGCCGGCCGCAAACGCCATTCAGGCGGCAAATAGAAGGCAAAACCATACTTTTCATTGACATAGAGACGGTCTATCAGGGCAAGCGATGTGATAATGGCATCGGCTGTGGCGATCATTTCCGATGACAAGTCAGCTGTTTCGTAAGGTAGGCTAAAATCATCAAGCGTCAGGGTAAAGAACAGATCATTAACCCGGATATGGGTGGCATTGGCGTAGAGAATCGCTTTGTCTTTACCCTCATAGTGCAAAATATTACGCTCAATTTCCTGATCCAGGAACGTAATTTCGCCACTGGCGATTAGCTCGCCGGCCGCCACCCCAGAGCGAATAATGGAGACGTTTCGGTCATCAAACCATTTATAGCCGATGATCAATTTGATTTCTGGTTTTGGCTGGTAGGTAAGGCATACATAGTTCCACCCTTCACTCACAGCCCATTCCGGTGGGAAAAGGAAGGCGAAGCCATACGCCTCATTGGTATAGAGCATCCAGCTTTCGCCAGTTTCAGGGTGAATTTGGGTGGGGGGGGTAATCGGCAGCGGTCGCTGATCACACTGGGGATTGAAAAAACTCAACGCGGCTAATGGTTCTGAGGTGGGGGTAGGTTGTGGAGTCTGGGTTGGCGTTGGTTCGGTGGTAGGTGTGGGTGGTGGGCTGGTGGCGGTGGGTATGGGTTCGATAGTGGCCGTTGCTTCTATCTCAGCGACAACGGGTAAAGTTGATGAGGGGGTTAGCCCGGCTGAGATGCTACTGTCACAAGCGGTCAGTACCAACGCCAAAATTAGCACGAGCAGAATCAAGCTATTTTTATACTTCAGCTTCATTTTTATCCAAAGGGTAAGCGTTCAACCGTGTAAAAAAGAACTGGTTGAAGGTTTGTTTCTAATTCTCCTTGCTATAAACAGTGTACATAATCTTGGAATGCAAGACAAATAGGTTAATCAATGCCGTCCAGGGGGAGTGCAAGAGGTGTGTTTCTCACGGAATACACATTAATAGAAATAATGAATGAGTCGTAGATTAACACGGGTTAACTCAGGAAGTGCCTTGCTCGATTGACTTGAATGTACGCTATGAAGGCTAATTAACTGTCCAGAAAGATAGCTATATTATGCTTGTGAAACGTTGGGCGTAACTTCTCAATATTTTGGGGCTGCAAATTCTGAAGATTGACTCTACTGAAAAAAGGTTGTACAGAGACGCGAAGGCATAAAGTTACTAAAGAAAAGTTCGTGTTAATTCGTGAAATTCGTGGCTTCTTTCAGCAGACTCAAGATTAGTTTGGGAAAATCTGTGTCAATCGGCCTGATTGATTGACAAAATTAATCTTTTGCCGGACTGACAACAACGGATTCAGAAGGGAACGGATTTCCCAGAAAAGACCAATTTCCGTTTGTTTCTCAATCTGTTGTTGTCATTGTCACTCAGAAGGGAACGGATTTCCCAGAAAAGACCAATTTCCGTTTGTTTCTCAATCTG
>JAHDWJ010000002.1:74565-129462 GCA_023384415.1 Anaerolineae bacterium
TTGTTGTCATTGTCACGATGATTATTTGCTGGCTTATACCCTGGTTGGAGAAGCAGATTATTTGCTAAGTGGGGATAAGGATTTGTTAGAGTTACCCCATATCCCGCAGGTCAAAATTGTGAGTTCAGGAGAATTTCGCCAAATTTTACCCAGCCATTGATGATGAGAAACTGCTCACAGCCCCTGCTTACTGTCCAAAAGAACTATCCAACAAGCCGCGCAAGAGAACGATATTACGTTGGGCGGCAAATTGGTATTCATCCTCGGCGGCCGCACTCAGGTCCAGGTATGTCTCAAAATCAGTGAGGGCCTCAGCGAAGCGGCCGCAGCTTTGATAAGCCATCCCCCGGTTAAATAGGGCTTGTGCGTAAGCCGGATCTTCCTCTAACAGGGCATTAAAATCGGCCAACGCTTCTGGTAGTTGGTTTAACTCCCGCCAATACAACACCCCCCGATCCAGGCGGGCTTTGCGGTAGCTGTTATCTACCCGATAAGCCCACGAAAAAAGGCGCACGGCCAATCGGTGCGCCTCAGGCAGGTTGTACCGATTGCCCATCAACCGGTACAACCCGCCGTAACTGTAAATAAGATAGGCCAGGAAAAAACGGAGCATTACCGTTTACTCCCGATCACTCAACCATTTTTGGGCCTGCATCGCGGCCGCACACCCCTGCCCCACCGATGTCGCCACCTGCCGATAATGGGCATCTTGAATCTCCCCGGCGGCAAAGACACCAGGGACACTGGTTCGCATCAGCTCATCAGTGATGACATATCCTTCCTCATCCATCGCCAACTGGCCGTGCAAAAAGTCACTATTGGGATAATGGCCGATGAAAATGAACACCCCATCAATTGGCTTTTCTTGCACTTCACCGGTTTTGACATTGCGGGTGACAATGTTCTGAACCACCCCATTACCCCGAATCTCATCAATAACCGTATCCCAGGTAAACCCCATCTTCTCATGGGCCATGGCCCGTTTTTGCAGAATGGGGCCGGCCCGCAGCTCATCCCGCCGGTGAACCACATTGACCGAACTGGCAAATTTGGTTAGAAATAGCCCTTCTTCCAGGGCACTGTCTCCCCCACCGACCACGGCCACTTCTTTGCCACGAAAGAAGAAGCCGTCACAAGTGCCGCAATAACTAACCCCCCGGCCAATAAACTCCTCTTCCCCAGGAATGCCCAACTTTTTCGGTGACGCTCCAGCGGTCACAATGACGGCTTCAGCTTCATATTCTTCACTGTAAGTTTTGATGGTAAACGGAGAACCCTGGCTGAAATCTACAGACACGACCGAATCATACACATACCGTGCCCCAAAGTTTTCCGCCTGTTGGCGCATTAACTCCACCAATTCTGGACCTGTTGTGCCTTCGGGAAAGCCGGGATAATTTTCTACCTCATGGGTGATGGCAACCTGCCCCCCCAGTTGATTCCCCACGATGACCAGGGGGTTCAGCATGGCCCGTGCCGTGTATAAGGCGGCTGTCAAACCGGCTGGACCGGAGCCGATGATGATTACTTTTTCTTTTGGCATAATGTTTACCTTGTGTAATGTAACGATGACAAAGGGCGGAAGACCCATGCCCAATTGGTACTGCTTGCTTCCTCTCTCTTTCGTAACACGGTATCTATCCAGCCTCTCACCCCGACTCTCTCCCCCAGGAGAGGAGATATGCTCCCCTCTACCATCGTGGGAGAGGGGCCGGGGGTGAGGGGTGACTGGTCACCTGTACAGTTACTCTCTTTCAACCATTATTGACCCGCAGCTGGGATGATTTCTTACCGTTTGTTTTGTAAGAGGTGCATAGGAATTTATACTGCCAACGGTCATAAACTGACATTTTCAGTGAGACTGGCGACTCGATATTAACCAGTCTCCAGTCTCCAACCAGAATGTCACTTTATGACCACGATGGGTATATGTTCAGGATAGGGGAAACCAACAAGCAAAGGTAGTGCCTTGCCCTACCTGGCTAGTGACGGTTATTTTGCCACCGTGTGCCTCAACGATGCGTTGGGCAATGGATAGACCCAAGCCGCTCCCCTCTGATTTGCTCTCACTGCCAGGAACCCGATAAAACCGGTCAAAGAGCCGCTCCAGATGTTCTGGGGAAATGCCGTCGCCTGTATCTTGCACGGAAAGGCACAGACCGTCTTTGTCGTTGGTCAGCCGTACGGTAATGGTGCCCCCTTCTCGGTTGTATTTAATGGCGTTGCTAACCAGATTGAGCAGCACTTGTTTAAGCCGATCGCTATCGCCCAAGATAGACGGGTGGGCTGCGTCTCCAACATATTGAACTGTAATATGCCGTTTGCTGGCCTGCGGCCGCTGAATGTGCAGCACTTCCCGGATGAGTATAGGCAAATCTACTGGCGAATGTTCCAGGCTCAACCGGCCTGATTCAATTCGGGCCAAATCCAGATAATCCTGGGTCATCCGGGAGAGCCGGTCCACTTCCCGGCGGATGATCTGGACGATTTCTTGCCGCTGTTCGGCCATAATTTGCTCATACATAAGCAGTTCAGTGCTGGCCGTAATGGCCATCATTGGCGTCTTTAATTCGTGCATGATTTCCGCAATCAAATCTGACTGTTGGAAAAGGCGAGCATTTTCAATAGCGATGGCCGCCTGGGAGGCCAATGATTGCAGGAGGATGGTATCTTGTTCGGTATAATTTACGCCCTTCTTCTTGTTAATCACCTCTAAGGCCCCAATCACTTTTTCTCGCGTGAGCAAGGGAACACCAAGTAGGGAGCGGGTGACTGATTGGGTTGCCAAATCAATGCCCTGGTAATGGCGATCATCCCCTTGCACATCTTCCAGATTGAGTGGTTTGCCGTTGCGCACAATCCAGCCAGCGATGCTGCCTTCCAGGGGAACGATGAGATCATCATCAATATGGGTCTGCCCGGTCGCGGCCGCAAAATGCAGCTCATTCGTCTGGCTATCCAGCAGTAAAATAGCCGCCCCCTCGGTATTGGTCAGCTCAGTAGCTACATCCAATACCTGGCTCAACAGGGGCTTTAGCTCCAAAGTAGAACTGAGGGTACGGCTGATTTCTAACAGACGGCGTAAATGGGTGGGTTTGAGGGTTTGGTCACTAAACGGTTGATCTTGCATCTGTACCTGCTTGGGCAAGAGGCGCCACCTAAGAGGATTAATGGGGCATAAACGCGGCCGCCAGTTGGGGCAGCACTGTTGCTACATCGTCGCGAATGAGGAGATCCGCCATATCATCCAGAGGGGTTGGCCCCCAATTGATGATAATGAGGCGGGCACGGTTGCGTTTGGCCAGATAGGGTAAATCACAGGCAGGGGCTACTTCCAATGATGAACCAGCCACAATCATCAAATCACAGGTTGCGGCCGCGGCCTGCGCCTGCTGCAAAATAGCCCCAGGCAATGTTTCACCAAACAAAACGACATCCGGCTTCATCACTCCACCGCAGCCTGGGCAGGTGGGGACAATATTTTGCTCTACCACCTGTGTTAAAAGGGTCACTGCCTCAACTTCATAACCACATAGCAGACATCGGGCGGTACGTAAATGGCCGTGAATTTCATGGACGGTGCGGGAGCCCGCCCGGGTATGGAGCATATCAATATTTTGGGTGATAACCGCCTTGAGGTGGCCGTAAGTTTCCAGATGAGCCAGAGCCAGGTGGGCCGGATTAGGTTGGGCTGCGAGGATGGTTTGGGTAAGCGGCCGGACCCACTCAAAAAATTGCTGTGGCCGGCGGCGAAACGCTCCAATCGAGGCGACTTCCATCGGGTCTACATGATCCCACACCCCTGACACAGGACTGCGAAAATCAGGGATACCAGAAGGGGTGCTAATACCGGCCCCTGTCAGCGCCACTACTTGATGAGCCTGTTGTAAAAACGCGGCCGCGGCCGCAATCTTCTCATCCATCCCGCCACCCTAAAATCTATACAATTCCCCACCCCATATGAAATTGTGGGATAGGCTCCTGAGGGGGTTTTCGTACCCCTGCATTCCTCAAAAGCCGTTATTGATAACTAAATTGATGCGCCAACTGCTTAAATACAATTGCCGCTTGTCCTTCAGGACTAACCCGCGTCACCGATGTCGCTTCATTCACCGCCTGATTAATTTCTTTCCCCGTAATCGTTACCATCCCCACCAACGAATGCCCCAGAAACTCCTCAATAGCACTCTGGGGCAGTTCCGCCCGGTTGCCAAACGTCAACATCAGGGCATGAGTCTCCACTCCATGATCGGCCAGCCCTTTACGATCAATCTGGGCCATCAAATGTTTGGCGGCCAAAATAGCGATCCGCTCCGGTTTCAGACAAACCAAAATATGGGTTGCCTGAGGCAGCACCACCTCAGCTAATGGCGAAAGACCCGTACCCAAATCCACCACCCCATAATGACCTGGCTGTTTACACTCCTGTACCAACCATTTTACCTGTTCTGGAGAAATAAGCGGCCAATTCAAACCAATATTGGGCCGCGAAAGGATCAACTGAATGTGTTCATCGAACGGCATAAAGGGGACCACAAATCGGTCAGCGGGTACATTACTCAAGCTGTTCAACCCCCCATCTACCCGCTTATTGAGATACATGCTCAGATGACCCTGCAATAAATCCAGATCAATTAAAGTGACCTCTTTACCGATATCGGCCAAACTAAAGGCCAGGTTAATAGCCGCCGTTGTGGTACCAGCGCCACCCCGCGCCCCTAACAGGGCAATCAAACCTGAAGGTGGCTGAATGGGTTCCTGAGACATCCACGCTTCATAATCTAATCTTTCCGTATGCTGCACGACCGGTTCACTCTCTGCCAGGAGCTTTTGCCGGCTAGATCGGGCCAAAATCGTCTCCACCCGGCTTAACAATTCCTCTGAACGGGTCGGTTTAACCAGATAATCATCCGCCCCCACATTAAAACCGGTCAACTTTTCCATAGCATCATCATTGGCCGAAAACATGATGACCGGCACCTTACCCTGGGTAGGATGAGCACGAATCTGGCGGCATACTTCGTACCCATTCATTTCCGGCATCGAAATGTCGAGCAGCACCATATCCGGGTTGTGTTGTTCAAATAAATTTAAGGCCACCAGCCCTGATTCTGCTGCTAAAACGGTATATCCACTGCTCTCTAACGTCATCACAATGGCTTCCCGCGTTTCCAAATGATCATCTACAACAAGGAGTGTTTCGGCCATGAGTCTGATCCTTTCTATACATTTTCGGACAATCATTTTGGTTTGCAGCCACAGTTTGAGCCGTTTTACCGCGAAGCGGTTGCTACAAACCTAAACAACCCAGTTAAACCAGAGGCCAGGGATAATGCCGCCCTGGACCTGGCTCTGGGAAAGAACCCAGGTCTAACAGATGCTGTACCCGGTTTTGCATTGCCTTTAACTCATTTTTACTCAACAACTGCCCCAAAGCAGCCATCAGGGGAGCCTGTTTTTGTTCCCCCTGATCAGCCAAACAAACGATATCTTGAAGCAAAGCTGGGGGAATGGGTTGACCAGCAAAATCCCAAATAACGGTACGTAATTTGTAATCAGCATGAAAGCAGACGCCATGATCAATCGCCCACAAATGACCTTTTTTGTCTAAAATGACATGCCCCCCCTTACGATCAGCATTATTGATGATGAGGTCAAACAGAGCGATTTTCTGGGTTTGACGAACAAACTGACCCGGTAGTTCGGCGTCGTTTAGGAAAGATTCGGTAGGTGAGGCGGCAAACTGCTCTTTTAAGGTAAAGTAATGGTGATCAGGGTCGTGATCAATGAAATATTGCAAAGAGCCAATACCCTGGGGGCCAGGCCGTATGAGGGTTGGGGGAACAATGTCCCAGCCCAGGGTTTGACTGAGTAAGAAGGCAGCCCGCTCGCGCAAACACAACGTACCGGCAGGAAAATCCCATAGCGGCCGCTCACCCCGGCGCGGTTTGTAAATACCCTGGGCTTCAACCGTTTCATGGCAAAGGCGCACTAAAAAAGTATAGTTGGATCCCCAGGGGACCAACCCTTCGATCTCGATGTCAGCCTTGGCCAACAACTCTAATATCTGCTCTAGTGACAGATGATCAATGGCTTCCATTTTTCAGGTAGTTGTAACAGCTATTTAGAGTATCTTCTCAATAAGTTGGGGCGAACCTTCGAAAGGTTTGGGCAATGGACAAACTCTTGGGTCAAACCTTTCGAAGGTTACACGTTTTACGTTTTACTGAGATGTTACTATTTAGAAACGAAATCCATTCCGTTTGGGGCAGAAATGGCCTTCTGAGTCAATGGGGCCGCCACAGTTACCGCAGATGGGGCGGCCGGCCTTGACCAATTCCCGCGTATGTTCAATCAACAGTTCTATTTGATGCCGGGTAGCCCAATAGCTAACCATATTGGGTTCCTCATCTTCACTGACCAGTTCGTAAGCCACGATGACAATGCGGTGAATTTCATCGTTATAGCCCAACCCAATATTGCCTACACGAAACAAGGCATTTATGGGTTCACGCAAGCGCAAATCTGCCAATACGACTTCATGAGTCCCACTGCCCTGCTGGGGATATTGGCGGTCTAGCTCTTCTAACAAGGAAACAAAACTGGCCGACAACATGGCCGCTTGATGTTTTTCAATAATGAGGGTAATGGTGTTATTACCTTTGCTCCCTTGCAGGTAGAAAGTGCGTTGACCAGGTACGCCGATGGTACCAATTGTGAGATGAGACACGGGGTTAAGTTCGATATGCCGCGCCATAAGACACCGTTTTAGCTGTGTGTTTCAGATTTCAAATCGGCAGGTTCCTGCTTCTTGATTGTTATCTGTAGAGGGCCATCATCGTTGAGACGTAAAATACGTACCATTCCGGTGGGGGAAAGGTCCAGGGCACTGACGGAAGCCGGGGCAATGACGATGCGTTGAAATAGATCCAGGTGAACCCCGAGATAATGGGCCAACACCATTTTGATAATGTCGGCATGGGAGATAACAACGATGATCTCTTGCCGATGTTGTTGACTCAGCGTTTCCAGGGCAGAGACAGCCCGGTACTGCGCTTCGAGTAATGATTCGCCGCCGGGAAAGCGGTGGCGGCTAGGGAAATGTTGTACCGTGTGCCAGGATGATTTTTTAGCCAGCTTTTTGACCTTTTTACCTTCCCATTTGCCGTAACGAACCTCCCCCATTGCTTCTATGGGGATAATGGGTAAGGCAAATTGTTCAGCCAGGGGTTGGGCGGTTTCCAGGCAGCGGGTGACGGGGCTGCTGTAGATAGCGGTGATAGAGAGATGGGCTAAACGCTGGGCCGCGGCCGCAGCCTGTTCCTTCCCCTTTTCATTTAGATGTACCCCAGCAATCCAGCCAGCCAATCGCCCTTTCTTCACCCATTCATTTTCCCCATGTCGCAAAAGCAATATGATTCCCATACTGCTGATGATAACACAACTCTAACGAAAACGTTAGAGAAGGAAAGGAGGTCAATTGGCGTCTTCCGTCTCTACTCATCCTCAGATGTCTCTTCTGGTCGGTCTACATAAATGTTAACGATGCCTGTAGGGGCTACATTGGCCCGCTCTGGGATGCGGCCGCCATCCCCATCATCAAACTGATCCACCCCAAAATAAGCTGCCAACACATTTCGCACCACCGGACCAGCCCATTCTGACCCTTCCCCGCCATTAAATATAAACGCTACGACGGCAATTTCTGGGTTCTCATACGGGGCAAAGCCAACAAACCAGGCATGGGTAGGTAAAATTTGCCCTTCAATGCACCAGCCGCGCCGGATGGCAATATTGTCACAATATTCGGCCGAGCCAGATTTTCCCCCGGTGACAATGCCAAAATCCTCTAACCAGGGGGTATAAACGCGGCCGGTACCCCCAAGTTGATTAACCAGCCACATCCCTTCTTTGACAACCTCTAAGGTTTCCCGGCTCAGGTTGACCGGATTCAATACTTCTGGCTGGAAAACAAACTCCCCATTGGCATCAAACAAGACGTTCACAGACACCTCATTCCGGGTCAACGGGTTTTTGTTCACATCCATATATTCTGTCTGCCCGTTATTCCCAGGCCGAGCCAACACATAATCGTTCCGTACCCGGTCAAAAACAACAATGTTGCCATCCGCATCGGTTATGTGGTGGATGAGAGTAGGGCGATACAAAAACCCCCCATTAATAATGACATTGGTCATTTGCACCATCTGTAGAGGGGTGGTGGTGACAAACCCCTGACCAATGCCCATATTGTAATCATCTCCAGTTGACCACGGTTCGCCTCTATTGATCTGTTTCCAGGAGCGAGAAGGGTTGATGCCGGGGGCTTCAAGCGGCAGCTCGATCCCCTGAATACGCCCTAAGCCAAATTGATCGGCATAGTCATAAAGACGGTCTACCCCTAACCCCTCGATAAATTCCCCGTCTTGATTAAAACCCCCATTAACTTTATAAAAGTAGGTGTCGCACGACCAGGCGATGCCGGTGTACATGTTGACCAGGCCATGCTCACGGATGCCAAACTGGTTGAATATCCAGCAGATAAATGGCTGCACCCGCCCTGGATCGTTGGGGGCAAAGCGGTTGGGAATGAGGATTTGACCGGGATCGTACAGTTGGCGTAGGGGAGAAATGACCCCTTCTTGTAACGCGGCCGCAGCGGTAATAACCTTATAAATAGACCCTGGCGGATATTGCCCGCCAACAGCATGGTTAAACATGGGCAAATATTCATTACGAGCCAGCCCCAGGTAATAATCCAGCGGTATCTCTGTAGCAAACCGGTTATTATCAAAGGTAGGGATATTGACCATAGCCAAAACTTCTCCCGTATCTGGGCGCATAGCAATTACCACCCCCTGCTCCACCTCCACCGGCTGGCCAAACCGGTCTACCCGCTGCCGCCGTTCCTCTATCGTTTCCAACAAAATATTATAAGCCACCTCTTGCAGCTCTGTATCTAACGTCAGGTGCAGGTTATAACCGGGAATAGGATCTATCTGCGCCCCAATCTGGCGCAGCTCCCGCCCCGTCCAATCTACTTCAATCACGCGCTGCCCTTTAACCCCACGCAGCCACCGCTCCATAGAAGATTCCAGACCAAACAGCCCCACCCGATCATTTCGCAAATACCCAAGCTCCAAATAATTTTCATTGGGCAACGGCCCCATAAAGCCGATAAGGGAGGCCGTAAATTCGCCATTGGGATACAGCCGTAATGGTTGAGGAATGACCTGAACTCCGGGTAAAAAGATGGATTCTTGAGCGATGGTATACGCTTCGGTAATGGTGACACCCCGTTTGATCGGTTCGGCCACAAAGGGGCGGAAGCTCACGGTGTCCACAATGTTCATAATGCTGTTGGGCAGCCGCTCGACCACACCGCTTTGGTCCAGGGTATCCAGGGTGGACACGCCATATAACCCGGCCAGACGACTGTATTGCCCAACCAGTTCTGGGTCTGCGGCCGCCAAAAGTTCTTGCTGCTCTACCGTGTTGGTAATGGGGACACCGGTTAAATCAGACAGCCGCTCATACACCGCCATCCGCTCTTGTTCATTTCGGGGCAAAAAAGCTGGGGTGATGGTGATATTAAAACTCGGGGTATTATCAGCCAGCAGGTTGCCGTTACGATCAAAAATGACCCCTCGCGGGGCCGGAATGGGAATAGTAGCGATGCGGTTAGCATCAGCCAGGGCCTGAAACTGCTGCCCGCCGGTCTGTTGCAAATAAATAACCCGGTAAAGCAGGACCACAATGGCGGCGGCAATAATTGCCCGAAATAAAACTAATCGGGCTTGCATCCCTTTGTCTTCCTTGACTTGATCTAATTTTGGTTCGTCTAAATCCCAACCAATACGTGACAAGATGGAAACTCCTGGGAGAGATTGAGAGAGTGGAGAATAGAGATTAGAAACTTCTCACTCGCCTACTCGTCCACTCGCAAATTCGCTCCTTATACCTCAATGGGGCGCGGCCGCAAGGCCTTCAATAAGCCATAAAAAAACCAATAAAAGGGCAAAACCAGCCCCCCATGCACCAATAGCAGCCGAGGCAAGTCACTGATTTGTTGCCAACTACTACTAAAACCCATCAGACGCAGCAAGAGAAGATAAACAAACAGCCAGATTAAAGTAGCAACCAGGCTAAGAATGACTGGCAAAACAAACCGGTTAATCGGCAGCGTTCGGTAAAGCAAAGCCACAACAATCACCGCACTCATAAAAGCTAAAGCAGACAATCCAACTGGCGTGATGGAAAAGAGATCGCTCAAAATGCCCGCGACAAAACCCCACAAAGCTCCTTCTTCCAACCCTTCTAACAAACCCCAGGCCACCGCCGCCAGCAGCATTAATTGAGGCACCACCCCCCACAAAGGAAAGCGGGGCAGCACAGATGTCTGGATGATGAGCAAAATTACCATGACAGGTAAAGCGAGGTAAAGGCTAAGACCCATAGGTTGTTGGCAAGTGCGCGAATAGTCGAGTGGATAATCTCTCAATTTCCCGCTCTCTTGTTCTCACACTCTTCTATTCTTCCCTTACTGCCCAGGCAGCTCATCAAAAATAGTTGTGTCTACTGGGTCAAAATTGGTGATGACAAAAACAGCCTCCAGGTTGTTGAAATCAACCGCCGGCTGAACAATGGCCTGCTGAAATAAGGCGGCCTCAGATCGCTGAACGTCAATAATCCGACCAATAGGTATATCAGCAGGGTATTTACCCCCTAAACCAGAGG
Organism: Anaerolineae bacterium; assembly: GCA_023384415.1. Lineage (GTDB taxonomy): Bacteria > Chloroflexota > Anaerolineae > Promineifilales > Promineifilaceae > Trichofilum. The sequence goes on from JAHDWJ010000002.1 coordinate 85,303, forward strand.
TGAGTACCAGATCACCAATGGTTACAGGCGCTTCCAGGGTAATCCAATCCATGAGCAGGGTACTGCCCAATCCCCCCCCTTGCAATACACCAGTAGCCCGTGATTCTCCCAAGCGAGCCGCCACGCTGCTGGTATTATCCGTAAGCAGCAGCACCTGAGATGAGCGGGAGCTGCTGCGATAAATGATGCCAACCAATCCCCGGGTACTTTCGACGGGCATACCAACAACAACGCCATCCAGAATGCCTTTGTCAATGATGAGGCTGCGAAAAGAAGGGCTGGTGTCGCGGGCAATGACCGATGCCAGGACACGATCTAAAGTGGGGTTGAGGCTGACGTAATCAAAATATTCGCGCAGAATCTGGTTTTCGGCCTGTACTTCGCGCAGGGCTTCTAGTTCCCGGCGCAGCATGTCATTTTCCTGGCGCAGCTGCTCAATTTGGACGCCAGCAAGCTGTAGGTCACGCGGGCCAGCCAAAGCATCGGCATACGCATCGGTGCGACCGGCTGTCCAATCCATGAGAGCAGCAATGGGGTTACGAATAAAGGCGAAGGCTCCCTCAACGCCTCTGGTCAAATCCATAACCAGGAGCAGCAAAGCCAGACCAAAGAGGAGACCGAAGGTGATCCAACGGATACGTTGGGTTGAATCGTTGTTACCACCGAGGTTCATTTTGACAGATGCGAAATGCTATTAAGAGAGAGTAGCTACTCGCTCACTCGCAAACTCGCTTAATGATGGGTGCTGCCTCGATCTAGTCCAACTAGAACGCGGCTGTAACCATCCAGGTTTTCTAAAACTTTAGCCGCCCCACGAGCCACACAAGTCATGGAATCTTCAGCGATCCAGACGCGCATTTTGACCACATCTTCGATCCGGTCTGCCAGGCCGCGAATTTGGGACCCACCTCCGGCCAGGCAGATACCGACTTCCATAAGGTCAGCTACCAGTTCGGGTGGGGTTTCATCCAGGGCATCGCGCACGGTGTCTACGATGATGTTGATGGAGGGGGCCATGGCTTCGCGCAGTTCGATGCTGCTGATTTCAACGCTTTGGGGCAGGCCGTTGATGAGGTTGCGGCCGCGTAAAGTCATAGTCAGCTCTTCTGGTAAGGGGAAGGCGGAGCCAATGCCAATCTTAGCCCGCTCGGCCATGCGCTCACCGATGAGTAAATTGTATTTGTTGCGGGCATATTGGATGATGTCCTCATCCATCTCATCTCCAGCCACGCGGATAGAACGGCTGATGACAATGCCCCCCATAGCAAAGACGGCCACTTCGGTGGTGCCGCCGCCGATATCTACGATCATGCTGCCCCGGGATTCGATAATGGGCAGTCCGGCTCCAATCGCGGCCGCCATCGGCTCTTCGATAAGATAGGCTTCCCGTGCCCCGGCGGAAATGGTGGCATCATAGACGGCCCGCTTCTCCACTTCGGTCACACCACTGGGTACCCCAACGACGACTCGCGGCCGCGGAAACGGCACGAGCATCTGTTCATGGGCTTTTTCAATAAAATATTTGAGCATAGATTCAGTGATCTCAAACTCAGAGATCACCCCATCGCGTAGGGGGCGGATGGCGACAATATCAGAGGGGGTGCGGCCTACCATCTCCCGCGCTTCGGCCCCGATAGCCAGGGAGCGACGTGTCCGCTTGTTGATGGCAACCCAGGATGGTTCATTGATGATGATGCCCCGGTCACGCAAGCTGACCAGGGTATTGGCGGTGCCCAGGTCAATGCCAATATCCAATGAGAAGAAACCTAATATCCAATCTAATGGTCTAAACAAAGCAGTACCCTCTTTGAGGCAGGATTGTTACCTCATGTAACTCAGTCAGCAGTGAGCAGTAAGCTGTTGGTTTGGGCTTACGCGATGTCATTTAGAGGATGATCAATCGTAAATCTAAAATCATCACTCGTAAAGGCCAACGGCTCTGATCATGGCATTATACCAACGGTGAGGGTGGGTAGCACAGAAAACGGGCGTTTAATGGATGTTTATCATAATCCGGGCGGAAATTAGCTTAAGATTGGCTGAATGGTTGGGTTTGGTTGACGCGGCCGCACCGCCCCATTGCTGCCTTCCCCTTCTCCCTGATAGCGGAACTGGCTCATATACAGATCGTAATAATGCCCTTGTAAAGCCAACAGTTCCTCATGGGTGCCCTGTTCTACGACTTCTCCTGCCTTCAGGAACAACACCTGATCGGCGTTGCGGATGGTGCTGAGACGGTGGGCAATGACAAAACTGGTGCGCCCGTCCAGTAGTTTGTCCAGAGCCGTCTGGATTTGCCGCTCGGTGCGGGTGTCTACGCTGCTGGTTGCCTCATCCAAAATGAGAATGCGCGGATCGGTGAGGATAACGCGAGCAATAGCTAACAACTGCCGCTGCCCCTGGCTGAGGCCAGACCCCCTTTCCCCCAAAACGGTGTCATACCCATCAGCCAGTTTGGTAATGAACTCATCGGCGCGGGCCAGTTTGGCGGCCGCGATCACTTCCTCGTCACTGGCGTCTGGTTTGCCATAGCGGATGTTGTTCATCACCGTATCGCTGAAGAGGAAGGTGTCTTGCAGCACAATCCCCATTTGCCGCCGCAGGGCACGGGCCTGGATGTCTCGCACATCGTAGCCGTCAATGAGGACGCGGCCGCGGCTCACATCCCAAAAACGAGGCAGCAGGTTAATAATAGTTGTCTTACCCGCCCCGGTTGGGCCAACTATGGCGATGGTCTCTCCCGGTTTGGCTTCAATATTGATGCCCCGCAGCACCGGTTCACCCGTGTTGTACTCAGCGTGAACATCTTCCAGGCACACATGCCCTTGAATAGAGGGCATAGCTATCGCCTCTGGCTTATCTACAATATCTGGCCGTTCATCTAGCAGATTAAAAATACGCTCTGCCCCAGCGATGGCACTCTGGATATTGGTCCACAGCACCGAAATTTGCTGCACAGGCCGGTTGAACTGTTGGGTGTAACCAATAAAGGTAACGATGAGACCAATGGAGATGGTGGTGCCCATTAGCGGCTCCCCGCTTAAGATGATCAGCCCCCCCACCCCAGCGACAATAGCTAGACTGACGTACCCCAACGCTTCCAGGGTAGGGGCCAGAGCGGTGGTATATGCCTGGGCTTTGATGTTGGCGTCCCGGTTGGCGGCGTTGCTAACCCGGAACTGCTCAATGTTTTCTTCTTCACGGCTGAACGCCTGCACTTCCCGGACGGCGGCAATGCTCTCTTGCAGGTCAGCATTGACCGCCCCAATCTCTTTGCGGGCGCGGCGGAATGCTTTGCGGGCCTGGCCGGAGAACCAGCGGGTGGCAATGAACATGAGGGGCAAGGTGATCAGGCTAACCAGGGAATAGGGAATGCTTTTGCTCATCATGGTATAGACAATCCAGACGATGAGGAGAGCACCCTGGACGACGTTGACCAGGCCAAAGCCAAACACTTGCTGCAAGGTGTCGGTGTCGTTGGTGAAACGGCTCATAATATCCCCGGCCTCGTTTTTGCTGAAATAGCCGAGGGAGAGGCGATGGACATGCTCAAATACCTGGGCCTGCAAGTCGCGCAAAACGTGACTGCCTACCCAGCTCATCAGATAAAACTGGATGCCGGTGACGATGGATGAGATGATGTAGATGGCGACGATGATCAGGAGCAGCCGCCCCATCCCTTGCAGCAGTTCATCGCTGGTAGCCATGAGGTTGGGTTCGGTGTACCAGCAGTTGCTAAAGGCTGCGGCCGCGGAACCGGACGCGGCCGCGACATCAAACCCGGCGGGTGGGGTCATCTCCCCAATCATGCTGCGGGCAGCAAAGGGGCCTAAATAACAATCTACCACCTGCCCGGTCAGGTCAGGGATCACCACCTGCATATAGGTTCCGGAAATGACAAAAACAGCCACCAGGAGCAGTACCCAGGTGTAATGGTTAAAATACCCCCACAGGCGGCGCAGGGTGGTGCTGACCTTTTTGGCTTTCCGTTCTTCAACGGCGAAGAGCATATCTTGACGACCAAACATTTGGTTTATCCTTGTCCGTTTTGGCCATGAATGGCCCAAATGAGCCCACTAAAAAAAGCCACAAATTTCACGAATGAACACGAATTTTTCTTTGCTAACTTTGCGCCTTCGCGTCTCTGCGCGACCTTTTTTCAGTAGAGCCACAAATTGATACGAATGGTTCTTAGATAAGGTTTATCCTATGGATTAATAACTTCCCAGGAGCCTTCACAAGGTTAGACTTCAGCGAGTTCCTCCGCCAGAACCAGTTGTTCCTCATCCCCTACAGTCACATCTTCTTCCAGTTGGGAGTAATAAATTTCGGCGTAAACGGCACTGTTTTCGAGCAGATCGGCGTGGACGCCTTGAGCCACAATCCGCCCTTTGTCCAGGACGAGGATTTGATCGGCGTTGAGGACGGTGCTGATGCGCTGGGCGATGACGATGCTGGTGCGGCCGCGCATCAACTTATCTAACGCCTTCTGGATGTGGTATTCGGTACGTAAATCTACACTGCTGGTGGAATCGTCCAGAATGAGGATTTGTGGGTTGAGCAGCAGGGCACGGGCGATGGCGATGCGCTGTTTTTGCCCCCCGCTCAGGGTGGAGCCACGTTCGCCGACGGGGGTGTTGTACCCTTGGGGGAAGCTAGTGATGAATTCGTGCGCGGCCGCAGCTTGAGCGGCCGCTACCACTTCCTCATCCGTTGCTTCTGGGCGACCAAAGGCGATATTGTCCCGGATGGTGCCGCTGAACAGGGTGGTCTCTTGCAGGACAATGCCGATATTACGGCGCAAACTTTCCAGGGTGACATCCCGCACATCTTGCCCATCTAGCAGCACCTGCCCCTGGCTCACATCATAAAAGCGGGGGATGAGGTTGATGATGGTTGTTTTGCCGCTGCCGGTTGACCCCAGCAGGGCGACGGTCTGCCCCGGTTGGGCGGTAAAAGAGACATCGGCCAGTACCGGATCAGCCCCGGCAAAGTAGCGGAAAGAGACATCTCTAAATTCAATCTCCCCTTGGACTGTCTGGAGTTCAACGGCGCCCGGCTTGTTTTCTACATCGTTGCGGGCGTCCAGAATCTCGAAAATACGCTCAGCACTGGCTGATGCCTGGGCCATGAGGGAGATGATGAACCCTAACTGCGCCAGGGGCAAGAACAGGTAGACCACATAAAGGCTGAATTTTTGCCACTCCCCCAGGGTGAGGGTGCCGCCGATAATTTGGCGGCCGCCAAAGTAGAGAATGGCTGCCTGCCCCAGGTTGGCAATCATAAAAATGAAGGGAAACAGGAAGGAGAAGACGCGAGCGATACGCACCCGCTGCTCCAATAACTCATCAATATTGACCCGGAAGCGGCCGCGTTCTTCTGGCTCACGGGCAAAGGCGCGTACCACTTTGATCCCGGCCAAATTTTCTTGCAAGGTGGTGTTAACCTGGGATAGCCGTTTTTGCACCTCAACGAACAGGGGTTGGGCGATGCTGCCAAACACAAAAAAGAGGCCAATCGCCAGGGGCAAAATGGGAATAACCACCAAAGTGAGCCGCCAGTTGGTGATAAAGAGAAAAATCATGGTCCCGGTAAGCAAGATGAACGCTTCCAGGGCCATAATCAACCCCTGGCCGATGAAGAGACGCAGCCGCTCCACATCGTCGGTGGCCCGGATCATCAGTTGACCGGTCTGGTTTTTATCATGGTAGCTGAAACTAAGCCGCTGAATTTTGGCGAAAAGGTCGTTACGCAGTTCGAAGGCGATGTTTTGGGAGAGGGTTTGGGCCAGGTAATTTTCAGCGAAGGCAAAGATCCCTCTGGCGGCCGCTAAAGCAATAACGATGAGACCAGCGGTGATGATGATGCCCGGGGCCCGGTCTACCTCAGCTTGAATGCCACTTAAATCTAACCCTAACTGAGTAGCGGCCATCTCCCGGAACTCGGCCGGCAGATTGAGGATGGAAGCCTGGGTAGCACTGCTGATGATGTTGTCTATGATGCGTTGGATGAGTTGAGGGACAGAAAGCTGGGCCGCGGCCGCGATCAGTAACGCCCCTATCGCCGCCAACGCCACTCTGGGGTACCGCCCCAGGTACCGGATAGCCCGGCTGAGTGAGCGGTTGTTGGGACGTGAAGATGACATCTGCATAAATAACTCCAGAAGAAAGGATGAATGATGAGGGATGAATTAGGAAGGCGTCGCCTATTCGTCCACTCGCTTACTCGCCAGCCTATTCCCCGTTGCCGAAGGCCCGCCGCTGCCAGACGGGGCTTTCGTTGACTCGTTCTAGCAGGTGGCTGATGTTTTCTTTTTCCTCGTGGGTGAGGGTGTGAAAGCATTCATCCAGGGTGTGAAAATGCTGCCGGGCGTGGGTATGAACCAGATCGCGGCCGCGTTGGGTAATCTTCAGCAAAAATCGTCGTTTATCCTCGTGATCCAGCTCCCGTTCAATCAACCCTTCCTTCTCCAGGTTGGCGATCAAGGAACTGACTGTATTGCGGCTGATCCCCTGCCGTTCACTTAGCTCAGACGGGTTCATGGTCGGCGCATCCTCAAACTGTTCGGCAAACATGAGCAGCATCAAAATACGGTATTGGGCCAGAGAGAGGCCGGCCTCAGCCAGACTGGTTTCACTGATCTGGCGCAAAATGTGAGACGTATGATGCAGCAGCCCTACCAGCCGCATCGTCCGATGGTCCGTTTCTGGGCTAAGCGATTTCCAGAAGCTGCGCCATTGCTCCTGTTTTTCTTTGCTGAGGCGGGTGAAGGGGGGTTTGCTCATAGGTGCTGGTTGATCTTATAGTTCGCTACCGAAATGTAACAGGCAGAATTATACGGCATCGAACTATTCGCTGTCAACCTGATCAACCAAACTCACAAATTGTTTACTGTTGTTTAAGTCGCAAAAAAATCATTCCAACCAGTATATAATAAATTATTGGTCTACCTTTAACTGTTAAAATTGTGGCCGATGGAACCCCTCACCCCCGGCCCCTCTCCCAACATTGGGAGAGGGTTGGGGTGAGGGGATTTTATAACGGCCACAACATTGGCAAAAAGACCATGGTGACGATAAAGATGACGACATTGAGGGGAAACCCGACACGGGTGTAATCGGTGAAACGGTAGCCACCGGGGCCGAAGACGAGGACGTTGGCCTGGTGGCCGACAGGGGTGAGGAAGCTGGTAGAGGCTCCAATGACGGTGGCCAGGACGAAGGCACGGGGGTCGGCGTTTAACCCAATAGCAATGTCTATGGCAATGGGGACGATGAGAACAGTCGCGGCCGCGTTCGACATTGGCTCCGTAATCAAAGAGGCCAAAATATAAATCCCCGCCAACACCGCCAACGGCCCCAGGCTGCCCAATCCCCCGACTAATAAATCTGCCAGGTACCGGGCCGTGCCCGTTGCTTCCATCGCCAATCCTAAAGGCAGCATCCCGGCAATTAGAAAAATACTGCGCCACTCAATACTTTGATACGCCTCATCCATCGTTTGCGTATTACTTAGCACCGTTAAAACCGCCCCAATCACCATAGCCAGGGCGATAGGCAGCTTAAACAGCGTTACCAAAAGCAGCACCAAAAGCATAATCCCCACTGCCCATACCGCCTTATGCCGACGGCGTGTCTCCAGATCAACCGGCTCTAAGAGCAAAAACTCATTCCCTTCGCGCAGCCCCACCAATCGGTGTTTTGGCCCTTTCAGAAGCAGTGTATCACCAAACATCAGACGCACATCCCGCAGCCGCTCGGTAATGACCGACCCATGTCGCCGGATAGCCAACGCGCTAAACCCATAGCGATCCCGAAAAGCGATGCCGCGCAAAGTTCGCCCTACAATAGCCGAACGCGGCGACAGGGTAGCCTGGACAACGGCAAAATCCTCCTCCTGCACCTCAGCCCAATCCCATTTGTGTTCTGCCTCAATCACAACCCCCAAATCCTGCTGCGCCCGCAATAAGTTATCCAAATTCCCTTCCACAATAATCAGGTCACCGGCTTGCAGCACCGTATTGCGATGAGGAGTTGTTTTGGTTGCCCCTTCGTGGATAACAAACAAGACATTAAAGTCATAATCAGCCCCCAGGCGTGAGTCAAACAAATTTTGGCCGTCTAACTTACTCCCAGCCACAATCCGTACTTCACTGACATATTTTTGCAATTGATACGCATCCTGGGGGTCTTGCTCTTTGGTATGCTGGGGTAACAGATGGCGACCAAAAAACACCATGTACAAAATGCCTGTGCTGAAAACGATGATACCCATCGGCGTAAAGCTGAAAAAGTTAAAAGATTCCAGACCTCGCTCGGTGAGGAGTGCGGCCGCTAACACATTGGGTGGTGTGCCAATCAGAGTCATATTCCCCCCCATCAGAGAGGAGAATGAGAGGGGGATCAGCAGTCGGGAGAGGGGAATTTTGGCCTGGCGGGAAATGCCAATCACCGCCGGCAACAACACGGCTGTAGCCCCAATATTGTTCATAAACGCCGACATCGTGCCGCAAGACAGCATAATCACGGCGATCAGGCGGGGTTCACTGGGGCCAGCCAGGCGGATAATCCGCTCCCCCAGCATATCTGCAACCCCAGTACGAAACAACGCCCCGGAAACAATATAAACCGCCCATACCGTGATCACCGCTGGGTTGGCAAAACCGGCAAACACCTGCTCTGGCGTGACCAACCCGGTTAGCCCCACCGTTAGCAATACCAACATGGCGATCACATCCACCCGCAGCTTCTCGGTAGCAAAAAGCACAACGGCAACCACGACAATACCTAAAGTGAGGGCTATTTCTGGGGTCATTAGCGTTCCTAATTTACGATTGATGATTGTAGATTTACGATTGAGTCTACAGAAAAAAGCTCGCGCAAAGCCACAAAGTCACAGAGACACCTGGTCCTCATACCTCAGTCCTCAGTCCTAAGGAACGAGCGGCCAAAAAACGGGCACCAGCAGCACAGTCAGCAGTAGTACCAGCAGAGTCAGGGGCAGGCCAACCTTCATGTAATCTATGAATCTGTACCCGCCTGGCCCCATGATCATGACATTAGCCGGATGGGAGACGGGGCTGGAGAAGCTGGCAGAAGCGGCAATAGCCACAGTCATCATCAAGGCAAAGGGAGAAATATCCAGGTTTGCGGCTGTATTGATCGCAATAGGGGCCATTAACACCACCAACGCGGCCGTAGGGATAATTTGGGTGGCAATAGAAGTGAGAATAAAAATAGCGGCAATCACCACCCGTGGCCCCATATTGCCAACCAATGAAATCACCCCATCTGCCAGGTAAAGGGCGGCCCCGGTCTGCTCCATAGCAATACCTAGAGGAAGCATCCCGGCAATGAGGAAGACGGCCGGCCACTCAATATACCGGTAGGCTTCTTCCATTGTCAGGCAGCGGCTCAGTACCATGAGAACAGCCCCAATGATGGCGGCGATGGAAATAGGCAACAGGCCAGTAAGAACCGGAATCAACATGACAATCATAATCAAAACGGCTACAGGGGCTTTATTGGTTCGCAAGAACTCCTGAATTGGTTCCGTCAGGAGTAAAAAATCTTGTTCACTGCGTAACACCCGCAGCTTCTCCCGGGGGCCATACACCAAAATCGCATCGCCAAAGCGCAAACTCATATCACGTAAATTGGCCCGGTGGGCTTCTCCCTGCCGCCATATCGCCAGGACGCTGAGGCCATATTTTTCGCGGAAATGGAGCTGGCGCAGGGTTTTACCTTCAATCTTAGATTGAGGGGATAAGATGATTTCCGACAGGCCAACATTTTCCGATTCCAGGGTGCTGAGGTCGGGTAAGGTCTGGGTTTCGATGGTTAAATCTTGCAGCCCGCGCAGGGCGGTCAGAGCCTCAGGGCTACCCTGGGCCAGCAGGGTATCTTCGGCTTGAATCTGGATGCCAGGTTCGGGCATGAGGTGAAGCTCACCATCACGTAAAATCCCCAGGATGCTTAACCCATAGGCATCCCCCAGACGGCTCTCGATAAGGGTGCGGCCGGCCAACCCTGAATCGGCGGGGATGTGCAGGGCGATAAACCGGTGATGTTGGCGGTAGGTATCATCCATTTCCGTCCTGGCTACCAGCTTAACCTGGGCAAAATCAGGTGTATCGGCTAGTGGCTCTAGCCGGTCAAATGGCCCCTGGAGCAGCAACAGATCATCGGCCAGCAGCCGGGTATCGGGCAAATTAGCATAGCGAAATAACCCATGGCGTTGAATGGCCAGGACGTTGACCCCAAGGCGGCCGCGTAATTTCGCCTGGTAAATGGTCTGCCCCACCAGGGATGAGTTATCAGACAACCGGGCTTCTGCCAGACCGATTTTTTGGTCCATCTGCGTTTGTAACTCTGGTTGGCTAGGGGCAAGAGTAAATTGCTGTCGCGTATGTAACTCTTCCAGGGCATCCGGCTGCCCTTGCACCATTAACCTATCGCCTGGGCGGAGCCGCTCATCGGGGGTTGGGGCCAGGTGGGTCTGCCCATTGCGCAAAATCGCCACCACATGCAGCCGCAGAGCGGAGCCTAGACGGCTGTCAGCTAAACTTTTACCTGCCAGAGGGGAGTCAGGAGAAAGATGGAGTAAAAACAGTTTTTCTCCCAGGTGATAAGAGGCGGTTAAATCCTTCTTGCCCGCAGCAGATTCCCGCATCGGGTCGCGTTGGGGCAGTAGGTGGCGGCCAATAAAGGCCATAAACAGAATGCCGCTCAGCAAAATTGCCAGGCCGGTGGGAATGAAATCAAACATGGCAAATGGTTTCAAGCCGTAATCTCGCAGGGCATCACTGACCAGGATATTAGGCGGTGTCCCAATGAGAGTGGTTAGCCCACCCAGGAGAGACCCGAGAGCCAGGGGCATGAGCAGGCGAGAGGGGGGCCGGTTGGTACGCCGGGCAATATCAATGACCACCGGCAGCATCATAGCCGCCACGCCCACATTGTTCATAAAAGCGGACATGACCCCCGCCACGCTCATAATCACGGCGATGAGCCGGGCTTCACCTTCACCAGCCAGGCGCATCACCTGCTGTCCCAAAATATTCGCCACTCCGGTCATGGAGAGGCCCCCGCTGATGATGAACATGGCCCACACGGTGACCACCGCCGAGCTGCTAAAGCCGGAAATCGCCTGGGCCGGTGTGACTAGACCAGTGGCCGCCAGAGCGATCAAGACAAGCAGGGCGACCAGGTCCATGCGTAACTTTTCGCTGACAAAAAGGACAACGGCGATAAGCAAAATGATGAGAACGAGGAGTATTTCCAGGGTCATGGTGATAGGGACGTAAACAGCCAAGCAAGGAGAGTTGTTGGTTGTTTATGTGATAGCCCATTGAGAAGTTACCAATGGTATAGATGTAATTGTGATTCTAAATGGCGGAGAACATGGCCTATTATAACAAAAATCAAATTTTGCCCATTGCTGACAACAGCGGATAGGAGAAATGAACGAATACCGCTGACCCAGTACCCCTACTTATGGGTCAGAAAAGAGAACGTGAAAAACGGTTCGCGGCCGCGTCGCCGATCCCTATCCCCCTTTATAATCTAATAGCAGGCAAGGGAAACAGGGTTTTCACCGCAAAGAAGCCAGATTACTGAGAACTTTTTGAGAAGCTTTGTGTTCTTCGCACCTTTGGGGTTGTAGTTACTAATTATGAACCACCGTCATATTGGCCGTTATCTCATTAAAGCTGAACTTAAGCGAGGCGGGATGTCTACCGTCTACCTGGCTCATGATCCCCTGTTTGAGCGGGATGTGGCGATTAAGTTGATGCCCCAGGAGATGCTCAACCGGACCACCTTACGCGCCCGGTTTGAGCGGGAAGCTAAAATTATTGCTTCCTTAGAGCATCCGGCTATTGTGCCAGTTTATGATCTAGGCGAAAAAAATGGTCAGCCCTATATCGTGCTGCGCTTTATGACGGGCGGCTCTTTAGAAGATATGCTCCACACTGGGCCGCTCTCTCTGCCCACCACTGCCCACATTTTAACCCGGCTGGCTTCGGCCTTAGATGAAGTGCATCAAAAAGGGATTGTTCACCGGGATTTGAAGCCCAGTAACATTTTGTTTGACCAGCGGCAAAACCCGTTTATCTCTGATTTTGGTATTGTTCGGGTCAATGCCGCCAATGCCCGCCTGACCAATACCGGGGACGCCATTGGCACACCCGCTTATATGAGTCCTGAGCAAATCCGGGGCGACCGCCTGCTGGATGGGCGAAGCGATTTGTATGCCCTGGGGGTGCTGCTGTTTGAAATGCTAGCCGGTTCTCATCCGTTTGAGACGCAAACGCCAATGGGGGTGGCGGTGAAACATATTACGGCCCCAGTACCCCCCATTTTGGAGTGCTGCCCTGAGTTACCCCCAGGCATTGAAGCGGTCTTGACCCAGGCCATGGCCAAGGATCCGGAGGCCCGTTTTCAGACGGCGGCGGAGATGGCTGAGGCGGTTCAGACATTGCTAACCGAACCTACCCCCCAAACCAGCAATAGCCGCCCTGCCCCCCCACCCACGCTCCTACTTAACGGGTTGGGCAAAACGAATGGGCACCACAAGAGCCGACCTGCCGCGGCCGCTCTGCCTGTGGCGTTGACGCCGCCGCCGGTTGAAAAGGAAAGTAAAGGAGATTCGCGGCCGCGTCTGGCCTGGTTTACCTCTTTATTTGCCCTCATCTTGTTATTCATCATAGGGGGGGTGGCGATTACCAACGGGCTGCCCAATGAGCCGGAAATGACGCCGCAAGCCGCGGCCGCACTCAGCCTACCCCCTTCCCCAACCAGTACAATCACCCCTTCCCCCACGCCAACGGTCACCGCCAACCCAACGGCCACGCCTACAGCCACTGCCAGCCCTACATCTACCGCCCGGCCAACAGCGACGGCCACCCTGACTCCCACACCAACTGCTGCCCTGTTGACCATAACAGCGGTGAATGCGGCCGCCTACTTTGCTGGCCCTGATACGGAATATCCCCAGATGGCGACCTTTGTCCGAGTGGGTGAAACGGTGACACCCCTGGCCCAATCAGAAAATGGGGTGTGGCTGTTGGTGGAAAATGAGGCTGGGGAGCAGGGGTGGGTAGCCCGCAGCTTTTTTACCGACCCGGATGAATTAGAAGCCTTGCCGGTGTCGGAGACCGTTTTTACAGATGTGATCTTGGCTCCGGCTGCGGCCGCGGTCCAGATGATCGCCACCTGGAGCGTCGCCGCTACCGCCCCCATTGGTGGGGAAAAATGGCAGGTAGATTTACTCGTCATCGTGCCCGCCGGGGGAAACTACCAGTTCCAGGTTGCTGATTTAAGCGTGGCGGCCCGCTGGCAACAGACAGAAAATGGACAGGCCACATATCGCCTTACCGTCAGCGGCATGAACTGTTTTGGTCCCCTAGCCGCCGACCTGAAAGTGAGCCGCAATGGCACTTCCCTGGAAGTCCGCAACGCCAACACCGGGCTAAACCAGGCTATTTTTGTTTCGCCGCCGAATTGTTAGCTGCTTCCCCCAGCCGCGTTGCCGCCACAGCCAGCCCCACCAGCAGCCAGAAAATCGTCACCGCGTGGTGAAAATCAATGTTGAACAGGTAATGATCAAAAATGCCAGCGGTCAATCCCCCGGCAACGGCCGCGTGCAGCCCTAACCAGGTAGGATCGCGCCGGGCATCTTGTTTGAAGCTATGCCGATGGACAAAGGCATAAGCAAAGGTGGTGCCGATAACAGCTACAAAAGCCAGCAGCCCCAACACCCCCATCTGCTGGCCAATGGTCAGGTACACCATGGCTACCCCCAGGTATAAATCCAGATCAGGTGAACCAGCAAAGCCGACCCCAAACAGGGGGTAGCGGCGAATCAGCTCTATAGCATCCCGGTATTCTCCCACTCGCATTTGGGTCGCCAAATCTTCTCCTTCCAACCCAGCCACCGCCCGGCTGACATAATCGCCAATGATCGGGGTGTTTTCAGGCAAGATGAAGATCAGCCCCACACCCACTATCCCGACCAGGATAAGACCAGGCAGCCAGCGACGGTAACGCACTACCAAAACGAAGAAGAGACCAACCATGAGGCCGGCCATGGCCCCGCGGGAAAAGGTGAGGAGCAGGGCCAGGGCGATGAGACCAAAGAGTCCCCACACCTGCCAACGTCGAAAGAGCGGCCGCGCTGCCAGCAGATGTGGTCCAGCCAATGCCCCGATCATCAGGAGCAGCCCCCCAAAGGCGTTTGGGTCTACAGAGGTGCCAATGGCTCGTTCGGCCAGTTCTGGGTTCTCTTCGATATAGCGGATGACAAAGCCACCAGGGTACCCCAGGCGGGTAAGGAGGTTGAGCAGGGTGTTGGTTAAATCAGCCGGGAGCAGCCAGAGAAAGATGCCGATTGCGGCCGCGGCCGCGCCAGCCAGCAGAATCACCTTCACCAGCCGTTCCAGCCGGTCCCAGGTACGGCAATAATCCACCACAATCAGCACAAACCCCAGGCTGAGAATCAGTTCGGCAAAACGGCGCAGCAAGTTAGAGGTGAGCGGCCCATTGTTCAGGCCAAAAATAAAGGCGAAAATGGCGACAACGATAAAAATAAGCAGGGGAAGGGTAATGGGGGCGGTTACAATCGTTCGCTGCTGCCCGGTAACAACCCCCAGGATCCACACCCCCACGACGGATCCCAGGGCCAGGTCTAGAAAAGTCGGCGTCAGGCCAATATCTATGGGCAGGGTGGCAAACGGGAGCAGGCACACCACCCCAATCACCCCCCAAAACCCAATTTCAATATCCCGCAAAACCGCATAAACGGCGATCACTCCCAGGGTAAACGCCACCCCCGCCAGCGGCCCCCCAAACCCTACAATCGCCCCGCCCACAATCGCCACAAAACCAACCAGAACTCCCATCCCCAAAAGGGATTTTAGAGTAACCATAAGTGAATCAGGTAACGAAGAATTCATAATTTGCTTGGAAATATTAGCTTTCGCCCGCCATTTTTAGGGCACATTCATATAAGTAAGTCTGAACCAATCCGAATGCGGTTGACCATTAACAAATCTAAAAGTGGTTTAACAGCCTCAATGTAATTTTGCTGTTTGGCACGAACGAGTACACCTACTGTTCCCAGTAGATTTAGCCCATTCAACGAAGCAAATCGCCTACCTTTGGCATCATCTATCATTACATCCTCTATACCTCTTTCCAGAGCTAACACAATTACTTCAGCTTCACCCCTATCTACATCATGGATCAATAATTGAACTGCCATTTGATTGTTGACAGCAACCCCTTTATCTTGAGCAAACAGGCGAATTGCTTCAGCATAAGGTTTACCAGAGGATGTTGCCTCATCAAAAACGGCTTGAGGGATCAGAATTTCGCTAAAGAGTTGAGTCAACAAATTCAGTTTTTGCAAAATAGCAACAGATGTTTAAACCATCTGTGAAAATCGGTGTCATCTGTGGATCAGTTCTTGTTTTCTCTCGTGACTACTATAATAACCTCTCCAGATACGGTGTCACCCGCCAAAAGGCTTTTAGGGCCTCATACTGTTCTCTGGCCTTGATATTTTCCCCACTTTCCCTAAATTCTCCCCGAATCAGCAAATTCCTGGGCGTGTGCTGCGTCTCAATAAACTCAATCACATCCGTCTTATACCCCCTCACCCGGAGCAGCTGCGCCCGGAAGCTGTCCGTCAGGATGTCCCCCAGCCGTTCGCGCAAAATCCCATCCCCCAATACCGGCCCAAACGGGTCTGGCGGAGGCTGCCGGGTTAGTTGGACCTGTAAATGGTGATGGCAGCAGGGCGCGGCAAAGATATAGCGGCTTTGCCAGCGCACGGCCTGGGCTAACGCCTCGTCGGTAGCCGTATCGCAGGCGTGTAGGGCTAATACCACATCAGGCGGGGTATCTGGTTGGTAGCTGATGATGCGGTTGTCATGGAACTGCATCCGCTCCCAGCCAAGCTGCTGGCTAGTCTGGCGATGCCGCTCAATGAGATGGGTTTTGATGTCTACGCCGGTGAGGGTGGTGGGGATACCCAGCACGTCGTTAAAGTAATGGTAAGCGGCAAAGGTGAGGTACGCGCTGCCGCAGCCAAAATCAATGAGATGCAGCGGCTCCACCCCACGATTTTTCAGGGTCATGGTGGCTTCGATAAGCTGGAAGAACTGGTTGATCTGGCGGAATTTGCGCTGCTGATCGGCCTTGACGCGACCGTCGTGGGTCATCATGCCCAATGCCTGAAGAAAGGGGGCTGAGGTTTCGGGAGAAAGGGCGGTCTCTTTGCTCCGGTCGTGGCTGAGTTCTGGAGTGGTTCGTGGGGTTGGCCGGGGGTGGCGGTGCAGGATGGCTTTACCTTTTTTACTGAATTGGATGGAGAAATCTTCGTTGGTGGTTTGAACAGTGATGCTTTTCCAGGCCAGAGGGAAGAGGTCGGCCAGGGTCGTGGCCGCGTCATCCACTTCTACATTTTTCACCACATCTTGCTGTCCGTCCCAAAAGGAAAATTGGCGTACTCGCCCTTGTTTCAGAACCACCGGGCGGATGGTGATTTTGAGGTAAGGGTTGGGGGCGCGGCCGCTAAAGACCGCCTGGACAAACTGCTCATCCTGTTCTATCTGAGCCACAAGCAGTTGTTGATATTGATTCATGCGGGATATAGCCACGAATTACACGAACGAGTCCACTGAAACAAGCCACGAATTTCACGAATGAACACGAATTTTTCTTTGCTAACTTTGCGCCTTCGTGTCTCTGCGCGACCTTTTTTCACTAGACTCACGAATTGACACAAATTTTTCTCTGGTTGTCAACTGGCCCAGGCCCGGCGCAGCAGGTTGACCCAATTCCCCCCCATGACAGCGGCTACATCGGCATCACTGTAGCCACGTGTTTGCAGTGTTTCGGCAATGAGGGGCAAATCGGCCGCGCTGTCAAACTCCGCGGGGATATTTTCCCGACCAAACCCCCCATCAAAATCGGAACCGATGCCGACATGGTGGGCGGAGCCAACAAGCTGGCAGATGTAATCAATATTGGCAGCCACATCAGCCAGGGTCACTTCAGCTTTTTTCAGGCTGCGGCCGCCAGACTTAAGAAACCCATTAGCCAGTACCACCCCAATCACCCCCCCTTGTTCAGCCAGGCGGCGAATTTGGGTATCTCCCAGGTGGCGTTCCTTGACATCTGGCACCATCTGGCGGGCGTTGCTGTGGGTGGCTACGCTGATACCCTGGAAACGGTCTAACGCTTCCAGGCTGGAACGTTCGCTCAGGTGGGTATGATCGAGAATGACGCCTAGATCGGCCATACGGTCAAGGAGACGGTGGCCTTCTTTACTCAAACCAATGCCGCTGCCAGACCAATTCCCCCCGGCATAACGGGTATTGCCCCAGGCCAGCCCAATCAGGCGCAGTCCCCGCTCATACCACATCTCTATCTCTTCTGGCTCCCGGATTGGGTCAGCCCCTTCCATCAGAGGGACGAGGCCGAGCAGGGGGGAGTCTGTCTGTTGGCTGGCGATCACCTCGTCCAGGCTCTTTACATCCGTTACCAGCCGCACATAGGGTAGATCATCAGCCAGGCGATGATAATAATCAAGCTGGCGCATGGCCTGGTTGTGGGCCTGCCGCTTGTTGTGGTAAATCATCTTCTCATGGGGGCGGTTTTTATTGAACGGCCCCACATACAGCGTCCCGAAGACAAGACCCACCCCCCCGCGCTGGAGTTCCGGCAGTGTGACCGTAGCCGTGCCATTGCGGGCCGGCACCGGCCCACCTTCTTCGCGCTGACGCAAAGCCGCCAGGGGCAGCCGTAAATCCCGGTCAAATTCCCAATAGTTATAGGCCAGGTCGAGGTGTGAATCTACGATAAACATCGGTACTCCAGGTTAAATCGTTGAGTCTACGGAAAAAAGCCACGAATTTCACGAATTAACGCCAATTTTTTCTGGTAACTTTGCGTCTCTGCGTGAGTTTTTTCAGCAGGTTCATCCTTAAACATCAAACCGTTTCAAATTGCATCAGCAGTTGAATTTCTAAAACGGGAAGCTATTTTTCAGACGATTCCTTAGCGAATCAATGACCGAAGCGTTGTCAGATTGGCCACATCCATATCTATTTCGTTACCATCGGCGTCGGTTTCGGTTTTGTCTGTTTCCAGGTGTGCCCCGTGTTCGGCCCAGCGGGGGTCGTTGACGAAGTTGGCAAATCCCTCTAAACCAATTTGTCCCTGGCCGATGTGGGCGTGACGGTCTTTATTTTCCCCTAAACCGTGTACGCTGTCATTAAAGTGGAAACATTTGATCCATTCCAGGCCAACGGTGCGGTCAAATTCGGCCATGGTTTGAGCGTAGGCTTCGGGGGTGCGGATGTCGTACCCGGCGGCGAAGATGTGGCAGCTATCCATGCAGACGCCTAAACGAGGATCGCGGCCGCAGCTGTCCAGCACTGTGGCCAATTGTTCAAATCTAAATCCCAGGTTGGTCCCCTGTCCGGCCATCGTCTCCAGGCAGATGATCACCTTGTACCCTTCTGTCTCTTGCAACAGCCGCGTTAGCCCCCGGCTGATGGCCATCAGCCCCGCTTCGATGCCTGTGCCCATATGGGAGCCGGGATGAAAAGTGAGGAATGGGATGCCCAGGCTTTCGGCCCGCTGCAGTTCATCTTTGAGGGATTGGTACGATTTTTCCCACAGGTCGGGTTTGGGGGAGGCGATGTTGATAAGGTAGCTGGCGTGAACGGCAACGGGGTGGATGTGGGGATGGGTGGCGGCCGCGTCTTGCCACAGTTGGATATCCTCATCCAGCAATGGTTTGGCGGCCCACTGCCGGTTGCTCTTGGTAAAGATGAGCATGGAGTCACAGGTCGCGGCCGCGCCCCGGGCAAACGCCGTATACGGCCCGCCAGAAATACTCATATGTGCGCCTAATCGCATAAATCTCTCCTTATTGGGTGGTGTGCGAGTAGCGGGTATGCGAGTGGCGAGTGTGCGAGTAGCGAGTGAATCACTCATTCCTCAGTCCTCAAACCTCAGTCCTGACTCTGCACCCAAATACCCCACCGGTTCCATCTCTACCAGGGTATACAACCCATCACCTACCAGCCGCCAGACCCGATTTCCGGCCAGGTCAACCACAAATTCCCCCTCAATGCGGCCTGTTGGCTCATCATCCAGGGTATAAATTATGCCGTACTGCTCATAGGCGAATGTTTCGCCCTTACGATCAACAATGCCACGCATAGTCGTTTGTTATGAGGATTAACAGGCCCAATCTAAAATCGTCAAGCTTCAATCAGGGAATGGTATATTGGGCCTGGATAGTGCCTTCGGCATCACGCAGGGTGACAATTTTGCCTGATGACCAAATCGCCTGTTCCAAACCCCAATATAGATCGGCTGGTCCATTGGGGCCGGCTTCAGTGTGAACAAAGATAGCGGCTCCATTGCCAAAAAGCGTCACCTGACCAAAAGTAAAAACGCGCCCTTCCCCATCAGCCAGGGTCCATCCTTGCAAGGCAACCGCCCGGCTGCCCAGATTAGCGATGGAGACTGCCTCGTCAACGAACTGTCCCCGACCAACGACCTCAGAAATGACGATTCTGACCTCGCCAACAGTCAACGGTTCGGTGGGAATGGGGGAGGGGGGGATGTTGGGGGTGGGGGTGAGGGTTGGCTCTGGGGTGGCGGTGGGTAAGCCACCAACAGGAATGATGAGTACTTGTCCGGCAAAGATCACATCAGCACTGCTCAAATCGTTGGCGATTATGATGTCTTGGAGAGGGACATTAAATTGTTGGCTGATGGCCCCCAGATTATCTCCTGACTTCACCACGTAAATAAATGGTTCGTCCTCACTGCTGGCTTCTGGGGTGGAGGTACCGTGCAGGATGGCTTCGGTGGTGAGGGTGGCAATGGGGGCGGTGATGGCGATCTCGGTCGCGGCCG
Source organism: Anaerolineae bacterium (assembly GCA_023384415.1). Taxonomy (GTDB): domain Bacteria; phylum Chloroflexota; class Anaerolineae; order Promineifilales; family Promineifilaceae; genus Trichofilum. The sequence continues at coordinate 105,243 of JAHDWJ010000002.1, forward strand.
CAAGCAATTCTTCTTCTTGCCGCCGGTTTTCCCACCAGGAGAGGATAAGCAGCACTACCGCCGCCGAAACGATGATATTCAACAACAAAAAGGGAAGCATCCGTTTTAGGGTCATGGTTGGTTGAGAAGTTGGACTTCTTACTGGACTTTGATGAAAATTGGTTTCCCTGAGACAAATAACCAATCCACTAATACACCAATAACCAGCAGTGAAATCAGTTTAGCACCTATTCTTCGCTGGCCGTCTGCATCAGGGACACCAACTCGGCTATCCGGTTACGCCGATATAGGTGCAGCAGCATTTGCCGCACATAACTCTTCTTACTCCCCTGGGTAAACAGTTCGCTGGTAATGTCCAATTGGGCGGCCAGGGCGGATAGTTGTTCCTGGCTGTAATGGAGCAGTAAAAAGTAGCGCAGAATGGCGGGTGGGGTATCAGGAGATAATTTTTCCAGCCGGGGTAAGGTCTCTGGGGAGACATCGGTCAGGATTCGCTCTACCGCCAGGGCCAGGTCACCGGATTTGCCTTGCGCCTCAGCCACATCCATCAGGTGGACGATGATTTGGGTCATATCCTGGGTGGGGTTAAACACATCATTCTCGTTGATGCCTACATCGAACAGAGCATCTAAGAGTTCCTCTGGGCTGAGGCGATAACGGATTTGTTCGTATAACATGCGCCGGTCCACAGCCAAAGGGGTGCTGGCTTCCTGGGTGGTACTGGTCCAGGCTGGCGGGGCTGGCGGGGGTGGGGTGTAGGGCGCGGCCGCACTCTGGGGCATAATGGTTGCGGGAGCAGTGATGGTTTGCGGCCGCAGCAGGCCAAACAGCCACAACGCTCCGCCCGCTAACATACAGCCACGTAGCACCTCATAAAACAACCCCAACCGAGTCGTAATCACCTCATGCCCCAGGGTGCCGGTAAGCGTATCTATCAGCAGGGCCGTCGTCACCGTCATCAAGCCAATCCCCCACACCAGGCGGCCGCCGCGAATAAATTTATAGAGGAAAAACAGCACTATGAGTAATTTGAAAATGGTAAAAGCCATTGTCATATGAGTATCATCACTGGTGGTAAAAGGAATAAAGGGTACAGCCAGCCGGGATTGTAACATTGGCGGTAATGGGTGCAAAACCGGCCTCACCTGCTGCCCATCTTAGCACGGCTTCATCTGGCATGGGGCAGCTTTTCTGCCGACCGCCCACAACTGGCCGAATGGCAGTGTAAAATTGCCGTGAGCAAAATGGCGGTCAGCGGTTAAACTTGTAAAGATCAATTGAACCATGCCGTTTTCCTTTATGTTACTCTCATGTCGCTGTACAATTCCTGGTGCAGCTTGTCGCAACATTCACATTAACCAGTTCATAGTAGGAGTAGACATGACCCATAAAAAGTTTGACCATGCCATTGTCATTGGCGGCAGTATCGCCGGTCTGACGGCCGCCCGTGTCCTGACCGATTATTTTGCCCAAGTGACGGTCATTGAACGGGATCATCTGCAAGGGATGACTGATTTTCGCAAGGGCGTCCCCCAGGCCCGCCATGCCCATGGGCTAATGCTGCGGGGTTTACGCCTTTTGGATCAGATGTTTCCCGGATTAGAGCAGGAGTTGCTGGCGGGGGGAGCGATTCAGGTTGACCCAGGGGTAGAACAGGATGCGTTTATTCAAGGGCAATGGCTGCCCCGTTTTGAGACTGATCTGCGCCCCATTGGATGCAGCCGGGTTTTGTTGGAGCAAACAATTTACCAGCAGGCAAGCCGCCATCCGCAGATCAGTATCCGGGAGGGATATGAGGTACAGGAATTGTTGACCGATGAGGGGCGTACCAAAGCGACTGGGGTTGTCTGCCGTGCCCGTACCCCCGCGGCCGCCGCTGAAACGTTATTGGCTGATCTGATAGTGGATGCCAGCGGCCGCAGCTCTAACACCCCAGAATGGTTGGCCCAACTGGGGTATACGCCCCCCAAAGAAAGTGTCGTCAACTCCTTCCCTGGTTATTCTACCCGTATCTATGAGCGTCCGGCTAATTTCACCGGTACCTGGAAAGTGTTAATTGTCTTTCCTGTTCCCCCAGACCGTAAACGGGGTGGGGTTATTTTCCCATTAGAAGGCAACCGCTGGCACGTCACCTTGTTTGGTATGATGAAGGATCATCCCCCCACCGACGAGGCCGGCTATCTGACCTTTGCCCAAAGCCTGCCCAGTTTGCGCGTTTATGAAGCGATAGAACAGGCGCGGCCGCTTTCGGCCATTTCTGGTTATCGTCAAGCCGAAAACCGACTATACCATTACGATCAACTTCCCCGGTACCTTGAACATTTCATCGTCATCGGCGATGCGGTGTATGCCCTCAACCCGGTCTATGGGCAGGGGATGACGGTTGCGGCGATGGGCAGTACGAAGTTGGCTGAATGTTTACAATCTTTCCAGGGGAAAGAAAATCTGATCGGTCTGGCCGCTCAATTCCAAAAAGCATTGGGCAAAATTGTGGCCGGCCCCTGGCAAATGGCCACGGGTGAAGATATGCGCTGGTTGAATGCCGAGGGGGGGCAGGCATTGGATTTCCCCACCCGGCTGATTCAGAAATATATGAACCTGGTGGTTTTGGCTATAGGGCAAAACCCAAAGGTCACGGCCCAATTTTTCCGGGTGCTACAAATGGTAGATGAGCCAACCGTTTTGTTCAAACCGGCTATGATGCTGGAGATATTACGCACGGTGTACCGAATTAAACGAGCCCAGAAAACGGCACCAGGGGACGCGGCCGCGCTGCAGCCAACAACCGGGTAAGACCCTGCTGAGACCTGGCAGCCATTGGCTGGGGGGGCGGGGGGTGGTATGATGGCTTTATGTACTGGCAAAACCATTTACACCGCCTGCGAAAACGATTGGTCTGGATTGTTCTGCTTACCATCCCCTGGCTGCTTATGGGCTGCCAGGGGGAAACACCCCCCGTGGCTTCGTTACCCACATTGGTCGCGGCCGCCACCGCCCCCCCAGAGCATACCCCCACCCTTTCCCCTGGGGATGTGCCCTCAACCTTCACCCCTGCGGCCGCGACCCTCAGCAGCCACATCGTCAGCGATCAAATCATCCCCCTCGCTCCCACCACCATCCCCACCCCAGCCCCCATTTTACCCACCCGCACCCCTACCCCGACAGCCACCGCTACCCCCACCGCCACCCTGGAAATCGGTGAAGCTACTCCTTACGTCCCATTCATTCCCAATCTTCCCCCCACCAATCAACTGGGGCCAAGCAAATTAAGTATCCATGTCATCCGCAACAACGATCCAGCCATCATGGAATTTGTCCGCCGCGCCCGCCCCCCGGTGATCAAAGCCGTAGATGACCTGGGGTTCCTGGCCGAAGTCAAACAAGTTTCTCCCTATACTCTGACCATTGGCCGCATAGATAACGTAGATCAACAATACCAGGGAGAGCCAGAGCAAGCCGCCCGTGATTATGTGGCCGCTAACCTGCGCCAATATCTCCTTAATCCGTATGTTGATTATTGGGAAGGATGGAACGAACCTGACCCCAATATTGCCAACATGTTTTGGTACTCTCGCTTTGAGCAGGAGCGTACCCGAGAGATGGCCCGCCACGGCCTTAAAGTAGCCATCGGGGGCTTCCCTACTGGTGTACCAGAAATCCCGGAATTCACCTACTTTTTAGGGGCCATCGAAGTAGCTATGGAGTATGGCGGTATTCTCACCCTGCACGAATATGGGGCCCCCGATATGACCTTCCTGTATGGCAGCCAGTTACCCGGCGGCTATCCCCGCCGCGCCGATGCCGGGGCACTTACCTTCCGCTACCGCTACTTTTACCGGGATATTTTAGAGCCGTTAGGATTGGTGATTCCGCTGGTCATTACCGAAGCCGGGGTGGATGGCATTATCAACCCTCGCCCAGGGCCAGGGGGGTTGGGTTGGCGAGATTTCCAGGGGTATTGGGTCCAGCAGGGATGGGGGATAGATGGCCCTTCGGCGTTTATTAACCAGTTGGCCTGGTATGATGCCGGGGTGCGGCAAGATGGTTATGTGATCGGCTTTACCATTTTCACCGCCGGGGCGTTTGGGCAGTGGGATTCGTACAATATCAACGACATTTTGCCTCAATTGGCTGATTATGTCTTGAGCCAAAACCGCTGAATGTAAAAAGTTCGTACCTGGACAGCCCCTCACCCTGGCCCTCTCCCCCAGGAGAGGGGATATGCTCACCGCTCCCACGGTGGTAGAGGGGCCGAGAGTGCGGGGTAACTGATCACCTTTACAGTTACAAAGTTCTACGGTTCGGGGGGTGAATCACGGAAGAGTGGCGGCTGGTTTGTTGATGGAGCGAATGATTGGCATCCCGGCTGCTGAATTACGGGCTTAGCCAGCCTACGGCATAACAACCAGCCTGAGGCAGTGGTAGCGATACTTCCTGACTATTGGCTGTCAGGGGCAGCCCCACCGGCAGCAGGCGAATCATCTCATTTGCTGCCAGTAACAGCCATTGTTCATCTTGAGACCAATCATACCGCTGCTGCCAGACAATGGTGTTAACCAGAGAGGCCGGCCACTGCTGAATTGTGCCCGCCTGCAAATCGTGAACAGTCAAGGCCCAATACCCTGCCTCATAGGTCACGCGGCTGACGTAGCGACCGTTGGGGCTGAAAATGATTGGCTCCCCCAACCTTCTTTCCCGGGCCAGAAGGGTCAACTGGTTGGTCTGGATGTTCAGGGTGAAAAGGTAGCTCATTTCGACCATGCCGTGGGAGAAGGTGCGGGCCAAAATGAGCAGGATGGCCGGGTCGGTTGGGCTTTGTATAACCTGGTGGATGAAAATATGCCCCTGTTCACCATAGAAGGCCGCGGCCGCAACCAGATCCGCCCCGGTGATAATGACCTCTTTTTGCAACCGGGTGGCCCACTCATCCAGCCGTTCTACCAAAACCAGCTCCGTCTCAGACCAGGTTTCCCCCGTCAAATAGCGCACATAGCCAAAGGTTGCCTCATCTAGCCAGAAGGGAGAATGCCCCTGGTCCAGGTAAACTCGATAATTGTCAGACTCATTGATATGGGTCAGGCTACCGCTGCGGCCGCTCAAAATGGCATAACTCAATTGGGGGGACCAGGTAGGGGGTTCATTCAGAGGGGGCGATAAATTCCCCGTCTCGGCTTCCCAGGGCAGCCGGTGATAAAAAAACAAGGTGCGTTGGTTCGCTTCCGTGATCGGGTAAACCAGAGGCAAATACCGGTTGGTTTGATCCAGGGGGGGCAGCATCTTGAGCCACAGGTCGGGGGGATACGCTTCAGATGTCTGCCAGAGCAGTCTGCCCTCACTGCCCTGCCAATGCCAATATTGCCGCACGAATCTTGACTGGGAGTTTGTATTCTGGGCCACCGTTTCGGTCCAGATCAAAAAGGTGGCATCATCGGGCAGGATGAGGAATTGCAGCCGTTGGCGCGAGAGGCGCTCCCCGACCCATAACTCGTTGGCCGGATGACGCTGCCAGGTTGCGGCCGCAAAATCATAAACATATAGCGCGGCCGCTTCGTTCCTATCCCAGCAGGCGGCCAAAATTGTCTGTTCTGGCAGTGGGGGCAGAGCGGGTAAGGGTTTGGTTGCCACCAGGTTGGCGTTGGGCCATACATCTGCCACCAACGTTGGCGCGGCCGCAGTCACCGCCCAACTCTGCTGCTGCAAAAGCAGGTGATTAATGAGCCAGGTCGTATACCCATACTGCACCGCCTGGTAGCCAGTCTCATCTACCGGTAAACCTACCAGGGTAGGTGAAGGCAGGATAAGCTGATACAAGGCTGGACGAAACTGTGCCACTTGTTCCTGCCGCCGATCTTGCATAGCCCATAGGCTGGTCTGCTCCGGCGAAAATTGGAGGTGCAGGACAAAATCGGCCGGGCAATGTCTTACCAGGCAAAAGCGGCCGATCTGGCTGCCAAGCTCTTCGGCCAGGCGCAGGCTGATCGGTTCATCCCGGCGGGGATAAGTCAGGATTAGATGGGTGTGGGTGATGGTTTGGGTTGGCCCCCAAAAATCATCTGCGGGCAGCGGGGAGAGCAGCCAATACGCTTGCTGTTGTTGGTAATAGGCTGTGTGCTGTAAGGTGATAGTAACAGTCGTGCCTGGCGCCGTAATGGCCATATACGGGTGATCAGTTGTCACGTAAGCCGATTGGAGATCAGCGGCGAGAGTTACTGTTATGGGGGTGGTTTCGTTGAGGGGTAAGGCCCACAAGCCCAAAGGGGAGCGGTCTAAATACAACTGCCCCTGGATAAGGCGTATTTGCATCTCTGGCCAGCTTTGGTTGGGGCGGGCGATCAGGGTTCGTAAAAGCTCAATATCCTGACTGCGAATAGCTTGATGAATGAGGGCGTGGACAGTGCGGACGGCTTCGGTGGCCTGGGCATTGGCTTCTATAACCCGGCGGTTGATTTGCCATAACCCGGCGGCCGCCAGAGCCGCCATGAAAAGGAAGAGGGGAATGAGGGGGGGAACGCGGCCGCGCCTCTTTCGTACTGGTCTACTGGTTGGCTCTAACTTCTCCCATTTCTCCTCAACATCTGTTTGCCAATCAAATTGTGTGCCCATATTCTTCTAATTGGGCCACAGCCTCATCCAAATCATCAACCGTTTGCAAATCAAACAGTTGATCAGACAAAATTAACCGCTCTTCTGAGGACAATTGGCGAATTCGTTCTAACAGATCAACCGGGATTGGTCCAAGTTCACGGGCTAAAAGGCGCAAAAGCAATTTAAGCTGTCCCTGTTCCTCACCTTGCTCCAGCCCTTGTTCCAGCCCTTGTTCCAGTCCTTGTTCCAGTCCTCGTTGAACCCCTTTTTGGATACCTTCTTGTAATATTTCCTGATACCAGGGCGATTCGCGTAATACCATCATATCCTACCTCAATATACGTTGAACTACTTCTGATTCTAAAACAAAGCTGGCGAAAAAAGCAAGTAGGGGTTCTAATTCGGCCATCTCTTTATCAGCCCGCAGCCGGATGATCGCCTGGTTTAAGGTTGCTTCAGTGTGACCCCCCTTTAAGATGGGAACGAAGGGAAGCAAGGTGATCAGGTTTTGGTTGAAAACTTGGGCCACATCTTCATCCCACAGGTTGATAACATGAAAATCTTGATGGGCTTTTAAGCCGCGAAATTCCGAATGATAGCTGGTTTCGATGACGGTATTGGCCGATGGAGGGAGAATGTTGACCACCACTGGATAAACGGGTAGTTCATACTTTTCTTCGGCCAAAGCTGCATAAGCCCGTTGGCGACGGGGCATCTTTTTATCAGGGCGGAACTGGATTTCATTGGCTAACAGATAAATACCATGCGTGGCTGAATGCACTCTGATGAGGGCGTCGTTACTACGGCCCACCCATTGAAATTCGCCGGAGAGTATATCTAACACTTCCAATGTAGGGTCACTGGTCAACCAGCGTGTCCAGGCAACGGGAGATAGGGATATAAGTCGCTTTGTGCCGATGTCGGTCGTTTTTGCCATAAGAACTGACCCATGAGCAGTGCTGCCGCTTATCTCACTGCTCCCTGTTTATTCGCGCAGTTTAGCGCCTAAATTACGCTCTAGCTGGGCGATGATGCGCTGGCGAATTTTGCGGGCGTCTTTGTCCGTAAGGGTTTTGTCATTGGCCTGGTAGGTGAGGTGGTAAGCCAGGCTGCGATGACCAGGGGGCAAATTGCCGCCGATGAACAGGTCAAACAGTTCAACCTGGCGCAGCAAATACCCACCGGCTTTGCGGATTTCTTGCTCGACCGCGGCCGCAGCTACATCTTGCCGCACCACCAGGGCCAAATCTTCACGCACCGCCGGGTAGGCAGGAATGGAGGTATAGGGGCGGGCCGGGGGCACACGGTGATAAATCGCTTCCAGATCAATATCGGCGGCCAAAACGGGCTGGTTTTTCTCTACCCGCAGGTCTAGCTTTTCCACCACCAATGGATGCAGCTCCCCCATCAGCCCAATTTGGGTTTCACCGAGGAGCAGCCGGGCCGTGCGGCCGCGCCGGAACGACGGGTGAACGGCTGGTTCAACGGTGACAGTCAACCCCAGGTCAGCCCATAAGCCATCCAAAACCCCTTTCAGGTCAAAGAAATCATATAGTTCTGGCTGATTTTGCTGCCAGGTACGCACCACCCGCTCCCCCGTCAGCACTAGAGCCAGCCGGGCCAGTTCAGTAGGCAGCACGGCATCCTCATCAGCCAGGTAGATGGGGCCAATCTCGAATAACGGGATGCGGGATTGGTAACGGCTGTTCGCGGCCGCGACTTCCAGCACCGACGCCAGTAAACTATGGCGCATCACCGACCGCTCCGGCGAGATGGGGTTGGTCAGGGCCACATACGGGCGATCATCGGGGGGGCTGTTGGGCAGCAGCCTGGCTTCATGGCCAGCCGAACTGAGCCGGTAGGTAATCACCTCTTGCAGCCCCATCTGTACCAGAGCATCTTTAATCTGCTCTTCTAGCTCCAATTTATGATTCCCCCGCTGTGGCGGTAAGGTATCTGCCAGCACCGTCAACGGGATTTCCTCATACCGGTAAAGGCGGCAAATCTCTTCTACCAGATCATGCCCCCCTTCGATATCCAGGCGGTAATCTGGCACCGTAACCAGCAGATGATCGGTGTGTAAATCCGCCTTGAACGCCAGCCGCTGCAGCAGATCGGCCATTTCCCGCCCGGTTAAATCCAGGCCGCTGAGACGGCGGGCATAATCCAGGTCTAATTTGACGGTGACTGGCTGGGGTGGGTTGGGGTAATAATCAATAATACCAGGCACGACGCGGCCGCCAGCCAGACGGCGCAGCAGTTCCGCCCCCCGTTTGGCCCCCAAAAGGGCTTGACTGGGATGAACCCCCCGGCTGAAACGGAACGAGGCTTCGGTAAACAACCCCAGCCGGGTACTACTTTTGCGGATATTGATGAAATTCCACGCGGCCGCTTCCAGCAGCACATTTTTCGTCTCTGGCTTAATCTCACTATTTTCTCCCCCCATAATACCACCAAGCCCCAGGTTTCCGACGGCGTCTGTAACCAGAATGGTATACGGCAACAGGGAACGTTCCGTACCGTCAAGGGTGGTCAGCGTTTCTCCTTTGCGGGGCAGACGGGTGTGGATATGGATAGGGCCATTAGGGGCATATTGATCAGCTCGCTGGCGCAAATAGTCATAATCAAAGGTGTGATTGGGTTGCCCCATCTCCAACATCACATAGTTACTGACATCTACCACCACATTGATGGGCCGCTGCCCGGCCAGGCGCAAACGATGTTGCAGCCAATGGGGGCTGGGTTTTTGCTCCACCCCTTCAATGACGATAGCCACAAAGCGGGGGTTTAGCTCCGGCTCATCGGTACTGATGGTGACCCTCTCCTGGCCAGATCCCGGGCCTTCCATTACCACCTCATATGAAGGGTATTGAATCGGCTGGTTGGTCAAGGCGGCATATTCACGCGCCACCCCCACCATCGAAGCACAGCGGGCAATGTTGGGAATGACATCTATTTCCAGGACGGCGTCCCCCAACAAATCTTGAACCGGGGTGCCGGGCTGATAAACCGGGGAGTTCTCATCTTTGACCATGAGAATAATCCCTTCATGCTCTTCGCTGATACCTAACTCTTTTTCGGAGCAGAGCATACAGCGGTTGAAGATGCCCCGCAGTGGTTTGCCTTTGAGGACCGTTTTTTTGCGCCCCTCTTTGTGGCCATCATAAAGGGTAGCCCCTTCTAAGGCGAGGGGAGAAAACAGGTCGCGGCCGCGAATATCCCCCTGCCCAACAAATGGAAACAGGTTTGGGGCCCCTGTCACCACCACTTCCGGCTGCTCCCCCCCATAGGCCACCGTGGCCAAAACCAGCTTATCCGCATCCGGGTGCTGCTCCACCTGGAGAATCTGCCCCAAGATGATTTTCTCCCGATCCCACACCAGGTCTGCCCCAGGAATACCGATATACGCTATCGTTTTAACTTCCAACCCGGCATTGGTCAGCAAGTCCGCCACCTCAGCCGGTGATTGATCAATATTGACATACTCTTTGAGCCATGAAAGTGGAACCAACATAATAAACCTCGTTGTAGAAGAGTGGGCGGGTGAGCAAGGAGAGGTTGCCCTTTAGACCGCGTCTCTGAGTCTCTGCGCGAGTTCTACGCACTTACCAATGTGTTCACCCGCCAACTCGCCTACCCGCATCCCCTAAAATTGTTGTAAAAACCGTAAATCGTTGCCCCAGAATTGGCGAATGTCATTAATGCCATATTTAAGCATGGCAATCCGCTCTGGTCCCATGCCAAAAGCAAAACCGGTGTATTTCTCCGGGTTATACCCGCCGTTGCGGAGAACAACGGGATGGACCATGCCACAGCCGAGGATTTCCAGCCAACCAGTCTGTTTACATACCTGGCACCCTTTGCCGTCACAGAGAAAACAGCTTACATCCATCTCCGCACTGGGTTCGGTGAATGGGAAATAGCTGGCCCGGAACCGGGTTTGCCGTTTGGCCCCAAACAGCCGTTTGGCAAATTCAGTCAATGTTCCTTTAAGGTCGGCGAAGGTGATGTTGTGACCTACGGCCAACCCTTCTACCTGATAAAATTGAATTTCGCTGCGGGCCGTGATTTGCTCATTACGGTAGCACATGCCAGGCAAAATCACGCGAATCGGTTCGGGGTAATATTCATGCATGGCTCGAATTTGCCCCGCGCTGGTGTGGGTGCGTAAGATAACGTCCGGGGTGTTGGTATAAAAGCTGTCTTGCATCTCCCGCGCCGGGTGATGGGGAGGGAAATTGAGCATCTCGAAATTGTAGGCATCAGTTTCTACATCGGGAGAACGGTATACCTGGAACCCCATATCCCCAAAGATGCGGTAAATTTGGCGTAGGGTCTGAGTGGTGATGTGTAAGCGGCCGCGTGCTGGCTGTCGTCCCGGCAAAGTGACATCCAGGGTATCGGCAGCCATAACCGCTTCCAACTCGGCCATTTTCAGTTCCTCGGCCCGGCTTTCATAAGCGGTCTGGAGTTCCTTTTTGATGACGTTAATCTGCTGCCCGAAAACGGGCCGCTCCTCTGGAGAAAGCTGCCCTACCTGCCGGGTGAGCAGGGTGATTTGCCCTTTCCCAGCCAGGTAATGGCGGAACCAGGTAGAGAGATCATCACTGGTCGCGGCCGCGTGCAGCCCTTGTTGTGCTTCGGCGTGTAATTTTTCTAATTCATCTAACATAGAAACCTCAGAACTGGAGACAAAAAAAAGACGCGGTTGCGGCCGCGTCTTGGGAACTGTTCACTCTTTCCGTTCTGTTTCTCTCTCAGCCAGAAAGAGCCGATTCCGTCAGGGCGGCCCGGTTAGGGTGGCTAAAAAAGAAAAAGAACATATTGCTTACCATAGTGGGCAAATAATACTCTGGCTTGAACTGGATGTCAAGAAAAATCGCCACCTTCGGTATCCCCTGAATCGTGGGACGCAGATGTCACAACTTTTAGAAACCTGCCCCGTTTCTTAATCTACAATCCCCGCTCTCCCCGAATATACGGTACCCCCAACGCGGCCGGCGCCCCCAACCGCTTCCGCATCGCCGCCCGCGAGCCAATTACCAGGGCTACAATCGTCAGCAAATAAGGGGTCATCTGCAAGAAAAAGACTAAATTAGAGTTAAAAAAGAACGGGTTGGCCAGCCCTAACAACGTCCGCGGCCCCTGCAAATCTAATACCGCCCGGCGCAGCGCCCCAAACAGATACGCTCCCAACGCCCCCCGCAGCGGATCCCATTGGGCAAAAATCACCAGCCCCACAGCGATCCACCCCTGCCCCGAAGTGGTCTGACTGCTGTACCACCCTGGCGACACCGACAGGCTAATCGTCGCCCCAGCTAATCCGGCCAGACACCCCCCAACAAACACATAAAAGTAACGCAGCCGATACACATTGATCCCCATCACATCAGCCGCTTCCGGCTTTTCCCCAATCGCCCGCAAATGGAGACCGGGCCGGGTGCGATGAATGTAAAACCAGACCAACGGTGTTAAAAGAAAACCGATATACACCAGAACGCTGTGATTGGTAAAGAAAACCGGCCCCACAAATGGGAGCTGACTCAACAGCGGGATATCTGCCTTGGGCACCAGGGCGACCGTTTTCCCGGTTAATCCTTCCCCCAAAACCAGAGCCAACCCCGTTCCTAAAAAGGTCAACGACAACCCACTCACCACCTGGTCCGCCTGAAAATGAATCGTGACCAGCCCGTGTGCCAGGCTGAGGGCCCCAGCCGCCAGCATGGCCACGCCCAACCCCAACCACGGATCTCCTGTTATCAATGAAGCTCTAAACCCGGCCATGGCCCCCACCAACATCATCCCCTCTACCCCCAGGTTGAGAATGCCCGCCCGCTCAGCCAAAATGGCCCCAATGGTAGCAAAGAGCAAAATCGTCCCGGAAGCCAGGCCGGCATGGAGAATGTTGATCAGGTTCATGGGAAGGGTTAATGGGTGTATTGGTGTATTGGTGAATGAAAACTGCTCACGGCTTACTGACAACCGCCCGCTCCAGGCGGATTTTGTAGCGCAGCAGGACATCGCTGCTGATGACCATGAAGAGGATGATCCCCTGTAATAGTTGGGGCAGGCCGGAAGGTTGAATTTCGCGGCCGGCCAATATCAATGCCCCAAAAAGGATAGAGACTAAAATGACGGCAAATGGGTTGAGTTTGGCTAACCAGGCCACGATAATGCCGGTAAACCCATACCCAGGGGAAATCCGCTCCTGGAGCCGGTGAACCACGCCGCTAATTTCACTCATGCCGGCCAGGCCAGCCAACGCCCCAGAGAACATCAGCACCAGGATAATGTTACGGCTGATGTTAATCCCGGCATAGCGGGCGGCCTGGGGGTTATCGCCAATTAAATTGATCTCATACCCCCAGCGACTGCGATATAACACCCACCAGACGATTGCGGCCGCGATAATGGCAAAAACAACCCCCAGATGCAGCGTGATCCCGGCAAAAGCGGGTATTTCACGGGCGTAATCAGCCAGCCGGGGCAGCCAGGAAGACCGGGCAAAGGTGGGTGTCATCTGGAACCCCCCTTCACTCCATTTACCAAAAATCCAATAGTTGTTCCAGAGGATAGCCACGTAGTTGAGCATCAGGGTGGTGATAATCTCATTCACCTGGTACCTGGCTTTGAGCAACCCAGGGATAAACGCCCAGACAGCCCCGCCGATTAATCCCATCACCAGCATAGCCGTCAAAATCACCACTTTGGGGCGATCTGGAGAAACCAGAGGCACCAGAACAACCAGACTGGCAGCAAATGCACCAACGTAAAATTGCCCTTCGGCACCAATATTCCACAGGCGCATTCTAAAGGCAACAGTACAGGCCAGTCCTACCAGGATCAACGGGGTAGCTTTGACCAGGGTATCGGAGAAGACCCCCCAACTGCCAAAGGTGGCCTGGTAGAAAAAACGCAGCACCCGCAGGGCATCCCCGCCGATTAGCTCCAGGATAACGCCGCAAATGAGGAACGCCAGAACCACCGCCCCTAATGAGGTGGCGGCCGGCAGCCATTTGGGGACATCTTCAACTCGTTTTTCGACGATGATACGAAAAGGCATATCGTTTCCAAAACTATGGTAGCCCTCACCCCCGGCCCCTCTCCCAAAATCGGGCGAGGGGAGCGTTCCCTCTCCTGGGGGAGAGGGCCAGGGTGAGGGGGGTCTGTGCCCTCACTCCCAGGCCCCTCTCCCAAAATCGGGCGAGGGGAGCGTTCCCTCTCCCTGGGGAGAGGGCCAGGGTGAGGGGGGTCTGTGCCCTCACCCCAGGCCCCTCTCCCAAAATCGGGCGAGCGGAGCGTTCCCTCTCCCTGGGGAGAGGGCCAGGGTGAGGGGCCTTACTGGTCTATCAAAGTTCCCGTCATCATCAGGCCAATTTCATCCAGGTATCTAAGCTGGGCAGGCACGGTGCCCATGATCATCCCACTGAACATACCAGCAATGCGATCACTCAAGGCCATTAGCTCTTCTAACTCTTCAGAGATGAGGAGAATGGCCGCACCTTCATCCCGCTGCTCTAACAAAAGAGTTTGAATGGACTCAATGGCCCCAACATCTAACCCTCTGGTAGGCTGTACAGCAACGATTAAGCGGGGGTGGGCAGATATTTCCCGCGCCAAAATCACTTTTTGTAAGTTGCCCCCAGATAGTTTGCGGGCCAGGGTGCGAACGCCGGGAGCTAAGATGGCGTATTTCTCTTTGAGGTTACGGGCATAGGTACGGGCGTTGTTGAAGTTGATGCGCCAGCCATCGCCAATGGGATCATCCCGGTAATTTTTCATGATGCTGTTTTCGGTGATGCTCAAGTTGGGGGCGGTGCCGACTTTGGTGCGGTCTTCGGGGATGTGGGAGACGCCCAGGCGAATGGCTTCGATAGGGGGGCGGTTGCTGACGGGCTGCCCATTGACGGTGATGAGACCCTGGCACGGCCGCAGCCCAGTGATGACCTGGGCCAGTTCGCTTTGCCCATTGCCCGATACGCCAGCAATGCCCAGGATTTCGCCGCTGCGAATTTCCAGGGAGACGTTTTTGAGGGCAGGTAGCCCTTTGTCATTTTCGGCGGAGACGTTTTGCAGCCGCAGCACGACTTCACCGGGGTCATGCGGCCGCTTCTCTACCGTAAAAACCACCTTACGCCCCACCATCATCTGGGCCAACTCCGCTCTGGTAAGGCCGGCCATGGGCTGGCCCGCAGCCGTCACCCGCCCTTTACGCAGCACCGTGACTCTATCGGCAATCGCCATCACTTCATGCAATTTATGGCTGATGAAGATGATAGATTTGCCCTGGTTAGCCATCTGGCGCAGGGTTTTCATCAACTCCGTGATCTCTTTAGGGGCCAGCACCGCTGTTGGTTCATCCATGATGAGGATGTTGGCCCCCCGGTACAATGTTTTGAGGATTTCTACCCGCTGCTGCTCACCCACCGAAAGCTGCCAGATTTTAGCTTTGGGGTCTACCCGCAAGCCAAACTGCTCTTGTAAGGCCAGGATTTGTTGATCAAATTGGGGCAGGTTAAGGAAAAAACGCGGCCGCTCCAGCCCTAAAAGAATATTTTCTGTGACTGTCTGGCTGGGTACCAGCATAAAATGTTGATGCACCATGCCAATCCCCTGGGCAATGGCATCTTTAGGGGAATGAAACTGCACAACCTGGTCATTGATTTTGATTTGCCCACTGGTTGGCTGGTAGAGGCCGGCCAGAACATTCATCAACGTACTTTTGCCGGCCCCATTTTCTCCCAGCAGGGCATGAATCTCCCCTGGCTTGAGGGTGAAATTGACATGATCATTTGCCAGGACACCTGGAAAACGGATCACAATATCACACATCTCAACAGCGTATTCACTCATAAGGCAGTCGCGGTTTTAGGGGGTCGTGTGCTGCGTGAAACGTGATGCGTGAAACTGCGTCACGTATCACGTTTCACTCTTTATCCAACCCCTAAACTCCAAACCTAATTATCTAATGAGGGGAGTTCGGCGGTGATGTTTTGATTCCACCAATACATGCAGGTTTCACACGGGCTGCCGAACTGTTTGAACCCATCCAAATCTTCCTGCTTCAGAGAGACCCCGGCGGGTAAAATGGTGTTGCCCTGGTTATCAATGATGGGGCCCTTGAACACATCAAACCGGGTGAACTGACCGGCTAACATCTGGGCCAAAATGGTTCGTACCAGGGCTAAATCCTCGGCGGGCAGTTCGGCCAGGCCCGGCTGCAAGGTCTCCCCAGGCATGAACCCATACAACCCTAACGCCCCACTGTCAGCATCGAAATATTCCCAGCCACCCTTCCAGGTACCGGCACGGGAATCAGCCACGATTTGGGCGTATATTGGCCCCCAATTCCAATACATAGAAGTCAGGCAAGCATCAATCACACAGTTGCCGGAATAATCATAGGTGATCCCCCATTTGCCGGGGGGGGCAACTTCAGCGGGAGCGGGGGTATCAGCCCCGGTCATAACGATCTGAACGCCGGCATCAAACAAGGATTTGGCGGCTTCTTGCTCAATAACTGGATCGTGCCAGGTGTAAATCCAGCGCACATCTATGGTGCATTCGGGGCAGGTAACGGCCGCACCCAGGGCAAAGGCATTGCCTAAACGTAACACTTCGGGAATAGGGAAGGTGGCGGTGTAACCCAGGCGGGGGTTGCCGTCCATTTTAGCCCGGCTGCCCGCTAACATCCCGGCCAAATATTTCATGTTTTCCATGGCCCCAAACAGGTTACCGAAATTTTCCCCATTGGCTTTGAAGCCGCTGACGTGGATGATGTCCACGTTGGGGAATTCGCTGGCGACTGTTTCGGAAGGGTCCATGAAGCCGAAGGAGGTGGTGAAGATGACATCGAACCCTTTACGGGCCAGGGAGCGGATCACTTGCTCGGCGTCGGCCCCTTCAGGGACGTTTTCGACAAAGGCGGTATGGACATCAGCCAAATTGGCCTGCACATATTGCCGCCCAACATCATGGGCCTGGGTCCAGCCGCCGTCGTTGTGGGGGCCAATGTAGACGAAGGCGACGTTGTATTTGCCATCCTGGACGGCGGGGATTTGGAATCCAGCGACGGTTTCCTCTCGATCCCGTCCGCCACAGGCGGCTAACAGGAGCATCAAGCTAAGACAAAGGGTTATGATTTTCCAAATTTTGCTGTTCATGGTTTTCTTCTCCTAAAAATAACCACTGACAAAAGGAACGCGGGGGACGATAAGTTTCTTGCCTGTTCAGGTGAAAAGGCAGCTTGCTCGACAATTGGCTAAAGCTATCAAGCTAAAAGTGCGGCCGCGTTGCCCTGATGGCCGTGATTGTAGCAACACGTGGGCGGGGGGCAATGTTTAGGCGGGGGGCAAGGATTGTTTGAAGGTTTGGAAATGTTCATGGAGTTCGTCGCGGCCGCTGCCTCTGGCTAACTCAATCGCTTTATCAATATCCCGCCGGGCTGGGGCCATCTCATTTTGTCGCCGATGGACCATAGCTCGCAAATAATACGCCTGGGCCAGCCGCATCCGATTGGCTTCTGATTGGTCCGGGATGTTCTGGGCCGTCTCAATAGCGTAGCTGAGATGGTTTAACGCCTTCTCTGCCCGCTCCAGGTTCAGGTTGTGCTGCCCCAAGAGCAAATGAGCGATGACCAGATAATCGGGTTGGCCGATGGGGCGAGCCAGGGCTTGCTGCAAATGCTCTAATACGGCGCGGGGAAAATGGGCCTGGTTGGTAAGTTGGACCAGGGCCAATTCGACGTAGCCATCCCCAACATCAGGAAACGCCCTGATGAGCTTTTGCCCTTCCCGTTGGGCCTGACTGAGAAGGCCGGCCTGGCGTAGCGCTTTGACATGTTGTAGTTGGCTGGCTAAATCACGCGGCCGCGCGGCCGCGGCCGCTTCTGTCTGGCGTAGTTGAGCCAACTGGGCCGCCGATTCCGCCTGGGGCAGATCAAACCACCCCTGCCGCTGCCCATACCACATCAAGGCCAACCCTACCCCGTGCAGCACCACCGCCAGACCGCTTAACTGAGGTGTCCGCTCAAAGTTATAAATGATGCGCCAGTCACCAATGAAGGTAAAAGCGGAAAACAGGGGGTAGAAGATGAGGCTGAAATAAAGCTGCATCCGCAAACTTCGCAAGCCAAAGTAACGCAAGCTGCTGCTGCGATGACGGCGCAAAACCAGCCACAGGGTCAGGCCAAAAAGGAGTGATCCCAGGGTGCCGGCCAGGGAGATGAACCATTGTTCCTCAGCCAGGAAGAACCGGTCGGCCTGGACAAACCCCCAATAAAAGCCATAGCCACAGCGAGCAATGCGGCCGCCGAACGCCCAAATCGGCAGAGCATGAAACAGCTCATGGACGGCCACTGACGGGGGAATCGCCAGGAAAAAAGCGGCCTGCTCCCCCAGCCACGCCTTGCGCGGCGTCAGCGGCTCCAGCTTAAACTCTCCCCACTCCCGCCACAATATCTGCCCCAACTGCACTCCCCGAAACGCCTGGAGCAGCGACAGCCCATAAAAAAGCAGCTCAATGGGGTTAGTAGATAGTTGAAAGCAGCCCATAGGTTAGTTTGCGAGTTTGCGAGTGGGTGAGTTTCCCAGTCTCCAGTTTCCAGTCTCCAGTCGCCTAATCTCCCCCTCACTCCACCCACGTCCCCGTCTGCCCATCCAGGGCACGGCGAATATTTTCCGGGTTGGTGATGAGGGCGCGGTGGCCGGTTTGTTGGACAAAAGCCAAAACAGATTCAATTTTAGGCAGCATACTCCCTTTGGCAAAATGTCCCTCAGCCATAAACGTTTGCGCCTGGCGCACCGTCATCCGGGCCAGGTTTTGCTGCTGGGGGGTGTTGAAATGGACAGCCACCTGCTCAACCCCAGTCGAGATGAGGAACAAATCCACATTGAGCCGGGTAGCCAGCAGGCTGCTGGCTCGATCTTTGTCAATGACCGCATACACTCCTTTTAATTCACGCAGCTCCCCGGCCATATTTTGGATGACGGGAATCCCCCCCCCCCCAACAGCAATCACCACATGCCCGGCATTGATCAAATCACGAATGGCTGGCTCTTCCATGATGCGCAGAGGCTGCGGGGAAGCCACTACCCGGCGCCAGCCGCGGCCGGCATCCTCAACCACCTGCCACCCTTCCTGCTCAAACATTCGGGCCTTTTCTTCAGTTAAAAAAGAGCCAATCGGCTTGCTGGGATGGGCAAAGGCGGGATCATCCGCATCTACCAATACCTGGGTGACGACGGTGACAACATTTTTACGCAGGCCGCGCCGCCGCAGCTCGTTGGCCAGGGCTTGCTGGAGCATATAGCCAATAGACCCCTGGGTATGGGCAACGATCAAATCCAGGGGCAAGGTATATAATTCATGGGCCGAAAGCTCCATGCGGCGTAAATTATTGCCCACCTGGGGGCCATTGCCGTGGGTAACAATCAGCTCCCACCCCCGTTCGATCATGTCGGCCAGGTGGTTTACCGTCAGGCGGACAGCTTCCCACTGGTTAGGCACATCGGCCCGATCATTGCTAATAACGAGGGAGTTGCCCCCCACAGCGACTAAGGCGGTGCGACTCATAAAATAACCTCACGAGGAAAAGGGGATGGGATAGAGAACTATTTTAGCCTAGTTTTCGTAAAGGCTGTAACCTTGAGGGGATGGGTTTCGGGGTGAAGGTTTCAAGGTGAAGGTTTCAGGTTTCAGGTTTCAGGTTGTCGTATTTGCTTTCGTATTCGTATTCGTTTTCGTTTTCATCGTCGCAATCGTATTCGTTTGTATATCCGCAATTCTCAATTTGCCCGGAAATGAATGTAGGGGTGGGATAGGTGGGCCAGGGTTTTGGTCGAACGAGACCGTTCAGTTCCCACCTGTCTCGCCCCGCTTTGGCTGAAACAGAGGCAAAGGGGGTGAGACAGGCGGGAATACAGTTGAACCGCTTGACCTAAATGGTTGCCCGCCTGTCCCACCCCTACGACGGGTCTTAAATTTAGAATTGCTGTTTGTATATCCTAAACCTGGACAAGCTAGAAGAGATTTATCCACAGATGTCACAGATGAGACCACTGAAAAAGCCACGAATTTCACGAAGGAACACGCATTTTTCTTTGGTACTTTGCGCCTTCGCGTCTCTGCGCGACCTTTTTTCAGTAGAGTCACAGATGAACACAGATTTCTAAACTATCGGTGACAATCTGTGTCATCTGTGGATTAGTTCCTGTTTTCTGTACCAGAAGTTGGGTCATAAGGTACTGGACCTGGACAAGCCAGAAGCGAATCTCGCGCAAAGGCGCAGAGTCGCGGAGAAAAAGCCTTCTGCGCTCCTGCGTCTCTGGCAGCCGGCGGTCAATAGGCGACCAACAGGAAACCACCCATCAAGGGCAAAATCGCGGTCGGCGGTCAATTTGTAAAGATCGCTTAAACTATGCCTGATTACGAATACGCTTGCGATCACGAGTTTAAGGAGAAAAAAAATGTTTCGGATTGAGTCTCTTTTGTCGGCGCGGCTGTTTTTGGTGCCGCAGGTGGTAGAGGATTATCTCTACTTTGTCAGTAATTTGTCCGGGCGGAATTCCCTTTACCGAATGAAGTGGGGGGGGAGTGTGCCGGAGCCGCTGCTGCCCCCGGATATTGCTCTGCAAAATCCCCATTTGATGGAGGGGATTTTGTTTTCCGTTTTCCCGCAGTTGGGCAAGATTTTGGTAATGGTAGATAAGGATGGGGATGAGAATTACCAGCCGATGGTGATCCCGCTGGAAGGGGGGTACCCGGAGCCGTTTCATGGGGAGCTGTTTGGTGGGCATAGTGTATCGGCTTATGGGGAAGATTTGTCGCGCAATCTCATTTTTTTGGTGCTGGAGTCGCGTAAGGAATCTATTTTCCGTTCGTATCTGGCGAATCTGGCGACGGGGGAGCTGACGAAGCTGAATGAGAGTATGTATGGGGGGATGCCCGGCGGCCGCAACGAAGCATTTACCCGCTTTATTCTGGGTGAGGGGTATGGGGCCGGTGATGTGGTGCTGTTCCACTATGCCCTGGGAGACGCTGCCCCAACCGTCTTGCATGGCCTTCCCATCGGCCAGCGAGAGTCGGGGTATGAAGCCGCACCCACCAGCTTTGGCGGGGCCTATTTCATCCGCAACGAGCAGGGGTTGATTTTGTTTACCAGCCTCTTTTCTGATAGTTATGGGCTGGGGTTTATCCCCCTGGATGCGCCAGAGCAGGTGCAGCCGGTCACGATTGAAGGGATTGTCCATGAGGGGCATGGAGAGATGGATGCGTTTGACCACCTGAAAGGGAACCGGTATCTGGTGGGGTATAACATTGATGGCTGCTCCTGGCGCTATGAGGGGTGGCTGGATGAGGCCAACTTGCGCCTGCACCTGGATCGGGTGTTGGTGGGCCAGGGGGAGCTGGCCAATGGGGTGCTAGAATCTATGCGCTATGACAAGGTGGGGGATCGGTATGCTTTGTCCTACAGCACGGCGGTTTCACCGACGCAGCTGTATACCCTGCCTGGCCCAGAGCGGGACCAGTTGGAGCGGCATACGAATGAACGGATTTTAGGGATTGCCGAGGAGCTGCTGTCATCGGGTGAGGATTATTCCTTTACCAGCTATGATGGGCTGCGGGTTTCGGCCCGGTTGTATTTGCCCGCGGCCGCACTGGGATATGAAGGGGCGCGGCCGCTGGTTTATTACATTCACGGTGGCCCACAAGGACAGGAGCGGCCCGACTTTGCCTGGTTCTCCATGCCCTTTATCCAATTCCTCACCCTCAATGGGTTTGCCGTCTTTGTGCCCAATGTGCGAGGCAGCACCGGCTATGGGTTTGCTTATATGAAGCACGTGGTACGAGATTGGGGCGGGGCCGACCGGCTGGACCATGTTCAGGCCATGACCGAGGTATTGCCCCAGGATAAACGGGTAGATTGCGGCCGCGCTGGCGTCGTCGGCCGCTCCTATGGCGGCTTTATGACCCTCACCCTGGCCTCACGCTACCCGGAACTGTGGTCAGCGGCCATTGATATGTTTGGCCCGTACAATTTACTCACCTTCGCCGCACGAGTGCCGGAGACATGGAAACCATTTATGAAAATGCTGGTGGGCGACCCGGAAACGGAAGCAGATTTCCTGCGTGAACGCTCCCCCATCACCTACATCCAAAACGTACAATGCCCCATGCTCATCATCCAGGGGCAAAACGACCCCCGGGTGCTAGAGGTTGAATCCCGTGAGCTGGTAGAAGATTTACGGGCCAAAGGGAATGTGGCCGAATATCTCATGTTTGAGGATGAGGGACATGATGTGTTGAAATTCCCTAACCGGGTCACGGTGTACAACCGGATGACGGAGTTCTTCCGGGAGCATTTGGCTGGAGAGTAAACAAGGTGTTGATCCACAGATGGCCCAGATTTTCACCGATGGCTTAAAAATCTGTGTTCATCTGTGACATCTGTGGATAAATCCTCTCTCCCCTACCCCTGAACAAATTTTCACCGATGCAACAAAAATCTGTGTTCATTCTTTGAGGTCGGCCTGGGCTTTTTGGGCGATTTTTTGGATGGTCAGGGCGATCCCGGCGACCGGGCTGGCCAGGGTAGTGATGATGACCTGGGCGATGTCTGGGGCCATGGTGTGCAGATTTTTAAGCCGGGTGGCGAGAAACGTCTGCTTTTCCTCACTTTCATCCCCTTGCTGTATTTCGGCGGTGACTTTGACTGTTTGGGCCACAGCCGGAGCGATCATCTCCCGGTCTGCCGGGTTCAGGGCCTCAAGGTAGCGATTAATTTCCTCGAAGAGGCGGCGCAGTTCGGCGGTACCGCTGTCTATGGCGGCGGTTTTGGCCGGTAAAAAGTTGTTGACGTTAGCGTAGTCACCAACCGCGCTTTGCACCGGGTTGATGACCGTATATTTAGATTGATTTGGTTGATTGTCCATTATTTGTCCTTTGTAAATATTCAGGTGTATGCTTCTGTAGACTGGTCGTTTTAGGCCAACGGGATGCTTCGGCGGACCTCAGCATGACAGCAGCAATTCTCAATTGAAAACCTGCGGTAGGGGTGGGACAGGCGGGCAACCATCTGGGTCAAGCGGTTCAACCTTATCCCCGCCTGTCTCACCCGCTTTACCCTCCACGTTTCAGCCAAAGCGGGGCGAGACAGGTGGGAACAGAACGCTCCCGTTTGACCAAAATCCTGGCCCACCTGTCCCGCCACCCCTACCTTCATTTCAGGGCCAATTGAGAATTGCTGGCGTCACAGGCTTTCCATTACCGGTTTAGTTCACAATGTGTAACCTTCCGAAGGTTTGACCCAAGAGCTTGCCCAGTGCAGAAACCTTCCGAAGGTTTGACCCAACTTATTGCGAAGATACCTTACTTTCGTCAAAATCGTTTTACCCGATGTAATCCGTTAATCCTGCTAATCCGCGTTCCCCGCCAACGCCTGGCGCAGTTGGGCCAGGCGAGGGGCCTCTGGTTCTAATTGGGCAGCCTGGGTTATGTCCTGGTCCGCTTCCCCATACTGTTTTAGCTCAAGATATTGCCCGGCCCGGTTGCGGTAGAGCATGGCGTTCTCTGGGCTGTGGCTGATGGCCTGGGTGTAGGTGGTAATGGCCTGGACATGATTGCCCTGGGCGGCGTAATGGTTGCCCAGGCTGTTTAAGGCCCAGCCGGAAAGCTGATTGAGAGCGTGAGCGAAGGCCGGGTCTACCTGTTCGGCCAGGGGGACGATGGCTTGCAGAAGGGCGATAAAGTGGGTGTGCGCTTCTTCTTCTACCTGTTCTGTGTGGACATGGTTGTACTGTTCCAGGAGGATTAGGAGAAAGGTTAGGAGCTGGCGGGTAATCTCTAGCTGGTTGGCCTGGTGCGCCCCGGCGGCCAGGGCAGACAGGTGGGCCAGGGTGGGCAGCTCCAGCAAGGCGGGATACTGCTCCAGGGTCTGGGCCATGGCTTCCGGGCTGTCCACCTGGAGGAGGGCGGCTAACGCTTGAGCCGCCGGGTCCTGGGCGGCGGCCTGGGCTGCGGCCAGCGCGGCCTGTAACTCCTGGTAAGCGGCGGTGATACCCAGTTCACGGCAGCGGGACAATAAAGCGGCATGTTGGGGGAGGGCGCGGTTGTCAGGGTTGCCCTGCTGTAGGAGGGCTAAAATCGCTTCTGCTTCAGCGGTCAGGAGGGAAAGGGCGTACTGCTCCAGGTAAGCCTGTGACTGCGCCCAATCGGGGGTTTGTATCCAGGTGATGAGGTGATCGGCTAAGGTTTGAATCTCTGGAGGAATGGGAGGGGTGGGAGTTGGAGCAAACAGTTGGGCATATTCCTGCTGCCAGCCCTGAACGACGGGATGGCTGAGAAAGTTTATTTGTTCGGCCAGAGCAAAAGTTTGGCGATAATAGGTTTCGGCTTCATTCAGTTTACCTATGCTGGCAGCTAAACGGGCCAGGCTAATCCAGGTATTCATTTTTCCGGTTGGGTCTTGCTCCGCTTCGTAGAGGGGCAAGGCGGCGTCGTAATGCCGCCGCGCCTGCTCCACGTTCCCCAGGCGGCTTTCCAAATCCCCCAGGCTCGTAAGGGTGTTGGCTTTGCCCAGACGGTCTTGCTCCGCTTCGTAGAGGGGCAAGGCGGCGTCGTAATGCCGCCGCGCCTG
>JAHDWJ010000002.1:129562-234189 GCA_023384415.1 Anaerolineae bacterium
GGCGGCTTTCCAAATCCCCCAGGCTCGTAAGGGTGTTGGCTTTGCCCAGACGGTCGCCGTGGAGTTCGGCCCCGTGCAGGGCGGTTTGTAACCATTGGTTTAGGAGGGGAACGCGGCCGCGGTTACGCATAAAATCAGACAACCACAAAGTGAAACGGGTGGCGCGGCGGGGAGAGTGCTGCTCACACCAATCGAACAAATGCTGAATATGGGAAAACTCTTGTTCCACCCGATCATGGTCACGGGGTATGCTCTCATAACAGTGCTGCACCAGGGTCAGGTAATGATCAGCACCCCGTTCGGGAAAGTCGAGCCTCTCTTCGGCTGTTTGTAAACTGAGGGCATAGGCACGCAGGATGGCGTGCTGCTGCCAGCGGCTGGAGGTGGCCTCTTCAATTAAACTTAACCCCTGGAGCAGGAGCAGAAATTGCCCGGCGGCCTCTATCGAGGTGTTC
Organism: Anaerolineae bacterium; assembly: GCA_023384415.1. GTDB lineage: Bacteria > Chloroflexota > Anaerolineae > Promineifilales > Promineifilaceae > Trichofilum. The sequence continues at coordinate 130,018 of JAHDWJ010000002.1, forward strand.
CAGAGAGCGGCGGCAGCATCCGTATCAAAATCAGCTTCCTGAGCCAGGGATCCCAGGGCACGGAATCGGGACTGCCAGGCACCCCCTTCCCGCCCTCCCCCCAGGTAGTCATAACTGTATTTAAGGGCGATTTCAACTTCAGTGAGCCGCTCGGCTTTATCCAGGCGGGGAAGATCGCCAAACCCCTGGCCGGCAGCAACCCGACGTAACAGCTCTTGAGCGGTTTTGTCATATTGAGCCTCACCGTGTCTGGTCAGAGCGGCCGCGGCCAGGGTGAGGGCCAGGACATGCCGGCCCAAACCGGCGGCGATCTGGTCAGCCAGTTGTTCAGGCAGGTGGGGCAGTTTTTGGGTCAGAAACAGACGGGCATCGGCCTCAGAGAGAACATCTACGGCTTGAATAGCGGCAGGGCTGTTTTCCAGGGCATAGGCCACATCATAATCCCGGGTAGTCAGCAGGATGGTACTGTCATCGGGGAGGGCGGTCTGAATTTCCCGCAGGGCCTCAATACCCCAGACATCATCAATGACGACGAGCAGGGGGCCATGCCCTTGAATCAGGGTGCGGACTGTCTCTGGGGCAAAGGTGGTGTTGTCTAATAACGCCTGGGCGGCCAGGTTATTCTCATAAGCGAAGGTGGCCATCTCTTGCAGCAGGGGGCGGACCGAGGCGGCCGTGCGGTTATCAGGACCAACCTTTAGCCAGAAGACCCCACCAGAATAGTCAGGGCCATAACGGGCGACATACATGGCCGCCAGGGTGGTTTTGCCAATGGCGGGTTGGCCGCGCAGGGCGGCTGAAGTGCCCCGGCTGACGAGGGCGGCATTTTGCTGGGCCAATAATCTTTGCCGCAGTTCGGCCAGTTCCGTTTCCCGGCCCAGGGCGGTTTTGGCCCGTTGGGGATCTCCCTGGTTGGGTCGCCGCCAGCGCAGGGCCAGATCGCCGATGGTGTGAATATTGAGGACGCGGGCGTTGTCGCCAATAGCACTGTTGCTGGGGTTGATGACAGTGTATTGTGTGGCTCGTTCGGCCTGGACGGCCTGCGGTTCTGGCCGTTCGCGCCAGCTTTCCGGCTGAACCGGTTCGGCAATGGCGGGGGCGGGGCGCAGGGGCTGACCCAGGCGAGCGTGGTAAGCGGCCTGCCACAACTGCCGCCGTTCTTGCCACTGGGCCACCTGAGCCGCATCCCCAGACTGATGGGCGGCGGCGATAAACTGGTCAATCATTTGTCCGGCATCTACGGTTAAGAGAGCCGCTTCCGCTTGCAGCTGCTGCCGGGCTTCGTCATCATCAGCAAAGAGAAAGTCAAATACCTGCTGTGTTAATTGCCCCCCAGGGCTGGCATCCGCCAGGGGAACCGGCAGCCGGGCCAGCAGATCGGGCCGTTCGGCTAAGAGACGAGCCACCTGTTCGGGGTCTATCTGCTCCCCTTCGCTGACCCCCAGTTCAGCCAACAGATCACGGGCGGCCGCCCGGAACTGCTCTATCTGGCTGGCGTTTTCTAACTCCTCTGGCGTCCTATCTATTTTTTCAGCAAAAGCGGCGGTCAGGCCAATTTCTCTGGCCCGGCGCAGCAGGAGCAGGTGTTGGTTAAACAAGCCATAAGCATCGTTGTCACCCTGATCTTGGGCGGCCTGGGTCAGAGCGGCCAGCAGGGTGTCTGTCTCCTGGTCTAGCAGCTCGGGATGCTCCTGGGCAAAGCGGTAGGAGGCGGTCCAGGTGTCGGTGGCGATGAACTGCTGCAAAAGGGTGAGGCGGGGGTTGTCGGGAGGGGGTTGGGCTGCGGCCGCTTCTAACTCCCGCATAAGTTCAGGGTGTTGTTGGGCCAGTTCGGCCAGGGCTTGCTCCATCTGGGCGGTGAATTGGCGCAGGGCAGCTTCGGGGGCATCGCTCAGGGTGGCCGGGAGCAAGGGGCGGGGGATGGTCTGGGCCTGTTCCAGCCAGCTTTCCTGCCAGGCGTCCCCTATCTGGTGTCGCAGCAGCCCCAGCAGCCCGGCGGCCTGTTCCTGGTCTTGCTCCTGGCTGGTGCTTTGGGCGGGGGAGAAGATGAGGGGTGGGGTCTGCTCAGGCCGGTAGAGGAGCAGGGGAGCATCTAGCTCCAGGATGTGCTGGCAGTGGGGGCAGGGGGTGTGGTGCAGGGTACCCTCTCGGACGTGGGTGAGCAGGTCTGGGGCGTGGGCCGTGTCTAGCAATAACCAGATGGGGGCGGAGAAGTCGCGGCCGCAGGTGGGGCAGCGCAGGTCAGCGGTTTCGGCGTGGGAGTAGGCCATCGGCGCTCCTTATGAGGAGTGGGAGTGAGTGTACCACAATCCTGGTGAGACCGGAGAGCAAGGTGAAGGCAGGATAGGCCGGACAAGAACAGGTAAGTGCGGGGATTGTATCTTGGTGGGGGTGGAAGTGCCAGAGGGGAGTGGGAACGCGGATTGGTTAGCCCCTATCCGCAAATCCCGCTCATCCTTATTCTTCCCGTGTTCTCCCCCGGTTTTCCTATGCGCCTGGTTTCCCCATTCTCCGGCCTCATAGTACAATAACGCCCTGGCTGGTCAAACAGTGTATAACCCATCAAATCGTAACTGTAGTCGTAATCGAACCATCGTGGTTGTTAGTGATGGCGATGGCGATGGTGAGTGTGAGCGGCGGTGGGGAAGGAATTTTACGGTTGAAAAAATGGCAATTGTGGGTCGGCATTGCGATTAGTGCTGTGTTTATGTGGTTGGCTCTGCGGGGCATGAAGCTGGCAGATGTGTGGGAGGGGATGCAGCAGGCGCGGTATGGCTGGTTGTTGCCTGGGGTTTTGGCTTATTTTGTCGGGGTGTGGGTGCGAACGTGGCGCTGGGATTATATGCTGCGGCCGCTTAAACATATTCCTGTCTCCCGCCTCTTTCCCGTCGTGGTGATTGGCTACATGGGCAACAATGTGTACCCGTTTCGGGCCGGGGAGCTGCTCCGCTCTTATGTGTTGTACCGGCGGGAAGGGGTACCTATCAGTGCCAGTTTGGCCACAGTCATTGTGGAGCGGGTGTTTGATGGGCTGGTGATGTTGCTTTTTGTCTTTGTGGCCCTGCCCTTTACCCCCATTCCCAGTGCGGCGGTGCAAAATCTGGTGGTTATAGCCAGTGTGGCCTTTTTTGGGGCCCTGCTGGTTTTTTTTGGCCTGGCGGCGCGGCCGCGGCAGGCCCAACAATTAGCCCAATGGTTCACCATCCGGCTCATCCCGGTACGTTTCCAGGAGCCGCTGCTCGGCTTCATCGCCCGCTTTCTCACCGGGTTAGATTCCTTACGCAGCTTTCGCAACGTCCTGATGATCTTCGTCACCTCCATCATCATCTGGCTGCTGGAAACCCTCAAATATTGGTTCGTCATGCACGCCTTCCCGTTTGAGGTCTCCTTTTTTGCTCTGATGTTGATGAACGGCGTCGTCAACCTGATGACCACCATCCCTTCGGCACCGGGCTATGTGGGCACGTTTGACACCCCAGGCATTAACGTCTTGACCCTGTATGGGGTGGTGCGCCCGGTAGCCACGGCCTATACCCTGGTTCTCCACGCCGCTCTCTGGCTGCCCATCACTTTGCTAGGGGCGTTTTATATGGTGCGGGAAGGGTTGGGTTGGGCCGATTTTGGCAAGGCGGTTAAGGTGGCTAAGGAAGTTTAGAATATTATGTCAAATATTGCTATTGTTGGGGCCGGGCTGGCCGGGATGTCAGCGGCTTATGATTTGTTAAAGGGGGGGCATACTGTCACCCTGTATGAAGCAGGCAGCCAGACTGGGGGATTAGCCACCGGGTTTAAGGATGATCGGTGGGCGTGGCCGCTGGAAAAATATTACCATCATCTGTTCCAGAGTGACCGGGCGATGTTGCAGCTCCTGGATGAGATCGGCTTTCGGGATAAGCTGTTTTTCCCCCGCCCGATTACCTCAGTTTATTACCAGGAGCAGATTTACCCGTTTGATTCTGTCCCGGCCTGGTTTCGCTATCCAGGGTTTAGCTTTCTCAATACCATCCGCTTTGGGGCGGTAGGGGCGTTTCTCCGCTTTGGCAATGCCTGGCGCACTCTGGAGCAGCATACAGCGGATAGCTGGATGCGCCGCTGGTTTGGGCAGCAGGTGTATGAGAATACGTGGCGGCCGCTGCTCATCAACAAGTTTGGCCCGTATTATCAAGAGGTCAATATGGCCTGGATGTGGGCCAGGCTCAAGGCCCGCACTTTTCGCCTGGGCTATTTCCAGGGGGGGTTCCAGGCGATGGTAGACCACCTGACTGAGGTTGTGCGCCAAAAGGGGGGGAGTTTCCACCTGAACAGCCCGGTGCAAACGATTGCCCCCCTGCCGGATCATCGGCTGGAATTGGTGGTCAACGGCGTGGCACATACGTTTGATCAAATCCTGGTCACGCTTTCCCCCCATCAGCTCAGCCAGATGGCCCCTAGCTTACCAGCGGGTTATTTGCAGCAGCTTCTTAACCTGAAACAGATGGGGGCAGTGGTAGCAACGCTGGCCCTGGCGCGGCCGCTTATGCCTGATGGTCGCACCTATTGGCTGAACATTCCGGCCACGTCTGCTGATAAAAGTCAGAATGAGTTCCCGTTTCTAGCCCTGGTGGAGCATACCAACTTCGTCGGCCGGGAGCATTATGGGGGAGATTATCTGGTCTACTGCGGCGATTATGTGGTGCCGGAGCATGCGTATTTGCAGATGGATAAAGAGACGTTGGTGAACCGGTTTGCGGCCGCGCTGCCCAAAATCAACCCGGCCTTCACCCTAGATTGGATACGAGATAGCTGGCTGTTCCGCACCCCGTATGCCCAACCCGTCCCCCTGGTCAACCATTCGGCCAACATCCCGGCCATTCAGACCCCCCTGCCTGGCCTCTTCTTTGCCAGCATGAGCCAGGTATACCCCTGGGATCGGGGCACCAATTTCGCCGTCGAAATCGGCCGCCGGGCGGCCAGGATGATGGGGGGCGAGTAGGCGAGTCTGTGGATAAGACGCCTTCATCCTTCCTAATTCATAATTCATCCCTATTTTCAGAGGAGCTATTTATGAGAACGGTTGTCACCGGTAGTAATGGGTTTATTGGCTACAACTTGTGTAAATCATTACAGGCGCAAGGGCATGAGGTTCTGGGCATTGATGATTTATCTAGCGGCCTGGCAGAAAATGTGGTGCCTGGCTTCCGTTATGAATGGGTCAAAATTCAGGACAAAGAGCGCATCGCCGCCCTGTTCCAGGAGTACCAGCCGGATGTGGTTTTTCATCTGGCGGCTATTCCTCGTGTCAGTTATTCGGTGGAAGAGCCGTTTGCCTCAGCAGAAGCCAATCTTATCGGCACCATTAGCCTGTTAGAAGGGCTGGTGAAGGCGGGATTGGCCGGAAAGGCCCGGCTGGTCAACAGCAGCAGCAGCTCTATTTATGGCGGGGCCGAGCAGATGCCCACCCCGGAACATCTCCCTGGCAGCCCTAAATCCCCTTACGCTCTGGAAAAGTATCAGGCGGAAGAGTGGGGGCGGCTGTTCCATCATCTGTATGGGCTGGATGTGGTTAGCCTGCGCTATTTTAATGTGTTTGGCCCTCATGCCCTGTTTGGTGGGGCTTACTCAACGGTGCTTTCGGCCTGGCTGTACCACATTTACGTAGACCCAACGTATCAGCCGTTTTTAGAAGGGGATGGCACCCAGACGCGGGATTTTTGTTATGTGGATAATGTGGTACAGGCGAATATTTTGGCGGGGACGCGGCCGCATTCCTTCCAGGGTGAAGCGTTTAATATTGCCCAGGGACAGTCATATTCATTGTTAGAATGCCGGGATATGATTGAGGAGTTAAGCGGCCGCAAACTGGCCTTAGAGATGCGGCCGCCCCGTGTAGGAGATGTTAAACATACATTGGCCGATATTGCGGCCGCGCGGCGTGAACTGGGATATGAACCCACCGTTGATTTCCTCAACCAGTTACGCAGCATGGCTGAATGGTATCGCCTGGCTTATCCAAAAACGTGAGGCGCAGCGCATATCACTTGACAAAGGAGAAAAATTGTAATGAAAATAATCGTTGTTGGCACTGGTTATGTGGGACTGCCCCACGCCGCCGTTTGTGCCGAATCTGGTCACGAAGTTATCGCTTATGATATTGATGCCGCCCGCATTGCCGCCTACCAATCAGGCAAACGGGAAGAGATTGAACGATATGTAAACGAACCTGGGCTGGCGGCCGCTATCGAAGAGACAATCAACCATTATCTCTTCTTCACCACCGACATCACCACGGCCATTGAAGGGGTAGATGTTCTGTTCATGTGCCTCAACACCCCACCCAACCGAGATGGCTCCACCGACCTCAGCTACTACAGTAACGCGGCCTATACCATTGCCCGCCTGCTGGCCAGCCGCCAGGATAAAAAACGGGTCGTTGTGGTCAACAAAAGCACCGTGCCCATCGGCACCGCCCGGCTGCTGCAAAACATCCTGGAAGAGTGCGGGGCCGAAAATGTCGGTGTCGCTTCCAACCCTGAATTTTTAGCCCAGGGGAACGCCGTAGATGGCTCCCGGCGGCCCGACCGGGTGGTCATTGGGGCTGATACCGCGGAAGATTTTAAGATTTTGCGCCGCATCTACGCCCAGTTTTACAACCATGTGCGGATTCAATACCTGGAAACCACCCCGGAAACATCAGAAGCGATCAAATACGTCGCCAACACCCTGCTCCTGACCTACATCTCCTTCTGGAATGGGGTTGGGGCACGGCTGGGGGAAACGTTTGATAACATTCGTATGGAAGATTTGAAGCGAGGGGTCACGGCCGATTCCCGCATTAGCACCTGGGGGTCATATGTGAGCAATGGGGCCGGGGGCAGCTGCTTCGGCAAAGATATTCAATCTCTTATCTACCAGCTTAACCGGGCCGGCAATCAGACCGACCTGCTCCAATCGGTGTATAACATCAATGAATATCAGAAGACCTACCTGATTGATCGGGCAGTGCATGAAGCCGGGTTTAATTTCAACCAGAAACGAGTGGCTCTATTGGGTCTGGCCTTTAAGAAACGAACCAATGATATGCGTGACTCGGCGGCCCTGAAAGCGGTGGAGTCCCTCTTGGCTCGCGGGGTTAAAGAGATTCGTGCTTATGATCCTCTAGCCGAAGAAGAGGCTAAAACCCGCTGGTTTAATCCATCTCATAACCATCTGTTTGAGCGTATTACTTACCATCCCACAGTGAAAGATGCCATCACCGGCAGTGATGCCACCTTCATTTCTACCGATTGGGAAGAGTTTCGTGGCCTTTCCCACACGGTGATTGAGACGGTTAAGCCGCCCTACCTGGTGATTGACGGCCGGCGTATGCTGCCTGATTACGACGCTTTAGCCGAGAAAGGGTATGATTACCTGTCTGTTGGCGGCGTTTTTCGCCAGGGTACCAAAGGTAAGTAAGCGATGGGTATTTAGTAGTCGTTCGGTATTAAGATTGGTTCAATCTGCGGAGATTGAACCAATCTAAAACCGCTGCTTAGCTCTGGTGGAAAGAAAAAGCCGCACCTGAGATAATCAGATGCGGCTTTTTTATAGTCGGGGTGACGGGATTTGAACCCATGGCCTCTTCGTCCCGAACGAAGCGCGCTACCAAGCTGCGCTACACCCCGAAAACAGATGGGTAGTATAAGAAGAACTGGGCTATTTGTCAAAAGGAGTTAATGAAAACTCGCTGGCTTATTTTATCTGTCTTCCTGCTGGCTTTTGCCTTGCGTGTTTACCGGCTTGCGGAGATCCCCCCTGGCCTGACGCATGATGAGGCCAACCATGGGGTGGAAGCGATGGAGGTGCTGGCCGGGGAGCTGCGGTACTATTTCCCCCGTAATTATGGCAGTGAGCCGCTGTACAGCTATCTGGTGGCTCTGACGATGTGGGGTGGGGGCGAACATCTGCTGCCCCTACGGCTGGTGAATGTCTGGTTTGGGGTGTTGGTGATCGCGGCCGCGTACCGGCTCACTCTTGATCTGTTTACTCAGGACAGAAGGCACCTCATCCCTTTGTTTGCGGCCGCAACCCTCACCCTTACCTTCTGGCCCCTGGCAGCCAGCCGGGAAGCCCTGCGAGCTGGGGTTCTTCCCTTTCTTACCACAATGGCGGTGCTGCTCTTCTGGCGCATGGTGCGGCCGGAGAATTCCCCTTTCACCCCTCACGTATCACGTATTACGTATCACGCATCACGTATCACCCCTTTTGCCCTTCTCATCGCCCTCATGCTTCATACCTACCTGGCGGCGCGAGTGGTCTGGCTTGTTTTTCCGGTTTTTCTCGTTTACCTGTTTCTCTGGCATCGTCCCTGGTTTTGGCGGGGCTGGCAGCCTACGGTGGCCGGATTGCTGTTGGCTGGGCTGCTGGTTGGGCCAATGTTTCACTATTTGCAGGCCCACCCGTATGCCCAAACCCGTCTGGATATGCTGGGCAGCACTCTGCAAAGGGTACGAGAGGGTGATCTATGGCCGCTGCTCAGGAACAGTGGTCAGGCTGCGGCCGCGTTCATCCTTCCCGGTTATGGTGACCAATTTCTGGCCTACAACATCCCTGGCCGCCCGGTGTTTGTTGGGGTGATGGGGCTGTTCTTTCTCCTGGGGATTGGGGTTTCCTTGTGGCAGTGGCGGCAGCCCGCCTATGCTCTCATCTTACTTTGGGCACTCATCGGCATTCTCCCTTCGTTAATTACCGGTCCCACCGCCAATACCACCCGTAACCTGGCGGCTCTAACCCCATTGATGGTACTGCCGGCCATCGGGCTGGTGTGGCTGATGGCGTGGGGAGAAGAAAAATTCCGGGCGGAGCGGGGAGAACGTAGGGGGGCGATGGTGGTAGTGGGGTTGGCGGTTGTCGTTTTACTATTTTCAGGGGCAAGAACGTGGCAGGATTATTTTATTCGTTGGGGGGAAGACCCTGATGTGCGGGCGGCATATCAAGTCAATTTGGGGCAGGCGGTGGCCTGGGTGAATGAAAACGGGGCCGCTGGCCACCCCATCATCTTCTCCACTGTTTACCCTGGTCCGGCCCATGACCCCTCCATTGCTCAGGTTCTATTGGCGAATAAAACCCGGCCCACCCGCTGGTTAGATGCCCGCCTGGGGTTTATTTTTCCTGGGGACGCGGCCGCGACACTCATCATTCCCTCATCTACCCCCCTTCACCCCACCTTTGCTCCGTATCTGCTGCCCCAGGCCAAAATTGATCTGCGCCCCGATGATCTCGATCCCTTTTTCACCCGGTATACCCTGGCTGATGTTTCCTGGCCAGAATTTAGTACGCCGATCAATTTTAATGGGGCGGTTAAACTGATCCGTACCACCTGGAGCCATAACCCGGCTCGCCCTGGGGATGTGGTAGAGTTGATAACCTGGTGGCAGGTGGTAGACCCGGCCCGCGTTGGCCCTATCGTTCCCCCCTCATTTACTACCGAGGTTGTCTTTTTCACCCAAATTTTGCGCCCTGATAACCTCATTCTGGCCCAGCAAGACCGGCTGGATGTACCATCTTGGGGTTGGCAAATGGGCGACATTGTTGTACAAATACATCAATTACATTTGCCTGGAGACGCGGCCGCGGGAGAATATCAAGTCATCGTGGGCATTTACGATGCCACATCCTGGCAGCGCACCCCAGTCATTAACAGCAATGGCCTGATCATTGATGACAAAACCTCCATAACCCCATTGATCATCAGTTCTGACCATTGATTGACCAGCATACTATTTACGATTGACGATTGTAGATTTACGATGGGTGACATCCACCGGATCTCTCAATCTCTCATCTCCACCCATGACCGACCGACGCCCTGTTGAAAACCTCTCTTTAGACGAATTAGAGTCCCTGCTGTACCGCAAAAAGCGGGCTACCCGGCAGCAGCGGCTTTTACGTCTGAAAAAAGCCGGGCGCGTGGTGGAGGTGGCCGGGCTGCCCGCGCCTCACCCAATACCACCGGCTCTGACGCGGCCGCGCCTCATTCCCAATGGGGCGTTGCGCCATTACGCCACCGCCGATGAACTCCCCACGACTCCTGACCTCCCTGATGAACCCGCCCCCACTCGCCGCCCCATCCAATTTCGTTGGGTGTTTAACCAACTGCTGCTCTTTGTGGAAATTGTAGGGGTAATTGGGTTTCTGGTAGTGCTCATTTCTTTGTGGGAAACGCGCCAGGAGTTAAATGCGGAGGTTGCGGCCGCGCAGGAGAGCCAGAGCATCACCGTGGCCCTACCTACCCCCATGCCTACCCCGATCATTGGTGTCGTCGTTCTGCCCAGCGGCCATCGCCCGCCGGTGGCCGGCCGCCCCCCAGAACAAGGGGAAGCGGGCGATATTCCCGAACATCTACGCCCCTTCATCAACAATTATGTACCCCCACCCCTGCCCACCCCAGGCCCAGAACAGGCCCGGCTGATTGAAATACCGGCTATCGGCGTCAATCGGGTTATTGTGGCCGGAGATGATTGGGAGCAGCTTAAAAAGGGGGTAGGCCACCATATCGGGTCGGCCCAGCCGGGTCAGATTGGCAACATGGTGCTTTCCGCTCACAACGATATTTTTGGGGAAATATTTCGGCATCTGGATAAACTCAAACCGGGGGATGAAATCATCGTCTCCACCGAAATTCAATCTTACACCTACATCGTGCGGGAAATCAAAGTGGTTGAACCCACCGATGTCTGGGTGATGGAGCCAACCGATTATCCCGGCACCACCCTGATCTCCTGTTATCCCTACCAGGTCAATAACAAACGGATTGTGGTCTTTGCTGATTTAGCCGATCCCCCAACATCTGATATATAAGTGGAGTCCGGCGTTTTTTAATTTGACGATTGGTCATTGGTGTATTGGTTATTACCATTGGTGAAATTAATTTTCGCCAGAGTCCAGTATATAATTAGGGTACATAGTAACTTCTCAATAGGTTGGGGCTGTAAGGCAAGATTCTTTCTTCCCCGCACAAGTAAGAAAGTTGTGCTACATTTGGGAAGATACTAACCAGGGTACATAGGAGTAATGTTTTATGAGTAGTGGTAAGAAAATTAGACGAGTACGGCGGCCGCAATCAACCCCTTCCCGTGCAGCCACCCCAGCTCCAATCACCTCACCCGCCCCCAAGCCGCAATATGCCAGCAGCGAAGAGGAACTGCGTGAAGAGTACGCCTATGTGCTGCAAGATTTACGGCGCGTCTTCATCCTTGCGGCCGCCATGTTCCTGCTCCTCATCCTGGTTAACATCTTTTTGCTGTAACCTAAAACGGTGTGGCTCATCTTGTGCTGGCCGCCCATTGACGATGGGCCACGAGCATACAGGTATCTTGAACCACAGCTAACCCGGCCGCCCGTGCGGCCGCGGCCGCGCCTTCATGTTTTATCCCCAACTGCATCCATACCGCCTTCGCCCCAATCGTGATCGCCTGGGTCACAAAAGGGGGCACATTCTCACTGCGCTGAAAAAGCAGTACCAGATCAACCGGCTCAGGAATCCCCGCCAGAGCGGCATACGCTTTCTCCCCTAACCCTGTCTCCAAATTGGGATTCACGGGAATAATACGGTATCCCTGCTTCTGCAAATAAGCCGGCACATAATAACCCGCCTTGGCCGTGTACCGGGAAAACCCCACAACCGCAATCGTCTGACACGTTTGCATGATCTGGATCATCGTCTCATCAACCATCTTGTACCTCATCCAAAACAGGTTGTTCAAAATTTCGTGGAGGCCAACGTGAAACGTCATATGTGTGGTTCCTCTGGTCACATATCATGTACAACCCGGCAAAATCCCCAAAGGCCCAAACAAAAATCGGGTGCTGCGATTATTCACAGCACCCGACTATTACTTGCTAACTGACAACTGCTAACTGTCACTTACCGCCGCGTATACTCAATCTCCACGCCGGTTGTCTCTAAATTGTTGCCCAGGATGAAGGTCATCAAATCAATCATTGACTGGGGGTCACGGATGCGGGTGCCAAAGTTGCCGGGCATCCCACTGGGCATCCCACAGGGACCGGTGGGGCATTCGGCGGCGATGTGAGCGTTGGGGGCCAGAACAGATTCGTAGAGATAATCTGCGGCCGCGTACCCATCTACAATACTCCCCCCTCGTGCGGCCAAATCACCCAACCAGGGGCCAACCCTGGCTGATCCTGCCTGAGCCGGATTGCCGTGACAACTGGTGCAGGCATAGGTGCGATCATACAGTTCTGCGCCACGGGTGGCATCCCCTGGGGTTGTCACTCCTTCCGCAGCCAGCAGCTCCGTAACCGTCAGCGGCCATTCATACGGTGGGGGGCCTTCGGTGGTACAAAGCTCTGGTCGCCAATTGAGAACGAATTGGGTCACATTTTCAATTTCATACCCTTCCATAGGGCCACCCAACTCCGCACTCCAGGTAGGCATTTGCGTTCCAATACGCCCGGCATAAATAGTGCCATAAATGTAATCCCGCACCGTAAATTTATAATCTTGATCAATCAGCCGGTTAGACGGTTCACCACAAAGCAAATATTCATCTTTGAGGGGCAGGCCAATACAGGCGATTGGCTCACCAGCAGCGTTAAAACAGTCCAAAGCATCCCCCGCTGCTCCATGGCAGGTGGCACAGTTGTTGACATAAAGCTCGGCCCCTTTTTCAATATTACGTCCCAGGTCTGCGGCCGCGAAACGCTCCAGGCGAGCCGGCTCACGCAGCGCCGCATAACCAAAGAGCATCATCGTCATCATAAAAGCCACTGTACCGATCACAATTTTTACTTGCATGGCTTCTCTTCCTCGTATTCGTTCAGCAGTTTCAAATAAGCAGTGGCTGTTCAGCCAGAACCCAGGCTTTTCTACCCGCCTGGGCCCACTATCCTACACCTTCATTCTAATCTTCTTCGTAATTAGAATCCTGGTGCCGATAACCTACCGTCTGGCTGTTAATCAAAAATTCACCCGGCCGATTTGGGTCTTCCACCTTCGCCGTAATGATCAGCTCCATCATATTAGCCTGGAATTGACGGATAATCAGTTGGAATTCTGGATTTGGCATGGCATCCCGGGTGTAATAGGTACGATATTTAATCGAACCATCATCCTGGATAACCGGTCGGCAGGCTGGCAGATGGAGCGGATTAGGCTTGCCCTTCCCTTCCATGAAACAGCCATGGGTAAAGATAGCCCCTTCTAATTCATGTAAAGCATGAGTCAGATGGTAACGATCAGGCAGTGCCTGCCCCGGCAAATAAACCCCAGGTCGTAGTTCGCTGTAGGGCACTTCTTTAAGAACACTATGCCCTTCCTGGGGTAAAATCTCCTGGAATACCTCTTGATCTGGGGAACTGGCTACCAAATATTCCGGCGATCCCATCCAGTTAGAGATGAGCATGATAACGATAAAGGCCATCGAAACAGACAAACCTAAACGGCGATCAATGTAGCGACGGCTCTTACCCACTTCAATATAGGGCATGACGGTAAAGGCCACCAGCAAACCGGGAATCAAGACAAAGGCGATAAACGTTTTGTCAGCCAGTTTGAGCCACCCTTGCGACCAGGCTAGATACCAGGGGGCTACCACATGGAGCGGTGTTACCAGTGGGTTAGCATGGCTTTCTAAGGGGGCATTGTAAAGGCCAAAGAGGGGAACAGCCACCAGGATTAACGTCGCCAGGGCGGTCCACATGAGTTCGCTGGTCAAAATATCGGGGATGAAGTAGGTGCGCTCCTCTTTGGGCACACGTTTGGCGGTATCTTCACCAATTTCTTCCCGGCCAGGGGGAAGTGAATGACCATGTAAAACGACTTTGTAATAATGGACAAAGAAGAAAATGGCTAATAAAAGGGGCATGACCAGGACATGGAGCAAGTACCAACGGAGCAAACCACCAGCCCCTACCTGCGGCGCACCAGCCAGGAGTAATCCTACATTCCGGCCGATAAATTCAGGGCCGGGATGGGCTTCAGTAGCACTGAGGAAAACTGTTAAAGCCCAGTAGCCTAATTGGTCCCAGGGAAGCAAATAGCCGCTAAAGCTCAACATGAGGGTCAGGACAAGCAAGATCATGCCTGTAGCCCAGGTAAATTGGCGCGGCTTTTTGTAGCTGCCGGTTATGAAGGTACGAAGCATGTGCAAGGCAACAACCAATACCATCACCTCAGCCCCAAAGCGGTGTAAGTTCCGCATCAGTTGACCCAGAGGCACATTACCCAGGATGTTCCAGATGTCCTGGTACGCCGCCACTGGAGACGGGGTATAGAAGATCATCAGGAAAATCCCAGTGATGGTTTCCCAGACAAAGAGCCAGGTGGAGAGCCAGCCTAAGCGGAAGGTGGGATAGATGTGGGTTACTTCGGTGTGGTAGAAGCTGGGCCGGATGTGGAGCCAAAAGCCATCAGCGTGCGGCCGCAAACGAGGATTGGGTCGGCGTGGCTCATCTCCCCGCAGGGCCGCCCGGATGTCGTTAATATTCATCCCGGCGGTTATCCGCTCCACAACCTCATCGGCTTTCGCAATGGTGGCCTGCTTCAGACCCATTTCTTGCACTTGTTCAATAAACGTAGCCATAACTGATTCCTCTGCAATCTTAAGAACAAAATGCTATTAACAATACTCAGTAGTTCACTTAAAAAGAATTCCCGGATAAGGCAGGGCTATCTCGTATCAGGCTAGAAATCTGTGTGCGAAATAGGCTGCCTGGTTATTCTCAGGTAGCGCGGGCCAACTGCCGTAACAAAGTCGGGTTGCTGCCTTGCCGCCGATCGCCGGTGTTGATCAAAAGTTGGGCCGTATTTGCCGGTAACACCATAGGGGCATATTCATTTGTCCGGCTGTCTGTTTGGGATGTAGCTAAGAGGGCGCCATCAGCATCAACCGCTTCAATTGAAAATCGGTCTAAGGTGCGAGGCGCCGGGTCTTCGATTCGGCGACCATCCAGGCGGTATTTAGACCCATGACAGGGGCACTCAAACCGCTCATTGGCTTCAATCCAATCATAGATGCAGCCCAGGTGGGTACATACTTTATAAACGGCCAAAACCCCGACAATATCATTTGGCTCGTCGGTTGCCCGGTACATACGGTCATTGGATTCTGTTGTATCGAGATTGACTAACCAAAACCGCCCCTGACTAAAACCAACTGGCCTGGCATTTTTGGCTGGCACCTGATCAACGGGAACAGCGAATTTACCGCCAAACTCCCCTTCTTTGAAGCGGGGCAGAGCAAACCAGACAAAAAGACCAGTAAACTCAGCGGTAAAGAGGGCCATGGATGCGCCCCAAACATAATAAAGGAATTCGCGGCGGGTTAGACCCGAATTGCTAGATGCGGTTGCTTCAGCCATAAGCGGGCATCTCCTATAAAAAGCAAAAGGGATTTGTCAAGAATGGGCATTACAGGTCAAACGCTGCCTGCAACCACCTTACAGACAGCTTTATCTGTACTTTTTATCACAATCAACATTATACCAAACCGGATTTGACGGGCAAACAATACCGGGGGATAAGGTGATGGGCGCTGAGGGACTCGAACCCCCGACCTCTTCGGTGTAAACGAAGCGCTCTAACCAACTGAGCTAAGCGCCCTAGAGAACGACGGTGATTATATCTTGCGTGATGAAATATGCCACTGTTAAAAATGGTTTAAGGTAGCCATTCGCCATTTGCCTAGAAATGAATGTAGGGGCGGGCGGGAAAGGTGGGCCAGGATTTTGGTCAAACGAGACTGTTCCGTTCTCACCTGCCTCGCCCCGCTTGGGCTAAAACAGGGGGCAAAGGAGTGAGACAGGCGGGAATGGCGTAGAACCGCTTGACCCAGATGGTTGCCCGCCTATCCCACCCCTACCACGCTCCTACACGATGGGTTCTAAATTGAGAATTGCTGCTGGTTAGGGGGATAGCCGCTGTAAAATCCATTCCCCCTTATCTGTCAGGTGGTAGGATAAGCGGTCATGGAAGCGGTGGCTTTGCCCCTGCCAAAATTCATAACTAACTGGCTGTAAGCAGTAACCACCCCAAAAAGGCGGCCGCGCAATTTCCTGCTCGCCAAATTGGGCCTGATATTGTTCATACTGGGCCTCTAGCAGGGCGCGGCCGCTGACCGGTTCACTTTGCGCTGAAGCCCACGCCCCTATCTGGCTGGGCCGTGGCCGTGTGGCAAAATACGCATCTGATTCTTCTGGGGGTAACGGGGTAACAATCCCCTCCAGCCGTACCTGGCGATGGTGTTCATACCACCAAAAAAGTAAAGCCGCGCACGGATTACGCGCTAACTCCTGCCCTTTGCGGCTCTGGTAATGAGTAAAAAAGACAAATCCCCGTTCATCAAACCGTTTTAGCAGCACCATGCGGGCCGAAGGGCGGCCATCGGGGGTAGCCGTAGCCAGGGTCATAGCATCTACCTGGGGCAGTTGATCAGCCCTCGCGGCCGCGAACCAATCGGCAAACTGGATCAACGGGTCTGGGGAGACATCCCCCTGTCGTAACCCCTGTCCCTCATATCGGGCACGTAAAAGGTCTGGTTTGTTCATCATTGCGTGGATGTTTCAAGCAGGGCAGCTTTTGCCTCGGCCTGCTCTTGCCAGGATAGGAAAATCAGACTAAGGAAACAGATCAACCCTAATAAAATGCTGCCTAAAATAATCCCATTGAAATGGAACCGGGCTATCAGATTCCCCCCAAAGACCGAAGCGACAATATAGCCCAGGGCTAACAAAACGGTGTAAATACCCATAGCGACCCCTCGCCCTTCTTTTTGCCCCGCCACATCTACCAGATAGGCCAAAGCTGCCGGGGCAAAACCAGCTTGCACCATTAACAACAAAACACAGCCGACAATAATCAAAATACGCAGTTCATCAGACCAACCGCCGGAGCTGTTTAGCAAATAAAAGCAGAAGGTGGTCCCAAACATACCCGCCAGACCAAAATACATGACCCGCAGACGGGGCACCGTTTTGAGGACTTCCCCCCAAATAACAATCCCCGCTCCAAAAGTGAGGGCATAAAAGAAAGCGATACGGCCCACTTCAGTAGGCGCAAAACGACCCACCAGGAATTGCCCTTCAACCTGGGTTTGCACCATCAAATAGGGGGAAAAGGTAGCCCATAGGGCCAAAATAGCCATCGCCGAGAGCCAGGCTGGAGCCAGACGGCGTAAACGGGAATCTGCCCACACTTGTTTCAACCCATCCAGGGGATTGTCAAAAACGATACGGCTGCTTTGCTGCACCCCATGCGCCCCCCAATGGAACAAAAGGGCGACTGCTCCATATAACAAAGCTAACAGGCTGAATGCGGTTGCTTGATACT
This sequence comes from Anaerolineae bacterium, assembly GCA_023384415.1. Lineage (GTDB taxonomy): Bacteria > Chloroflexota > Anaerolineae > Promineifilales > Promineifilaceae > Trichofilum. The sequence goes on from JAHDWJ010000002.1 coordinate 147,323, forward strand.
GCTCCCACAATTGGCTGCCAACCAGACTGCTCAAGGCGACTCCGGCAAAGATAGACAGCTCAAACAGCCCCATGATGCGGCCGCGAATGAGCCGTTTTCCTGCCGTTACATCAGCTAAGTGGGCTAAAATAGCCGGGGTGACGGCCGCCGCCGACAACCCCTCAAAAGCACGGGAGATAAAGAAGATAAAAACCAGGCCGCCGCTGAGGCCAAACAGTTGGGTCGCGGCCGCACCCAAAATTGCGCTCCAGACCAGCAACCGACGCGGTGAAAACCGATCTGCCAATATGCCAAAGGGAATAGCCCCCAATAATTCTGCTCCGCTGGAAACAGCTGTCAAAGCGGCCAACATTTGTTCGCCATAAACTTCCCTTTCCTGGGCCAGGTAAAAAGCGACCAACGCCCCACCACCAAAATTAGCCAATCGTAATAACCCATTGCCTAATAAAACGGCCAGCAAGCGCGCACGCTGGATTGGGGGCAGAATTTTTGTTATTTTTGCTTCTGCTTTATTCAAAATTAAGTCCCCTCATTTATTTGATTATGGTAGTTCACTCCAGAAAGTTAAGGGAATGGTATCACCTTCCCCCCCCCCTTGTACAGTAACCGGCAAACGGGTATGGGGGGGCGCGGCCGCGTAAGCGCCAACAACCAGAGGGTAAGACATATACTGTTCCGGCAAAATAAAGGTATGCACCTGCAAAAACATATCCCCGGCTACCCAGGTTGGGGACGGCACGTCCAGCCGATCATCCTGAGCAGCGGGGGGGGCATTTTCTACTGCCAGATGGGTAAAAAAGATCAATTCAGTTGTCGGGGCTAAAATTTCCCACCAGGTCACAACCTGCAATGTCACACCGGGTTCGGGGCGTGGGGGATGCAAAGCATACCCCCGCAAACGAACCACGTCCCCCAGAGTCCCTTCCGCGGGGGTAAATTGGTCGGCCCATTGGCTGATGATCTGTGGCCCATTCACTTTGTAAACGATGATGGGGCGGTCCCGATCATCAGGGCGTAAAGGCAAGGTCAGAGGCGGGGACGCGGCCGCGAAATAACTCGTTAATGTCGGGTGCAGCGGGGCAAAGCCAGAAAATGTCACGAAAACCTCTTCCCCCTGGGGAATCAACAAGCTGGCCGTCCCATTAAACCAACGCAGCACCGTCTGCTCCTGGGTCAACAGCAACAAAGCAATCGCCGGGCTGTGAAAAGGGCCAGGAGTCGTTGTTGATATGGCCGCATCCATCACATCACTCTGGTTGATATAACCAATAGTTTCCACCAGATTGCTCTCATATTGCACCCGCACCTCAGGATGGTTAGCCCAGGTGTAGAAATAATCCCGGACTGTGCCCACAAGCAATGCAGCGTAGAGTAAAATAACCAACCCTGTCCAGAGCGGCCACCATTTTCTTGGCCCCCACTGCCGCAAACAATAGAGTGCAAAGGCCGGAAACAGATATAACACGGGCTGCATGGCGATGGCCTGGGTACTGCTCAACTCTGGACCGGTGATGAGGACGGGCAGCAAGCCCAAGAACAGCCACAACAAAACGAGAAACGGACCCAGGCTGTGTAGGTACAGCCTGGGTCTTGTATACTCATGGGCATTATGATTTGTTTTCTTTAGGCTGACCCCTTTGAGCAGAGAGCTAACCAATAGGAGCAGACCAGCATAAAACAAGGTGCCCATGATAGGGTTGAGCCAGGGCTGACCGGCGATGTTGTAACGCCAGGCAGAGTCACCGGTGAAGGTAAAAAGGCGCAAACTGCCCACTACGTTACTCACCAGAGGATCAAATTCCCCCTGGAATGCTTGGGTAAGAGGGCCGCGTAGTTGGCTAATGCGGGTTTCGGCGTCTGGGTTTTGTTGTAGATAATGAAACAGCGGCCAGCCAATGGCGGCCGCACCCGCCAACATTCCTACCGTTCCCCCCACCAACCAGCGGGGCAGCCGCCCCCGCCCCAGCCAAAGCCTCAGCAATGAAGCGGGAAACAGCAGCCACATGATCCGGGCCGGGATATACGTGTAAAAGGAGAGTCCCAGGAACAAAGTCAGGAGAAGGAAAGGAAACCAGGTGCGAACACCTTGCGGCCGCGCCTTTCCCCTGGTCCAGGGGACCAGCACCATCGCCCAATAGCTCCATAAGGCCAGAACTAACATGACTGGCTGGGTGAGGCTGCGTAAACCCTGCCGGGCGGCCATGAGGGGCCAAAAGCCCAGGGACAACCCGGCGGCCGTCAACAAAGCGACCCGCGACCCAAAGGCCCGCCGTGTCCAGGCAGCCATCGCGGCGATGAGGATGAGGCTGAAATAGACAGAAGTGAGGCGGCCAGCCAGGTAAGTGGGGCCAAGAAAGGTCATCAGTCCGGCGGTGGCATAATCATACAGCGGCTCCCGGCCATACCCCACCGTGAAATAGATGGGGCGCACTCCCTGTACCACGCCCCAGGCGGAGAGGCCATGATCGGCTTCATCATGGGTGAGGCCGGGAGGAACAGTAGGGAGAGAGGCAAAACGGAGCGCTGCGGCCGCCAACAAAAGTAAAACCATCCAGGCCAGATAAGGTCTCATAGGCAGCGGATGATACAGGCAGGCATCAGGGGGAACAACTATTGAGAATGATATGGGCGTAGTTTGTCTCACCTCTCATGCCAAATAAAAAAGCCATGCCGTTTACAGGCATGGCTTCCAGCTTATGAATGAGGGGGCAAACTCAGGCTAATGCTTGTTTGGCAATGCCCGCAATTTGGGTGAACGCGGCCGCGTCACGCACAGCAATATCGGCCAATGCTTTACGATCCAGGGCCACATCCGCTTTTTTGAGACCGTGCATCAGACGGCTGTAGCTCAGGCCATTGAGGCGGGCGGCCGCATTGATGCGGGCAATCCACAAACGGCGAAAATCACGACGACGGTTCCGACGGTCGCGGTAAGCGTACCATTGGGATTTCATCATCGCTTCATTGGCCCGGCGGAACAGGCTGCTGCGTGTTCCCCATTGGCCTTTGGTCATGGCTAAAATTTTATTGTGACGACGACGGGTTACAAACCCACCTTTAACGCGCATAATTTACCTCGCTTTGTGTTTCGGCCTGGCGCTCCAGGAAATTTTACCGGAGTCACTTAATTCACCCCACCCGAGGCCAGGCAGCGACTATATTAGTTACGATTGACGATTTTAGATTTACGATTGGTAATGGGCTAGATAACGACTCGTAAAATCCAAAATTTCCTACTTAAGAGCGATATCTGCCCACCGCTCACTGTTCACTGAATTAAGCCGGCGGATTTGCCTTATGCTTTTTCAGATAAGGGGCCATCCGCATAATCCGCTGCCGGTTGGATGGGGCAACGGGTTGCATCTTATCGAATTGGGATTTGGAACGGGCAGCCTTCCGCCGGCGCAAATGGCTTTTGCCCCCTTTGGTCTGCAAAATTTTGCCCGTCTTGGTGACGCGGAACCGCTTTGCGGCCGCTTTGTAAGTTTTGAGTTTATAATTCTTAGCCATCGTTGCCTCTCAGTTTCAAGTTACAGGTTTCAAGTTCCAAGTTTCAGGTTAGTTGTTAGACACAATAAAACCAGGGGCTTAAAAGTTGTTAAACCCCTGGCTTATGGATGGTTTCCATTTGGCCTAATGGTCTAAACCGGTAGATTAAGCTGTACCAGCGGTGGGGGTTAGCATCATCGTCATTGTCCAGCCTTGCAGCGTGGGCTTTTCTTCCACCGTAGCAATGTCGCTCAACCCTTCAGCAAACCGGTTTAACATCGCTTCACCCAATTCAGGGTAGCTAATTTCACGGGCGATAAAGCGCACCTGTGCCCGAACCTTTTTGCCTTCCTCTAGCCATTTCCTGGCCCTTTTCACATCCAACTCCATATGAAAAGGGCTGGTTTTTACCTTCAGGCGTACAGCTTTGATTTCGACAGTTTTTTGTTTCTTACGGGCGTCTCGCTGCTGCTTTTTCTTCTCATAACTGAACTTGCTAAAATCCATCACCCGGCAAACAGGGGGGTCGGAATTAGGTGCGACCTCTACCAGATCAAGTTCAGCTGCATTGGCGATGTCTTGGGCCTCTCGCAAAGAAACAACCCCGTGATTCTTGTTCTCATGGTCAATGAGCCGGACTTCACGGGCACGGATTTGGCGGTTAACTCGGTAGTTCGTGGTAATACTTATCCCCTCACTCTAAATTCATGTACACTACAACAAAAAACGTCCAGCTTTGGGCCGGGCGTTGCAGAATAATAACATATCCCCCCAGGAGCGTCAAACGGGAGAAGAGGAGAGGGGGAGACGCGGAGACGCAGAGACGCAGAGAAGGGGAAAAGGGGGGCGAGGTGCTGACAAACAACGGTCAACCCTTGACCATTTCTCCCTCCTGACACCTAACTCCTCACTCCTATCTTCTGCAACAACTGCCGGGTAATGGCTTTGGTGTCTGGGCCAATGTCTCCGGGGGGGCCAACGCAGGCGGGGCAGCCATCGCGGCAGCGGCAGTCAGCGATAAGTTCGAGCGCGGCCGCGAACAGAGTCTCACTCAGGGCAAACAGCCGTTCACTGAACCCTACCCCGGCCGCTACCGTCTCATAAATGACGATGGTGGGGGCCTGGGTCAGTGGACTGCGCGATTCAGCGGCCACCTGGATGTCCCCTGGGTCACACATGAGATAAAGGGGAGCCAGGTTGCCCAACAGGTAAGCCAATCCTCCCAGGGCAGAACGGGTCTGTTGGCCGGCCTCGGCCTGGCGGTGGCAGCGGGGGCACAAGGTGATTAAATTCTCCAGCACATTGGCTAACAGGTAATGCTCATTCTCACCGGGGATATAACCATACTCCCGGAAGGGGCGGATATGGTGGATATGGAGCGGTTGGCCGGGCTGGCTGGTAGCCCCACAGGTGCGACATTGCTGATTATCTCGCTCTAGCACCAACTGCCGCTGCTTTAACCAGTTAGGGCCATAATCATTGGGGCGGAGCAAAATCCCGGCGTCGTATAACTCCTCGGTTAAGGCGTCGCTAAAAATGAGCCAATAGCCGGTGGTAATCAGCTCTAATGGGGGCAAATCAATGGTGCCAAAGCCGAGGGTTTCGTGGCTGTACCGTTTGATTTTGCGGTAGCCAGTGGCTTGGGTAACAACGCGCACTTCGCCAAACTGATGCAGGACGCGGCCGCGCTCCTCTTCTTGCTCTGGCATTAACGCCCGGATATGGCTGCCCACGGTGGCACGAGTGTAATAATCCAATGCTACCGGCACAACATGGGCCAAACGCCCTTCCCAATCCAGTGATTCGACCCGGTAAGTGCGGGCCTGGTGCATATAAACTGCCCCTTCGTGAACCAGGCTAGGGGCACTTTCTAAATCTAATTCGCCAATGACGGTTGGGCCAGTCATATCCTGGATAATCACCGGCTCATCGCCACTAGTGCGCAGGGAGAAGGTGTGGGCCGGCGGCCCTTCTCCTAGCCAATGGTATTGGTCTCGTGTCTGGTGGACGGTGCCGGCCGCTTGCAGCATCTCTAACAGCTCTTGCACCGGGCCGTAATCCCCAAACGATTCATCACGCCGAAACGGGATTTCGTAAGTGGCACAGAGAAGATGTTTGACCAGAATGCGCTCATTGTTGGGGTTGGTCAGAGCGTATTCAGGGGAGCGGCCAAACAGGTAGCGGGGGTGCTGGCAAATGTATTGGTCGAGGGGGCTGTTGTTGGCAATGAAGATGACGGCGGATTGCGCTTCGCGCCGCCCGGCCCGCCCGGCTTGCTGCCACACGGAAGCGATGGTGCCTGGGTAGCCGGTAATGATGGCCGCGCTCAATTGGCCGATGTCTATGCCCAGTTCCAGAGCATTGGTAGCGATGACTCCCTGAATTTCTCCCTGGCGCAGCCCCCGTTCAATTTCTCGCCGCTCCAGGGGCAGATATCCTCCCCGGTAGCCGCTGATGGTTTGGGGATCGCGGCCGCGATGAGCCACATCATCTTGCACATAACTCAGTAGCAGTTCTACTGTCTGGCGGGCGCGGGCAAAGATGATGGTGGGGATGTTTTGGGCCAGGAAGGTCGCGGCCGCGTCACGGGCAGCCATCACCATACTTTGCCGCAGCCCCAACTCCTCGTTGATGACCGGTGGGTTATACAGGATAAACTGTTTTTCCCCCCTGGGTGAGCCGTTTTGGCGATCATCCACCAGAGTAAAGGGAAGTTCAACCAACCGTTGGGCATGTTCTTGGGGGTTGGCGATGGTGGCGGAACAGAGGATAAATTGGGGGTAACTGCCGTAAAAGTGGCACAATCGGCGCAGGCGGCGAATGACGTTGGCAACGTGGCTGCCAAAAACACCACGATAGGTGTGAATTTCGTCTATAACCACAAATTGCAACTGGCGGAACAGGTCACGCCAGGTGGGGTGGCCGGGCAAAATACCAGCGTGGAGCATGTCCGGGTTGCTGATGAGGATGCCCCCTTCGCGCCGGATTTTGCTGCGCTGGCTGGTAGGGGTGTCCCCATCGTAGCTGTTGACGGGGATGGGCAGGCGGCCGGCCCCGGTCAGGGCACGGAGTTCGGCCAGTTGGTCTTGGGCCAGGGCTTTGGTGGGGAAGAGGTAGAGGGCACGGGCCTGCGGCCGCGACAGCAGCGTTTGTAACACCGGCACATTATAACAGGCGGTCTTGCCCGAAGCGGTCTGGGTGGCAATGATGACATGATCTCCCTGGAGCGCGGCCTGGATGGCGGCCGCCTGGTGGGTATAAAATTGCCCCATACCTCGCTGCTGCAACGCAGTGTGCAAAGCCGGATGCAGCTCTTGTTCCAGCGCCGAAAAACGGGGCGGGCTGGCTGGCAGCCGTTCCCAGGCCACTACCTGGCTCATAAACTCTCGGTTATGGCGCAAGCCGGTCAACAATTCATTCAGGGCCACGTAACCGTCCAGCCTGGCAAAGGTTTGTACCACTGGTCAACATTCTCTCAGAAACCTTCGCAAGGTTCTTATGCTTAGAGGGAGACACGCTTGCCAGGGCCACACCAGAAATCATAAACATTTAGCTTCAACCGTAACTTTAGTAATCTTGGCGGCTCAAAGCAGTGTATATTACTCAGATTCAACTGAACCGTCCAGACATGGTAAAACGGTTTTGGGTTATACTTAAGCAGGCCTGAACGCCGACACACCATGAAAAACATAAGGAACTCATAGGCACTTATTAATACCTCACAAGTCATCTTCTGGTAAAGAAAACAAGAAGTGATCTACAGATGCCCCAGATTTTCACAGATAAAAACAAATCTGCGTTCATTTGTGAAATCTGTAGATAAATCTTTTTTGGCTTGTCCAGGTTAGGAACTGGGTAAACTCACTCAGTCCTCAGTTCTCAGTCCTCAACACTGTTTTCCGTAGGAGACAAGAAAGATGAGTTATCGTGATTTTTTAGCGGCCGCGACTGATTACCTCGTCACCATCAACAAACCCGTCAGCCCCCGCTTTGAGCTGGCAAACGTAGCCCACGCCCTGGAAGGCAAAATTGTCACCTTCACCCAGGTTGAAGGGCATCCCGGCTGGCGGGTCAACAGCGGCGCCTGCGCCGACCGTCGCTTCTTCAGCCTCGATTTAGGTGTTCCGGTCAATCAACTGACCAGCCATCTGGCCCAGGCCATTGCCAACCCCATCCTGCCCCCCCTGGTGCAAGATGCTCCTTGTCAGGAAGTGATCATCGAAGATGTAAACCTGATGACCCTGCCGTTTTTACTGCACCTGCCCCAGGATGCTGGTTATTACTGTGCCAGCAACGTCGTCATCACCAAAGACCCCGATTTTGGCCGGAATATGTGCTACCACCGCCTGCTGCGGCTGGATGAAAAGCGGCTGGTGGCCCGGATTGTGGAGCGGCGCGGCACCCATACCGCCATGAGCAAAGTTGAGGGGGATTTGCCGGTGGCTATTTGCATTGGCGTTTCCCTGGCAACCCATCTGGCCGCCTCTATGTCTCCCCCGCCAGAGGTAGATGAGCTAAGTGTGGCCCATGCGCTCAAGCCCACCCCCCTGGTAAAATGTCTGAGCCACGATTTAGAAGTGCCCGCCGATGCTGAAATTGTTTTGGAAGGGCGCATCACCCGGCAGCGAGCCACCGAAGGGCCGTTTATGGATTTGACGGAGACGATGGATTTTGTGCGCCAGGAGCCGGTGATTGAGATTGATTTAATCACGCATCGTCGTAACCCCATTTATCACGCCCTGCTGCCAGGGGGGCTGGAACATAAATTATTGATGGGGATGCCCCGCGAACCAACTATTTTAGCTGAGGTCAACAAAGTAGCTCGCTGCACCGGGGTAGCGATTACCCCAGGGGGCACATCCTGGCTTCATGCGGTGGTGCAAATTGATAAACAAGGGGCAGAAGATGGCCGCCGGGCGATTGAAGCGGCGTTTCGGGGGCATGGTTCGCTCAAACATGTGTGGGTGGTGGATACTGATGTAGATATTTATAACCCGGCTGATGTAGAATGGGCTATGGCAACTCGCTTCCAGGCGGACAAAGATTTAATGGTTTTTGATAAGCAGCCGGGCAGCTCGTTAGACCCTTCGGGGATTCATGTGCCCGGACAAAAAAGCCTGACGGCCAAAATGGGCCTTGATTGTACCATCCCCTGGGGCGAGGAACGGTCTAAATTTGTGCGTGGAGCGTATCAACCGGTTAATTGGCAAGATTATATGGGTAGTTAATGGGTGAGTTGGTGAACGGCTAATTAGAAGCGGACAGTCGCAAACTCGCAAACTCTATTCAAATTATGTCTGACGAATTAAATAACAACAAAATTGATTTGCCTCAGACGGATAAGACACCCCCCTGGAGCCGGATGACGCGCTACCTGGCGGTGGTGTTTGTCTGTCTGTTTTTTATCTGGCTGTTGGGGGCGGTGCGGCCGCTGCTTGGTTCACTGGTTATCTCGGCCTTACTAGCTTACATTATGAACCCCAGTGTAGCCCGCCTGACTCACCACATCCGCATTCGACGTGGTATCGCGGTCACCTTCATTTATATTTTGGGGCTGCTGCTTATCACCGGGTCACTCTCCCTCTCTATCCCCTACTTGATTGAACAGGGGCGCATTCTCTCCGAAGAGTTGGTTATCGTTGGGCGTGAGTTGGAGCGGCGCATCGCTTTGCAGCAAACCCTCTTCTTTGTCGGTTTCCGCTTTCCTCTGGATGATCTGCTTGAAGTATTACAAACACCCTCGGTTGAGTTTCTAGACCTGGAGCGTATCTTTAATGTTTTGCAATCGGTGTCACAGAACTTTGCCTGGGTGTTGGTGGTGTTGGTAACAACTTATTACCTGCTGCTAGATTGGCCCCGGCTGCGTGATTGGCTCTTAAGCCTGCCCCCACCCTCACATACGGATGATATACGGCGGCTTTATGAAGAAGTGAAGGGAATTTGGTGGTCATATCTGCGGGGGCAAATTTCTTTGATGATTCTGATAGCCATCTTAAATAGTATTGGCGGAGCGATTATTGGCCTGCCCGGAGCGGTGGCCTTGGGGATGTTAGGGGGGTTCTTAGATATTGTCCCTTCGGTGGGGCCGCTGATCGCCATGATTATTGCGATGGCCGTGGGGTTTATTCAGGGGTCAACCTATCTCCCCTTGTCTAATACCTTGTTTGCTTTGCTGGTTTTAGCGGTGTATGGGGGCATTCAAACGTTGGAGAATGTATGGCTGCGGCCGCGTATTATGAGCCAAAATGTCAAAATTCATCCGGCGGTGGTGTTCGTGGCTATTATGGCTTCCCTCGTCCTTTCCACCATTTTAGTCACCTTGCTCATTATTCCCCTCATTGGTACCTTTATGGTATTGGGACGATATTTGCGCTGTCGCATTTTTGGCCTGGACCCCTGGGCTTTAGAGTCGCCATTACAACCGGTGAAACCAGCCGAACCTATCCGCAATTTGATGGAGATGGTGCATCTTCAGGATCGTTCGGAAGCGCGGGGAGTTAATGAGACAGGTGAATAAAGTAGAAAAAATCTATCTATACGGCCCCTCACCCTGGCCCTCTCCCATCGTGGGAGAGGGCCGGGGGTGAGGGGTGACTGCTCACCTATACAGTCACAGAGATTGAACCAATCTGAAACCGCTAATTTGTTTTTGGACGATGACAGAGTTAAATGATGCAATTGAATGAACAACAACAAGCGATGTTAGCTGGAGAGCAGGGGGTTGCCCGGCAGATGGGGATGCGGCTGGTGTTAGATTTGGCCGCGGCCGCGAACGCCACCACCCTCGTTCCCATCCAATCCGCTCACCTTTCCGGGGTTTCCCCCCTGACCGGGGGGCTGGGATTGCGCCTCTTTTTACAAAAATTGGCCCAGGACAGTCAGGCCCAGGTGTCGGTGCCAACTACCTTGAATGCGGCGGGGTGTGATGTGGCGCAGTTTGAACTGATGCGGATCGCTGTTCCTGGGTTTAAGGAGCAGAGCCAGGAGATTGTGGCAGCCTATACCCGGCTGGGGGTGCGGCCCACCCAATCATGTACCCCGTATGAATGGGATGGGGTGGTGGTTGAGGGGGCGGCCGCGTGGGCTGAATCAAACGCCATCTGTTTTGGCAACTCTTACACCGGCTTACTCACCAACCGGGAGTCGGGGCTGTCCGCATTGGCGGCCGCGCTCACCGGCTATACTCCTGGTTATGGGCTGCTGGATGAGGCCAACCGCCACCCCAATCTGGCGGTGGTTGTCACCACTCCTCTGGAAGATCCCACCGATTTTTCTATTTTGGGAGATTGGATTGGCAAACAAAGTAAACCAACCTGGCAGATGCCCTATGGCCCCATTCCGGCCATCAAAGGGCTGCCCCCAGAATTAAACCATGAGCAGAAAAAAGCGTTGACAGCCGCGGCCGCGAACTATGGCTGTCCCCTTCTCTATTTAGACAACAGCGGCCCCCGCCCCCCAGCTCAGTTCCAGGACCGGCTGCTGTTTGGCGAAAAGGAGTTACAGGCGCGGTATGAGATGCTGCGGCCGCGTACCCCCCCTTCCCTTATCGTCATCGGCTGCCCCCAGGCCAGCGTGGGGGAGATCAAAGCGGCAGCCCATTATCTCCAGGGTAAGCAAGTCACGGCCATTCCTTTGTGGGTATTCACTTCCAGTCAAAACAAAGCCATCGCCGAAAAGCTGGGACTGGCTGAGGTGATTCGCCAGAGTGGGGCGTTGCTCCTGGAAAATACCTGCCCTGAAGTAGTCCCTTATGACCCAACCTGGGTGAAACATATCCTGACCAACTCCATGAAAGCAGAGCATTACATCACCTCTGGTCTCAATGGCATTCCTACTTCGGTGATGCCTTTGGCAGATTGTGTGGCTCTGGCCGTTGGCGAGCGCGAAATCCTGGCCGCAGGTGAGGAGCAGCGGGGAGAAATTGGGGGGAAAAGAAAAGAACGCCAGGGAACGGGAGAGAAACTGGCTAAACAGGGGGGGGATGGGGAGCGACAGTTGAGTGCGGCCGCGTTCACCGGTTCAGGGCTGCCTTCGCAGGCTGATTTTACCATCACTGGAGAAGCATTTGTAACCGATACCCCCATCACCTTTTTAGGCTACGTCAATCGAGACAGCGGCGTCATTGAAGAAGCAGGGCATCCGGCCAATGGGCAGAGCATGGCCGGTAAAATCGCCATCTTTCCCAAAGGGAGCGGCTCCACAGTTGCTCCGTATGTACTGTTGGAACTATACTACAAAGGGGTTGCACCCTTGGCGATGGTGAACACAGCCCTGGATCAGCAGACAGCCCCAGCCTGTTCTCTGGAAGGGATACCTTATGCCTATGGTTTTGCCAGGGAAATTTTGCAACAATTCCGTTCAGGCGATCAGGTTGAACTACAGCGACAGGGCGATCAGGTGACAATTCGCCACCGATCCGATTAACCCCACCCACACCGACCAACCACAAAACGTTGGCCCAAATCCGATCCCGGCAACAGGATCGGATTTTTGTTGTGTGAAGGAAATAGTTGAGGTCATTCATGGAACACGGCTTTCTTAATTTTATTTTAGTATTGGTATTGATCATCGCGGCCGCTAAATTAAGTGGGTATCTTAGCATTCGGCTGAAGCAACCATCCGTGTTAGGGGAGCTGCTTGTTGGGATCATCCTCGGCCCCACCGTCCTGAACATCTTAGGCGCGGCCTGGCTGCCCTTCCATGAAGATATTCACCTGGGCGAAACCATCTCCTTCATGGCCGAACTAGGGGTCATCTTGTTGATGATGCTGGCTGGTCTGGATCTGCATCTGGGGGATTTGCTGCGCTCTGGTAAGGTGTCGGCCCTGGCTGGTACAACCGGGGTAGTGATGCCGCTGCTTTTGGGGTTGGGAACCGGGCTGCTTTTTGGTCAGCCATTGGTTGAATCTTTGTTTATCGGTCTAGCCCTCTCGGCGACGAGTGTCAGTATCTCCGCCCAGACGCTCATGGAGTTGGGAGTGCTGCGGACGCGGGTAGGGTTAGCCCTGCTAGGGGCGGCCGTGTTTGATGATATTCTAGTTATTGTCTTACTTTCGGCAGCGGTGATCTGGCTGGGGGGCGCGGCCGCGGGGGTCAGCAGCATTTTGATGACCATCGCCTCAATGGCCGGGTTTTTACTTGTGGCTTCCCTGATTGGTCTCACTGTGTTGCCCTGGTTAGCTCGCCGGGTGGAGCGGCTGCCCATCAACCAGGGGCTTGTCACTTTTGCTTTAGTTATTTGTCTACTCTATGCCTGGGCGGCTGAGGAGATCGGAGGGATGGCGGCTATTACCGGGGCGTTTCTGGTAGGGCTTTTCCTGGGGCGCACCCCATTCAGGAAACAGCTTGAAAGCGGGATAGCTTCATTGGCTTATGGCTTTTTTGTGCCCATCTTCTTCATCAATATCGGCCTCAATGCCGATCTGACGGCTATTTTGGGGCCTGGGTTGGGATTTGCCCTGGTCATTACCGTTGTGGCCGTGGTTAGTAAGTTGGCGGGCTGTGGGCTGGGAGGATTGTGGGGCGGCCTCTCCCGCCGGGAATCGCTGCAATTGGGGATAGGGATGGTCTCGCGTGGGGAAGTGGGGTTAATTGTGGCCAGCCTGGCTATGGCCCATAATGCGTTTAGTCCGGCTAATTTTGCCACAACGGTTTTTATGGTGATTATGGCTACCCTGGTGACGCCCCCTTTACTGCGGCTGACATTTACCAACCTACCAGAAACGGTTGCGGCCGCGCCCCAGCCCGTTCCCGTCACCCCCCCACCGCCACAGAGAATCCACCCCCCTACTTAAACGGGGACACCCCGGCCCACCCATTCTGAACGACTTGCACCCGCTGGCGGACCCATTCGGGGATGGGGATGGTTTGCGCGGCCGCGTAATCATACATCACCTGAACCGTCTCAGCGATGGCAGCGACGCGGCCGCTGCTCGTTTCCACCACATATTGCATAATAAAACTTTTCGTCCCCATCCGGCTTATCCCCAGGCCAATCAATACCGCTTCGCCAAAAAAGAGCGGTGACTTATAGCTGCAGCTGGCATTGGCCATAATCACCGGTATCTGGCGAATATCCGGCAGCGACAACAGATGGGTCAAATAATGCAGCCGGGCTGTTTCCAGGTAGGTAAAATAAACCGCATTGTTCACATGCCCCATCGCATCCAGATCACGGAACGTCACCGCTATTGAGTGTTGATAAGGAAAATCAGCCGCTATCATAAAACCCTCCTTGACAAAATATCAAACCAGAAAAAGCACAAACCGGCAACTTTTGTGTATACTAGTATGGGTCTGCCAAAATTGGCGGTATCGGGCTACATTATCACCTTTCTTTCAGCAACAGTAAATTCCTCATGAGTACAACATCTCCAGAAATCGAAACTTTCATTGGTAAAGTTATCAATAATTTTGAGATTCAAGAACTGATTGGTCAGGGGGGTATGGGCATCGTTCTGCGTGCCTTCCACCCTGAGCTGCAAAGTCATGCGGCCATCAAAATCATGCGGCCAGAACTGGCCCGACAGCCCGGTTTCTATGAGCGGTTTCTCCAGGAAGCCCGCATTGCTGCCCGTCTCAAACACCCTAATATCGCCAATGTTTTTAACTTTGGGGCTTATGATGAAAGTTACTACCTAATGATGGATTACATCGAAGGCCCGAGTATGCGCCAACATTTGCGCGAAAATAGAAACGGCCTGCCCCTCGCTGAGGTATTACAAATTTTTGTGCAGATTGCCGATGTGTTGGATTTTTCCCATAAACAAGGGGTGTATCATCGTGATCTTAAGCCAGACAATATTTTATTGACCAACAGCATTGAGCCGGATGTGCCTTTCCGGGCGGTGATCACCGATTTTGGTCTGGTAAAGCTAGTGAATAACAGCATTCTGGAGACCCAAAAAGGGGTCAGCGTCGGCACACCTGCTTATATGTCCCCAGAGCAGTGTTTAGGCAAAGAGATAGACGGCCGCACCGATTTATACTCTGTGGGGGTGATGATTTATGAGGCATGTACTGGGCAGCGGCCGTTCCCCATTCGCAATCTGTTTGATGCCGTTCAAGCCCACCGTACCGGCACCCCTGTCTCTCTCAAGGCGATGATCCCCACCACTCCCGTACAGCTAGATAACCTGGTGCGCCGCCTGATGGCTGTAGAAATTAACCGGCGGCCGGCCACAGCTGGTGAAGTAGCCCATACTCTCCGCGCCCTGCTGCAAGAAAACCAGCCTAGCCGCTCCACCTACTCTGTGCCCATTTCGGAATCTTTTGCCAGCCCGCCGCCCATTAGCGAAGGGGCCGGCACCCCGCCCGCCTCTGGAATCACCGAGCCTTATTTCATTCGGGTAGCTTATAAGGATGAGTGGGAACCCAAAACTGTTCCTCTGGGGGCACAGCCGCTGCTGGTAGGGCGGCAGGCCCCAGCCGATATTATCCTGGATAAGCCTCATGAGCGGTATGTGTCTAAACGACATTGCGAAATTTTGCTCCGCAACAATCAGGTATTGCTCCAGGATTTGCAGAGCATGAATGGCACGTTCCTGGGTGAGATGAAGTTAGAGCCAAACAAATATTATCAATGGCTGCCTTCGGTGCCGGCCCGGTTTGGCCCTTTTACCCTGACGCTGGTAGATAATCGGCCGGCTACGCCTTCACCAGTTGCTGTGCCTGAAAAATCGCCCGCACCATTACCAGCACCGCCACCACTACCCCTACCCCACCCATCTACCTCACCATCCAACAACGTTCGGCCGTCCATTGGGACGACCCAGGTTTCTGTCCGCCATTTCCTGGTTTGCCCAGAAGGGATTCCCAACAAGATCATGATTGCGGCCGAACCGATTTTGATCGGCCGCGCTCCGGATTGTACGATGGTGCTGGATGGCCCCCGCACCTCACGCCATCATTGCAAGGTGCAGCGGCGGGGCAATCTGATTGAGGTGATTGATCTCAACAGCACCAATGGCACTTTTTTGCAAAACCGCCGTCTGCCAGCCAATTCCCCTACCTTATGGGATGGCACTTCCCCCCTGGTTGTTGGCTCATTTGCCGTTGCTTTAGAAAGTGAATACGGCCCCGGGCGGTAATACGTGGCACTTCACGGTTTTCAACCCGCCTTCTCCTGAATGCCTCAAACCTGGTTGATTTGCGGCCGCGCCGTTGTCAGTTATAATTTCGTTTTGATACTCATATTATGAATAATCAAAATAAAATTAAGCATTGAAAACCGCGTCCTCTCTCAACCTGGAACTGGCCCTTTTGGGCTTCTTAAATGAGCAACCACAGCATGGGTACGCCATTCACCAGCAGCTGTTTGATCCGACTGGTTTGGGGTCTGTGTGGCGCCTGAAGTTGAGTCAGTTGTATGCCCTGCTGCATAAACTGGAGCAGACAGGTTATGTTGTTACCACCCTGGAACTTCAGGAAAGCCGGCCGCCGCGTAAACTGTTTCATTTAACCCCGGCAGGGGCCGCTGCCTTTGCTCAATGGATAGCGACACCGGTACCACGCGGCCGCGCCCTACGCCTGGAGTTTCTGGTCAAACTCTACTTTGCCCGCCAGATTGGGCCAGAAGCGGCCGCTCAACTGATAGCTGCCCAGCGAGAACAGTGCCAGACCTGGTTAGCTGCCGGGGAAGCCAGCTTGCATGAGGCCCAAGCCCAGGGCCGCAGCTACAGCTACCTGGTAAAGCAGTTCCGTCAGGGGCAGATAGAAGCTGTCGTGGCCTGGCTGGATAGTTGTGAAACGCACAGCCTCAACCTTGAGAAGTGAGAATATGACCCGCAAAGTTTTACTATTTGTACTGTTAGGTTTGTTAGCCGCTTGCCGATCCGCTCAGACCCCGGCCACCTCAGAACCGTTGTTAGTCGCGGCCGCGTCTGATCTCCAGTTTGCCTTTACCGAAGTTGGTCAGGCTTTTGAGGCTGAGACCGGCCACAAGGTTATCTTTACCTTTGGCTCAACCGGCAACCTGACTACCCAAATTGAGAATGGGGCCCCATTTGATATTTTAGCGGCCGCCAATGTTTCCTTCGTGGATCGCCTTACCGCCCAAGGGTTGACCATCCCAGAGACACAGCAGCTATACGCCCAGGGGCGCATCGTTCTGGTCGTCAACCGGCAATCAGGGGTTCAGGCCACCGAATTAACCGATCTGCTCGATCCGGCCATCAGCCGTATCGCCATAGCCAACCCGACTCATGCGCCCTATGGCCTGGCCGCCCAAGAAGCTCTGGAGAAGGTGGGGGTTTGGGCGACCATTCAAGACAAGCTGGTTTTAGGCGAAAATGTTTCCCAAACCTTGCAATTTGTGCAAACCGGCGATGCCCCAGTGGGCATTGTCGCCCTTTCCATTGCCGATGTGCCAGAAGTGACAGGCACCTTGCTACCGGCTGAACTACATGAACCGATTAACCAGGCCCTCGCCGTCATTAAAAGCACCCCTCGTGAAGAAATCGCTCGGGCTTTTATTGCCTTTGTTGGCAGCGACCAGGGGCGGGAAATTATGAAACGGTACGGGTTTTTATTGCCCGGGGAATTTTGATGCAGGCTTTAGATTATTCGCCGCTCTGGTTATCTTTTCGGGTTTCGCTGCTGGCAACCGGGCTGGTTTTTATAGCGGCCATACCCCTGGCCTGGTTGTTGGCGCGGAAGAACTTCTGGGGCAAAGAGCTGCTGAACGGCCTGACCTCCCTGCCGCTGGTGCTGCCGCCAACGGTGTTGGGGTATTATTTGCTGGTTGCTTTGGGGCAGCAAAGCCCCGTAGGGCGGTGGCTGGATAGTATTGGCTGGCCGTTGGTTTTTACCTGGCGTGGGGCGGTGATCGCGGCCGCAGTCGCCGCTTTCCCCCTGATGATGCAAACTACACGGGCCGGTTTTGAGGCGGTCAACTACCGTTATGAAGAGATCGCCCGCACCCTGGGCCGTTCCGAACTGGACATCTTCTGGCGGGTAACATTGCCCCTGGCCTGGCCCAGCCTGTTGGCTGGGGCGGCCCTCACCTTCGCCCGTGCCCTGGGTGATTTTGGCGCGACCCTCATGGTTGCCGGGAATATCCCTGGCCGCACCCAGACCGCCTCCATCTACATTTATGACCTGCTGCAAGCCAATCGGCGGGATGAAGCCGGGCTAATGGCTCTCATCGTTACCGGCCTGGCTTTGCTCCTCTATGTGGTCTCACAAACCTTAACCCGCCGGATGGTGCGTGATAAGTGATGGGTGAGGTGATTAACCCTTACGTTTCACGCTTCACGTTTCACTCCCTATGTTAGAAATCAGCATCCAAAAGAAGCTGCGCGATTATGCTCTAGAGATTGAGCTGACTGTGCCCGGTGGAGTAACAGTGTTATTTGGCCGTTCAGGGGCAGGAAAAAGTATGACCCTGGCCTGTGTGGCCGGCCTGGCAACGCCAGAATCTGGGCGGATTGTGGTCAATGGGACGACTTTTTATGACCGCCAGGCCGGGATTAACCTGCGGCCGCAGCAGCGGCGTGTAGGTTATGTGACCCAGGATTATCTCCTCTTTCCCCATATGACGGTGTGGCAAAATGTGGCTTTTGGCCTCAAACAGCATTCTCGCCAGGAGCAGGAGCGGATTGTGGGGGAGGCGTTAGAATGGTTGGAATTAGGGTCATTGGCCCGGCAGCGGCCGCGTAGGTTAAGTGGAGGGCAGCAGCAGCGGGTGGCTTTGGCCCGTGCCCTCGTCACTCGGCCCCAGGTTTTGCTGTTAGATGAACCGTTCTCCGCCCTGGATAGCCCTACCCGGCTCCGGCTGCGCCAGGATTTGCGCCGCCTGCAGCAGGAGTTCAACTTGCCAGTTTTGTTTGTCACCCATGATTTGCCCGAAGCGATGTTGCTGGGGGAGCGGATGGCCGTGATAGCCGATGGCCGACTGTTGCAGTTCGACACCCCAACCCAGATACGGCAGAACCCGGCTAACCCCATCGTCGCGGAACTGGTGGGGTAAAAGGGGTTAGAATTAACAAATTTTCAAGATTTGTTAATTCTAACCCCTGGGTGTGTTTCATTTCGGTTGAAAGAAGAGGAGTGAGCATCCCCAGACCCTGGTGTTTGCTTATGGGATAGATATGAAAACGGCAGGTACAGCCAGCTTGCTTATTAGTTTGCCCACCATTTTAAGCGGGTCATGGTGTTATGCTTTGGCTGCGGCCGCGCATCCCATTAACAAAAAAGCCACCGCACATTGGCGGTGGCTTTTTTATGGGCGCGAAGGGACTTGAACCCCTGACCTCACGGATGTGAACCAACCCACCCCCCCAAAATTTATCGTCATCACGGTATTATTCATTGGCTGACCCTGTTGTTTTAGACTATATCAACCATTTGGACGATAAAATATTCATATTGGACGATTGATTAACAAAACCTATAATTAGCTCCTCTCTATTGTTATTGTCGGTACCCTAAAAGGAGCGTTTTATGATCAATCGAAAAGCTAGTATCACTTTAGCTGTTGTTTTTTTGGGGCTGGCCTTACTGCTGATAGCCGTAGGTTTCTCAGGGGTCAACAGTGCCCCCACCTCTGCGCTGGTCAGCCCGGCCGTGCAAACACCACGCCCTGTCCCCCCCGACATAATGACATATGACATTTTCCCGTCGGATGATGGCAGCGATGGCCAACCCGCCGCCTGTCACGGTCAGCCAGGCTGCCGGGTACGCTGTTACTACGTCAATATGACACCTGACCACGGGTATGTGATTTCATGCCTGCCCTGGGCCGATTAACCCTGCCCTGGGCTGATTAAAAAGAAAAAGGCCACTCTTTCACGAGTGGCCTTTTTTTATGGCATAATTGCTTGTGCAGCTAAACCAATTCCCCGGGGCCCCTTCTTGGGCCGCTGCCTCATGGCTATCGCCAGAGCCGCCGCCTTATTCGCTTCGGTCGCCGGCGATCCTTTCAGTGAAGCTCCCGCAGCACTGTACTCCACTTCTTCAACAAAAATAGCCCTGGGGTCATCCAGAAGCGGATCAGCCCCCGGAAGACCAGGCATAATATCTCGAACAAACAACACTCCTCCCGGTTGAATAGAAGCAAACGGCACCAAGTTGTTTGTTAATCCGTCATAGGTTAGCTGCCGTTTCGTCTTCAACTCCTGTTCATACAGAATAGCATCTACATCAACTCGTTTGTAGCTGAAAGCCTGACCCTGGAAACATCCTGCCAACCAACGAGATCCCCCAGCTGACCCCAACGCCACAATTTTTTGGATTACATCCCATGCAGGCCTATCATCCCCTTCCTCAGAGATGGTCAACTCATTCTCCTCAATCTGGCCAGCAGTTACAAAGTCCGACATCTCAATAATAGCGGCTATGACACCACTGGCTGCGGCCTCACTTGTTGTCTTCTCACTATACAGCTTGCCATTCAACGTGTGAATATACCCCCGAACTTCAACCTGTAATGTACCTGGCTGCCTATCCCCGGCCAGGTTGAGGGCATCCTTGTTCGCTTTAGGCCAGGCCAGGCGGCTCAACAGATTGTCACGGTACACCTCGGCCGTTTCTTCAGGCACATACACACCACTTAAGACCTCCAGGAGCTGCCGGGTGCCAAAATGCGCCCCGCTGCCACCATCAACCCCCGCCGTCGTTGTCGCCGGTGATGATGCAGAGCTGCTTTGATATCTAACCTGCACACTGTTATAAACATTGTCTAGTGATCGCACTAAAACAAAACCATTGTACGCCAGGCGCATTGTCCAAATTAACCCGCTAAAGGTAACTCCCCCGCCAAACGATTCTTCAAAATGACAGGCCAGATAATGATTAAACCAGCGTTCCAATATCCCATCATCAGCCGAAAATTGAAACGACGCCTGGAAGTCCCCCCCCAACGCCCGGGTAGTACGCTTGTACGACGGCCAACAGGCCCAGGTAATGTCACCCCCATATTCCACCGGCGCACTCCCAACCAGGCGTGGTTGGAATAAATTCATACTGGCTAGTTCATTCATTATGTATTACCCCGAATGGCCAGATATTGTTTTACGAGTTTAAGAGTAAGCGTAAACGTATCTGCCGGAGTTACCCCCCCCGTCCCATCTGTCCGTGTGCTAAAAAAATGGAGTTGGTTGTAATGGCCAGGTTTAAATTTTAGATATTTTCCCCTCACCACATCTGGCGCAGACCAATATTCATTGCTGCTGGTATATGAATACACCCGTTCCAAACGGCTATCTAAGGTACGTCTTACCGTGGCTGGGTGCAGCAAGACCACCCCATCATCTGTGGGGACTAAAAATATATTCCGCACGGCAAAAGTAGCACTGCTGGCCCCTGCCCAATCCATTTGCAGGTTGATGTAATAACTGCTGGGGACAGACATACCAGGGATAACTCCCCCAGCCGGCATATTGATTTGACCACCGTACAGCATTTGATAATTCGTGGTGGTAGTGATAGCTACCGGGGGTTGAGCATTCTCCAGGGTGCCAAACGAGCTACCGTGGCCAACAGTGAGGGAGAAAACGTGACTGGCACTAACCCTCACCACCGCATACACCAGGAATGAGCCAGCATAATATTGTAACCCATTGGGCAGGGGGGCCCCTTTAATCTGGCTGGCTGTGCCAGACAGCCCCGTCCGCTCCCATTTGCTACCCCCAGGCGCAGAGCCATCACTAACAATATCAGTACTGTTTTGGAAATTAGCCGCATTCAAGTGACTAACAAAATTGTTTACTTCAGCTGCGGTTTCTCTGGCTCTTAGAGCAACAATAATTGTTTCCTGGGGCACAGCTTCCACCATTTGCACAAGTGGCAGGGCCAACGCATCACCGGACACGTCGGCCGCGTTCACCGTCAGGCGGTTACTATTTCCCCCGGCTTCACTATTGTACCGGGTAACACTGGTGTGGATGGCGGTAGGGCTGTTATTTGTTGGCTTGATCTCACTAAATGCCCCTTCACGAGTGATGGTAAGAACCAGGTCAACGGACCGGTTTGGCCCCCAGTGGCGGCTATCCAGCTCCATGACTTCAATAGATTTAATCCGCGCAAAGCGGCTGTTACTTTCACTGGGAGAGCGGGCCTCCATCCACACGGCCCCTGTTGTTTTTCGTAAACGCCAATACTGTCTGGCCTTGAGATCAAGCTGGTTCAATAATTGTATGGTTGTATCTCGGTCATTATCGCTGGTCTGCATCCAGTACAATTTAATGACTTCTACAACATCATCATACCCATCACCCGCGTCATTTTCCGGCGCGACTTTAGGTCGCCAGCCATCACGAGCCAGGTACAGGCCGCTCGGATTAAGCAAGTTTACAGAGGCAATGTCATCGTCAATGATTAATATAGACATAGTTATCTGATAGCTACATCCTGGCTTTGAACTGTATCCAAATAATCCAGGAACAAGGCGGCCGAACGCTCATCGGTGATGGTGACATAGTAGGTATGGTGAATAACGACGGGCTGAGACGCCACCGGCCGCTGACTAATAAGGGTTGGGTTGCTTATCCCTAGCCGTGCCCCCCGGTCATCCCCAAGCCGGGGGCCAGTAATAGCATCTACCAGAGAACTGTCTGTTTTGATAGGCGGCAGCCTGACATCCTTAATCAGAATATCCAAATTATCCTGGATAGTCTGCCTGGCCCCCTTAATGGCCGTTACCGCCCCCAGCGCAATCCCGGCCGTGTACGGCTCACCTACCTCAGCCGCCGCCCGCGTAGATGGTGACTGAATACCCAGCAAACCCTTGGCCGCGTCAAGGGCCGCCTGCGCCGCCGCCTGCGCCGCATCCACAATAAAGCCTGTGGCAGAGCTAATACCATTGGCAATCCCCGCAATAATGTCCGAACCAACCTGCCCCCAATCCGTATCTCTAAACCAGCCAATAATGCCATTTACGATTGATTCAACCGTATTCTGAATGGCCTGCTCCCAGGTGTCCAGGGCACTGCTGATACCGCTCCACAGTGTATCCCAGGCTTCCCGCAGATTTTCCCCAAACGCATACCAATCACCTTCAATAGCCGCCGCGAACGCATCTATTACTGACCCAATCACATCCGTGACCGTCTCTACAACCGTCTGAATCGCTTCCCAGGCCAGCCCTGCACTTTCAGAAATCGCCGTGCCATGAGCATCCCAAAACGCTTGCAAACCGGTCAAGACCGTTTCCACAACCGTCTGCACAATGTTGATGGCCGTCTCTATACCCGTCTTGATGGATTCATAGATGAACGTGGCAATCGTGATAATAGAGTTGCCATGTTCACTCCAGAACGTCTGGATACCCGTGAGAACCGTATTAACAATGTTCTGCACAACATTGATGGCCGTTTCTATGCCAGAGCGGATAGCCTCATACGCATTGATGGCTGATGCTTTGACCGATTCTCCATTTTCGGCCCACCACGTTTGAATAGCGGCCAACGCATTTTGGATGAGCGGTTGCACAAAATCAATAACCGCCTGCGTCTTATCCTGTATGCCACCCCAGTTATTCTCCCAGGCGTTCCGCAGAAGAGCCACGGCTCCAATGGCGGCCACGATGGGGATCGCAATTTGGGCGACAGCCAACAACAGGCTGCCCAAAGCAGGCACAACCACACTGGCAACCGCCAGGCCCAACACCATCAAAACATCTTCCCAGGAGACAAACTCACTCACCAGGTTGGTAACAAACGTTACCCCAGGCTCAACAATCTCCCAGAGAGAGACAACCCCGTTATATAGCGTACTGGCTTGCGCTTCCGTTGCTCCAAACGCCGTGGCAATGGTTGTGAACAGGCCAGCCAAAGACTCACCCATTCCTTGCCCACTGCTCAAACTAGCAAAAAGCCCCCCAACCACCTCGCTAACCCGTTCAAACAGACCAGGCAGCGAGTCCAACAATGGTTGCAGCCGCTGCATTCCAGCTTCTACCGCGGGAATGGCAGCCCTGGCTAAATCAGTTAAGACCGGCAAGAAGGCCGATCCCACCGTCACCGCCACCCCATCAATGGCACTCTTCAGCAGCGTCATTGACCCCTGGAGCGTATCTAGCTGCCGATCTGCCATCTCCTGAGCGGCCCCACCAGCCCCCTGTAATTTCTCCTCATACTCTGCCAGAGCTTCACTGCCCCGCCCCAACAGAATCGAAAAGCTCCCTGCCGCCTCACGGCCAAAAATTGCATTCAGCGCAAAATCCCGCTGCTCAGGCCCCAGCTGTGATAAAGCCGTCTCAAATTGTTCAATAATATCTGGCAGCCCCAGCATATTGCCTTCGCTGTCACGCACCGCCAGACCCATCGCCTCCATCGCCTCAGCCGCCACATTCGTGGGTGTTGCCAGGCTGCCCATAATTGCTCGCAGGTGCGTTCCAGCCAGGCTGCTCTGAATACCAGCATCCGCCAAAAATCCGGCGGCCGCCGTCACCTCTTCCAACGACCACCCCAGATTGGCGGCCGTTGGCGCGGCAAATTTCATTGTTTGGCCGAGCATTTCAATGCTCGTATTAGAATTCGCGCTGGCTAAGGCCAACACATCAGAAACGCGCCCCGCCTCTTCCGCTTCTAACCGGAAACCCCCCAGAACATTAGAAACAATATCCGCCGTCGTAGCCAGGTCAATGCCCCCGGCTGAGGCAGCCGATAACACTGCCGGCAGCGCAGCAATAGACTGGTTTACGTCAAACCCGGCCATAGCCAAAAACGACAGGCCGTCGGCCGCTTGCGTAGCCGTAAATGCTGTGGTGGACCCAGCATCAAGAGCGGCCTGGCGCAGCAAATCCAAATCCCCGGCCGACGCCAGGCTAATGGCTCCGACATTGGCCATGGCCTGCTCAAATTCGGCAGCTCTCCCCACCGAATAAACCAACCCCCCACCAATGGCGGCCGCCCCCGCTACCACCGCCGTTCCTACCGCCGCGAATGCCCCACCCACTGCCCCCAGCGCACCCCCCAGGCCACCTACCTGCCCACTTACCCCCCTCAGGGTATCGCTGGCCCCATCATCATGCCCACGTAAAATAAGATTAATAATGGAGTTCATGGCATAAAAAAAGCCCGTGACCGCCCCTCAAACAGGGCAATCACGGGCTGGGACATTACGTGCAAGCCGCTAAACCAATAGCTGCCTTACGAACGAAACTCTTCTGGATACATACTCTCAATACCACGCACAATCATCAGTAGCGCACGTCGGGTAATCAACAGCAGCCGCTTCAATTGAGCATTAAGTGTTTCAATATCCGTTCTGGACGATTGAGTAGACATAGTGTGAAAAAAAAACATCCTTGACAGCTATCCCGCAGACCATTTCTGTCGGACATTCATCTGCCACTGCTCAAAATCCCGTCCCGTCCGGTCATTCATCAGCCGTTCCTGAAGCTCCGCCAGCGTCGCCCAATCCTCATCTTCAACCCAGGATGGCAGCCAGCCACAAGCCAGGCATAACCCTATGATGTCCGGACGCTCGTAGACTTTGGGAGATTATTAGGTGAGGCTTGCAAAATTCTGGTGAGCCAGGTCAACTGCTCCGCATCAATCATAAAAATCCCATCAGGATCATCCTCCAGGTTAGCCAGCGGCTCATCATTATCCACATCCAAAACACCATGCCACTGCGGGATCAGCTCCGCATACAACGACTTCAGATCATCTTCCTGACCCGGCTTAAACGCCTTGATAGAATCCAGTTTCCACACCGCTACCCGCTTCCGCCGCATAATAAACGCCCCTGGCACATCAAAAATATCTTCTGGGCAATCAATACGAACTAGCTTTGGGTTTTGATTGGACATAGGTCTGGATGGGGCTTGGTCCATAGAATCCCTCCGGTCAAATTGTTCTACCGGCTTCGTGTGGCGCAATTCCTCACCCCCGGGGAACTTGCGATAACGATTGGTTGAAGGTTTTACTAGACTTTTATTCATCATATTTCCTTTTGGGGAGACTTACCAGAAAAACAACCTGGTAAACCTGCACAGAACATTCAATCAGAAAGGATGGTCATCCTCATCATCTTCACCTGGTTCATTATAAAACTCGCTGCCCAGAACCACCTTGCTGTCTGGCTGACGATGTTTCCCTAAATCCGCCATTCCCTGACCCACAATATACGCCACCACAATAGCCACAATTTCGGTCAGGTGAGCTTCCAGCGGGGCTAACTCTGGGACCAGGCTAACCAGAGCCAGCACAACCAACCCTACAACCATCACTTGAAACTTTTTAGATCCAAATATCACGTAGAACCTCCTTTAAGGATATTAAACCGGCCAGGGTGCATCCGGCCGGGCCTCAACACAATGCTGTACCAAAACATCCACCAGCCCCCGGCTATCACAATGTCGCACCAATTCTCGTGACTTGGCCAACGGCGTGTTACCTGCCAGCTCTTCATGGTTAATTCCCATATCAAAGGCCAGCGTACCAATCTCATCCAATGAAAAAAGATCGCCAATAAGCCGTCGGATGCTGGCTAGACGCTCAGCGTGGTGATGGTGCCGGCGCCCACCCGCCGTCTGGCTTTTCTGCCAGGCATTGAGTCGGGCAATACTGATGAGAGCCTGGTGAAGTCCCCGCTCCAGCTCATCAATTTTTTTTTGTGGGCACTCAGCCGGTCATCATGGTGTGTCTTGTTCAGACCTAACTCCTCCCGCAGGCTGGTCATCTCTTGGGCAAGGTTAGCTACCAGTTGGTTCAACACGCCGAT
Organism: Anaerolineae bacterium; assembly: GCA_023384415.1. Taxonomy (GTDB): domain Bacteria; phylum Chloroflexota; class Anaerolineae; order Promineifilales; family Promineifilaceae; genus Trichofilum. The sequence goes on from JAHDWJ010000002.1 coordinate 173,480, forward strand.
AGCTTCCAAAATGCGATCTGTATCTTTCATGGTCGTTAGCTTTCGTTAATGCGTAATTCACAATCTTGCAACGTCAATGTTTGCCCGTCGGATACAACCCTATCCGCCCCCAGGTCCCAATAAAAGTAACACTCCCGGCTGCCCTGGGTGGCATTGTCATCCGTCAGCACCGCATAACGCGCCCCGCTGCCACTGCCAGGCAGGTTCCCCCCACTGGCGGTCCAAACCAAATCCCTAAGTTGAATCAGTGCCCGGTCATTGCCGTCATCTTCAGTCCAGGTGTCAAAATCAGTAGCCCCTGGTGTTACTTGAATCCCCCCTGCTGTGTACCCATTTCCGGCCGCCACCTCCGTCAATTCCGATTTGGTGTTCAGATCTGGGCCAGGTGCAACGGCACTGGTGAATAAGGCTACATAAAAATTAGTAGGAATGGTTACGCCTCGCAATCCCCAACCTAACATCTTGTACTTCCCTCTGTTTGTCCAAGCCATTATGGCCTCCTATCGGTACAACGAATTTCCCAGTAATATTCCAGGGTGTTGCCCCCTAACAGAAATCGCAAAACTTTATGATAAAGCGCGCCATCAGTGAGATTCCCCACCCTGGCCGTCGTGATAAGATTGTCAGTAACGCTGCAATCGCCTGTGGCTACAACCGCCGTCACATCCTCAGACACGCCACGCCTGGTATCAATCTTCCAGACGGTCAAGACCGGATTACTGGGACTACTGCCAACAGGCGTCACATCCACGACTCGGGCGATCATCTCGTTGGGCCGCTGCTCCTCAGAAGTGATTAGATTGCTGCTCATGCCCACTCCTGTAATGTATAGGCAAATAACCGACTGGGCAGTATGGCGGCTAACCGACTATCCGATTGGGCCACCGTTGTCAGCCTGGCATCTACGAGCTGATACACAATCAGGCCATCACTGTCTATGAAGACGATGGGATTTATGCTGGCCGCCACCGCCCCAGCCCCGCCGGGCATTACCACCACACTACCCAACACCAGGCCAGGGTCTACACTAGTCACAACCACCGCGGCCGCGCCAGAACCAACCACCAAACTCCCCAAAACAACCGTTGGCCCTTCACCCGAAACTCCCACCGCCGCCGCCCCAGGGGTTATCTGCAAATCCCCCCCGGCCTGCACCGTAGGCTGCCCAACAGCCGCCACCGCCCCAGCCCCGCCGGGCATTACCACCACACTACCCAACACCAGGCCAGGGTCTACACTAGTCACAACCACCGCGGCCGCGCCAGAACCAACCACCAAACTCCCCAAAACAACCGTTGGCCCTTCACCCGAAACTCCCACCGCCGCCGCCCCAGGGGTTAAAACCAGGTTGCCCAAAACAACCATTGGCCCACTGCCAGATACAGAACTCCCGGCCACAGCCCCTACAACAGCCACACTACCCAACACCAGGCCAGGATTAACCGCGGCCGCAATCACCACCGCCAGGCCCGGCCCAATAGCCAGACTCCCCAAACCAACAAGTGGGTCTAATGTTCCTGCCACCACCACCGCCGCCGCCGGCGTAACCAAAACCCCCCCAGTCACACTATATTCAAGATCCAACCTGGCCGCGCCAGACGAAGAGCCATCTACCTGCCAGAATCCATTCCACTCCTCACTGTCAGACAATCCCTCATCATCAATCAGAAACGTCAACGCATTGCCCGCAGACCAGCCAGGCCGATCAACAATCTCCTGAACAAGGCTAGTCACATCAAATGGAAAATCCTGATCCAGAACATTGACCGACAAATCCCCCGTAGAAACACTGGCTGTCGTTTTTGTCCGACCCCGGATATTGTCTGTCGTGGCGGCCAAAACGGCGGAATTGTCGGCTGCCTCACCATAAATAACCGCCTCAACAACCCCCGCCGTCCAATCCTCAAAGCCCACAATCGTCAACGTTGCCGAAATAATAGTGGCCTCAGAAGGAACATCTGGAACAATAAACGACACCGCTGAAATAACCGAATATCCAGTGTAATTGCCAATCGCAAAATAATCTTCCGTGATATTTGGAAGACCACTGCCGGGTTGAAACCCATCCCGATTACTGGCAGATACCTGAAGATTAAGGGTTGGCATTTACGTCCTCACCGACCGCCCACTAAATAGCAGCCACATCATTAATCAGTGTGGCTTGCCAGTCATACCCCAACGTCGGATCATAAATAGAGTGCCCCATCAACGACACCTTGCGCGTAGGGCCATCTTCCGGCCACTCATAGGTCTCAAATTTAGTACAGAAATTCCAGGTCAGCGCAAGGGGGCTAGGCCCCGTGAACTTAAGCTGCCCAAACCGATTCGCATTAACCTGGTACTTCCCACTAAATTCACTGTACGTGGTTGCATCAAACAGGAGCGTCACCATAAACACCACATCACGTTCCCCCCGCCGGGCAGCCCCGTAATGCCCTGCATCCCCCCCAAAGTAGAGAGGTGCCTGGCCGTTATCCCCTTCGATGCTGAACTCCATCAACGTACCTATTTCCGTGGTCCCAATCCCCCCGGCTGCATCATCCAGGTAAAATTGCACCTGCTTAAAGGCCGCGTATGTCCCCCGCAAGTCACGATCAGTCAACGCCGGCGTCATGGTATGCCCTGGTGTAACCCTGCTGGCCAGCCAATCCAGACTCATCTCTACCAGCGTGGGCTTACTGCCCCCCTTGCCTTGAATCTTCCACTTACTCACCAGGCCATCAGAAATTCGGAACGCCCCCACATTATCCGCCACTTCAAACGTCACCGGCTTCAAATCATCGCTGGTAGCCATCCCATTATAAACCCGGGTATACGGCCCCGCGCCGGTGGGTGTCACCCCACCTTTGAGAAACGTTTCCCCCCACCAGGCCAGGTCACTATAATTCAACACCCCCTTAATCTGGAACTTATCAACCTGAACATGCGTCTCCGCCGCGTCATAATTCTTGGCAAAACTGGTCCGGCTCTGGAGAATCAGCTCCTTCACCCGCTTCTCCGCAGGAATAGGCCCAGCCTCATAAATCTTGCGCGTGGCCGCCACCGGCGTTCCAATCGCCGCCTGCAGCCCTGCCTGCCAAAACGTTGTTGCTACATTACTCATTCGCCACCTTCCTTGTTATTGATTCGATACAAGCCACTGCTTATTGCCGCCTCAAGCTGCTTCACATCCAGGCCCTGGCACTCCTCCCCGCTCAAATCTCGCGCCGGAATGCCCGTCAGATGTCCGCCTGTAGCAACAAACACCAGCCCATAACGTCGTGCCTGCTCCTGAGGAGATATTAAAACCTTACGTGCGCTGCTCATATCACTGCTCCTGCTCTTAGCCGCTGATATTGCCCCGGGCCATGAGCGACAATTCCTCAAACCGATAATGCACCCCATCTACCAAAGCAAAAAACGGGCGTGTCCGTCCCTCAACCTCCAACGCCGTATACGTCACCCCCGTCACATTATCTCGAATCGCCTGCATAACCGCCGTCCACACCTCATCCAGGGCATCCTCAGCCGCAGCTTCACCATATGCCTGGCGGTTAATACACAACGTCAGAACAAAATAAAAATCAAATTGATTAGAGGCGGCCGCCAACATCTCAGGCGCAACCCCATCATCATGCAAATAAACCAACGGGCTAACCCCATCCAGAGAAAGTGGCGGGTACGGCAAATTAACCGCAATGGCCGTTATCCCCTCAAACAACGCCGAAACCTCCAGCCTCACATCCTTACGATTCGTCAACGCCATTAGCCAGCCCTCTCCACACGTAAATTAACCTCATCTCCAAACAGCCTGACCACATTCGGCCCTTCCACATTCCGGGCATGGTCAAAAAATGGCCGTTGATGTTTGTCATCACGAACATAGGGAGAGTAAACCACGTTTGTCCCCAGAACCCCTTCCACACCATTCCCTACCCGCTTCACCTCAGCGTGGACACTGTTCTTTGTTCGCCCCGTATCCACCTCAATATGACCAGAGACAAACCGCTGCATCTGCACCACAGCCAGCGACATGATCCCCATCATCCCGCTGCCCGTCACCCCAGCTTGCACCGCCGCCAAAGCCTGGGCCGTCCGGTTAGCATCTCGCAGCGTTTCTTCAGAAAAGACAATCACCGCTTCTTCTCCGTGAGCAAAAGCTCCAAAAATGACCCGCCATCCGGTCTCACCCACTCTTTAACCATCTTCACCGGATATTCAATCTCCCCAATAATCAGCAAATCCCCCTCACAAATATCCGGGAGACGGTTCTGGTCATCAGCAAAGGCATAAGTCATCTTCCCTTCACGCGCACTTTTCAGCTGCGCCTCCTCCACCAACTCGGCTCCAACAGGCAAAAGAGGCACAATCTGAACCTGGGCCAGGTGGGGCAGGGGGCTGCCCACCTTGCCCCCAGATAAGGCCGGTGGCCGTTTGCTGCTGGCAATCATACCCGCCAGATTAGAAGCACTCATAGCTTATTCTCGTGAAACAGCCGCCTTGTCTTAACATTACGGCCAACAGTGCTAGACCGGCCCCCCACGGCCGCGCCGGTCAAAGCCAACAGTGAGGCATTGATCTGATTCACATACTCTGTTCGTGGCCCCAGGGCATAATTGGTCTGCGTCATCCAAAAACGCTGCAACCGTTTCAGCATAGATAGCTCAATCTGGTCCAAACAAGCCGTCACCAGACCCTCATCCAGATACCGCACATCCACCCGGCCTGCCCGGTCAACCGCCCCTACAGCCCGAAGACCCTCATCAACGGCAGCACTGTAAGCTCCTTCCTGGTTTTGCTCCACACCATCAGTTGAAAATCCAGCCCTTACCGCCACTGCCCCCAGCCGCTCCGCCACGTCTGTCGCCAGCTCCAGCCTCGTCTTGGCCACCCAGGCCACACTCACATCATCCAAATACACCGCCGTATCATCGTGCCCCAGTGACAGAACATAATCTCCCCAGGGCAGCCCTACCCGCTGCGCTGCCAATGTCCAATCGGTACCCACAGGCACGGCCCACAGGAAGATGACCCCGCTGCTGTTACCAATACTCAACGTAATAGAGCCAGCCGTGGCGGCCGCCTTAACCGCCACCTCCACCATATACGCCCGACCCAATCCCAGGCTGAACGGCTGGCTAATCATTGATCCTGGTGAGGGTAGAGAAACAGCCCCCAACTCCCTGTACCCCTCATCAGGCACAAAGGCGGCCGCCCCCTCTACCCCCCACCGGGTCAAGTCACGGGCAAAATCAGCGTTATACAAACGGTTTGGATGACCCATACTCATAATTAAGCAAACGTGATAGGCCCACTCACAGCCAGCTTGCCATCAGGCATAACCAACACCAAATAAAATGTCGGTGTACCCGTATCCGTAATCACAACATCAATGTCACCATCAGCTTCACTGATAGCCATGCCCGAAACATTGTTCGTCCACTCAATCAGCACCCCATCCGTACCAATGGCAATCCCCCCAGATGGGGCAGAGGCAACCACATCACCATTAGCATTACTAGACAAATACCAATGCACAGCGGCCCGTTCCCCTAACTCATTGCCATTTTCCCGGTCCTTTAGTTGAATAGAAACCGGAATCGCATTGGCCGTTTCGGTACCAATACTGAATCGAGCATCCAACTTCAATATCCGTTGATTTGCGAATTTAGACATTGCTCACCTCATCCTCATCGTCAAACTCAACTTCGATGGCCGCTGGTATCGCCTTAAACGGTGTACAAATTGGCGCATCAAACCGCTGCTCACCCTTAGCCGCATTCAATTTATTCACCTCTGCCTGAGTCGCTGATCGGAAACCCACCTTCCTCAACAATGTCTCCGCATGGTCCAGGGTCACTTCATGGATAGCCCCAGCAGGGTTGACAATAAAATAACGTTTCACTGTATTCTTCTTTGACATAGCAACCTTTCCTTAGTTCAACAGACACACCCCGTTAGGCACCATATTTAAGGTTACACAACCTTAGTCGCCCGTTTACGGTCCAGGTGGGGTTTTGCGCCTGCCTAGTGTCTGTGTTTGAACTCACCATTTCAGCCTACAGCCTACAGGTCTGTAGTGCTGACTACCACCCCATGATTATCCCGAAGCTCCGCTACCCCATACAGCACATCCAGCGTAACCTTGCCCCCCAAATAATTGTGGTCATAACTCAGCGTCACCCGCAGCCCAACGCCGTCCTCATTCATGGTGCGCTGCATAACCCCCATACCTTCAGGAGCAATAGCCAGCGGCCGCGTCACCAGAGCCATAGCATTCCGGTGGAAGAAGAGATTCTTCAGCGTGGTAGCCGTCTTAATACTCTGAGACATGAACACATCAAACCCAAACACCCGGTTCACATAACTGTTAGCCGCCATACTGCCCAGGGCTTCGGCATAATCCCGGTTCACAATCCGTTCAATGCCCAACGCCTCATACTCCGCATCCTCATGCAAAACAGCATATCGCTGAGACAACGGCGCCTTAGCTGTGTTCAGGTACCGCCGTGCCAGTCGGAAATTAGCCTCAGCCAACCCCCCACTGGCATCTATCGTTTGACTGAATCCAGCATACAAAGCGGCCAAATCCCCATCAATTTGTTCAGCCAAGACCATCATCGCCGTCTCCATATACGTCTTGAACCAATCCGGCCGCGCCAGGAAGCGAGCAAAATCTTCAATCAAGAAACTCACTTCCTTGTGCTTATCGAGCGTAGCAGTGTACTCACCAGCCGTCGGCTGCTGCAAAGTAATAGCACTACCCTGCGCCTTATCATTAGCCGTCAACGTACCCGGATACGGAATCTTGATTGTCTGGCCATACGCGGCTACTTCATTATCCCAATCACGCGCCACCAGCCGGGCCAACACCGTGTTGTTCTTCAAATAGCCCAGAGCTGTGGCCGCCACAATCGTGGGGATAGTTCCTAATTGTGTAGTTGTAATATTTGGCATCGAAATTCTCCTACTGTTCTAAAATTCGCCACGCTCTTTGTCCGTTTTTTCACATGGTACGTCCATGATAAGAGCAATAAATTAACTAACCTGGCTGCCCCCCGGCTGCCCAGATTTTGTCAGCGTTCTCACGCACAAATTTGGGGTCACTAAGTTGATCCACCGTAAATGGCTCCGCAACCGGCGTTCTTGTAGGCGCGGGTGGCACCCCAGGAGTTGATGGTTTTACCAGCGGTAGCAGCGTCTGGGCATGAGCCAGCAGGCCTGACTCATCCGTGCCCGTCAGCAAATTCGCCAGCTCAACCGGCAATCCAACCTTTTGCCCAATTTCCAGGCGCAGCCTGGCGAGCCGTTCACCTTCAGCCTGAGTCTGCAACGCCGTCAAATCAGTCGCGTACTTCTCCGCCAAAGCCTGCCATTTCTGCTCTTCAGCCAGCCGCCGTTTTTCAGCGTCATCCTGGGCCGCCTGCATACTGGCCAAAGCCTGCTCAGCCGTCTTAGCCCGCTCATTCAAACTCTTAAATCGGGGATGCTTAAATACCTCATCCCATGACCCAGGGACGTCTGGTGTACTTTCCATTTCACTCATAATTCCTCCCGCCTGTTTCGCCGGCGAAGCGACTTAACGATCAGCTAACTCCATCTGCGCCTGGCGCAGCATATCACTGGTTTTCATGCCGCTGCTATCCTCAAATATTGGGTGATACCCCACTACCACCGTGCGGCAATGCCAATGGAACGGTGGCTGCATCAGGCGGCCACTAAACGCCTCCTTCCCCTCTAATTGAAACGGCTCATTGAGGGGCTTGATTTGTCCATGGACCATCAAACACGTCTCCGTTGTACGGCCGCTTATAGCTGCCACCGCCTGCTTTTGCAGCCCTGGCACATACTGCTGAGACTGCTCATAAAACAACATCCGGGCATTGTTATATGCCTGGATAACAGCCCGTCTCACCATCAACTCCGCACTCGTTCTACCATTCGGCCAGATACCCCCATTCTGACCAAACACCTGGCGCACAATCGTGGAAAAACGGTCTCCACTGGCCAGCGATTCACGAAGCGTGGCCGTAATCCTGCTTTGTAAGGTACTGGCCCACCCAGTTACCTGACCCACCGCTGCCCCAATCGTCAGTTCCAAATTGGGATCAACCGCAAAGCGCATCAAATTGATACCCAGCCCCCGAGCCAACACCCCAACTTCTTGCATAGCCGCAGACCAACCGGCCCCACCCACACTTTGCAGCCCCTCAGACAACAGCCCCTCAGTTTCCTGCTGCAGCTGGGCCAGGCGAGCCTCAATCGCCCGTATCATGTTCATATCCGTAGCCAATTGCCGGATAACGGCCGGATCAGGATTTTCCCCCAGGCTGTTAAACCGGTCCGTAAACGACGCCAGCAAATCCCGCCGGGCATTTTCATACCCCTGTATCACCTGACGCACCAGGCTATTCTCCTGCCTCAGCAATTGAGCCGTCTGTTGGTTGACCAGATTCATTATCTGGTCTCGTTCATTGCCCACTTTCATCTCCTGCGGCCGCCGCCAGAAGCTGCCGCTCCCGTTCCAACGCCAATTGGCTAATTTCATTACTACGGGCCACCCCCTGAATTTGCAGCCTGGTCAGCGCATCCAAACTAATAACCGGCCGGTCTTTATCAAATCGCACTAGGCCATCAGCCAGTCTCGACACAGCACCTATCCCCATCTGCTGGGCAGCTCTACCCGCAATAATCAGCGCATCCCGCAACGCCCGATCACACGGCTTTCGTAAGCGGCGAATCTTAAACACCGCTTCCGCCAGTTGCAGTTCAATGGTGGCCGCAGCCACCCGTTCCACCCCCACCAATTTACTCAGCGCCAATTCAGGCAGGCTATCCTTCATTTCATTCTTAATTTCTTGAATAAAAGCCAATAGCCCCTCAAAATCCACCGCCGCCAAAATAGCTTGAACATTACTCCCTTCCGGGAAAAACCATACGCTCTGCCCGTCTTTGCGTAAATCACTATCCTCTGCCCCAAACACCGCCCATTGCGGTTCGGCATGGCGGCTGATAATAGTACTCATATAGGTAGCCTGCCTATTCACCTGGTCTAATGATGGCAGAGTATTGTCAAACGTAGATTCACCCTGCCCATCCCCCGCATCCAGGCGGCAAACAACAAACGGCACCATCCCCAACCCGTTTTCATACTCAGCTGGACGCTCCGGCGTACCATACGGATGGCCATTCTTAAACGTGCGTACCCGGTCCGCCTCAATAACCTCCGCCCACTCATCCTTATCCCGCTTAACCACACTCAACAACATCTGTGGCCGGTCATCCCAGGGACTCATAGGCACAACCAAATAAGTATCCGGTCTCACTGGCTGAGGAAACGCGCGCTTCTCCATGCGGTCATCCACAATCCGCAGCCCCGCCTCTCCCAGGGCAACCACAAACCGCACAAACACATCCCCCTCACAATCCCACTTGCCCCATTCCAAAACCTGATCAACTGCCCCTTGGTACCTTTCACTCCCCGCCGCCAGCTGCCAATCACCAGGTATCAACGAAACATCCAGCTCCACCGCTCTGGAAAGAGGCGTAAACAGAGGCAGGACCGCATTCCGCACCGCCGCGCCAATATACTTACCCACCTCCGTTTGCCATTCCCCAATCCCCGTCGGCTCTGCTTTGTAATATTTCCAATACCGGGCAAACCGCGACCGTCGCTGATCAAACTGCGCTCGGTAAGCGGCAAACTCCTCCACATCAAAAATACTACTGACCTCAGCCATAAAACTTCACCTTAGACGAAGACCGAGCCTTACGCTCCCGCTGCCCCAAACCCAATGACCACACCGCTACACTAATCGCATCCTCCAGGTCATCATGCACCCCATTAGGAAACGACTCTACCTCGGCAAAAAAATCATTGTTCCACGGAGCTTCCACCACATACACCAAACCCGCCTGTGCCATTTCCAGCCAGGGGGCTGCCTTAGTGACTTTATCCCCCTTCAGATGGGGTAAATTTTTCATGCTGTAACCCAACAAATCACTATCCCCACGCATCAGGCTCAAAAACAGCCGATCAATCCCATCCTGAGCCGACCGCATAGGCACCCGTTTGCCAACCGCCTGCATATTCTCCTTCACAAACTGCCTGGCCTGATATTGATTCCCCTGAATCCGGGCCAGATACCCAATAACCAACCTCGCCTCATCCCCTCTCCCTGGCGTCCACAAACCCACCAGAGCCGCCGCCGTGTAATCCGGTTCCTTCTTCTTCGGAGACGCCATTTGCTTCTCCGTATACGCCCAATCCACCCCTAGAACTAAGCGAATATCCTGTGTAGGTACCGACGGCAAACTCTTAAACTGTGTCTGACCCACCATATACCCACCCCGCGGCCGCGGCCGCCCCTGGTATAGCGAATCAAACGTAACCGGAAATGACCGTCGTGTACTTTCATGCGCGGCCGCAGGCTCCTCCTCCGGCCACAACGCCTCACCCGGCTCCCGGCCCAGCGGGTCCTGCTCATCCACCGGCATCCCCATCTTAGCTACACTCAACCGCTCCGCCGCCGTCTCCGCCAATGCCGGCAGACGTAAATACACAATCCGCTCATCATTTTTTCCCTCAGCCCGTTCCCGTAACAACCGACCAGCCGGGTCATTCTCAGTCCAGCGCGTCCAAATGCCCAAAATAAACTCATGCTGACTGTGAGGCCGCGTACGCACCACATCAACCCACCACTCCCACAACGTTTGCACATACGGCACACTATTCGCCTGGGCACGATCACGGATAGGATCATCCACCACAACCACCCCATGTTTACCCGTCAGCCCCCCACCTACACCCCCCGCCACACACGCCGGAAAAGACTCACCCTCCAGGCTCCACTCAGCTACACCCTGGCTAGACCGACTAACCACCACATCAGGAAACACATTCCTGTACAACGGGTTATCCCTCACCAATTCCAGACATGCCCGGTTATTCGCCTCAGCCAGAGACGCATTATAACTAGTCAAAATAACCTGGTGCGGCCGCCCCAAAAGATGATTACGGCCAATATAAAACGGGGGGAACTTCCGACTAACCAGGCTGCTCTTCCAATGACCTGGTGGCGTCGTAATCAGCAAAACCTTCTTCCCATCACCAGACACACCATCCCACAACGATCCATCCATAGCCCGTTCAATATACCTGGCAATCATCTGCAAATGAGCCGCCCGGTAACGGTTCTGGATAAACGAATCCTCAACCTCTGGCCGCGCCGCCTCACGATCCACATAACAGGCAAAATCAATCAGCGAACATTGCGCCAGCTGCCGTCTGGCTTGTTCCTGCTGCGCCTGCCGTGCCCGCGTCCGGTCACTCCCCATTAGCCACCCCCGCCAACCGTGCCAACTCCTCACGTGAAAGCTGGCTCAAATCCTCAACATCAGGCGCAGCCCCCAACTCAATCCCCTGCTTAGGCGTATACACCCCCGTTATTTCCAAAAATAACTTACGGTCCGGATGGCTTTTATAATTCGCACTCGTAGCACTATCAATAAGCGCATCCATCACCTCATCCACCCGTTCCATCGCCCGGCCCGTCACCTGCCTGGCCGCCCTCACCCGAATGGCCGGATTCTTAGCCAGACGCCCTTTTAGCGTCCGCCCCGAAATCCCCATAACATCAGCCAGGCCATCCTGATCCCCTGGCTCACGATAACGCTTCGGCGTCCCCTTCCAGGCAATAAACACAGCATCCCGCCAATACCAACCCTCATCCAACAACGCCAAATAATCCCCCACCCAGGGGTATTGGCTGCCAGCCAGCATCACCTCAAACAGCCGTTTTTCCTCAGCATGAGCAGGGTCTATCATGGCTTTGTCTGGTACATCCAGACCCGGTAAAGAAGATTGTTTACGCATCACCAAACACCCACATCCACAAACAATACCAATACATCGTCCAAAGTATACATTTAATCGTCCGCCCTGTAAATCCAATTGTTGAGATAACACAACACACCCCTCACCCAACCAAAGCAGAACCAGCTTCCAAAACAAAAATAAAATAAAAAAATCTAATACCCCCGAAAATACCTTCCACCCTTCCCCTACTACTAAAAAAACCAGAGTAAATAAGAGTGGAAGGATGAAAAAATAGTACCTTCCACATCCTTCCACTACCTTCCACTTTTGACCCAAAACACGGGAAGAGTGGAAGGATGTGGAAGGATGTGGAAGGATGAAAAACCCCAAAAACCCCCCTAAAACAAAACCTTCCACCCCCCCCACCTCTGGAAAAGTGGAAGGGTGGAAGGATGTGGAAGGATATTTGCCCAAAAAGGGCACTGGCAGAAAAAAAAATTAAATCTTACCCATCTTTTCCTTACGTTTCTCCGCCTTCTCAATCAACTCCAAAACCAACTCCTCCAAACCATAACGAATAATCAGTGCGTTCATGCGGTCAATATCCCAAATCAGGCACATCGGCCTATTCCCCACCGTGGCCTTCTCCGTCTTCAAATTCAGCTCCACATTGATAACCCGGCCCACCTTACCTGCACTCAGCTTACGCGGCCTGAACTTATCATCATCCCCTTCCTCACCCGCTTCCGCATTCTCAGAATCAATCAACCTATTCGTCTGCCGCGTAATATGCGCCACCTGCAGCCGCAGCTTCTCTTGCAGCCCCTCAGTCAGTTCCAGCACCTTAGCATCAGGCAAATAATACGCTCGCAAAATCCCTTCCAACACCTTAGCGTTCAACGTCGTAGACCGCTCCATAATCGCCTGATAATTCATAGCCTTCACGAAATCCATAATCGCATCCTTAAACGATTGCTCCTTCGTGATACTCATCAGCGGCACCGTAATCTCCACCAGCCTGCCTGGCATATCCCGCAGAGCCGCATGGTTATAATCAATCTCCACCTGCTCCCAATTCCGCAGTCTGAACATCAACAGTTGATTGCGTATCTGGAGAGCCTCAGCATAATACCCCTCACGATCCGTAATATACCGGGGAATATCAGACCGAATTCCCCGCCCCACTGTAGCATCCCAGGTCAAACACCGGCTCTCAGTCGCATCATCCACAAACTTCCCCCGCATATTAAGAACCTTCGGCCCAAACGCATTAAACCCCTCAACCACCGCCTCCCCATCACGCATAGCCGTCCGCAAAATCGAAAACCCCTTCTTATATCCAGTATTAAACATCTGCACCCAATCAGCACTCGTGTCCGTGTGTGGTAAATCAGCCTCATCCATAATCAGCGTCATCCCGTGCCACTTTTCCATTGTCCGAAACACAGGTGATGGCGTCGTTGAACCCGTTACAAAAATGCTCCGCATACACATCTCCCCAATCACCTCAGTAAATCTGCTCTTACCGCTGTCAGAATTCCCCCGGGCCCGAAGATAAGGAACCACATAAAACGCATCAAACAACCAGGTCATCATCACATAATAACTTGCCAACACCTCAATCTGCCCTGGCAAATCCACATACTTATGAATAAACCCCTGAATCCGTTGCTGTAAAGCCATATCCGACTCATATGGTTCAACATTAGACGGCAGCCTCACAATATTTTGCCTCACCAGGCTCTCAAAAGGAGAAAACGGCAAAATACGGTAACTATCCGTTTCCAGCGCAGCCACAACCGCAATACGGCCATCTGGATAACGCACCGCCAGGCCAGAACGCGGCCCATTCTCATGTTTCCCATCATAAACCATCTCAAATAAATGCCCCTCCACAAACCCGTTCGCTTGAATCTCCTCAGTCTTATGAGCCGCCTTGCTATTCTTGGCTTCCTTCTGCAACGCTCGCACCATATGATTCAGCGTCGTCAAGTTCACATCCAGAGCCACAGCCAACGCCTTCCGCCGCTCCGCAAACACATAATCAGGCAGCGCAGCCATCGCCGCCACCGCCCGGCGGCGCGCATCCGCATAATCCATCGGATCAGCAGCAGCAGCTAGTTGCGCCAAAAATTCCGCATAAATAGGAGACGCCCCCAACAGCTCACGCACATCACTACGAGATCCCCCCGCCTTCAAAAAATCATTCGCATCCTTAATCCCCGTAACCATTGACTCCCCATCCCGGAGCAAATGATCAGGCCACAGCACAACCCGCGTCAGCGGCCCCAACCCCTCAGCAATTTGCGTAACCACCTTCTTCCCGGCCGCATCCCCATCCAACGCCACATACACCTGGTCATACCCCTTCAATTTATCAATCAAACCTGGAGTATCATACAAACCAGCCATACCCACCGCCGCAATACCCCACTGAGCCAGGCTCAACGCATCAGCCTGCCCCTCCACAACCACCACATGCCCCGCCTTCCCATGCCAGACATGATTAAAATATGGCTGTTTAGCCCCCGCCAACTCCACTTCCAAATTGTAATGAAACTTCTCCCCAATCCCCCGGCCCGACAAATAATGACACCGATTCCCCACAAAATGAGCATAAACAAACAAACCAGACGGCATCTTCAAAACAGCCTTCACCACATCCAGTTCAACATCAAATTCATGCATCCGTAAATGATCCACCAGCCCCCGCCTATTCCCATCCCAAAACCCCACCCTGGCCTGCTCCAGAGTTTCCTTACTCCACCCCCGCTTAAACGCCCACTCAGTAGCAGAAGCAGTCGCCCACAGCCTTCCACTCAAATAGTCAGCCACAACCGTTAGCACATCATGCCTGGCTCTTGCCGCCTGCAATACCGCCATATCCTGCCCAGACCATTGCAGAGGCAGCCCGGCCCGGCGGCAAAGAAACTCACACGCCCCCCTAAAATCCAGCCCCTTCACCTTCTCCAGCCACGTCAGGACATCCCCCCCATGCCCCATAGAATTCCAAACGTAATACTGCTTTTGCACATCAACCACCAGGCTATCATGCTCAACACCCCTCATATAACGCCGTCTATCCCCCCGTAGTGGGTACGTTTCCCCTATCACATCCTCAATCGCATTGGCATCCTTGATAACATCAATGTTCATAATTCACTCCCGGTTTTACCAAATCACCACATTAGCGCAGCCACCCCGCTCCCCGGCCACCAAAGCCGCCGGGGGGGGGGAAGCAAAAAAAATCACAACCCTAACCCCACCACTGCCTGCTCAACATCACCAAACAACCAAACAATCTAACCGTTCCAACACCTGTTAGCTTGTCGTAACATACATTATCAAAAGCTATAATTGAGTAATATACGAAACAAATGACAGTACATATTCTGGTAATATGTATCAATCTTTCATCGTTCATTAGCTTCATAACTCTTAAGTGCAGCCACCTTCAAATACTCACCCCCCAAAGCCACGTGGTGGTTTTGGGTCAAGCCTGTGCAAGGGTGAAAAAAGGGAATAAAGGGCGGTTATTCTGCTACTGCTCCATTAAATTTGAGGCGAGCCATTGCGCCGTTGTAGAGCTTTAGCACGAGCCTTCGGGTGTGCGATGGTGATAATTTCCCTGGCCTGTTGAATGGCCAATCGCGTGTTAGCTACAACAGCTGTTACGCCGTGCCTGGTCATATCGCCCCCCCCATTTGCTAACCGTTCTAAATGTATGTCCGCCCGTATCAATGCCGAGTAAACGTCTTCTAAGGTATGAAGGGCTGTGTTGCTCAATTCACGCCTAGCCATTTGCCTGCTCCTGGATGTACTTCTGGTCACTCAATCGGGCGTGAGCATAGTGAAATACGTCATTTATAATCATGGGTAGACCGCTGGCCGCAAAACAAGCCAGGGTTATAAGCAGGTCCATAAGTGGGTCTTGGTGGTGAATTAGGGTGTTGGCCATCAATGTGATCAGTACCCCGGCTACAACTAAGAAGGATGTATAACCTTCGCTATACCCGCGAGCGTGAAGCCAGTTGATGAACATGGCGAAAGCAGTGCCAAAAACAAAAAGGCCCCCCATTGTGGCCACAATAGCGACAAATTCAGCGCGAATTATCAACATGGGTGTTTCTCCTGTGTCTGATGTGCTAATCTGATTACTGTCTATTTCATAAGCCGAAATAGTCATTTGACTATCCAATAAGATGTTATCATTTTATCGGCCGATATGGTCATTTCAGTACACAAATCTGATTGTAGAAATAAGGAAGGTGGAAAATGGGTACAGACGTGGTTCAACCAAGACTGAAGGAATGGGCGACTAAGATGAAAGAGCGATATGGCTGGTCCGTTCGTACCATTGCGGAAAATGCCGGCCTCTCACACAGCACGGTTAATTTGTTTTTCCGGCCACACACACGGGTTGGTTGGGATTCATGTGTAGCCGTGGCCCGGGTCTTTGCCACACCTGAACGTAATGTGTTGGAAATGGCGGAGCTGCTTTCCCCAGAACCGCCAGATACCCAAGATACCCGCTTGCTCAACAATATCTATCAAAACCTCAATGAAGATGATAGGCGCGATCTGATAGCGTATGCAGAATACCTGCGTGATGGGCGCAAAAACCTGACACGCTACCGCGGCCGCGCCACCTGATCACTTACTCAACCTGCCCCATGAAGTAACACACCCTCTGAATGCTCGCATCTATATGATCGTTATTTAACGTCACAGTGAACTGGGTGCTGATAGCCGACATAATTACCTCCCTCATAATATTTACGAAAATAACAAGAATGACAGAAACAAACGCCACCCTCATCATTACACGCCTCACATCTATAACTTGGGTCATCAGTATCTAAACCACCACATTCTGGACACGCTGTGAAATAGCGCACCGGTGCCGGCACAATGTCCAGGCTAGATAAAGACCTCTTACACTCAAAGCAGAAAACAGCAAAGTTATCAAACATGATTTTCTCCTATCCTAAATATGGGAAACTGGTTCCAAATCTGGCCGTCCAGGACTCGCCCCGCCGCCTTTTTGCCAACACGCTGTGGTTCAAATGGGAAACCAATCGGGGTAGCCCGGATTGGGCTATATTCCCCCCACTGCTTAAACAGAAACGGCACCTCAGCCGCCTGGCATTGATCACGGATACCCCGCACCCACTCAATTTTGGCAGGCCGGGCATTGGGGCCAGATTCACCCCCGACAATAACCCACCCAATTTGGGTCAGCCACCGTGAAAGGTCGATCATCCCTAACAATGGCTCGCAGCTCAGGAACAGCATACCTGTAAATTCCCACATGGTTTTAAGCTCCACCAGCAGTGGGACACGTTCATTTGCTTGCTCTTGATCTTCCACGCTGACCCCGAAATTAATGTTGCTCAAGGTATAGCCAGTCATCCGTTTATTTGGTATCCAGCCCAGTATGTTTTCCGGCCGCTTCGTGAGCAAAAGCCAGTCCAAATTGGGGGTGATGTGGATCAATTCAATTAAATTACGTCGCCAATTGTTCATCTCCATTCGCTGGTCCGGCTTATCCTCAAACACATCAGCCAAACTGGCGCAAAAGACACGGGCACGGGTTGGCTGAAGGCTGTTATCGCCACACGAAGGGCAGTACACAATGAATTCATGCCCCCGCCAGCCACAATGGGTACATTCAGCCCACTCCTGTTTATTCCAACGCAGCGGCTCTCCCCATGTTTTGGTGCGTATCCTGGTGCCACCAGGCCCCCATTGCACCTTCTTAAACCGCTTAGACATCATATTTTCAGCATAACAATACTTACACCCATCCGAAACCTTCGTACAGCCAACCCAGGGATTAAACGTGTGGTCAGCCCATTCAATATTCGTGTTCTCCATAATTTTTTCCTTTAGCCAACGATCTGCTGCCAGAACATGGCTGCTACATATAACAATGAGCAAATGCCCATGCCGAAGAAGATGCAGAAGAGCCACGCCGTCAACCGAAACAACGCCTCGTCAATGAACAAATACCGCTTACCATCCACTTCTAGTTGGACAACTAGCCCCTCCATGCTCATCCGATGGCTTTTTGCGGCCCTCTTCGCCTGCGGCCGTGGCCAAGGGGGTGGGGCTGAGGGCATGGCGCAATAGGCACAGTCGTCATTCGCACATTCCCGCCGGTGCTTTTCATCAAAGGCCGCGTTCATCGTGTCACCCCACTACGATGGTGTAAAGGCTAATACCAAACACCACAAAAAAGGCTATTCCAGCCCAAAGGCTCGCCCAATCTCGATTCCCGGTACGAGCTTCTACCCATACCCCCACCCCCATAAACGCGAGTAGAGAAACAATAAATGCCCCCCACAGTAAATTTAGAAATTCATTCACGGTCTTTGATCCTTTTTGTGGGCCATGAGCTTTCCAACCCCCACGCCCAGCAGAAATAATAGAATCAACGCCAACATCCCAAGCAGCGATAATGCTATAAAGTCAATTAACATCATTTGCTCCTTTTAGCGGTCGTCGTCGGTCGTCGTCGGTTGCGTACCGCCGCCGACCGCCACTTCATGCACTGGGGTAGGGGGGTCTGGGGTTAAAAAACTCTGCCAAAATTCCCGGCCTGTGTCTGTAAGCTGCCCGGCCGCATCAAACAGCCCTAACCGTAAAAATTCTTGCCTGATTTCTGGGTACCTGTCCGAAACATTCTCAAAAACGCCGGTCTGAGCCAAAATCTGCCGGGTGAGCTTCCCTGTATGCAGAAAAATGCGAGCCAACACCTTCCATTGTGCTATTTTCAGGTTAAATTTTGACATCTGGATGTGTTGGCCCGTGCCAGACAGTTTGGCAATCCAGGGCTGCACTAGCCGCTGATTTTCAGCCGATGAAGAGGGCAACGGCGGGGGCACCATTTCTTCAATATAGGTGAAAGCACGTTCATCGTGCAGCCGCTTGCGATCCATCAGCATGTACCAAAAGGCCACTGCCCCCAATGTCACAGCCAGCCAAATCCCATTGCCCGTTTGCACTACCAATACCAGCCCCAAAACGCCCAGAAACGCGGCTATCCCCGACCAAAACGAGAAGAGCCATGCTTCCCCAAACGCTGGCGGCCGCGACCTGCGCTCCCTACGCACTACCACCTCATTTTCAGTCATCATACTCACCTCTTCCTGTCTGGCTGGGCCTCTACCTCAACAATCTTGCCCGCTTTACCAGCATAAATAGCTTCAATAGCATACACCGCGGCCGCCCTGGCCCCAGCCTCATCCACAGCCTGCACCCGCATCATCTGCATCTGCCCCTCTACCACATAACGTACCTGGTACATCCGTTGCTCACTTTTCATCACAACCGCCCCTTGTCTCCTCAAGACAATAAAAACACAGCGGCCCCAAATGTTTGCCCAGGTTCAAGCCACAGCGGGTGCAATACGCTGGTCCCGGGCACCGTTCTAAGGGAATCCCTGGCACATGCGGCCAGCTGTGCCCCATCACCGCCGCATACAACGTTCGCCTCTTCAGCCGGTACTTCCGCACCAGGTCAGGCAGCGCCACCCCATTCTCATAAAAATCAGCCCGGATACGAATAACCATTTTCGCATTCAACAATCGCTGCTCTGAAGCCAGGCGTATCCGATACCCCGCCTGCACCAGCTTGTGCCGCAACGTTTGTTTATCACAGCCAGCATCCCCGGCCAACACCCGCAGACTCTCCCCAGCCTCATACCGCCGCCCCAGGTCAGCTATTTCCTGAGCCGACAGAGCGCAGCCAGACACCAGATCAACCGGCCGCTCCCGCTTATTGCGCTGCCAATAGACATAACATCGTGAGCAGCGGCCTTTGGCGGTATTTTTGGGCATATACATCTGCCCGCAAACAACACAGGCTTGCTGTTTCCTTCGGCGGCGGGGCAGCCTGGCTACAGGTGGGGGGTCAGTTAGCTCTTTCCACGTTCTACCTGTAGCCACGTTGTACACAACCATATAAGGCAATTTCAGTTGATCTGCCACCTGGCGCACTGAACTACCAGAATGGACCAGACGGCGAATCTTTCGGGCATATTGCAGCGTTACACTCATGGCTATCTCCTCACTTCACCCGGAAATCACGCCCCCACAAGCAAAAAACACATTGATGCGTCTCCGTAAACCGGTTAGTTTTCTTCAGCCAGATTGGGCCGCCACATTCCGGGCACCTATAGCCAGGGGGGGCAGGCTGCCAACCCCGTTGCAACCACGTCAGCATCTCACCAAATTGGGCACACGTTTGCCGGGTACGAATACTCCTGCTCATACCATTGCTCCATTACGGACGATTAAATAGACACGGCCACAAAAAAAACACCTCACTCTTCATCCTGCTGTAAATAGCGCACAACATCTGCCCACCGCTCTGATGTCTCCTGTAACAACTGGCGATACGTCTCTTCTTCTTCCCTCTTCTCATCCCAAAGAGAATCATCACGCAGGGCCAGAATGTTCTCTTCAATCAGTTCATCAATCACCGCCGGTTCCAGCGCGTCCAACTCCCAACTCTCATGCCCAAATTGTTCAGCATAACTATTAAATCGGCTGTCAGTCGTTTTGGCCGGGTTTGGCGGCGGCGTATATAACTCAATTTGCTCCCAGTTAAGGGCCAAACGATTCACATACACCCCTAGCCCCTCCAGGAACATCACCATTCGGTCACGGATGTCTCTACTCATATCTATTCCACTAGGGTCATGGTCTCCCAAGTGCAAGATGGTGACATCCTGCCCAGCCCGTATATATCGGGCCACACGCCTGGCAGCGTCGTACATCTCACTTTGGCTCACATAGCCCCGACAGGCAAAAAAGTTCACATCATTCCTGGAACAAACACGAGAAAGTATGCCCACAAGCGCGTCCTTCTCCACCCACACCTCAACCCGATTTGGCTGGTTTTCCCACTTATCCAGCCGAAAATCCCTGTAAGCGTCTTGAATAGCTTCGGCAGGGTCATCCCGGTGGTAAATGCCGCGCAAGTTGCGCGTTCTATCCTCAATTGCGCTCCAATCAATCAGACCCGACAAACGGCCATTATTGATAAGCTCCCCCATCTGCTTATAACTCCGCTCACTATTCTCAATCAACCCTCGCGCCACATGTTGGTAATACAGTTGGCGCAATGTTAAGCGGTATCCCTGAGCCAAATAACCCCGGATGATCTGATTGGCCATATCAATTCGCTTCAACGTCTCCGCTCTAAATCTAAACTCTAAAAATTGTTGTTTCATAATGTTATACCTCTTCTATTTCGTCATCATAAAGATTCAATAATACGGGCCGCTCTGTAAAACGACGGCCGCTAGCATTCCATGAATCAGTATCCACCAACACAAGGTAGCGAAAGCCAGTTCGCGTTATGCTAAAATCCACGACAATGCCAGTCATGATGACATCAGGTGGTAATGTCTTAACTTTTGTTGCTGGTGGATAAGGGGTCTTGTGGCTAATCGTATTCTTCATTGCATTCATAGCAATCCCCTGTGGACCAATGATAGTTGTCACAGTGAGGGCAATAGTCCAGGTCATCTTCTATGGCAGCGTAATCTGCCTGAACGTAAAGACAATCAGTGCATAAGCAGTGATCCTTCCATAACCAGAATGCTTGGGAAGTGCTGAAGGTATTAATGAATTCGTTGCCACACGTACTGCAATTGCGCCTGCTGTAATACATTGGGAAGACGATGACACGTGGAAAGCTCATGACGCGCTTTCTTTGCTCGCTCTGTTGGTTCATCTTATTATCGTGGATGGCAGAGCTGCTTCTCGGAAAAGCTCCAGATAATCTTAGGGAATAACGATTTCTGCGGAAGTTGTACATATGTTTACTCCTCTTGTGCTCATATCATTGTCCTTTACAAATCTCAAACAACGGTAGGGTTAGCCATAGCCTCCAGAGCTTTGTTTAACATGTGCAGAAAAACAGACATTTCCCGCAGCCGCCCCGGCTCCAGCCCGATGGCGGCCAACGCCTGGTTCAGCTCCACATTCCGCTCAATTACCCCTGTGCCACCACAAACCCGGCAGCGAATCTCATCATCAGGTGTTTCATGCCACCCCTGCTCACGAAACCAAATCATTGCACTCGGCCAGCTCCCGTCATCCTCAGCATAAAACCGTGTCCATGCTGGATGCTCCACATATCCAGCCCCCCCACACCGCTCACAATCATCTTCCTGAGTAACATAGAACTTCATGCAACACCGTCCTTTGTTAGTTAATGGGTCACACCAAAACAAAAAGGTGGCCCACCCACCGGCAAGCCACCATCTTCTTAAATCTCAATATTCAGGCTGCTCAAAAACGCCGTCACCTCATCTACCGCTGGCCTCGCCTGGGTGAGAGGAATCAACGCCCGCAAAATACGCTGGCCGTCCACATCAGACCAACACATATCCCGGTAAGCAGGATACTTCACCACAATTCGGTAAACATGAACAAAATCCATACCCTCGGGCATCGTCAGGGTTTCCATCTCCGCCGTGCCATATTTCCCCCGCACCATCTGGCCGATAATGGTCAACTCCGGCCGGCACAATTCCCGGTCCACCACAGCCCAGCTGCCCGGTATACGATGACCAGTCCAGCCACACCAAATCGGCTGCTCGATGGAGTGAATCACCCAATCCACCGGCGGCCCCCCTTCATTAGCCAGGGCATAATAATTCTTAATACACCAGGCATACGTATCTGCCACATCACGCATCTTCTGCATATCTCCTTCAATCCGATCTAGGCTCAGCTTCATAGCCGCCAACGCTTCCTGGTCCTCAGCTGAGGCCATAGTCCCCCGTTGGGCCAGCCCCATCATCCCCTTCGCCGCTGCCGCCAATTCATCCTTAGCCGCCTCATGCGCCCTCTTGAACGCCTCATGCTTCAGATTCGCCTCCGTATACCCGTCACGTAATTCCGTTAAAGCTTTCATCATTTACTCCTATATTATCCACAATGGACGATTAAATAGACATCATTTTCTGAAAAAGGGCAAAAGCCGTCTTTGCCCTCTCACTACCGCATCATTTGCAGCAAATGTCCCACCCCAGCCAGATAACAAGTCAACATCAGCTGCCGTTTTTCCTCAGCTAGCAAACTCTCAATCTCCTCATACACATCCTCAACCTTCTCACCGCCTAGTTCACCAAGTCTACTCTCCAACTCCGTCAGAGACTCATAAAAATCTTTCTCCACCATCTTAGCCAGCGGATCAAAAATCTCCTCAACCCGATTCAACACATCATTCTGCACCGCTAACAGCACCAGCATCTTCAAGAATGTATTCTCAGTCACCCCCTCATCAAACTTCAACTTATCCATACCAACCTCCTTCCAACTTCTGGGAAAAAAATAACCCCCTTTCTTCCTGGCCCATCTGGTGCCAAAGTCTGGCAGTTAGACGGGTTCATGGCCTCAGATAAGACCAGGAAAAAAGAGGGTTATAGGGAAAAATTAAACTTGAGTTCCCGCCTTTGGCCTGCCAGAGCCACAAGGTGCATTATAAAGAGTTGCGTAACTCTTGTCAAACTCTTTATAAACTTAATCGCAACTTAGGGGCAACTTATTGATGTTCATGTGTCAACTTCTTACAATAACCACATGGGTACGGAAATGAAACGAGTCACCATCCTCTTGCCGGAAGACATCTACGAACTGTTTATGACTGCATCTGAACAAAGGCATGAAAGTATGTCTAATATTGGCCGTCGTTTAGTGATTGAATGGCTTGAGGCAAACCCACCAAAGCCAAAACAAAGCCAGGACAATCCGTATATGAAATCTCGGCTGCCGAATGTTTAAGAGGCTCATCGCTGGTAAAAAAACCCCGTGAAGAAACCGATAACGCAGGAAAGAATTATAGAACAATTGTACTGTTCTGAGGTGAACAAACCGTTAATAGTTTTAGTGAGGACCGGTGGCGATGCAAAATAAACAAGGCTGCCTCAGCAAACTTTGGCCCTTCAAAACCTCCCCCCCGCGGGTAAACAATCAGTCAGGTGAGGCACAGCTAATAGCCATATACAACCAGCTACACCAAACTCTTGACCAGCAGTTAACCAGGCGTATTCCTAGACAACAACTTGAAAAAGAGGCAAGAGATAAAGCCTACGAATTAGGACGGCTTGGCATAGAACAAAGAAATCAAGAGGCCAGAATACAGGCAATAGCATTAGACCGCATAGCTACCGAACTTAGCCAGGTTATGCTTAATCGCAACCTTGATGGTGAAAGGGCAGAGAAAGAGAGTGACTTGCAGAAGGCCATCGAGCTATATGAAGCCAACGTGCAAGACCAATTCATGGGTGGTCATCCGTATGAGAGATTGAGGATTATTTACCGCAAACAAAAACGGCTCCAAGATGCAAAGCGCATTTGTCAGGCAGCGATAAATAACCCCTTTCTCGATGAAAAGAAAAAAGCAAAGTTTCAAGAATGGCTTAAAAAATAGGAGCGTACCATGTTTAGATTTTTCTGGTTAGCCATTAGCCTTAGCCTTCTCGTGGTGGGCTGTGGCGGCCGCCAATCTGATCTCACAGTTGACCAGGCAATACAAGCATTTACAAATGCCGGTTTAGAATGCGAAAACCCACAGACCATAGACCCAAACGACACCTCACCCGTGCCCAAAACATTCACCGAAGCTAAGCGATGTGTCGTACCCTCAGTAAACGCCGATCACGGGTTGCGCGTCTTCGCCTTCGCCAGTGATAGGGACCTACAACAGGTACAAGCCTACTACGAAGGGTTTACCGGCATGTTCGGCAGCTACGTTTTTGTGAGAGACAACCTGCTATTTCAAACCAGCGTCTCCATGCCCAAAGAACTGGCCGATCAATACCAAGAAACATTCCAAACCTTTACACCCTAATCAATCCAGCCTGTCTACAGGTGAAGTACGTCGAATATCATCCTCATTCTGCCGGGCGGCCGCCACATAGCGCATTGTCGTCTTCACATCACTGTGCCCCATCACCCGCTGCAGGTCCACCACATTCAGCCCATTATTCAGCCGGTGGCACGCTCCTGTAATCCGCAAAAGGTGCGGCGTCACCCGAATACCAATTTTTTCACCCAACCGCTTCACCAGCTTCGCCAGCGAGTTGCGATTCATTGGGCGGCCCTGGTCAGTCAGGATCAGCCGTTCATCTGGTTTATATCCGGGCCGGGCAGCCAGGTACTCACGCAGGGCACGTTTCGTCTGGGTAGCAAAATAAACCATCCTCGGCTTATTCCCCTTGCCCCAGATATACAGGCTGCCACCCCCCCGGTCAAAGGTGATATCCCGAATTCGCAGTTGACACAGCTCCTCAGCCCGAATCATCGTGTCATACAACAGGCAAAGAATAAGGTTATCACGCTGGTGAGTAGGCCGGGCTGTCGTCACCAGGGGGTTAGTAGACCAAGACCGGGAGCGGCGAGTAGCCTGAAACAAGTTGCCCATTTGTTCCTTAGTCAGGGGCACCGTTGGCTCTTTATTCACCTTCAGCGGCTTAACCTGCTTCACCACATGCTCAGCAGCCATCTTACGTTTCACAGCCCACGTCCAGAGAGAAGATAGGGCAATGTAATAATTGAGAACCGTTTTGGGCTTACGACGGCGCGGCGGCCGGGGAATGCCACCCCTGGGCGCGGAATCATCAGTAATAGCCCAGGCCATGAACGCCTCAATATGATCAGCGGTAATAGCTGAGATAAGCGGGTCTTGCCCCAAATGTTTGATAAAGAATTGATAAGCCACAGTGTACCCCTCAACGGTACTTTGACTATAGTTGGCTGCCTGGCACCAACGGCGATGAGCATCAACAGCCTGGGTGAACGTGAGGGCATTCTTTTGAGCGGACATTTAGACTAACCTCCATAGATATTATTTGTACTTCTTCCGAGATGGACGATGAAATAGACAAATAGTCCCAAATATAGGCAGATGCACGTGGATCACCAGCACATCTGCCTAAATGGAGTGGGCGCGGGGGGACTCGAACCCACGACCTCACGGATGTGAACCCAGCACCACCATGATCCCTTCTTTTTCTCCCCCATCATCCCTTCTCCCTGTCTAACGTGCCCCACACAACCCAAAAAAAGGCGGCTATGTACACATAATAGCCGCCTTTCTTTCCGATGTTCAGAGGTATTCTATTCGATTTATCGAATGGGACTGTGATCTATTTACGACGCTGGCCGGTAGGATCATACGCACGGGCGTAATCAGCGGCCAGGGCTAAATCACGCTTCTGTTTGTCCATTAACTCATGCGCCAACGCCACCTTGACCGCTTCGGCCGGGTTCGGTGGGGGGATGATGCTGGACCGGGGGGCCGCTCGCAAGGCAATTCCGGCGCGGCTGAAATCAATCGCATCTATCAACATAGCCCTGGGGTCATCCAAGAGGGGTGAGGCAGTGGGTACACCGGCCATCATGTCTTGGGAGAAAATAACCCGGCCTGGCAGGACCAACGCGCCAGGCACTTCGGCGCCGTTGGCATCATAAATGACCCGGCGCAATTCCGGCCGCCTGGCTTTACTGTTGTAGCGATAGGCTATATTGTCCTCATCGGGCTGCCAATAGTTGAGGGCGCGGCCCTGGTAACAACCGGCCAGCCAGGCGTTGCCACTGGCGTCTCCATGCTCGGCAATTTTGCGGATCCGCTGCCAGGCCGGGATGTAATCCCCTTCCTGGACTTCCTGAGCCGTATTGGTAGTGATGCTGCCAGCGGTCACATAATCGGCTCCGGTAAGGGCGTTGGTAACTTCGGCACTGGCGTTGGCGCTACCTTTGCTGGCAGAGACGTATAGTTGCCAATCCAATGTGCGAATATAGCCATGCACATCTACTTGCAACACCCCTGGGCCACCCCGCCAGGCCACCTCAGTAGTCAGGACGCGGGGGGTGGCTAACAGATTGAGCAGCACGGAACGGTACTGGGCAGCGCGGGGATCGGTCATATATTCCGATGCTCTGACGATGATTTGGCGAGTGCCATAGCGGGCGATGCTGGCGGTATGGGTGGCAAAGCTGGTGGTGGTTTCGGCCGCGCTGGAGTCGGTTTTATAGCGCACGGCAATCTTGTTGTAAACATGGTCCAGGGTGACCATCTGAAATTGCCCGTTGTAGGTGAGCCGCAGGGTATGTACCAGGCCAGCAAAAGACACTTGCGGCCCAAAATATTCCACAAAATGGGCCGCCAGGTACTCATCTCGCCACCGCTCCAGGGTCACATCATCTGCCGCAAACTGGAACGATGCAGCAAAATCGCCCCCCATGGCCACGCTTTGGCGGCGATAGGTAGGCCAGATGAGCGGGGCTAATTGATTTTCCAGGACGGCCGTGCCCGCTTTGAGTGGCTGGTACAAGGTAAATGATGTGGTCATCACGTATTTCCTCGGATGCCCAGGTGGCGGGCCACTCCCTTGATGGTGACGGAGAAGTCCCAATTGAACACAACCAAACCGGCATTGCTTTGCAGGAAGAAAAACAGCCGATTGTACCGGCCTGGCTCCAGCTGAATATACTGGCCGCGAGCATCAAACAATGAACTAGATGATTCACGCCATACCCCACCGGTAGATTTTTCATAACTTAGCTCTTTGATCCCATCCATCACTACTACCCCATTAGTGTCAATGGCCGCGCCCCTCAGCTCCAACACGTTAGGAATGGGCACAAGCCACATTTGGAAGAAGTCCCAGGTAGCTGTGCCGGTCACATCCATAATCAGCAATAGGTTATAGCCGGTAGGATTGGTGAGTGATGGGTTATATTGGCCCCCTGGCAGCCGGTGCCGTCCCAGGAAGTGCAATGTGGCCGGGGTGCCCCCGCCTGATACAACGGCAATTGGGGGCTGGGTAATATACCCCTGCCCGTGCGAAAATTGGGCGGTTACAGTGCCAATGCCTGATTTCTCGAACGCCGCGAACACCAGATAATCGCCTGCATAAACGCTGAGAGGGCGTGAACCGCTGGCCAAACTCCAGCGCAGGGTAGCATCAGCTGTACTGCGGAGCTTTACATCATCGGGCGCATTGGTATCAGCCACCTGCAAGCCCGCATTATCAAGCTCGCTGGTAGGCTCAAAGAGAGGGTCAAATTGCCCGGCCTTTGTGGCGTCATCAAACGCTTTAGTGGCTACCATATATTGGATGGGGATAGGGTTGGTAGTCCCTGGGTCTATTTCGATTGTGGTCAGCATGGGGGCATCCCCAGGCACACTGGCCGGGGCTATGGTGAGACCGTTGGTGCCATCGGTGTCATTTTTCATGTACAGGGTGGTAGCGGCCGCGACTGTGGCCGGGGTGCCGTTGGGGGCTACGGCTCGCCCGGCCCCCTCACGGGTGATGGTCACAATGAGGTCAACAATGCTGTTAGCCCCAAAGTGGCCGCCCTCTAATTCAGCGATCTGCACGTCACTAACAATGCAATAGCGGATGTTGGTTTCGCTGTGGGTTTGCATGGTCATCCACACTTCATCTGTTTTGCGTCGGTTTCGCCGATACGCCTGGGCTTTGGCCGCCAGCCGGTGCAAGTTGATCAGGGTGGTATCACGGCTGTCATCGGTTGTGACCATCCAGACACAGGGCAAGACATCCACCACGTCGGGGATCTCCCCGGTTTCGGGGTCAATGTGGCCTACCTTTTGCCGGTAGCCATCCCGCTTGATGTAGAGGCCAGCGGGGTCTAAAAATGAAACGGTGATGGTGCCATCGGTGATGTTTAATGTTCCCATGGTTAGAATGCAGTCAGGGCACGTTCGTCCACGTTCCCCTGGAGATATGCCAGGAGCATCTCAGCCCCGGCCCGGTCGTAAATATTGATCTGCTCTATGATGATCGGCCGCTGCCCGTTGGCTCCGCCTGGGATGCGGTTTACATCGCCGATGCCCATGATGGTTGGACGGCTAATGCTTATTGGCTGCAAGCGGGGCATTAGCTTACGATCCATTCCCGCCCGGATTTGATCTGCCGTATTGTCCAATTCATCCACTGCCCCCATTGCGATACCTTGGCTGAATGGTCTTCCTACTTGCTGGGCAGCTACAACAGAGGGCGATCTGGCGTCCAGCAAGCCTCTTGCTGCGTCTATGGCAGCCTGGGCTGCGGCTCTGGCAGCATCCATAATGAATTGTGTCGCTGAAGAGATCCCACTGGCAATGCCGGTGATGATGTCACGGCCAACACCGGGCCAATCGGTGTTGGTGAACCAATCAATAATGCCATTTGCGATTGATTCAACCGTGTTCTGAATGGCGGCTTCCCAGGTGAGCAGGGCATTGCTTATGCCGCTCCACAGGGTATCCCAGGCTTCTCTGAGGTTCTCCCCAAATGCGTACCAATCCCCCTCAATGGCCGAAGCAAACGCATCTAATATTGAACCAATAACATCAGTTACGGTTTCAATCGCTATTTGAATGGCGTCCCAAGCGATCTGGGCCGATTCCAGGATGGCGGCCCCGTGTGCATCCCAAAACACTTGCAGCCCGGTCAACACCGTTTCTACAACCGTTTTGACGGCGGTAATGGCCGTCTCAATCCCTGTTTTGACCGTCTCATAAATGAATCGAGCAATAGTTGTGATGGAATCGCCATGAGCCGTCCAGAATGTCTGAATCCCAGTGAGAACGGTGCTGATGATGGTTTGGACTGTCTGTATCGCCGTTTCAATGCCCGCCCTGACCGTTTCGTAGGTGTTAATGGCTGAGGCAATGACAGCATCTCCATTCGCGGCCCACCAGGTCTGGATATTGTCTAGAGCATTCTGGATGAGGGGTTGAATAAAATCTATCGCCGCCTGGGTCTTGCCTTGTATATCCCCCCAGTTTCCCGCCCAGGCCGCGCCCAACAGCCCCACCGCTGCAATGACCAGCCCTACCGGGTTAGCTAATGCGCCCACCGCTGCCACAACCGCAGCGATGGTTGAGGCGATACCGGCCGCGGCCAACACTGCCCCTATGGCGATGAGTGCCCCTTTGATCTCTTCGCTATGTTCCTGCACAAAACTGATGGCCGCGCCAATGAAATTTTCTATCCAGGTCAGAATGGGGGCGAGCTGCTCCACCACACCGGCAGGGACCAGGCCGGCCAGGGCGGTGGTGATGGATTGGGCAATCCCCTGACCACTAGATAAGCCGTCGAAGAGTGCGCCAACGGCGGTGGTTGCTGTGCCCAATATGCCAGGCAGGGCATCCAGATACGGCTGTAAGCGGCTCATGGCCGTCTCAACAAATGGAATGGCCGCCCGCGCCAGGTCGGTCAGCACGGGCAGAAAGGCTGAGCCAACCGTTACAGCCACCCCGTCAATGGCTGACTTGAGCAAGGTCATGGAGCCTTGCAGGGTATCTAGCTGACGGTTGGCCATTTCTTCGGCCGCTCCGCCAGCCCCCTCTAATTTATCCGCATATTCCCCCAGGGCTTCGCTTCCCCGCCCCAGTAAAATTGAGAATGACCCGGCCGCTTCCCGCCCAAAGATCGCATTCAGGGCAAAATCCCGCTGCTCTGGCCCCAGGGCGGCTAGGGCGCCTTCAAATTGGCCGATGATGTTGGGCAGCGGCAGCATATTGCCCTCAGCATCACGCACAGCAATACCCATCTCTTCCAGGGCGTCGGCAGCGATGGATGTAGGCGTTGCCAGGCTGCCCATGACCGCCCGCAGGTGTGTTCCAGCCAGGCTGCTCTGAATACCCGCATCCGCCAGGAATCCAGCGGCCGCCGTTACTTCTTCCAATGACCAACCCAAATTTGCCGCCGTTGGCGCGGCAAATTTCATGGTCTGGCCTAACATTTCGATGGATGTATTGGAGTTTGCGCTGGCCAACGCCAACACGTCGGCTACCCGCCCGGCCTCTTCCGCATCCAGCCTAAAACCCCCTAACACATTGCTGACAATATCAGCGGTGGTAGCCAGGTCCATGTTGCCCGCGGCCGCGGCCGAAAGCACAGCCGGTAAAGCGGCAATGGACTGCTCCACATCAAACCCGGCCATGGCCAAAAACGCCAGGCCGTCCGCCGCCTGGGTGGCCGTGAAGGCAGTGGTAGACCCCGCCTCTAAAGCTGCATTTTTCAGGCGATCTAAATCTTCAGCCGAGGCCAGGCTGATGGCACCAACGTTGGCCATCGCCTGCTCAAACTCAGCCGCCCGGCCAACGGAGTACGCTACTCCCGCCCCAACAGCGGTAACAGCCCCCGCGGCCGCGGCCGCGCCAGCCACCAGCACCCCCCCCATAACCCCGGCCAGACCGCCCACGCTGCCCCCCACCGTGTCAAACACGCTGGAAGCCTGGTCTTCGCCTTTTAGAATAAGTCGTGTTGTTCTATCGGCCATAATATCGTAAAAAAAAAGCCCACCACCCCCCTAAATGGGGGATGGTGGGCCGGGGCTTAGAAGAGCGCGGGCACAGGGTAACTATTATTTCGCTTCTGGATACGCCGCTTCGATATACCTCACAACCATTAACAATGCCCGCCGCAATACACGCAAGAAGCCAATGAAGCGGTCATTGTCGCCTTCGGAACTCTTCCTGCCATCTGCGATACCGTGTTTGTTCATCATCATCCATTAGCCGTTCCTGCAATTCTGCCAATGTTGCCCAATCCTCGTTTTCTGCCTGGCTGGGCAGCCACCCAAAGCGGGCACACAGGCCCATTACATCTGGGCGGATCGGGTAGGGCGAAAATCGCTCCACTTAAAATTCAATGCCTGAATAATCCAGGTCAGCTGCTCACCATCCAGTTTGCTCAATACGGATGGATCATCAGCCGGGTTAGCCAGTTGCTCCCCCGTATCCACATCACAAACACCGTCCCACGTTGGCACCAGTCCAGCCACAATAGCATAAACATCTTCGGGCAGTTTGGCCGCCTTGAGTGCGTCCATCTTCCACACAGCCACTCGTTTGCGGCGGCGAATTGTCACCCCTTCCGCCTCAAATATCTCTTCTGGGCAGGGAATGGTGATTAGGGCGATCTTTTGCTCATCTACGGTTTGTTTTGGCATGGTTAGTTTCTCCTTCTAAAAAGATGGGCCTATAAAACAACACAATCTACAGCGTCGCAATGTCATTCTGAACCACGGTCTGGAACGAATAGCCCAGCGTCGGGTCATAAACGGAGCGTCCCATGATAGCCACACGCCTGGTGGCCCCATCATCCTGGAACTCAAACGTCTCTGGTTTGCTATACAGATTAAAGGTGAACAGGTTATTGGCCGCTCCGGTGTTTTTCAATTGGATGAAGCGGCCAACATTGGCCTGGAAGTTGGTACTGAACTCAGCGTAGGTGGCAGCATTGAATAACAGCACCGCGCTGAATTCACAATACCGTTCGCCGCGCCGGTGGGTCGTAAAATACCCCCCGCTGGCACTGCCGGTGAAGCGTGGCTCAATGCCATTGTCTACCTTAATGTTCCACTCTTCCAGGGACGCCGCGATCTCCGTGGTGCCGATTCCCCCAGCCGTCGTGTCCATAAATAGCTGGCTGTTTTTGAACGGCATATACTGACCACGCAGATCCCGATCTGCGATGGCCGCTGTCATGGTGTGCCCGGCCGTCAGTCGTTGGGCCAACAGTTCCATCTTAAAATCAACCAATGTCGGCCCACTGCCCCCTTTGCCGCTCATCTCCCAAGATTTAATCATGCAGTATGGCAGCCGGAAGCTGCCTACCGTGTCATTCACTTCCAGGGTGTATGAGGCCAAATCATCACTGGCGGCCGCGTCATTAAATGTCCAGAGGTACGGGCCAGCCCCAGAGGCGGCAACACCCCCCTTGATGCCCCCCTGAAACCAAAAGGGCAAATCGGTAAACGGTGAGCCAGGGAGTTGAAGTTCAAACCCATCTACCAACACATGGGTTTCCACAGCATCAAAGTTGGCAATGAAATTTTGCCGTCCCTGGTCAATATACACCTTCTCCCGCTTCTCCTGGGGCACACCCCCCAGGGTATACGGCTTCCGGGTAGCGGCCACCGCCGTTCCCTTCGTTGCTTCAATACCGGCCTGCCAGTATGTTAGGGCTGTATTACTCATGCTTCTTCTCCTTCTTTTCTGGCGCGATCACATACAGACCGGTAGCCAGACATGCTAAAACCTGTTTGTCAGTTAATTGTTTCACCTCATCCGGTGACAAATTGCGAGCAGGGACACCGGTGAGATGATCCCCATTGTAGGGTACAAAGTTGAGGCCCCGTTCTGCGGCCTGTGATAATTTACCTGTCATAGGTCACACTCTCCAGTATAAATTCCACGATGCGATAAGGATGCCCATTGATTTCGGCGAAGGCGGGCACAATGGGCTGTTCAGCCAACGCCACCTGCACATAATTCGTGCCGCTGACGTTATCACGCACTTTTTGTAACAGCGCGGTCATTACCTGCATGGCCAATAGCTCAGTATTGGTATTCCCATGCCCCCGGCGATTAATGTAGATCGTTCCCCGCCACAGGCAGTCACTTCGATTGCTGCCGTTGCCCTGAAACATAACCTGCCCGCCGTCATAGTGCAGACTAAACACAGGGGAACGGCCTTCCAATTCCATCGCCAATGGGGGATGGTCCAAATTGGCCTGCAACGTGCCATCCACCACCAGGCTGTCAAACAGATCGCTGATTTCCGCCAATACCAAGTCTTGACTGGTTAGGGCCATTGTTACCTCACCAAAACTGCTTCTACCTTAATGCCCGCCGTTTCTGCCAGCCACTCAATGACCTTTGGCACCTCGCGCCGGTTGGCATAATCAAAAAATTGTTCCTGGTGACGCCGGTCACGCACGTAAGGAGCGTAATGCACACTGGTGCTGAGTTGGGCCACCACGCTGTTACCCCCACCAGAGACATCAGGGAAGATGCTGTTTTTAGTCCAGCCTGTATCAACTTCGATGTTTCCCGCCACAAACCGGTCTACCTGGAGAATGGCCTGGGTCATCAGCCCCTTTAAGCCGCTGTTGGCCGATACCTCTTGGGCAGCCTGCCGCAAATCGGCTTGCAGCTTCTTCAAATCATCCAGACTGGTTTGGCTCAACTGTAAGGTCGTCATGTTGTGATCTTCCGCTCTTGAATCAGCAGGCGTATGTAGCTGCCGTCCCCAGGCCGGTTAAACTCTGCTGCTGACCGGATGGCATACTCAACCCCACTCACCACCAGGATGTCACCCTCACGCACGTCATATAACGCCCCCTGGCTGTTGGTAAAACAATAGGTCTTCTTGACCTCGTGGGCGTCCTGGATGTTGGCTTGCAACGCCAACTCCGCACTCACGCTTTGCAGTGGGGTGACGGGCAGGCCGGTCAAATGTTGGACCGGGGCCAATATCAGCCCGGAGCTAACAGCCGGATAACGTTTGGTAGTGGCCGTTAATATGGCCATGGTCGCTGCTGACATCGTTATTGTCCGTGAATGAGCCTGCGCTGCTGAACGCCCCGCCCCGATGCAGCCCGCCTGCCGCCAACGCTGATGCCCAATATATTCTCAATTGCGTTACGCCGTTGGCTGGGCTTTTCTGACCGGCCTTCCAATTCAAAATCAGTGGCATTACGCGAGTAATACCGGTGCAGCTTGTGCAACATATAGCGTTGAATCTCATCTATGCAGGGATCAACAATATCATCACTCAAGAAACGCACATCAGGCCGCCCAGCCCGGTCTACCGCCCCCACCGCTCGCAGGCCAGCATCCACCGCTTCGGTGTAATCTCCCTCTGTGCGTTCCCCGTCCCCGGCCACGCTGTAACCAGCGTCGGCACTGGCCAGATCACCCAACAACCGGGCCACTTCTAGGGCCAGTTCTGCCCGCGTCTTGTCCACTCTGGCGACGCTCACATCATCTACATAGCAGGCCACATCAGCATAGCTTACGGTCACAGTGTAATGGCCCATCGGCAGCCCCACCCTGACCGCGTGGCCCTGTGTCCAGGCGGGGGTGACGGCGATTGAGGCGGTGTAGACCGTGTTGTTATTATCATCGTTGATGGTCAGGGTCACATTGCCAGAGCCGCCACCCTTCACCCATAACTCAATCATCCAGGGGCAGCTGGCGGGGGTGTAGAAGCTCTGGCTGATGGCTTGCCCCGCGGCCAGATGTACTGCTCCCAGCTCCTTGTACCCTTCGCTGGCGATGAAACTGGCCCCATTGCTGGCCGTCCAATTTGCCAGATCACCATCAAAGCCGCCGTTGCTTAAACGATTCATGATGTCACCCTTGCCGGTTTCTTGGGGCTTACTCTTCTGATGCAGATTCTAAGATAGTTTCGGGGTCAAATTGATGAGGCCGCCCCGCCACCTGCCCAATTGTCTGTGTACCCCCCATAGCCTGGAGTGCCGCCACTTCCGCAGGCGTGGCTATCCGGTAGCCCACCTGATTCAACCTGGCTTTGGCGATCTCATGATTGACTTCGTGAACCGCCCCGGCTGGATTAACCAAAAAATAGGTCTTTCCTTCGACCATCTGTGTTTTCTTTTTAGCCATAATGTCACCTCTTATGTAGTGCCTTTTATCTGTTACCCCTTCCGAAGGGGAGTTCCCCTTCGGAAGGGTTTTAACGAAACTCTATGCGAACGTGATGGCTCCGCTGACTAACAGCTTGCCATCTGGGGCCACCAGCACCAGATAAAACGTGGGCGTTCCCGTATCAGTGAGGATGACATCAATGTCACCATCCGCCTCACTCACTACCAGGCCGCTCAAGTTGTTTGTCCATTCCAGGAGCAAACCATCTGTGCCAATGGCAATACCACCCGTAGGGGCAGCCCCGGCAATGCTATCACCGTTGGCATCCCCAGAGAGATACCAGGGCATTCCTACCCGCTCATGGATTTCATTG
This sequence comes from Anaerolineae bacterium, assembly GCA_023384415.1. Lineage (GTDB taxonomy): Bacteria > Chloroflexota > Anaerolineae > Promineifilales > Promineifilaceae > Trichofilum. Next base: position 209,083 of record JAHDWJ010000002.1, read on the forward strand.
CCGTTTTGCCGGTCCAACAATTGCACCGTCACGGTAATCGCGTTGGCTGCCTCTGTGCCTACCGTGAACCGCGCCGCCACCTTCAACTTGGGGTGACTGCCAAATCTGGAACTCATAAAACACCTCCATAAACTCAGTCCTACAAGTCTTGAGTGGAAACAACAACCCCGTGGTTATCCCGGAGTTCAGCCACCCCATATAGGAAATCAATTGTTACCTTGACCCCCAGATAATTGTGGTCATAGCTCATGGTGACACGCAGCCCCAGGCCATCCTCATTCATCACCGCCTGTAAAACGCCCATGTTTCCTGGCGCCGGGGCCATTGGCCGGGATGCCAACACCAGGGCGTTACGATGGAAGAAGAGATTTTTCTGGGTTGTAGCGGTTACCACCTGCTGATCCATGAAGATGTCGAATCCAGCAAACCGGCCCACGAAATTATTGGCCGCCAGATTGCCCAGGCTTTCGGCATAATCGCGGTTGACGATGCGCTCAATGCCCAGGGCTTCGTACTCAGCATCCTCGTGCAGCACGGCATACCGCTGGCCCATTGGCGCACGAGCCGTATTGAGATACCGCCGCGCCAGCCGGAAATTGGCCTCTGCCAGGCCGCCAGAGGCATCAATGGTTTGGCTGAAGCCGCTGTACAGCGCCAGCAAGTCCGCGTCAACCGCTTCGGCTACAACAGCCATCGCCTTGTTGATGTAGGCCGCCTGCCAATCGGGCCGGGCAAACCACTTTGCCGGGTCTTCAATGATGAAAGACACCTCTTTATGCTTATTCAGGGTGACGGTATACACCCCGTCATTTGGGGCCTGCAAGGTGATGGGGGCGTTGGCCGTTTTGTCGTTGGCTTGCAACGCGCCGGGGTAGCCAATCTTGACAGCATTGCCATACTGCGCCACCTCATTGTCCCAATCACGGGCCACCAGGCGGCTCATTACGGTGTTGGCTTTCAGGTAGCCCAGGGCTTCCGCGGCCACTACGGTGGGGATGGTATCCCCAACTTCGGTTACTGTTATATTCGCCATGATATTGCTCCTATCAGAATATAGTTAAAGCTCCCGGTTCGTTTTTTACGGGCAACGCCCCGATAGGAGTGGTTAAGTTATCGCTGGTTTGCGGCCAGCACTTTCTCTTTGTTCTCTCGTACCCACTTGGGATCACGTAGCTGCTCTGGTGTGGGGGCACTAGCTCCCCCAGTGCGATTGCTGCCCACCGGTGGCACCCCGGGTGTGGTGGGCCGCAGATACGCGGCCATCTTTTGGGCATCGGCCGTGAGCTCTTCCAGGGTGTTCCCTATCAGTCGCCCGGCCAAATCGGCCGGGATGCCGTGCTGACTGGCTGCCTGCAACCGCATCTGGTTCAGGCTGGCGGCCGTGAGCTGGTTTCGCAGTTCGGTTAATTCCTGCTCCCGTTTTTCCGCCAACTCCTTCCACTTGGCTTCTTCGGCCAGACGCTTCTCCTCAGTGGCTTTGGCCTGGCTCTGGAAGGTGGCGAGTTGGACCTCTAATTCCTTAGCCTGTTTGTTGACCTCAGCAAAGCGGGCGTAAGGCACGGGACCGGGGTCGGTGGCCGTTGGCTGTTGGCCGTTAGCGGTTGGCTGTTGGCCGTCAGGGGTAGGTTGGTCTGTCAGTAACATTGGAATTCTCCTTCGTTTTTTACGGGCAACGCCCCGGTTAAAACCGACTAAACAAGGCGATAGATGACAACACAATCGCCAATCCAGCTATGGCACTATTGATACCCATGATCCATTTGATGCTATCCAGGGTGCGTTCGATGTATACAACCTTGATATGCAGTTCCACAATGCCAGCCAGCAAATATTGACGTACTTCCCGGTCACTGGCTTTGTCTAAATCCATCAGTTGGTTGATGCGGTGGGCAGCGTCATGGAGTCCACCTATCTTGGGATTATTGTTCATCCGTCACCTCTGTTCATCTGCCTACACGCCGTTCCAGATTGGCTTCTCTGAGGTACAACGTGGCGATCATTGTGGCCCGCCTCTGCCGGGCATTCACCTTTTTTGCCAACGCAATCTGCCGCAATTCGTGGTTATTTAGCTCGGCTAATTCTGCCAGAGAGAGAAGCGGCCAGGTGCGTCGCTGTTTTCTTTCTGCCATTTGCTGGATGGCTTCATCTATCGGGTGCATATTAACGATCAAGACAGTTAATAATCATGGTGCGCTCATCTGTGCGCCCTTGATTGGTGGTAATAGTACAGACCACCCGGTATTTTGTGTGGATCGCGCCACCGCTTAACCAGGCGGTTACACTGGTATTCCCATCAGAGACATTGTGACTATCCAGGGTGAGGCCCGATGCCGTCACGGTGTGGCTGGTGATTGTTTCACCATCGGCCAGCCAATCTGACCAATCCCATTTGTAATCCAGGACTGCCTGGGGGTCTTTGGTAAATTCCATGACTGCACCGTTACGCTATTTGCAACACCCCATCGGCAGCATCAAAATCAATGGTCAGGGTTTCCCCATCGGCCAGGGTAATTTCACTGCCATAGTCGTACCAGCCAATCAATGGATCAGCCGGTGATGTGGGGGTGTCGTTGTAAATAACCACGTAACGAAACGGCCCCACGCTGCCCCCGCCGGCCGTCAACACCAGGTCAGCCAATACTAGCTTGTAGATCCCAGATGTTTGGGCACTGCTAGTTGTGGTGATGTTGCGACTGGATAAATTGGTGTAGCTGATCTGGGTCAAGTTGGCTAAAACGGTGTTGGTCGCTGCCGGGGCATTCGCGGCCGCGCACAACGCCACCACCAATTGATCAGTCCCCAGGTCGTGTACCTTTTCGGCTAGATGCTCCACAAAAGCATGGAATTTGTTGAATGTTGCCATGAGTCACTCCTTTAGGTGATGGCGTAAACGCGGGCTTCGGCCCCAACCGGTAGCACACGATTCTCAGCCCCAATTAAATAAAGCCTGCTTTCCGCGTCTATCGAATAGACGCGCTCCACTGGGGTTTCAATCCCAGAGTAATCAAACAAAATATCGTGCCCGGCGAGGGTGAAGGCGGCATAGGTGGCCACAACCACATAATCCACCACATAGGCCACATCTTGACCAGCCAACACATAGTTGGCCTGCCCCGCGCTAATCATGCGCCCGGCCAACACGAAGGCATCTTCACCGCTCATGGTGTAGGTGGCCTGGCTGATGGTTAAGAGGCGATCTGCCAACAGGTTCACATCTTGACCGGCAAGGGCAAAACTGGCCTGGGCTGAAGAAATCGTTCTTTGCGCCTGTAAGATTGCCGCCTGCCCGTCAAGGGTGAAGTTGGCCTGCCCAGCACTGATGGTGTAGCCACCAGCCCCACTGTAATCCAGGTTGGCATCCTGCCCACTCAGGGTGTAGCTTTGTTGATTGGCCGTCAATAGGCGGTCTGACAGAAGCGCGGCCGCTTGCCCACTCAGGACAAAACTGGCCTGAGTCACTACCGTCAACCGGTCTACCCGCAACGCGGCCGCTTGCCCACTCAGGGTGAAGCTGGCCTGATTAGCCGCCAATCTATACCCCGCCCTAAGATTGGCCGCTTGCCCACTCAGGACAAAACTGGCTTGAGTCGCTAACGCCAACCGGTCTATCCGCAACGCGGCCGCTTGCCCACTCAGGGTGAAGCTGGCCTGATTGGCCGTCAACAGCACCGCTCGCAAGAGCGCGGCCGCCTGCCCCGCCAGGGTGAAGATACCAACCGCAGCCAGTAAATCGTCATGTCCACTGCTGCCAAAATCAATGTCTAGTTTGGCAGCCTTCGTGGTCGAACCATCATGCGCGTAAAATTCTTGCCATTCCTGATTGTCCGAACCATTGTCGCGCAGCAAAAACGCCATCGCATTGCCACTAGACCAGCCAGAGCGATTCACAATCTCCTGTACAATCGCGGTTACGTCAAACTGACGTTCCTGATCTGTAACCACATTTGCCAGGCTGCCCGTCCCCACGTTGGCCGTCGTATTGCTACGACCAGAGATATTGCCATTTGTGGCGGCAAACACGGCTGCATTATCAGCCGCTTCACCATAAATAGTCGCCTGTATCGTGGCCCCACCAGCGTTGTACGTATCACTCCAGGTGATCGTTAGGATCGCTTGGTTAATCGTTTCCCCCTGGCTGATAGCTACCAAAAACGCCACCGCCGCCACCACCGAATTACCACCAAAGCTACCCACCGGCAGAGATGACGCCGTGATGTCACCAAATGTCCCCGCTGACAGCTGATGGCCGTCACGATTTGACGCTGCAACCTGCAAATTCAGGGTACTCATCTCTTCGCCAACTCCTCTTTAGCATCCGCTTCCATCTCCCCCGTCACCAACCCACTGCGACTATCAAACTCCGCCACATACGCCACCACCGTCGTTCGACAATTCCAATGGAAGGGCGGATTCATTTGCAGCCCGCCAAAGCTGGGAGTGCCCACCACTTCAAACGGCTTATCTATTGGCCGTATCTGCCCATGTATCATCAGGCAGGTTTTTGTCGTCCTATCCCCAATAGCGGCTACCGCTTGCTTCATCAGGCCGGGGATATATTGCCTGGCCCGCTCGTAATACATCAGCTTGGCCATATTCGTGGCCTGCACATACGCCCGGCGCGTTGCCAACTCAGCACTGGTCAATCCTCTGGGGAATACCCCCGTACCCCGGCCAAACAATGCTCTGGCAATATCCTGCATCCTATCCCCACTGGCCAGCCGCTCCCGCATCTCCGCCAGCAAAATCGCCCGTGTGGCCCCCACAATGCCCGGGATCTGGTCTAATGCCGGCCCCACCGTTAGCTCTAGCAGCGTGTTCATGCCAAACTGCTGAAACGGGGTGATCCCCATCGCTCGTGTCAATATGCCAATCTCACTGGCCGCCTGCGCGAAGGCCAGATCACTGGCTTGCGTCAGTCCCTGCCTGACCAGCTCCCCATACTCTTGCTCTAACTGCCCCAACCGCCGCTCAATCGCCTGAATCAATTGCAGATCGTTAGCCAGCCGCCTTGCGCCATCGGGAGTCATCTCCCCCATTTCGCCGACCCGCTCCACAAATCGCCCCTGGAGATCACGCCGGGCATTCTCGTACGCTCTGGCAATATCGCGCACCAGGCGATCTTCCAGCCGCGCCGCCTGCCCGGCCGCTCGTTCATTCAGCCGCAAAATATCCCCGTATAGATCAGCCATTTTCATCCCCAGACAACAAGGCTCTTTCTCGTTCCAATGCCAATGATTGAAGTTCTTTGCTGGTGGTAGCCTGATCAATCTGTAACCGGGTGAGGGCATCAATGGAGATGACAGGCCGCCCAACATCCAGCTTCAGCACCGGGCTATCCAACACAGCCAATTCATGCAGCCCCATCGCGGCCGCGGCCCGCCCGGCCAGCCGCATCGCCTGGCGCAGCCCATAATCCACCGGTTTACGCAGCCGTCGGATTTTGCATACCGCTTCGGCCATTTGCAGTTCAATTGTGGCTGAGGCAATCCGCTCCAGCCCGGCCAATTTGGCGAAAGCCAGCTCGGGCAGCCCCTCTTTGACCTCTTCCTTGATCTCTTTGATGAACGCTAAGAAGCCGTCAAAGTCCACTTCGGCCAGCACTGCCTTGATGTCGCTCCCCTCTGGGAAAAACCAGACTGTATCCCCACTCTTGGTCAAATCGCCCGCCTCAGCCCCGATGGCGGCCCACTGTGGCTCTACATGCTTGCGGATGATATTAGACAGATGTGTGGCCTGTTGATTGACCTCATCCAGGCTGGCGATCACGTCGTCAAATGTCGGTTCCCCTTCCCCATCGCCAGGGTCATCCACCGCGGCCGCGAACGGCACAAATCCCAACCCATTCACATACGCCGGTGGCCGTCCTTCAAAGCCTTCCGGCTCCCCATTGCGATACGTCCGGATCAAATCCGGATCAATCACCGTTGCCAATTCATCCCCCCCATGCTCCATCTCTATAAAGACCAGCCGTTTTGGTCTGGCGTCATACCGCCCCATCCGCTCCACCACATACCGGTCAGGCCGAAGTACCTGCAAGCTCACCTGGTTTTGCTCCCGGTCATCCACCACCAGCAACCCCGCCTCACCCATGGCCACCGTAAACCGGGTATAAATATCCCCCTCTACCTCCCAGGCCGATGCCTCAAACAGGGCCTCAACCGCCCCTTGCAGCTCACTGGCGGCCGGTACAATCGCCCATCCCCCCGGAATCAGAGCTACATCCAAATTGACGGCACGGGCCAGGGGGGTGAAGAGCGGCCGCGTTGCATTAGCAATGCGCTGCTGGGTGTACTGCCCCAGCTCACTCCCCCCCATCCCAGAGGGCTTATACACCTCAGCCTTATAATATTTCCAATAATTCCCATAGAGCCGTTTCCGCCGCTCATACAGCCCCGCCAGCGGCTTAAACTCCTCTATTTGGAAGACGCTCTTCGTACCACCACTCATAACGCAATCCTTAACAACCTAACCAAACCCCACCACTTTGACCGAACTCACCCCCCGGTTGCCTGTGCCAATACCAAAATATTGTGTTCCCACACTCACCACATCAATGCCGTCATCATGGCTGCCCCTGGGGAACGCTTCTACCTGGTCCAGAAACCAGCCATTCCACGCCCCATCCACCAGGTACACCAGCCCCCCCTCAGCCCTATCCCGCCAGGCCGCGCTCTTCACCACCTTGTCCCCCCTCATCCGGGGCAATGTTTTCAGGCGGCGGCTCATCAAATCAGCATCCGCCCGTAAATCATCGAAGGCGATCCGGTCTACAAAATCATTGGCACTGGCCGCGCCCACCCCTGGTGTCGTCAGCATAATCCGCTTGACGTGCTGTTTGGCCTGGGTCAGGGTACATTGCCACCGGTGCATATCCCCAATCACCAGCCGGGCATCCTGCCTATTTCCCCCTGGTGTCCATAATCCAATCAGTCCCATCGCCGTCCAGTCTGGGTCATTGCTCTTGGTTTTGGCTACCTGTTTTTCCGTGAAGGCAAAATCTATAATCCAAATCCACCGTACATCTGTGCCCGGTTTACTGGCCAGACTCTTAAAATGATGCCGCCCCAGCAGATACCCCCCTTCCCGGCGCGGTCGGCCCTGATACAGGGCTTCAAAGGCCGCTGGCCCTAATCGCTTCGTTGCCAAAAGCTGCTCGCGGCTGTATCGGCTGGGCCATAACGCTTCCCCCGCAGCCCGCCCCAGCAGATCAGCCTTATCTACTGGCAGCCCCAACAGCCCCGCGCTTTCCCGCTCCGCCTGGGTTTCGGCCAGGGCAGGCAGGCGTATCATCACAATCCGATCCCCGTGTTCCTGGTTAGCCAGCATCCGCCCCACAATATCATCCTCATGCCATCGGGTGAGGGGAATGACCACGAAGCCACCCGGATTAACACGGGTACGGGCCGTGGTCAGCCACCATTGCCACTTCGATTCACGACTGGTGGGGCTGGCCGCATCGGCAAAATCCTTTACCGGGTCATCAATGACCATCATGTCAGCCCCTTGCCCGGTTAAGGCACCACCCACACCGGTAGCAATGCAGGTGGTGGTGGGTTCACCGAGCAACGCCCAGTTGTTGGCCGCGCTCCGGTTGGGGTCAATCACCACGCCGGGGAACACCTCACCAAATTCGGGCGTATCCCGTACCGTCGTTAGCACCGCCCGGCTGTTCGTCACGGCCAATTCAGCCCCGTAGCTGGTCAAAATAACCTGGTGGGGCCTGCCTTCATTCACCCTCTTGCCAATAAACCAGGCCACCGCTTTGTTAATGAGGGATGATTTCCAATGACGTGGCGGGGCTTCAATGACCACAATCTTCACCCCATCCCCTGGTACATCAGCCCACAATTCCCCACTTTCCGCTTGTCTCAGCTTGTCACCGATGAAGAGCAGGTGGTTGGCCTGATACTCTTTAGCCATTTTGTCATCTACATAGCTGGCAAAATGGGCCGGATGGCGTTGGGCCAACAGCATTCTGGCCCGGCGCGCCCGCTCGGCAATGGCTTCACGTTGGGCATGGGCGAGCGGTCTAGAAGGGGAGTTCGCTATAGTTGGGGTCATCTTCCTCACCCGCCTGGGCCAGAGCCAATAGCTCTGCATCACTCATCTGCTTCATCGCTTCCCCAGCCTTGTTTTGCGACATAGCCAATTCATGTTTATCGGTGAGCAGCCCCAGCCGTTGGTAGTAGGTTTTGCGGTCCTGATTATTTTTGTAATCGCTGGAAGAGGCGGCTGTTACCAACGCCTTATCTACATCAGCCAGAGCATGGAGCAGGCTCGCCTGGGAAACGGCCAGAATCTTCGCCTGTACCGCCGGGTCCCGTTCCCATTCCACAATGCGGCCGGTATTGCCCAGCCCCAACAGGGTAGCAAGCTCTTGTTTGGTTTTTGGCTTCCGCTCCTGCTTGGGCAAACAGAGCCAGGCTATCACCGCCGCCTTCCGCCAGTACCACCCCCGCTCTACCAACTCCCCATAGGCATCATGCCATTCCACCCCTTCGCTGTGCAGGGCCAACTCAAAAAGCCCCCGCTCCGCAGCGTGGGTGTGATCCAATATGGGTTGGTCTTCCGCCGGCATACCCGGCAATGTGGCCTGAACTGTCATTGCTTCACCTTGTCGTGAAGCCTTCCCCCGCTTCCGAAAATTCGTTATACTGTGCGTAGTTTATCGTAAAGTTTGCCTTGTTGTCAAACTACAACCAAAGGCACCCCCCAAAAGGACAAAAAACCATGCCCCAACGTATCTTTTTCCTCTTTTCTCTACTGCTTCTGGGCTTCGGTCTATTAAGCTACACCCCGGCCAGCCTTGCCCCATCTAGCCCCAACACTCCTCTCATGGTGCAATCCCTCAATCCCACCCCAGAGCCGCAGCACATCCACCTCTTGGAACACGGCCACGCTTACATCCTCTGCGGTGGCTCCCTGCTTGCCAAAGCAGCGGATGAGGCCAATCCCAGCTATCCCACCGCCTCCCTACGGGCCACATCCTACGGCCCAGATGTCTGGCTGCTCGAATGTCTGCCCCCAGAATAAACAAAAAAACCCGGTCACAATGACCGGGTCTTTTTGCCAATAAGGAGTAGAGCCGTTTACCAGTAGCTGTTTCCCAGGAGTCCCTTTTTTAGTCCTTCTCCCTCAGTCCTCACCCCTGGGGGTCAGCCCGACATCGGGAAAATCGGGCTGACCCAGGTGTGTGGCGATGGGGGGAAGGTCACACAACACCATCATACACCATTCCAAACAATCGTCAAGCCAATTATGTTTTATCGCAATCCTTCACCCCTGGCCAGGATGCCATCATCTCTGCTACAACCGCAGGATCGTAATAGCGCAGATTCTCCCAGCGTTGCCTACCATTCCGGTCATGCTCATAAAATAGAAACGTTCCTGCCTCGATCTGCTTTTTCAGCTGCACCAGTACCTCATTGACAACATACTGCGGCCGTTTCAAATATCCATTCCCATCTGCCCACAAAAAAGACTGGGCATTAATAAGAAACGTTCTGCGAACCCGTACATTGTTGTCAACCATCGTCACATACACAAAATAGTGATGAGTGCTGCTCACCCACCCATTACTGCTCACCCGGATATTCCAATAACGCTTTTTCATCCGTATTCCCCCTAATCTGGCTTATCTTTCTTCACCCAACAACCAATGTGGGGTTGCCAGCGATAGTCTTGTTTTTCCAGCCAGGCATACAGGTCAGACCGCCGCATCCGTTCAGCCTTGAGAACATGCCTTACCATAAAATAGTGCAACGGGAGATCGCCGGCTTTAATTGAAGCAAATTTTTCGATAGCAGCTAACGCTTTTTTTGTAAGCGGCTCCCTCGGTAGCATGGGGGGTACTGCTCGTGCTTTTCGTTTCATCCCGCCTCCCTTTGGCTATTGCGGCCGACTCAGCCATTCCCACAGCATACACCCGGCTATCAGCCCCACCACCCCAGCCACCACCATCAAACAGATCACACTATACGTTGCCCACATAATTACCCCCTTATCATCCACTCCGCAGATCGCTTCTTCGTCTTCATCCATAACCCACCTCTCAAAATAACGCTAATTGTGGCGGTGATGGGGTTGGAGTGGAAACAGCCTTCTCTTCTTTCTCCCCTTTCCGCCCTCTCACCGTCCCCTTCACCTTCATCATGCCCGTTAGCGACTTCTTCAAAGCGTCATACGCCCCATAATCCCCCTTCTCCAGGATGCTGCACAGAGCATCAATAACCGGGATACCTTCAGGTGTAACCATACTCAGCACTTCGGGCACTTCTTCCATTACCATGCTCCTGGGAAATAACTCCACTACCAACCGCCCAAACTCGAAAATCAGGCTGTTACGCGGGTCCATCACATCCCTCTTACCGGCCGCGCTAAATCCCTGGCAGGGTGGCCCACCCATCACCAAATCCAACTCCCCCCGCTTCATGCCAATAATTTCCAAAATCTGCTCCCCTGACCATTTCCGCACATCGCCAAAAAAGAAATGTGATACGCCAGGCATCCCCGGATTACTCGCCCGCCAGCCACTTCCGGCCACCCTGGCGATGGAGACGACATTTCCCTTCTTATCTTTTTTCGGTGACAAGTGTCGTTCCATAACCCGATTCAATCGTTCCCCATCTTCCGGGGTAGCAAAATGAAACTGCATGGGATACGCCCCCAGATTGAGGGTGTAGGTTACGGCTGCCTCAGCATCATTATCAAACGCCGCTACCACCTCAAACCCGGCCTGGATGGTGCCCAGAGACATCCCCCCAGCCCCACAGAAAAAATCTACCGCCTTTGGCCTCGGCTTAGGCATGATGGAGCGTGGCAAGAGCAGCCCACCCCCGCTCAACCCCCAATCATCTTCTGGAAACGCCTGGCGCACCGTCTTTCTTTGCCAGGGATGATGAAGTAATTGACTATTCATGTGACCATTCCCCTTTGTTTATTTCACCTGATACTCTTGTGACCACAGACAGTAAGAGCAGCTATGCCGCTCCCTGCGGCCAAACACCTTCAACCAAACCGGGCCACCACACTCTGGGCACATCCGCCCCGGTGGGGCCTTCACCCACCCCCGCCCCAGCCACGTCAACATCTCCTGAAACTGGGACCGTACCACCAGCTTCTCCCCTATCGTCATCCCTGTACTGCGATTAGGCATCATCATCTCACCTCACCAAACAAGGTTCAGTCTCATGGTTCGCGGCCGAATAATCTGTATATCCTGCCATGACCAATTTGGAGTAGGCAGCTTCCACACCCACCCACATTTCCCCGATGGGCCAGGAAGAGGGAGACCATCATTGTTTGTATACATCGGTTCAGCCCCGCTCAATTTATAAATTGTTCCCTTGTGGAGACTCGGATCGTGATAGCTAATGACCAAAAGAATATGGTATGGCTGATGTGGGTAAACAGGGGGCCATAAAGCAAGGCGGTCTTTTTGAATTCGACACAAGACTTCTTTGATAAGCCAGGTCATAGTCGTTGGCCTGAAACTTCCCCGCCTATCTGTATAACCAGGAACGATTTCAGGCTGGCACCATTCACCCCTGTATTGCAATTTAGGAGATAGCCACAATCTGCTCAAATCAACCACCTGCCACTGGGTGGGCTGATGTGCATAGCCCCACCATTTACGGTTCTGCGTAGCATGAGGTAAGCCCGCCATACACAAGCCAACCCGCTCTCCGTTCAGTTCCACCACATACACCATGGGCCGTGCCTGGGGGTGAACTGGGCATTGCAAATAATGATGTTTACTAACCGTTTCTTGTGCCCATACCAAGTCAGCTTTGCCGCCTAAACGAATGGTCAGCATCATCTTATCGCTCCTCTTTGCTGATATACCCCTCAGGTACGTCACGATGCTCACGCCGGTCCAGCAAGCGGCTGGCCTTCCCCACTTTCCGATACATCACCCCAGGCTCATCCCAGATCAACGCCATGCCAATGCCATCTTCCCATTCCTGCCATGTTTTGACGTCCAGCCAATCCAACACCAGCCGCTCATACGTTCCGTCCATCCGCTGCCATATTTGCTGACCCAGTGCCAGATACGGCTCCCACTCCCCCCACCCCTCAAACAGGAAGGCACAGTCAAACAGAGCACAGGCATCCCGGATAGCCCTGACCCACGCCGGGTGTACCGGTTCACTCCCCCCTTCCACGATGATCCAATCCACGTGCGCCGGATATTCTCCCAAATCCAGCCGGTGTTTTGGACGTAACCGCAGCACCAGATAATTGGCCTGCTGCCCCATCAGCCACGGCATCCCCTCATTCAATTCCGCCTGCGTGGAAGCCACCAACTCCGCTGTATATTCCGGCATCGGCTTCGCCAACGCCTCCAGCCAATTTGTTATCAAAGGTGTGTCATTCATCGCTCGCCATCATCTCCTTTGGGCTGAACCACAGCTACCTCACTGCGCTTCACCATATACGCCCGTCCATCAGGCCGCCTCACCACCAACAGGTCACTCTTGCCAATGGGAGTGGTAATCACCTCTACCTCATCCCCTACCCGCTCCCCCGCTATAATCTTCACCACATCACCTCGTTTCATCATCTGCCTCACTTATCCCACGATGCTCTGCCAGCTCATCAGCAGGACATAACCAAAAGAACAAATTCCCATCCCCAAAAGCACGCACAACAGCCACGGGATCAACTGAAACAGCCGATCATCCACAAACAAAAACCGCTGCCCGTCCACATACATCTCCACAATCAACCCGCCCATCGTCACCTTCGTACTGCTGCTATCTCTCATCCGTGCTTTGGGCCTGGGAAAAGGCGGAGCTTCTGAGGGCAGCGCACAATAGTCACAATCATCGTTCGCACAGTCGCGCCGGTGGCGTTCATCGAAGGTCATGGCGTCACCACCGTAACAATCAAATCTACCGCCGAAACCAGAGCCAACACGATCAGAACGATGGCTAACACCCTGTTTAATTTCCGTGGCCCAACATGTAGCCGCCAAAAGAAGCGAGCCAATATCACTCCAACACCAGCCCCAACGACTAAAACAATCTTTGCGAACAGTTCAATGTCCATAATTTCCCCCATCATTAGCCCGTCAACATGATCACCCATGCGGCCAGGGCAAACAGTCCCCCGGCCGGGAGCGAAACCAGCACGATAGCCGCGCCCAGTCGTTTAGAGACGCTCATCACCATCTCCCCCACCCAGGCCACCACTATAAAAACAATCAATCCCATCACCACCGCCCCCACCAACATTTCCCCCGCCGTCAAATCCGGGGCTGGTGGGGGGAGTGGCAAAGAAAAACCGTTCATGCTCCCCTCACTCTGGTCGGTCGCCGTCGTCGTCCGTCGTCGTCGGTGGCCGTCCATTAAAATTTGGCTGATAAGTACCGGGGTGGGGGGGTTGGCTGCCTATGGGGGGGGTTAAAAATTGGCTTAGTGACTCCCGTCCAAACAGGGTGATGCCACCCTGCTCATCCACCCACCCCATCGTCACAAACTCATGCCTATATTCTTGAAACCGGTCCGTGACATTGGGGAATGGCTTATGCGGATCACAAATCCGGTTGCACTCTTCCAGTACCGCCCGCGTCAGCCGCTCATTCGCCAACACCTGCCCGGCTACCACTCGCCATTGCTGTTCAGACAACCGCAGCCCCCCCCGCTTCATAATCCCACCGCTCCCGCGCTTTTCTACATACCACGGCTGGATCAGCGGCCCTGGATGATGGGCAGCCGGAGCCTCTTGGGCATACTCTTGCACCAGCGTATACGCTCGCTCATCATGGGCCAGAATCCGGCCATGCAGCACCGCCAGCCCCCCAACCCCCGCAACCGTCAGGGTCAACCACAACACATTGCCGTATTGGTATGCCATGGCCAGCCCCAGCGCCGCGCAGCCGCTCATACAAAACCCCACCACCGCGAAGCCCCACGCTTCCACAGGAGAAGCCGGCCGCGTCCTACGTTCCCACTTGGTTAATTTTGGTTCGTTGTGCATAATAATCTTCCCCTTTGAGAGAGAGGGCTGTTCAGATACCGCCCAATCGCCCATATAATTTCCACCGCCTCACGCTCCCCAAAATGCCGCCGCTCCATTCCTGGCCTGGCTTTTATCTCATCCACCAACACCACAACCAATGACTCCATATCCAGACGCTCATCCCGCGGCAACGACTGCAAATATTGTTCCAACACCGTCCCCGTCCGCCTCCGCGCCATAATCACCTTCCTCTCAGAGCCGCTAGAAGCCCCTTATTTTCGATTGATCCACGTTTCTGCATTGATGTATCGTAAGCAGTGCCCAAAAAAACGCCCGTCCTAGCTCCTACCCGTCCCCCATCCCATCAGGGAACCATCTCAACCCGTTTTTTCCGCTTTCTCCAAGACACTGCCCTTTTCATCTGTCTTACTCATCACCAGAGGTAGATAAAAAGTTCGTTTTCAATCTGTCTTATTTAAGGTTCAATTCTCTACCTCTGGTAAAGTTCTTCTTATTCCTTCTTTTTATGACACAAATTGTCAAATAAGACAGATTAAGACGTAAAATGTCTGGTTATTGCCCATGAGAGCGTTTTTGGCAATAACCCGGCAAAAACCGCCTTAATGCGTCTTGTGTCTTACCGATTGCGTTTTTTCGCTCAAATTCATAACCCCATCCTCATTCAAGCGGATGCCGAAGAAACCCCGTACCTGCTTTCGCTTGACCCCCATCACCGCCCCATGCCCATTCTCACTAAACAGAGTGGGCTGCTCTGGCCCCACGTCAATATACTGTTTGCCGTCCAAAAATCCCTTGCCTTTTAATGACAGGGAGAAGGACCGGTTCTTTTGTGGTGTCAACATCCCCTGGCACCAGCCCGCGTATGCCTGGTAAAGTTCTGCCGTTGGCGTAAAAAAGAACCCCTTGCCCAGGCTCGCCTCTACCACACAGCAATCATCTATAAATTGCTGGATAAAATCCTGTTCATGCCGCTGAACTTTGGTGGCCTTTTGCACCGCGGCCGGGGTCATCAGCCCCTCATCCCCCTGGTCATACCATCGCCGTGCCCCTTCCACCGCCCAGGCCAACACCCCCCGCAGCCCATCTGGTGATTGAAGCCGCCCTTTCAGCCCCTTATCCTCACGGCCCAGGAAGCTGTTGGGGAAAATTACCACCCGCGCCCGGCCCCAGGCCGCGTCATCAGAGGTGTCCGCATTGAATGGCCAATTGGAAGAGAGCCAAATCTTAAACTGGGGCAGATATTCAAACTGATCCCGATTCTTATAGGCACATCTAACCGGGTCTTCACCGGTTAATTGTTTCATCTTGGCTTCGTTGAATCTCTCGTATTTGCCCGGCTCATTCCCCACCAGCAAACGGCACGGCTTCAGCGGGGCCAGGGCAAAGTTTTGGCTGTCTTCACTGCGCTGTTGGGTGAGTACATTAAAATCAATGCTCCCCCCCAGCGGCGTGCCCAAAAGGTTCAGCATCGTCTGGGTGAACGTGCCCTTCCCAGATCGGGTAGGCCCATACAAATAAAAAATACAACCCTCACGGGTGTAACCAGTCAGGCTGTACCCCACCGCCATTTGCAGCCAGGCGATCAACTCCTCATCAATATGATTGATCCCAGCCTCATCCCGGTGGCCGGTCACATCCATCAGGAAGAGCAGCCAATCTGAATAATCTGCTTTAGCCACATAATCGGTGGTCAGGCAGTAGGTAAAACGCTGGCCTGGCTCATGGGGATACAATGCCCCAGTTCGCAAATCCACCACCCCATTGTTGCAATTCAGTAAATCCGGGCTGCTATCAAAATCGGCCACGCTGGCCAGCACCAACCGCTCCAACATCCCCTGCGTTGCCAACACATTCGGCCGCTTACAGCCCGATGCACTCACCAGTGGGTCTAGCTCATACTCTACCGCCAAATGCCGCCGCGCCTTGAGCGTCTGTACAACCAACTCCTGAACCTGATGATCTGCCCCCTGCCGCTCCCAATGTTTCCCGTTGTAGGTCATCCAACCCCACTCTGGCACAAACGCCACCCGCTGCCCAAACAACCGGTTGGCACATTGCGCGTGCCCCTCATGATCGCGGCTCTGGCTGATGAGATACTCCTCATCCTCACCGGATAATTTTGGCTTCTCCCCATCCGCCATCGTAACCGGCCGCTCTGGCCGGGGTGTCTTCGCCGGGTCTGCTCCCATCGCGGCCAAATCCCGTTCGGTTTTGATGGCCGCCACCACGCGCTTCAGTCCCGTAACCGTCAGCCCCAACGCCTTCGCCAGATGCTCCAAATGGATGGCGTAATCGTAGGGCATTAACGAAGCGATTAGATCATAAATCCCCCGCCGCTCCTCTTCCTTCTTCCAGTCAGGTAGCTCCGCCCACCGCTGGGCTGCCCACAACGCTAAAATAGGTGCCGTTCCCAGCAAACTCAAGCACTTCTTCTGATTTCCCCCCATTTTCAGCAGCCAATCATTGGCATCCCCGCTACCCGGCCATGACACCACCGGGGTTGCCGGTCCCAACGCCATCGCCAACGTTCGTGCCCCCCGCTCCCCCGCTGCATCCCCATCCAGAGCCACTACCACCCGCTTATGTTGCCGCAACGTTTCCAGCAGGCGGTCACTAATGGCACAACCACATAGGGCCGCGGCCGGGATGCCCCATTGGGCCAACGTTATCGCGTCCGCCTGCCCTTCCACCACCACCACCAGGTCACTCTGCCGGGTGTAAATCCGGTTAAAGTACGGCTTCCGGTTGCCCACCAATGCCTGGCGTAAATTCCAGTGCCACTTCTCCCCCGCAATCCCCCGGCCGGAAAGGTAGACACATCTCCCCCTTTCCCAATGAGGGTAGACCAGTAGGCCGCCCGGCATTCCGGGGATCTTCCCCTTGTCCGCCCACTCCGCCGTATCCTTCCCCTCAACCTTCCACCGCTCCAGCCACGCCTGCACATCCCCCCGCAAACCAAGCACCGCTACAACTTCCGGTCTTGACTGGTCAATCTCGTGCATTGACAGCCAGCCCCGCAGCTCATCAGCCAGCGGCCAATCCCAGTAGCCCAGGCCAGCGGCCTCAATCGTTTCGGCCGTCCATCCCCGGCCCAGGGCATAATCCATCGCGGCTGGAGTCGTCTTCAACTTGCCGTGCAAAAATTGAGCAACCAACGCCAACGCATCATGCCGCGCCCGTGTTGCCAAAAACGCCTGGGTTTGCCGCTCATTCCATTCAAAATGCACCCCCGTCCGTTCACTCAGAAACCGCAGCGCATCCGTAAATTCTGGGAAGCCCCCGTGATGCTGTAACCAGGTAATAACATCCCCCTCACCCCCTGCCTGGTTTTGCCTGGAGTACCACACATACCAACCCCGCTCCGGGTCAATGGAAAGCGAATCATGCTCCTTTGTGCTGACATACTTCCCCCGGCCAACCGGCGTCAGCTTGCCCGTGTCCCTGATCACCTCTACGATGTCAGCCCGTTCTTTTAATTGTTCGATGAAGGTTTTGAAGTCGCTCACGGATGTTACTCCCAAAAGGTAGGGCAAGATGGGGCAATGCAATCACCATCGGGCGTCAACTCATTCCCGCAAGCATCACAGTAGCTGGCCTGGTAAACCTCATCCAGACTCACCGCCTGGATCGGATGTGCAGGAGCAGAAGAAGCCACGCGCCTATCAATGACCTCTGCCAACATTCCCACCAATGCCTCATTCACCTTCACCAATCGAAACAACAGCCGTTCTAGCCCCTGGCTATCGGCTGTTGGCAGGCCATCGGAAAAGGCCATTCTGTGCAATTGTTGTGTTAGCGCGTGGGCTTCGTCGTAGGCGGCCGTCACGCCGTTGGGGGGGGCAGGCCCGGCGGCTGCCTGGCTCACTGTCTGGTCAAGCCATTCACGGTGAGGTGCGATCACATATTCCATTACCTGTGACACAGGTGAAGGAGAAGGAACTCTCTTTGTGGAGTCAGGAGATCTCTTTGATAGCATCATTCACAACCGAGAAACAACACTCTCAGCACAACCGGCCAGGCCACCTTTAATTGTCCCAAAGAACGCCCCCATAAACATCCCAAACACTGGTTAGCTTGTGTTAATGCACGTTATCAAAAGCTATTTTCCAGTTGATTGTTGGCGTTAGAGGCGGCTGTTTTTTTGTGGCACAGCCAACCGATGGTGTGAAATTGGTAAATATAGTGGTTTCCAATCTTTTACTTCTACTGAATACCACTGTTATAAAGTGCCCGTTCGCCTCTTGGAATTAGGCACTGGGCGTGTGCCCCGTTATCAGAAGCAGCGGTAGCGGTAGGCCGCCAAATAGCCACCCCTTTTTGTCAGGCTTCTGTAGGGCGAGTAGGAGCGCCAACCGCTTCCAGAAGCCGCAGGGCATTGGTGATGTGATACATGGACTTGGCGGCGCGGGCTACAACTATGGGGTCACTGTGTTGGAGTAGCGGCTGCATGATGGTGATGACTTGTTGCATAGCCGCGGCCGCGTCGTCTCGTGCCCAGGCTGCTGAATTAGGCCACCGCTTAACCGGGGTTGCCATTGCTAAACTCCTGCAATGTGGCCTGTAAATTCTCCCTGGCGATGCGCCTGGTTTCAGTGTGACGATAGACGGAGCCAATGATCATGGGCAGGCCGGTGCAGCCGAACAGCAATAAGACAACCAAGACCGGCTGTAATCCGATCAGGGGAATTGCTAAGGCCAACGTCGTCAGCACCCCCCCCACAACCAAAAACGCTGTATAGCCATCATCCCGGCCGCTTTTTTCCAGCCAGGCCACAAATCCGTTGTAGGCAATGCCGAAGACAAACGCCACCACCAAAATAATGATTGTAATTTCTCCCGGATTTGGCCCGGATTGTGCCCCGTTGTGCATTATGACCCCTTCTGTGCTATTCTGATTTTCGTTACGCCTTTACGATAACACGAAAAGGCCAATTCTTCCAAGTAACTATTTGTTACAAACTGATAAATCGAAAAAAGAGCGATGGAGGGACTGACAAATGGATATTCCTGCACCTGATGTATGGTTGGATGACGAATTGAGACGATTGGGGTTGAACTACAATCAATTGGCCCAAAAGGCCGGTATTTCCCCCTCATCCATCACTGAATTCCGAAGGGGAAAGGCCGGCCCCGCCGTTTGCACAGCCCTGGCCACAGTTCTAGGAGTTTCCCCGCTGTGGTTGATGGTGGTGGCCGGTGTAGCCCCACCCCCCAGAACATTGGACGTAAATAGTGACCGGATTGCTACCATCTTTTCTGCCCTGGATGAAAGCCGCCAACAAACATTGATGGCCTTCGCTGAATGGTTACGCGAGCGGATGTTGACAGAGCAGTTCCGCCGCTAACTGGCCCACGTAATACTGAATGAGGGGCATATCAGTGCCTGGCGGCTTATCATCAGAGGGTACGATGTAAAAACGCCCTTCCACACGCCAGGCGGTGCCGTTGGCGAAGATAATAATATCTCCTGGAATGGGCAGCCCTGCCGGCAGCCACATCTCCTCAATCTGGTTTCCAGTCGCCTGATCATAAAACATCAGGGCAAAACCGCTCGTTTTCCATGATTGTAAACTAGGCTGCTCTGTCATTTCATGCCCCCTCTAGGTATTCCACCACACCGGGCCATTGATTGCTGGTGCGAAGCAGAAGATCGCGGTGAGTTTCCTCTTCATTTACGCTCTTCTGCCATAACGCATCATCACGAAGTCTCAAAATATGCCTTTCTATGAGCGACTCAATCACCGCTGGCTCAAGGGCATCTAATTCCCACGACTCATACCCAAATTTAGCGGCATACCCCTCAAAGCGGGCATCCGTGGCTTTGGCCGGGTTAGGTGGGGGATTGTACTGCTCAATCTGATCCCAATTAAGGGCCAGTCTATTAACGTGTATGCCCATTCCTTCTAAAAATAGGGTCAGCCGCTCCCGGATGTCTCTGGTCATATCCATGCCTGATGGGTCATGGTCGCCTAAATGCAGCACCGTAACAGCTTGCCCCCTACCCAGATAACGGGCCAGGCGGCGGGCCGCTTCGTACATCTCACTTTGAGAGACGTAACCACGACAAGAGAAGTAATCAACATCATGGCGCGTGCAAACCCGTTCCAGGACGCCTACCAGGGCGTCCTTCTCAACCCATACCTCAATCCGATTAGGCTGGCCGTCCCATTTGTCCATTCTGAATGATCTGTAGGTGGCATTGATGATTTGGGCGGGATTAGACCAATGGGTAACACCGCGCAGGTTGCGGGTGCGATCTTCGATGGCACCCCAGTCAATCAGCCCGGCCAGACGGCCATTGGAAATCATTTCGCCCAGCCGCTTGTAGCTCCGTTCGGTGTTTTCAATAAGGCCACGGGCCACATGCTGGTAATACAGTTGGCGTAAGGTAAGCTGATACCCCTGCTGACGGTATTGGTTAATGATACTGTTGGCCGTGCCGATGGCGGCAAGGGTGTCTGATCTAAAACGCATCTCTACAAATTGCTGCTTCATGGTTCACCCGGTTAATAGAAAAAGGGGCATTGGGTAGGAATCGAACCTACTCCTGGCTTATAGCCTGGCCGTTTGCCAGGTTCCCTGTTTTCGAGGTTGACGTCACCAATTGATGGAGCAGACGCGCCCTAAAAAAGCGGCGCATCTTCTTCCGACCCAACTTTACGTGAACGGTACCGGCGCCAGGCACGGAGCAATAGGCTTGTGACCTACGCTGTTTCTTAACCCGTGCCCGTTCACGTCGTCCTGGCCGTCGTGCGGAGCGTTTTTTGTCGCTCATGCGTCCCATGGTCGGTTTGTCCCTCTACTCATCAGGGGTGTGTCACCGTCCACACCGCCAATGCCATACAAATACCGGGTTAGCGTCCCGGTGGCCGTCGTGCAGTCAACTTTAGTTTTTTACAGGTCTTTTATGCACGCTTTAAAGGGGGTGACCAATTTCCCTAGCCTACTGGCACCACCAGCGGTAACGAACCGCTTTTCATCCCCTGTGGTGGTGATCACACCGCAACTTAACTAAAAGGGGATTTCATCTCCCCCTTCACCGGAAAGCTCTTTTTCTAGCTCTTCTATCTCCCAGCGGTCTGGCCGTTCATCCAGACCAAAGGCGGTATGGGTAGGCAGATCGGGTAAGGGGTGCATATTGGCTTCAACCCAGCCTCTTGCCCTGGTCAACACCTCAGCGTAATTGAGAAGAGGGGAAAAGTAAAGTGAGTCGTTGGCTTCTTTGATGTGAAGATGGCCGCAATGGGTAGAGCCGTGGTCAACTTGGAAGGTTTGGGGGCCATCGAGGTAGACCAGGGAGTAGTATTTGCGGTGGCTGGCGTAGCCGGTGTCATCAATGACAGGGAAGAAGCCATCTTCATCAGGATCGGGGCTTAATACCCAAACGGATCGGGTATCAGCATAGAACTCGCCGTCGTCATCGCTGTGGGATGTTATGCCGTAGGTGAGCCGCCAGACGGGGAAGGTGGTGGTGTATTGTTCCTGGAGCAGGGCCAGGGCCGTCTCGTTTTTGGACAAGATGCTGGCATACTCCCGCTCATAGTCACGCCATGCCTGGGTATAGGCGAGTTTTTTGGCCTTTTGTTCTTCTTCGGCCTGCCGTTCAGCTTCTTTTTCTAGCCAATGCTGATGGCCACACACCAACACTTTCCCAAAACCGACGCTGATGGGTGAATTCCTGGCGTTAAACGTGACGACATCCAGGCGAGAATAAGGAAAGTAAATCTTGGCATAGCCATCAATGTGTTGCACCAGTTCAAATTGAGTGATCTGGGGCATGGCTATGGTAATGGTGGCTTCTTGTCCATAGTCTAGGCGGGATTTAACGATGTAGGGGGAGAGGATGGGCCAAATATCGCCAAACCGTTGTTTGGCTTTATTGATAATCTCTTCTAACCTGGTAGCTTCATGGGCATCTGTTTCCCGTTTGCTTTCTTCGTAGGCAATATAGGACTGCTCTATTTGTTGTTGGAAGGCGGTGATGGCCTGGGCCAATGGGCCGTCTTGGTAGATGGGGTTGGTAGGGGTAGGGGGTAAGGTGCTCATTTTATTCCTCTTCATCGCTTTCCGCGCATAGCGCGCATAGGGCGAAGACAGTTAGCTCTACCAGTTCATTCAGCAAGAAGCTGACTTCAACAGGCGTATCAAAGCCTGGGGGAGTGCCGCGCAAGGTCAAAATGCCTTCCGCAAAGTAGACTTCGGCGGGAGTGCCCTCGAAGCTATCATCATCACTGTTCCAAAAACAGCCGGGGATGATGAACGGTAAATCGGTCACTTCTTCAATGGCTACCATGCGAGGGTGGTTGGCGATCACGCCTTCTAGCCACTGGGGTAATTCTCGTATGTCATCAGCGTCCATATTTCACCTGCCTGGAAAAAAAATAATCCCCTTTCTCTCTGGCCCATCCGAATGCCGTGATGCCTGGCAGTTAGACGGGTGTGACCTCAGAAAGGCCAGAGAGAAAGGGGACTATTGAGTTGGAACAGATTATGTCACCCGCCGTGGCCTGCCAGAGCCATATAGATAATATCAAACCTTTATTGTCATGTCAATATAGGTTGCAATTTTGCTATTAGCTTGCACAATAGCCTCGTGGCGACAAGGGGAAAGCGGGAAGGCAATTATAAAGCAGGCCCAGGCCGTCCTACAGGGACGAAAAAATACCCCTTGCGTGAATCCATACGTTTGAACGAAGAGCAAAAACAACACCTCATTGACAAGTACGGTGGGGTTTCCTATGGTATTCACTTTTTAATTGATGCTGACATAGCCGCCGCTGCCCATGAAGAAACCGGCAAAGCGGAATGAGATTATAGAACGTTTGTACTATTTAGCAGTGAAGAAACCGTGAATTGTTCAGGCTAGAAATTATCAAAGGTGGTGTGAGATGGGGAAAAGATATGCTTTATTGACCGTTGTCACTGTTGTACTCATCGGGGTCTTTTTGTTTGGGGCAAACCTCACCGGTTCTACCATTTACGGGCAGCTTACCCCAACCATCCCGGCCTACCTGCCCATCATTTTCAATCCACCCCCAACCCCAACATTTACCCCAACCCCTATACCAACCCAGACGCCCATGGCTACGGCAACCGTACCAGGGCCTACTAGCACGCCAACTAGAACCCCCACAGCCCCGGCCCCGGCGCAAATAAAAATCACCTTCATCCTCTACGGCCCAACCAACGGCCCGCTTGAGGAATATGTCACCATCGCCAACCTCGGCGGCACGGCCCAAACCATGACCAACTGGACACTCAGGGATGAGGCCAATCATGTGTTCACCTTTCCCACCTTCACTCTTAGCCCTGGGGCACAGGTCAACGTCTGGACAAAATCAGGCTCCAACACCGCCACCAATCTATATTGGAATAGTGCCCAAGCCATCTGGAACAACGGCGGGGATACCGCCTTTCTCCGCAACGCTGCCGGGGCATTGATCAGCACCTGCACCTACGCCGGTGGGGGCATCTCTCACACCTGCCCCTGACAAGGAATCAAACATGGAGATAGAACACGACAAGCCAGACCAGCTGCAAAAGATCATGCAACTCATCATGCCTGGGGAAACCCTTTACGCGGTCCTTGACTGCAAAGGGGGTGGCACAGGGTTTGTAGGCATCACCGATTTACGCCTTATTTTTATGGATCAGGCGTTCATCAGCAAGAGCCGGGCAGTGGTATCCCTGCCCTACAGTCGCATCACGGCGGTGGGCAGCGTGGATAGCGGCAAGGGCATTATGAGCATGTTGAGCAGCACGGCCGCGGCCTTATTCAGCACCAGCATTCTCCAGATCATCGCGGGCAGCCGTGAATGGTCCTTTGAATTCAGAACCAATGAGAAAGCCCACCGCGCCTATGAACTCATCATGCGAAACCTTCTCCAGGGTGAGCGTAAGGGCATTTTATAAGCGGATATTGTCCAGCGGTGAATGTTTCTTCATAGCCAGGGCCAGGTCAACCCGCGCGGCCGCGATGTATCGCCGGGTTGTCTTCAAATCATTGTGCCCCATGATGCGCTGCAAATCATAAATCCCCATCCCATTTTGCAACATCATACAGGCCGCCGTCGTGCGGAGCCGGTGAGGGTTGGCGTGGATGCCAATGCGCTGCCCCAGCCCCACAATAATTCTGCGGATGCTTTTACGGTCCATCTGACGGCCGCTGCTTCTCCCCTTCGTAACCACAAACAGCCACTCATCCTCACCAGACGCATGGCGCAGAGCCATATACTCCTTCAGCCATCCCCCACAGCGTCGGCTAAATGGCACAATACGTGATTTCCCGCCCTTGCCCAAAATAACCCGTATAGAGCCACCCGCCTGGCCTGGCTCAAACGTGACATCACCAATCCGCAAATTAGCCGCCTCAGTCACCCGGATGGCCGTCTCAGCGAGCAGAGCGATAATAGCCCGGTCCCGTTCACTGGTAACCCGCAAATTGGTTACATCCGCCTTAGAGCGGTACTCACGGGAGCGGACACAGGCCCGGAGCAGGTTACTCAACTCCACATCAGTCAGCGGGTCCACCGGCTCTGGGTAAACCTTGGTGATGGGGATAGCATTCATAATATCCTTTTTGGCATACCCCCGCTGCGTAGCCCAACTCCAGAACGAAGAGAGAGCAATGTGCATGTTAGCGATGGTTTTGGGCTTACGATATTTGAGCGTCTCGCCGGTGGCCGCCCCCCGGTTGGCATTAAACGGCGTATGCCTCATCGTGTACAGAAAATCTTCCACATCCTCTGCTCTCACACTGTTAATAGGCAAATCATTCACGTGGGCAATAAACGCCTTGAGAATATAAGCATAAGAGTCACGAGTGTTGGGGCTGCGGTGAGTTTCGATGAACCGTAAGAAGATCGGGGCAGCTTCGGAAAGAACTATTTGCTGACGTTTAGAGGTGGCCATGCTTGATAAACTCCTTTTGTTGCAATAAATCGTATAAATAAGCGGATTTATCGCAAAACAATATGATTTTTTTGCCGGTCAACACTAAATCTTTGACCGGCAAAGGGGTTTGGAACAAATATTTTGTTTTTAGTGGGCGCGACAGGACTTGAACCTGTGACCTCACGGATGTGAACCCAGCACCACCATGATCCCTTCTTTTTCTCCCCCATC
>JAHDWJ010000003.1 GCA_023384415.1 Anaerolineae bacterium
TGTTCCACCTTAGTTTTGGCTAATCGTGGTCTTGACAATGGGGTCAACTATAGGTATCGCTCCACACAAACGTAAATGACCAAGGAGTACGTCTAATCCCTCAAGTTGAATTTCCTCATTGATTGTTTGTTCCACTTTATCAGAATCAGCCCCAAAATTTCCACTGAGTCTGCTGATCTCATCAATCCAATACGCTCTTTTGGCTATTTGCGTTTGTGTGATTGTCTCAAATTTCATAATGTTCATCTTGCAGGGGTTGTGTATGTGCCTCTTTTAATCTTTGCAATCTAGCATCCGCTGTGTATTGAATGGCGCAAAAGAGGTTGCCCTCTGGATGCAAAAATTTGGCACCCCAGGCGGCGCCAGGAATGACCGCTTTGGGCATCAGGGTCTTGCCGCCGGCCTGTGCAATTTTCTCGATTGTGCTGTCTATATGGTCTACGGTAATGGAACACGCAAAACCAAAAATATCTGTAGGAGCAGGGTTGAATTTCATCCACCGGGAACGGTTTACTCTGGCATGACAATGGGTTTGAGGCCGGCCTCGATCTGGGCGCGGCGAGGTTCCAGGAAAGGGGGCAGAGCCAGCCGCTCCCCCAGTTTGTCTAATGGTTCATCGGCGGTAAAACCAGGACCGTCAGTAGCAATCTCAAACAGGATGCCGTTGGAGATGCGGAAGTAGATGGATTTGAAGTAGTACCGATCAATGAATCCGGAGACGGGCAGCCCTACCTGGGTGAGCCGTTCGTGCCAATATTGCTGCTCCGCTTCGTCGGTGACGCGCCAGGCCACATGGTGTACCCCCCCAGCCCCCAACCGAGCGATGGCGGTATCCGGTTCAGCCTTGACCCATAACTCTCGGCCTGGACCACCCCCATCCATCGTGTAAACCATCACCTCACCCCCATCTGGATACGCGGCCGCGACCGTTGGCGTCATCTGCAATACCTGGGTCAAAAGCGGATCCAGGTAATGGAACGCCGGCATAGAGAGCATCACGGCATAGAAACCCCGCAAAGCATACGACGCCGGAACATCGGTGCCATCCCAAATTTCTCCTTCATAGGCTGCACCTTCATCATCTACTAACATCAGCCGCTGTCCTTCTGGGTCCTCAAACCGCAGCACCGCCCGGCCATTAAACGTCTCCAGCCCGTGGGGTGTGACCCCATGAGCTGTTAGCCGCTCCTGCCAATAAGTGAGCGCGGCCGCGCCATTGACACGAAAGGCGGTCAGGATGATACTATCCGTACCCCGGCGATCCTGGATGACCATCGGCCAATCAAAAAAGGTCATATCGGTGCCAGGAGAGCCGATTTTATCGGCATAAAACAGGTGATACGCACTGACATCATCCTGGTTGACTGACTTTTTGACCAGCCGCAGCCCCAAAACGCGGGTGTAAAAATGGGCGTTCTGGCCGATTTTTTTGGATACAGCGGTAACGTGGTGAATTCCATGTAAGTTCATTTTCTACTCCGGGAGTGTACATTTGCGAGTAGCGAGTGGGCGAGTGAATTCAACTATGATTCAGCTTTACTCTGCCACTCTGCCACTCCATAAGGTAATTCTATGTTCGATCTACTCATTCTCAATGGTCTGGTAGCTTTGCCTGGCGAGTTGGCCCGGCTGGATATTGGGGTGCGGGAGGGCAAGATTGCCGCTCTGACGCCGAACCTGGGCGACGCGGCCGCAGCCTACATCATTGACGCCACCGGCCAACTTGTCTTCCCCGGCTTCATTGATTGCCATACCCACATGGGCATCCCGATCAAAGATACCTGGTCAGCCGATGATTTTGCCAGCGGTTCCCGTGCGGCCGCCTGGGGGGGCATCACCACCATCCTCGATTTTACCGTGCAAGCCCCAGGGCAATCATACCACAATGCGCTGTTAGAGCGTCGCGGCCGCGCCCAAAGGCAATGCCATATAGATTATGGTCTACATGTAAATCTTACTGATAACAACCCGGCCTGGCAGCCGGAAATCGGTCAGCTTATCGCCGATGGGTTCACCAGCTTCAAGGCATTCACTACTTACCGCGAGGCCGGGATGATGATCGAACCGGCCGATTTACGCCGGTTGTTAGGCGAGATTGGGCGGCATGGGGGGCTGCTCATGCTCCATGCCGAAGATGATGAGCTTGTGAGCCAGGCGACCCAGGCTAATCAGGCAGCCGGCCGCCTGGCCCCCATCTACCATGCCCGCAGCCGCCCCGCCGCCGCCGAGGCTAAAGCAATTCGGGACGCGGCCGCTGTGGCCCGTGAAGCAGGTGCGCCGCTGTATATCGTTCACCTCTCCAGCCAGGCCGGGTTAGAAGCGGGGCTGGAAGCACGGGCCAAAGGGACAACCATTTACCTGGAAACCTGCCCCCATTATCTACTGATGACCGAGGGGATGTTCGAGCGGCCCAACGGCCATTGGTACATCACTACCCCCCCTATGCGGACAGCAGCCGATGCCGAAGCATTGTGGCAGGCCCTCGCCGACGGCCACATTGATACGGTCGCCACCGACCACTGCCCGTTTACTATCGCCCAAAAAGAGAGCGGCGGCCAGGATTTTTCCCGCACCCCCAACGGCCTGCCGGGGGTCGCTACCCTGTTTCCCCTGCTGTATACCTACGGCGTCCAGGATGAGCGGATCAGCCTGGCCCGCCTGCTGGAGCTGCTGGCTGAGAATCCGGCCCGTATTTTTGGTCTGGCGCAGCGTAAAGGGCAAATCGCCCTGGGGCTGGATGCGGACCTGGTGGTATGGGATGAGCGGGTCATGACCAAAGTGAACGCCGCTGAGATTCCCGGCGCGGCTGATTGGAACCCATATCAGAATGTGGTTGTGGGGGGAAAAGTGACGTTTACGGTAAGTCGCGGCCGCGTCCTCATCGCCAAAGGCCAATTTGTCGGCCCCGACGTATGGGGAGAATGTCTCACCGCAGCATCGCTACCATCAGCCCATCCCGAATAGGCACAAGAGAGGGAATCCAGGCCGGGTCGCAGGTGATCATCTCGTTGAAGCGACGGATGGCCTGGGTGCTGCTCTCCTGATTGGCCTCATCCCAAACGCGGCCGCTCCAAATCGTATTATCCACAATCAACACCCCACCGGGTCGGAGCTTCTCAGCAATAAGGGGGAGCGCTTCCGGGTACGCCTGCTTATCTATATCGTTGAAGATGAGATCAAAGGGGCCTTCTGTTTGCCGAAGCTGCTGTACCGCCTCGCTAACGTGATACTGAATCAACCCATCATACCCCAGGTCGTGTAAATGGCGGCGAGCCATTTGCGATAACTTCTCATCCCAGACGACATGATGTACCTCCCCGCCCCCGTTTTCCTGGACAGCGCGGGCAAACCAGGCCGTAGAATAGCCATAACCAGACCCCATCTCAAAGATGCGCCGCGCCCCGATGAGCCGGGCCATCAGATAACAAAACTGCCCCGAAGCTGGCCCCACAATGGGGAAGTTATGCTCAGCGGCATATAGTTCCATCTCCTGTAACACCCGCGGCCGCGCCGGCACCAACCCATCCAGGTATAACGCTAATTGGTTCTTAAAATCATTGTTCATAATAGTTACCAGTGTGCGAGTGTGCAAGTAGCGAGGGTGCGAGTACCACAATCACTCATACCTCACTCCTCATACCTCACTCTTCCCACCCGGGACAGCTCTTCATCTACGATAGCTGGGTCGAGTTTGCGGAAGAGAGGGGTTGGTTTGGGTAGGGTGCGGCCAGCCGGGATGGATTGGGGGGACCACTGGCCGATGGCCGCGGCCGCGTCATACGTCAGCGCAATATGGCTTTGGCGGCTCTCCTGGTACGTCTCCAGTTTAGGCTGGCCGAACAACTGCCCCGCTTCCCCCACCAGGGTATGAAGCTGCTGGCTGGTAAAAGGCAAAATGGGGGCAAAGAGAAGTTTTAAGTTGTTAATCGCTTGCAGGGCCGTATATAGGGCGCGGCCGCATGCCTGTTTATCCGTTTTGGCGGTACGCCAGGGGCTGGTCTCTTCCAGGTATTGATTGACCAGAGAAGAGAGACGCAGAGTTTCGCTCGCGGCCGCGCGGAATTTACACGCCTCATAAAATTCGCCAACCGTAGCAAACCCTTCCTGAATGGCCGCCAGCAAGGTTGTATCCTGCTCCGTCAATTCACCTGGCTCTGGCACAACCCCGTCAAAATACCGCTGGATCATGTTCAACACCCGGTTCACCAGGTTGCCCCAATTACCTACCAGTTCGGCATTATTCCGCTCCACATACCCTTGCCAGCTCCAATCACTGTCCCGCGTCTCCGGCATCACCGCCGTCAAATAATAGCGCAGCGGGTCCGGGTCGTGCCGCTCCAGGGCATCCAACATCCACACCCCCCAATTCAGACTGCCACTGATTTTTTGCCCTTCCATGTTCATAAACTCATTGGCGGGTACATCATAAGGCAGGTTAAGGCGGCGGTCAGGGTCACTGTCATATAGGCCGCGCACCCCTAGCAGTTGGGCCGGCCAGAAGACGGCATGGAAGGGGATGTTGTCTTTGCCAATAAAATAAACCGTTTTAGCATCTGGGTTGTACCACCAATTTTTCCACGCTTCCGGCTGACCGTTGTTTTTGGCCCATTCAATGGTTGCTGAAAGATAGCCAATGACCGCCTCAAACCAGACGTACAACACCTTGCCCTCATAACCGGGCAGGGGCACAGGAATCCCCCAATCCATGTCACGGGTGACGGCGCGGGGGATGAGCCCCTCGTTGAGGATGAAATGACGGGCAAAGTTGATCACTTGCGGCCGCCAAAACTCCTTCCCTTCTTGAATCCAATCCGCCAGACCATTCTCAGCCAGGGCGGGCAAATCAATAAAGAAATGTTCTGTATCTCGCAGCTCCAGGGCCGTGTCATCATTGCGGCTGCGGGGATTGAGCAGTTGGGCCGCACTCTCAAACAGGGTGTTGCAATTATCACATTGGTCGCCGCGAGCGCGGGTAAAACCACAGTTGGGACAGGTGCCTTCCACATACCGGTCAGGCAAAAATTTACCCGCTTTGGGGGAGTACATCTGCTGCGTCACCCGGAGAAACATATACTCATTATGGCGCAAATTCAGGAACAAATCTTGAGATACTTGATGATGGTTTTCGGTGTCGGTGTGGGTGAACAAATCATAACTTAGCCCCATCTGCTGAAAAAGCTGCAAAAAGCGCGGGTGGAAATGTTCAAACACTTCACGCGGTGTTTTACCTTCCTGATCTGCCCGCACCGTTACCGGTGTACCGTGGCTGTCCGAACCCGAAACCATGAGGACATGGTTCCCCTGCAACCGGTGGTAACGGGCATAAATATCGGCTGGCAAATAAGAGCCAGTGACATTGCCCTGGTGAATATCGGCATTGGCATACGGCCAGGCGACACAGACGAGAATATATTGGTGGGTCATGGTGGTTTCGAGTTTCAGGTTTCAGGTTGAAGGTTTCAGGTTTCAGGACACGTTGTCACTCATACCTCATACTTCAGTCCTCAGCACTCAATCTATCTCCTCTTCCTCTTCCAGTTCGATGACTTCATCGTCATCTTCTAGCTCTTCATCATCTTCTTCACTGACTTCGGTGAGGAGTTCAGCCAGGAGTTCAAAGTCATCTTCGTTGATGGTGTAATAGTTGCCGGCTTTGCGTAACAGCTCTTTGAAGTTGGGCAGGCTTTCTAACTCGATAGAGTCCAGGGCGACGGTGTAATCTTCGTTGTCGCTGTGAGCATCTATGTCAATAGGATAATCATAAACTTCGGCCCCAGGCTGGCCGGCTGCCGGATGGTCTGGTATTTCGGCGGGGTAGCCGGTGACAGTCGCTACGGCAAAGAAGATCGCTGGCTCTACGGCATAGAAGATGAGACGAACCCCCGGTTTGATCTTTTCTTTGTTCTCTTCGTTGACGGTGGTGTGTTCGTGCAGGGCATCCAGAGATAGATCATCTGCGGCCGCGACACGCAAAGTACGGATGTAATATTGGGTATCTATGCCGCTGGTGCTGCGCCGCCGCCGTGCCCGGCTCAATGATTTCGCCTCTTGTTCAGCTACGATGTTTTCCCAAATACGGGCCTGTAACTCAATTTTCAGATCAGCATACGTTCCATCCTCATACCGCACCGTCATCTTAGGTGGGTCAACGGATAAAACGGTATACTTGCCTTTACGGTTTTGGTAGATGCCATCTACTTCAAATTCAAACATAGTTCTACTTCCCTCTCCTCTAAAAATATGTTTCTAGTTTCTAGTTTTGAGTTGTGAGATCCTGCTTTCGATGAGTTCCTGGTTCTAACGGTCTCTCCAGATTAGGGCGTATGAAGGGCAAAATTTTACCCTGTTTTGAGCTGTAGCATAGTACCTTTTTCATTTACAGTTGGCAAGAGCTTTCATCCTTAAAACTGAACTCTGGCAAAAATTGATTTCACCAGTGGTAATAACCAATACACCAATACACTAATACAGTAATAACCAGTGGTCTGATTAAAAAACACCAGACTCCACCTAAAAATAAAAAACGTGAAACCGGAGTTTCACGTTTGTCAATGGGGAGAGAGCCAACCAGGGGAATCTCTCCCGTTTAAGGGGCCATGGTGTTAAATTGCTGTCCATCCCAGGTGGTAATGAGCCGGTTGCGGCCGCAGCCATCCCGCGCTATGCGACCAGCCACCACCCCTACCCGGCCTACACATTTCTCAGCTAATGGGTGAACTTCGCCCCCATCACTCCCCAAAAGCAACACCAGGGTTTGCCCCGTTCCTTCATCATGAAACAGCAGATCCGCCTGCCCATCTCCGGTCACATCAGCTGCTGTCACCAGCACCAACTGTTCATATTGCACCGCCCGGCTGGAGAGGGTGACATCATAAGCCAGGGTAAATTGACCGGCCGCATCACGGGTAAGTACCAACAAATAGGAATGCTCTAACTGAGGTTTGCTGCGCCAGAGCAAAATCAGATCATCCCGGCCATCCCCCGTCAAATCATGCCAGAGCCATTGGCCCAGGCGCGGTGGGTTCTGGCTGGCCCATTGGTGGCGCAGTTCGATGAGGCGGGCCTGGGGGTTTTGGCTGCGGTTGAGAGCGTCCAGGAGCGCGGCCGCGTCCGGTTTTAGCAACAGTGGGCCAGAGTTACCACGTGCGGTCGTCCCATCCGGGGGAATCCCCCAATCATTGGCCGGGTCTAACGGGTGGGGAAACTGGATGGCACTTAAATCAGCAATAGCTGGTTGGTTGCAGCTGTATTGAATCCCCAACCCCTGGCGTTCACTTTGCAATAGCACCGCCGCTACCCGGCCATTGCTCCGCACCGAAGTAACATCTTGATATAGGAAAACAATATCATTGCTCCCCTCAAACAACTGCACTGCAAAGGTGACCCCATCTTCAGGCCGTCCCTGGTAAGGGGGGATATTGTCCCATTCGATGACAAAAATCCGGTTAGGGGCTTCTCCCACAACTTCCGTCTCCAGGTAGCCATAAAAAGTTAAATCCAAATCCATCCAATAAGGGGCAATCATATCCCCCATGTAGGCTACAACCTGACCAGGGGTAGGCTCTTCCCCTTCGGCGGCCGCAGGGATAGGCAGGCTCAGGCAGCTATTCTGGTAAGCCGTGTTACGGGTAGCAAACTGCAAATTGCCATTGCTGCTGGCATTCACTTCGGTATAGGTTGTGCCGTAAAAGGTGAACGGGAATGGCAACTCCAGGGTAATGACCCCATCATCCCGATAGAGGAAGGTATCGTGGGTGGCGTCAATGTAGGCGTACCCGGCCCCACTGGTGCAGGTATACCCATACGCATCGGGGCCGGGGCAGAGGACAATGGGGTTGGCGGCCGCGGCCGCAGCGCCCCGCCGTGCCCGAATCACCCAGACCAGACCAATGATTACCACCAACAGGAGAATCAGGGGAATTAATCGTCTTGGGCGCATAAGGTGGAGTTTAGCTGAGGATTGGCGTTGGGGCAAGTGTGGGGCGGCAAAGTAACCCCTATTGTCAAGGCAAAAAATCAGCGGAACTATACAGCCCCTCACCCCCGGCCCCTCTCCCACGATGGGAGAGGGGCCGGGGGTGAGGGGTGACTGATCACCTATACAATTACCATGACACCTTATAATTTTGCCCCTTTTCATCTCTCATCCTAAACTTGTATATATGAACGATGACCCTGTTCAACAGGTCGGGCGGTGGTTGGGGTGGAGTGCGGTGGGGCTGCTGCTGACGGCCCTGACCGGGATCAGTCTGATCTCCATGGGGCTGTTTGATCCACCCCAGGTAGGCACAAAAGAGCGAGTGATTCCCCTTAACCAGACAATTACGACGAATGAGGGACATTTGGAATGGCTGGATGAGCCGCCACTGGGGGAGACGTTTACGGTGCAGCTCGCGGCCGCGTACACCATCGGTGAGCAAGATAGTGGCTACGGCCTGGCCCTGGGCTCACCGGATGATTATCTAGTTGTGGCCGTCTCACCAGCCGGGTATGTGATGGTGAGCAGTGAGAGGTTGGCAGTGAGAAATGGGCAGTTAGCAGGGGGCAGTGAAAACCTGAAACCTGAAACCTGGGACTTGAAACTCAAAACTCTCCCACTCCCCTGGCAGCTGTGGCCCCATGTCCGACGGGGGGAACAGGTTAATTTATTGAGGGTGACGATGCAGGGAGCTGATGTGGCTATACGAATTAATGGGGAGTTGTTATGGCAGGGACCCTGGGCTGGTCGCGGCCGCGCTCTGGCCCTCTACCTCACCAGCTACAACCAACCAGTCACCATCACCTTCCAGGAACTGCGAATTTGGGAATAAGGGTCTCAAGTTCCAAGTTTTAGGCTTCCGCCCCTCGCCCCCTCACCCCTTACCAAACTCCCTCTTTCTTCACTACGCACCATGCGGGATTCTGCTACAATTGTTTTTGTATGGTAAAAAGCCAGCTATTACACCCTAGCACCAATTGGCGACAATTCCCGCGCCACCGGGTACATCTTTTCACCCCATACCCAGACCCGTTTCTGGAAATTGAAGCCGACGACACGGAAAAATATTTTGTGCCGTTTACCCAGGTTGGACCAGGCCGACGACGGGGTGAACAGGAATGGCAGGCTGATTTTCGCTTTCCCCTGCCCCCGTCCTGGGCTTTTCGCCTCATTTGGGAAAATGGCCGGGTGGAGAAGCCCAAACGAGCCGATCATTTTGTAACCCGGCTGCGAACGCTTTGGCTGCAAGATGGAGAGATATTTGGACACAAGCCCGCGGCCGCGATCACCGCATCTCGTGTCCTAAAACTTAACACCTTCTCCGGCTCCCTGCCCACTCGCCCTCTCTACATTTACCTACCACGTGGCTATGAGGATCACCCTCAGCAGCATTACCCGGTCCTCTATATGCACGACGGCCAAAATTGCTTTGCCCAGTTCGCCCACGACAGCTATGCTGGCTCCTGGAAGGCAGATTTAACCGCCGACCGGCTCATTAGTTCCGGACAAATGCAAGAATGTATTATCGTGGCTGTGAGCAATGGCCGCGAGGAACGGCTGGCGGAATATTTACCCCCTATCTTCACTTTTAACGTCAGCCCTACCCGGCGCAACCGCAAAGGAGAACCCATTCCTCCAGATATTGTTGGGCGAGCGGATAAGACAGCCCGCTATTATCAAGAAGAGGTAGCCCCTTACATTGCCGCACATTATCGGGTACGCAGCGGCCGCGACCACACGGCTACATTAGGCTCTTCCATGGGCGGGCTGTTCACCACCTACCTGGCCTGGGAACATAACGATTTTGCCCGCCACCATGCCGCTCTTTCCCCATCCTATTGGGTTACCCAAACCAGTGATAACCGGCTCAAAACAATCCAAACTATCCGCCAAAGCCCCCGCCCCGATATTCGTCTCTGGCTAGACAGTGGCAGCCAAAACTCCCCTGGACGAGGGTATGATGCCAAATTTGAGGTATTAGCCGCCCGCCAGGCC
The DNA here is from genome assembly GCA_023384415.1 of Anaerolineae bacterium. GTDB lineage: Bacteria > Chloroflexota > Anaerolineae > Promineifilales > Promineifilaceae > Trichofilum. Next base: position 9,974 of record JAHDWJ010000003.1, read on the forward strand.
CTTTTGTTAAAAGGGTTCAGCGAAGGGGATGATTTTCAATGTTATATTGAGGAAGAGGGGATTCACGATGAGGCTTCCTGGGGCCGGCGGCTTAACCTGATCCTGCCTTTCTTATTTCCAGTTGCCAATGATGAATGAGGTTTTAAACCACCGATGTCACAGATGAGTCTGCTGAAAGAAGCTACGAATTTTTCTTTGGTAACTTTGCGCCTTCGCGTCTCTGCGCGACCTTTTTTCAGCAGACTCACAGAGGAACACAGATTTTTAAGCCATCTGTACAAATTCAGGTCCATCGGTGGATCGCTCATTCCCAATCGCTGGCCTGGAAGGTAGCACGGAGAAGTTGTTCACGTTCAGCGGGGGTCATAGAACGCGGCCGCGACCAATATTCAATCATCCCTGTCCACAAATCCACATTAAGCAGCCGTCCATCATACAGAGTATACACATCAATAAAGGTTTGCTGTGTACCCAACATTTGTGGCTGATCAAAGATGAGGTTGCCCAGCCCATAATGGATAAAAGCCCCCTGATGAAAGGCAAACCCCATGGCATGGTGCCCCTGGCTGCCACTGACCGCGGCCGCGCCGGCTTCGGCAAAGGCTCGAAAATCAATTCGCTGCTGGGCCGTAGGGTAATAGCTGTAATGCTCCCAATATTGTAGGGTGGCAATGACCACATATCCTTCGGCTTTTAGCTGACTGATTTGGGCCAGAATCTCTTGATAGCTGGTGCAGGGGTTTGAACCACCATAATTTTCTCGCGCCCAGGCATAATAGGGCCCCACTGGATTACACCCCACAAAAGCGATGCGGTTGCCATGATGTTCCCATAACAAGGGCTGCTGGGCCTGGGCCAGGTCGCGGCCGCCGCCAAACCAGCGCATCCCCACTGACTCATACAGATCAAAGGTGTGCTGCAAATTCGGCTCACCCCAATCATTGATATGGTTGCCGGTCATCTCCACTACATCAATGCCCAGAGAAGTGAGCAGTTCCAAATACCGGTCATCAGCACAAAAGGTCGTTCCCCCAGAAGGATCGGGGTAAGGGCAATCAGGGGCAAACGGTATTTCATGGCTCAGATGGGCAATGTCTACCCCATTCATCAGCGGGGCAATGGCCTCACCGGGAAAGGTGACACCGCGCAGCTCCATCTGGTAGCCTACGGCCCTACCTGTGCCGGTAACGCCGGTCATGGCAATCGTGCTGATTTTGTTCCGGTCCCAATTGGCGGCGGGTTCAGCCCAAACGGCTCGGAACTGGTTTACCGCCAATACGCTCCCCTCTACCCCAAGCAGCAGGCGAAGTGGATAAGCCGTTGGGTTAAATTCCAGGTCAATGGGGGCTGCCCCATCCAACCGGATCACTTTCAGGTCAGGGGTGAGATGGTGAAAGGGGAGAACGGCGAATTGACCTGTGGCCCAGCTAGTTTGAGCAATCGTTTCAGTGGGGGTAGGAATGGTAGAACGTGATGGGTGGCCGTAGAGGGTGGTGAGCAGCGCGGCCGCGTCACCAGTTACGACCAATTCCCCATTTTGCCACAATTGGGTCAATTCGGTTGTGGTCAGCCCATCGGTGAGGCGATTGAAGGGAGCAGCTACCGCATAATGCCAGACCGCCAGGGGGTACAAAGAAGCTGGGGGTTGGGACGCGGCCGCGACCGTCAGACGCAAATCGGCAGTTTGGTTAGGGGCGGTCCAGGCAAACCGGTCAGGGTAAAGCGAGGTGAGGTGGAGCGCGGCCGCGACTATCTCGTCTGGTAACCCATCCGTTACCCTAACAACCCAGGGGGCCGGCGGAGCGGTTGGGGTTGGGGAAGGCCAGGCCGTTGCCGTAGGCCACAGCGTCGGCAATATCTCGTCCAGGGGAACAGGGGTTGGTGGTGGGGGCAGCGTCATCTCGCTAACCAATGTTGGCAAAACAGACAGTACCGGCTCCCCCCGGCAGCCCATCGTCCCTAAAATGATGAGCAGCAGCACCCCAAAAAATTTACGCATGAAGGGAAAGCTGTTCATTAAATACAGCTAACGATGGGGCTGTCACGGCTAACCGGTGCAGTTCCCGGAGTAACTCACTATCCTGAATCTGGGCCAATGTCGTGACTAAATTTGAGTCAAACCAATCAAAACGCAGTCCAAGCGTTTCGACGATCATCTCACGCAGTACCTCTTGTCGGCCCTCTTGTCGGCCTTCTTGTCGGCCTTCTTGAATAGCAAGCCGTTCGATACTTGAAACGTAGGGCATTCTGGCCTCCTCTTCAAATTGGAGCAGGTTTGCCCGAAACTGTAACGCAATTTCATCAGGCAGGACCATGATCCAATCTATAAAATGGAACAATTGAATGATCTCCTGTCGCCTATAACCTCGCTGGTACAGCATTTTAGCCAGACGTAGTTTAGCCTCATATCGCTCTATTGGCTTACGCCGGGTAGCTAAGGTGTGCAACTGTGCCATTACTACAACAGCAAACGGATTTTCACTTGTTAATAGTTCTTGCTGTTGCTCCTCATAATCAAGTAGTTTAATGACCGGAAAATGAAACGATAGTTTGCAATCAAAATTCTCATAACTATACTGATGCGGCCGCCACGAATGCGTTTCATCGGTCAATATTGCCAGACTGACTACCGGACGACGGTACTTATCATAGATACGATAATGATACACATAAATACGCTCTGCAAACTCTTCTTCCCGTTGACCCTGAATTTCAATATGAATCAAAATCCAGGTCTCTACACCGCCCAACAAGTAAACAGATACCAGCTTATCTACACGACGCAACCCAATTTCAGCATCTCGTACAATCTGCTGCAGCTCTTGATCTAAAAAACGGAACTCTCTTGACCAATCTATTTGTTCATAAATCTTGGGAAAAAAGAAAGCGATAAACTGAGGAAAGAACGCCTCAATAATCTCTTTCCAGGGTGAATCATAATCCGGTCTAGGGATGTTTTCACTCATATTACCCTCTTTATTGCCAGAGGTCATAAACTGGCCTTTTTGGTGAGACTGGAGACTCGAGATTAACCAGTCTCCAGTCTCCAACTGGTATATCATTTTATGACCACGATGGGTATATATTAAGCCAAATTGGGTTGGGGGTACAGAGCTAGATCATCTCACTGAAAACAGGGTGCTGTTCCTGGCTGGCATCGTAATAATCCACCTGGGCCGATGGACCGTCTAGCTGGATCATGGCGTACCCCAGGTTATAGACTCCTTTATTATCCAGGCTCAGGCGAACATTGTTAAAGCGGGGTGGATCTATTAGCCGGGGGTTGGTGCTGTATGGGTTTAGCTCTTGCGGAACAGGAATGGCACTACATCCCACGCAGCGGCCGCGTTGCAACCCTTTATACGGCTCAAAAATAATTAAATTATGCTCGTGCCCCCACAACCATAAATCAATCTTATCCAGGTAAGGGGCAAAAGTGGCATACAACAGCGGATTAAGCGGCTGGGGGGATTTATTGATGCTGCCCACCGATCCATACGCCGTAAATAACTGGTGATGCGACAGCAAAACTGATTTACGCCCCTGATTATTTTCCAGCTTTTGTTGATGCCAGAGAGCTTCCCGTTCATCCAGCCGGGTCACATTGGTTGCTACAGTAAAGGTATCAGAATCATGCAGGCTGCTGTCCATGGCCAAAAATTGCCAGTTATCATTGCGTAAAGCAAAAAAGCTGGCTGGTTGGCCCATTTCATCTAACATATCATAAAAAGGTTTACCACCAGCGTATAAATCATGGTTGCCGGGAATGGTGTACAGCTGCGTTCCGGTGGGCAAAATGTCGCGGCAAACTTCGAGGAAGTTTTGCCGCATTTCCCTGGCCGTGCCAGAGTAATAAATATCCCCCAGGTGGATGACAATATCGGGCTGCTGGCGAACGATCTGCCGCAAGACAGCACGGGCAGCAGGCTGACCTGTCCCCCAATCCCCAATGATAGCGATGCGGGCGTTGGCGGCTAACCGGTCATTGAATACATAATCATTGATCTTGTTCCAGGTACGATATGGGATGGTTTTACCTTTTAGCTTTACCTTGACTAGATATTTTTCCACCGATTCAGCCCAACGGGGATCACAGATAGAAAAGGGGCCTAACTCTTCTTGCAACTGTTCGACAGCCTCTTGATCGCCGCGCAGTTTAGCGCGGATAAGCTGCCAGGCGTTGCTGGCACAATAGCGGGCCGCTTCAGCCAGGTCCAGACCGGCATAGGAGACAACCCCACCCCCTTCAGGGAGCGGCTCATCGTTTTCCAGCAAATCGCCAATGGAGATCGCGGCCGCGACCATCGGGTCCGCCACTTCCCCATCCGGGCTAAAAGAGACACCCGCATCAGGTGACTCAGCCATTACCTCTTCTACCACCGACTGAAATAGAGAGAAATCAGGATCACGAAATGTTTTGTACAGGCTCATGGGGTACTCCTCGGAAAATAGGGATGAATTATGAAGTAGGAAGGATGAAGAGAGCTACCAGTGGGCGGCTGATGATAGTCTACTCCCTGGTGATCACATTGCGGTCGGCGGTTAGGTCAATAAAAAGCATTTGCGCCACGCCTATAAATTTAATGGTACAATTGCCGGGTTGGTTCAGCGATTGTTGCTTACCTATCATCATACCACGAGAAGTTACCATGACAACAGAATATGACCTCATTGCCGCCGATTATCTCAAGTCGAAAGTTAATCCTATTAAGAAATATAGTGAAGAGTTCACCTTTTTCCAGGTGTTAGGAAACGTAGAAGGACAATCTATCTTAGACCTGGCCTGTGGTGATGGTTATTACACCCGCCAGATTCGCCAGGCTGGGGCAGACCCGGTAATAGGGGTAGATGTCTCCGCCCAGATGATCCAGTTAGCCCGTGAAGCTGAATTGAAGCACCCTACCGGGATCAGGTATGAGGTAGCCGATGTGGCGGCTTTGGGGCAGTTAGATACGTTTGATGGGGTGACGGCGGTCTATTTGCTGCAATATGCCGGGGACGCGGCCGCGTTGAGGCAAATGATGCAAACCGCCTATGACAATCTGAAACCCCGCGGCCGCTTCGTGACCGTTTCCGGCATCCCTGATCTGACCCCAGAGCATATCCGGGTACAGGCCCAATATGGGGCCATCATCAACTTATTGGGGCCGGCCACCGATGGCACCCGCATTGAAACCACCCTGAAAACACCAGGTGGTGAAGTCCGTTTTCACAACCATTATTGGAGCCAAAAAACCCTGGAACACCTCTTACACCAGGTGGGTTTTCACACCCTGACCTGGCACCCCATGGCCGTATCACCAGAAGGATACCGGCTGTATCCACCCCCGTTCTGGTCAGCCTATCTGGAATACCCAGGCATAACCGTCCTGGAGTGTTGGCGGTAGCTGTATCACCAGATAATGCTGTCAGCCTGTCTTCTCCCGGGCTGCTTTTCTCTGTCTGGTCCACCGTTTCACTATCTGCCGTCCCTCGATGAGCCGCTGTTTGATCGGCTGCCAACGTGAAATCAGCAAAATGAATAGAACCAACCCATATAACAGCGGCTGCGTGTAAGCATTTTTGACCAGCCACACATAATGAACAATTGCCAGTATCCCAATCAAATAGGCGAGTTTATGCAGCTGCTTCCACCGTTGACCCAGCCGCTTTTGGGCTGCTTTGGTTGAGGTAATCACCAGAGGAATCATCAACAGCCAGGCGATAAAACCAACCAGAGCAAACCGCTTTTCTACAATACCTTGCACGATAAACTCCCATTGCAGCCCATAATCCAGGTAAACAAAGGTGAGCAAATGTAAACAGACGTAGATAAAGGCATACAACCCCAGCGGCCGCCGTGAAGGAGCTAAAAATTTCCAATCAAACCAGATCATCAAAGGGGTAACAGCCAGGGAGAGGATAAGCAAAATGAGAGATGTTTTGCCCGTGCGCAAGGTAATCTCCCGAATGGGATCGGCGGTCAGGTCATTGGTGTAATAACCAACCAGCAGCCAGATAAAAGGAATCCAGGCCCCAACATGCACCACCCGGTTGACGGCCTGGGAAAGGGTTTTATTGTCAATTTTCATGGGGGCTGGGATTAGTAATTACGACGCAAATCCATGTCGGCGTATAGGTGGGCAACCTGTTCTTCGTAGCCATTAAATTTGAGGGTAGGCCGACGGCTCAGTTCGCCGATGCGCCGTTCGGTAGCCTGGGACCAGCGGGGATGGTTGACTTCTGGGTTGACGTTGGCGTAAAACCCATATTCGTTGGGCGCGGCCGCCATCCATAATGAGGTGGGCTGTTGGGCCACCAGTTCAATTTTAACGATGGATTTAATGCTCTTGAACCCATATTTCCAGGGCACAACCACGCGAATAGGGGAGCCGTTTTGCGGTAATAAATCTTTGCCATAGAGACCAGTAGCAAAAATCGCCAGATCATTCATCGCCTCATCCAGGCGCAGCCCTTCCACATAGGGCCAGGTGTACCAACGGCTTTTTTGACCGGGCATATTGTCTGGATCATAAACCGTCTCAAAACGCAGGTATTTGGCTTCCGCTTTTGGTTCGACCAACTCCAACAATTGGCTCATGGGGAAACCAATCCAGGGGATGACCATAGACCACGCTTCCACACAGCGCAGGCGGTAAATCCGTTCTTCTTGATCGAACAGGCTTTTGAGATCGTCCACATCATAAACACCCGGTTTGTTGACCAATCCCCCAACTTCAACTTGCCAGGGAGAGGTAAGATAACCGGCCGCCAGACGAGAAACCGCCTGTTTGTCGGTAGAAAATTCGTAATAGTTGTTATAGGTGATGATGTCGTTGTAGCTGGTTAATTTGTCCCCTAACTCGTCCATTGTTTCGGCGACGACACCGGGAGTCATATCGGCATTGGTGGCGGGGGCGCGGCCTACGGGGGCAGTTTCGGCGGCTTTGCTGCCCCCACAGGCGGCTAAGAGGGCGGAAAGAGATAACGCGGCCGCGCCCTGCATAAATTGGCGCCGAGACAGGAAGAGGTGTTCGGGGGTAATTTCAGAGGCTGGAATGTGCCACGATTTTTTCTTCTTAATTAACATGTTGTACCTCGTGATATGCTGGAAATAGCTGTTGAGAGGGGTTAAATACCCTCATCCCCGGCCCTTCTCCCTGACAGGGAGAAGGGCGCATCTCCCCTCGTCATCGTTGGCTGATAATGCGGTCGCCTCATCAGGCTGACAGGGAGAAGGGAGTATCTCCCCTCGCCCCGATGGTCATCGTTGGCTGATAATGCGGCCGCCTCACCAGGCTGACAGGGAAAAGGGAGTCCCTTCCCTCGCCCCGATGGGGAGAGGGCCAGGGTGAGGGGCTGACGAGGTAACAATAGCTAAAGGAAACAACACAGGGATTAGGAGATGCTTACAAACTCCTTACACGGAAAGTCCCCTTTTTCCCCTTACCCATGCGCCATCATCTTATCAATCGCGGCCGCTAACTGAGCCAGATTACGGATAATATACACCTCATCCGTCGCCAGCTCATACTCTTCCATAATGCTGTCCCCACTGCTCCATTGCAAGCGCGGTTCCGGGTTAAACCAGACCAACCGCTTGGCCCGCCGCTGAATATCTTTGAGCAAATCTACTCGTGATGGGTTGTAATTGTTGCGCCCATCTCCCAACACCATCACCGTCGTCCGGGAATCCACCGTACTCAGGTAACGGCTGTGGAAAGTCATTAAACTGCGGCCTAGATCAGTGCGGTAGCTGCCCCCCGGAACCGCATGATAAGCCGCCTGTACCGCCTCATCCGCTCGCATATTGGCCATATCTACGGTGATTTCGGCCAGATCGCCATAAAAGGCAAAGCTGCGTACCCGGTTCACCTGATCATGCAGTTCGTATACCATTTGCAGCATAAACTCCAAAACGGCATGCATGGAGCGAGAAACATCACAGATTAATACCAGGCTAGGTTTTAATTTTTGCTTCTTATATCTAATTTCCAGAGGCACACCCCCATACCGTTGGTTAAAACGGATGGTACCTTTGGCATCAAATTTACCTTCAGCCCCTCGTTTGCGGCGCAGAGCCGCCCGGCTGCGGAGTTGGGCCACCAGACGCTGCACTTCCTTACGCAGGAGATCCGCTTCGGCCGCGCTCAATGATTCAAACGGTTTGTGCATCAAATCAGAACTGTGTAGATCATCCGGGCGTTCGGCCCGATCTTGGGCGATTTGCAGCCCAATTTGTTGGGCGATTTGTTCGCTCAATGCTTCCCGGTTGGCCTGGATGATGCCGGTGAGCTTCTCCATCGCTTCCTGGCTCATGCCCATTTCTTGCAATTTTTGCATCAATTCGCGCATCTGATCTTCCAGGTGGGCAAATCCCATCTGGCGCAGCATCCGCCTGGTGATGTATTGGGCTTCCCCTGGGTTGTTAGCCCAACGGATACCCGCCTGGCGGGCCAGCTCTTCTAACTGCTCTTTGGTCGGGGGGTTGCCACTGGTAAGCCAATCGAGAAGCTGCTGCATGCGGCCGCTTAAGGCCGACAATGCCGCCTGCAGCATGTTTTGCTCATCTTCGCTTAACTCATCCATGGCATTTTGCAGCGGGGGACCACCACTGCCAAAGTAGAGGGGGAACAACTGCTCAAAAGCCGGAAAATCATCTGCCTGTTTGACCAGGGTACTCCGCAGCGACGCCTTAAACGCCTCTTTTTCACTGATACCCATGATGCCGGTGGCATTTAGAGCATCCACCGATTCAGCGACCGAGACACGCACCCCAGCCGCCCGCAGCCCACGAATAAACTCAACGATTCGGTCGTCCATAGCTGCCACCTCCCTGGCGACGGCTGCCGCCATCCCCCATCATCCGTTTGGCTTTTTGTACATCAGCTTCATATTTCAGCAGGACGGTGAGGGTATTAGTCAATGTTTCCTGATCAATCTCTTTAGCGTTGAGGGTGACTAAAGCCCGCGCCCAATCCAGGGTTTCACTGATACTGGGAATTTTGCGTAAATCCATATTGCGTAACTGCTGGACGACAGTCACGGCCTGACGAGCCATCTCTGGGGAAAGGTTAGGCACTTTTAGCCGGACGATGTTTAGCTCATTTTCCAGGGTGGGGTAATCAACATAGAGGAAAAGGCAGCGACGCTTGAGGGCTTCGCTCAGTTCGCGGGTGTTGTTGCTGGTGAGCAGTACCATGGGCTGATATTTGGCAGAGATAGTGCCCAGTTCGGGGACGCTAACCTGGAAATCGCTCAATACTTCCAGAAGAAACGCCTCAAACTCTACGTCGGCCCGGTCTATCTCATCAATGAGCAAAATAACTGGTTCATCGGAAGTGAGGGCGGTGAGCAGGGGGCGGGGCAGCAGAAAATTTTCGGAGAAGAAGACATTTTCTTCCTGGGCGATCCGTTGGGCGGCCTCAGCCAGGGTGCTGACCCCTTCCAGGGTGCTGCGAAGAGTGTCACGCAGAAGCTGAGTGTAAAGCATCTGTTTGGCGTATTCCCATTCGTACAGGGCTTTGCTTTCGTCTAGCCCTTCATAACATTGGAGACGGATGAGCGGCCGCGCCAATGCTTTAGACCACACTTTAGCCAATTCCGTTTTACCCACCCCGGCCGGCCCTTCGGCCAGAATCGGTTTACACAAATTTTGCGCCAGGTAGACAACGGTGGCGATTTCATCGGAAGTGATATATTGCTCTTGCTGGAATCTTTGGCGAACGTCGGTGATGTTTTGGAACATGGTTTTCCTCGTAGGAACTGGGGAGAATTCGGCAGAATCCAAGGGAACTGGGGAATTCGTAGAAGTTGGGGGGATGCGGTAAGAAGTTATGTCTGAAATTTCGCAAAAGCCACGACTGATACAAATGCGTACGACCTTTATTTGCTAACTGCGGGCTGTTGGCTGGACGTTGCTGGTAATGTGCCAAAAAGATTGTAGCCGGAAAAAAGCAAAAGTAAACTACACCATTGGGCAGGGGGGGCTAGGTTGCGGGGGGCGTATTACGAGAAACGATTCTACTTTGCCCCTTTGCCCCTCTACCAGCGCAGCTCCCAATGGGTGATGGTCTGGGTATGGTGGAAACCCAGGGAGTGGTAGAGATGAATCGCGGCCGCGTTTTTCTGCCACGTGCCAATTTTGACTTGCCTGGCACCCTGCTTTGTTAGATTGGCTAAGGCCAGGTAAAGCATTTGCCGCCCTAATCCTTGCCCCTGGTAGGCCGGAATCACGCCTACAGGCTCTATCACCCCATGTTTCCCCCCTTCAAGCCAATACCAGATAAAAGCGACTGGTTCGTGTTGATGGTATAAAAAATGGGGTTGGCCCTGATGAGGAAATAGGGAAAACAGCTCATCATCGCTGTAGGGTTGGTACCAGGGATGGGGGCTAAAGGTGGTATCATACAGGTGACGAAAAAGGGGCGCGGCCGCTTTCCCATCCAGGTGGTGGCTCGTAAACCCAAAAGGCAGGGCAGGGAGCAGAGGTGAAGCATCTCCACCCTGCCAGACCATCTCCCACTCCTCATGGTGAACAGTAAACCCGGCAGCCTGCAGAAAAGAGGTTGCGGGGGCATTTTCAGCAGCGATGGCAAAGGTGAGGCAATGGTAGCTGTGGGGCAGATGCTCTCTTAACGCTTGCAGCAACGCCCAGCCAATGCCTTGTCGCCGGTAAACTGGTAAGACCCCTCCCACCAGTTCAGCATTGTCCGGCAGGCCAGGTACAGGCAGCGCGGCCGCGTACCCTACCACCCCCCCCCTGATTTCAGCAACCTGTATGGGCGCGGCCGCCACAGCCAGTAAATCACCCCGCATATCTGGTGATACCTGCTGTTGTAAGGCCTGAAGCGCGGCCGCGTCTCTGCGCTGAACCTGACGAATACGCATGAAGATCACCCAGTTGTGTTATAATGCTGAAACACCGTTAATCAGCAGATAAGTTCCTAACCTGGACAAGCAAAAGAGATTTATCCACAGATGTCACAAATGAACCCAGATTTTTAAGCCATCTGTGACAATCTGGGTCATCTATGGATCACTTTTTCATATCCTGTTTCCTTTACAAGAAGTTAAGTTGTAAGTTACTATCATGTTACCGTCATCACCCGTTTTAGAAAAACCACACCAACCTCAGCGACTCAAAATGAGTTATGAGGAATATCTTAAAGTTGCCTCAGATTCACAAAAATTGGTAATTTTGCGCCTTCGCGTCTCTGCGCGACCTTTTTTCAGTAGAGCCACAGATGAACACAGATTTTTAAACCGTCTGTGAAAATCTATATCATCTGCGGATCAGTTCTTGTTTTCTGTACCAGAAGCTGACTCGCAAGGGACTAAACGCTCATAACCAGTAACCTTATATGTATATCATTGGCACCGCCGGACACGTTGATCACGGCAAATCTACCCTTGTTCGCGCCCTCACCGGCATAGACCCTGACCGCCTGGCAGAAGAAAAAGCCCGCGAAATGACCATTGATTTGGGCTTCGCCTGGCTTAAACTCGATGACCTGCCGGATGAGGTTGGCATTGTGGATGTGCCCGGCCACCGGGATTTTATCGAGAACATGCTGGCCGGGGTGGGTGGTATTGATCTGGCCCTATTTGTGGTGGCGGCTGATGAGGGGGTGATGCCCCAAACTCGTGAGCATCTGGCGATTTTGGATCTGTTAGCCATTCGTGGGGGGGTAGTGGCTCTGACCAAAGTGGATTTGGCCGAGGATGAGGAGTGGCTGGACCTGGTAATGTTGGATGTGGCTGAGGTGTTACAAGGTACCATCCTGGCCGAAGCTCCTATTGTGCCGGTCTCGGCCCGGACAGGACAGGGGTTGAAGGGGCTAAAAAAGACCCTGGCTGAACGACTGCAACAGGTGCCACCACGAGAAGACAGCGGCCGCGCCCGCCTGCCAGTGGATCGTGTTTTTACCTTAGCCGGCTTTGGTACCATTGTCACCGGGACTCTGAGCGGCGGCGCCTTCCAGGTAGGGGACGGGATAGAAATCCAACCAACCGGGTTAAAGGGGCGGATCCGAGGGCTGCAAAGCCATAAAACGAAGCTGGAGACAGCCCGCCCCGGCAATCGGGTTGCCATTAACTTGACGGGTGTTGACAAAGATGAAGTCAGGCGGGGGGATGTGGTCGCGGCCGCGAACGTCATCCGCCCCACTGTTTTATGTGATGTGCAGTACCGACAGTTACTCGATGCGGCCGCGCCTCTGCGCCACAATAGCGAAGTCAAATTATTCATCGGGGCCAAAGAGGTGGTGGCACGGGCACGAGTTCTGGGGGCAGCTGAGATTAAACCTGGGGGTGAAGGGTGGTTGCAGTTGGTGCTGCGGGAACCCGTGGCCATCCTGCGGGGAGACCGGTTCATTTTGCGCCGCCCTTCACCAGGAGCCACCATCGGCGGCGGCCGCATCCTCGACCCTCACCCTGGCCGGCAGCACCGTCGCTTCCGCCCAGAGCTGATGAGCCGGCTGGAGACATTGACCCTGGGGACGCCGGCCGAACTGCTTCTCCAAACCATCAGCCGCCTGGAGCCGATTACCCAGGCCAAATTGTTACCACAGGCCGGTATGGAGAGCGCGGCCGCGACCCTGGCCCTGGCTGAATTAGAGCAAGACGGGCTGGTAGTGCAGTTAGATGAGTTGCTCATCAGCCAGGCCAGCCGCCGCCGCTGGTTGGGGCAGATGGAGCAGCTTCTGCATCATTACCATCAGACATACCCGCTGCGCCTGGGAATGCCCCGGGAACAACTTCGCAGCCAGCTTAAGTTAATTGCTGCCTTGTTTAACCCTCTGGTACGAGATGCGGCCGCGCACCATCTCCTGGTTGAGAGCAATACCCTACTCCTTTTGCCCGGTCATGCCATCCAGTTTAACCCGGCACAACAAAGCCAGATAGCCCGGCTGATGACCCTGTTCCAACAAAGCGGCATCAACTCCCCCAGCGTCAAAGAGTGCCAGGAGATGGTGGGGGAAGATGTTTATTTTGCCCTGGTGGATTTGGGAGAAATAAAACCGGTGGGGGAGAGTGTGGTGTACGCGGCCGCGTCATACCAACAGTTCACCCAGGCCATTATCAATTACCTGGAGCAACACGGTCAGGTCAACGCTGCCCAGGTGCGGGACCTGTTCAACACCAGCCGCAAATACGCCATCGCCCTACTCGAACACCTGGACGAGCAGCGCATCACCCGCCGCCAGGGGGATGACCGGATGCTTGTTAAGAAAGAATAGCGTAAAGGCTCAAATTGCCTTCCTGACCATCGCTGTAAAAATGATGGTGTAGGTGCAGCCCTGCTTGTTGTGCCAACTGGGTTATGGTGTCAAGATTTAGATAAGATAGATAACGTAACGCCATCTCTCCTCGCTGCCAGGTGAGCAGGTAATCGCCTGTCTCAACCTGCTCCTGGCTTAATCCCACTGTTGACCAATCTACGATTTTACGCTGTTGCCGGGGGCTGTCTAAAAATTGCCAGGTAGACAGCAGGATGCGGCCGCCTGCCCCCAAATGATTTTTCATCTCCCGCAACAACTGTACCCGGTTAGCCCCTCCGGGAATGTGTTGCAAAACAGCCAGGCAGGCTATCGCCGGATAGGTTCCTAGCCCATCCAAGCAGCCTGGCTGGCTGATGTCTCGTTCTAAGAAGGTGCCAGGGGTGGTCGCGGCCGCGTGCGCCAACAAAGCAGGGCTAAAATCTACCCCCGTATACGCCCCAATCGCTTCCCGCTCTAGCAAAAACCGGCCCAACCGCCCCTCGCCACAGCCTAACTCCAAGAAATGGGGGCAGGGATGGGGAAGATGTTCCAATAAAGCAGTAAACCCTGGCTGCGGCCGCGACCGGCTCTGAACAAATGGGGCGGCTACCTGCTCATAAAAGGTGCGGTTTAAGGCGAGGAGTTTTTGGGCCACAGATGGGGTCATAAGGTTTCACCTGACAGGTCGGATACGGCGGGTGTTGGTGACAAACCATTGCTGTCCATTCTCTGTTTGCACCCATACACCAGGAGGATCATGGCGCACGACGCGGCCGCGCCACCACCGCTCATCCTGGCCAAACTGAATCTCAACAATATCACCAGGGGCATACCGTTCCGTGAGGCGTTGAGCCATCTTATTATTTTCCTCTTCGTGTTATTTCGGGGAAAAAGCCCTTAATACCCAAACTGGCACAACGTTTGATCTACAGGAGCCACATACCCCCCACCAAAAAGGTGAACATGGACGAGCAGCGGGTATAGGTTATACAAATGTCGCCGGGTCTCCCAAAAACCCGGTAGTATGGGGTGATGCTCCCGGTAAGCAGCAAAGAAATCACGGCCAAAGGTGCCAAATAAGGTAATGAAGGCTAGTTCGATCTCTGAGTGGGCGTAATAGATGGCCGGATCAATGAAGCCGGTAACGCGGCCGCGTTCTGCCAGCACATTGGTCGTCCACACATCCCCATGAATAAGGGCAGGTCGGTCCGGTTCTGACAACCAGCGGTCTAACTGCCCGGCCAATTTTTCCAGGCGGGCGAAGATGGGGGTTGGCAAGCGACCAGCCGCTACCGCCTGCCAGGCCATATACAGCAGCCGGTGGTCCCGGAAAAAATCGAGCCAGGAATCTGTCCAGGGGTTGGGCTGGGGCAGCCCGCCGATGAGGGTGTCTTGCTCCAGGCCAAAACGAGGGGCGGTGATTTGATGTAGGGCAGCCAGATGGGCGGCCGCGTCCCGTTCTGTAGTTGGATCAAAACGGCTGTCACCAGGTAAAAAAGCCATCACCAGCCGTTCCGGGGTGGCCTGGTATACCTGGGGCACAGGCAGATGGCTGTGTTGGGTCAGGTAGGTGAGCATATACCCTTCAAGATGGAGTTGGGGGCGCGGCCGCGTATCTACCTTGACTACCACCTGCTGCCCATTCGCCAACTGGGCCTGGTACACCTCACCCACACAACCGCCGGGCAGCGGCCGCAGACCCACCACCCTCTGCCCCAAAATCTCATCCATAGCCGGGCCACCTTATTTACGTCGTAAGCGCAGTGCCCCAAACACAACCAACCCACCCCCGGCGACTCCCATCAGGCAGACCGAAATGAGTACCACCAGCGGCATGGCATAACTCGTCGTCCCACGTGAACCGTCTGAGCCGCCGCTGCCGCTAAGAAAAGGCAAGTTAATAAAAGCATTATCACCGGAGCGTTCACAATCATACAGGCCGGTCATACTGCTCAAATCCCGCACATTAGAGACATCGGCGCGACCGGGGTCATAACGAAACACTGGGTCAACCGTCATCTCTTCGGGAGAGATAACCGTATTCAGGCGAGTCAGGTAGCGGTGTTTCTGGCCTAATTCCTGCAATAAAGGATGGGTGACAGCTATTTGCGTAGTTGGACCGGCAAATTCGGTGACGAACCCCTGACCATTGTTTTCATCCGCTTTGCGCCCCATCACCGCCCGGTAATCATGGCCGCCAAAGGTGAAGAAGGTAATATCTTCATTTTTAATCTCGACATGAGCGTAATTTTCCGGCACATATTGGTTACTGCCATAAAACCAGACCAATACAGCCATATTGGGGTTGGCGGCTACGGCGGTGAGACGGAGCGGGATCATTGGTTTTTCTGAGGGGTAGGTGACTTTAATCGGCTCCACATCCTGGTCCGTCGTGCCCGGAAGCAGCCGCATCGCCAGGAAGACAAACTTCTCTTCTACATAAACGTTAATGAGCGGCTCCATCTGTTCTTCCACCCGATAGTTATTGGTACGCAGCCAGGTAATCAAGGCCGCCGGGTCTTCGGAACCAATAACATCAAAGCCAAAGGGTCCAACTTCACCTGTGGCAAAAACCTCAACCGCAGCCGACATGACCACCATGCCATCAGCTGCTTCTTCTCTGGCTCGTTGGGCACAGTTGGGGAAAATAGGGGGAATAATGACGGGGTTGGTGGCGATTTCTAGCTCGGTGAAGGCAGCCATGGCATCTTCGGGCACTTCTAAATCCTCGGCGGTGATGGCGGTGGGCAGGGGCAATATCCAGGAAAAATCTGGGGCATTGCCCGTGAATTGTATCTGGATGTAGGTGGAAATAGTGCCATCCCCATTATCAACAAAGATGATTCGCTCGGCATTTTGATCTATAGGTGAAGTTTGGCAGAAGAAACCGCCGCACGCGGCCGCATTCTGCACCCCTAACCCTATACCCAAGACAATCACACCCAAAACAGCTAACAAAAGTTTGCGGGACATAACTGCCTCCTTCGGAATTATGAATAAGGAAGGATGAAGGATGAATTTCATCCCAGTTCCCCAGGCCGCCAATTACGGCGCAAAAACGACCAGATCATCAAATTCTATCACCGTTGTTCCAGGGTCAAAGGGGCTGGCCCCCAGGCCAATATCCCCGCGAACAAAGGTGGGATCGGTGATTGTTTCCAGGAGAATCCCATTAACTCGCCAGGTTAATTGATTGCCAATGCAGCTGGCTTCTAGCTCGTTGACGGCAACCCCTTTGTTGATAGCATCATGGTATTGAAAACGGCCATTCCCGGAAATATATTGGACAGGCTGCCCCGTTTGATATTTGGCGATGACGTAATGACCATCACCACTGATAAGGAACAGGTAAAAGTTTTGCTCGTTTTGATAGCGACAGATCACCCCAAAGGCATTATCATCAGGACCGGCCGCCTGGCGGGCCGTTACCCGAATAACCGCATCATCAAAGGTGCGCCCAGGGTTGGTCCAGCGAATTTCTCCTGGCTGGCGAGAGGTGACGACTAATACACCATCGGCAATAGCAATTTTGCCTCCAGCCTGATCGTAGAGCAGCCAGCCACAGTTTCGCCCCTCGCTAAAATCATCATAAAACAAAACACCACCTTCGTTACACGGCAGCAGCTGATTACCACCTGTCTGGCAAGCTGAGAGCGCGGCCGCGACCAGCAGCACTGTTACCCCAATCAACAATCGCCACATGGCTCACTTCCTTACGGCTATTCTACTGTTTCTCTAGCCGATCTAACTGCTGCTCCAACGCTTCTAATTCATTTTGTAAATCAGCATGTTGACGACTGGTATATAGATAAAACACCAACGTCCCCAACCAGATTATGATAATCACCACAGCAACTAAAGTTAAATTCTCTAACATAGTAAACTCCTTGGAAAATGAGGAAAGTGGCAGAGTGGCAGAGTAAAATCGTTACCTGCAATTTTGCCCCGTCTATAATCGGCTGTTCCATAATGGTTCTGGAATACTTTGCTGTTGGTTTTCGTACCGGGCCATAACAAACAATGCATCAGAAAGGCGGTTCAGGTAAGGGATGACAAATGGGCCAACCGGTTCAGCCCGGCGCAGGCTGATAACTTCACGCTCGGCCCGGCGGCATACAGTGCGGGCAACATGCAGGTGTGCCGAAGCCAATGACCCACCCGGCAAAATGAAATTGTCTAACGGCCCCACCAGAGCAGTCAGTTCATCAATTACCTCTTCCAATGTTTCTACATGCCGGATTTCAATCTGGGGAATCTGATAAATCTGTTTATCCTCTTCGGGGAAGCAAAGATCAGACCCCAAATGGAACAGTTCATTTTGGATCGTGGGCAGCAGTTCGGCCAGACGCGGGGTTAAACCCGCAGCCAGGGCAACGCCTAACACGGAGTTGAGTTCATCTACGGTACCGTAAGCAGCAACACGGGGGGAATCTTTAGCGACTCGTTGGCGGCTGCCCAAAGCAGTTGTGCCGTCATCCCCTTTCTTGGTGTAAATTTTAGTTAATCTAGGCATGATAATTTTGCTGTGCTGGGGTGATATATTTCAGGGCATCCTGGACTGTTAGCCAGGGTTGGCCGGGGAACAGTTGGGCTATTTGTGGTTTAAAGGGGGAATGATGAGGCAATACAGCCGCTGGATGTCCTTCAGTCAATACCTTCCCCTGGTGCATAATCATAACGTAATGAGCCATCTGAGCCACTAATTCTACATCGTGGGTTATCAAAAGAATCCCCATCCCCTCGGCTAACCAATGGCGCCATAGGCGGCTCAAATTTTGTTTGGCCTGAAAATCCAGGCCACGGGTTGGCTCATCTAGCAAGAGTAGCCGCGGCCGCACAACCATCACGGCCCCCAAAGCTACGCGCTGCCGCTGCCCTACGGAAAGATCGCGTGGGTATTGCTGCCCTACGGAGTTTAATCCCAACTTCTCCAGCAGATGCTCTATTTGTTCCCTGTTGGTTGGCCGCTTCTGGTTGCTCAGGGTCAGGCTCATTTCTGCTCTAACGCTTTCGGCAAAAAGTAAATCATCAGGGTTTTGGGGCAAATAAGCCAGGTGGCGACATGTTTCGGCTATAGTTTGCCCCATGAGAGAATGTCCCTCTAATTGAATCTCACCTGTATGCGGCCGCAGCAACCCAACAATGTTTTTCAATAAGGTTGTTTTGCCAGACCCATTGGCCCCCATAACGGCCACCACTTCCCCCATACCTACTTGAAGTGACACATTTTGCAGGGCCGGTCTATCGTCATAAGCGTAACTCAGGTTATGAACAGTGAGAAGGGGTTGCGGCCGCGTCACCTGAGGCAAAGAAGCCGGTGCGGGCCTGACTGGGGTATACGCCAAATATTTTCGGGCTTCGGCCACAGTCAAAGGAATGGGATGCCAACCCAGCTCCCGCCCTAACGCTACCACCGGTGGGACTGAACTGTGGTTGGCAATGACCTCATCTGGCAATCCGTGATCAATAAGGCGGCCACGATCTAACCATATCATTTTATCCACTATACCCAGCACCCGCTCCAGGCGATGCTCAGCCAAAATAATGGTCAACCCCAACTGCTGGTGCAGCCGGGTCAGGGCGTCCAACACCTCGCAGGCTGAGGCCGGATCAAGCTGACTGGTTGGCTCATCTAAAACAAGAATAGGCGGCCGCAGGGCCAACGCCGAAGCAATGGCCACTCGCTGCCGCTCTCCCCCCGAAAGAGTTGAAATAAGCCGGTCGCGCAGCGGAATCAGCTCCAACCAGGCTAAAGCCTCAGCCACTCGCTGGCGCATCACGGATGGGGGCAAACCAGCGTTTTCCAGACCAAAAGCAACTTCGGCCTCAACCCGATCCAGCACTGCCTGGGCTTCAGGGTTTTGCCAGACAAATCCTACCTGGCGACTTAGTTGCTGGGGGCCGGCTTTGATCGCATCTAGCCCATTTACCAGAAGCTGACCCGAAACGCGGCCGCCGGTAAAATGGGGCACCAGCCCATTGATCGCCCGCAACCAGGTAGATTTACCAGACCCTGATGCGCCAGCTACCAAGACAAACTCTCCAGGTTGGATAGAAAGGGAAAGTTCGTGCAGTGCTGGCTCAGTGCGACCGGGGTAGGTATAGCTAAAACGGTGAAAGCTGATCATCTGCTTGTTTTATCATGGCTGGTTTGCGACTGCAAACAGGGATGCCAACTAACCTCCGCCGCGATTGGCAAACCATTCTCCATAAAAGGGAAGCCAACAACGAAAACAGGTTTTATACGTATTGTATACCAACGTCAATAAAATCTGTGAACCTACCTACACATCTAAAAGCTGTTTAATCCTTAAATACCCAACAAGAGGTACATCATGTCTCCCGAAAAACAACTCAGTCAGGAAGAACGTCTTATGGCCGCTCTAGCCCATGCCTCAATCGTTATGAATATGATGGGGCCGGTTGTAGGCGTCCTCATTTACATCACCCAAAAAGAGCGATCTGCTTATGCTGCCCGACAAGGGCTGCAAGCCGCAATTTACCAAATCATTGGCACCATCCTCATCATCATCTCCTGGTTCTGCTGGGGAGGCTTTTATGCCCTCACCTTCATTCCCCTCATAGCCAATGCTGAGGCTTATCAGGATGCTCCCCCCCCCATTTTTTGGGTAGGTATAGGCTCTATGATTTGCCCCTTTATCCTGATGGCTGCATGGGGACTATACGGCCTCTATGGGGCCATACGAACCTGGCAGGGAGCTGATTTTCGCTACGCCTTTGTTGGCAAGTTGATGGACAGGCAGTTTTGAAACAGAGCGGAAAAACAAGTGCGGAAAAATTGAGGCGGAGGGATGAAGCACACAAGCGTCTCTCCGTCCTCGTCTCTCATCCCCCTTGCTCAAACAAACGCAACTCGGTGTCAAGTTCAAAAGTATTAAACTGCGCCCCACCCACAGGATTAGGGGTGTAAAGCAGCCAGATATGGGCTACTTCATAGCGGCCGCGCATAAACAACGGGGTAATCGGTTCCAAACCATCCTCACCAAAAAATAGCCGCTCCGCTTCCCGGTACAACTCAGCCTGTTGCAATGGGTCAGGGGTTGCGGCCGCTTGTTGCAGCAGCATATCCACCTGTGAACAGGTGCGGCCGGGCCGGTTTTCACTATTCTCACAATGCAAAAGCGTATTGTGCCAGTTGTGGGCATCCGGGAAATATGCCGACCAGCCTAAAATCCACATATCTGGCCGAGCTGACTCACGCAGACGGGTTCGAGCCAGCAAAGTGCCAAACTGCACCTGTTCAATCCGTATCACTTCATTATCACAACCCAATTCCAACCGCCACATTCGCTGTAACGATTCTGCCTGCTGCAACGCCTCGTCTGAAGTGGTGGTCAATAAGGTCACTGGAGTCATTAAGCGGCAGGAAGGCAGTCCGGCAGCCGAAAATTGCCGCCGGGCATAATCAGGACTGTACCCATTACCGACCAGATCAAGTGATAAGCCACCTACAATACCTGGGGGAGCCAGGTGGCGCATAGCAAAACCAGCCCCATCATACACATCCTCCAACAAGGTCTGGCGGTTGATGGCGGCACCAAAAGCCCGCCGCATTTCTGGGACACGAAACACCGGACTAAACAAATTGTAACCAAGATAAAAGACCTCATGCACTGGTATATGGCGCAGCCTTTCACCCAAAGCCTGCCGGGCTGTGGCCGACACATTGCCAGGCAGAGGTGCCATATCCAGGCTTCTCTCTTGCCAAAGAGCATAGGCATCAGCCCGGTTGCTAAACTGAAAAAGGTTTACCTCATCCACATTACCCCGGAACAGCAGTGGCCAGGCGGGATTGCGGGTGAGAATAAGACGGGTGCCAGGCAGCGAACGGGAATCCCAAAAAAATGGGCCATTGGAAACAAGGTTTTCTGGCAAGGCCCAGGTATCTCCTAATGATTGGACCTGCTCGCGGGGCAGCGGCCGCAAATAATACATACTACTCATCGCCAAAAAATAGTTGGCCGGCTGGGTCAGCTTTACTTCCAATACAAATTGGTCTAGCCGACGCACCCCAACGGCGGCAAAATCCGCCTCAGTCGGCTCATTCTGCCCATAAACCTGCTGACAACCTTCAATAATAAAGAGAAGAAATACATCAGGCATTTGAGTGCGCCGGTCACAGGCACGCCGCCAGGCAAACACAAAATCTTCAGCTTCTACTGGACGCAGTGGTCTAACCGTATTAGCTCGTCCAGTACCCGTATCCAACCAATAAAAGTCCGGGCGTAAATAAAAGAGCCAGGTCAAACCATCCTCACTCAGTTGCCAACTCCCGGCTATTTGTGGTTCAATTGCTCCCGTAGAAGCATTATAATTGGTCAATCCAGCAAACAGGTTGTCAATCAACAAAATCGTATTATCATCCGTAGTTTGATAAGGGTCCAGGGTAAAAGTGCGCCGGGTATCAATTATGGCTATATTGAGCGATACCGGGGTGCTGGACACCTCTCGCACCGGCAGAGCCGGCAAAGGGGTAACAGGAACTTCGACTGTTGCTGGAACAACCCGAGTCACCACCATCGGTTCGCCATCAACCAGAACCACCTCTGTTACCACAATAGTTTCATTGCCGGCACAACCA
Source organism: Anaerolineae bacterium (assembly GCA_023384415.1). Lineage (GTDB taxonomy): Bacteria > Chloroflexota > Anaerolineae > Promineifilales > Promineifilaceae > Trichofilum. Next base: position 31,817 of record JAHDWJ010000003.1, read on the forward strand.
AATAAAAAAAAGAGCGCCAAGAGAAAAAACAACCAACCATAACGAATATGTACCATATAACTATCCTGATGTACCCACATGTGATTAAGAAGTGAGTATAATTAAGAATGATGACGAAACGCACACGCTAAAAGTTTAACGCTTGACAAGTGCCTCAGAACCAGAACTTCATCGCGGCCGCGACCTATACACGAGAGCAAGCCATGCGCCAACAAGAAACCATCCTCATTGCCGATGATTCCAAAGGCATCCGCGATTTTCTCATAGAATACATTCTCAAACCCAAAGGCTTCCAGGTCATCGTTGCCACCAATGGGCGTGATGGGCTAAATTTGGCTCGCAAACACCATCCCCAACTCATGATCGTGGACAACCAAATGCCGTACATGACTGGCTTAGAGCTGCTCCAAACTCTCCATCAAGAAGGCTTACGCATCCCCGCCATTTTAATGACCGCCCACGGTTCCGAGCAAATTGCCATAGATGCGTTCCGCCTGGGTATCCGCGATTATGTAATTAAGCCATTCCTTGTTGAAGAGATGAACGCGGCTATTGATCGCGCCCTACGTGAAACCCGGCTGGAAAAAGAACGCAGCCAATTGATCCAGGAACTCACCAACAGCAATAACGAGCTAAAACAACGGCTGCAAGAGCTAAACACCGTTTATGCCACCGGCAAATCTGTAACCACCTCATTAGATCTGGAAGAAGTCTTACGGCGGGTTGTAGAAGCCGCCATTTACGTCTCTGGGGCCGAAGAAGGCTCACTCATGCTTCTGGACAAAGAAAAAGAAAATGAACTTTACGTTCGTGCTTCTAAAAATCTGGACTCCGCTTCCAGTTCCATGCGGCTGCGGATCAAAGACAGCCTGGCCGGTCAGGTCATCAATACCCGGCAACCCATTGTCATAGACAACAATATCATAGAGCAAAAAATTACTACTGCCTACCTGGTTAAATCGGTCGTTTATGTACCTATCATTACCCAGGATAAGGCGATTGGCGTTCTAAGCGTAGCCAACCGGCGGCGGGAGCAACCTTTTAACAACCGTGATACTCGTGTCCTCTCCACTCTGGCTGATTATGCCGCCATTGCCATTAACAACGCTGAGATATTTACTAACAGCGAGCAAGAACGAGGCAAATTGAGCACTATTTTAGGTCAAACAAACAATCCTGTTATCGTCATTGATGATCGGGAGCTCCTTATTTTAGCTAATATGGCTGCCCAGTCTGTCTTTAATCTGCCCCAAACCAATTTAACCGGCACATCTATCCGCACACTTATCCAAAATCCTGACGCCCTCAACTTCATGCTCCAACCAGTCACCCCGGATTTAGAACGCACGACCGAGCTATCTCTGGCCGATAATCTGGTTTTTCAAGCTAATCTATCGTTGATTGAAAATGTTGGCCGCTCTATTGTTCTGCATAATATCACCCAGTTAAAAGAGCTTGATAAACTCAAAAGTGAATTTGTGGCTATCGTCTCCCATGATTTACGCTCTCCACTAACAGCGATATTAGGGTATGTGGAATTATTAGAACGAGTTGGGCCGCTAAATGAAGACCAAACTGAATTTGTCAATCGGGTTAAACAAAGCGTTGACAATATCACCAACCTCATCTCTGATTTACTAGATATTGGCCGGCTAGAGGCAGGTATCGCCCTGGATATTGAGGAATGTGACTTACCCAATCTGCTCAATACTATTTTGGATGAGTTTGCGGCACGGATTGAGGCAAAACAATTGCAGCTTAAACAAATTGTCTCACCTAAACGGCTGCTTATTTCTGGAGATCACAAGAGATTACACCAGGCCTTCACCAATTTGATTAGCAATGCCGTCAAATATACCCCAGAAAAGGGAGCTATAGGGCTGCAAGTCACAGAGATGAATGGTCAGGCGATTGTTGAAATTGCCGATACGGGCGTGGGCATCGCTTCTGAGGATATACCTCACATTTTTGATAAATTTTATCGGGCCAAAAATGTGTTGTCTGGCTTTGAGGGGACGGGATTGGGGCTTTCTATTGTCAAATCAGTCATTGAACGGCATAACGGTCGCATCTGGGTCAACAGCCAGATGGGAAAAGGAACCGTTTTTAGCATTATTTTGCCCTTGCTGATCAATACGGGTGAAAACAAGAGTACTCCTACAAAAAATACCAAGATGTGGACGAAAAAACGATAATTACTCTCGATCTCTCAGATGGGGGAAAAGCAGCACTTCGCGGATGGTGGTATTGTCGGTAAAGAGCATGGTGACCCGGTCTATGCCGGTGCCGAAACCCCCGTTGGGGGGCATCCCATAACGCATCGCCCGCAGATAATCTTCATCAATGGGGTGAGCTTCGTCATCATCTTCGGCATATAGTCGCTGCATGTCTTCAAATCGCTGCTGTTGATCTAAGGGATCGTTCAGTTCCGTGAAGGCGTTGCCCATTTCCATCGCAGCAATGAAATACTCAAACCGTTCGACATGGAAGGGATCGTCAGGTATGCCTTTAGCCAAGGGGGAGATGTCACGTGGGTATTCGGTAATGAAGGTGGGTTGAATGAGTCTTGGCTCAACATAATTACCTAGCAAAACTTTATCTATGAGCCGACCCCAGGTGGCACCTTTTGGGGGATGACCACCAATATCCCGGATCGCTTCGGCCAGGCTTTCGGCTGTAGGGTAATCCATATAATCTATTTCCGCATATTGTTTGATGGCGTCACGTAAGGTGAGGCGCTGCCAGGGCTGCCCAAATTCAATAGTGTGTCCCTGGTAGGTGATAGTTGTACCCCCAGTTAGCTCCTGACATAAGAAGGCATACATTTTTTCCACGAAGGCCATGACATCGTAATAATCCCAATAGGCGGCATAGAACTCCATCTGAGTAAATTCAGGGTTGTGGGTAGCGTCTACTCCTTCGTTGCGGAAGTCACGGCCGATTTCATACACGCGCTCCAGGTTACCTATGAGCAGCCGCTTGAGGTACAACTCAAAGGCGATACGCAGGTAGAGGTCTTGTTTGAGTTGGTTATGGTGGGTGATGAAGGGACGCGCGGCCGCGCCCCCATAGAGTGGCTGCATAATTGGTGTTTCGACTTCCAGGAAGCCATGATCATCCAAAAAGCGGCGAATGAGGGAGACGATGCGGGCACGGGTGCGAAACACCTCACGTACCTGGGGGTTGACAGCCAAATCGGCGTATCGCTGACGATACCGATCTTCTACATTAGCAAAGGCACTGTAACGAACGATTTGCCCGTCTACTTCCTGCTCTTTACCCGTTGGCAAGTGGGTGATGGCTTTGCTGAGGAGTGTCCATTGGCTTACGCGGACGCTGATTTCCCCGGTGCGGGTACGAAAAAGGGTGCCGCTGACCTGGATGAAATCTCCCAGGTCTATGAGCTTGCGGATAATTTGGTGGCTTTCCTGGCCGATGAGGTCCCGGTTGAAGAATAGTTGGATGCGGCCGCTTTCATCTTCCAGGTGAGCAAATATGGTTTTACCCATATCACGCAGGCTCACGAGGCGGCCGCAAGCGATGACTAGCAGTTCTTCATTTTCCGCAGCCGTAAATAAAGCCAAAGCCTCGGCAATGGTATGTGAGCGTTCCGCCCGCAGCGGGTAAGGATCAACCCCAGCTTCACGCAGTTGGTCCAATTTTTCTAGACGAATTTGTTCTAAGGGGGTTGGTTCCCAGGCCATATACAACACCTATAGTTGGTAGGGATAAGAGGATCGTCGGTCAGGTCAATTGTGGGAAATAAACTGCATCGGACCGTTTACATACCTGGTTCTACACTTTATGAAAGGTCTAGTTACTCAATATTGGTGATGCGAAAAGTAAGAATACCATTTGGAGCATTGACTTGCACCAAAGAGCCAACTTTACCCCCTAACAAGACACGCCCCAAAGGGCTTTCGTTAGAGATGCGGCCGCTGACCGGATCCGCCTCCGCCGCTCCCACCAGATGATAACGCTCCTCTTCATCTGCGCCTTCTTCTACAACTGTTACCCAAGAGCCGATTCGGACTGTATTTTTATCCCTTTTCTTCTCGTCAATAATCTCATAATTCGCCATAATGGCTTCGATTTCCTGGATACGCCCTTCTAAAAACGATTGCTCATTGCGAGCCGATTCTAAAGCGGCATTATCTACAAAATCTTCGTCCTGGCCGTCCTCAAAGGCACGGTGCAAGCGCTCAGCAATCTCAGCTCGTTTGACCGTAGAGAGATACTCGTACTCTTCGTTCATACGTTTAAGACCGTCAGCAGTTATCAAATACGGTTTACGGTTGTTAGTTACTGTGGTCATCTTTTCCTTACATATAAACGCAAAAACCGCTCTATTAGCGGTTGCATTGAACTACGTGGTTAAGCGGGGCAGTAGTATAACAGATTCGTTGGCAATGTAAAGTGGGGTAGGTTAAACTGTCTGGCATGATTACAAAACGACAGTTGGGCCTCATTTTTATGATATCAGGTCTGTTGGGCATTGTAGGTTTATTGGCGATTGATCTATTCCGGGTAGGGAATTATGGAGGTATTGGTCCTATGCAACGGTTGGCTCTGACAGCCGCTGGGCTGATTGTTTTAGTTGGGCTGACGCTTCTCCCAGCCGGGAATCGGCCAGCCTAAATGTGGGAGACTGAAGATTTTCGTACTGTGGGGAAGAAAGGCTCACCAGATCGCAGCTGTAGGGCAGCTTTTAGCCTGAACCCTGCAAAGATGGCCCAGTTTAGAGAAATGTTACGGAGAAGGCATGAAAAGATCGTGGCAGTATGGATTGGCGTATGCGGTTATTGGTTTAGCAATACTGGCCTTTGTCTATTATTTTATCGTTTACAATATTTATGCCTTTGCCCTGTTCCGCTTCCCCTTTGATTATGAGCAAGGGGAAGGGTTTGAGTTAGCCAATGTTGTCTGGTACAGCCGGGGGGAGACGCCGTACCGTGACAGCAGCAGTTACCCTTTTTTCTCTACCAATTATGCCCCTGTTTTTCACCTGGTGATTTTGCCCCTGGTGCTGATTTTTGGGCCGGAATATTGGACCGGGCGGCTGGTCTCTTATCTAGGTACGCTGCTTACCGCGGCCGCAATCGGCTATGCCGTGCAGCGCGAAAGTCAACGGTGGTGGCTGGCAGCCATTAGCGGGCTGGCCTTTCTGGCCTCTAATTATGTGTACCATGTGGGACCGATTTTTCGCCAACACATGTTCATGGTCATGTTTGAAACCCTGGCCATCGTCTGGCTGGCGGTAACGGTTTCCAGAGAGGAGCAAACCGGGCAAAAAAGTAACCGGGGTTGGCTCATCGGCATGGGGCTGCTGCTCCTGGCCGGATATACCAAACAGTTGGCCTATGCTACCATCGCGGCCGCATTCATCTTCCTATTTTTGCGTCAATGGAAACGGGCTATCCTCTGGGCCATCGGCTTTATTCTGACGGCCGGAGCTATCTTCCTGCTTTTTACCTGGATCACTGATGGGTATTGGTTTATCAGCACAGTTGCCTCAAATATTAACCGGTTTGTGCCAGGGCAGACGGTGGCCCTTCTACGCCAATTTGTGCAACTGCACCTGATTATCGTTCTGGCCGCGGCCGCATTCGCTGTTTATCAGCTCTATTTTGAGCGGCTCTCCATCTACGCCATCTGGTTTGTGCTGGCCGCTTTGAACGGTCTCACCGCCGGCAAGTGGGGGGCGGGGGAATCTTATTACGCTACGGCTGTGGCGGCCGCATGCCTGGTGAGTGGCCTCGCTTTTCATCGGCTGTTGGCCTGGGGTGAGCAGCGGGCCGCGGATGATAAACCGTTAGCTGTTGGGAGTTGGGGAATGGCCCCACCCATCTTGTTGGCAGGGATCGGCCTGCTCTATCTCATACAAGCGGACCGGGTGTTCCATTCCCCAACCCATACCCCCTTTTTGCGGGGGGTTGCGGCCGCGCTGGGTAAACCAACCTATGCCGAAATTCCTCCCCAAACGGGCTGCTCCGCTCCCCAGCCAGCCCGTCCTGTTTATTATGTAGATTCGGCGGGCGTTTCCCTACTCGGCATTCCGCCAACAGCCGAAGACGCGGCCGCGGGGCGAGAAATTGCGGCCCGGGTAGCCGCTACCAATACCCCCTCATTCAGTGAAGAAGCCAGTTTTAACCTATATAATGGCCGAGAAGTTATCACCAATCCCCCTTATCTCCTAAACCTGTTTGAAAATAATCTGCTAGACTTAACAGAAATGTTGGACGCTCTAGATCAGCAACAGTTTGATACCGTCATTTTGCGCTCCCAATTTTACCCCTGGCCTATTTTGCAAATGATAGGACAGCGGTATGAAACCCAAGAATTGATCGAAATGAACGGTTTTGTCTACTGCATCATGTATCCCACCCAGAGGTAGCCCATGAGTAACGAGATTTTACATGAAATCCGCTGCCCCAACTGCCAAAGCCCCATCAATTTACAAGGGCATGGGGCCACTGTGGCCTGTGAGGCATGTAACAGCCAATTCATTTTGCAGGGCCACCTATGTCCTAACTGCCAAACATACCATCGCCGGGAAACTGCTTTTTGCGGCCGCTGTGGCACCGGTTTGAGCCGGGTTTGCGGCCGCTGCCATACCTCAAATTGGGCCGGTGATGAATATTGTCAGAACTGTGGCCAGGCCATGGACATTCTAGACCTGGTAGCCCTACGACATAAAGAAGCCGTGCGGGAACAACAAGATCAGCGTCGGCGCGATGTGGCCCGTCTGAAACAACAAGAAGAGGAATCATCACGCAAGCGGATGGCCGAACTAATGGAAATGGAGCGGCTGCGTATCGAAGAATTAAAGCGACATCTGGCTAAAGAACGCACCCGTCAACGGCAGATGCTCACCCTCACTTTTGGCCTGGTAGGCATGTTCTTAATTCTCATTCTTATTTATGCCATCCTTAACGCTACCAGTTAATACCTGCTTATTATGAGCCAGGTTCCCATGAGCAAATCCCATTATCAAATTGACTTACCCGTCTTTACCGGGCCGCTTGATTTGCTGCTCCACCTTATTGAGCGCAATGAGCTAGATATTACGGCTATCTCTCTGGCGCAGATGACCGAACAATATCTGACCCAGGTAGAGCAGATGAAGCAGGAGCGGGTTGATGAGTTGATGGATTTTTTGCTGATTGGAGCGCGGCTGGTGTTGATCAAAAGCCGGGCCTTGTTGCCGCAAACGCCGGTATTGGTAGAAGGGGATGAAGAAGAAGATCCGGCTGAGGCCCTGGTCAGACAGTTAAAGCAGTACCGACAGTTCAAGAACGCGGCCGCAGCCTTACATCAGCGTGAGTTAAACGGGTACCGCACCTACCTGCGTGTCGCCCCACCCCCCAAAATAGAGGGCCGCCTCGATCTCAGCGGCATTACCCCACAGCTGCTCCACGGCCTTATCAGCGAAGCCCTGGCCCAAATCAATGAACTAAAAGAAAGCGTAGCCCTCATCCAGCCTCGCCGCATCACCGTTGAAGGACGCATTGAACATGTTCGCCAAACCGTGCAACTGGCGGATCTGGTTAGCTTTGCTCAACTATTGTCAAAAGAGACATCCAAAGTGGAAATTTCTGTAACCTTATTGGCTGTATTAGAGCTCATGAAACGGCGAGAATTGGCTGCCCATCAAGAATCGCTCTTTGGCCCTATCCAAATTCGCCCCTCGGCGGCAGAGAAAATTGGGGCACACCTGAACATAGATGACTCCCATTAAGAAGAATCCGTTCCCTTCCTAACCCGTTGTTGTCGCCGCGGCCGCGCCCTTTCCCACCAGCGATACACCCCCAACCCAAACAATCCCCCTAGTAAATCAATCAATACATCCAACGGCTGGCCATAGCGGCCAACCACAAACAGTTGATGGATTTCATCGCTGATGGCATACAAAAAGGTAATAACCAGAGCCACGCCATAACGTCCTGTCGCCCGTTTCGCCAGCAAAGCCAAAACGGCATACGCCACGGCATGGCCCCCCTTTTTGATCAAAAAATCAGCCACCCCAAAACGAGGAATCTCATCCCCTGGCGTCCCCGATACAATAAAAATTAACCCCATCCAAAGCAGAAGAGGCAGCCATCGCCAGAAGTGCATGTGGCGTTGTTGGCAGTTAGCAGCGTACAGTTGACAGTCACCCCTGTTCACTGATTACTGATTACCGCCGTGACATGGGCAAGGCACTGATAAGGGCGTTGATGATATTTTGCCGGTATTGGATAGCCAGGGAAACATTCTGGGTATGCAAATGGAAGAGAGCGTTGTCAATTTCATCCCCATTAGGGCTAGACCGGGTGGGCACAATGGTGGTGCTGTCACCGTCTATTTTAATGACGGTGCTAGCAACTGGCTTGGCATCCTTAAAATCGGCTGTTTTGCCAATATCTACAGCTCTCGTTTCGACAGAAAGGGTGGCAGCATCTTCAACATATTGCATCAATTTGCTGCTAATTTTATTCAAGGTTGTTTCGACATCCATTTTGGTCTCCTTAATTACAATATCACGCTTGTTTGACTGCTTCTAATTTGTCTAATTCAGCCAGTACGTCACGAATATAACGCCAGGCAATGGGGATCGCGGCCGCGGCCGTAATTCCCCCGGTTGATAAAGAAGCCGCTATTTTAGCCGCGCTCTGCAACGTCAAAAAAAGCAGGCGGATGGTGGCATCTTTTGAAGCCACCACCAGGTTAACCGTGCGCCGGTGCATATTGACCTGTCGCCTGGTAGAGAGGCTAGCCCATACGGTATCAGCATCTCCTAACCAGCTCAGGGTGGTACGACCTAACACCACCCCCTGATGGGCCGTTTCTGCGGCCGCATAATATCTCACCGCTTCTTGCAACTTGCGTAGGCTTGCCATCACATCATCCCCAAAGCCAAAAGCCACGGCACCCGTCCCATCTTCCCAACCACGTACCTCATCCAACAAATGTTGTTCCGCAGGGGGGAGAGGGATGGTATCGAGAGTAAACGAAGTCGCCCCTACATCCACATTGAGCTGCGCCAGATGGTCTAGTCGGGGAGCTACCTGGGCCAACTTAGCCCGAGCCTGCCGCAGCCGCTCTTCCCCCTGGCCAAACCACTGCTCGGCCAACTGCTCATCATCGGGGATGTTAACTCGCCAGACAGGAATTTCTGGGGCCGTTTCGCCAGCTTCAAAGGAGACCGGTGGGGACGCGGCCGCTGACCATAACCCTAACAGCACCGGGCTATCTTCATCTTCGGTCAGGCCGACGAGTTCAAAGACGGGATCGGACATGGAGATTTACGATGGCTGATTGCCGATGAACGATTTACCCGCGACCAGGAATGAGGCTCGCGGCCGCGCTGGTGAGCAGCTCAATCATTTTCGCCCGGTGTTCCAGGGCCTGCGCCACCATATCCTTGTGGATTTGCCACAGCTGGTCATCAATCTCATTGGCCCGGCGGGGGATCAGCACATCCATATCTCCATCCAGGCTGATATGGGTCATGGCCCGAAGCTGGGCCGTATCTCCAAAACGCTCCGAACTACGGCGATTGTATTTAGCTCCGGCCCCTTTCACGTCATCACTAACAAAAGTGCGAACTTCCAGGCTGCTCACGTCGGCGGCCGCTTCTTTGAGCATCTCACCCAGACGTGCCCCAAAATCTTGCCAGGACGCCACAAACCCAGACGAGGCTGGTGTGCCCCCTTCTGGGGTGGGTTCCTTTTCTCTTCCTAAAATTCTATTGACAATCCCAAATTCCGTAGCTTCTGTGGTTTCACTACCTGTTGAAGTTGTTTCAATGGTGGTGGTAACAACGCTGGCCGTGACTGTTGTACTACTGCTTTCACTGGAAGCAGGCTTCGGCGGGGTGCTTGCGCTAATCGTAGGACGTTCAGTGGTTGCGGCCGCGTTCTTTTCCGCCACCATCAACCGCACCGCCGGGTCCCCAATGACAGCCCAGCCACGCGCATCATTACTGGCCGTCCACATCGCTGCCAACCGGCGGGAATCAGCCGGTAAGCCAGCATCTATTTCCTCTAGCTCTACTGATAAATCGGACGCCATTTCCGCATACCGCTCATTAAACGGCTCCACCGCCGAACCAACAGGATGCCCTTCTAGCAACCGCTTAAACACACTTTCAAAGGAAGTTAGAGAGCGGCCAACCCGTTCCCACATAAAGGAATACCCCCAGGCCCGTTCAATATGCCCCAAAACTGCCAGTGCTCCCCCTTTCGGGCGGTTCAGCATTTGCCGGGGCAAATTCGCCATAAACGGAAACGGGGCTACAGCCGCTCGGGACTTATTCGCAATCTTATAAAATTCATCAAACTCCGGGGTTCCCCCGCCATAGCAGGCAAAAAAGAAAGCAATCAGCCCCAGCAAATTCATCGAACTGTCTAAATCTTCACCAGAGAAATAATGATCCCGGTCAATCCCCTGCCCGGGTCCTGGCCAATCCTGACACAACAACGCCCCTTGATGAGGCAGTTGATCCGGGTCACCGTTCGGGAACCCCATCCCATGAGAAGCAGAAAACAGAAAAGCTGGTGTTTGTTCACCGCCCATCAGGGAAGCTAACTGTTTCTTGGTAGCCTGATTAGCCCCCACAAAAGCATCAAACCCCCACGAGGGTTGATCTCCTTTCAGCCAATCATACATGGGGTTAACCAAATGCTCAGCACTCAGCTCCGTCGCCCGATCCCCTTTGGTATTGACTCCCCAAAACGCGCCACGCCGAGGTAAAGCCAACTTTTTCGTCTCCGCATCTACAACACTTTGAGCATAATTAGCATATTCATCCAGCGTCTCAAACCAGATACGGCCAACAGCATACTGCACATCTACCTGATATTGAAATTTATACGGAATCGTCTTAGGATCTCCCACAATGAGCAAATAATAAGGCACTTTGTCAGGATCAACCGGACCGGGAGCAGCTCCATGTCGGGCCAGGAATTGCGTTTTGCCTTCCTTGCCTGGTCGGTAAGCTCCGACCCCCATGTACTCCTTATAACGTCGTTCATCAACCGCCTGTGCCTGTTGTTTACGATGGGCCAGAAGAGGGGATAACGCCTCCTTGATCGCCTCAGCACGCTCATCTCCCAGAGCAAAAATTACCCCCCAACCTGTTTCCTCTAATTTTTTCTCATCAACCCCTTCTTTGACCCCAAAGTGCGCTACCTGATTTCTAGGGTCCTTCTGCTCCAAATCTTCTTTATGATCTAAATCAATTTCTCGTCCCTGGGCTACGTTAGCCAGATCATCGGCAGAAACGGGGTCAAACAAATATTCCCCGGTGCGGCCATTGATACCGTTAAAAACCAGCTTTTCACTGGTGTCAAACTCTTCCAGGTCTTCATTAAATGTTGTACTCATGGAATACTCTCCGGGAAATGGGTAGTAGAGATTATATGAGATGTGGGGAAACGCTTTATAAAGATACCATAATCCGCATTGGTTCACAACGCATAAATGGGCTGGGTATAGCAATGATTTTGGGTAAAAAGCATAGGTGACCTTTTCTGTAGTTCACATTAAAATTAGGCTGGAAATCAGTGAAATCACTCTTCACGTCAGACAGGTCCGATGTGTTGTATTGACCTACATCAGGCTGCTGCACTTCAGGCAGAAACAATGATAAATGAACAGTCTAATAACGATCAATTATTAGCTCGTTACCGACCCTGGTTTTATGCGGCCGCGATCTACAACCTTCTTTGGGGCAGCATCAACGTGCTGTTTCCCTTTCTTTTCTTCAATTTGATTGGCATGACTCACCCCATTCCCGCTGCGCTCTGGCAGGTAGTGGGGATGTTTGTCCTTGTCTACGCCCCAGCCTACTGGTGGGCAGCCCGGTACCCTGGCCGACATCGCCACCTTATTCTCATCGGCTTCTTGGGTAAAATTCTTGGGCCAATAGGATTTATTTGGGCGGTTGGCAATCAACAGCTTCCCCTGGCTTTTGGCTGGACCATTCTGACCAATGATTTATTGTGGTGGCCAGCTTTTTATCTCTATTTACGCGACACAGCTCGCCTTTATGGGGGCTGGGCGGCCTTGTTACGTGGTGAGTGAGTCGCTCTTATGAATACACCCCTGGCTAAGCTTTTTGTCGGGCAAGAAGAACATCTACCCCTTGCCTTTAAGGAACAATTCCTGGCTACACCAGAGCGTGAATATGATGTGGTCCTTGAAGGGGTAATGCACACAATCTGGCACAAGCCCAAATGGCTTAAACCTCTGTTCTACCTTTTAGGTAAATTAGGTATTTTAGTCCCCAAGACAGGCGAGAATATACCGACCAAACTTGAAGTCGTGCCAGGTTATCTGCCTGATGGCCAACCATACCATGAATGGAATCGAACGTTTGCCTTTCCTGATCCGGTGCAATTTTTCACCCGCGTTGTTTATGATCACCAACAGGACAATCTAGCTGATTTAGTTGGTCCTGGGTATCGGCTGCACATGGTTTGGCAAGGCCGGTATATTCCCCCCCGAAGTTTCACCCTGGAAACAGTGACCAATGCCTTACGGATTGGTCATACCATCATTTATTTGCCCAAATGGATATGGTTGCCGCTGCTAGGCCGTGTCCAATTTATTCAAACCGCCAGAGCAGATGCAGAGGATACGATTGATGTTGATTTACGCATTTTGCATCCGTTTTTAGGCGAGGTTTTTGGCTACCAGGGTACATTTCGGGCCGTGCGCTACCCTCATACGCAATAGCGCAATCGCCAGATGGGATTTTGATCAGGTTTAACGGGATATTTCTCGTTCTAATCGCTCTTTATAAGGGAAAAAATCCACTTCGATAGTGTGGCGGCGGGAAGCGATATACCGTTTACCTATGGCTATTTGGGTGCGATCAATCTCGCGCCACATTTCATCCTTACCCGGCAAAACCAACTCCCCGTGCAGCAGCCCGGCTATCCATTGCGCTTGTAACTCCGCTAAAGGCATGATTGCCCCTAATGGCTGAATGAAACCGATAAAGAACAGCCCTGGCCGCTCCGGCGATACGACATTGAGGTAAAGGTTCATCTGGTTGGCCTGCACCTGGTATATCTCTGGGGAGAGAAAGGGGAAGCTGATTTTGTAACCTGTGGCGTAAATGATGGCGTCTAGCTGCTCCTCGCTGCCATCTACAAAACGTACTTTGTTCCCCATAAGCTGGGCCACGTTGGGCTTCATCTTGACCAATCCGGCTCTAACGAAATGGAGCAGCTCTTGGGATACGGTAGGATGCTCGGCCAGGATGGGGTTGGGGGGCAGGGGAACGCCGTATTGCCGCTGGTCGCCGCGCACCAGGTAAAGCAGGTAGTAGTAGATGATTTGCTGCCAGCGCAAGGGCAGGCGGGAGAAGGCGGATGAGGTGTAATGGTCAAGGGGTTTGCCCAGGGCAAATTTGGGGATGATGTGGGCACTGCGCCGGGTAGAGAGAAAGGCCGCGGCCGCGTGCCGCCCCATCTCACAGGCCAGATCAACTCCTGAGTTACCAATCCCCACCACCAACACCCTCTTCCCCTGATACGGCTCTGGCAACCGGTAATCGTGGGCATGGATAACTGAGCCATTGAATTGACCGGGAAAATCGGGCCAGCGAGGATGCCAATGATGTCCTGTAGCGACTAACACCGCCCGGTAAAAACGGGTCTCCCCACTGTCTAACGTCACCGACCAGAGATTTTCCCCCGCCGGGCAAACTTCCTGCACCGTCGTGCGGAAGGTGATATGGTCATGCAGACCGAAATGGTCGCTGTAGGCCTCAAAATAGGCTAACACCTGGCTGTGATGGGCAAAATCGGGGTAACTATCAGGCATAGGGAAATCAGAGTAGGCCATGCGCTGTTTGCTGGTGTTGATGACGAGGGATTGGTACGCGGCCGCGAGCCCATTATCATTCTCATATCGCCAATTTCCCCCAATCCCCGACCCCTTCTCAAAACAATCAAACGGGATGCCCCGCTCTTTTAAGACCTTCGCCGCCACCAGCCCCGACGACCCCGCCCCGATAATACACACTTTATCTGTCATCACCCGCACCCCTTAACCTGGGCAAATTAGAACCAAAGAGGTTTTGCCACGAATCACACGAATTGGCACGAATTATACTGGCTGTGGCCGATCCCTGACCGTGCCACCTCTCTTGGCCCATGCTGCTTTTTGGGCTTTCGCCAAATAGTAATCGTTTTACGTAGAGCTACTCGACCAAATCGGCCCATCTGTTGGCTGCTGTTCCCCTTACGCTGCGGCAATACATAAACGGTCACAGGCTCGAATCCTAATGCGGCCGCCAGATCAGTTGTTAGCAAATCTACCGGGATGATTTCACCCCCATAACGCACATTGTCATTGACAAAGGCAACATGCGCTCCTGGACGGCAGCAGCGGAAAATTTCGGCAAAGAGATAAAGTGGTAATAGCCAATATACTATACCGTAATAACCAGTGGTCAGACTAAAAAACGCCAGACTCCAGCACATTAGTCAAACCCTGTTGGAGTATCAGGTTGATAGGCTAATTGTACCAGGCGTTAAATTTGTAGAGGGTAATCATAACAAAAAAGCCCAGATGTATGCTACTGACATACATCTGGGCCTGTGAACCAATCTCTCAATCTCTAAATAGACAGGATTTAGGCAATTGGGAGATTGTGGAATTACGCTGTATCCGGCTTTTCACCTATCCGCTCAACTACGATGGAACAATCGGTGGCCAGAAGGGCGATAAGGGCGACAGCCGACCACCAGGGCAGCAAGGCAATCCCAGCCACGCCTAAAACGATGGGGATTTCTAACAAAACCCGCTTGTCTTCGTTTTTGATGATGATGCGGCGGATGTTGACTTCATGGAATAACCCTTTTAAGGTTTCCCATAAATCTTTTCCGGCTACTTTTACTTCTTCAGTCCAGACGGTTTCATTTTCCGTTGGAATTTCTTGTTTGTGATTTTCTTCGTGCATGGTTTTTGCTCCTAACATAAGTTTCTAGTTTCGAGTTTCGAGTTGGCGGCCGCGCCACTTAACTCCGTTTTCTGATAATGATGAACACGCCCCAGAGAACCAGCAGCAGGGGCCACCAGGGGCCAAGGCTGGAGAAAATGAGCAGCTCAAAGACAAGCCCCAGAGCCATGAAAACGATCAGGCTGGCGCGAATGATTTTGCGGCCGCTAACATGAATCCCATTAGCCGGATCATGCCGCTGCATTAACATTACCCCAGCTACGATGGCCGCCGGGAACAAGGTCCAGCCATACGCCCAAATCTCTCCATGACCAAAATTCGTGGCCACCAGCAGCATCCCAATCAACGTCAGCAGTGAGCCAGGCACCGCCAACCATGACCAGATAGATACATCTTCAGCAGTGGAACGATACGCCGGCCACAACATAGCCAGACCTGGCAGCAAAATAAACAGCGGCCAGATCAGACTCATCAGGCTGAAATGGAACAGGTTCAAAGCCAACAAAATGACCCCACCCCCAATCAGCATCCAGGGTGCATAAGTACGAATATCTCGCGCCAACTCTTCTTTTACTTCCACTTTCATAATTGTTTCGTCAGACATTTAGTCACCTCACATTGTTATTCAGGTTGATGTGACTGACAATACGGGTTGGTAAAGGTTAAGTTGCACGGTATAAAGTACGGGGTATTTTTAGGGGAGCAGTAAAAGGATCACAACGTCTGTGTTCCTTCTTATCTACCGCTACTTTGTAGGAGTATTGTTAATGCACCTTTATCTTGTCCGACATGGACAAAGCTACGTCAATTTACCAGAGTGGGAAGCCCCCAGTCGGGCGGAGTTGGATGCCGGTTTAACGGAGTTGGGCCACCAGCAAGCGGCTGCCGTCGCGCAATGGCTCGTCAAAGACTGCCCCCATGTAGATACCATCTATGCCAGCACCATGCGCCGGGCCAGGGAGACAGCTCAAGCGGTCGCGGCCGCGTATCAGCAAGAGATTACCTGGCACGATTATCTACGCGAAGTGGGCAACAACCGCAGTAACCACACCGCCTATCCAAACGATGCTCTACCCACCCTCTACCGCCCATTTGCCACGCCGTTCACCCCGCTGGTCCAAGATGATCAAGAAGCCGAAACGTGGTACCATGCTCGCGGCCGCGCTGGGCTATTTTTGCAGCACCTTCTCGATCACCATACCGGGCAAACCATCATCGCCGTGGCCCACGGGGGGATTATCAGTGCGATTTTCGACAATATTTGCAACGTTCCTCTGTGGCGACAGTGCAACCTATGGCTGCCCAACACCAGCATCACCTATTTTGAATACGTTGACCGCCCCCACCCGCAAGAAACCTGGCGCCTTCACTTTCTAGGTCGTATTGAACATTTTCAACATCTGGCAGTTGGCAGCTAGCTGTCAACCGTTTTCAGTCTCTCAATTTGCTGCCCTCTCTGCCCTCAAATTTCCCAATGGCTTCCGTTATCATCGAACAAACTGGCCCAGTGATGAGTATCACCCTGAACCGCCCAGAGGTACGGAATGCGGTAGATGGCCTGACTGCGGCCGCGTTGGCTGAGGCATTCCGTGTTTTCGCCGCCGAAGAAACGGCCCTGGTGGGAGTATTGCATGGGGCCAACGGGACATTCTGCGCCGGGGCCGACCTCAAGGCCATGGCCGATGAATCCCAACGCAATCAGCTGTCACCTGCTGGAGATGGGCCGATGGGGCCAACCCGGATGGTCCTGCCCAAGCCAGTTATCGCTGCCATTTCCGGGTATGCCGTCGCTGGCGGGCTGGAGTTGGCCCTCTGGTGCGATTTACGCATCATGGAAGAAGATGCCATTCTGGGGGTGTTTTGCCGCCGCTGGGGGGTGCCGCTGATAGACGGCGGCACAGTGCGCCTGCCCCGGCTGATTGGCCTGAGTCACGCTCTCGACTTAATCCTAACTGGCCGCCCGGTAGGTTCTGCCGAAGCACTGCGTATTGGGCTGGTGAACCGGGTCGTTCCCAACGGTCAGGCTCGTGCGGCCGCGGAAGCTCTGGCTCACCAGTTGGCCCAATTTCCGCAACTTTGTTTACGTTCGGACAGAATGTCGCTATACGAACAAGAGGGGTTAGATTTCGCGGCCGCTATGACCAATGAGTTCCAGCATGGCCTGGCAACCTTACAAAGCGAAGGCATGGCTGGGGCGGAGAGGTATGAGGGAAGAGGTAAAAAGTAAAAGGTATGAGGTAAGCACCTGACTGCCAACTACTCACTACTCACTGCCCACTGCCTGCGGCCTTCACACTCGTGCAAACAGGCATTTCAGGTATGCCCCTTCGGGGAAGCTGATGGGGTGATCGGGGGCATGGCCAGTGCGTTCTAGCTCTTGCAGGGGGCGACCTTCTTGGGACGCGGTTTCATGTACCAGGGTAAAAAAGGTCTCCGCCGTGACCCGGCTGGAGCAAGAGGAGATGACCAACGTTCCCCCGGGAGCTAACACTGCCAACCCCAGACGTACCAGGCGGCTGTAAGCATTCACGGCGCGGGGAATTTCGCTCTGTTTTTTGGCCAGGGCCGGCGGATCAATGATGATCAGATCGTATTGCCGCCCCGTTCCCGCCAAATCTGCCAGGGTGAGGAAAGCATCCCCCTGGAGCAGATGGTGAGTCGCGGCCGCAACTTCTGCTATTCCTTCATTCAACTGGAAATGATGCCGGGCCATCGCCAGGGCCGGGCCGCTCACATCCAGGCTGGTTACTTCCCTGGCCCCACCCTGGGCTGCATAAAGAGAAAACCCTCCATTATAAGCGAATACGTCTAACACCGTGCGGCCGCCAGCCAATGCCCCCACCTTTGCCCGGTTATCCCGCTGGTCGAGGAAAAAACCAGTCTTGTGCCCCTGCCGCACATCAGCCGTAAAGGTCAGCCCATTTTCTTGAAACAGCACCGGCCCATCTAGCGGCAGCCCTCCTAAAATATGCCCATCCGCCAGACCATACAGAGCGGCCCCAGCCTGCATATTTCGGCTCAACCGCAGCACCAGACGCTCCCATGGCCCGGCCGCGACAATGCCAGCTAATACCTGGGGTAAATGGGGCAGCCAGGCCAGGCTGTACAGCTTCAGCACTCCCGTCTGAGCATACCGATCTAATACCAGGCCGGGCAGGCCATCATTCTCCCCATGAATGAGGCGTACAGCAGTCGTTTGGGCCGTCAGCAATGGATCACGCCGGCGTATGGCCCGGTCAATGGCGGCGGCAAACCATTCGCTGTTGATGACCGCCTGCTGTCCGTGCTGCAATATTTTGACCCGAATTGGGGAGTCAGGATCGTACAGCCCCACGCCTAAAAACCGCCGCTGCTGGTCAAATACAACGGCCAGATCACCTGGCTGCCCCTGGTGACTCTGTCGCTGAATCCCCTGGTCAAACAGCCAGGGGTGGGCGGAACGCATGATCCGGGCGGCCGCGGGGGTCACATGAACAGCAATCCGTTTCGCAGCCAGGGACGGCAAGAGGGGCAGATTGAAGTTCATGTGTTCATCACCTGCCATCCCTGAAGATAAGCATGGACAGCGGCCGCGAACGCCCCATCCAAATCCCCCCCCCGCTGAAACTGCCCCTTCATCTCTAATGAAACAAACCCATGCACCAGGGCCAATGCCCCACGCAAAGCGGCCAGAGAATGTTCTGCCCCGCTGATTTGAGCCATGATGTCCTGGATGGGCAGCACCATCGGCTCCAACGTTTGGGTCTCTGGCCGTTCAGCCGGGTCAAGGGTGGTAAAAGCCAGGTTATACGTTTGCGGATGGGCCAGGGCAAAGGCCCGATAGCCGTACAAAATAGCCGTCAGTTGGGCCTGGGGGTCTGGGGAAGTGGTTTGCTGCGCGGCCGCGAGTGCGGTAAATAACTCATTGATCGTTAAACTATTTACGGCTCGGAGCAGAGCCGCCTTGTTGGGGATGTGCCGATAAAGCGACGGTGCCTTGATACCACACGCGGCCGCGAGCTGCGCCAGCGAAAGCTGCTCCGCCCCTTCTTGCTCAATAAGCTGGTGAGCCATTGCTACGATAGTGGGGTAATCGGTCTGGGCTGGATAAGGCATGATCTTTCTACAAACTCATAGGAACCAACAGGGGTTATCCCTGTTTCTTCTATCCGTGTTCCCCATATTTGTGGTTGACCCTCTACACCCGCGACAAATGAGTCTCCTTAAAATCAGTCGGGTATTTTAAGCCATATCCCACCAACCGATCCAACCCGATGTGGGCCAGCCAGATAATCGCCACCTGTACCCCTGGCATGAACCCAAACCAGAGACTAATACCGCCCAGCCCCAATGGCAAAATGTAGGTGTGCCCCAGATTATACAACACGCTGCCAGCCCGCTGCCCCCACACATACCCAATCATGGTGAGATCGGGCAGCAAGAGGAGTAAGAAGAAAGCCAGCCAGCTAAAGGAAAAGGAACGGTAAACCAGGAGCGCGGCCGCAAGAAAAACCGCCCCCTCCAGGCGAAGCAACAGTCCAGGAAACGTGTAGCGAGCCAGGGGGCGATCAGCTATTAAATGGGTCAGGTGAGACATGAATAACTCCTAAAGACTAATGGGCTTAACTTTCAAGACTAATTATATTAGCTTTTGCAATTGTGTCAAGAAGAGGGTCGTGCCCACAACGCAGGGTTGACGATTGATTAAAAAACAGGGCTGCATTTATACCTGGCTCTGGAACAGGCTATAATTGCCAGATTATGTTTCCTTCCTGGACTTTGTGGGGCATGGCCCTGGCCCTTCTCGGAACGCTGCTGATCTTAGGGCTGGCCCTTTTTATTCAATCCCCGGCCCTGGCGCGCCGGGGTGGCTTGCCGTTTTCGGTACGCTCCCTGACGGGGTATGCGTTTGCTTTGGTGCTGCTCACGATTGGCTTTTTTGTGGCTGGAGTGCCATTGGGAACAACGGGAGAGCCGGAAGCGGCCGCGAACATACCCACCTCATCAGCTGCGCCTACAACCAATATCATCTTTCTCGCCAGCCCAACCCCAGACACCACTGAAGAAGCTGGCTTAACCCCGCCCCCGCTTACCCCCGTGACCGGAGCTTTTGGCGGCCCTCCCCCGGAGGACTCGACCCCAACATTAACGATGACGACGCCTGTTGAGGATACGGCCGCGACCCCCACCCTAACCACCACCACGCCTGAAGCAACATCTGAGGCTACCCCGCGCCCCACCAATACGCCTTCCTCTACCCCCACTCAACTACCGACAGCCACAGCCAGCCCTACCGCCACCCCTACACCCTCACCGACCCTGACGCCCACCCCCACCTGGACAGCCACCCCCATCAGCGGACCAACCGCCCAAATCAACACCAATGGCAGTACCTTATTCATCCGCCGCTACCCTGGCAGCAGCCAGACCATCGGCCTGCTCAATGATCGGGAAACTGTGCTGGTTCTGCCAGGCCGGGCAAACCAGGGGGGCATCCTATGGCAAGAAATTAGCTCCCTGTCTGGCGTGACCGGTTGGGTACAGTATGAATTTCTGCGCTTCAACCCGTAAGAGAGAGGGATGAGGACTGAGGACTGAGTGGCTCGCCCATTCGCCCACTCGCAATCTCGCCTACTCGCTAACAACCCCTATCAACGCCTCCATCGTCGCGGGTATAGAGCGAGGTAAGGTGGCCATTTTGATGGCTGTATCTGGGTCTTTAAGGCCGTGACCTGTTAGGACACATACGATTGTTTTGCCAGTTGGGTCCAAATGGCCTAAAGCAATTTCTTTCTGGAGAGCAGCCACTCCGGTAGCTGAGGCTGGCTCTACAAAAACCCCTTCCAGGCTGGCTAACTGCTTCCAACTAGACAATATCTGCTCATCACTGACATCCGTTATCAGGCCATCTGATTCATCGAGGGCAGCTACCGCCTGCTGCCAGCGGGCCGGATTACCAATGCGGATAGCGGTAGCAATCGTTTCCGGTTTTTCGATGACGCGGCCGCGTACAATCGGTGCGGCCCCCTCAGCCTGGCCCCCTAACAAACGGGGCCACCCCCGGCTATACTCCTTGTATCCCAGCCAATAAGCGGAAATGTTGCCCGCATTGCCTACCGGCAGACAATGCCAATCAGGGGCGCGGCCGCCCAGTTGATCACAAATCTCAAAGGCCCCTGTTTTTTGCCCTTCCAACCGCCAGGGATTCACCGAGTTGACCAGAGCTATTGGGTATGACTGACTGATTCCCCTCACCAGACGCAGCCCGTCATCAAATGAACCTTCGATGCTGATAACCTCAGCCCCATAGGCCAGGCAAGCTGCCAATTTACCCAGGGCAATTTTGCCTTCGGGGACTAACACAATGCAGCGCAAACCGGCACGGGCAGCATACGCAGCCGCGCTGGCCGCGGTGTTGCCCGTACTGGCACAAATCACCGTTTTTGCCCCTTCATATGCCGCTTGAGAGATAGCTACGGTCATCCCCCGATCTTTGAACGAGCCGGTAGGGTTGAGTCCCTCATATTTAAGATAAAGCTGCAAACCAGTACCAGGGGCAATCTGTTCAGCCAGTCGGTCGGCCCGGATAAGGGGGGTATTGCCTTCGTTGAGAGTAATGACAGGAGCCGCGGCCGCAAGGGGAATATGCGCCCGATATTGTTGAATGAGACCTTGCCAGGCCAAGAAACACCTCCAGGGAAGGATGAATGATGAATTAAGAATGATGAAAATTGTACCTACTCCCTATCCACCGGGCGAATGAACAAGGATAGGGCAGTGCTGAATAGTCACGTGATTTTTATGCTGACTTGAAAGGGTGAATACGGTATACTGGCAACGTACAAATCTGCTAAACTATGCCGTGCCCAAACATTCCCAAACATAGGTGAATCCTAACCAATGATGTCCAACCAAACTCACATTATTCAGGCATTTAATCACCTACAGCTAAATATGCGCCAGGCCGAGTCCTGGGAAACGCTGCAATCATTGGTAACCGCGTTCCTGCAGCAGCAAATCGCGGCCGCGATCATCACCTTCACCCCCCACCCCCCAGTGGATACCCCTCATACTCTGGCTTATCCAATTAAGACAACCGCAACCTGGATCCATTTACAACAAACAGCCCCCTTTACGGCTGAAGAAAAAGAGATCATTGCCCTGGTAGTCGGGCTGATGGAAAACGCGGCCGCAGCCATGCTCACCCCGTCGCCACTGCTCACCCTCATCCACCAACTCAATCAAACTGTCGCCGCCCGGCACGACCTACAAACAACCCTGGAATTATTACAAAGCCAATGGCTCACCGCCTTCCCCGGCAGCAGCGGCGAGCTTCTTATGGTAGATGCGGTCGAATGGCAAATCCATCCTCGGTTCACCGTAGGGGTCGCTCACCCCAACCTCATCACCTCCCCCATCCCCGCCAACAAAACCGTCGCCGAAGCCCTGACCCAAAACATGCCCCACAGCCAAATATTACCCGGCGGCCTGTGCGAAATTCTTATCCCCATCACCGTTGGCGAATCCACTGAAGGGTTGTGGCGCGTTATCGGCCCCCCGGAACAACTGAACACCCCTTACAACTTAACGCTCTTACAAATTATCGCCGGTCATTTGAGCATTGCCATTAGCCAGGATAAAACCCACCGCCAGCGCTGGCAGCAAACGCAGCGCATTGAGACCATATACAGCATCACCGAATCTGCCCGGCTGCTCAAACCACTCCAACCAACTTTACAAGAAATCCGGCAGCAGCTTGTCCATGCCTTTGACGCCCCCACTTGTTACATCGGCCTTTATGATGTCGAGACCCAGATGCTCCATTTCCCTCTGTCCTACGATAATCATCAACAAACAGAAACCAGTTCCATCTCTATCTTTGATCGCTCCAGCTTGATGACCTGGGTCATTCGCAACAATGAACCGTTCGCTACCGAAGATTGGTTAGCCGCAGAACGGCCAGTAGCCGGCATCATCATGTCTGAGCCACAAGCTCGCTCCATCCTTTGTTTCCCTATGCAGGTCAAAGATGCCGTTGTCGGGGCTATCTCTATTCAGCACCCAGAGCCACACAAATTTGATGAATCTGATTATTATTTACTGGCAGCCATTGCCGGGCATCTAGCGGTCATCATAGACAATGCCAACCTATATACCAGTACCAACGAAATGGCCGAGCATTCCGCTCGCCAATTCCGTATGGCCGAAGCGTTACAAAAAGCGGCCGCGATTGTCAGTACCTCCCTGGAATTAAATGTCGTCCTTGATCACATCCTCAGCGCATTGGCTCAGGTCGTCGAATATGACTGCGGCATTGTCACCTTGCTTAAAAACGGTCAACCCAGCTTCTTTGTTTACCGTGGCAGCGGCAGCAACGAACTCATCACAACGCATATTCGTCAGACCTGGGAACAAACCGCCCTCTTGCAAACCATCCTGAAATCCCGGGAACCAATTGTCATTGATGACGTAACCCAGGATCCCCGCTGGTTACAGTTAGCCGGTAAAGAAAATGTTCGCTCCTGGATTGGCACCCCTCTGGTTGCCAGCGACCAGGTTTCCGGCTTACTTCTGCTAGAAAGTCACCGGCCAAACGCTTATGGACAGCAAGAGAATTGGCTCATCACAACTCTGGCCTCCCATGCCGCTATCGCTGTTTATAATGCCGATTTATACCGTAAAACCCAACAGCAGTTGACCGAATTAGCTATTTTATATGAAGCCAGCGCTACGATGTCAGCTAATTTAGACCAGGAAACGGTGCTGAAAACAATTCTTAAAGAGGTGGTACGTGCCCTGGATGTGGATGGCTGTACTATCTTTGTTTGGGATGATATTCGCCAAGAGTTAGACATGGTCGCGCATGAAAATAAATTAGACGCCGCCAAATCAGAAGACCCGATTGGCTTAAGCACCCTGCCTGGCTTACACAAAATACCCCAAATACAACAAATTTTAACCGGGCAAGAAGTACGACAAATCATTTATTCCCAGGCCCAAACAGCCGAAGAACGGGCCCTTTTGGATATGGTAGGGCTGCAATCTTTATTGTTAGTCCCTCTGGTGTGGCGTGATCGTTTCTTGGGTTTGCTCGGTTTGGGTTTGGTTGAGGCTTCACGCAGTTTTGAACCCCATGAAATTCGCCTGAGCAAAAATTTAGCCAGCCAGGCAGCCGTTGCCCTGGATCATGCCCGCCTCTTTGCCCAGGCACAGCAGCGCATTGAGGAGCTATCGGCCTTCCAAAAGATTGCCCTACAAATTAATTCTCCCCTTGCCTTGCGGGAAGTCCTGAATACGATTGGTGAAGCGGCCTTGAGATTGGTTAATGCGACCAATCTGCATATTTATCTGTATGATGCCCACCGGCAAACCTTTGGCTATGGGTTAGCTCTGTGGCGTGACGGTCACCAGGTGCCCATAGCCCCACCTCGTCCTGATGGCCTGACAGCTACCGTTGTGCGTCATGGCCAATCGCTGGTGATCAACCAAGCCCAAAAACATCCCCTCTTTTTATCTCAAGAGTCGCAAATGTGGGAAGTGCAGGCTATTGCCGGTTTCCCTCTGAAACGAGGGGAACAAATTATTGGGGCGTTTACAGCCGCTTATTTGCATGAGCACAGTTTTTCTGAGGATGAGCTGATGCTGCTCAATCTACTGGCGGATCAGGCAGCGGTAGCTGTTCATAATGCTAATTTGTTTGATAATTTGCAGCATCAACTCCAGGCGATGTCGGCATTGGTAGACATGGCCCAACAGGTTACAGGGAAGCTGGAGTTGGCTTCGGTTATGCAAACAACGGTAGAGATTTTACAGCGGCTGCTAGAAGCACGTGCCAGCTCCATTTCGTTGCTGCATGAAGATGATCTCGTTATTGAAGCCGCGGTGGGTATTCGACCAGAATTTCTTAAAAAGCGCATGAAGCTGGGTGAGGGGGTGTCAGGGCAGGCGGTAAGGGAACGTCGCCCGGTTTATCAACGTGATACTCAGGCTGATCCTAATTTTTTATTCTTTGATAAGATAGTACGCAGTCTCCTGGCTGTACCCCTGATACATCGGGATACGGTGTTGGGGACGTTGACGGTGGACAGTGATTTGCCCAATGCGTTTGATGCTCAGGATGAACAATTGCTAACGGTCGCGGCCGCGCAAGTGAGCGTCGCTATTGCCAATGCCAACTTTGTACGGGAAATTCAGGAGCACGCTGAGGAGCTTACCCTGGCTTATGAAGAGCTAAAAGAGAGTGACCGCCTGAAAGATGAGCTGGTACAAAATGTCTCCCATGAACTGCGTACCCCCCTCACCTTTGTTAAAGGGTATGTAGATTTGCTTATGGATGGGGAAATGGGGCTGCTAACCGATGATCAACGAGCCGCCTTACAAATTGTCACCAATAAAACATCAGAAATTACGCGCCTGATCGAAGATATTGTCACTTTGCAACGGATTGAAGAAGGTAACCTGGAGCGGGTGGAGTTTTCCCTGGGAACATTGGTGCAAATGGCTGTTGCCGGCCACAAGCTCAATCTCAAACCTGGAGTCAACCTGGAAATTGTGGCCGTCTCCCCTGTCCCAGAAGGCCGTATTTACGCTGATAAGGGGCGCCTTACCCAGGTCGTAGATAATCTAATTGCCAATTCGATCAAGTTTAGCCCAGAAGGGGGTACCATTTTTGTGGAACTCCAAGAAAGGGATAATGAGTTGATCTTAATCATTTCTGATCAAGGTATCGGGGTACCCCAGGATAAACTCGACCGGATTTTTGATCGTTTTTACCAGGTAGATGGCTCATCAAAGCGGCGATTTGGGGGAACGGGCATTGGTTTAGCCCTGGTAAAGCGGATTATTGAAGCGCATAAAGGGCAGGTATGGGTCACTAGTGAAATAAAAAAGGGGAGTTCGTTCTATATCTCTCTGCCCAAAGCGTTGTAGCGTGGCCATTGGCTGTGGTCGGGCAAAAATCACCATCTCCCATTGTGGGTAGTGAGCAGCTACATGACGTTGAGAAGTACAAATGAAATGGCGGCCGCAGCTTCAATTAAAGCGATGCCCAAAATTGATCTCCACCGCCATTTAGAAGGGTCGCTTCGGCTTGGCACCCTGGCCCAAATTGCGCGG
The DNA here is from genome assembly GCA_023384415.1 of Anaerolineae bacterium. Lineage (GTDB taxonomy): Bacteria > Chloroflexota > Anaerolineae > Promineifilales > Promineifilaceae > Trichofilum. Next base: position 57,867 of record JAHDWJ010000003.1, read on the forward strand.
GAACATGGCATTGAACTGCCCATGATGAATTCGGCCATGAATACGGCTCAACTGCGGCCGCTGGTGCAAATTACGAAAAATGACCCGGCCAATCTGGAACATTTCCTCTCCAAGTTTGAGGTGCTGCGCCGTTTTTATCACAGTGATGAGGCCATTGCCCGATTGACCTACGAGACGATTGTAGATGCGGCCGCAGACAATGTGCAATATTTAGAACTCCGCTTTAGCCCCCAGGCCCTGGCCCGCAAACGGGGTTTCCCCCTCACCGATGTCACCGATTGGGTTATCGAGGCAGCTCACCAGGCCAGCCGCGTCTGCGACATCGAAATTGGCCTTATTGTCACCTTATTACGCCATGAAGATGTCACCTTAGCCGAAAAGGTAGCCCAAATCGCCTTCGCCCGGCAGCATAAAGGCATTGTGGGGGTAGATCTGGCTGGCAACGAAGTGCGTTTCCCTTGTGATCCATTCAAACATATTTTTGCGGAGGCCCATCAGCTAGGATTAGGCATTACCGTTCATGCTGGGGAAGCTGTCGGAGGGGAATCCATTCGGGCGGCGATTGAAGATTTACATGCCAGGCGGCTAGGGCATGGGGTGCGAATTATTGATGATCCTTATCTAATGGAGATGGCGCGTGAACGGGGCGTTGTCCTGGAAATGTGCTTACTAAGCAATATACACACAGGAGCGATAACCCATTTAGCTGAACACCCGGCCAAATCTTTGCTAGAATCTGGTCTGTTAGTTACGCTCAATACTGATGATCCCAGTGTAAGCGATAGTGACCTTTCGAATGAGTACCAGATGGGGATGGAACAGTTAGGGTTGACTTATTCCCATTTACGACAGACGGTGCTGAACGCGGCCGCGGCCGCCTTTTTACCCCCCGCAGGTAAAACTCGCCTGACAGCCCACTTTGAGCAGAGGCTGCCCCGTCCTATCTTAGGGCAAATGCCTCAGTTTCAATAGACGGATAGTGAATGACCAGGGAAATGATACGCATTATCCTTCGTCTGCCGTTATTCCCCCTGATGCGGCAAAACGAAATAGAATTCACTGCCTTTACCCAACTCACTTTCTACCCCCACCCGGCCATTCAGCTTGCTGATAATACGCTGCACAATGGACAGTCCCAACCCATGCCCCTCAATTTGCAACTCACTCAGGCGCACAAATTCGGTAAACAGGACAGCCAGCTTCTCCGCCGGCAGACCAGGGCCATTGTCCCGCACCCAGAAGCGAATCATGCCATTAGACAAAGGAGTGGCCCCCAATTCTAAAACGGGCGGTTCTCCGCCATATTTAATCCCATTGCTCAAATAATTAGCCCAAACTTCTTCCAGCCAGGGAGCATAGCCCATGGCGGCCGGCCAGCTGGGCGGCCGCACAATTGTGGCTTTATGTTCCTCAATCATAAAAGCCAGCCGCTCAATCGCCTGTTCAACCACTTCCTCCATATCTACAACCTGCAACTTCACATCCTGTTTGCGCACGGTTGCTAACAGGAGCAGCTCTTCGGTAATATTGATAGCCCGATAGGCTGATTTTTCGATTCGATGCAGGGAAAGAGCCAGGTTTTCCGGAGACAGTTTTTCGTAATTGGTGCGTACCAGATCAGCAAACCCTACGATTAAGGTGAGGGGGTTTTTAAGATCGTGGGCCACAGTGTGGGCAAACGCATCTAATTCAGCGACTTGCCGTTTACGCTCTTCAATTTCCCCTTCCATTTGCGTCAGCGTTTGTTCCAGCCGCAGGCTCATCTGATTAAAACGTCGTCCTAACCTGGCCAATTCATCATTCCCATGTATAGGCACTTGCTGCCCCAAATGCCCTTCGGCAACGTCATCGGTAGCCTGAATAAGCTGCTGGATGGGTTCGGTGATGGAACGGCTGATGAAGAGGGCAAAAAGAAGGCCGGCCAGGGTGGCCGCGGCCGCGACTATTGCTCCTTGTCTCCGCACTACATTTATTTTTTCAGTCAGGGGAGCCGTGGGCAGCCCCACACTGATCGCCCCAATGGTCTGATTGCCTACAATCACAGCGCGGCCGGCCACCAGGTCCGTATCATCCCACAAAAATATCACTTCTGAACTGGCTATTAACTGCTGGCCAAAGGGATCAGGCGTCACCCTAAAACGGCTGTCTTCGTTAATTGCATCAGCTACGATGCGCCCCTCCGCATCGTAAATACGGCCAAAGGTGACTACCTCAAACTCCCCCATATCCCGCATCAAATCGGCCAAAAAATCAGCCTGCAAAAAATAGAGGGCATCGGCACTGCTAGCCGCCAGAGTATCCAAAAGCAAGGTAATTTGTTGTTCTAGCTCAGTTTGGAAATTGCGCCGCTCCCGCTGCACACTCAGAGCGGTAATGAAAACGATGACTACTGTTACCACGAGGGTAATGGTGATCGTCAAACGCCAGGCCAGCGGCCATTGGTTCCAATAATAGGAGCGCATACAGATAGTTTATCTTGTCTGTAACCGTTCAGCCAAGAAGTTGAACTTTTTTCTAGTAAATCATCGTGCAAAAACAAGTTGGCGATTTTAGATTGGTTCAAACTCCACAGATTGAACCAATCGCCATCAAGTTAATTCCCAATGAATACCAAGGAATTGTTCTACAGTTCTCTGGGCTGGCTGAACGCTTACCTTGTCTGAACCAACTGGTAAAGGGTTTGTACTTCCTGCATGGCCGCGTCATACCCTTCGGGAAACTCCTCAAAAGCAGTCGTTTGGAAACGCTCTAAAGCGGCGCGGCCGCTTTCATTCTCATCCATCTGCAAAAGCACCTCAGTAATGGCCGTCACCAGCGGTTCCGGCATCCCAGGGCGCACTAAAACCATCTGCCGGGGAACATCTTCTGTCGCCGCGATAATACGCAGTTGAGCCTGGGTCTCTTCAGGCAGCCGGCCAAAAGTCACATTGTCTATCACCCCGGCGGGAATGATTCCACTAATAACCCACTGAATAGTCGTATTATCAGCCCGGCTAAACACATACCCAATCTCATCGGCCGCTACCACCGCCGATGGGTCTGATCGTTCCACGGGATTAAACCCTTCGGTAAACAAATAGGCCAGTGGCAACATATACGCCGAGGTCGAAAACGCTTCCTCAAAAGCCACAAGCTGCCCTTGCAGTTCATTCATTGTTTGGATGGGGCTGTCCGCTCGAACAAAAAAGACCGAATGGTATTCTGCCACCCCAAAGCGCAAACGGCGCAAAATAGGCCTGGCCCCAGTCGCCTCACTGATTACCATGACTGGATATGGGCTGTCAAAATAAAGGTCCACTTCCCCATTCTCAATCCAACGAATCATCGTCTCTATATCCGGAGCAATTTTAACTTCAGCCCGAATCACTCCGTTTTCTTTTAGCTGTTCCGCCAGGTAATCGGCCAACGGCTGAGTGCCACGAATCGTCTCGGTGGCCTCATCAGAAATATCCCCAATCACCAAAATTTCCCCTTCTATTTCTGGAGAAATCGCGTCTGGGGTAGAAGCGGCACTGCTGGTGCAGGCAGACAGTAAACAGCAAAAAAGTGTCAGAAAGAAAAATCTAACGTATTGTCGGTTCATGATGACCTCCCTTAATCACAGGTGTAGGTCTTTGGAAATATGGGTGGGTGGCCGGTATTTTGTCGTAGATGCGGCGTACTCTGGCTTTGACATCCTGTTTGCCAGCCCCTGTAATTCACAAAGAGCCGTTTGGTGACGCAAACTACTGTCATCTCTATTATCTCTTAACCACTGCTTTGTGTAAATCAGCCGGGGGTCATGGTAGAGAATAACGTGCCCGGACCTGTTGTAACCAGAAAATACCCAAAACGCCACTGAATTAACTTTCTTTGGACAGTTGACAAAGTAAGTTGACAGGATTACCATACAGCTATGCCCCGATCCCAAGCCACTGATCTGTATGCTGTTCGGGAAAACAATCTGAGCCTGGTCTTGAATATGGTTCGCCGGGCCGGAGCTATTTCACGAGCAGACCTGGTACGGCAAACACAGTTGAGTGCGACTACCGTTTCGGCTCTGGTGAATGTGCTGTTAGAAAGCGGTTTTGTGGTGGAAACAGGGATAGGCGAATCGAGCGGCGGCCGCCCCCCCATTATGCTGGCGTTTGTCTATGAGGCTCGTCATGTGCTGGGGGTGGAAATGGGGGCAACTCATCTGACCGCCGTTTTGATGGATTTGCACGGGCAGATCATTGGGCGGCAATATCAACAGTTTGCTACTTTAGCCAACCCGACCGGCAGTATTAACCAGATAACCCAGTTGTTACAGATGATCATCGCGGCCGCAGCCATTAACCCATCTCACCTTTTAGGCATAGGGCTGGCCGTCCCTTCCCCTCTCGATGGGGAAAACCTGGATCAATTATCAACGGTTATTATGCCCCAATGGGCAGGTTATGATCTCAAAGCCACCTTGCAGCCATTGTTCAAGCTGCCCGTTTATCTGGAAAATGACGCCAACGCTGGGGTTATTGCCGAACAATGGTGGGGTCGCGGCCGCGACTATGCCAACCTGGCCTATATCAAATTAGGCACCGGGGTAGGCAGCGGCCTCATCGTCAAGAATGAGGTATACCGGGGTGATGGCGGCACGGCTGGGGAAATTGGTCACACAACGATTACTAGTGATGGCCCATTATGCCGCTGTGGCAATCGGGGCTGCTTAGAAAGTTTTGTTGGGGCCCCAGCCCTGATCGCTGAAGTCAACCAACACCGCCAGATAAATGGGGAAGCAGCAGTTCATTCTATCAATGACATTGTTGCGGCCGCAAACCAACATGATCCCATATGCCGCCAGGTTATTGACAAAGCCGGGGCCTACCTGGGCATCGCCATTGCTAACCTGATCAACCTGTTCAACCCTGGCCTGATCGTACTGGGGGGAGAGTTAGCGGCCGCAGGCAATCTTTTACTCACCCCCGTTCACCAGGCTGTCACCCAGCGGGCCATGTCCAAAGCCGCCAGCGAAGCCACCATCACCACCAGCCAACTGGGGGCCAATGCCATAGCTATCGGCGCCGGGACACTCGTCATTCATCACGCCTTTCAACCCGCTAACCTGGGTCTGACTTTAGGCATGAAGGGGAGATAAGCAGATGGATCAAGCGATCTTACCAGATTGGACCACAAACCACCGGCGGCAATTTTATCAATGATGGGCGGTTTGCCGTCAGCGGTCAGCCGTCAGAGATTTGTATGCACCGTTGCCACAAACCCAGCTATTTTTCAGGCGTTATTCCTATTCTTCTCCATCCATATTCCTCTCATCCATGGCCATTTTTAAGGAGGTGATTCTAGCGAAGCAATTGACAAACCCATTTCCCAGCCTTTATCTGTTGTACCCCAAAATACGCCTTATGGGCTGCCATATTACAGACCATAACCGTACCAATCCAATGAAGGAGAAGAAAATGCGATCCTATAAATTTATCCTACTCACAATTGTGCTGATGCTGGTTCTGGCAGCCTGTGGCGGCCGCAGCAGCCAAAAAGATCAGGTCGAAGTATTTAGCTGGTGGACCGGTGGGGGTGAAGCAGCCGGGCTAGATGCCATGATCGAAGTGTTCAAAGCTGAGTATCCCGACATTGAATTTGTCAACGCCGCTGTAGCTGGCGGCGCCGGTACCAACGCTCGCGCCGTTCTGGCCGGCCGTCTTCAGGCCAACAATCCTCCCGACAGTTGGCAGGGCCATGCCGGCCAAGAACTCATCGGCACCTACGTCGCCGCCAACCAGCTTGAACCGCTGAACTTTCTTTATGAAGAAGAAGGGTGGCTCGCCGTTATGCCCCCCACCCTCATTCCTCTCATGTCCGAAGGGGGCAATATCTACTCTGTACCGGTCAACATTCACCGTGCCAACGTCCTCTGGTACAACCCCAGTGTCTTGACCGCCAATGGCATAAGCGTTCCCACCACCCTCAGCGAATGGTATGCCGCTATGGACACCCTCAAGGCCAATGGCATGGAAGCCCCCCTGGCCCTGGGTGAACAATGGACCGCCATGCACCTGTTCGAAACCGTTCTCCTGGCCTCACTGGGCACCAATGCCTACAACGGCTTATGGGATGGCTCCACCAGTTGGTCTAGCCCCCAGGTGACAACTGCCTTGCAAGATTTCCAAAAACTGCTCACCTACACCAACAGTGACGCCTCCGCCTTAAGCTGGCAAGATGCTGCCCAACTAGTAATCAATGGAGATGCTGCCTTCAATGTGATGGGTGACTGGGCCGAAGGGTTCTTCCGCGAAATCGGCTCCGTACCGATGCAAGGATACGGCTGGGCCCCCACGCCTGGCACCGGTGGCAACTTCCAATTCCTCTCTGACAGCTTCGTGCTGCCCCGGAATGCCCCCCACCGTGACGCGGCCATCGCCTGGCTCAAAGTAGCCGGTTCCAAAGCCGGACAAGATGCGTTCAACCCAGTCAAAGGCTCCATTCCCGCCCGCAATGATGCTGACCGCAGCCTATATGGGGAATATCTCCTCTCGGCGATGAACGACTGGGCCAGCAACACGGTTGTCGGCAGCCTGACCCATGGGGTGGTAGCCAATGATTCCTGGAAATCAGAAATTGACACCGCCTTGGGGCTGTTCCTGAACAATGGCAATATCGCTGCTTTCCAGGCTGCACTCGCGGCCGCGTGTTCCGCTTCCGGCCCCTGCCAATAACAATCCATCAATGTTGTAGGCCCATTTAATCTGTTCGCCCACAACCATTAGCCAATCAAAATAGAAACCGGGGTTCGTCTTGAACCCCGGTTTCTTATATTATTGGTGACTAAATCAGTTACCAGGGCTGGGTAAAATAAGCCCAATCTCTGTTAAATCTCTCAATCACTCAATCTCTTAATCTTTACAAACCAATACAGGGGAACAACCATGCGTCTAAAAAGCGAAAAATGGCTCAACATTTTACTCGTCTCCCCGTCCATCATCGCTGTTCTCATTTTTGTCTACGGCTTCATCCTTTGGTCCGTGCGTGTCTCCCTGAGCCAGTGGAAAGGGCTAATGCCCGACTACACCTGGGCCGGACTGCAAAATTACCGTGACCTGTTCAACGATCCTCGTTTTCATATTGATATCCGCAACACCATTATATTTACCACCCTCTTTGTTGGCGGCTGCCTGGTCATCGGTATCTTCTTAGCCATTTTGCTAGATCAAGGGCTTAGAGGCGAGACATTTTTCCGCAACCTGTTTCTTTTCCCTATGGCTATCTCCTTTATCGTCACCGGGGTTGTCTGGCGCTGGCTGATGAACCCGGCCCTAGGCGGCCGCATCAGTGGCTTCAATTTACTCTTTGACTCCCTCGGGTTAGATTTCCTGATCAACCGCTGGTATACCGTGCCCAACTGGGGGATGGCCGCCATCGCTCTACCCGCCATCTGGCAAATGTCCGGCTATACGATGGCCTTATACCTGGGTGGACTACGGGCTATTCCTGAATCACTGCGCGAAGCGGCCCGCATGGATGGGGCCAATGAATGGCAAATTTACACCAACATTATTTTCCCCCTCTTACGCCCCATTACCCTGAGTGCCCTTATCATTTTAGGCCACATTTCCCTCAAAGTATTTGATCTGATTGTAGCCGTAGCCGGGAAACAGCTGCCGCTGGATGTCCCAGCCATTTATATGTGGCAAACCACCTTTGATGGTAATTTTTATGGTCGGGGGGCGGCCATTGGTATTTTGCTGCTCCTGAGTGTTGCCATTTTAGTTGTTCCTTACATTCGCTATACCACCCGTACGGAGACTGAACAATGAGAGCAACTGTGATGCAACGTAAAAATTGGTTGTACCTGCCCCTGCTAGCGATGACTATTTTTTATCTGATTCCCTTGTTTATCATGTTAAACACAGGGTTCAAAAGTTTCGCCGAAATAGATTTGAAGACGATGTGGCAGCTGCCCCGTGAATTTTCAACGGATAATTTCGCGGCCGCGTACCGTGCCCTTGCCCCCCATCTCTGGAACAGCGTTAAACTAGTCATCCCTGCCGCCCTCATCTCCTCAGCCCTCGGCTCCCTCAACGGCTATGTTCTGGCCAAATGGAAATTCCCCGGGGCCGATATCATCTTCCCGGTCATCTTGTTTGGTATGTTCATTCCCTACCAGAGCATCTTAATCCCCCTGGTCAGTTTCATGGACCAAATTGGTCTTTATGGCTCCCTGGGGGGGCTGATTTTGACCCATGTCATTTATGGCATTCCCATCACCACCCTCACCTTCCGCAACTATTACGCCACCATTCCTGGAGAGCTGATTGAGGCCGCCAAGATTGACGGAGCCACCATGTTAGGGGTGTACCGGCACATCTTACTCCCTATCTCTATCCCGGCTTTCGTCGTCGTTTTGATATGGCAGTTCACCGCCGCCTGGAATGATTTTCTTTTTGCTGTCGTTCTGACCAACAACGCCAACTGGCCCATCACCGTTGCTCTGAACAATATGGCTGGCAGCCAGATTATCGCCTGGAATGTGCAGATGGCTGGCTCTTTCCTGGCCGCCCTGCCCACCTTGCTGGTTTATGTGCTGCTGGGCCGCTACTTCCTGCGCGGGCTGATGTCCGGAGCGTTAAAAGGGTGAGACGATGGTCAGCCGTCAGCGTCCGGCGGTCAATTTCCCAAGCTGGTTCGTCATTCTGGGCTGATTCGGGTATGATGGCGCAAATTTTTTGGCCCTTAACCGATATTGAGGTGTATGTGTAAGGAATATGGAACCAGCAGAATACCAGATGATGTTTGAGGTGGAGGATCACCATTGGTGGTATGTGGGGATGCAGCGTCTAACCACCAGTTTACTCGACCAGTTTTACTCCCAACCAAATAACCTGAAAATTTTGGATGCCGGATGTGGTACTGGCGCGGCCGCACTCTACCTCTCTGCCTGGGGTCAGGTCACAGGGATGGATTATGCCCACCTGGCCCTGGGGTTTTGCCAGCAGCGGGGACTAAACCAGTTAAGCCAGGGGACGGTCATCCAACTGCCGTTCGCGGCCGCGTCCTTTGATCTCGTCACCTCCTTTGATGTGTTATGTCACCGTACCGTCGGCGATTACCGGGATGCCTTGGCCCAATTTTACCGCGTCCTCAAACCGGGCGGCCGGCTCTTCCTGCGGCTGCCGGCTTACAACGCTCTCCGCAGCCACCATGACCATATCGTCCACACCGAACACCGGTTCACCGCCCCGGAGCTGCGCCAGGCCCTGGCCGGGGCCGGCTTTATCACCGAAAAAATTAGCTACGCCAACAGTTTGCTCTTCCCTGCGGCCGCGGGCAAACGGCTGCTTGACCGTATCTGGCCCGACCAGAGCGGCCAATCAGATGTCAAACCTAACCCACCCTGGCAAGACAAACTCCTGGCCCCTATTCTCAGCCTCGAAGCCCACTGGCTTACCCGGTTTAGTCTCCCCTTCGGCCTCACCGTCCTGAGCCTGAGCCGAAAGCCGGGGTAAGTTATTAGTTTCGAGTTTCGAGTTCCTGGTCTTCACGATCTTATGGTAAACGCCTGCACCCTTTCATCCCTCATCCCTCATCCTTCATCCTTCCATGAGTAAACTATCCATCTCCGCCTTCTTCCCGGCTTACAACGATGCCGGAACCATCCCCAGTATGGTTATCACCACCCTGCTTACCCTGCGTGAGCTGTGCGACGATTACGAAGTGATCGTCATCAACGATGGCAGCCAGGACCATACTCCCCAGGTATTAGACGAACTGGCCCGCCTTTACCCGAATGAACTGCGTGTCATCCACCACGTGAAAAACCGGGGGTACGGCGGGGCGCTGCGCTCCGGCTTTGCCAATGCCCGCAAAGAGTGGATTTTCTACACCGATGGGGATGCCCAATACGACCCCCGTGAACTAAAATTATTGGCCCAATTGGTCAGCGATGAGATTGATTTCATCAACGGCTGGAAAATCGAACGGAACGACCCGTGGCACCGCATCATCATCGGCAAAATTTATCAATACATCATCAAATTCAGCTTCGGCCTGAAATTAAAAGACGTAGATTGTGATTTCCGCCTCATGCGCCGCGCCGTCTTTGACAAGGTAGAATTAACGGCTGACAGCGGCGTCATTTGCGTCGAATTGATGAAAAAGGTGCAGGATGCCGGTTTCCGCCTCACCGAAACCCCGGTTCACCATTTTCACCGGGCCTATGGTCGCTCCCAATTTTTTAATTTCCGCCGCCTGGCCCACGTCGCCTACGATTTACAAATCCTCTGGCGCAAACTCGTTTGGAACAAAAAATAAGAATTATGAATTATGAATTATGAATTATGAACAACCTTTCATCCTTCATCCTTCATCCTTCATCCTTCATCCTTCATCCTTCATCCTTCATCCTTTCCCTATTATGCCCACCTTACCCGATTTCCGTCCCCATTACGAAGGTAAAAACGCCCTCATCACCGGGGGCATTGGCTTTATTGGCTCTAATCTAGCCCACCGGCTGGTTGAATTAGGGGCCAATGTTCTTCTGGTAGATTCCCTCATCGCCGACTATGGGGGCAATCTGTTCAATATTCACGACATTCAGAACAAGGTACGGGTCAATATCGCCGATGTGCGTGATGAACATGGGCTGCGCTACCTGGTGCGGGATCAAGATTATATTTTTAACCTGGCGGGGCAAGTAAGCCATACAGACAGCATGATTAACCCGTATACCGACCTGGAGATCAACGCCCGCAGCCAGCTCTCTATATTAGAGGCGTGCCGTTATGGCAATCCGACGGCCAACATTATTTTTGCCAGCACCCGGCAAATTTATGGCCGGCCTGAATATTTGCCAGTGGATGAGCGGCACCCCCTGCAACCGGTAGATATCAATGGTATTAACAAGATGGCCGGGGAGTGGTATCACATCGTGTATCATCAGGTTTACGGGCTAAAAACGGTGTCGCTCCGCCTGACTAACTGCTACGGGCCACGAATGCGGGTGAAGGATGCGCGGCAGACGTTTTTGGGCTGGTGGCTGCGCCAGTTGGTGGAAGGAAACCCGCTGCAAATTTTTGGTGATGGGCTCCAGGTGCGGGATTTTAATTATGTGGACGATGTGGTCAATGCCCTGCTGCTAGTGGGGTTTAATGAGGCCGCTAACGGGCAGATTTATAACCTGGGGGGGGATGATCCCATCAATTTGAAGGATTTGGCAGAGATAATGATTGAGGTGTATGGCCGCGGCCGCTACGAAATCATCCCGTTCCCGGAAGAGCGCAAGAAGATAGACATTGGTGACTTCTATGGAGATTACCGTAAAATTCGCAGCAAGCTGGGCTGGCGGCCGCGTGTCCCATTGCGTGAAGGGGTAGCCAGATCGCTGGCCTATTATGAGCAGCACCTGGCCCATTACACGTAATAGGTGAAGCGTGAAACGTGAAAAATCACGCATCACGCATCACGTATCACAAGCAAAATGCGTCTCATCTGGTCAACCCATCGCTTTGCTTTTCTTGCCTGGAGCGTCTTGTGCGCTCTTTTTTTTGCTACCCTGCTCCTGGGACAGGAAAGGCTGCCCAGCAGTGATTTTACCGGACAATTTTTCGCCCTGGCCGGGTTCCAGGCCCGCGAATGGAGCCAGGGGCAGATTCCTCTCTGGGCCCCGGGCAGCTATGCCGGGTTCCCGTTTGCGGCTGATACCCAATCGGCCGCCTTTTATCCCCCTCGTCTGTTGATTATTTTATTGTTCCCGTCATTGCCTCTCTATGCCTTACAGCTTGAGGTGATTTTCCATGTCTGGCTGGCGGGGTTGTTCACCTATGGCCTGGCTTATTCTCTGACCCGGCAGCGTGCGGCCGCCTTCATAGCTGCCCTGGCCTTTGGTCTGGGGGGCTACCTCACCTCTTACCCCTTACTCCAGGTCGCCCTGCTAGAAACCATCATCTGGCTGCCTCTGGCCCTCTGGCTCATCCGCCAGGCCACTCCTCTCGCGACCCTCAGCCCGGAGCATAGAGCGCTCACTCCTCAATCCTCACTCCTCAAAACAGATTTACTGCTCGTGGCCGGCCTGGTACTGGGAATGGCCGCTTTGGCCGGACATCCGCAAACTTTCATGCACATCAATTATGTCGCGGCCGCGTATTACCTCTTTCGCACCCACCAGGCGGGCTGGCCCTGGCTGGCCCGGCTCAAATGGGGGCTGCTCCTGGGAATCACCACCCTGTGTGCGGCCGCAGCCCTGCTCCTGCCCGCCCTCAACTTTCTACGCCACACCACCCGCAGCGATGTCACCTACGCCTTCATCGCTACCGGCATTGGCCTGGAAGATTTCCTACAGATGCTCCTGCCCGGCACCATCTCCCTCTGGGTGCCCCATTATGTGGGGCTGCTGCCACTGCTGCTAGTCACCATTGTCTGGTTGGGGCGGAAACAGACCAACAACCCGTCGGCTACGTCTGAAATAACTTTCTGGATCGTATTGACCATCGCGGCCGCGTGGCTGGCCCTGGGAGATGCCGGTATTTTATTCCAGGGGTGGGCCAAAATAGCTCCCGGCTTTTCCCTCTTTCGGCAGCAAGAACGGCTGCTGGGGGTTGTCTCCCTGGGGTTGGCTTTGTTGGCCGCCCAGGGGTGGCGGCTGTTAAAACAGATGGAGAGCGCGGCCGCGTCCCGTCTGTTGCGGCAAACTCTGATCCTTTGGGCTGGGGTGCTGGGGTTGGGACTGCTTTACCTGCTGGTAGACCCGCGCAAAGCCGGACAGCCCTGGCCCTGGATCACCGGGCGGCAAATTTTGCTGCTGGCCTTGAGTGCCACTGTTTTACTGGCCTACCTCCATTCTCGCGGCCGCCTACTCCAGATAACCCTGTTCCTGCTGCTGGCTCTGGATTTGTTCATTGGTACGTATGCCAGCGTCAACCGACAGCTCGCCGTGCCGGAACCATTCTGGCAAACACCCCCCTGGCTGCAAACCATCCAGACCGATATGCCCCCGCTAACCCGCCTTGATTCGCAAGGGCTGTTTTATGCCAACCTGGGACCCATTTATGGGCTGGAAGATGTGGCTGGCCTCAGCCCACTCAAGCCGCAAAAGCTGGCTGATTTAGAGCAGTTCCCCCCTCTACGCCGCTGGCAGCTTTTGGCCGTCTCCCATGTCCTGGCTTTCCAGCCCCCTGACCCGGCCCTGGTAGAAGTAGGGCCGCTCGATGGCTCTATTTATCCCGGAGAATCGCTGCGGGCTATGGTTTACCGGCTGGACTCCCCGCTACCCCGCGCCCGGATGATATATGAGCCAATTATCGTTCGCGATCCCCAGGAAACCCTGGCCCGGCTGGCTGATCCGGCCTTTGACCCGGCCCGGCAGCTTCTCCTGGCTGACCCGGCGGCCGCTAACCAACCCGTTCATCCCCCCACTACCCCACCCCAGGTTGAGATACGTCGGGAAAACAGCCGTACCCTCAGCCTGAACGTCACCAGTGATGCGCCGGGGTTTCTCCTGATCAGCGAATGGGCCTATCCAGGGTGGCGGGTGATGGTGAATGGAGCGGCCGCATCCGTTTATGATGCCAACTATGCGTTCCAGGCGATCTGGCTGCCTGCTGGCACCCATGTCGTGACGGTGCAGTTCCGCCCCTGGGATGTGCCTCTGGGTGCGGCCGCGACCCTGCTCACCTTTCTAACCGTTTTGGGCTGGCTGCGGTGGGGCACAGTCCGGCAGTCCACCCCTGAGCGAATGGTGCTTCCGCGTGAGTTGGCCGGGAACGCGGCCGCGTGGCTCACCCAAAAGTGGCTGGAGATTGTCCAGATAGGGTTACGCCTCACCGCCCGCCCTTTCCCCCTGCTGCTGGCCCTCACCTGGCTGGCCTTTCTGCTCCGCCTCATCACCCTCAGCAGCCAGGAGCTGCGCGGGGATGAAGCGTACAGTTTCCCATTCACCCGTATTCCGCTGGCCCAGGTCATCCCCACCCTGGCCCCTGTTGGTGAAGAACATGCTCCGCTCCATTATTTGCTCCTCAATATCTGGACCAAATTAGCCGGGGACAGTGAACTGGCTTTGCGATTTCCGGCGGTTATACCGGGGGTCCTGGTCGTGCCATTGATATACCACCTGGGGCGGCAGATACGCGGCCGCCGCCTGGGGTTGTTCCTGGCTCTCATGCTCACCGTTTCCCAATCCGTTGTCTGGTTAAGCCAGGACGTCCGCAACCAATACATCGGGGCCATCCTGCTGACTCTGCTCACCACCCTTACCTTCATGCGAGCCATCGCCCTCTCGCCAACTGGCAAACTCGCAAACTCTCCCTGGCTCTGGTACACCCTCACCTGTGCCCTGACCATGTACACCCATTATTTTGGCGTCTTTGCCTTGCTGGCTCACGGACTGTGCCTGCTGGTTGTCCCGGCTTATCGCCGTTATCTGGGACGGTGGCTGCTGGCGGGGGCCGCGGCCGCGCTCCTCTTTGCTCCCTGGCTGCTGGCAACCATCGGCGGGTGGGTAGGTCAACTAGATGCTCCGCCCGGTGATCCCCCCCAATTGGCATCATTCCTGGTTACAGTTGGCCGCGAACTGACGGTGGGGCCGGCGTTTGGGTATGCCTGGGGGAGATGGCTTTTCCTGGGAGGGCTGCTGCTTTGCCTGTATGGGTTAGGGAGCTTGTGGCTGCGGCAGCGGGCCTGGGCGATCATCTTAGTCAGTTGGCTGGGGCTGACGGCGTTGGGGGTGTTTTTGGTAGCCATGCGCCGTTACATTTTCAACGATTATTACATCGCCCCGGCGACGGTGGCCTGGTGGACATTGGTTGGGCTGGGGGTACAGCAGTTGTGGCGGCGCGGGGGATGGGGGCAGGTTGCGGCCGCGTTAGCCAGTTTCAGCTTTATCGCGGCTGCGGCCATCAGCCTGAGCCATTATTACAGTGACTCCATCACCTATGGGCGCACCCAGGGGGCCAGAGAAGTTGCCGCCCACATTATCACCCATTGGCAGCCAGGAGATGTATACGTCTCCAACTTTCCAGACCCAATTTTGCCCTACTATTTGCGCCACCTGGAGATTCCGCAAACGTTGCAGCCGAGTTACCAGGGAGAAGAGGCGACCGTGACCGAAGCAGCCCTGGCCCAGTTAGCCAACCAATATGAACGACTCTGGTTTGTACCCAATCTCTCTATTTGGGATCCAGAGCAGGTGGCCTACCGCTGGCTAGAGTACCATTTGCTGACAGAGCAGAAAGCTCGCTACACGAATTTGTCAGTCGTGGCTTACCGGCCCCTGGCAGCGGCCGCAGCACGGATGCGACCGCTTGACCAGACCATCGGGGCGGAATTTGAGCTGCAAGGGGCACATCTCACCGTCAATGGGGTGCCCACCGATTTGACCCAGCCAATCCCCCTGGCGCCGGGGGATCAGGTAGAGTTGACCTTGCTCTGGTATGCGGCCGCGACCCCCACTACCAATTACACCGTTTTCGTTCACCTATTGGCCGCCGATGGGTTTTTATTAGCCTCTGGGGATGGGGTACCGCTGTATGGGACTCGTCCCACCACTACCTGGCAGGCTGGCGAGCGGCTGCTAGACCGTCACCTTTTCACCGTGCCCGAAAACCTCTCCCAGAGCGGTGGCTGGCTCACTATCGGCCTATATGATCCCATCACCCTCACCCGCCTATTCCTGACCGATGGGCAAGATGCGCTGCAAGTAAGTGAGTGGCACGTAGGCGAGTAGGCGAGTTCCCTCATCTCTCATAATTCATAATTCATCCTTCCGAGGTGTCAGTATGGCTATTCCATTGGTTGATTTGCAGGCAGAGTATATGGCGTTAAAAACGGGGTTGGACGCGGCCGCGAGCCGGGTATTGGCTTCCGGGTGGTACATTTTGGGGCAGGAAGTGGCCGCCTTTGAGGCTGAATTTGCCGCTTACCTGGGGGTTGCCCAGGCCGTGGGGGTCGCTTCGGGCACAGATGCGGTGCTGCTGGCCTGCCGCGCCCTGGAGATTGGCCCTGGGGATGAGGTGATTACCGTCGCCCATACCGCTGTAGCCACCATCGCCGCCATTGAGTTAAGCGGGGCCACGCCACTCTTTGTAGACATTGACCCGCAAACGTATACGCTAGATGTTACCCAGATCGAGGCGGCCATCACCCCACGTACCAGGGCGATTATGCCGGTGCATCTCTACGGCCATCCAGCCGGGATGGCCGCGATTCTGGCCATCGCCCGGCGGCATCAACTGCTGGTGATTGAGGATTGTGCCCAGGCGCATGGAGCCAGCTATCAGGGGCAGCGAGTGGGGAGTATGGGGGATGCGGCCGCCTTTAGCTTTTATCCCACCAAAAATTTAGGGGCTATCGGTGATGGGGGGGCCGTTGTCACCAACAACCCGGCAGTAGCCGAGCGGCTCAAAATGCTGCGCCAATATGGGTGGCGAGAACGGTATATCAGTGACATTGCCGGATACAACAGTCGTCTTGATGAACTTCAGGCGGCCTTGCTGCGAGTTAAACTGGCCCACCTGGAGCAGTTTAATGAGGCCCGTCGCCGGTTAGCGGCCGCATACCAGGAGCAGTTAGCCGGGCTGCCGCTCACCTTGCCCATCATCCAACCGGGGTGTGAGCCAGTTTTTCACCTGTACGTCATCCAGAGTGGACAGCGGAATGAATTGCAAAAATATCTGGCCAACCAAGGGATCGGCACAGCTATCCAATACCCGGTGCCAGTTCACCGCCAGCCGGCTTACCACCGGCTTGGGTATGCCGCCAATAGTTTACCCATAACCGAACAGGTTTGCGGCCGCATCCTCTCCCTTCCCCTACACCCCCATCTAACCCAGAAGCAGATCAGCCGCGTTAGCCAGACCATCCGCAGCTTCTACCATAATGGCTAATGCCAGGTTGAGAATACTGGTCAACTGAGCTTCTTTTATGGTAAATCTAAAGGTGATCCACAGATGATCCGACAGAGATAAACCACAATGGCAATTACGGATCGCTCATCCTACCCAACCATCTTCTGTGCTACAATACCCCCATGAGTCAGAAATCACCGTCAATCCTGTGGCATCAGCTCATGGGCACTCTGTACAGTGAACTTCTTACCCGATTTGGCATCACCGTCCAGACAGATGTGTCCTTGATGAACAAGCCACCCCAGGGTGATTTACTGCTCATTCGGCGTGAGGGCAAACGATGGACCGAGACCCAAAGATCGCTGCTGCCCGATGGCATCCGGTAAACTGAGGCCCGCGAAATCTTACTGGAGCTTAAAATCACTAAATCGCTCAATGAGATAGTGGTGCAAAAAGCAGCCGGATACGATCTGTTTTATCGGGAGAATCAATCCCTGCCCGCCAACGAACTGGCAACCTTTATCCTTAGTGCCCGGCGGCCGCGAGCGAATTTCTTCACCCAGTTTGTTTACCAACAGCGGGAGGCCCCAGGGGTGTATTACAGCGCCTTGCCCGTCATCAGGCGGGTAGGGATAATCTCCCTAAACGAGTTGAGTGATGAGACCTATAACGCCTTCGCCAAATGTTTTGCCAGCCAGCGAAAAGTCAAAGAGCAGGCATTTCAGGCTTTGGAGCACGTTGGCTATGAATTAGTGAGTGCAACCGTAATGACGTTTTTAGCTGGGCTGCGTCAATATTGGTTTGCAGGAGAGGAAAAGCTGATGAGTGCAGAATTGACACCAGAAAAAGTGATGGCTATGGGGGAAAGCTGGATTCATTTTGTTCTCCAGAATCTGCCACCAGAGGAACGGTTGGCCGGGCTGCGGCTGGAAGATCGGCTGATGGGTCTACGACCAGAAGAAGTGCTGCGTCAATACCGGCCAGAAGAGCGGCTCAGTGGGCTGCAGCCAGAAGAGCGGCTCAGGGGGCTGCGGCCAGAAGAGCGGCTCAGGGGGCTGCGGCCAGAAGAGCGGCTGGCTGGTTTATCGCCAGAGGAAATAGAGGGTTATCTGCAACAGCTAAAGCAGAAAGCAAAAGAAAAGAATGGTGAACAGCAGCATAAAAATTGAGCGCACGAAGCAGAATAGGAGCAATTATCTATGTTGAGAGAAACAATCAGCCGGACGCGGCGCAATCATGGGCTGGAACATGCCACGATTCATGTGTTGTCAGCCAAACACAGCAATTTTAGTGCCCAGGGCAACTCTACCCACCAGGGGTTTTATCTCAACATTTATGGAGAGTTGCCCGCCGGGGCCGTGGAACAGGCGGTGCATGAAGCCCATCAGCGAATGAAAAATGGGGAGCATGAGCTGGCGGTTCATCCGAACTGCGGTACGGTGATGTTGACCACAGCTACGATGGCCGCTCTGGCCGCGCAGGCGGTGTTTGGGGTGGAGCAGTTCCGCCAGAAGAAGAGCGGCCTGAACCTGGTGGTCTGGTTGAATGCCCTGCCAACGGCAATTTTGGCGGTTGTAGTTAGTTTGATCCTGTCACGGCCGCTGGGCCTTTATCTCCAGGCCCAATACACCACTGAAGGTGACCTGGGCAACCTGGAAATTGTCCGTATCCAAAGAATCCGTCCGTCGCTGGTGACTCGTATCTTCCAAATGCTGCTCACCCTCGGCCGGCCGGTCAAAGCAGCAGCTTACCGGGTTGATACTATAGGGTGAACTGTTCAAGATGCCGATCAAAAAACCTCAAAAAGCCAAAAGACCACCACCTGGCTTCAAGCATCATATTGCGGCTTTGAAGCTCAAGATGATCAGTGCCACCGATTTTTCCGAGATATTGTCTTACTTTTTTGATCATTTGGGAGAGGATAAGGGCTTCCTTAATTTAGGCCGCGGGCAAAACAACACCTATTTGAAGCAGATTTTGCTGCTGGCAGCTCGAAAAGCCTTAAATATTGAGGAAATCAAAACCAGTGAATTACAGATGATCCATCTAGCGGAGTTCAAATTTATCCATGGTGGCGGCTTTTTTAATCAATATCTGGGGACCTATTTTTATTTTGAAGATATTGATGCCGGCTTATTGGCCCTGGCCCATTTCCCCCCTACCGGGCGAACGGAAATTGTTCGTTTCTCTTGCCAGGTGCTGGACTCCAAACCAAAGCCATTTGTGAATTGATTAACATGTTTTACCTTTTTCACGGCGACGATGATCATTCCCAGCGGCAAACGCTGTTAGATTTGCTGGCTAAATTAGGGGATCCAGCCATGCTGGACCTGAATACAACCCGTTTTGAGGGGAATGTAACGATCAAAGAGATTCGTAACGCCTGCGATGCGATGCCGTTTTTGGCTCCAGTGCGGCTGGTTATTGTCAAAGATTTGTTGGCTAAAAAACTGCCCAAGTCGTTTTTAGATGAACTGCTGGCTTATCTACCCCAACTTCCGGAGAAAACGCGGCTGGTGTTCCTGGAAGCCGCTGAGTTGAACCACAGCCACGCCCTGGTAAAGCTGGCCGAGGGCAGTGAAAAGGGATATGTGCGGAAATTTACGCGGCCGCAAGGCTCTGAGCTTGAGCGGTGGATTGATCAACAGGTAAGGGGCCAGGGCGGCCGCATCACCCCCCACGCAGCCCAAATGTTAGCCATAAACGTCGGCAATGATTTACGTGCCCTGAGCCATGAGGTTGACAAATTGGTGCTGTACAAAACCAATGCCGGGGTGATTGACGAGAAAGATGTGGCCCTGCTTTGCCCATATGCCGCCGAAGCCAATATTTTTGACCTGGTAGATGCAGTGGGCAAACGAAACAGTGTCGCGGCCGCGTCCCTACTCCAGCAAAAATTAAACGACGGCACCGACCCGTTCTACCTGTTTACCATGTTCGTGCGCCAATTTCGGCTGCTCATCCAGGTCAAAGAGTTAGCCACCCAGGGGTTCCGCCCCCCCGAAATTGCCAAAGAGTTAAAGCTGCACGCCTTTGCCGCCGGGAAGCTGCATCAGCAGGCCAATGGGTTTGCCATGAATCTGTTAGAGAAGGTGTACGCTCACCTGCTAGATATTGACGTAGGTGTCAAAACCGGCAAAGCAGATATGACCCTGGCCTTACAACTTTTAGTCGTCAACCTGGCGGCGTAGGGGTTGCGGGTTTCAAGTTTCAGGTTTCAGATTTGCGAGTTACTCAGTCCTGTTACCTGATACTTCACTTCTCAACCAGTAACCACAAAATAGCAAAGTCAAGAGGCTGATAACCAGGCCAATGTCATGCTTGAGGGGGCGAAAGGTGAAGGTGTAGGTATGCTCTCCTGGTTCCATTTTGGCTCCCAGATACCCATTGACGGGGGCTACAGAGGCCTGCTTGCCATCAATCCGCAGCCGCCACCCCGGATAATCACTGATTAAAACGATGAGATGCTGAGAACTGTTCGCGGCCGCGCCCGTCACCACCACCCGGTTTGGCCCATCCAGCCGCACCGCTTGCTCCTGCACCTGAGATCGGTTCACCGGCCCTCTAATCCCCTCTGTGGCAAAAGCAAACGGCAGTACATCCGGCCGGTACCAGACCGTCACCCCCTGGGAATGGTATAGCGACTGCGCCCCCGGCGGTCCCGCCTGCCCATGCCCAGACAACACATACTTCGGCTGGGCATTGAACGGTGAACCTGGCCCATATTGCTCACCCATCGTGGCTACCCCCCGATTGTAACGAAAGTTAATCACGGGCATCTCTAGCTCATACGCATAGGCCATCCAATCCCAATAAATCCGGTCGCCTCCGATATTGACATAATACAGCGAATCATCTTGCTGTTTTAGCCAGGTGAGGGTCTGCCGGGCGTTTTGGTTACGGGTTTGCGGGGTCATGGCGAACCCCTTGTTGACTGTATACAAATCACGCCCTGCCAGAAACAGGATGAGCAAAACAATCAGGTTCAGCACCCGCACCAGCGAAATAGATTGGGCCGTAGGTTGGCGATGGGGCGAGGTGACAGCCACATCCAGGCCCCGCCACCAGCGACGTGCCCAGACCACCCACCCTTGCAGCGTGAGAGCTGCCAGAGCCACCAGCGGCGCAGAAGCCACCACCAGCAGGCGGTTAGGCAGGCGAAAAATATACAAAGCTGGGAACCAATCATACAGATATTGCACTGGGGTATGCCGGTTGGCGTGCCAGAGCAGCAAAACCAGGAGCAAAGCGGCCCAGGCCACAATAAATCGCCGCCGCCAGGGGAAACGGCCATATAGCCAGGGGGTAAAAGCCAGTGCTAACAAAGGCAAAACTCCCAGATAAAACCAGCCAAACCCCAACCCTTTACCCAAAACATCGGTGCCAAACCAGGCCGGATCCGAAACGACATAGTTGAACAGGGCATAAGGGATGGGCTGAGAAGTCCGTTGGGGGTAATCTGGGGGAGCATCGCGCACGGTGTAACGCAGGCCGTCAGTCAGAGGCAGCCAGATCACCGCTAACAGTCCCACACTCAAGGCCACGATGATGACTCCCCGCGTTACCATGAGACGCCGCTTCTCTGGGGGCTGCCAAACCCAAGCCATGCCGCTCAAAACGGCCAGGCAAACCCCCAGGTAAAGAGGGTAATACCCCCCACCAGTGCTGACAACCATGAAAATCGCCAGGGCGGTCAGAACGAGGGATCGGCGATCCTGATGGTGCAAGGCGTACCATAAAGCGGCAAAGCACCAGGGAAACCAGGCGATACCGACGAGAAGTTCGTACCAGCCGAGCCGCCAAAAGAGGGCTAATCCCCCGGCCAGGGCATAGGTGAGGCCAGCCCATAGCCGAAAAATCCCTCGCACACCCAGAACATGGGCCAGAACCCACTGCCCCAACGCGGCCGCAACCAACGACAAAAATACCGACACCTTCATCCCATTGATCCCACCCCACAGCAATACCGGCAGGGTCGCCAGGGGATTCCAGAAATGGTTGACCGGATCCCCGGCATGGGGAAAGCCGGTGAGCATGTAGGGGTTCCACAGGGGAAGCTGGCGATACCGGGTTAAGCCGATTTCGGCCAGGATGGGCAGGGTGGCACTTTCATTGTGTTCACCCGTTTGTTGCAGCTGCTGGGGGTTGAAGTCTAGCAGCACAGCCTGGCTGTAAAGGTAAACAACGAGAATGAGAACCAACCACTCTAAGAGAAACGGCTGCGGCCGCCAACGATTTTCGCTCATCACATATCCTCAAAACATGAATTCTCCAGACCAGCGAGCCTGATTATAACTCGCCGCAGCAAAAAGACCCTTCAGGCGCAAACTGGCCTGAAGGGTCTTCATTTTGTCAATCCTTAACCGCCAGCGGCTAACGGTTAACGACCAACCGCCGGCCCCAGGCTGTCCCCAGCACCAGGAGAATGAGGGCAAGGGCGATAAGAATGGGCGCGGCCGCGTTTCCTTTCACCCCCATCCCTTGCAAGGTAATCGCTGTAGGGGTAAAGAACCAGACATAATCCTCAACCTCTCCCCCCACACCGGCGCCGGTAGGCATTGAAGCCAATGGTACCAACGGTTCTGTAGGGCTGTCATACAGACGGCAGCGAGCTGGCAGGCCATCGGTGCCAATCGTAGCCGTGACGGGAATCGTCACACCTATATCATTGACACCGACAATCACTGGAGCATTGATGATCAGCTCATTACCGGTGGCATCAAAGCTGCCATCCCGGTTCCAATCCACCCAGCAGGCCAGCCAGGCCGGGTCAGCCCCGCTGCTGCGTGTCACCGTCGCCCGGATGGTAACATTCCCCCCTGGCGTCCAGGAACCGCTGATCCGCTGAATGCCATCATCGCTGCCATCATCTGTGCCTGGGGCAAAAGTACGGTCGGCTGTCCAGACTGTACCCAGACGCAACACCCCATTGCCCGTGTGCCAGGCATTGCCATAACTGGGATCTAAGTCGCCAAAATCATACCCATAAATACCTACCAATATTGGACTATGATCTGATGAACGATAGGCATCAGCGTTATACAAACTTATCACCTGTCCGGGAGATTTGAACTCCTCATTATAGTCCAGCGTTCTCGGCTCATCCCCATTAATCCCCCAAACGGTCACTCCTGTTAACTGCGGCAGCAAAGAAGCCGAAGACAGAGCATGATCCAAATAACCGGCCTGGCCATTAAAAATGTAGGTAAAAGGAGTGGTGCCTAGATAGCTGCTCAATAAATTGGTCATCCCGGCACTGGCCAATGTTGTGATGGGGTCCTCTAAAGCATACGCATTCAGATCACCAATGATCAGCACATCATTATCCCCCGTCGTAGGAATAATCATACCCGTGATAAAGGTCAACAGTTGTGCCGCCTGTTGGGTACGCCGATCATTGAAACATCCCTGACCATCTAATTGATCCTGATCCGCTCCGGCGGCCCCACCACACCCTTTTGATTTGAAATGGTTGACTAAAACGTTGAACCGCTCACCAGTTACATTCACCTCAAACAGTTGGGACAAAGGGGGGCGATCAAAGATAGCTGAGCCATCACTTAACGGTAGACCAATGGGTGTCACCCGTGCGGGCCGATAAATGAACGCCACTTTGATCGCGTCACTACCTAAGGGGAAGGCTGATATTTTGGTGTATGTGTCTGTCCCCGCAATCACATTCAAACCAGCAACCAGATCATCTAAGGCCGCATCACTGGCATGATTCTCCATTTCCATTAAACCGATGACATCAGCATCTAAGGCAAGAATCGCCTGAATAATTTTGTCCCGTTGGCGAGTAAATTCGTCGGCGGAATCTGCGCCGCGACAACCCTGATTAGCCAGCGGTCCACAGATGAGAGTACCGGTATCAATGGTACTGAAATAGTTCAACACATTAAGGCTGGCAACCCAAATAGTGCCATCTACATCATCTGGGGCAGCCGGGCGGGGGTTGCTCTCAGTAAAAGTCACAGTTCCCACCGGCTGGATGCGATATTGGGCAAACCGTTGATCCAGAACCCCTGTTAGCGCGGCCACTGAATCCCCAATACGCAAGCTGTTGACCGCCGTTAGGCCAGGTGCGGGATGAACAATGGGGTCGCGGTTCTGTTGGGTATTGGCATCATCAAGCAAGATGGTATTCAGGGCGAAATTGGTGAGAAAGCTGGCATAACCAGCCACACTGGGGGCATTGTTATGGGTGAATTGATATTGGATGTTGTTTGCAGATAACAGCACCTCCCCAAAACGGCCTAAATTAAAATGCTCGGTCACGTAAAGGGTCTGGGGAATGGTAATCAGCATCCCTTCATACGGTTCCCAGGCATCCACAGAAGCCATAGGCATTGTGACAACCACTGGCGTGGGCAATAGGTTGCCACTGCTGCAAACGATTAACTCTGTTGCTGGAGATATCTGTGTGAGCAGAGCTCCATCTGAATTAAACTCAATGACTGTCCCCATAATACGTACTAAATCTCCTACGGCTACGGGGAACGTGTTGTTGAAAACATAGATACCTTCAGAAGTTGCAGCCGACGCATCAGCGTGAGCATCTTCTTCTTGAATAAAGAACCCACCCATTTCCGAGGGGGTATTTTGGAAATCAGCCGTGACAATCCCTTCAATCACCTGAACGGTTCCCACAAGCGGGCTGGCTAAACCGCTGCCCTGGATGGTGTGGATGCGTAGCTCGTTGCCATCGCCACAACTACCAATGGTTCCAGCCACTGTCTCAAAGGAGAATGAATAGTTCGCCCACATGTTATCGGGAGAGCCATCTATATCCGTGACCTGGCTGGCAAATATGGTGACGGTGCAAGTTTCACTGGGATCAAAATCAGCCGTCGGGGTGAGGATATAACTGTTGGTTGGGGGGGTGCCTGTAACAACAGCCGGGTGGTTACCGCTTTGGGTGCAGGTAATGTCAAACCAGGTTCCGGTGACGTTGACATCTTCACTGAAGGTTATGGTGATGGGACTGTCAAGAAGGACGTTTGTTGCTCCATTGGTTGGGATGGTGTTGATGACAGCAGGGGGGACATCGCCGCCGGTGCAGCTGTAAAAGAGGGAATGGGTATTGCGGGGCGCGGCCGCGGCAGTGAAAAAGTCATTCCCATTTTGGTCCGTATCTTGACAGCCGCTCTGCTGGCGGAAACCGGCATTGGTTGCGCTTAACCCAGGCGCGGCCGCGGCCCCTTCATAACATATAGCTGTCCCATACCCAACTAAATCAACGATAGCAGCATGAACACAACCATCAGGCAAGGTCATGGTGCTGTTAACCAGGGCAACTTTGCCTGCTCCGACCGCCATATTGATGGTACCAATGGCATCTGGAGCAGGTAAGGGGGTTGAACCACTCCCGCCACCGCTGGCTTGCTGCACCAAATAATACTGCCCTGGAGCAATATCGCCGCTCAGATTGGTGCGGCCGCTCCAGGTTGTATTTCCCATTGGACCATATTGCACTGACCAACCAGCAAGGTTAATTGTAGTTGTACCAGCATTAAATAGTTCAATGTAATCATGGGTATAGACCGAGCCAGCATTGCCACCTCCACCGTATACCTGACTGATACGGAGATCATTACTGGTCGGCGCGGCCGCGGTCGTAAAATTAAAAACATAATCAGCCACCATGTTGTCTGGCGTTCCATCAACATCTTCCACCTGAGCCGCAAAGATAGTCACCGTGCAAAGTTCCCCAGGCTCAAAATCCTCGTCTGGGTCAAGGGTGTAACTATTTGTCGGTGATGTACCAGTGAAAGTAGCATCCACCAGGCCACTAACTGTACAATCAATCTCAAACCAGGGGTCCGTGACATTGACATCTTCGCTAAAAGTGATGGCAATATCAGCGTCTACAGCCACGCCTGTTGCCCCGTTGGTCGGGTTTGTCACAGAAACGGATGGTGGGGTATCACCAGAGGAAACTGCTACCTGCACATTGTTTATGCCATACTCATCACGATTGCCACTACCGCTGACATCAGCTCCATTCCATCGCAAATAAAAACTATCCCCATTGGCAATTGTCAAGCCAGTTAAGGTTGTGAAGCGGGTAACAGATTGCCAACCTAAAGCATCATTAGCCTCAGGAGTGGTGAAATTCAAAGCTGGAATGGCCGTATATATGGAATCGTTAAATGAATGAGCAAAATTAAGAGAATTTGCTCTTCCTTCATTATTTAGGTACCAAATCTCATAGGAAATGTCTAAATCAGTTATCATTGAACCTGTTGTATTCTGTATACGCAAAGTAATTGTTCCAGGATTGAAATCAGCTGCTGCAGGTTGAACACCTAAAATGATGTTGCCACTTCCAACATTAAACGCATAAACTCCACCGGTAGTAACCCCACCATTTGAACTGCCTCGGGCAAAGTCGCCTGTTGTGTGTGTGCCACCAAAAGTGCCATTTCCATCACTCATGCCGGTTACGCGCCAAAAATCTGAATCTAGCTGCCCGGCCGCAGGTAACGGGGCAAAACCGGCGCCTGTAAAACTATCGAAATTTTCACTAAAGGGTAATGGGGCATTGGCATGAACCATTGTTGTCTGTGAGAAATTTATCCCCAAAAATAGAAAAATGCTAAAAATGATAAGGATCAATTTAGGTCTCTGAGTCACGTTAAACTCCTTTGTTTTGGTGAATAGCTTGAGCAAATCATCAGACTGGCTCATAAACAATGGTATGTTTTAGCAGCCTGAATTGTGTGATCAGGGCACTAATCACAATACAGTTATTACAAAAAGTGCAAGCTACTGCTTTGTTTAGGTGGTGTCGGGCCAGTACAACTAATTGGGGACAATCGTAAAAACCCTGACATGCGGCCGCGATTATACCGTTAGCTAAAAAATTTATCGGTGCGAATCCCGTTAGAAAAGCGTTATGGGGATTAGGAGAGCGAAACAGTCACCCAATCCCCAAAATCAGCGTTAATCTGCGGATACGTTCTTTGATAATTTTGCTTTACAACTTACAACAGTATCTTCTCAATAAGTTGGGGCAAACCTTCGGATGGTTTGGGCAATGGACAAGCTCTTGGGTCAAACCTTCCGAAGGTTACACGTTTTACTGAGATGTTGCGTACAATAGCTAAAAGAAGATAGGTGGATAGATATGGGGATCGGGGTTGATGATGCCAGAATAGCGAAGGATGGCGGCCGCGTCCGGGACAGCCAGTTCCCCATCACGAACCTGGACGACGCGGCCGCTTAAAACATCCTCATACTCCCCATCCGGCAGCGGCGTGGGGCAAAGGTCCACCACCCCGGCCACATTAAAAATACCCCACAAACCGGCCCCCTCCCCCTGCCACATGGCCGTGAGCGCAGGCTGCGGCCGCAGCAAGGTAAACTGCCCGGCTATCTGAATCGGGTCCTTCTTCAACTGGGCTAACCGGGTCAGAAACGGTTGCAGCTCATACGCTCCCCATACCACCTTATCCAGTTCAAACAGGCTGGGCGTATGTCTGTTTTCCGCTTCCTGCCCCCCATAAATGAGAAACGCCCCCTCATTAAACGCCTGGAAAGCTGTCCAGGCCAACGCCTGATCCCGGCTGGGGGCCAACTGCATGATCCGGGGCTGATCATGGTTCTCCACACAGCGCATCTTCACCAGATGGGCCGGGTAAATCCCTTTCTGAAACCACAACGCCGAAACATAAAGTGGCACCATCTCCGGGTCACGCACCGCTTTAACAAAGAGCGGCCAGATATCATAATCATACGAAAGGTCAAAAGCGGCGTGGATCTCCCCATCTGACCAGCCAGCCAGTCCCCGCCGCCGTCGGTCAACAATAAAATGGGTATGCACCGACTCCGCCAGCCATAACACCCCTGGCTTCACCTTAGCCACCTCAGCCCTGGCCCGCTGCCAAAACGCCAGGGGCACAACTGAGGCCACATCACAACGGAACCCATCCACCCCCAGGTTTACCCATTGTTTGAGGGTTTCAATATGAAAATCCCATAATCCCGGATCATCGTACACCAGGTCAATAATATCACTCCACTCTGGCACAGTGGTCATGGGGCGGCCGGCCGCGTCCCGGTGATACCATTCCGGATGTTCCATCACCAGGTGAGAATCAGGTGAGGTATGGTTATACACCACATCAATCATCACCTTCAACCCCAGGGCATGGGCATATTGGCAAAGCAGCTTAAACTCCTCTTTCGTGCCATATTCCGGGTTCACTTCCCGGTAATTACGGATGGCATACGGGCTGCCCATCATCCCTTTGCGCTCTACCTCGCCAATGGGGTGAATAGGCATAAACCAGATTACATCTACCCCCATCTCTTTGATCCGGGGGAGATCGGCCACCACGTCGGCAAAAGTGCCGCTGCGGCCGTGATTACGGACATAAATTTCATAAATGACTAAATTGCCTACTGAGGATGGGGTGTCTAAAGCCATAAGGGGTTCCTTTATCAAAATGCAGCCTCAATAAATTCGACCCGGTTGCCAAACGGATCACGAAACTCAAACCGATTATACCCAGGGATAGGGATGGAGTCGGCTATGGGCAGGCCGTAAGCCGCGATTTTGGCCTGCCAACCCCACACATCGGTCACGGTGTAGGCGATATGGGCTTTGGTGGCCGCCCGGTTGACCCCGTCTTCGCTGCCCACATGAATTTGTTGTGCCCCAATTTGCAGCCAAAACCCGCCCCGCCCCTTGAGGGAATCTGGTTTTTCCACTTCCGACAAACCTAGAAAATCTCGATAAAACGCCCTGGCTTCAGCCTCGGCGCCTTTGGGAATGGTGAGTTGGACATGGTGAATTGTTTCGACTGACATTTTGCCCTCTTTGTTAGCAGCCACAGATAGGTGGAATACGGTTCGGAAGGAAACACAGATAAACCCTTTAGTTGATTGCCCACCAACAACAATTTTATATGTTTTTGGCGAATAAACCAAAATATTTGGTAAATTTGGCAAATAATTGTTGACATGCAGCAAATTTTTGTGTATCATGCCAAACATAAGGAGTCAACCATGCGAAAACTGATTGAGCAATGCCCGGCCTGTGGCGGGGAGATGATTGTGACACAGCAAAGCTGCATCCGTTGTGATACGTCGGTATCAGGGCGGTTTAAGCCTGATATTTTTTCTCGGCTATCAACGGAGAGTCTCAATTTTATCATCGTTTTTGTCAAGAACCGGGGCAATATCAAGGAGATGGAACGAGAGTTAGGTCTCTCTTACTGGACCATCCGCAACCGGTTGAATGAGGTGATTGCTGAGTTGGGTTTTGAGACAGAAGGTGAGGACGCGGCCGCGACCCAATCTACACGTCAACGCCAGGAAATTTTGGCCCGTGTGGAAGCTGGGGAACTCACCGTCGCCGAAGCCACAACCCAACTAGAACAGCTGCGACCTATCGCCTGAAAAACCCCTGTTTAACTTTAACCATCAACCCATTTTAATCACGGCCGCCCGGACGGCAGCTTAAACACGCCCGGCGGCCGCAGGAGCAAGAGACATGTTCGCTTATCAACAAGAACGTACCGCGATTTTAGAAATGTTAGCCAAAGGCAAAATCAATGCCGAAGAGGCCGGCCGCCTGCTGGATGCCCTGGGGGGAACGGCAGCCTCAGAACCAGCCAAAGCTGCCGAATTTATCGGCCGACCGGGTCCCCCCCCTCGCCCAGCGATGCCCCCCATGCCGCCGATGCCGCCGATGCCCCCCACGCCGCCTACCCCACTGAACATTTTATCCCCACGCGGCCGCCAGCGGGGGCGCCACGATCTACACCGGGTCTCGGAAAAGTATGCGGACGCATTGGCCGCTGTCGGGTTAACCGATCTGGACGAGGATGATCTGTGGCATCTACAAAACCACCATGTTCGACCAGAATATATTCGTCAACTTCAGGCAGCCGGCTTAGAAAACTTAGAGGTAGAAGATATTGTTCAATTCGCTATTCACCGTATCCGGCCCGAACTGATTCGCAGCTTAAAAGAGTTGGGGCTGGCCGATTATGATACTGATGACCTTGTTCAATTAGGCATACATAATGTCCGACCAGAGATGATCCAAACGCTGCATAAAATGGGGTTTACCAATCTCAGCATCCAGGACATTGTACAGTTGGCGATCCACAATATCCGCCCAGAGTTGATCATGGCGGTTCGCGGGGCCGGCCTCACTCATTTGAGCATTGAAGATGTCGTTCAATTGGGCATTCACAATATCCGCCCAGAAATGGTGAGCGAAATCCGGCAAAATTGGCCTGATGCCTCGCTGGATGATATTGTGCAGATGGGAATTCACAACGTGCGCCCAGAGTTGGTAAAGGACCTAAAGCAGATGGGGTTTACCAATGTGACGGTCAATGATTTAGTAGAGATGGCGATTCATGGAGTCACACGCAAATATGTAGCGACTATCCGGGAGTTGAATCTGCCTGATTTGACCATTGAAAAGCTGGTGGAAATGAGAATTCAGGGGGTCTCGCGGACGTATGCTCAGGAAATGGCCGCTCTAAATTTGCCTGATTTCTCTGCCGATCAATTAATTGAGCTGCGCCTTCAGGGAGTATCCGTTAAATTCGCCCGGCAAGTGCAAGAGAAAGAGGGAAAAGGGCTAACTGCGGCCGCGCTGATTGAGTATTACCAATCAGGCGAATGGGATGATGAAGAGTAAGCCGTCGGTTGTCAGTTGTTAGCTGCGTACCGCCCACACGCAAAGGCTACCTGAGTTGTTTTAACATCAAGATACGGCGTTGGGGTCGTGGGGTGAAGCCGAGGGGTATTAACAGAGGTGCGGCCGCGTCAAAATGTCCGGTACTGCCCAAATGTAAATCAATCGGCCCCCACCTGGCCCCCGCCTGATCTAACATAAGCTGCACCACTCCTGGCAAAATCCCGTTGTGTCCCCAGCCATCAGGGTGCAGCAGCAAAATCAACATTGTTCCCCGCTCCCCACCATTGGCCCAGCCGTACCCAATCTCCCGCCCCTGCCAGAGGCAGCGATACTCCTGCCCCTGGGTAGGGCGTGGGAGTGGGTATTCGGCCCTCACGATGGCCGCCGCCCAGGCATCCCCCACTTCCTGCTCTAAAGTAATATATTTCTGGTATAAGGTGCGGCCGCGGCCCCACACATTGGCTAACTGCACCTCTGAATGTACCGGACACCGGGGCCACCGTTCCCCTTCCCACCGCCAAAAAGAAGGATGGTACGGCTGATACCCCAGCCGCAAATAAAGCGATTGGGCCGGATCATTGTCTGCATCTACTTGCAGCGCGGCCCACCCCTTCCCCTGCCGCTGTATCTTATGCTCCAGGTACCCCATCAGGGCATACCCCAGCCCCAGGCGGCGGAACGGGTGATGGACAACAACATTATAGATATAACCGGATTGCGGCCGCAGGCTAACAAAAGCAAACGCCGCAATCTGCCCCCCACGCATCACCTTATACCCCAACCCCGACCGGAGTAGATAAAAAGGAATCGAAACATGCCCTAGCAGCCGTGCCCACCAGGTGCGGGTCATCGCCGTAAATTCCCGATCAACCCCCGTCATATTGGCAAACACCAGCCGGGTCACCTCAAACAAATCCGTTACCCGAACTGGCTCAATCTCGGTCCATGCTTCATCCCAGTTAGCCACCATCCTATCATTGTATCATTCGCTCCGCGCTTTAACGATTGTCTGGTCAAACAAGCAGCAGAGCAGCAGAGATCACCTTGTCAGGCCAATCTTCTTCATGGTATACTGCTCACAGGTACTAGTACCTATGAGCAGTCAGCAGTTAGCAGTCTAACTTGTTGTCAAACCATGACTGATCGCTGCTCACAGATCGCTGCTCACTACCTATTGACAATAGTCACTACTCATCAGGAGAGAGCCATGACGCAACAGATAAAGTTACTCATTGTGGACGATCACCCGGTTTTCCGCCAGGGACTTCGTGATGTGTTAGAAACAGACCCTCGCATTCATGTGGTAGGTGAGGCCGCTGATGGTGAAATTGCCATCGAATTGGCTTACCAACTCAATCCTGATGTAATTTTAATGGACGTCAACTTGCCAACCATCAATGGACTGCAAGTAACCCGTAAAATTCGCGGCCAACTGCCCCACATCAACATCATCACTATCACCGGCTATGACGATGCGGAACAGGTATTCCATGCTCTACGTTCTGGGGCCTCAGCTTATTGCCCCAAAGACATTACCCCAGAAGCTCTTCTCCAAACCATATTCGCCGTCCACGAGGGCAAATATGTGGTGGGTGAAAAAACAATGACCCATGATGAAGTGGTTGAATGGGTAGATACCCGTGTCGGTCGTCTAGCTGGTCATATCGCGGCCGATGGGGAAGATTTGTTTGTTCCCCTTTCACCCCGCGAGATGGAAATTTTAGAATATGTTACTCGTGGTCTGAGCAACAAAGAAATTGCTTACAAACTAGGCATCAGCCACCAAACGGTCAAAAATCACATGACGGCTATTTTGCGCAAATTGCGTGTGGATGATCGCACACAGGCCGCTGTGTATGCTTTACGCCGGGGTTGGGTGCGGTTGGAAGCGGCTCGTAGTTGACTTATCAGGAGTGAGGTATCACAATGGCCAATCAAAATAGTCTGGAAGCCGAATTGAATATACAGGCGTTTAGTGACAGCGTGATGGCTGAATATGAGCAGGTGCAGCGAGAGTTACGGGAAATTGATATTTTGGTCAAGCAAAGTGCGGCCGAAGTTGAACGCCACGCCCAGCGTAATGCCCAGGTTTCCAGTTATGTGCGCCAGCTTGAACCCAATTTCGAGACTACTCCCCGCACAGATATTAAAGAAGCGTATGAAGCTCTGGTCAATGCCCAACAAAGACTGTATACCATGCGGGGACAATTAGAAAAATTACAAAGCGATCAGCGTAACCTGTCACGGTTAGCTGATTTGCAACAAGGCATATTAGAGATACTGGAAGGGGCTGATGTGCTATCTCATACGGCGCAAAAACCAGGCCCTCGCAGTGATGCTTCTAATGTGATCCGCATCATTCAGACACAAGAGACGGAACGGCAAAGCCTGGTACGACGGATGCATGATGGCCCGGCCTCATCTTTGAGCAACTTTATTCTCCAGGCAGAGATCTGTCAACGGTTTTTTGAGTCAGACCCACACCGGGCACGAGTGGAACTAAACGCCCTAAAGGACGCGGCCGCGTCCACCTTTGGGGCGGTTAAAGATTTTATCTTCGACTTACGCCCCATGATGCTAGACGACCTGGGTGTAGTTCCTACGCTGCGTCGTTACATCGAGTCTGTACAAGAAAAGGGCAATCTGCCCGTCTCTATCGCTGTAACCGGGACCGAACGACGTTTAGAAAGCCATATTGAAGTTACTATCTTCCGGGCCGTACAAGAGCTGCTCAACAACGCTCGTAACCATGCCCAGGCTTCCCAAATACAGGTCAATTTAGACATTGCTCCAGAACAAGTCACCGTCGTTGTCGAAGACAATGGGGTTGGCTTTAATGTTGAAGAAGCGATGGACAAAACCAGTCGAGATACCATCGGCTTATCTACATTACGTGACCGCATCGAGATGCTCAACGGTGATCTACGCATTCAGAGCAGTAAGTCACGTGGGACACGGGCTGAATTCACTATTCCCGTTGAAGCAGGTCTGGTTATTTAGCCTACCCATTACCCATTGATAAGTATGATGATAAAGTACCAAAGAAAAAGATTGCTCAAATTCGCAAGATTATGTACACTGCTACCATGAAGGTAGTCAAGCTATCGAGTTACCAACCAATACAATCTCCAAAAAGGGGTGCTTACGCGCAGCCTCTTTACCCAACCATCCCAACAAGAAAAAGGTTCCACATCAAGCATGGCTGATAAAATCCGTATATTGATCGTAGATGACCTGCCAGAAACACGCGAAAACGTGCGTAAACTGTTGCAGTTTGAGTCTGACGTAGAAGTAATTGCCCAAGCCGGCAATGGTGAACAAGCCATTGAGATGGCCAAAAAACATGTGCCCGATGTCATCTTAATGGATATCAATATGCCCGGCATTGATGGTATTGGGGCCTGTCAGCGGATTACCCAGGCCGTACCCGTCTCGCAAATCATTATCATGTCGGTGCAAAGTGAGTCAGATTATTTGCGCCGGGCAATGTTGGCCGGGGCACGTGATTTTTTGACCAAACCGATGTCTGGAGAGGAGTTGATTACGGCCATTCGGCGAGTATATAACTCCCGTCCCAAAGTATCACCCATAGCGCCCCAGAGTTTTACTGGCCCACAGACACCCGGCACGGTCGCGGCCGCGCCTCAAATTCGTCAGGGCAAAGTCATCGCCGTCTACAGTCCCAAAGGGGGAATTGGCTGCACCACCATTGCGACCAATCTAGCCGTCGCCCTGGCCCAACAGGACAAAGAAACCCTCATCATTGATGGCAGTCTACAATTCGGGGATGTGGCTGTCATGCTCAATATGAGACCCACCACCAGCATTGTAGACCTCATTGAGCGAGTCAGCGATTTAGATCCAGACCTGGTTAGCAGCGTCGTTCTTAAGCACAAAAGTGGCGCTAAAGCCCTGCTGGCCCCCACCCGCCCCGAAATGGCAGAACTGGTCACCACCGAACATATTGAGCCACTCATCAGCCGTTTACGCCTGATGTACGAATACATCATTATAGATACAGCCTCCGCCCTTACCCCCATCACCCTGGCCTGGCTTGACACAGCCGATAAAGTGTGCTTGATCGCTAACCAGGGTCTCCCCAGTCTAACCAATGCCAGCCGCTATTTTGATCTGGCCGGGCAGCTAGGGTATGAAATGGGTAAAGTGCTTCTTGTAATCAATGAAGCCAATCCCAAACGAGGCATCTCTATCAAAGATGTTTCTGACACCCTAAAGCGACCCGTTTTTATAACCATCCCCACCGACGGGCCAACCGTCGAAATGGCTATTGATCAGGGTGTGCCCATCGTCATAGGCAATTTACAGCGACGCCCCAGTGGTGTAGCTCTTACAGAAATGGCCGAAAAAGTCATTGACCTGTTTAAAGTCGTGGCCCCAAAAGAAGAAGCCAAAGATGATAAAAAACGCTCTGGCTTGTCCAGGCTTTTCGGCCGCTAAACAAATATCCGGCAGCGGAGGTAAACTGTGTCCCTTCTGAAACGTATTGAACGAAACCAGACACCAGGAACCGGCGAAATACAATCCAACAAGCTCCAGGAATTACGGATCAAAAGAGCTGCGCCAGCCCCCGGCTCGCGGGATGCTTATTCTGATCTAAAAAATCGGGTTCAGCAGAAGCTCATTGCAGAGCTGGATCCCAGCATGGACGTTACGAAAACGGCTGAAGTACGGGCAACCATCAAAGAGATGTTTGAAACGATGCTGGTTGAAGAGCAAATTGTATTAAGCCGAACAGAAAAACAGACCCTTTTCGAGCAAATCGTCGCTGAGATTCTTGGCTTTGGTCCATTAGAGCAGTTCTTAGGCATGGAAGGCTTAACTGAAATCATGGTTAATGGACCGAAAAATGTTTACCTGGAGAAGGGTGGGAAGATTACGCGGGCGAATGTCACCTTTGAAAGCGATGAACATCTAATGCGAATCATTGATCGTATCGTCGCTCCGCTGGGCCGTCGTATTGACGAAGCCTCACCGATGGTAGACGCCCGTTTACCTGATGGCTCGCGTGTTAATGCGGTCATTCCCCCTATTTCCCTTAATGGGCCAACATTGACTATCCGTTTGTTTGCTAAAATACCCTTGACCATTGATAACCTGGTCGAATTCGGTTCAATTACTCGTGAAGCGGTAGAGTTTCTCAAAGCCTGTGTGGTTGCCCACACCAATATTGTAGTCTCCGGTGGTACCGGCTCTGGTAAAACCACCTTGCTTAACATTCTTTCCAGCTTTATCCCAGATACGGAACGAATTATCACCATCGAAAACGCCGCTGAGTTGCAGCTGCGTCAAGAGCATGTGGTGACATTAGAATCGCGGCCGGCCAATGTCGAAGGTCGTGGTGAAGTGCAAATCCGGGACCTGGTCATCAATGCCTTGCGTATGCGCCCAGATCGTATCGTTGTTGGAGAGGTGCGCGGTGGGGAAGCCCTGGATATGCTCCAGGCGATGAACACAGGCCATGACGGCAGCCTGACGACCGCCCATGCCAATAATCCCCGCGATATGTTGGCCCGTATGGAAACGATGGTACTTATGGCCGGTATGGATTTACCTCACCGGGCGATCCGTGAACAGATTTCTTCAGCCATTCACGTGATTATTCAGACAAATCGTTTGCGTGATGGTACCCGTAAAGTAACTTCGATTAGTGAAATCCAAGGTATGGAAGGTGATGTGATCACCATGTCTGAAATATTCCGTTTTGAACAAACGGGGATGGAGAATGGGCGTGTGATTGGCCGGCTGCGCCCCACAGGGTTACGACCAAAATTTATGTACAAAATCCAGGAAGCCGGCATTATGCTGCCCCCTTCGGTATTTGGGATAGGCGGTCAACGTGTCTCCCGATAAACATTCTAGCCCATACCGACCTATGGCAGGAGCGTAAGGCGTATGACTACTATACTGGTCCTTGGCGGAATACTCGTCGCACTCATGCTCGTTGGGGCCACCGTGGCTTTTATTACCAGTGGTAATCAGCGAGTAGTAGATGAGCGGTTAGAACAGTTTGTGGGCACGGTTACGGCAGAAGAAATTGAGGAAGCGGTTGCCGTAGCTGCCAGCCGGCCTGATATGGCTGACCGGTTAGACCGGGCAATTGCCGGCCGAGGATTTACAGGACGTATCCGCCAGCGAATTGCCGAAGCCGATCTCAAGCTGCGCGTGGCGGAATATATTGGTCTTCAAGTTGTTTTCGGTGTGTTGGGAGGAGTTTTGACCTGGGTTTTCTTTACTCCTTCCCTTTCCCCTCTCGGCTTTCTCTTTGGTCTGCGTATCCCTAAAATATATGCAACTCGCGCGGCCGCAAGACGTCTGATTAAATTTGATGGGCAGTTAAGTGATACCCTCAACCTTTGGGTCAACTCCCTACGTTCTGGCTACTCCGTCTTGCAAGGTATGGAGGCAATCGCCACCGAAATGGCCCCACCTGTTTCTAAAGAGTTTGAGCGGGTAGTTCAAGAAGTCCGCCTGGGGTTGACTTTGAGTCAAGCGCTAGACAATATGTATCGGCGTGTTCCCAGTGAAGACTTAGACCTGGTTAACACGGCCATCAATATTCAGCGGGAAGTTGGTGGTAACCTGGCTGAAATCTTGGACATCATCAGCTTTACCATTCGGGAACGCGTCCGGATCAAAGGGGAAATTCGTACCCTCACTGCCCAACAACGGGCTTCTGGTTGGATCATCAGTCTACTCCCTGTGGCCCTGGCCGGGGTTCTTTATCTAATCAATCGTGAATATATAAGTGAACTGTTTGTCCGAGAACGGCCATTTATCATCCAGGATGTCTTTCCTTGCGGTTGGCTTATTATCGGCATTACCCTGGTTATGATTTTTATTGGGCTGCAAGCCATTCGTAAAATTGTGGACATTGAAGTGTAAAGGGTTCGGAGGAAAAGCTTATGCCTCTCTTAATTCCAGCCATTGTTGTTGTTTTACTGATTCTTGTTGTGGGCGTTGTTTTGCTACTGCCCCGAACGGAACAAGACCCGTTGATGACCCGTATCAATGAATATGCCACACGGGAAGAAGTGGCATCCATTGAAGAGATTGAGTTGTCCATGTCAATGGCTGACCGCATCTTTGTGCCTTTCTTGCGGCAGTTAAGCAACTTTGTCACCCGCTATACACCTCAATCTTCTCTGGAGCGCACAGCCCGTATGTTAGAATTAGCCGGCAGTCCCCGTAATATGACGGCAGCTAATTTTTGGGTTTTACGCGGCGGAGTAACCATTTTCTTAGGCGTATTTACCTTTTTGGTGATGATGCGGTTTGGGGCAGAGCCAGGGAAGCGGTTTTTATATGCTCTGGGTGCGGCCGCAGCTGGCTTTTTTCTGCCCATCATGTTCTTGCAATCTATGATTGATCGGCGCAAACAAGCCATTGTCAAAAAATTTCCTGATGCCCTGGATTTAATGACCATCTGTGTAGATGCTGGCCTTATTTTTGACGCCTCCATGCAGAAAGTCCATGAAAAATGGGATGATCCCCTGGCCCAAGAGTTTGGGCGAGTTACTTATGAACTCCAACTCGGTAAATCCCGGCGGCAGGCATTAAAAGATATGTCTGATCGGATGGATTTGTCTGATGTGACCAGCTTTGTCGCCACGATTCTCCAGGCTGAACAATTAGGGGTTAGCATCGGTAAGGTTTTACGAATTCAATCAGAACAGATGCGGATCAAACGTCGCCAGCGTGCTGAAGAAAAAGCTCAACAAGCCCCGATCAAAATGCTTTTCCCGATGATCTTCTTGATTTTCCCGGCTATGTTTGTTGTCTTGTTGGGGCCAGCTATTTTGCGAGTTATTCGTACAGACGCCCTTAGATCGGTGACGGGTGGATAACTTGACTTTTTAGTCTAAGGTAGGTGGCCGTTGGCTGGGAGTACGCCACTAGTTGTCTCATCGCGGCCTTCCATGATAGGTCGGTGGGTACGCGCCTTCGTTGATTTTGTCTTACCCCCTGCCTGTACAATTTGCAAATGCCCTGGAACAGTTCTTTGTTCAGAATGTGCGGCGACAGTCACCTGGGTTTTTGGACCAGTTTGTGATCGCTGCGGCCGCATCACCGAACAGCCAGTCACCGCTTGTTGGTCTTGCCGCCAGAAACCATCTACCCTGAGTCAAATTCGCGCCGCTGTCTGGTTTGAGGGGGCCGTACCCGAACTAATTCACAGCTTAAAGTATCAGGGGGGATTCGCCCTGGCTAATTTATTAGGCCGCTACATGAGTGAAGCCTGGCCCACCTGGGCAGAGCCAATAGACTTCATCGTTCCTGTGCCCCTACACCCAGAAAGAGAAAAAAAACGGGGATACAATCAGTCAGCCCGATTAGCTCAGGTCTTAAGCAGCCACGTCAACCACCCCTGGAACGAACAAGCCATTCGCCGCACCCGCTTCACCCGGCCACAAGTCGGCCTTTCAGCTAAAGAGCGGCAAAGTAATCTACACGGCGCGTTTACCGCTGATCCGGCGTTAGTCGCCGGGCAGCATATCTTACTATTAGATGATGTTTACACAACAGGCTCTACCCTTCGTGAAGTAGCTCAGGCAGCCTTAGCGGCCGGCGCACGGCGGGTATCAGGCTACTGCTTAGCACGAGCCAAATAAACTACCATGACGGTACAAGAAGTTACATAGGAGGCTAAAATGAATCTCTCAATCCACGCTCGCAACATGCAAATCACCCCACGACTGCAAAATTATGTGGAAAAGAAGACCGGGCGTTTGGATCGGTACATGCCAAATTTGACCGAGGTGCGGGTGGACCTGGCTGAGCAAAAGGCACGAAATGCGGTCCAGCGTCAGGTGGCCCAAATCACAGTCCGGGATACTCGAGGCACCATTCTCCGGGCTGAGGAACAAAGCAATGATATGTTTGCCGCCGTAGATGCAGTGGTAGACAAATTATACCGGCAAATCAACCGGTACCGGGGCAAGCAGGAACGCCGCTTTCGCAGCGGCAGTGAACCGGCCGAACTGCCTGGCGAACCTTTGCCTATTGAATTAGCGGATGAGGAAGCTGACGAGCGGCGCATTGTGCGACAAAAGGAGTTTTCGCTGCGCCCCATGCTGCCCGATGAAGCGATTGACCAGATGCAGCTGCTTGGCCATGACTTTTTCGTCTTCTTCAATGCGGAGAATGAATCGGTAAATGTTGTTTATCAACGGCGTGATGGCGATTATGGTCTGCTCATGCCTGAGTTTAAATAGTTTGCGGGAGTCTGGCGTGAGCTGACCTCTAGTTATTAGGGTATTGGTGTATTGGTTATTACCACTGGTGAAATTAATTTTCGCCAAAGTCCAGTAGTTTGATGACAGATGACCAAGTTTTGATTCTTGGAGATTCTGTAGGTTTAGGTAACAGGGCAGTCGCGGCCGCGATTGCCCTGTTTTTCTATGGGTAAAAGATGATTACCGCCGTTGTCATGGTTGAAGGCCAACAAAGTACGGGCGTGGTGGGCTGGGTGCAAGGGGCCAGGCGTGCGGCCGCTGCCGATCTCCTGGACCAGTTAAGCCAACAGCCTGGCCTGGAGCGGATTATCCTTGTTTCCCCTGAACCCCTTGATCTGTCCATCCCTCAGTTACATTATTTAGCCAGCCAACCAGGGCCACTTCACGTTGGTGAAAAGTTAGCCCAAATCACCGCCCAATGGGGGGTGGAACGGCTGCTTTATTTTGGC
The DNA here is from genome assembly GCA_023384415.1 of Anaerolineae bacterium. Lineage (GTDB taxonomy): Bacteria > Chloroflexota > Anaerolineae > Promineifilales > Promineifilaceae > Trichofilum. Next base: position 98,038 of record JAHDWJ010000003.1, read on the forward strand.
GGGGGATCGGCCCCCTTGCTGGCCGATGAGCAGATAGCTGAGGTCATTCACCAATTGCAGAACGCCGAGAGATTGGTTATCACCAATAATCAGTTTGCCTCTGATTGGGCTGGGGTGGTGCCGACCGGTATCATTGACCCCTGGCGGCCGCGTTTGGAGCGGGATAATGCTCTGGGCTGGGTGTTGAGCCAGGAGGCTGGTCTGCCGATTGTGGCTTTGCCTTCGGCGGCCGCAACCCGGCTGGATATTGATACCCCCACAGATTTACTCACCCTGGCTCTGCACCCAGGGACGCGGCCGCACTTACACCAGTTTCTCAACCGGTTACCCCTGAAATATACCCCTTTACAAAATGCCCTGCATGTTTTAGCCACCCCTGCCAGCCGGGTCATCATCAGCGGCCGCTTCGCCCCTGATGTGTGGCAGCAGCTCAACCGGGCCACCCGCATCTGGCTGCGCGTTTTCTCCGAAGAGCGGGGGATGGTTTCCAGCGGCCGCCAAGGGGGGGGGCAGGTTCACTCTTTGGTTGGGGCATATATTGAAGCCGTAGGAATGCCTCAATTTTTTACTTTACTCAGCCAATGGGCGGATGCAGCTTTCATAGATAGCCGCGTTTTATTAGCCCATTTCAATCTTCAGCCTGATGATGCTGACCGGTTTGCTTCTGACCTGGGGCAGGTAGAAGAAATTAGAAATCCCTGGCTGCGTCAATTTACTGAGTTAGCCGCTAACGCCCCCATCCCAATTATCCTGGGTGGTCATTCCTTGCTGGCGGGAGATATGCTGGCTTTTTGTGATTGGTTGGCGGCCGGCAACTTCAGGTGACGACATCCCCAGAGCAAGTTACAATATATCGTCTATGCCACACATACTCATCATCTGCACCGCGAATATTTGCCGCTCACCAGTAGGAGAAGCGTTGTTAAGGCAAAAGCTACATGCCCTGGGATACACAGATTGGCGTGTTTCCTCAGCTGGAACCTGGGCAGTAAATGGCCGTGCGGCCGCCGAGTTTAGCCAACAGTTGATGAAGGAGCAGAGGCTGGACCTCTCAACCCATCGTTCACGAATGATTACAGGGGAAATGTTAGCCGAAAGTGACCTGGTGCTGTGTATGGAATCGGGTCACGCGGAGGCCTTACGGGTGGAATTCCCCTCCCAGGCTCACAAGGTGTTTATGCTGACAGAGATGCGCGGCCGCAAATACAATATCAACGATCCTTACGGCGGCCCTTTGGAGACATACCAACAGATGGTACAAGAGCTAGACAATGTGCTAGATGCCGGTCTACCCCAGATTGTGGAATTAGCAGGGGTGAGGACTGAGGACTAAAGACTGAGGTATGAGGGCTGAGTGAATAGCGTCCTGAAACTTGAAACCTGAAACTTGAAACCCTATGAAACTGATTATTGCTGGAGAACGCCCGTTTGTAGATGAATTGACCCACTTTTGCCAGCAGGCAGGTCATGAAACAGTTGTCTATATCATTGAAGATTTTTTAGGCGCGGTGCAGAGCGGCTTCACCCTGGATAAGGCCCATGACGCCGATGTGGTGATTGAGCTGCACAATGAGTCTGCGGCCGCCAAACATGAGCTGCTCATCGCTTTGGGACAGGTGGTCAGCCCCAATACCCTGGTGCTAACCTCAGCCCTGGCAACCAGTACTACCCAGGCGGCCGCGTGGACCCCCGGTGCAGAACGAGTGGTTGGTTTTGGCCTGGTACCGCCACTGGCTCAAACAGGAATGATTGAGATCGCGGCCGCCCTCCAAACCGCCCCCGAAGCCCTCACCTGGGCCACTCGTTTCTGGCAGCAGCTTGGTTTTGAAGTCGTCCAGGTGGCTGATTCCCCTGGCCTGGTAAGGATGCGAACCATCGCCTGCCTCATCAACGAAGCCGCCAGCGCGGTCATGGAAGGAGTAGCCACCCCCGCCGATATTGACCAGGCCATGAAGCTGGGCACAAATTACCCCCACGGCCCCCTCGCCTGGGCCGATCTCATCGGTTTAGATACCGTATTAGGCGTCCTGACCGGGTTGTTTAATGAATTTGGCGAAGACCGGTATCGTCCCTGCCCCCTGCTGCGCCGCCTGGTCACCGCTGGACATCTGGGGCAAAAAAGCGGCCGTGGCTTTTACCATTACGACGGATGAACCGCTTCATAATTCATCCTTCATCATTCATCCTTCTCCATGTCTACCTGTTATCTGTGTGCGGAAAACCCTTTAGAACGGCAGCGATACGGTGAAGCAGACGACATAACCAGCTGCCCCCTCTGCTACCGCCCTACCTGCCGCTACCACCTGACCGTTGTGCGTTGGAAATGGCGGGACAGCGGCCGCGCCGACTCCGCCCTCATCTGCAAAAATTGCCGCCGCACCTACGCCCATCGCCAATGGGACACCTACCACCGGGATTGGATTACCTGATGAATGTTGTATTCCGCCCACCATTACTCTCGCGGATACCGCTCCACTCCCGGCCCGACAAACGTCTCAAACAATTGTAAAACTTCCCCTGGCTTAGCATGGCGACCTACCCCTTTCTTGGAAAACAAGAGCGCATCATTGACCCAGACATCAAAAACACCCTTACTTCCCATAACCAGGGTAAAACGTTCAATAATATGTTGATAATGGGTCACGATATCCGCCGTCGCCCGGACGGCGTGTTCACTATAGTCTCAAGGAACACAATATTCAATCGCGACAGTATATTTCTGATTCATGATACTTTCCTTGACAATAAATTGTAGGTTTCAGGTGCCAGCATGAGAGGACCCCAGCATCTCATAGTACCCACCTTTTATTGCCCCAAAGAATATACAACAGCTCAAGCCCCATTCCATGATGCCCTATTTAGATACGGCAGGCAAGTTCCCTAAAATAGGACGATTTGCATTTTGCCTTTATAATAGCCGCAGAATCAACGTCTGCATGGCCTAACCCATGCGCCTGATGTTCAGCCCTAGGCCAACTATAAAAACCAAAACCCAAATATCAATATAGCATTCAGGTCACTGGTAACTTTATTTGGCAGGCCCAGATCTGAACAGATTTAGCAAAGGAGTCTTTAACATGTCGCGATCAACTTTAACCCCGGCTCGTTGGCAAGGCTATCTCCGGTATGGCCTTGTCTTACTGAGCTTGTTACTGGTATCTGTATGGGCCAGTGCTCCAGAACGGCAAGCGGCCGCGAACCCCGCCGCCCCTCAAGTCAGTCCTTATCTTTGGACCGATGTCAACCAGGCCGAAATCATTCTCCAGGGGGAACGACGGGTAATACCCAACCGGTATCGCACCATAGCCATCAATGCCGATGTTTTACACACGATTCTCGCCACTGCCCCTATGGAGTTCACGGAAGCGGCCGCGACCAACCCCGCTGAAATCTCCCTACCCATGCCCGATGGTTCCATGGCCCGCTTCCACTTTTCTGAATCCCCCATCATGGAAGCAGAACTAGAGGCTAAATACCCGGAAATCAAAAGCTACATTGGCCGCGGGGCCGATAACCCCACCCTATTCACCCGATTTGGCTGGACATACAAAGGGTTCCATGCCGTGATCTTTACCGATGGTCCCACCATTTACATTGATCCATACAGCACCGGTGACAAACTCCATTACATCAGCTACAGCCGGGCTGATTACACCAAAATTTTAAACGAACCGTTTGAACAACATGAGCCAGAAATAGAACCAGCCATTGTGGCCGAAATTGAGGCATTCATTGCCAACAACCCGGAAATGGTCATTGGCGAGCAGCTGCGTACCTACCGCCTGGCCCTGGCCACCACCGGCGAATACTCAATCTACCATAGTGCCCCTAACCCTCCCAACGTGCCCGACGTATTATCAGAGTTAAACGTCGCTATGAACCGGGTTAACGGTGTCTATGAAAAAGATACCGCTATTCGTATGGTTCTCATCGCCAATAACAACCTGATTATTTTCCTGGATCCGGCCACCGATCCTTACAACAACAGCAGCGGATCCGCCATGTTGGGCCAAAATCAGACCACCCTGGACAATATCATCGGTGATCCAAATTATGATATTGGCCATGTATTCAGCACTGGTGGTGGGGGCGTCGCTCAATTAGGCGTTCCCTGTCGCACTGGCTTTAAAGCCCGGGGAGTCACTGGTTTACCCGCCCCAGTAGGAGATCCGTTCTACATTGATTACGTAGCCCACGAAATGGGACATCAATATGGGGCTTTGCATACCTTTAATGGCAATGCTGGCTCTTGTGCTGGCAACCGGAGTGCCTCAGCCGCCTTTGAACCAGGCAGCGGGACAACCATCATGGCCTATGCCGGCATTTGTGGGGCGCAAAACATTCAAGCCAACAGCGATGACCATTTCCACACCCACAGCATCCAAGAAATCGTCGCTTACTCCACCGGAACATTCGGTAACAGCTGCCCGGTCATCACCAATACCGGCAACACCCCGCCAACAGCAAATGCCGGTACCGGTGGCTTCACCATTCCCATTAACACACCCTTTATCCTCACCGGTTCGGCTACTGACCCGAATGCAGGCGATGTATTGACCTACAATTGGGAGCAGTACGATTTGGGACCAGCCGGTCACCCCAATTCACCAACCGGCAGCGCACCCATCTTCCGTTCTTTCTCCTCCGTATCAGTGCCGTTCCGGGTATTCCCCCGGATGTCAGACATCGTAAACAATACCCAAACCATTGGCGAATTATTACCCAGCTATACCCGTGCCCTCAATTTCCGCCTGACAGTACGAGACAACAATGTATCTCCCAGTGCCGGTGGCGTTCACTGGAATCTGATTACCTTCCAGGTCACAGATACAGCCGGCCCCTTCGTCGTTACCAACCCCAACACGGCCATCACCTGGCCTATTGGCGGTACAGCCCCCGTCACCTGGAATGTGGCCAACACTAATGCGGCCCCCGTTAGCTGTACCGGCGTCAATATCGGCCTCTCGACAGATGGTGGCTTCACTTACCCCATAACCCTGGCGACCAATGTACCTAACAACGGCAGTCACAATGTAGTCGTACCCAACAACCCCACCACCCAGGCCCGGGTACGGGTCATGTGTGCCAACAACATCTTCTTTGACATCTCTAATACCAACTTTACCATCATGTCCGTTGGCCCCTTCGCTGATTTAGATATCAGCAAAACGGTGAACCCGGCCGGGCCAGTTGCCCCAGGGACACCGCTCACCTACACTATCACTGTTTCCAATGCTGGCAATATCACCGCTAACACCACCATTACCGATACCTTCCCCGCCGGTATTGTCAACCCGGTGTGCAACAGTGTACCAGGAGATTTGAACATTACTGTAGGCATTAACGCCGCCAGCAACACCGTTGTCACCTGTACCGCCCAGGTCTCGAGCAACATTGGCCTTGACATCCAAAAAACCGTAGACCGCACCGATGTTAATATTGGCGAAACAGTGACTTACACTATTGTCATCACCAATACCAGTGCCACCTACACCCTGACTAATGTGGTAGTGAGTGATCCTAATGTGAGCGGCTGCTCCCCAGCCTTGGGCACACCCATCACCCTGGCCCCATTGGCTTCGCAGACCTATGTCTGTGCCAATGTGGTGATCAATGGCACCATCACCAATACAGCAACCGTGACCGGCCACTTTATGATTAACAATGTGGCCTACGCCTCAGCTCCGGAGGATGCCGGTGGGCCGGTTAGCGATAATGCTGAAACAGATGTGGTGGTGACAGCCAGTGATTCGGTCACGGTGACGGCTACAAACCGACAGATCTTTATGCCGGTGATCATGCGGAATTAACGCCCCTCACCCTAACCCTCTCCCCAGGGGAGAGGGGATAGGCTGTGTCGTTTTTCGAGGGGGGCGATGCCCTCGAAAAACGACACCCCAGGGCAAGGTGAAAATTCTTGACAACGCCCATGCCCTGGGGTACTATTCTCGACGCGAGCGGGCCTGTAGCTCAGCTGGGAGAGCGCTACAATCGCACTGTAGAGGCCAAGGGTTCGAATCCCTTCAGGTCCACTGTTCCTTACAATTGAACAATAAAGGCAAAGAACAGGAGTAGTAGGCACGGTCAAGGTTAATTTTAAATTGACGATTGACGATTTTAGAGAGTGGAATCATGGGCTGAAAGTTCCACAAACAAGGCTGAACTCGCCTGGGAGCCGCGTGGGGGAACGGGTAGTGAGTAGTGTGGTGTAAACAGTGGGCAATCAAGAAACAACCACTGCTTACTGATAACTGCTGACTGACAAGTAATCTGCGCCGGGTTGCTCACGTTAAGAGCTTTGAGTGGGTGGTAAACTGGTCAACCACAGTGAATGTGGTAAAATTCCAGCCGCTGACAAAAACGGGCCTGTAGCTCAGTTGGGAGAGCACTACAATGGCATTGTAGGGGTCAAGGGTTCGAGTCCCTTCAGGTCCATCATAGTCACCACCAATCAGAGTGGTACCGCGGAACCCTTCCGTCTCTGAATGAGATGGAGGGGTTTTTTGTTTGGTGGCGATGGTAATGGGTGAATTGTTAATGCAAGAAATTTATTTATCAACGCCGTATGGGATGGTGTATGGGAAGGCGGCCGGCCGCCCAGAGCATCCCGTCGTTTTGGGAATTCATGGCTGGAGCCAGCGTAATGGGTGGCATAGTTGGGGGCCACTGCTGGAGCCGTTAGCGGCCGCAAACTTTTATGCCGTCTCCGTTGATATGCCAGGGTGGGGCCAAAGTGTGCCCACAGGTACAGAGAGGGTGAATGGCCTCGCGGCCGCAACCGCCATTCTCGACGCCCTCCATGCTGACACCGCTATCCTCATGGGCAAAAGCTGGGGGGGCGGGGTAGCTATCGGGCTGGCCTTGACCCACCCGGAGCGGGTCTCCCACCTCATCCTGACCGCCCCGGCTTACCAGGGGGATTTAGCCACCTTAGCCCAACTGCCCCAGCCTGTCTTGCTGGCCTGGGCCGAAGATGATCCGGTGATACCGATTAGTTTTGCCGAACGGGTCGCGGCCGCCATTCCCCACTGCACCCTCATCACCTACCCCACCGGCGGGCACAGCGCAGCCATGAACAACGCCGCCGATTTTGCCCTCAAAGTGGTCGCTTTTTTACAGCCGTAGCCATTGCCAATGAGCTTCATCCTTCATCATTCCTAATTCATAATTTTCCCAGGAGTAACCCATGACAGACCCCTACACCCCCCAGATCATCGAACCGAAGTGGCAGCAGCAATGGGAGGCGACAAAATTGTACCGGCAAATCATTGACCGGAACAAACCAAAACATTACGCCCTGACGATGCTGCCGTACCCCAGCGGCGATTTACACATCGGCCATTGGTACGCCATGACCCCCAGCGATGCCCGTGCCCGCTTTATGCGGATGAAAGGGTATAACGTGCTTTTCCCTATGGGGTTTGATGCTTTTGGCCTGCCCGCCGAAAATGCCGCCATCGCCCGGAATATTCACCCCTCAAAATGGACATTTGCCAATATTGAACGGATGCGCCAACAGTTACGCAGCATGGGGGCGATGTTTGATTGGGAGCGGGAAGCGGTGTCGGCTGACCCGGAATATTATCGCTGGACACAATGGTTTTTTAAGAAGCTGATGGAGCTAGGATTGGCCTATCGTAAACTGGCAGCGGTAGATTTTTGCCCCCGCTGTAACACAACCCTGGCCCGTGAACAGGTGTGGGGGGAGGATCGCCATTGTGAACGGTGCGGCACCCCAGTCATTAAAAAGGAGCTAGAGCAATGGTTTTTCAAAACAACCGATTATGCTGAGGAGCTGCTAGATTTTAGCCAGATCAATTGGCCGGAGCGGGTGAAGGTGATGCAAACCAACTGGATCGGCCGCTCTGAGGGGGCTGAGGTGATTTTCCTTACTGAGCAAGGGGATGAAATTCCCATTTTCACCACCCGGCCCGATACGTTATGGGGGGCGACGTTTATGGTGCTGGCCCCAGAGCATCCGCTGGTGGAGAAGGTAACAACCCCAGAGCAGAAAGAGGCGGTTGAGGCGTACCACGCGGCCGCGCAGAAGCTCACCGACATTGACCGGGAAGCGGCCGACCGGGAGAAAACAGGGGTATTCACCGGGGGGTACGCCATTAATCCGGTCAACGGGGAGCGCATCCCCATTTGGGTGGCCGATTATGTGCTGATGGGGTATGGGTTTGGGGCGATTATGGCTGTGCCCGCCCACGATGAGCGGGATTTCGCCTTTGCTACCAGGTTTGATCTACCCATCGCCGAGGTAATTCGGATGCCCGGGCGGGCGGAGAGTGATGGCCCGCTGGCCAAAGCATACACCTCTAAGAGTGAAGGGCAATTGGTGAATTCTGGCCCTTTCACCGGAACGCCAACGGAAGGCGCGGCCGCACGAGTGACAGATTGGCTGGCTGAAACAGGCAAAGGGAAAAAGGCGGTAAATTACCGGCTGCGAGATTGGCTTATCTCCCGACAGCGGTATTGGGGGGCTCCCATCCCGGTAGTCTACTGCCCCGAACATGGTGCGGTAGCTGTACCTGATGACCAACTCCCCATCTTGCTGCCCGAAGATGTGGCTTTTATGCCCACCGGGGAAAGCCCATTGAAGCAGCATGAACTGTTTCAGCAGACAACCTGCCCGGTTTGCGGCCGCGACGCCAGGCGTGAAACGGACACCATGGATACTTTCATGTGTTCATCCTGGTACCAATACCGTTACCTGAGTCCCCATTATGACCAGGGGCCATTTGATCCCGAAGAAGGAGCGTACTGGCTGCCGGTGGATCAATACACCGGGGGGATTGAACATGCAACGATGCACCTGATTTACACCCGCTTTTTTACCAAAGCGATGCGGGAAATGGGGCTGGTACATTTTTCTGAGCCGATGTTAGCTTTGTTTAACCAGGGGATGGTGCTGGGGGAAGATGGAGAAAAGATGTCCAAATCACGCGGCAATGTGGTGGCCCCGGATAACCTGGTAGAAAAGTATGGCGCAGATACGGTACGAACTTATCTGATGTTTTTTGCCCGTTGGGAGCAAGGGGGACCCTGGAATTATGATGGTATTAAAGGGCCGCAGCGGTTGATTCAGGATGTGTGGCAGTTGGCGTTGGCCGATTATCAACCAGGAATGATGGACGCGGCCGCTACCCGGAATCTACGGCGTAAAACCCATCAAACGATTCGTAAGGTGACTCAAGACCTGGAAGGGTTTGCTTTTAACACTGCCGTAGCCGCAATTATGGAGCAGCGCAATGCCATTCAAGAAGCTCTGAAACAGCGTCAGGTAATGGTTGAAGCGTGGCGAGAGGCGGTTGACAGCCTGCTGCTGCTGTTGGCCCCCATTGCTCCCCACATCACCGAGGAGTTATGGGCGCGGCGGGGTGGCCGCTACAGCATTCATCAGCAGCCCTGGCCGGTTTGGGATGAGGAGACCGCCAAAGAAGAGGCGATCACGGTAGTGGTGCAGGTGAATGGCAAGGTGCGGGACCGGTTTGAGATGGCAGCGGATACGGGAGAAGAGGGAATTAAAGCGGCCGCACTCGCCTCAGAAAAGGTACAGGCCTGGTTTGAGGGGAAGTCGCCACGAAAAGTCATTGTCGTGAAAGGGCAGTTAGTGAACATTGTAGTGTGAAATTAGAGTAGGGGCGTAATAACTAACTATACACGCCCAGAGGTGGCGGGTCGGTTGTAAAACGATATTGTAAATTATTTGCCGGTCTAACGATTTACAATATCGTTTTCCAGGGGCGCGCCCCTGAATGAATACAGTGAAGCAACGAATATGGATGAGCTAACCCAGCTGTACCCCTCACCGACCCGGACGCGGCCGCTGCCTGGCACCTATCTGGCTCACAACATCCAACAACTGGCTCGTGGGCATGACCGTCCCTTTGTCTATGCCAACTTTGTCACCAGCCTGGATGGGCGTATCGCCATCCCTGATGAGGCCCGGCTGACCGTCCCCCACACCATCGCCAATGAGCGAGATTGGCGGCTGTTTCAGGAGTTGGCGGCCCAGGCAGATATATTGATCAGCAGCGGCCGCTACCTGCGGGAATGGGCTGAAGGGCGGGCACAGGAGATTTTACGGCTGAATGATCCCCGCTTTGCCGATTTGCGGAGCTGGCGACAGGCGCAGGGGTTATCTCCCCAGCCAGACCTGGCCATTATCAGCCGAACATTGGATTTTCCCATACCCGAGCTGTTACGGGAAGGGGGCCGCCAGGTCGTCATCTTCACCACTAGCCGCCCTGATCCCCGGCGCGTTGCTGAGATAGAAGCCCAGGCAGGGCAGGTCCTTATCGCTGGCGACCAGCAAGTAATGGGGGAACAGATGATTGCCCACCTGGGGCAGTTGGGGTATCGGGCTGTCTATTCGGCCGCCGGACCAAAAATATTGCATCTACTGGTACAAGGCGGGGTATTAGATCGGCTCTATCTCACCTTCGCCAATCGGCTGCTAGGGGGGGACCCCCTCGCCACAATTGTAGACGGGCCATTGTTTACCCCTGCGGCCGCTTTCACCTTACATGAGCTGTACTTTGACGCCGTTGGGTTAGATGGCCTCGGCCAACTCTTTGCCACTTATAACCAAATTCATTCCCCATAACCTGCACCTTATTCTGTTACCAGGCCGGGTATCTTCCCCCTCTCCGCATCTGTTACAATATCGGCAATGAGCAACCCACCCGACAAGACTTTCTGGCATCGGCTGTTAGCCCTTTTGTTGACCTACATTCTTACCCCAATTAACATCCATGTTCAGACCGATGTCCCTGTCATGGGTGACCCGCCAGAAGTTGACATTTTGTTGCTGCGCCGGGAAGGAAAGCAATGGACACCAGAGCAGCGGGAGCGATTGCCAGATGGGATTCGGGATGGTTCAGCCCACACTGTCCTTGTTGAGTTCAAAGCCACTGAATCAATCAATCTGGATAAGCTGCGTCACATTATTTCTATTTAGGACTTACGCAGACCTGACAGGTTTTCTCCTGTAACAACCATAGAACGAATCAAAAAACCTGTCAGGTCTTTTTGCATTTTGCGTAAGTCCTACTATTGAATGATGAGCCACATAACGCCTTTGTCAAATGTTTTGCCAGGCAAAAAAAGGCGAAGAAACAGGCTTTCCAAACATTATGGGCAGAGAGCTTCAAGTTAATAGAGCCACGAGCCATTAATTTACTGTCTGGGTTGAGGCAGATGTGGTACCAGGGAGCAGAGCGTATGAGTAACGAATGGACACCAGAGAAAGCAATGAAGCCAGGTGAAAAATGGATCAACGCGGTTTTAGACGCGATGTCACCGGAAGAGGTATTGCAGCGTTATGGTCCAGAAGATCGTTTAAAGGGATTGCGCCCAGAAGGTGTTCTAAAATATTACGCCCCTGAACAATTGCTAAAAGAACTTCCCCCAGAGGAGCGGCTGAGTGGGTTACGGCCTGAGGAAATTGAGGCGTATTTGCAGAAGTTAAAGAGGCAGGAGAAATTTGGCAATGGCGGCCGCACCGTCGAAGGATAACTCATAAAACAATGGTGCGGAAGCGGTTGGCTAACCACCAACTGCTTCACTCTTAACTCCTTCTTTCACCCACAGTAATAAAGCTAATTGCAGATGAAAGGCGAAGGCGAGATCCACCAGGAAATAGCCATGATCTACCAGCCCATGGGCCAGCATGTAAGCCAGTGACCCGGCCAACCCAACCCCCAGCGGCCAAAATTCGACCATCCTTGTTCCCCTGCTTTCCCACTCTCCCCATCTCGGCCACACCCAGCGCCACACCAGCCGGGTATACTCCCCAAACAACCACCCCCCCATCAGCAGCCCTACCACCCCCAGCCGGGTAGCAAAATCCAGGATGAGGTTATGAGGGTGGTTGAGGTTTGGCTCTTGCCAGGCCGCGTTGAAGATGTAGCGGCCGCGATAGGCATACAAAAAGTTATCCAAACCCACCCCAAACCAGGGATGCTCCCGAACCATCTCCAGGCTGGCCCGCCACAGGTAAACCCGGAAAAAGCCGGTAATTTGGGGGTTTAGCCGCCCGGCCAGGGCCGGGATTTGCAGGGCAATAACCAGGCCGATGAGACCTACTATGGCCGCCCCAACGAGCCAGGGCCACAGCCGCCGGGAACTGTGCCGCTGCCAGATGAGGAAGAGGATTAGAAAAGCCGCCGGCAGCCCTAAAAACAGCCCCCCTTTGCTGTAGGTAAGCAAAAAGGTTAGCAGCATGATGAGCGCGGCCGCACCATACCCCCAACAACGCCAGCCCCCCACCTGGCGCCAGATTCCCCATCCCCCAACCGTCACCACCAGGGGCAGCACCCGCCCCAGGTAGAGAGCCACATTGTTGGGTGAGCCATAGACAGAACGGAGCCGCATCAGCCCCCCTTCAGCGGTAATAAGCCAGCTAGAACCGGTGACATATTGGGCCAGGCCGATCAGAGACATCAGGACAGCCCCCAAAACAAACCCATCCACAATCGTCCAGATTTCCCGGCGATTGAGCGGCGTAAGCCGGAAAGCGGCATAAAAAAGAGCCGGTTCTAAGATCAGCCAGCGCCACTCATTAGTCGCCACATCCAGCCGCTCCGTAAAAAACAACGAGACTGTCCCCACCAACACCAACCCCAAAACGGCATAATCCGCCCCAGCCCACCGCCCCCCCGCCTCTTTGCCTACTCGCCTACTCGCAATCTTGCCTACTCGCAATCTCACCCACCGCCCCAGCACCACCACAAACGTCAGTAAGGTGAAAATCTCCAGCAAGCTAAAGCTGTATGAGCTGATCGTCTTGCTCAATACCAGGCGGAACGGGAGCGCGGCCGCGATGAGAGCTAATCCCCAGGCCGGCCGCAAATAGACACACAGGGCCAAAACGAGCAGAGCCAGGCTGTACAGGTAAAAGGTAGGGGCGACGTAGAAGAGAAACGCGGCCGCGAATGTCACCCCCATCTGTCCCCCATCCCCCAGGCGGCGGTACATCCCCTCCATCTGTGCCCCCCAGGTGAGCCAGCCACTCAAAGCCAGCAGTGACCCGGCCAACCCGGTCAGGAATAGCTGCCCGGCCTGCCCCAGCCGCGCATACCCCTGGCGCACCATTCGCCCCAGATGCCCCCAATCAGTCACCCACCCGGTACGGATGGCCAGGGCAGAAAAAAGAAGCGCGGCCGCCAGCCAGGCCACCACCCCCCAACGATAACCACGATCATCAGGTCGGTACAATACCGAAAACCCATTTAAGGCCCATTGATCCCACCCCCGATCCGCTACCAGCGTTACCTGATGGGGGCCAGGAGGCAGGTCATGGGCCAGCCAGATTACCGCCAGATACTCTTCCGCCGGGTCAGGGGCGGTCAGAACCAGAGTTGTACCATTTTCATCACGGGGCAGGGCATTGGCCGGTTGACCATCTACAGTCACATATAACCGGGCCCGGAAATCGGCCCGGCGCACCCGCACCGCGACATCCGTACCCCAAAAAGTGAAGGTCACGCTGTCCCCGCTCTGGCTTATATCAGCCCCAAACTCAGGGGAAAACCGCCAGCCGCCACTGTACGCCTGCGCCGGATCCGCTCCATCGGCCAGGTGAAAACCGGGAAAAGCCAGCCCCGTCTCAGGGGAGAAAAGGTCGGGCGTGGCCCATCGCTGGGCGCTGAACCCCCACCGGGGATCATCGGCCGGGGCGTCAGGCTGCCAATTTTCCAGGAACATCACTCCCATCCAGGGCCATTCCCACCGCGCCCGCTGCCACCCGGCCACTGTCCAGGCCCGTTGGGCCGCCTCATCTGTTTCCCCCCAAAGAGACGGGCTGCCAGACCAGTCAGGGGGCAGGGCGTTCCAGCCCCAATTCCCGGCCCAAACAGCTTTGTGGCTGTCTCCGTTTCGCTCCATCACTTCACGAAGCAGGATAATGCGGCTGAAATTCAGGCGGTCGGGGTGAACCGTCCGATCATTGGGGCCGTGGTTGAACCCATAAGGCTTGCCGGCGGCGATGTCAAAGAACGGGGCGGCTCCGGCTTCATACATTGCCTGCAAGTAGAGGTGGTCGGCGATGTTTTTGGGGCCAGTCTCGACGGTGGGGGCCAGGGGAGCCGCCACGATGAGGGCGGTGCTGTCTTGAACGCGGATGGCCTGGGCCGCGGCCGCAAGCAGGGCACTATACTCATCCGGGTTGACCGGCAAGTTACCCCAGTGGGTGGTCAAATTTGGCTCATCCCAGATAATGTAAGCGTCTACCCCCTCCCCATACCGCCGGGCAAACAGGCCGGCCCATTGGGCAAACAGGGCCGGGTCAGACGGGGGGGCAAATTGGGTGGTGGGGTCGCCATCAAGCAGGGGGATGAGGCTGAGGTTGTGACGGTGCGCGGCCGCGAACAGGCGATCACTCTCCGCCCAATCAAAGGATGCCTGGAAATAAAAGGGCTGCTTGATGTAGGTAAATCCGGCGGCGGCAATATGGCCCAAATGGGTGTCTAGCTCATCATCGCTGTAAGTGGTTAGATAGACGTTGACCCCATACTGCACCCCTGCGCCGGTGGTGGGCAAGGGCGCGGCTGTGGGAATCCCCCGGGTAACAAATTGCCAGCGAGCGTGCCACGCCCCGGCCGCCACCAGGGAAAGAAAAGCCAATGTGAGCCACAGGAGCGGCCGCAGCCAGGACAGTTTTGGGGAATTCATCTAATTCACGGGGAATGACAGCTCAAAATCAGGGGGTAATTCTTCCAGCGGACGCTCTTCGACAGGGCGCACCGGGGCATTCACCCCAGCCCCATACGGGGCCCAGGTGGGGTTGCTAATGCCGGTCTCATCCTGGGTGATGCGATGGGCTTCACCGGTGTCCAGGTTCAGCACATACAACCCATTGTTAAAGACAAAGCTCATATCCCGCCCCGACGCCCCCCAGGCCATAAATTGCTGGTTGCGGGGGAAGCGGCTGTTTTCTCCTACCACCGGATATACCTGACGGGCATTGCTGCCATCCTGATCCATCAGCCAGAGGGTATAGCTGCTGTTTTCACTTTCTAAGGGGTTGGTAGCCCGCAAAAAGGCGATCTGGCTGTTCCGTTCGCCCGCCTCAAACTGCCAGTTACTCAGGGGAGACCAGTTAGCGTGCCCCCACATACCCACCTGCTCTACAAAACGGGCGACCAGATTACCGGCCACATCGGCCACGAAATTATCAAACAGCAAGGAATCGGCATCGGGGCCGCTGTGGGCGGTGAAGGTGAGATAACGGCCATCAGGCGACCAGGAGAGGGTGGGTACCCAGACCCAGTTGCGCCGGGTATTGTATTCGATGAACCGGTAAAGCTGCCGCCGCTGTTCGGCCAGGCTGGGGGTGATAATATCAATGACCCCTACTTCATCAGCGAAGCTGTAGGCGATGTAGCGGCCGCTGGGCGACCAGGCATAATTTCCCCCCCACCAGCCGTAGGCCGCCGGGTAGGTCTCAATGACCTGGCGCGACTCCAGCGAAGGGGTGCCCCGTACATCCAGGATGGCGACCCATAAATCATTGTTGGCCTCCCAACCAGGGGGGAGTTCGGTGCGGATGCCGGTGGTGTAGGCGATTTGTAGGGAGGAGTCGTTGGCGGCCGCGGGGTTCCAATCGGCCCACAAGACATCATAAACCCCCAGGCTGCGGGCAATGGCCCCGCGTCCGGTACCAACCAGCCACAGCTCGTTAAAATGCTCCCCATCATCTCGCTGGCGAGTGTAGAGGAGATGGCTGCCGGTGGGTGAGAGCTTAAACACCCGCCCATCAAGGGGGGCACCAGTGTTAAGCTGCTGCGGGAAGGCGGTGGAGCCGCGCAAAATCAAAGCGTTGCCACCGCTGATGTAAGCCAGGTTGCCGGAAAAGAGGAGTGTGCCTGGGGTCGCCCCGATCCCCACCATGAGGATCTCATCCTGGGCCAGTTCAACATCCGTTACTCGTACCACCTGCCGCTCCACTTCCAGGCCATCATGGTAAATGATGCGGATGGTCACTTCTTGCAGCCCAGTCTCACCCACCTGCAAAATGACCGGGCTATCGCTGAGGCTCATGCTCTCATTGCGAACAACTTTGCGGCTGAACGGTACGGTTTGTTCGATGATTTCCAGACTTTCGCTAACGCGAACGATTTTGATGGTGAGGTCTGAAGCAAGGGGGGTGAAGAGAGGGGGGGTGATTTGATCGGTGTCATCCACCCGGACGCCGGCCTCGTCCAGGAGTTCCCGTACATTGGTGGCCTGGGTAGTCAGCGGCCGCGTCTGTCCATCGGCAATCAGGGTTACTTCATATGTCTGCCGCCCCACGGCGATGGAAGGGGGCGGAGTAGTGCAGGCAGTGAGCAGCCAAAGGAGAAGCAGCAGGCAAACAAGGGTAGCCAAAGAACCCAACCGACCCAATTCTATTGGTTGGTACAACCATCGCCATTGGTAAACCTGCTGCTTATCGGCTACACGCATGTTGAAAAAAATTAGCAACTATACAGGGGATCAGTCACTCCTCACCCCCGACCCCTCTCCTGGGGGAGAGGGCCAGGGTGAGGGGCTATCACTCACTACTCACTGCCCACTCCCGGCCTGCTGCCATAGTTGACGAATTTCTGGGGCCAGGGTTTTGGCGACCTGGTCTTGCAAATCCCGGTCTATCTGCTTTTTGATCTCAGCGAAGACGGCGATGATGGGCAGGCGGGCAAATTCCCAATCAGTGTTGCCCGCTCGCAGCCCTACACGGCGTTGGAACTCTCTGGCGGGCAGGTTGCTGTTGCGGAAATGGAGCAGCCAAAATACACGGGTAAGCGGCCGCGCTAACTCTTCTGGCAGCGCTTTGGCCAACGCCTTTTTAGTCCGCCCATCCAGATTGACGCCTAACATATTGAGGGTGGCCTGGCACCACCGTTGGGCGTGTTCTAACGTCCGTAAATGGCCTTGTTCTTTAATTTGTTGATAAAAGGTCTGCAAATTGGTCATCGTTGCTCCTGCGAAATAAGGAATGAGATTTGAGGGCTGAGAAATGAGTCGTTGTGGTTAATGCCTGATAGTTTCAATCAAGTGAGCTATTTTAGTCGTAAATGGCCTGATGTGCTAAAGGGTGGTGGAGATTTTAAGACAGGGTCAAGGTAACGGCCAAACCAGAACCTGCTACCTCGCGCAGGGCCGCAAAGGCGCGGAGAGTTTTTCTCTGCGCCTCTGCGCCTTGGCGCGAGATTCTCGGCATTATGGTTGGTTTAGACGCCACAGGAGAAAACAATCTTCGGCGAACCCTTTGAGGGGGGTCTCGAAAGAGGTTAATTGGGGTTCCAGGTTGGAACTGTTGAGCCAGGCTTTCACTTCCGGATCATGCCGAACTGCTTCACTGAGAATGATGTCGCGGCCGCTGGCATAGGTTTGCAGTCGGGCGGCCAGGTTGACGGTGGAGCCAAAGAAATCTAACCGTTCGTTAAGGGTAACGGCGATGCAGGGGCCGCTGTGGATGCCTGCTTTGAGCTGGAGCGGCCGCGGCCCCTGTTCTAACTGCTGCTGGGCCTGCCACACCGCCCGGAGCGCGGCCGCAGGCTGCCGAAACGCCCCCATGACCGCATCCCCTATCGTCTTTACCACTGATCCCCCTTCATTCACAATCGCTTGCTGCAATATTTCAAAATGATCCATCACCAGGCCAAAGGCCGGAGCATCGCCAATAGTGCGGTACAACTGGGTAGAGCCGCGTAAATCAGTAAAGAGAATGGTCTGACTGCCCACCGCGATCTGCTCCCCAGGGCGGAGAGCTTCCTGAGCGAACAAATCACGGAACCGCTGCAACACAATGACCTCAGCGGCTGTGGTGGCATGCTCCGACCAACTCACTCGTTCCAGAGTTATCAGATGCTCTTCGGGCAAAGGGTTGACCAACCGCAGTTCTAGCTCGGAGCCAACTTTGATGGGTTCGCTGGGCCAGGTGTCCGCTCCGGTATCCACCCTGAGTTCGGTGTTTCCATCAGGGGTAACGAGCCAATCTTGTGCTTTGTCCTGCTCATACAGATAAAGGTGATAATAACCAGGGTCTAAGCGAAGCCGCACCCGTCGCTCTTCACCGGGTGCTAACAGTTGTTGCAGCAAGATGTGGGGCGCGGCCGCGGGGCCAGCATAACAAAATTTGATCCCCTCTTGTACCAGGCGGATAGCCGGGTTAGGACAAAAGGTCAGCTCCACCGAGCGGTCAAAATCTACGTTGTAATCAATCTGGCAGGTGTCGCAATGCACTGCCTGGGTCGTATCGGCCAGGTGGTTGGTGACAGCCCCAGCTGCCCGGCACATGGGGCACAGCATCTCCCAGCGGAAATCTAATACCCCCAGGCGAGTTGCCAGCAGAGCCAATTCTAACACCTGCCGCCGGGGAACTCCCCAGGCATCAGCCAGGGTATACGGACGAATCTGCCCCAGGGTGACATCATCCCCGTCGGTAATGAGGCGGGCCAGCCGATCTACCAGGTCTGGCCAGCCAGTCTGTTCTCGTAACCGCTGTTGGGCTTCGGCTAACCGTTCGCGGCCGCCGGGGGCAAAGGTCGCTTTCACCGGTAATTGGGCTGCGGGCAGTTCAGGGCGGGCCACAAATGATTGCCCTTGTTGGGCCAACTGATCGTACCGGTGAAAGGTGCGCTCAAAGCGTGGGCGGGCCAGCCGGGCTACCAGGCCAATGAGGAGAGAGCCAATCAGGGAACGCGGCCGCGCCCATAGTTGATACGTCAGCAGTGTCCCCCCCTCTGCTTGAAGGGTTAACATCAACTGCACCCGATAATCAGCCACCGGGCCACGGGCAAAGTGGCGCGTCACCCCAAACTGGTAAGGGGCCACCCATTCAAACGGCTCTTGCACAAACAGCAGCCGCTGCCCCAACAGTTCAAGCTGTAAGCGGCGGCGGCCATTGGCAAACGGGGGATCGCCCACCACCGAAACCGGGGTCATCCCGGCATCCTGGTCAAAATGATTGGTATCCGCCACCAGCGGCCAGAGATCGTTTAGATCGGCTTTAAGTAGCCATTGCCACTGATAATGGTGTTCACGATTCATAGCTTAATCCTGACGGGATGTTTTTACGACCGACAGCGGGCACACTCTGACATTTTTGCCCTATCGCCCCTCGTTTTATCGTCGTGCCGGGTATACCTTATCTCCGGTTGCGTCTACGAATGGGAAAAGTATACTTCATTTATGATGAAAAACGGTTGGCGGATAGTCCTGGTATTCATGCTTCTTGTATCCTCACTCTGGCCTGGGGCAGGTCAGGCAAGGCAAAGCAGCGAACCTGATTATGCCGCCCAGGCTCAAGCGATTCTAGAAACACTCACCCCGGCCGAACGGGTGGGGCAGCTATTCCTGGTGACTTTCCAGGGAGCTAATGTCTCCTTAAGCAGTGACATTGCTGAGTTGATTGTCAATTATAAGGTAGGAGGAGTGGTGATCGCGGCCGCGAACGATAACATCAGCGGCGACACCTTTGCCCCCCTCTTTCTCTCAGAGCTAAACAACGCCTTACAGCGGCTGGCCCTGGACAGCACCAGTTTTGCCCTCCCCGAAGGCACCCCCGTCAGCGATCCCCCCATCACCCTGGATAGTGACCCAGGAACCTCTATTCCCCTGTTCATCGCCCTTAGCCCTACCGTCAGCGGTCAATCTTACCCCCAGATTCTTAACGGCCTGACGGAACTGCCCAACCAGATGGCCATTGGGGCCACCTGGAGTCCCAACCAGGCCCACATTGTAGGCCAAATATTGGGCCAGGAGATGGCGGCCATCGGTATCAATATGATCTTAGGGCCAAATCTGGATGTGCTGGCTGACTCGTCGCTGGCTCTGAGCAACCAGATGGGGGCCAATAGTTTTGGCGGTCATCCTTACTGGGTTGGGCAGATGGGACAGGCGTATATTCGTGGGGTCCATGAGGGGGGACGCGGCCGCGTTGCCGTCGTTGCCAACCATTTCCCAGGGGGTGGCAGCAGCAATCGCCCCCTCAACAACGACATCGCTACTATTCGCAAAACCCTGGACGAGCTGCGTGGTCAGGAACTCATCCCCTTCTTTGCCGTCACCCAGAGCAACGAGGTAACGGCCACCACCGATGCCCTACAAACGGCTCACATACGCTACCAGGGGTTACAAGCCAATATCCAGGTCAACACCGCCTTTAGTTTCGATCCCCAGGCGATTGAAACCGTCCTCAGCCAACCCGAACTCGCACCCTGGCGCACTTATGGTGGTCTCATCGTTTCCGATGCTCTGGGCACTCGAGCCATCCGCCGTCTGTATGATGAAACCGAAAGCAGTTTTCCCCACCGACAAATCGCCACCGATGCTTTCTTTGCTGGCAACGATCTCCTCTACCTGGCTGATTTTGTCCGCACCAATGGCAGCTACAACGAGGAGCGGGGCAATATTCGGGACACCATTACCTGGTTCCAGGAAAAATATCTCAGCGATCAATCGTTCCGGCAGCGTGTAGATGAGGCCGTTTTGCGTATTCTAATCCTCAAGTTGAAGCTGTATGGCCCCAATTGGAGCCTAAACAACGTTCTCACCCCCAATCAAAACTTGTTCAACCAATTAGATCAGGGGAATCCAGCTATCTTCAATCTAGCTCAACAAGCTGTCACTTTGCTCGCTCCTTCTTCTCTGGAAGAATATATTCAACGGGTACCGTTACCCCCCAACATTAACCACAACCTGGTGATCTTCACCGACAGCCGGGAAGTGCGCCAATGCAGCAGCTGCGCGGCCCAATCCATTCTCAGCACCACGGAGATAGAGGAGCGCATCATTGCCCTTTATGGACCACAGGCCAGTGGTCAGATAAGCCCCGACCGCATTCAGAGCTTCTCCTATGCCGACCTACTTAGTTATCTGGAAGCGGAGCGAATCGCCCGGCCCGATCTGATTCCGCTGCCTACCATCGCCCCCACCCCCACCCCACCAACGGGTACAAGTAGTTTGGACCCCGAGCCAACAGCGACTTTGGATGAATTTTCCCCTGATTTGCCTACAGCCACCCCTACCCTGACGCCAACGCCGCTGCCTACAGCCACCCCCCCTGTGCCCAACCAGATTCAGACGGCTCTTTTACAAGCAGATTGGCTCGTTTTTGCCCAGCTAGATGTGAGGACCAACGATCCTACTTCCCTGGCCTTAAAACAACTACTGTTGCAACGGCCGGATCTGGTACGCAACGCCCGCAGTATCGTCTTCGCCTTTGACGCACCTATTTACCTGGATACTACCGAGCTAAGTGCGGTGACCGCTTATTATGGCATTTATTCCCCCACTAATGCGTTTGTGGATGTAGCCGTAAGGGCGTTATTTCAAGAGTATTACCCTCCTCGCGGGGCGGCCCCCATTGATATAGCAGCCACTGGTTATGATTTAACCTATGTGACCCAACCTAATCCGAATCAGGTGATTGAGCTGTTTTATATTGATGGGGATGGGTTGTCTCAGGTGCCTTCCAATCAGGCACCGCTGGAAGCCAGGGTGGGCAATACCATCCGTTTGCAGACGGGGATTATTTATGACCGCAATGGCAACCATGTGCCTGATGGGACACGGGTGCAGTTTGTGCAGGAAGACCGGGTGAATGGGTTTACCAATGTTATTGCCGAGGTAAGCACAAGGGGGGGAGTGGCCCAAATTGATTATTTGCTGGAAGCCCGTACGGGGCAAACGGTGTTGACAATTACGGCCAGAGCGGGAGCAGCTACGAGTTCAGATGAGATGACCCTGGCGATTGGGGATAATGTGGTGGTGATTATTGAATCCCCCACACCAGGACCAACAGCCGCTCCAACACGCACGCCAACGCTAACGCCGACCCCATCGCTGACGCCAACGCCAACGATTACTCCTTCGCTGACTCCCACCCCAATGCCTGAAGAAACGGATTCGTCCCTGGAGATTCCTTTGCCGAATGTACAGCGGCTGCTGGGGGCGTTGGCCGGGTTAGTCATGGTCATGGTAAGCAGTTGGGGGTGGGGACGGCAGCGCGGCCGCGACCTGACCCAGCAAATTCGCCTCATCGCCTGGGGGGGAGTAGGGGGATTGGCCCTGTATATTTACGTGGTGTTGGGGCTGCCGGGCGCGGCCGCGTTCCCCCTTTCCGGCAGTTGGTTAGGGTTCCTCACCACGGTAACGGGCGGCATCGGGGGCATCGCCCTGACCCACCTCATCACCGCCTACTCCCTCTTCCCTGAAGCAACCTGAGCGGCCGCGTCCTCATACCTTCGGATGTTGTCAACATCACACAACCCCTGTAAACTGCTTGATCATCTGTTTCCTGGACGCTGTTATGCTTGACAGTCGCTCGCCAGCCATTATCAGCGAGCTGATGGTTAGATGCGTAACACCGCCCATACCCTTATCCAAACAGATATAGCCAATTTAGACAAAGGAGAAGAACAAACCCGATGCGAAAATTTACCTCTTTATTCATGCTTTGCCTCTTGCTGCTGCTGCCCATTCTAGCTTGTGGGCCTTTAGGCGGAAGCAACAATGAACCTACAGCTACTACCGCCGTAGAACCAACCAGCACACCAGAACCCACCAATACCCCCGAACCAACAAACACCCCCGCACCCACCAACACTCCGGAACCAACGCCAACCCCTGAACCAACGGCTACCCCTGAACCCGTTGGGCCTGTTATTCCTAACAGTTACCAATCCTTAGAGAGTGCCGAGGCTGGTGTTACCGTCTACCATCCAGCAGATTGGGTCAGTGAGGATTTATTCGGCTTTATCACCCTGGCCTCAAATGTAGCCCTGTTAGACAGTGCGGATCCAGGTGAAGAAGGGGCTGTAGCTATCATTATTAGTGACAGCCGAGATGCGGACCTGGGGCTGCCTGTTAGTATGGACGATGGCGCTCTGGCGATTTTAAGCGCATTGTTAAATGATCTTTCGGTATTAGATTTAGGAGATGAGCCAGAGATTTTGCAACGTCCAACCACGACCCTGGCGGTTAACGAAGGACATGATGTCGCCACGGCCCAGGTCCAGGCCACCTCTGAAAACGGTACCCTCGTCGCCTTTGTCATCAAAATCATCGTCACGGATGATCGCTTTGCCCTTTTCTTGGGAGCTACCCCAGCCGAAACCCTGGAGCAATACGCAGAAACCCTGGAGACCATTGGTAACTCCATTCTGCTAAGCGATCCGGGCACTGGCAGTTCTGGGGATCCCAGTGAAGCCCTCTTGGTTGTCTTAGGGGACATTATTGAAGGGGAATTGACAGAAACGATCTCCCAACGAGATTTTATGTACAATGGCACAGCTCGGGAAACCCTGACCATAGCGGTTATCCCCGAAACGGATGATCAAGATTTGATCCTGGCTATCTACGCGGCCGCGAACACTCAAACCCCTCTCCTCGAAGTAGATGACGGCTTCTCTGGCGAAGGGGAATTCCTTACCTACACCTTCACCACCTCTGGCGATTTCATCATCCGCGTCCGCGAATTCGGCTTCCCTGATGCCGGCCTCTTCTACCTGTTCATCGGTGAAGAAGCCATCGCCGAAGGATTAAGTGGCACCCTTGACGCCGACGATCTACTCATCGGTACCACCACCGGTACCTTGCCCAGCGGCGAGAGCAAACAATCTTTCATCTTCACCGCTGTAGGGGGCGAAACCCTCACTTTCACCCTCAATCCTGGCAACAACAACATGGACGTTGTTTTAGAAATCTTTGTCCTACCCAACCTCAACAGCCCCATCAGCCGGGTAGATACTGGCTTCCGGGGTGAAGCCGAAACCTTAACCTACACCTTCACCAACGCCGGTACCTACATCATCACCGTATCCGAATTTTATGGCAGCGGCGGCCCCTTCACTCTAGTCGTGGCCAACTAACCCATCACTCAGAAAGGCTTCTTCTTTAGAGAAGTTGCCCTTCTAAACTACGAAAAAGAGCCTTCCGAAGGTTTCGCTGAAGATTTTGACCAGTGGAACAAACCTTCGGAAGGCGAATCGTTACAATGTCAAAACGGGCAGCGGTGAGAAACGTCACCGCTGCCCGTTTTTGATCCAAACCAGCCCCTCACCTTGTGGTATAATCCAGCCTACATTCGGCAGTTGCCTTTAACAGGCGATGCCCCAAATCTATACCCATCGTGGTCATAAAGTGACATACCGGTTGGAGACTGGAGATTGGGGACTGGTTAATCTCGAGTCTCCAGTCTCACTGAAAATGTCAGTTTATGATCGTTGGCAGTATATATTGCCTTACCTCTCTGGTGATACAACCTTCCGAAGGTTTCGTTGCCAATGATTACCAATGGAGAAAACCTTCGGAAGGCTTAATAGTTATAGGTCGCTTTTGTAAATCATTCAGGCGTTTACAAAAGTGGCCTACATTTTCGTAGGCAGCTAAAAAGGGAAGTGTGCATATATCGTTTCTTTCATACTTCCTAATTCATAATTCATCCTTCATCCCTGAGGAGTTTGCCCATGATTTCCCCAGACCAAGTCGTGCGTACCACCTGTCCCTACTGTGGAGTTGGTTGCCAGATGAACCTGAATGTCAAAGATAATTTCATTTACTCCGTCGAAGCTCCATTCGATGCCGCCCCTAATTACGGGATGCTGTGCGTCAAAGGGCGTTATGGCACAGATTATGTCAAGCATCCGGGCCGGGTCAAAACCCCCCTCATCCGGGCTAACCGGGACGAAGGGCGCAGTGCCAAACCGATCTGGCGTGAAGCCACCTGGGATGAAGCCCTGGATTACGTCGCCGATGAGCTGGTACACATCGCTCAGAAATATGGTGGTGATGCGCTGGCCAGTTATGCCAGTGCCAAAGCTACTAACGAAGATAATTTTGTCTTCCAAAAAGTGATGCGGGCTTTGCTTCAGACCAACAATGTAGACCATTGTGCCCGCCTGTGTCATGCCGGCAGTGTCACGGGTCTGCAACTCTCCATCGGCTCCTCAGCCATGTCTAACTCTATCGCCGAGATGGAACATTTGGAAGCGTTTATCGTCACCGGCTCTAACACCACCGAAACCCATCCAGTCATCGCCAATTTTCTCAAACGGGCCGTGCGCCAAAATGGGGCCAAACTAATTGTCATTGATCCCCGCCGGATTGATATGACCAACTTTGCTACCCTCTGGCTGCGGCAGAATCCGGGCACGGATGTGGCCGTATTCCAGGCAATGGCCCATGTCATTGTCAAAGAGCGGCTGTACAACCCAGAATTTATTGCCCAACGAACTGAAGGGTTTGAGATTTACCTGGAATCGCTTGAAGAGTTTACCCCAGAGTGGGCTGAGGCGATCAGCGGCGTCCCGGCGCAGAGCATTCGTGAAGCAGCTCGGATTTATGCCGGGGCTAACCGGGCTTCGATTTATTGGGGTATGGGTATCAGCCAGAGTACCCATGGCACGGATAACACTTTATCGCTGGTGAATCTGGCCTTGATGTGTGGGCATGTGGGCAAGGCCGGCACCGGGCTGAACCCGCTGCGTGGGCAAAATAATGTCCAGGGCTGCTCTGACAGTGGGGGGCTGCCCAATGTGTTTACGGCGTACCAGCGAGTAGACCATGCCCCTATCCGGGAGAAGTTTGAGCAATTTTGGGGACACACCCTGAACCCACAGCCAGGGTTGACCGCCACGGAAATGGTAGATGGAGCCGGCGATGGCTCAATTCGTGGAATGTTTGTGCTGGGGGAAAACCCAATGATGAGTGAGCCAAACCAGAACCATGCTCGTCACGCCCTGGAGCAGTTACAGTTCTTGGTCTGTCAGGATATTTTTATCAATGAAACAGGGGAAATGGCCGATGTCATTTTGCCCGCCACCAGCTTTGCCGAGAAAGATGGCACCTTTACCAACACGGATCGGCGCATTCAACGGTGTCGGGCAGCGGTGCCCCCAGTGGGCAATTCCCGAGCTGATTGGGAGATTCTGGCTGATTTGGGCCGCCGAATTGAGCAGCGGCTGGGGTTAACCCTGACAGCTGGTTTTGCTTATACCCATCCCAGCGAAATTTGGGAAGAGATGCGCCACCTGACACCTGATTTTTGGGGAGTTGATTATGCCCGGTTGGAGCGGGAAGGAGGGGTACATTGGCCCTGCCCTGATTTTGACCATCCGGGAACGCCGTATCTGTTTACTGATGAGTTCCCCCGGGGGAAAGGGAAGTTTTGGGAAGTGCAATATGGCACGGAGTCGGAGCTGCCGGATGAGCAGTACCCGTTTAATCTGAGTACAGGGCGGGTGTTGTACCATTGGAGTGGCAGCACGATGACTGGACGTTCGGCGATTGAGGATGTGTACCCGGAAGCGGTATGTGAGATGAACCCCGATGACGCGGCCGCGCTCCATCTCACTACCGGCGACTGGGTCAATATCAGTTCCCGGCGAGGCAGTATCACTATGCGCTTGCTGGTAACAGGGCGGTCCCCCAGAGGCACAGTGTTTGTTCCGTTCCATTTTGCTGAAGCGGCCGCGAACAAACTCACTCTGGATCGCATTGACAGCCGGGCTAAAATTCCCGACTACAAAAACACCGCCGTCAAAATTGAGCCAGCGGCCGCACCCGTTGACTGGGACGCCGGGTATGAAAAAGCGTTGTTTGAACGTGGGGCCATCAAAGATCCTGTTCAAGTCCATTAAATTTGGCGTATGAATCATTTAGGCGACTTCTGGCTTGTTTATGGACAGGCGTATTTGCTGATCCTGGCCTTGATGATGCTCCTGTGGCTGGTTAGTCTAGCCTTGCGGAATACCAGTATTGTAGATATTTTCTGGGGGCCAGGGTTTTTGCTCGCGGCCGCGACCTACTTCCAACTAGCCGATGATGGCTATATCATCCGTAAAATCCTCGTTCTCAGCCTTACCGCGATTTGGGGGCTGCGCCTGGGTGTTTATCTCTTTTGGCGCAACGCCGGCCAGGGAGAAGATTTCCGCTATGCCAAAATGCGCCAGGCCGCCAGAGGGGAATGGTGGTGGCAAAGCTTTCTTAAAGTATTCCTACTCCAGGGAACTATCTTATGGTTGGTTTCAGCCCCGCTGTTGGGGGCACAATACCGCACCGGGGCCAACAGCCTGAATCTGCTGGACTTCCTGGGAGCGTTGGTCTGGTCAATCGGCTTTGCTTTTGAGGCTATTGGCGATTGGCAGTTGGCCCGATTTAAGAAAAATCCCAAAAACAAAGGCAAGCTGCTCACGACCGGCCTCTGGTATTACACCCGCCACCCCAACTATTTTGGAGATGCCTGTGTCTGGTGGGGGTTTGGCTTGATCTCGCTGGCGGCTGGGAGCATTTTCCCTGTCCTCGGTTCTATCCTGATGACTTACGTTATTGTGCGTATTTCTGGGGTAGCGATGCTGGAACGTTCTCTCAGCCGCAGCAAGCCGGGTTATGAAGCGTATATGACTCGAACCAGCTCATTCTGGCCGCGGCCGCCGAGGGGAAAGTGAGTAGTTAGCAGTGGGCAGTTAGCAGTCACTCGCATACTCCCCACTCGCATACTCCCCATGTTACACATCCGTCCATTTACCCCAGAGGATCAGGCGGCCGCAAGACACCTCATTTTACAAGGGTTGGGGTCCCATTTTGGCTGGATAGATGAAAGCCGTAACCCTGACCTGGATGATATTCAACACCATTACCTGGAGCAGGGCAGCCTGTTTGTTGTCGCCGAGCAGGAGGGGAAAATTGTGGGCACAGGAGCGTTGGTGGCGGAGGGTCCAGGGGTGAGTCGGATGGTTCGGATTTCTGTAAGCCTGGAGCATCAACGGCAGGGAATCGGCCGCCGGTTGGTGAATCATCTGGTGCAGCAAGCCTGGGCACAAGGCAACCATCGCATCGTGGTGGAAACCAATCTGGATTGGGAGGACGCCATCGGGTTGTATGAGGCGGCCGGGTTCAGCCAATATGACCACGATGAGGAGAGTGTTTACCTGTCTCTGGATCACAACTAATCGTTCAGAAATAATGTGGATAGTGCGGCCGCGACCCAAATCCCTTAACCCACACCCCACCACAAACAAAAAACGCCCAATCAGGATCAAGCCAAAACTTCGCCTTAACCGATCTCGATCCACATCGGTATGACGTGGTTCAACACAGTCATAGGAATAAAAATAAAAGCGATATGGCCGGTGCGTAATATAGTAAGCATAAGTTACTTCACTTGCCTCGGTGCTGTTGCTTTTCAATATAGAAGACTCTTCTGACCTGTCAAGGTAGTTACGGAACGTTGGAGCACCGTTCCAAACTACTCTGCCAAGCTAGTAAGTCGGAATGTCGGAATAGCATTCCGGCTACGGTGCATATCCCGTCATCTCCACATACCCCCGCGCCGTCACTGGTTCCCCGTTTAGTGTGCCGGTAAAAGCTGAAACCCCTTCCCAATAAGTCGTCGAGACAGTGAGTTCCTGGTTGGGCATGAGGGCCCCCCCATCCAATTCCAGCCCAATGGTGGGGATACGAATGCGCCAACCGATGGGGTATTCTCCCCGGCTGACCGGGCTGCGCCAAAACTGTACGGGGGTCATCTGCCAATCGGCCAGGGTGAGGTGGGTGATATTCCCCTGGGGATCAATCCAACTGCCGGATGAATATGGCTCTAAGCGGCCATCCTCACGCCGTATTTGGAAGAACATGAGGGCATAGCCGTTATCAAACTGGAGTGAATACCAATCCCAACCCACGGCCCCAGGGCTAAGGGCACTGGTGCTGTATTCATGATCTTTCCAACTGAGGCCGGTAATGGCAAAGGGCTGCCCGTTCACGGTTACGGTGCCAACTGTCTCCAGGCCGATGAGAGAGTAGTAGTAGGAAGCGTTGCCCGGCTCTCCCCCTTTAACGCTTAACCCTTGATCCCCATGTAAAACAGGCGGCCGCGTTTCCGTCAACCGCACATCCAATTCCATCTGCTCTCCCTGGGCATAGAGCCGCACCTGGCCCGGCCCCACCTGCTCTGCCCGCCAATGGTTCAGCCACACCTGGTATGGTTGGGCCTGCGCTCCAGCCAACGCGGCCGCGCCCCGGCTAAACTGCTCCTCAGCATAAAATTCCCTCGCCTGGATGTCACTCAGGGCAAAATGGGCCAGATATACCTGATTGGTGCGCCAGGCCGAGCCACCCTGTCCAGGATCAAACAACGTTTGTGGCAGCAAGGCGGAACGGAAAAAGGTCAATTGATAACCAAACAGCCGCCCTTCAGCCGTTTGCAGGTGACCAGTGTAATACCACCATTCCGTCTGATAATCGGGATGTGGCCCCAGGTCGCGGGGAAATTGCACCGCCCCTGGCACGAGGGCCTGAGCAAACCCGGCTGTGTTGGGGGCGGAGAGTTGGGCGATGAGAGAAGAAGAGGCTGCGGCCGCGTCCTCTTCTCGCCCCAGACTAACCCAAAAGGCTAGAGCCACCAGCAAACCAAACGTGAGAAAAAAGAGAAATCGTTTCATCATACCCAATCGCTACTCCTGCCGAATGGCCGACGCCACGACCATATTCCCCAGGCGCAGGGATGGATATATGCCCGCCAGCAAGGCCGATACCACCGCCACCATTAACGCCTGGAGAAAATATTGCGGCCGCAAATCCATCATCAACGTCCACCCAAACGAACGAACATTGATGATGTAAATCAAAATCCAGGCCAACACATAGCCGGTTGGCATCGCCAACAGGCCAGCCAACGTCCCCATCAACCCCGTTTCCAACAGGACCATCTGCCACATCTGGCGCAGGCTCATCCCCGTCGCCCGGAGAACGCCCAACTCTCGCGTCCGCTCCAACTGCAAACTGAGCAGGGCACTCAGCACCCCAATAAAGGCCACCATAGTCGCCAGCAGACGCAAAGCAGCGGTAATGGCAAAGGTGCGGTCAAAAATCTCCAGCGACCCCTGGCGAATCCCCTGGTTAGAGCTGATAGATAATTCTTGCACCGGGGCCAGCTCTGCTTGCAGGGCCAGCACCATAGCATCCACATCCACCCCATCAACCACCAGCAGGGCCATCGAGGAGACCGCCTCATCGGCCCACCATTGGCGATACAATGGATCCCCGATCATCAGACTGCCTTGATCTGAGGAGTAATCATAATAAACCGCCAGTACTGGGAACGTCTGTGGCCCCTGGTCGGTAACGAGGGTGATGGGGGGCGGGGGGGTGTCCAGGTTTTCTTTCAGCAGCAGCGGCTCAGAGAGCATCACCCCTTCCCCGGCAATGAACCGGGCCCACAAATCGGGCTGATTATCGGTCCAGGCATATTGGCGGCCGCCACGAGTCACATCCCCAGCCACCGCCCGCAGCTCCACATCTCGCCCTAAATCGGGCACGTTGACCATCACACTGCGAACAGTCGCTGTCGCAGCTACCCCAGGCCACCCGCTGGCAATGGCAATCACTTCCGGCTGGAGCGTACCCACATTGCGGCTGGCGGTCAGCGTCGGTGGGGAGATGAACAGATCCGCCTGTAAAGTGCTGTCCAGCCAGGTAACAACGGTCTGGCGGAAGGAGCCAATCATAATGGAGACGCCAACGATGACGGAGACGGCGGTCATCAGGGCGGCAATGGCGACGCTAGTACGGCTGAGGGAGCGGACAATATCGCGGGGGGCCATGCGGCCAATGGGGCCAAACAAAGCCCCTACTAGAGGAGCCACTCGCTCCATGAGCCACATTGTTACCGGCGCCGTAAGCAGGGCAAAGGCGATGAGAACGGTGAACAGCCCGGCAAAGGTGATGATGAGGGAGACACCACGTAGGGCCAATAAAAAGCTGCCTATAACCACCAACACCGCCCAGGCTGCCAGCAGCCAGGGGATAAAGCGGCGGGTTTTGCTCTCCAGGGCGGAGCGCTGCAAATTGCTGGTGGGGGCGGTTCGCATGGCTTCGATGGCGGGCATGAGGGAGGCCAGGAGCGCGGCCGCGACCCCAATCAGCACCCCCTTAACCAACGCCGCCGCCGGCACAGCCACCTCTTGCACAGTGACCACAAAATAAAAATCGTTGATCGTCTGCGTGACCAACCGGACCATCCCCTGCCCCAGCACAACCCCTAATCCAACCCCTAAAATGGAGCCAATTAAACTAAGCAGAAACGCTTCACCCAAGATAAGAGTGAACAACTGCCCCCCAGTCACCCCCAGGCAGCGCAGCACCCCAAAGAGCGGCCGCCGCTGAATAACGCTGAAGGTAACGGTGTTGTAAATGAGGAACATGCCTACTACCAGGGCCAGCAGGCTTAGAGCGGTCAAATTGAGGGTGAAGGCCGCGCTCATCTGTTGGATGGCGTTACCCCGTGCGGCCGCGAGTTCCACCCGCACTCCTTCTGGTAAAATCGCTTCGATGGCCATCAGAGGGGCGTCATCGTTGAGGATGAGGTCAATGTGGGAAAGGCGGCCAGGCAAAGCCAGCACCTCTTGGGCCGTAGCCACATCAGTGAAAATCAGGCTGCCCATCGCCCGCGCTTCATTGCCATCACCTGGAGAGACCAGGGCCACAATGACCGCTTGAGTCAAAACGCCGCTGTTGTCCAGGGTCAGGCTGTCCCCCAGTTCCAGGCCAAACCGCGCCGCCAGATCGGTGCTGAGGATGACACTATTCGCCTGGGCGAGGAAGGGAGTCAGGGCCTCATTACGTAAATCTTGCCCCAGGTAGGTGCGAAATGGGGGTTCAGCAAATGGGTCTATCCCTAGCAGGCGGTATGGCTGCTCCCCCATTTCCGGAACGCGCACATACCCTTCCACCACCGGAGCGGACTGGGTGTACCCCAATTCCCGGCGCAGGCGGGTATAAATCGCCTCATCCAGCCCCACGGACCCGGCCACCAGCCGATGGGTCGTTTTGCCGGTCACAGCGTCGGTAGAAAGCTGGAAGGCTCGCTGGGCTGAGCCGTTGGCCAGGTCAATGGAAACCATCATGGCGACACCAATGGCGACACCTAAAATGAATAAGAGATATTGCAGCGGCCGCCGCCGAATGCGACGCCAGGCAGTGCGGTAAAGGGGTAGTAAGGACATGGGCGTTACGATTGGGGATTGACAATTGACGATTGAACCCCTGGTGGTTGGGCGGTTTTGGGTTCTTCTACCAGTTTGCCCTCGTGGATGTAGAAAACCCGGTCAGCAAAGGGTACTACTTCGGGGTTGTGGGTGGCCATGATGAGGGTTTTGCCCGCCTGCCGGGTGAGGGTCAGAAGCAAATTCATCACCCGCTCCCCTGTTTCTTCATCCAGATTGCCGGTGGGTTCGTCCGCCAATACCAGCAGAGGGTCATGGGCCAGGGCACGGGCAATGGCTACCCGCTGCTGCTCGCCCCCAGAGAGTTTATCAGGAAAGGTGTCCCGCCGATCAGCTAAACCTACCTGGTGCAAGAGGGTGAGCGCGGCCGCTTCTGCTTTAGGCCGATTTTTACCCGCTAACTCTTGGGGTAAGGTAATATTTTCCAGCACGGTGAGGGTGGGAATCAGGTTAAAAAATTGGAATACAAAGCCAATATGATCGCGGCGGAACAGGGTTTGCTCACGTTCGCGTAGGGCGGTAATGGTGGTACCATTAACCTGAATATGACCCGTCGCCGGCTTCTCAATGCCGGCGATGAGGTTGAGCAGGGTACTTTTGCCGCTGCCGCTGCGCCCCAGGAGTACGGCAAACTCACCGGAGTAAAAAACATTGTTCAGGCGGTCTAAGACCAATCGGTCTTGCCCCCCTTCTTGAAATGATTTGCTTAGATTTTCCAGGCGAACGATGGGTGTGGTCATGGTTTTTAGTTTCGAGTTTGGAGTTTGGAGTTTGGAGTTGACAATTTCTGGATTTGGGTTGGGTGGGAATCAAGCGTCAATCTAAAATCGTTAATCGTCAATTCTCAATGGTTTGTGCTAAATTTCACAAAATTTTGAACATTCTACACGATGAAAATGATAGGCACAAGCTCCCAGAGAAAACGTTCAGGTAGAATTCATTTTGTCAATGTTTTGCACAGATTGCGCCAAAGGAAACCGTTCCGAAGGTTACTGTGGAGATTGAACCCATCTGGAACTGCTAATTTGTTTTTGAACGATGGCTTACGGACAAAGTATGGAGGTAAAGGATGACATTATTACTGGTGCTTGATTTTGGGGGAACGAAGTTGAGTGCGGCCGCGACCCGGCTGCCCCCTACCTCACTAGAATGGCTAGCACTCCGGCGGGTTATCACCCCGGCCGGAGTGGACGGGGCGTATGAGTATGCCACCATGTGCCAGATGGCCCAGGAGATCATCGCTCTGGTGGGGCCACCGGAGGCCATCGGGGTCAGCTTTGGTGGGCCAGTGGATGAGTCACGTGGGGTGGTGCGGCTGTCTCATCATGTAGCCGGGTGGGAAAATGTTCCATTGGCTGATTGGCTTAAAACAGCATTTGGGGTGCCGGTACTGGTGGATAATGATGCCAACGCGGCTGCCCTCGGTGAATATCGTTACGGGGCCGGGCAAGGATGCACTGACCTGTTTTATGTGACCGTAAGTACAGGGGTGGGTGGCGGGTGGGTATTGAACGGGCAGCCTTACCGGGGAAGCGGCCGCATGGCTGGCGAAATTGGTCATCTGGTGGTGAATCCGGGGGGGATGCCTTGTGTGTGTGGCAAGCGGGGATGTGTAGAAGCAGAAGCGTGTGGGCCAGCCATCGCCCAAAAAATGGCTCTGCGATTGGTTGAGGAAAAGGGAAAGAATGGCCAAGGGTTAATGGTTACGGGGCAGTGGGTAACGGATTTTACGGCCAGGGAAGTGAACGCGGCCGCTCACGAAGGTCATCCCCTGGCCCAGCAGGTATTAACAGAAGCCGGCCGCTTTTTAGGGCAGGGATTGGGCATGGCGGCCAATTTGCTGAACCCGGAGCGGATCATTCTAGGCGGTGGGGTGACAAAATGTGGGCCGCTTTGGTGGGAAGCAGTGCGGGGAGCGGCGCGGTACCATGCCCTGCCAGAGGTTGAGGTGGAGGTTGTCGCGGCCGCGTTGGGGGATGATGCACCCTTGTGGGGTGCGGTGGGGTTGGTTTCGGGTTTCTAGTTTCGAGTTTCGGGTTACTGCCTAATATGAGCAGGAATCCACCCTGGTCGTTCAACCTGGGAATTAAACAAATTGGGTGTTGGCTCAATTGGGATAGCCATTATAGTCACCCTATGAATTATAGATACTCAAGATAATGAACCAATCCCTGCTTAAGGCGTCATTCGGTTTAAGGTGCGGGGGAATGGGCTGGTTTGCCGGATATGCTCAATGCCGCAAATCCAGGCCACCGTGCGCTCTAACCCCAGACCAAAACCGCTGTGCTGGACGGTACCATAACGACGTAAATCAATATACCATTGATACGGTTCGGGAGGAAGTTGGTGCCGCTCAATGGCCGCCATCAGCAGGTCAGGGTCACTCATCCGCTCACTGCCGCCGATAATTTCCCCATACCCTTCCGGGGCCAGCAGGTCTACACTTTTGCACACTTCAGGGCGCCCAGGCCACGGTTCCATATAAAACGCTTTAACCGCCGTGGGATAGCCATAGACAAAAACCGGCTTGTCAAACTGTTTGGTCAGCTCCGTCTCGTGGGGAGAGCCAAAATCATCCCCCCATTCAATGGCTAACATCTCTTTTCGTTCCGGGTCCGTTTCTTCTTCGCGGATAGCGTGGAGCCGCTCAATCGCTTCGTCGTAGCTGATGCGGGGGAAGGGGGGGGCAATGCGCTCCAGGGCGGTCAGGTCGCGCTCTAGTAGTGCCAGTTCAGGGCGCCGTTTCTGTAGGACGGTCTGGACGATGTAACTGACAAACTGCTCTTCCAGCTCCATCAATTGATCGAGATCACAGTAGGCGATTTCCGGCTCGACCATCCAAAATTCGGAGAGGTGGCGGCGGGTTTTGGATTTTTCGGCCCGAAAGGTGGGGCCGAAGCAGTATACTTTGCCGAAGGCCATGATGTTGGCTTCGTTGTAAAGCTGCCCGGTCTGGGCCAGGTATGCTTTATCCCCGTAATAATCAACTTCAAAGAGGGTGCTGGTGCCTTCTGCGGCCGCGGGGGTGACAATGGGGGTATCAATGTTGAGAAACCCTTGTTCATCCAAAAAATCAATGATGGCCCGCTTGATGGTAGTCCGCACGCGCATAATCGCCCACTGCTGGCTGGAGCGGAGCCAGAGGTGACGGTTATCCATGAGGAACTCCACTCCATGTTCTTTAGGGGTGATGGGGTATTCATGGACATTTTGCACCACTTCGATCCCGGAAATGCCCAGTTCAAACCCACCGGGGATGCCTGGGGCACGGTGATCGGCTCGCACCTTGCCGGTCACAATAACCGATGATTCCTGGCCTAACCCTTTGATCAAGGCGAAAAGGTCATCTCCCAGTTCTGGGCGGAAGGCGACAGCCTGAATGATGCCGGTGCCATCTCGTAAGCGGAGAAATTGTAATTTGCCTTTGCCGGTAGCCGCGTAAATCCACCCTTTGATGGTGACTTCTTGCCCATCATATTGGGCGATCTTTTCTATGGTGACTTCAGTTGCCATGTTGGTTCGTTCTCCTGCAAGAATAGTGCTGAGGACTGAGGACTGAGGGGAAAATGAGTTCTCTAAAATTCCCCTGCGTTTCTATGAATTTAGATATGGTTCATCTTCTCTGAAAATGGTGTCTTACACATTTCTGACCATACACGCCGACAACAAACGATAAACCGTCCATTAGTGGCAAAATCGCGGTCGGCGGTCAGTGGTCGGAGGTCACATTTGAAACATGCCCTATCTATTTTATCCATCTCTAGCTAACTCGTTCAGAAATGTTGACCGGGATTGTATCACAAAGGGGATTAGCGGCGCAGGTAGGCGATGGTTTCGGGCAGGCGGGCGGGGGAGAAGCCGAAGTGGTGGCGCACGGTATCCAGGTCGGTCACTTCGGGGATGGAGAGGCGATCAAGGAAGTAGCGGCTGATGGGGGGATGCGGCCGCCAGGCGAAGAATAAGATACCCAGCACCCGGGCAAAGGGCATCCGCAAATAGAACGGGTAACGGGGCATCGCGGCCGCTTCCAGCACCATTTCCACTATTTCCCTAAAGCGGAACCGCTCCGCCCCGGCCAGGGTAATTGTCTGCCCGTGCAAATCAGGGCGGTCGAGGCAGGCTAACAGGCAGCGGGCCATATCTTCGACCCACAACGGCTGCAAAGCGATTTCTCCGCCACCCGGCAAGATAACTAGCGGCCAGGTCCAGCGGGTGACGCGAAGCATGTTATTAACAAAGTTATCTTCCCGCCCAAAAAGGGTCGCACTGCGGATGATAGTATGGGTGAGGCTGCTGCGCTGAATCAGCCGCTCTACCTCCCCCTTCGCCCGCAGCAGTGGGGGGGCAGCATTAGAGTCAGCTCCCAGGCGACTGAGGTAGATGATGTGTTGCACCCCTACGCTTTGAGCCATCTGGAGTAGGCGGGTACTGCCTTCGAGATCAACAGTACGTAGGGCACGGTTGCGGCCGCGTCTTTCTGCGCCAGCCAGGTGGATGATGGTGTGGACCCCCTGCATGGCTTCACGCAGGGCAACGGAATCATTGACGCGGCCGCGAAAGAGGGTATGCGGCCGCTGCGCCAACCCCAGCCACCGCCCCACAGAGCGGCCAACAAACCCTGTACCACCAGTTAGTAATATCATAAATAGTTAGCAGTGAGCAATCTCCGTAGATCAAAAGCTGATTTTTAGCCGCAGATTTCGCAGATCAGCACAGGTTTCTCCAGATCAATCCCTAAAATCGGCGTTAATCTGCGGATGATTCTTCTATAAATTTGCGTCTACTAAATTCCTCAATCTCCAATCTCCAGTCTCCAATCTCCAGTCTCCAATCTCCAGTCCCCAATCTCCCCAATTTTACCCATCTCCCCGCCATCGTTATAATCCACTTAATGACCCGTTACTGCCTGATTGGCCCTACCTACCCATATCGTGGCGGCATTGCCCATTACACTACCTTGTTAACCCAACATCTGCACCAGGAACATGAGGTGCTGCTCATCTCCTTTTCCCGGCAATACCCCCGCTGGCTCTTTCCGGGGCGGGATGACCGGGACCCCAGCCTACACCCTCTCCAGGCAGAAGCAGAATATTTACTGGATTCGCTCAACCCGCTCAGTTGGTGGCGCACCTGGCGCCGAATACGCCAATGGCAGGCTGAGGTGGTGATTATTCCCTGGTGGGTGCCATTTTGGGCCCCAGTGTGGGGGTATTTAAGTTGGGGGATTAAACAGCGGCCGCATCCCCCCCGCCTGCTGTTTATCTGCCACAATGTCTTGCCCCATGAGCCAGGCCGGTTAGACAAACTAGCCCTGCGGCTGGCGTTAAGCCGGGGAGATGGGTATATTGTCCATTCCCAGGCGGATGAGGCCCAATTACAGGCTATCTGGCCTCAGGCACGGGTGCAGGTGACGCCGCTGCCGACGTATAAACAGCTAGGCCAGAACGCGGCCGCACCCCCACCTATCCCCCTGCCCACCGACCGCCCCATTTTGTTATTTTTTGGCTTTGTGCGCCCATACAAAGGGCTAGATGTACTGTTAGAAGCATTGCCCCTGGTGCTGGCTGACTGTCCGGTACATCTCCTTATCGTGGGGGAATTCTGGCAGGGGGTAGAAAAGTATAGGGAACAGATAGAGCGGTTGGGGCTGCGGCCGCATCTCACCATCATAGACCGGTACGTACCTGATGAAGAGCTAGTCGCTTATGTACAGCGAGCCAATGCCGCCATCTTGCCCTATCGGAGTGCCACCCAAAGCGCGGTGGTTCAGGTCGCTTTGGGGCATGGCTGCCCGGTCATCACAACCGCTGTGGGGGGGTTGGCCGAGGCGGTGCAGGATGGGGTGACAGGGCTGGTGGTGCCGGCAGGGGATGTGGCAGGGTTAGCGGCCGCGATCCAGCGTTATTTCAGCCACAACCTCGAACCCATTTTCCGGACTAACATTCAACAACAGACCGGCAACTTTTCCTGGACCCGCTTAGAGCGGGCGATTAACCAGCTATGCCAATCTCCATCATCATCCCCAGCCTAAATTCACCCCTTATCCACCGGGTCATTGAGCATTTGCAAGCCCAAACGGCCGCCGCCCAGATTGGGGAAATTCTCATTGTTGGGCGGGATGAAGCCGGGCTTATTCCCCACGCAGCCCATATCCGACTGCTCGATACGGGGCAGCCGGTCAACTCAGCCATTGCCCGCAACCTGGGTATTGAAGCGGCCCGTTATGATCTGCTGCTGTTTCTGGATAGTGACTGTCTACCGCGTCCAGATTGGTTGGCTCAACATCTCCAGGCGCAAAAAGAGGGGTATCCGGTTGTTGGGGGGGGTGTTTTGCCAGAGGGAGAAAACTATTGGAGCCTCAGTTACAACCTGGCCCTGTTCCACGAATATTACAGCAGTAATCCCCCGGCCCCATACCCCTATTTGCCAACCCTGAACCTGGCGGTACAACGGCAAGTGATTGAAAAAGTGGGGGGGCTGAATTCTGAGTTACCCCGTGCCCATGACATTGAGTGGACAGTACGGATGCGCCGGGCCGGGTTTCCTCTTTATTTTTGGCCCGCGGCCGCTGTTTATCATCAGCATAATCGAACAACAGCGGTGAAGGTATGGCGTGATTGTGCTCGTTCGGGGTTTTATATGCGCCAGATTCGTTTGCACCACCCTGATTGGCTGCCATCGCCGGGCTGGCTGCGTTCGCGGCCGCTTATTCTCCTGCTCTCCCCATTGATTGCGGCTGGGGTAACAGGGAAAATTGTGCTGGCGCGGCCGCGAACCTTCAGCCAACATTGGTAC
Organism: Anaerolineae bacterium; assembly: GCA_023384415.1. Taxonomy (GTDB): domain Bacteria; phylum Chloroflexota; class Anaerolineae; order Promineifilales; family Promineifilaceae; genus Trichofilum. The sequence goes on from JAHDWJ010000003.1 coordinate 136,827, forward strand.
ACCTTGCCGGCCCTCTATCTAACAAAACTCGCCTGGTGTTGGGGAGCAGGGAGAAAAATATAGTTTGGCCAGCCAGTCTATGGCTGCACCATACTCGTTTCAAAGAAAATACCCACATTAGGTATATTCATAAAATTTTCTCCCCGGTAAGGGAAAAACGCCTCAGCCATTTCATCCAGGGTTCTCCCCTGCAAATCAGCAATCATCAGGCCAACCCGGTGCCCTTCGGGTAAAGGCGTCACCGGAATTGAAAACCGGCCATCAGCATCACTACTCCCTGTACCTAAAACAACCCCATTATACGTTATGTCTACTACTGCCAATGGCAGGTTAGCGGGAGATTGTCCAGTAACGTTCATCATACCGGCAACCAACACCGTATCAAACTGAAACCGGGGCTGATCTACAGCTATCGGGGCTTCATCAGGGGCGGGGTACGCTCCAGCTGGTGCTGATGTCGGGGCCACATTCGGGGCAGGATAACCAGAGCCACTCTGGCTGGCAGCCGACGATGGATCCGCAGGATAACCTTCTAGCTGACCAGTTCCATCGGCTGCGCCACAGGCAACCAACAGAACCAGCAACAAAGTAAAAAACAAAACCTGTTTTTTCATCATCCTAAACTCTACTATCTTAGTGCAACCATTCATTCCTATTTAGATTTGACAGGTTTCAACAACCTGTCAAATCTGGTAAGAGCTTTTTTAACGCTTACTTAGAGTTGAGGTTAGGCACCCCTGTTCGGCAAAAGAGACGAATAGCTACACCCAACAAATATAGAAGCCACCTCTTCAGGTGGCTTCTATATTATTGACTAGCCGGGAAGTTCAGACCAATTATTGGTTGAAACCCTCATAGTTCTTGGTATCTTGGGGATTAACACCAGTGTAGTTGGATTCGTTGGCGATGGCTACAATGGGTTGATTAGAGGTAATAACGACACCACTGACGGTGCTATTCAGATTGGAAAGGGTGCCAGATACAACCGTGATGTTGGTCGTACCACCAGAAGCTAGGCGATAGAACGTCTTGCTTGCCCCAGGAGCAACAGAATCGGTGTGGGTAACAGTAACAACCTGGTTGTTGTTGGTGGTGTAGGTCAGAGTGAAGGTCGCTGGCGCATTGCCAACGTTCTGCACCTGGATACCGGTAGTATTGTTGTTAAAGTTTTCTTTTACCAGGGGCAGGGTGACTTTAGTTGTCGTATTGGCCTGGGCAAAACAAGCATAGGTAGTGAACCGCTGTGGGTTAGGATTGGTCGCACGGTCATTGACGATTACGGCCAGATTGCCAGAAGCGCTCACGGTGGCGGAAGCCAATTCACCAGCAAGTAAATGATCAGATTGCAAGAAGTTAGCAGATTCGCCATTGCCTACAGTCTGGCTGAATGGGCCAACGGTGCGGGGTGAAGGAGCAACGACATTGTAGGTCACACTAATGGATAAACTGCCACCACTAACGTTCTGCGCCTGAATACCTGTGGTGGTATTTTGACCACCAAAATTACGGCGGGTTAATGGGCAGTAAACAGTTGTGCCATAATCACTGGGGACGAAAGCCCGTGAGGCTTGCAGGTTCTGGGCAACTGGGGCAGTGTGTTGATGCTCCAGAGAAGTACCAGCCAGCGGGCCGCTACCGGTGATAACAACGCTGCCCAAACCTGTACCGGTACCACTGGGGAAAGCGGGGGTCGCATCAGCCGGGTTCAGAACAACCATGGCATTGGCAGGAACATTGGTGAAGGTACGGACATAGGATGTAGCATCACCAGTGCGACGGAAGGTAGCGGTGATATTGTTGGGGCTGCTGCTGGCATTCTGGATATAGAAAGTGGTTGTGCGGCCCGCATGGTTGTTTTTAACCAGAGGGAAGGCGATGGTGGTAGAGGTGCTGCTACCATCGGTGCCGGTGTATTGGCCGGCGGCTGGGCCGACGGTACGGTTGTTGACATTGACCACGGCCACAATGGGTTGGTCAGAGCTGGCAACCGCAGAACCCATAAATCCGGCGGGGATGGTACAGTTGGACGGCAACCAGGTGAAGGATGCCCCGGGAGCCAGGGTTTGGTTATCACAGGTAAACGCTGTACCCGCCTGGTTATAAGCGGTCAAAACAACATTAGCGTTAGAGGTACCGGCGTTCTGAATCTGCTGACCGGATTCAAACCCCGTGCCAGGCAGGTCATTGGGATCAGCGGCAACCAGGTTGACGCCTAATACCATGACAACGATCAAAAGTATAGCAGTTAAAATTTTTTTCATGTCATCTCCTTATTTACATTAGACAAAACTTAATGAGTAACTGGCTTCTGGATTTATTTGCCCTGATTTTGATGTTGAACAAGGGAATAAACCAGGGGCAAGCCACTACTTAACACCTATGATGTTAGATTGTAGCGGAGCAGGCAGGTAAATCAATAATCCTTTTGGAGTATAAACCGGGTTATCACCTCAAAAGCAGGGAATTAAGTCTGCCTGGTAGGCTGATTGATTAACTCCCCTTAACCTAGATACCCTAAACTTTTAAGCCTTTCTGTGACCTGGGCTTCGGCCTGTTCATCCCATTGATCATCTGATTCTATCCGTCCTTGTTCAGCCTCATTTTTATATTGAATTGGGTAGTGGGTGAGAAATTGCTCTTTTATGAACGGTTCAATCACCTTACCATCCATTTGGCCAGGTACAGGGCAGTGGAGAAGATGAAGCAGGGTGGGAGTCAAATCGTAAATGTTCTGTTCTGGTAGTCGTTGCTCGGGCTGAATATCAGGGCCAGCTCCGATAAGAATCCCTTCGAGACGATGGCTGCCTGTTTCGTGGGTATAGGGGGTGCGGAACAGGTTCCCACGTTGGGCAGCAAATTCATACCCTTTACGGGTCATGTAGGTAAACTCTCGCATGATGCATATTAAGTCAGGGGCATCATGGAGATGCGGGCCGTCGTATAACTCTTCTTTGTAATAGACCCGATCTACTACGGGCTGACCATCTTCAAGATCAACCAGGGTAAGAAGGCGTTGGGCAATTTCCTGGCGCAGGGTTTCGTAAGCTGCCCCTGGCTCGATGAAACCATTGGGTTCGCGGCCGCGCAGATTAATAAATATCTGTCCATAATAACCAAAACTGTACGCGACCGTCTTGCTCCAATCTACCGCCGTCGTAAATTCAGGCCGCTGATCACGGGGCAATACCTGAATGCGATCCCCCAACCATTTTTTAATCAGCACTTCTACCCGGTGCAGCCGTAATCGGGTCAAGGTATCAGAAATATTTTTCCGGGTAATCCCAAACTGACGCAGCGCCCCAAATCCGGCTTTTTGCACCGCAGAACTTTCTTTTAGGGTCAGCCACCCCTGCTGCCAGAGCCACTCGTTCAGAAAGACATCCTTGTAGAGGGGGCCGGCCCCATGATCAGACATAATGATGATGTTGGTATCCGGCGCGGCCGCGGCCATAATCTCCCCCACCCAGGCATCTACTTGCTGGTAATAATCCCGAATGGCGTGTTTATATTTGTCTGGGGCCTGGGGGTCATGCAGGGGATGGCTTTCATCCATGTGGTGCCAAAAAAAGTGGCAAATCTCATCGGTGTTACGGAACATCATCATAAAAAAGTCCCACGGCTTTTCCTGCATGAGCTTGACAGCTGCCTGGGTACGCCGACGACTGACGTCATAAATATCAGCCAGCCATTGGTCTTCCTTGCCAGGGACAAACATCTCATCTTTATTGACTCGATACCCCAACGCATTGAGTTCATCGGTCAATTCTGGGGGATAAGTGTAAGGCACATAATCAGGTGTACCGAGACCGCTGATCAAAAAGCCATTTACCTCTTCAGGGGGGTAAGTCATGGGAATATTCATCACCCCCACCTGACGCTTATGGATACTCAGCCAGCGCCAGAGGGTTGTTCCAGAGAATTGGTTAGCCCGGATCACCCGCAGTTGATAGCTGTCAGGGGCGCGGCGTACAAAGTCAAACACCCCATGTTTACCGGGGTTGAGGCCGGTGATAAAAGATGCCCAGGCGGTAGGGGAATGGACAGGAATGGTTGAGCGTAAAACACCAAAGCTCCCCCGGTTGATTAATTTAGCCAGGTTGGGCATAAAACCCTCTTGGGTCCACTTTTGGATCAGCGGGTAAGGCGCCCCATCAAGGCCGATGACTAACATTTTGTGAAATGACATAACGTTCTCCTTGCCCTCACCCCCAACCCCTCTCCCTGGGGAGAGGGCCAGGGTGAGGGGGCTATCTCTGTTTAAATAGTTGACGAAAATAATGCCGGTCCTCAACTGGGATGACCTGGAGCAACCAGACAGCCACCAGATAAACAACTGCCCCTATGACGATGCTGCCTATAGGGGAAAGAGGGCGTAACTGCCAGATGACCAGGGTCATTAGACCAGTTGCCAAAACGGGTCGGCCAACTAAAGGCCAGACAGCATCCTGGAGCAAATACCATTGTACATAAAGATAAATGGTGAGGAAAAAAATAGCTGAGGCCAGGGTACGGGCCGCGGCCGCACCGACAATACCATATTGGGGTATCAATAGCAGGTTAAAAATGACATTAATGATCATTCCTACCCCAGTAATCCAGCCTGCCTGCTTTTGCCGGTGGGCAATAAGCATCAGCCGGGCATTGGGCACAGTCAGGAAAGAAAAGATGACCGCCCAGATCATCCATTGTAGAGCCGGCACACCTGGAGCAAACGCCGGGCCAAAAATGAGCTGCAAAAGGGGTTGACTGAACAACAGGATACCCATGCACAGCGGCAGCATCGTTAGCAAAACATAACGGTTAGTACGGCGATACAGTTGGACCAACCGCTCATGGCTCTCCTGGTAATAACGGGCCATGAGTGGGTAAATAGCGGTTCGTAGGGCGGTAGGCATCATCCAAAAGCCGAGCATAATGGTCTGGGCAGCTCCATACCACCCTAATTCTGTTTCGGTTAAGAGGAGCGAAATTAAAAAGGCGTCAAATTGATAATCGAGGGTAGTAAAGAGGCCAATGATGATGAACCCTGGGGTGAAGCGAAGCTGTGTCCAGGCAAATTGCAGGCTCAATGGAGCGGCAAGCTGGGGCAGTTCGCGAAATAAGCGCAGTAATGGGGGAACAAGGACAAGCAAACTAAGTGAACTACTGCCCACAATGACCCAGGCTAAGGCAATAGCCCCCCCACCCTGGAATAACACCCACAGCCCTACGCCTACTTTTAAGAACGCATTGCACGCGGCCGCGACCGTTGGCGCCAGCAGTCGTTCATGAGCGGCAAACAAAGCCAGCACCAACATAAAGATCGCCTCTGGAAAAATCGCCAGAGATAGTACCCGAATCACCTGTTGGGTAGAGTCGCTGTACGGCAAAATATAACGCAAAAACAGCAGCAGCAGCCCATAACTCAGCAGCGTCAAACCCAGGCGCAGGGGCAAATAATGGACCAGATACCGACGGCTCTCAGACCGGCGAGTGGCGACCTCACGCACCAACAGCTCATGTAACCCCCAGGCGGATAAGGCCAGGGTTATGGTGAAGTAGGTTACTCCCAGGTTAAAGAGGCCAGCCTCCCCTGGGCCAATAAGCCGACCAATAAAAATAAACAATAAGGTGTTGCTAGCCTTAACAATGATATTGCTGAAAAAGGCCAGAGCCGTATTGCTTAACAAACGCTGCCAGGTACCCATAGCTTTAGATTTTCTCAGCCATACAGACCCAGCCCATCGTATGATCTTTGACTTTATCCAGCCGATCTAAATAAAAGAAAAGTAGCGGGATGGCTATGAAAAAGATCGCCTGGGTAGCCAGCTTGAAAGGCATTTGCAGCAGTTGCAACCAGAAAGATTTTGGTTTGGGAAAAAGCCAGTAATGGAGCAGTTGTAAATTAAACGAGAGAAACCAGAAATATCCCCCCATAGGGCGCATCTCAACTACCTGCATCCCACTGTTTTCTAATAGATAGCGAAAGCCAAATGAGGTATACCGAAAATAATCATGGGGCTTCTGGTGCTGGTGCCAGGACATGGGTGCGGAGAGATAAAAGCGGCCGCCTGGTTTTAACACCCGCCCAATTTCATTAATCACCCGCATCGGCTCATTAACATGCTCTAAGGTCTGAATGCAGACGGCCGCATCAAAGCTGTTATCGGGAAAAGGAAGCTGACGCAAATCCCCCAATACATCCAACGCAGTGTAATTCCAGGCATGATCGCCAACGGCCAAATCTAAACCGGTGTACCGGGTATGAGCAAAATAATGTTTATATTGTCCTTCACCCGCCCCAGCATCCAATACTCTGGCTCCGGGAGGGGTTTGCTCACGTGCCTGTTCCAATAAACGGTAACTTTCATACCGATTCACTTCAATACGACGATGCAGCCAATCAGGCAGCAAGGCCAACTGCTGGTGACGGCCAAAATTAAATGGGTTCATGCTTTTTCTCATCCTTCTGATTCATTTGCCAGCCATCCCATAGGCCGCGGACATAAGCGCGAGCGGCAGCAAACTGCCCGGTGAGCAAGGTGCGTGTTAATAGCTTCAGGGCACTCAGCAGCCGAAAGATAAGAATGGCGACCGGCCGCCCCAGGTGGGCATGGCGACGAAAAAATAAAACACTGCTGCGAGCCAGGTAGTAGCGACGGGCTGGGGAATCTTCACCCCCGGTACTCACGGAAACACGGTGATATAGATGGGCATCGGCCACCAGCCGCAGCCGGTATCCTGCCTGCCGCAAACGGATAGACCAATCCAAATCTTCATAATACATGAAAAATTGTTCATCAAGCAGCCCTACCTGCTGGGCCGCTTTCAGGTTCAGCAACAGGCCCGTCCCCACCAGGTAATCCACATCACGGGATGATTGCCAGGCGGGGCCATCTTGTTCACCTCGGCCAGTGGATCTTATCTCTAACAAATAGGGGTGCTGTTGTCCCCCGGCAAACCAGATACGGGTTTTATCCGCTTCATAAAAAATTTTGGGGGATAACAGGGCAATATCCGGGGCCGTCTCAGCCAACAGCCGGGCCAACATATCTGCGGCCGGGAAGGCGTCATTGTTAAGGAGTAGGGCGTATGGGTACCCATCCCGCATGGCCTGGCGCAAGCCATAATTTACCCCCGCCGCAAACCCCAAATTATCGGGCAAAGCTGCCAGCGGTACGCCGGGTAGGGCTGTTTGTAACCGCGGCACTGAATCATCGCCTGAACCGTTATCAATGAGCAAAATATCGGCCGGGGAACCGGGCATCGCCTGTACTGCCCGAACACATTCGATGGTGATTTCTGGCTGTCGCCAATTTAAGATGATGATGAGAGTAGAGGGGGTGTGCATAGGAACGCGGCCGCAGCGGAGTAAGAAAGTTGCTAAACAAGCCGTAGGTTAATCTATAGACCTTAAGCTAATGATTTTGGGTAGGGGCCTGCCTTGTGCCTGCCCATGAACGGGGGTAACCACAAGAGATGCCCATACAAGTAAAATCTTTTTCTTCAAAACTATAATTAAGAAGGTTGTCTCATGGATTTACCCGATAAATGCGTATGACATGATTGGGACGGCCCACATAAGGACCCATAAATTCGGCCATCAACTCCATATCATCCCAGAGTGTTTTATACTGGGCAATTAAATCAGCATACCTTTCCGGATCACGCCACAGAACCCCATAGCGGGCCTGGGCAAAAATGAGGTAGTCAAACCCATTTTCCTGGTACCAGGCGGTTGAATGTTGGTTAAGGAACCCAATGGTCTGCACCTGATACCCCTCATTATCCAGGTTGGGGGTAAATGATTCACGGGCAATACGGCTGTCAGGGGGGATGTGTTCAACAATCCAGGCCCTGGCTATCGTTCGGACATCAGTTTGGGCCAGGTTACGGTTGAGTTGGATCACGCCAAGCAATGGTTCTAAGAGAAGCAAGCCTAATAGTAGGAATAACATGAAATGGGTGCGGGGTTGCGGCCGCCACCGGACTATTGCCGCCACCATATAACCAGCCCCTATTGCCAACCCTGGGATCATCGGCACTAAAAATCGCTCAAACCGAACCAGGTTGGTGGACATATTGGCAAAATAAACCAGGACAAAACTCCCCACCAGAAGCACCGACCACTGCTTGCGCCAGATAGCCAGAACAAACCCCACCGCCGCAGCAAAGGTCAGCCAACGATCAGACCGGGTTATTAGCTGCCCTAACAACCATTGTCCACTGTTCCCCTCAGAGCCAATATGTCCTAACACTTTATGATGCTCCCATTCATATTGTAAATCTGCCCTGAATTGAGGGTAATCAAACAAGGCATAAGGGGTTGTCAGGAAAAATGACCCTGCCAAAACCAACCCCATTTCAACCAAAGTGGGGGCGAATAATGGAGCCCGTTTCCCTTGCCAGGCCAGCAGATGGGCCAACCCAGCTGGGATAAGTAAGACATAAGCAGTATATTTCGTGCCAATAGCTAACCCAATAAAAAGCCCCGTCAGCCAATAATGACGCCGCTCCCCAGTTTCAGCTAACCGGGCACAACAATATAGCGCCGCCATGATAAAGAACCCAACTGGAACATCGGTGGTAATGAAATGGGATGAGGTAACATGAAAAATAGAGAGGGCTAAAAAGAGTGCGGCCGCGCCCCCCCCCCACTTGCCCAACCAACGCTCTCCCCACTGGTAAACAATCCAAACCGTTGCCACACCAAATGCAACCGTCAACAAACGAGACAGCATATATTCAGCGGGTAAGGTGACCAACCCATCAAAATGATAGGGAGGGCGAAACAGATCATCCGTTGAGGCAAACATGCCCACCATTCGCCCCACGCCATAATATCCCCCCATCACCAGGGCCAGCAAATAAGTATATAAGGTTGGTTGATGAAACCAACCTGGATTCAAACTCCCTGTCTGCCACATCCCCACAGCTGCATACAAATAGCGAGATTCATCCACATGGTAAGCAAAAGGCAAGCCAAAGCCAATCCCCCACAGCCGCACCCCCAAGGCCAACAGCAAAATCAAGATAAGCAGTCCATACGTCCCTCTTGCCTGCCGTGTCTCTAATCTTTCCCTTAGCTTAACCAATATTTGCAAAGCAATTTTCCTTAATCTATTTCCACATTCAACATGGCTCAAAAATCAGTTTATTATCTCTGATGAAACCGGGCGGGCAACTCATCCTTGTTCTCCATGTGAAATAAAGTACAATTGCCCCGGCATTGCTCAAGGCAATGCCCTTTTTTTGTCTATTATCTGCGTTATCTTGAAGAGGTTTTACTTTGTCTACAGTTACCACCCAGCTCATCTCCCCATATGGGGGCCAACTTGTTGATTTACTCGCGGCCGCAGCCGACCGTGACTCCCGGCAGCATTACGCCGCCCGCCTGCCCGCTCTCCAACTATCCCAACGCGCCCTGTGCGACCTGGAAATGTTAGCCACCGGGGCCTTCTCCCCCCTGACCCAATTTATGGGCCAGGCGGATTACCAAAGCGTCCTGGACAACATGCGCCTGGCCGATGGCACCTTGTACCCTATACCTGTCACCTTGCCGGTGGAAGCGGATCATTCGTTTCATCTCGGTCAGGAAATCGCCCTACGCGATGCCCGCAATGAAATCCTGGCTATTATGACCATCGAAGAAATTTACCCCTGGGATCGGGATAAAATGGCGGAAAAAGTTTTCGCTACCCTGGATACCCGCCACCCTCTGGTAGCCGAAATGCACCGCTGGGGGCCCATCAACCTGGCCGGCCCCATCCAGGTATTGCAACTGCCCAAACATTATGATTTTCAAAATTTGCGCCTCACCCCAGCCGAAACCCGCACCCGCCTGGAAGCAACCGGCCACCAAAATGTCGTCGCCTTCCAGACACGCAACCCCTTGCACCGGGTGCATGAGGAGTTAACCAAACGAGCTATCGAAGAAGTAGATGGGGTTTTACTGCTCCATCCCGTCGTCGGCATGACCCGCCCTGGGGATGTGGATGCGTATACCCGCGTCCGCACCTACAAGGCATTAGCCAGCCGCTATTATGACCCTGACCGCATCGTCTTCTCCCTACTGCCTCTAGCAATGCGGATGGGGGGCCCGCGGGAAGCGTTGTGGCACGCCATTATCCGGCGCAACTATGGGGCCAACCATCTCATTATTGGCCGTGACCATGCCGGCCCAGGCAATGATTCTTCGGGGAAACCGTTTTATGGGCCGTATGATGCCCAACTCCTGGTGGAAAAATACAGCCAGGAAATAGGGGTAAAAGCAGTGCCATTCCAGATGCTAGTCTATTTGCCTGATGAAGACCGGTATGAGGAAGTGGATAAAATTCCCCAACAGACCCGTACCGCCAATATTTCGGGGACGCAGGTGCGAGATGAGTATTTGCTAAATGGCAAGGCTCTGCCTGAATGGTTTACCCGGCCAGAAGTGGCCGAAATTTTAGCCGAGATGAACCCACCTCGTTACCGCCAGGGGGCATGTGTCTGGCTGACCGGGTTGGCCCGCGCTGGGAAATCTACCATTGCCCAGATTTTGACCATTTTATTGCAGGAACGCGGCCGCAGCGTCACCATCCTCGACGGGGATGTCGTCCGCACCCATTTCTCCCATGAACTGGGGTTCAGCAAAGAAGATCGAGACGCCAATGTCCGCCGCATGGGGTTTGTGGCCTCCGAAATTGTGCAGCATGGGGGGATCGCCATCTGCGCCGCCGTCAGCCCCTACCGGGCTACCCGCAACGAAGTCCGTAACATGGTAGGCACTGACCATTACGTGGAAGCATTTGTAGATGCGCCGCTAGAAGTGTGTGAAAGCCGGGACAGCAAAGGGTTATATGACCGCGCCCGGCGCGGTGAACTCAAAGCATTCACCGGTATTGACGATCCCTATGAACCGCCGCGCCACCCGGAACTCCATCTGGATTCCGTGACCTACACCGCCGAAGAAAACGCCCACCGCATCCTGGCTTACCTGATCGCCAAAGGGTTCATCCGAGATGAAGAAAATAACGGGTAAATAGAGTGGTTGAGTTTCTAGTTTCTGGTTGCACAGTTGCACAGTTGCAGGTAATGATTTTACCTTGCCCCTTTGCCCCTTTTTCAGGAGTATATAATGAATCATCAAGAACAACCTGGCTTCGTCGTCTGGATGACGGGGCTTTCTGGGGCCGGTAAAACGACTATCGCCCTGATTTTAGAAGAAGAGTTACGCCAACGTGGCCTGAAAGTAGAACGGCTGGATGGTGATGTTGTGCGTGAAGGGTTGACTCGTGATCTCGGCTTTTCCGCAGCCGACCGGGAGAAAAATATTGAACGGGTTACCTTTGTCGCCAAACTGCTTTCCCGCAACGGGGTGGCCTGCATCTGCTCCTTCATCTCCCCTTACAACAGCCTGCGCCAGCATGTGAAGGAGAATGTGACCAACTATGTGCAGGTATTTGTAGACGCGCCGCTAGATACGGTGATTGAACGAGATGTGAAAGGGATGTATAAAAAAGCTATTGCCGGAGAAATTCCCAACTTTACAGGCATTTCTGATCCGTTTGAACCCCCTATTGCCCCCTTCATCCATGTCCGTACCCATTTACAAACGCCGCTAGAAAGTGCGGGTAAGATTTTGGGCGATTTAGAAGATATGGGGCTGATTCCGCCAGCCGTGGTGTAAGGGAGCGAGTGGGCGAGTAGGTGAGTAAGCGAGTGATTCTTCCCCACATCTCTCAATCTCCTAATCTCTCAACCTCTACTCTCCGGTCCCCAATCTCTACCATGACGATCAAACAATTGTTAGCAATGGGTGAGAAGGTGCTGGCTAACCGGTATGGGGTTGGACCGGAAGCACGAATGCTTCTGGCCTATGTGCTGGGGGCGGGGGACAGCTATTTGTTGGCCCACGGGGAAGAGGAGGTCGCGGCCGCACCTCATACCACCTACCTCGCCTATTTACAACGGGCGCAGCGGGGGGAGCCAATCCCATATATTCTGGGCGCAGCCCCCTTCTTTGATCTCCGCCTGAAAGTAACCCCCGCCGTCCTGATCCCCCGGCCGGAAACAGAGCAGTTGGTTGAGTTGGTGATGGCATGGGCCAAACGGCGGCCCCAGCCTGACTTGCATCTGGTAGATGTGGGCACCGGCAGCGGCTGCATTGCCATCACCCTGGCCCGGAAGTTGCCCCAGACCCATATCACCGCCATAGATGTTTCACCCGCGGCGTTGGCTGTCGCCCAAGAAAATGCCCGCACCTACGGCGTGGCCCAGCAGATTGACTTTTATGAAGGGGATTTATTGACACCGCTGACTCGGCCAATCTCCCTCATCGTGGCAAATTTACCTTATGTGACTGATGGCGAATGGACACAGTTAGACGACGGGGTAAAATCGTATGAACCAGAACTGGCCTTGCGTGGTGGTCAGGATGGTTTAACCGTGGTCCGTCGGCTGTTGGAACAGGCCAAAACCCGTTTGCTCCCCAGCGGGGCGATTTTTTTGGAGATAGGGTGGCAGCAGGGCGCGGCCGCGGTCACATTAGCCCAACAATTATTCCCAGAAGCCACCGGGGAATCTCTGCCTGATTATGCAGGTCACGACCGGTTTGTTTATATACAGCTATGATGCAAACTTTATTTTTAGATGGAGAAAAGCATAGTGCCCTGGTCAAAATTGCGAACCTGTTACAGGCAGGTGAACTGATTGCCTTCCCAACGGACACTGTGTATGGGCTGGGCTGCGATCCTTATAACCCAGAAGCCATCGCCAAACTATTTACCGTCAAAGAGCGTGACCTGGACAAAGGGATTCCTATTTTGGTGGCTGATATGAGTGACCTGCCTAAAGTTTGTGCTGATATACCAGAAGCGGCCGCCCGTCTGATTCGTTATTTTTGGCCGGGAGCCCTCACTGTGATTGTTCCCCGCCATCCCCAATTACCGACCAGCCTCTCCCCCAATGACAGTATCGCCGTCCGTATGCCCGCCCATACCGTCGCCCGCAACATCATCCGCCACGCTGGGGGTGCCCTGGCAACCACCAGTGCTAACCGTTCTGGTGAACCCCCGGCTTTAGACAGCAAAATGGCCTGGGATATTTTACAAGGCAAAATAGCGGCGGTCGTAGATGGGTACCATGCGTATCACGCGGCCGCGTCCACCATCATAGATTGCACCGTCATCCCCCCTCGGATACTCCGTGTCGGCCCCATTACCGAAGACGAAATAAACCAGGTCTTACAACTACCTGCCACCCCCTGATTGTTCATGCGCGAACTTTTGCCTTTTATCCTGACCGCCCTCGGCCTCATTTTGGCCCTCAACACCTACCAAAACATTCGCCGGGGTGGGGCCCGTTTCTATACCCTGGAGCGGGAAGCAATGCTGCGCCGGGCTACCGTCACCCTGGCCCTGACCGTTCTACTCTTTGTTGGCGCAGTGGGTATCATGTATCTCAATCAAGCGGAGACGGTCACGCTTGAGCCATCGGCTGATGCCACTTCGATTACTCCTGTAACCCTGCCCATCTCCCCAGATTCAGCCACTGGCATTCAACAGTTCCCCCCCACCTTCACCCCCGCACCCACCGTTGAACAAATGCTGCCAACTCCTACTATTACCCCACGCATCATCCCGGCTATCGTCACCGGCACCGGGGCCTCGGGCCTCTGGCTGCGTGCCGAACCCAGCGCCAACGGGGAAACCCTGTTTCGCCTGCAAGATGGAGAAATTTTGAGCCTGCTAGAAGATGAGCCAGTTGTAGAAGGGGGATACACCTGGGTCAAAGTGCGCCGGGTAGATGGGGAACAGGGCTGGGTAGCCCGTGAATTCCTACAAATCGCCAACCCATAAAATGAAAAGTTGTGACATGGTTTTAGGCATTGATGCCAGCCGGGCGGTCACAACAGAGCGCACGGGCACAGAAGCGTACAGCCTGTACCTGATTCGTGCCCTGATTGAGCCTGCGGCCGCAGCGGGCATAAAGCTGCGACTCTATTTCAACCAACCCACTCCCCCTGGACTGTTCGCGGCCGCACCCCACATTGAACAAGTGATCATCCCCCTGCCCCGTCTATGGACACATCTACGGTTAGCCCAGGAGCTGCACCGCCGCCCGCCAGATATTTTTTTTACCCCCGCTCATGTGATCCCCCTGACTTATCGCGGCCGCGCCCTGGCCACCATCCACGACCTGGGCTACCACTATTTTCCCCAGGCCCATCCGCTCAGTCAGCGTCTCTACCTGCACTGGAGTACCCAACACAACGCCCGCCGCGCCTCTCACATCCTGGCTGACTCCCAGGCCACCAAGAACGATCTGATTCACGTTTATAAGACCACTCCCGAGAAAGTGACCGTCGTTTATCCCGCCTTGCCATCGGGAAGTGAGCAGTTAGCCGTAAGCCGTGAGCAGTTACTCGCCCACTCGCCCACTCGCAAACTGGCAAACTCCCCCTACTTCCTCTACCTCGGCACGTTGCAGCCACGCAAAAATTTGGTAAGACTGGTAGACGCCTTTGTCCAGAGTGGGGTTTCCCATCATCTGGTGTTGGCCGGCCGCGTCGGTTGGTTAGCGCAGGAGTTACTGGCCTTTATTAAGCAGCAGCCCGTTTCCGTTCAGGGGCGTATCCATCTGCCTGGTTATGTGTCTGAGGCAGAAAAAGCTGACCTGTTGCGGGGTGCGGCCGCTCTGCTTTATCCGTCGCTATACGAAGGGTTCGGCTTTCCCATATTAGAAGCCCAGGCAGCAGGCATCCCGGTACTGTGCGCCAACAGCAGCTCCCTGCCCGAAGCAGCCGGAGATGGGGCGCTCCTGGTTGACCCGCTAGATACAGCGGGTATGGCCGCCGCCATTTATCGTCTGGCGAACGAGGCCCCTTTATGCCAGGACCTGGTTGAGCGAGGGTATGCCAATGTGAAACGGTTTAGCTGGGAGGACGCGGCCGCGAAAATAATAGCCATCTTACAACAAAGGCTGCTGCTGGTTTAGATATTCTTCTGGCTTGACAGATAACGCCTGGCTCACACTGTCCGACCCCATACTAATGCCGTACAAGACATCAGCAGCCTGGACAGTGCCCCGGTTGTGGGTGACGACGATGAACTGAATGGTGTGACTCATTTCGTCCAGGACATCCCGGAACCGATTGACGTTGGCCTCATCCAACATAGCGTCTACCTCGTCTAAAACACAAAACGGCGTGGGAGACACTTTGAGCAGGGAAAAGATGAGCGCGGCCGCAGTCAATGACCTTTCTCCCCCTGATAACAACGCCAACCCCTGCTCCCGGCGGCTGGGCAACCGGGCGATAATATCCACTCCGGTCAGGCTCAAATTATCCGGCTCCGTCAACACCAACTGGGCCGATCCTCCGCCAAACAGCCGCTTAAACATATCCCCAAAAACGGTATTCACCTTTGTCACTGTCTCAGCAAAGGCTCGTGAGGTCAGCACATCCAACTCCGCAATAATATGGCGCAGTTGGCTCTCCGTGCGGGTCAAATCATCTACCTGGGTAGTCAGGAAATCAAACCGCCGCTGCGTCTCTTCATACTCCTGGGGCGCATCCGGGTTGATGGCCCCCATCCGCTGCAATTGGGAGCGCAGTTGGTGAATGTTATCATCAATCTCATCGGGCAGCTCGGTGATGATGGGCAGCTCTTCAACCACCTCTTTCATTGGCAGAGGGGTAGCCCCAATCTGATCCTCATCATAGCTCAGCGCCACCACCCCCAAATCTGCCTTGATGCGCTCTTGCAGGCCGGTGATCAAGTTTTCTTGCTGGCTAAAGGCGACCCGAGATTGAGTGTATTGGGTTTCTAATTCGTGGGTTTGTCGCTGCTGCTGGGCCACCTGCTGCTCCAGCCGGGCTAACTGCTCATAAAGTTCGCGGCCGCGTTCCTGCAGCGGTTTTAAGCGTAAATGCAGCCCATCTAACTGCTCCTGTAACTGCGTAAGCTGGCTCTGCTCTGAGGCCAAATCTAACTGCGCCTGCTGATTTTGCAGCCGGGCCAACTGCTCTTGCAGCCGGGCCAACTGGGCTTCTACCTGGTTTAGGGTGGTGCGGCGGCTGTCTACCACCGCCTGCCGCCCGGCGACAATGGTACGGGCTGACTCGCTCTTTTGCCGCCAGCTTTCCCGCTGCTGCTGCCCCTCAGCAATGGGGAGCAATTGGTAACGAGCTTGCCAGGTCGCCAGATCCTCAGTGAGCTGCGTTAACTGGCCTTGTCGCTGGCTGATGGCTGTTTGAGTATCCGTCAGCCGTTGGCGCAGGGTAAGCAGCTCTTGTTGGTAGGCGGCCGTCTGTTGATTGAGATACGCCTGCTGCTGTTTGCTCCGTTCCAGAGTACGCTGGTGATTGCTCACCCCCTGCCGTGCCCGCTGGCTTTTCTGTTCCAGATAACGCCCCTCGCTGGTCAGTTTATCTGCTGCTTCCTGGTGGCTTTGGATAGTATTCTCATGGCTGGTGGCGATGGTTTGCAGCTCCTGTAACTGGTGACGCGCCTCTTCTAAGGCGGCCGCGGCCGCACGCCACGCTTCTTCACGGGCCAAAATGCTCTGCTGTGGATCACTGGCCGCTCGTTCCACCACCCCACCGGCCTGAACCAACACCCCATCCAGAGTGACAGCCAGGTAGCCTGGGGGGAGCTGCCAGGCGATCTGGTAAGCGGCCGCACTGTTTTCCACCAGCAGCAGATGGCCTAACAACGCCTGAGCCACCCCCTGGGCTACCGAGTCTACCTGCACCAGATCAACCGCCCACCCCACAACACCCACCTCTTGCTCACTCCCTATTGCTAACTGCTCATGGCTAACTGCCCATTGCCCCCTGCCCGACACGGCTGCGACCAATGCCGTCTGCTCCTCGGCCAAAAGCGACCACAACGCCGCTTCTTCTTCCAACAGCACCGTATTAAGCTGATGGCCCAACGCCCCTTCAATAGCCCGCCGGTATACATCGGGGATGGTCAGGAATTGAGCCAGGCGACCAACGATGGCTGCTCCGGTTTTGAGGTTGCTTTCGCGGTGACGCATCTGCGCCAGCAGTTCCACCCGGCTTTCCAGGCGGGCAATCTCATTTTGCTGCCGGTTCAATTGGGCGGTATGGGCGGCACTTTCCTGGCGAAGCTGCTTCAACAGCCGGTGTTGGCTCCGTTGGGCTTCTTCAACCGCCTGCTGCTGCTTTTCCAGAGCCGCCAACTCCTGGCGGCCCTCATCCAGGGCAAGTTGGCTCTGGCTGATCTGTGTTTCCAGCCGGGCAAGCTCTTGGGGGTCAGGGGCTTGCCGCTCCCGCTCGGCCAGCCGCTCCTGTAATTGGCTAAACCGCCCTTCGGCCTGGGCCAGCTCTGTTTGCGCCTGTCGCTGGGCTTTTTCTGCCTGGCTGAGGGCCTGCCTGGTCTGGTCAATGGTTGTTTGCTGAGCCTGGAAGCTGGCGTTGAACTGTTGTAACTCTTGCCGGACGATCTCTTGTTCGGCCTGGGCGGTCTGTAAATCGGCGAGGGCTTCGTTGAGGGCCGCGGCCGCAGCTTCACGCTGTTCTTGCAGGCGGGGCAGCTCTGCTTCCAGGTCACGCCGCTGCCGCTGAATGAGGGTTTGCCGCTCTTGCAAAACAGCTACCTGGCGGCCGCTCTTGTCTAACAGGTCCCGCAGCCGGTCTCGCTCTTCTTCCTGGCCGCGCCGCTGCTGCTCTAACTCGCCAATGGCCCGCCGCTTGTCGTCAATCATCCCCTGGAGCCGGAGCAGGGCCGCCCGGCTTTCTTGCCACAAATGTTCACTATCTGCGGCCGCGACCCGGCTGGTGCGTAGTTTCTTCTTGGCTTGTTCCCATTGGAAGCCATACCATTGCCGCAGCAGATGGCGTAAATCTTTGGCTACCTGCTCATAATTTTGCGCCCGGTTGGCCTGCCGCTTTAGCGACCCCAGGCGGGGTTGAATTTCGGCCAGAATATCATGCACCCGCTGTAAATTGTGCTGCGTCTCCTGTAAGCGGCGCAAAGTCTCGGCCCGGCGCACTTTGTAATGGCTGATCCCGGCCGCTTCCTCAAACAATGCCCGCCGCTCTTCTGCTCGCAGGGAGAGGGCACGGTCAATCAACCCCTGGCCGATGATGGTGTAGGTTCGTTCGGCCAGGCCGCTCTTGGCCAGCAGCTCCTGGACATCCCGCAGGCGCACTTTTTGCCCGTTGAGCAAATATTCATTTTCGCCAGAGCGGTAGGTGCGCCGCCCGATTTCCACTTCGCTGTAATCAATGGGCAGCCAACCGCTACTGTTGTCCAGGGTGAGAATTGCCTGAGCCATGCCGGCTCGCGGCCGCTGCTGGCTGCCGGCAAAAATCATATCCACAGAGCGTTTGCCCCGCAGTTCGCCGTAACTTTGCTCCCCTAGCACCCAGCGCAGGGCATCTACCACATTGCTCTTGCCGCTGCCATTCGGCCCGACAATCGCCGTCAGCCCGGCATCAAAAACAAACTCCGTCTTACTGGCAAAGGTTTTATACCCCTGGAGAACCAATCGTTTTAGTTTCATACGCGGCGGGAGTATAGCCAAAGGATAGATGATTGGCGATTTATGATTGACGATTTGACGATTGGTACAATGGCTGGTCAGGGGTAAAATCCATTTGTCCAGTTGTCTAACCAGAGAAACAGTAAAAGGTCAGCATAGGTAATCAAGGGGGGGACATAGAGGAGTTAGGGAAACCCACTCAGTCCTCATCCCTCAATCCTCAGTCCTCACCCCTCACCACTTTCTGAAAAGGAGTAAAGCCCATGTCTACCATCTTTAATTATCAGTTTGCCGGGCGGCAGGGACAGTTTGATGTTGGTTGGCAACATGCCAACTGGTACGACTTCAAGAATATCCATGTGCCTATTGATCACCTGGAAGGGAAGCCGGTCCATTGGCTGTATTGGGAAGCTACGGGCGCAAGTTATTATGCCGATAACTCCCCCTGGAACCAGTTTAAATCCCCAGAGCAGATTTTTCGCTGGAAGGATCATTTACCCGCCCATGAACACAGTACCTTGCTAAACAGCATCGGCCAGGGCTATAACTGGTTTCATGGCAACAGCCCGTTCCATTCTCGGCTGGCCCGCCCCACCGTGTTAAGCAAAGGGCAGGTGGAGCTGACGTTTACCTTTTTTGCTGATTGGTATAAATGGGAAGATGGGAAGCGGCCGCTAAACGAAGTGGGTGATCCCCATCATGCCCGTGTGGAGATGCACCTGGTAGATACCGGCCTCAACGAAGCCCCAGATTGGGCGGCCATGGATGAGCCAGAAATTCGGGCTGCCCACCAGCGGTTGGGCCATATTTTAGCCCAACTGCCCGGCCGCCATGAGCAGTGGCATACAGTCAGCCCCACCGTCGGCCCGACAACGGTCAGCCGCCAGGTTGCCGTGCCGCGAGATGGGTTGTATCTGGTCGTTTTTGGGGCGATGGCGGTCTGGGCTATTCCTGGTGGGTCTGGCCGCAATGGGTTGTGGGGGCATGGGATGCAGGCCAGAGCGGTTGTGACCACCCCACCAACGCCCCCGGTTGTGCCAACACCCCCCACACCGCCAACCCCACCGGCCCCGCCCCCCTCTTCAGGCACAACGATTAAACAGATTTATAAGCCATACCCGGCTCAGGAGACAACGATTATTTTGGCCCCGCCGTTACGCAGCCTGACTGCCGCCCAGAAAGCCACCTTGTTTGAACTGGCGGAAAAGGGCATCCCCTTGCCGGGCGGCGGCCGCACTGCTGGCGAGCATCCCATCACTACCAGCCATGATTTCTTTTTCTACAATGTCACCAATGGCAAAGAGGGGACGGTAGGGTATGTCCTGTGGGGTGAACAGATTGGCACCGGGCTGAACCGGGAGTGGGTAGCCCAAAACGTGCCCCAGGCATTACCCCGAGTGCGGTTTGTGCAAGGGTAAGTTTGCGTGAACTAATAACTTTAGTAAACCCCACAGTCTATCTTTAGATGGTAGGTATTTATAACGCTTGATTGTAGTCAGCAGCCTGACAACTCTTTATGCTAAAAAGAGTTTCAGGCTGTTGCTATATCAAGGAGCTTACCATGATCGATCATACACGTATCGCCACTGGGTTTGATGTGGAACTGTTATTGGGTGGAAATTATTTCTTAACTATTTTTCAGGGAGCTTATGATGCCGGTTTCATTTCCACCAACATGAAAACGGAAGAGAAGCAGATAGAGACAGGTAATCCTGCCGTGCAGCGCAGTGAGCATTATCTCATCGAGATTGCTAAACCATCCAGTTTAACCATATTAACCGATGAGCCAGAGGCAGATATGGAGATCACCATACCAATTACCGCCACCAAAATGGTAACTGAGAATGGCGTCTTAACTCCAGGAGAACCTATATCTACCGCTATCACTATTCGCCTGGATATAGCTTTTACGAGTACAGAACTAATTATCGCTTATCACTCACTTGGAGATATCACACAAATCTTTTTAGAAGCCCTGGTGGGAGCCGAGGGAGTAGCTGTTATAGATGATTTACTCACGGAGAAGTTAAACCAACAATTTCCTTTGAACCTGGTGGCTGATGGGGTTGAGATGGCCCCGCCACTTAAAATCCGAGGGAGTGGAGGGTTTCAATCTGCTTATGGCTTTTACTTGAATCTAACGGATATTAAAATTGCCCCCCAGTCTGGCCCGTCGGAGAATACATTTATTGGGCGAGGCAATGTGAACGCGGCCGCGTCTTTTCTACCTACCGATAAAGATATTGCCATTGGTCTGGCCCCGGCCACCTTTAACCGGCTGGCTAACCATTTGTGGCACACAGAATTGACCGTTATCGCCGAGGATGGCACCGTCTCTCATCCAGTTATGGATGAGGGTGAGGTGGTTGGGCAGTATAAATCTATAACCATTGAACCAATTAAGGAAGGGGTCATTGAGGTAACTATTAAATCTCGCATCTTTCTAACGGCCTGGCCCGATGCCACGGTTACCGCAGTTTTCCATTTACAATCCCGCGTAGAAGACCACAATTTACGGTTCAACCTGGATTTAGTAAAGTTCAATGTGAATACAGGGCTGCTAGGGGATCTACTGGCTTATCTGCTTGGCGGGGGATTAGGGGTTATCCTGCTGGAGATATTTGAATTCGCCGCACAAAGGCGTAACCAGGGAGATGCTGAATCGGAAGGTAAAAAAGCCAATGTGGCGGCCATGTTCTCAACCATTCCCCGCAGCCTACATCTGTTTGATGATACCCGTGATCCCTTGTTTGTTGGTGAATATTATGTTGTTAACCAGTTTAGCGAAGCGCAGATAGATGAGGCAGGCATGAGTTTTGTGGGGCAGGCTGCGATAGCTACAGCTAACCGTCCGCTGCCTGTCCAGCTTGTAGGAAGGCAGCGGGGCAGTGGTGAAGGAAGTTGGAATGGGCTAAGATCGTTGACTTATCGCCTTAATAACAGCGGCCAGGAAATCACCCTGACAATTCCAGAAGTGATGACCCGTGTCGCCCGTCAGCAGTTACAATCCCATCTGCGTCTGAATTTAACCCATATCCGACGTCGGAAAACGGTGGTCAAAGAGATGTTGTTTGATACCGGAGTAGATTTTTTAGTATCGGAAATGGCCAATTTACAGATCAACACGATTGCCGGTGTTCATGGCTACCAATTTATCCGCCCCCGAAATGCCAACCCTTATTTTCGGGCACGGGCTGACAAAGATCATGAGAACAATCTTGAATTACTCCCCAAATTTTGAAGAATTTGTAACCATCTTCTCAACAAGTCTGGGCAAACCCTCGGAAGGCTTTTGTAATGGGCAAACTCTTAAGTAAAACCTTCGCAAGACTACATGGTTTATTGAGAAGTTACCTGATTGATTGACAAAATTAATTTTTTATCGTATTGACAACAACGGATTAAGAAGGGAACTGATTTTCCCAAAGAAACCCAATATCCGTCTATTTCTCAATCTGTTGTTGTCATTCTGAAAATGAGATTTATGAGACAACAGGAGAAGTTACATTTGTAGCCACTAAACGGATTAAGAAGGGAACTGATTTTCCCAAAGAAACCCAATATCCGTCTATTTCTCAATCTGTTGTTGTCATTCTGAAAATGAGATTTATGAGACAACAGGAGAAGTTACATTTGTAGCCACTAAACGGATTAAGAAGGGAACTGATTTTCCCAGAGAAACCCAATATCCGTCTATTTCTCAATCTGTTGTTGTCATTCTGAAAATGAGATTTATGAGACAACAGGAGAAGTTACATTTGTAGCCACTAAACGGATTAAGAAGGGAACTGATTTTCCCAGAGAAACCCAATATCCGTCTATTTCTCAATCTGTTGTTGTCATTCTGAAGGAGAAGTTATATTTGTAGCCACTAAGCGCCAGGACCAAAATTTCAACGTGCCCAGAATCAATGCTGGCAGCACACGCACAAGAGGAGTAAAACAATATGGAATTAGCAATGGTCGGTTTAGGCAAAATGGGAGCAAATATGACCAAACGGCTGCTTCAGGGGGGGCACCGGGTGGTGGTGTCAGATTTAGATGCCGAAGCGGTAGCCGCGGCCGCGGCCGCTGGAGCCGTTGCCGCCGCTTCTCTGACTGAGTTACCCGACTTGTTGACCGCTCCCCGCGCCATTTGGGTCATGGTCCCGGCTGGTGGCCCCACCGAAAAAGTCATCTCCACCCTGGCCAACAGCCTCAGCCCTGGCGATATCATCATTGATGGTGGCAACAGCAATTACAAAGAAACCATGCAGCGGGCCGCCGTGCTGGCGGAAAAGGGGATTCATTTTGTAGATGTGGGTACCAGTGGGGGCGTTTGGGGTCTCAGCGAAGGGTACAGCATGATGGTTGGCGGCCGCGATGAAGCCGTAACCCATTTGCGGCCGGCCCTGGAAACATTAGCCCCCGGCCCTGATTTTGGCTGGGGACATGTTGGCCCCAGCGGGGCCGGCCACTTCGTAAAAATGGTCCATAACGGCATCGAATACGGCCTGATGCAGGCTTATGCTGAAGGGTTTGAGATCATGCAAGCCAAGAATGATTTCGGGTTAGATTTGCACCAAATTGCCGAAATCTGGCGTTTTGGCAGTGTGGTGCGCTCCTGGCTGCTC
This sequence comes from Anaerolineae bacterium, assembly GCA_023384415.1. GTDB lineage: Bacteria > Chloroflexota > Anaerolineae > Promineifilales > Promineifilaceae > Trichofilum. Next base: position 159,913 of record JAHDWJ010000003.1, read on the forward strand.
GACCTGACAGCCAACGCCCTGGCCGAAGACCAGAAATTAAGCGACATTCGGGGCTGGGTGGCCGACAGCGGTGAAGGGCGTTGGACCGTGTTTGAAGCGATTGACCTGGACGTGCCGGCCCCGGTTATCACCGCTTCCCTCATGGCCCGCTTTGTTAGCCGCCAGGATGAGAGTTATGCAGCCAAGCTGCTGGCGGCCATGCGTAATCAGTTTGGCGGCCACGCCGTTAAAAAGGTGGCTGACCATGTCTGAATCCAGCACACCTACCACCATGGTTATCTTTGGGGCCACCGGCGATCTGACTCAGCGCAAGCTGATACCAGGCTTGTTCAGCCTGTTTTGTAAAGGGTTTTTACCAGAACAGTTTGCTGTCGTTGGCTTTTCCCGCACAGAATGGTCCTCAGATGAGTTTCGGGAGCAGATGTTGGCCGGTATGAAAGCCCTGGCCCCGGAGATGTTAAACAAGAAAGCATGGCCTGATTTTGCCAGACATCTCCATTACACCCCAGGCAACGCCACCAAAGCCGAAGATTATGCCACCCTGCAAACTTTTTTGACCGAATTAGAAGGTGGAGCGGCCAACCGCCTTTATTATCTGGCTACCGCCCCTAACTTTTTTGAGCCGATTGTGACCCAGTTGGGGCAGGCGGGCATGGTAGCTGAAAGTATAGAGCCGGCTGTTTGGCGGCGGGTGGTTATCGAAAAACCGTTTGGCCATGATCTGGCCTCAGCCCAGGCCCTCAACCAGATTGTTCATAACGTTCTGGACGAGCATCAGGTTTATCGCATTGATCATTATCTGGCCAAAGAAACGGTGCAAAACCTGCTCGTCTTTCGTTTTGCCAACACTATGTTTGAGCCGATCTGGAACCGGAACTATATTGATCATGTGCAGATCACCGTAGCCGAAGCGGTAGATGTGGGACATCGCGCCGGTTATTATGATCAATCGGGCGTTTTGCGTGATATGTTCCAAAACCATCTGATGCAGCTGTTAGCCTTTGTGAGCATGGAACCGCCTACTTCGTTGCAGGCGGATGCGATTCGGGATGAGAAGGTGAAGGCCCTACGCGCCATTCGCCCTTTATCCCCAGCCGAAATCGCCAGGCATACAATTCGGGCCCAATATGAAGGGTACAGCACCGCCGATGGGGTGGCGGCTGATTCGCAAACGGCTACCTATGCTGCTTTGGAGCTTTATATTGACAATTGGCGTTGGCAGGGGGTACCCTTTTATTTGCGCTCTGGCAAAGCGATGTGTACCAAAACGTCACAAATTATCATCCAGTTCAAAGAGCCGCCCCACATGATGTTCACCATTCCCCACGATCAACCGATTCCGGCGAATTATCTGGCTTTCTGCCTTCAGCCGCACGAGGGGTTTCACCAACGGATTGAGCTAAAGGAGCCGGGCCGAGAGGTGAAGCTGCGCTCGATTGATATGGATTTTCATTATGAAGAGGTTTTCCACCCTGACCATGTGCCAGAGGCTTATGAGACGCTGCTGCATAATGCCCTCGATGGGGATGCCACTTTGTTTACGCGGGGCGATGGGATTGAAGCGGCCTGGCAGGTTATTGACCCTATTTTAGATGCGTGGCAAAGCGCGGCCGCGCCCCCACTAACTACCTACAAACCGGGAAGTTGGGGACCAGCGGCCGCTGATGAGCTGCTGGGCAAAAATCGCCGCCGGTGGCGGCATGGCTGCTTAGACGAAGCCACCGAAGGTAAATGAGATGGCGAACCTAATGAGCGGTCAATTTTTAGTTCTGGAGAACCCAGAAGCGTTAGCTATAGAAGCGGCTAACCGCTTTGTGACCTTAGCTGGGCAAATTATCGCCGCCCAGGGTCGTTTCAGCGTGGCTCTCTCTGGCGGCAGTACCCCGGAAGCGATGTATCGCCTGCTGGCCCAGGCCCCGCTTAAAGACCAGGTGGATTGGAAAAATGTGTATCTGTTTTGGGGGGATGAACGGTTTGTGCCCCCTGATGACCCGGATAATATGTGGCGCATGGCTCAGGAAACGTTCCTAAGCTATCTCCCCATTCCCCCCACCAATATTTACCCCATGCCAACAACCGGAGTCACCCCCGCGGCCGCGGCCCGGCAATATACGCAAACGCTCCGCCAATTTTTTGCCCCCGGCCCACCCCGGTTTGATTTGATCTTATTAGGGATGGGGCCTGACGGGCACACTGCTTCCCTGTTTCCCGGTCATCCTGCCCTCACCCCCCCAGATGAACAACTGGTCGCTGTAGTCAACCACGCCCCTAAACCACCTCCAACCCGATTAACCCTGACCTATCATGTGATCAATCAAGCTGCTAAGGTGATTTTTCTCGTAACCGGCAGCAGCAAAGCGCAGGCGGTTGCCAGGGTATGGGGCGATGACTGGGATCCGATTCAATGCCCCGCGCAAGGGGTTAATCCCCGGCACGGCCATTTGCTCTGGCTCTTAGACCAGGACGCGGCCGCACAGAGTCTGGTACTTAATCGGTGATACGGCTGTGGCCAATAATACGGGTGGGGGTAAGGCGGCAGAGGAGTTCGCCGGGGACACCGTTCCGTTGACCAAATAGTTCGGCCTGATCGTCTCCCATATAACGCCCGGCGATGCGGGTAGCCCAGTGGCGCAGATCTGTCAGATCGTCGGAAAAGGTGACACTGCCCTCAACGATGACGTAGGTGTAAGGGGGCTGTTCGTCATCTATACAAAGAGAGGCGACGGGATTATGGCTCAGATTGGCCGCTTTGACGCTGGTGTGCCAGGTGGTGAAGACGATGGTGTCCCCGTCCAGATCAAACCAGATGGGAGCAACATGCGGCCGCGAATCCACCCTCACCGTGGCCAATTTGCCAGTACGCGGCCGCGCCACCAAAAAAGCCAGCGATTCTTCACGAGTTAATTTCTGCATTGGTCAATAGTGCGGTCTAAGCCCGCATGAGTTCATCCATTTTCATTGCCGCACGCAGCCATTCATTCACTAGCCTTTGAAAAATCATATTTTGCTTTCATCTCAGTTCTTCTATCGTCAAACCAAAGATATACTGCCAACGGTCATAAACTGACATTTTCAATGAGACTGGAGACTCGAGATTAACCAGTCCCCAGTCTCCAGTCTCTAATCTCCAACTGGAATGTCACTTTATAACCACGATGGGTATAAACAAAACCCGACGGTTCAGGTCGGGTTTTGTTTTTTTAGGGATAAGCGCGAGTATCAGGCGTAATCTTCAATGGGGGGGCAGGCACAAACCAGATTGCGGTCGCCGTAGACGTTATCTATGCGGCTGACGACAGGCCAGAATTTGTTAGCCTTGACCCAGGGGGCAGGGTAAGCGGCTTGCTCCCGGCTGTAAGGCCGATCCCAACTGTCGCTCAGGACGACCGCGGCCGCGTGGGGGGCATTTTTCAGCACATTGTTCTCCGGGTCAGCCTGGCCGTTGGCTACCGCTTCAATCTCGGCATGAATCTGAATCATGGCCGTACAGAACCGCTCCAACTCATCCAGCGATTCACTTTCCGTTGGCTCAATCATCAGCGTACCGGGAACCGGAAAGGAGAGGGTAGGGGCGTGGAAGCCGTAATCCATCAGCCGTTTGGCTACATCCTCAGCCGAAATACCAGATGCTTCTTTGAGTGGCCGCAAATCCAAAATACATTCATGGGCAATACGGCCATGCTCTCCCTTGTACAGCACCGGGTAATACGGATCCAGCCGGGCGGCCACATAATTAGCATTCAAGATGGCTACCTGGGTAGCTTCCTTTAAACCCGCGGCCCCCATCATGGCGATATAGGCATAAGAGATGGGCAAAATCGAGGCACTGCCCCAGGGAGCAGATGAGACGGCCCCAGTGGCCTGGGACCCACCTACCCCGGAGACAACCGGATGGCCGGGCAGGAACGGGGCCAGATGTTCAGCCACACAAATCGGCCCCATGCCAGGGCCGCCGCCGCCGTGAGGAATACAGAACGTTTTGTGCAGGTTTAGGTGACACACGTCCGCGCCAATATCCCCAGGCCGGCACAGCCCGACCATAGCGTTCATATTGGCCCCATCCAGATACACCTGCCCGCCGTGTTGGTGAATGATGTCACAAACCTCGGTAATGCTGGCCTCGAACACCCCATGGGTTGAAGGGTAGGTGACCATCAGGGCGGCCAACGCCTGGCTGTGCTGCTCTGCTTTGGCCCGCAAATCGGCCACATCAATGTTGCCGTGATCATCCGTCTTGACCACCACCACCTGCATCCCGGCCAAAACGGCGCTGGCCGGGTTGGTGCCGTGGGCGGAAGCGGGAATGAGACAAACATGACGCTGATGGTCGCCGTTGGCCTGATGGTAGGCGCGAATGGTAAGCAAACCGGTGTACTCTCCCTGGGAGCCAGCATTGGGCTGCAAAGAGCAGGCATGGAAGCCGGTGATCTCAGCCAGCCAGCTTTCCAGGTTGCGGAACATTTCCTGGTAGCCCTGGGTCTGTTCCTGGGGAGCAAATGGGTGCAATGCGCCAAACTCCGGCCAGGTTACGGGGATCATCTCGCTGGTGGCGTTGAGCTTCATGGTGCAAGACCCCAGGGAGATCATGGAGTGGGCCAGGGATAAATCTTTGCTCTGCAATTGGGTGATGTAGCGGAGCATTTTGCTTTCGGAGTGGTGGCTGTTGAAGACGGGATGGGTCATAAAGTCGCTGGTGCGAGCGTGGGTGGCAGGGTAAGTCAGATCAACCTGCGCGGCCAACGCTTCCACATTCGTCTCCGCCCCGAAGATAGCTAATAAGTCGGCCACATCCTGAACGGTGCTGGCTTCATCTAGGGCGATGCCTGTGCTGCCATCGTCATAGGTGCGGAGATTGATCTGGTGGCTGTGCGCGGCCGCGACGATCTCACTCTGCCCCTTTTGGCCGCCACTTACCCGGATGGTATCAAATACGGGGGCGTCGTTGACCGTATACCCTACCTGTTTCAACCCTTCCGCCAGAGCAGCCGTGAGAAGCTGCACCCGCCGGGCAATGCGGGTCAACCCATCTGGCCCGTGATAGACGGCATACATCGAAGCCATCACCGCCAGCAAGACCTGGGCCGTACAAATGTTACTGGTAGCCTTTTCTCGGCGGATATGCTGCTCCCGGGTTTGCAGGGCCATCCGCAGGCCAGGGGTGCCGCTGGCATCCTGGGAGACGCCAATGAGGCGGCCGGGCATGATTCGTTTGTGTTCATCTTTGGTGGCCATGTAAGCGGCGTGAGGGCCGCCATACCCCAGAGGAACACCAAACCGCTGGCTGTTGCCGACGACGACATCGGCCCCAAATTCGCCCGGCGGCCGCAGCAAGGTCAGAGCCAGCAAATCGGCCGCCACGACAACCAAGGCCCCAGCTTCATGGGCTTTCTGAGCGAACGGGGCGTAATCGAGAACATCACCATCGGTGGCCGGATATTGCAGCAAGACACCAAAGGTAGGCACGGAGAAATCATACGCTTCGTGGTCGCCTATGATGATCTCTATGCCCAGGGGGACGGCCCGAGTACGTACCACATCTATGGTTTGGGGATGGCATTGGGCGGAGATGAAGAAGGTGTTGGCTTTGCTGGTGCGGGGCATGGCCCGGTGGCAAAGGGTCATCGCTTCTGCGGCCGCGGTGCCTTCATCCAATAAAGAAGCGTTAGCAATCTCCATGCCCGTCAGGTCCATCACCATCGTTTGGAAATTGAGCAGGGCTTCTAGTCGGCCCTGGGCAATCTCCGCCTGATACGGGGTATAAGCGGTGTACCAGAGGGGGTTTTCCATCACGTTCCGCAAAATGACCGGGGGGGTGAGGCAGCTGCTGTACCCCAGACCGATGAAGGAGCGGAAAAGCTGGTTTTGCCCGGCCAGGCGGCGCAGGTCGGCCAGGCTTTCGCTTTCGCTGTGGGCTGGGGGCAGGTCCAGGTCGCGGTGAAAACGGATATTGGCGGGAATGGTTTGATCCATCAATTCATCCAGGGAGTTGACATCCAGCACTTCCAGCATGTGGCGAATGTCTCCCTGGCGCGGCCCCAGATGCCGGTGGGCAAATGAGTCTGTTGGGCGGAGCAGATCAAGGTTCGCCGCCCTGGAGGGGGAAATGGGGGGGTGGGACATAGGAGTCTCCTCAGGTAGAACTGAGGGCTGAGTGATGAGGACTGAGCATTTTTGACCTCAGTCCTTTGACCTCAGTCCTGTTTACTGTCTTTCTTCACAATAGGCCCGGTAAGCGGCCGCGTCCATCAGATCATCCAGCTCTTTGCTGTTGCTGATTTTGATGCGGATGAGCCAGGCCCCGTAGGGGTCACTGTTGAGCTGATCGGGACTGTCTTGCAAATCACTGTTGACGGCAATAATGTCACCGGAGATAGGCATATACAGGTCTGCGGCCGCCTTGACCGACTCAACGACGCCAAAGGTTTCATGGATACCGAAAAACTCCCCTTCACCGGGCAGTTCCAGGTACACAATATCCGACAGCGAATCCTGGGCAAAATCAGAGATGCCAATAGTCGCTTCCTCACCTTCGACACGCACCCATTCATCATCTTTGGTATAATGCAAATCATCTAAAATTTTCGTCATGGGGTTTTTCTCCTGTTGGCAGAAAAGGGTATATGGGTATATTAGTTTATTGGGTGGTCACTAATAGACCAATAGAGTAATACACCAATATACTAAAAACAAAAAAGGACATGCTTACATTGTATGTTCGCACGTCCTCTGTTACAAATAGGCAGATGCTCCAGAGCGGGCTGATCAGGTGGTCCTTTGGCCTGAGAGTTTCACCGGCTTACGGCCAGCTTGCCCCTTCGGCGCCTGCAAAAGATGAGCATATTTTCACCGCTAACTACTAACAACTAACTGCTCACTTTCTCTACAGGTCTCTCCCACCAGATCGGTCACAATTCAAATTTTCACTGGTTCAATTGTACGACCAGCCGCCACACATGGCAAGCCGCAAAAAGCAACTTTTACGGCGCGTTTTGCAGGTATGTATGCTAATCTGGAGGTTTATCTGGCAAAATGCGCGGCCTAAGACAAATTTTCAGGGTTCATGCCGCAGACGTGCAGTATAATAAATGTCGGGCAATGACTCGATAACACGCCCGCGAACATTCAAGCATTAGACGATTAATGAGTAGGCTATCCAAATCGCCCAAGAGAGGACAACCATGACCGACCCATCAAGCCGCCCGCCAGCTCCCACTGATAGTGCGTACATTGCTCACCTGTGGCAGCACCCCCAACTGACGCTGGCGATCTTTGGGATGCAACTCCTGACTCCCGAAGGCCAGGCCCTGTATGAGACCGCTGGCATTCCACAACAGATGCAAGCAGCTCTTGCAGAGGCAGAAGGCTTGTTATGTGTGCGGGATTTCCCGGAAGGCAACGGCGGGATGCAGCTACAATATTGGCGTTCGCATGAAGACTTAGCGCGGTTTGCAGGCCAGTTGCCCCATATGGCCTGGTGGAAATGGCTGAACGACCATCGTGGTCAAGGCTTTGGTTTCTACCATGAGATTTACCAGTGCAAGACGGCCGAAGCCGTTTTTGAAACGGGCACCTTGCCAGTGGGTCCGGCGCTGTTCTGCGAAATATCGGCGGTGGCTGGTGGTGAAGGTCGTTCTCAAAAGCGGCAACAACGCTTTGCTGAGGCAGCGGCACACTCTTCGGCGTCATAAAAAGTTTGGAAGAAGAAAGCATCCTACCATGCGCCGCCGCGGCCGCGATGCCTCGAACAGCTGACTATTTGGTGATTGCAAAGAGTTGGCGCGGCCGCGCTAATGTGCCTGAACCAAGCGTTAGAGAGCTATAGCGCAAAACAAAGGATATCATCAGAATGAGCACGGACAACGAAAAACCTGGGTGGTTTTTGTATCCCATCTGGATTGTTCTGTCGTTCTTATGTATTTCTATTGCCTTTTTCCTCAACCTTCTCGTCCTAAACATTATTACACAGGTGGTTGGTGACTTTATCTACGTGAATGGGGTGCCCCACATTACGCAAGATTATTTGTTTACCTACACCCTTTTTCCCATGGTTGGCCTTGCAACAGGCACATTACAATATGCGTTTTTGCGCCGTTACCTCCCACGTATGGGGTGGTGGGTGCTCGCTACTACAGGTGGCTGGCTAATTGGAATGCTGCTATTTCTCATACCTGACTGGCCAAACCAGACAAACCGTTTCCTGAATTTCGGTCTGATATTTTTCGTGATTGGGTTGGCAATCGGGATTGCGCAATGGCTGCTCCTACGGCGACGATTATTCCAGGCAGGTTGGTGGATTGCCGCCAATGTTGTGGGCTGGGGGCTGTTGGCTTTGATAACCGTAGGTGATGCGCCTGTAAGCAATCCAACTGTAGCGGATACATGCACATCTGTTTCACCAACATCAACGCTAAGTACTATCTCTATTCCTATCGAGACTGTTGATCCCACATCAGAGACCCAAAAAATGCTCTTGCTCTATGACGATGATGGCAGTCGCGATGGGATGGCAGCGCTTCTTTACTTGTTAAGTTACCCAGATATATCCATTCAAGCGATAACCATTTCCTATGGTGAAGCACACCCCCAATTGTACATCCAGCACATGGGGTGTGTGCTGGATACCTTTGGAATTAGTGATATCCCACTTGGCGCAGGGCAGGACATGCCTTTGGCAGGTGGTACGCCTTTCCCCGATTGGTTACGTCAGCTAAGCGACAACTTCTGGGGTTATCCCTTACCAAATACTGACAAAAGTTATCCGTTCGAGAATGCTCCCAATTTAATGGTCTCTATTATTAATCAAGCGCCAGAACCCGTAACTATTTTTGTGAGCGGCCCTTTTACTAATCTGGCGCAGGCTCTGCGGCTCGACCCGGCTATTAAGAGTAATATTTCGGCTGTTTACTTCATGGGTGGCGCGGTGTATGTCCCTGGAAACATAACAAATCTGGATCGTGACTCCAACAACCAAGTTGCAGACTGGAATATCATAGCCGATCCACAAGCCGCAAAGGAAGCATTTGAATCTGGCTTGGAACTTTATATGGTACCGCTTGACGCCACAAATAAAGTGCTATTTAGTCAGGAAGATATCTTTCCCTGGCGCCGAGGTGATGATAAAGCCAATATGGTTGTAGATCTCACCGATATTATGTTCAATACCTGGGGTCTTAAGTTAGCGGAGATTTTCGATCTAACAGCGGCTGTCCTTATGGTTCAATCTGAATCTTGTAACTTTCAGCCGCTTCATCTTGAGGTAATCACGGACAATGGTCCTACTTTAGGGCAGACCATAGTTGTTCCAAATACCGAGTCAAACATTCACGTCTGCTTAGAACCAAATGTTGATCAAATCAAGCAGAATCTGAATGAGACATTTTCACCGTAGAAAAAGCCGCCCAGCACAGCGTACACCTGACTGGTAGGAGTCTGCACCTGTTCAACTAGTTTCTATGGCTTGAAGTTGGTTCCGGTAAAATGACGTTCTCCCACTCCGCCCATCAGTGAGCAACGCAAGCCGTCAGGCATAAGAGCATGACTACCCGTACTCCCAGAGACCAACTGAAAGAGATTGAGGCAGAGCTACGCCGTCTTGGCCTGCACGTAGATCCAAGCCAACCAGCCGAGAGCGTCAGCTCTGCCTTTGGAATGGCGGAGATGCCTTTCGAGCATTGGCTGGTGAAGGTATTTCTGCCCCGCGCCTACGAGGTATTGGATACAAATGCGTGGCCGTCGAAGAGCCAGGTCGGTATCGCTGCGATTCGAAACTTTGACGGTAAGGATGAATTTTCGGTCTTGGTCACGCTGCTCTGTGAATTTGATCGGATAGCTGAGGCAAGCAGCCGACAGGCTCATGCTTAACCATTCATTTCATTCAAACCGACGCAACGGGTTCATGCGTGAGTTGACAAAATCGCCTGAAAAGCCCGACCGCGATTGGGGGATTGGGCAGTGGGACAATTTATTGCTCCCCCACACTTCCTGTGACCATTAGAGAATAACCTGTTAGCCGGTGAACCACCATTTTGAGCAGTAGGGCGGAACGCCAAAAGGCAACAGCAGCCATCCCGTGAGCCAAAACGGCAAAGAGGGGTGGGGTTTCCAGGGTGTAATAGGTCCAACAAAGGCGAGTGGTGCCCCACAACTCCAAAAAGTAACCCAGACCAGCCCCAGCTGCAAAGGTTAAAACGGCCAGCCGATGATTGGTTGGGGTAAGAATGAACAGGGTGACCAGAGCCAACGCGATCACGGTGAATGATTTATCTAAAGTAGGCCAGACAAACCAGAGCATCAGACCCAAGAAGGCGGGGAAGATGAGCCAGTAGAGCCAGCGGTAAAGGGGGAAATGAAGAGAGTGGGAGATTAAGCGATTAGCTGTGAGACTAATTTCTCCTGAGCTTCCCCCCATGCCCCAAGATTCCTCGGCGTTGTGCCACCTTCCCTTTGGCAAGAGGCGGTCCAGAATGAAGACCAACCGGTCAATGGTCAGGCTGGCGATGGGCCAGGCGGGAATAATCCAGAGGGGGGGACGTTCGTTGGTGTAGTAGGTCCAAATTTCTGTCTGGGTACCCCAGCTTTCAATGGTCAGGCCGCCGACAAGGCCAACGAATATGATGGTCATATCCCGGCGTAAATCGGCCCCGGCCATGAGCAAGGTTGACATAAAAAGGAAGATGCCAATCAGCAGCCAATCAATCTGTACCCACCAGCGGCCGCGCCAATCCACCTGCTGCAAATATTCCTCAGCCAGGGGCCACCAGACATACCCCAATACAAACAAAGTCAGCACAAAGGCACTGAGCAAATATTTGCTCGACCGGGTAAAGCGAAGTTCAGTACGAAGCTGCTGCCAGCGGGTGGTAAGCATAAGGGGGAGTGGGTCGTAAGCAGTAGAGGGCAATAACTCAATACTAGAAACTAAAAACTCACCCCCGCCGCCGCAGGGAGACGACAACCAATCCCAGGGTGAGGGCCAGGCCACCACCTAGAAACCAGAGGCCAATGGGGCTGGCGGCCGCGCTCTCATCTTCCACCTCTACGGCTGGTGGCACCACAGGCGTTGCGGCGACAGGAGTTGGCGTGGCGGCCAGGGCAATCTGGGTGGCCGGGGGGGTTGGGGTGAAGGTGGGGGTGAGGCTGGGCGCGGCCGTAACCGTTGGCGTTGGTGAAGGTTCAGCCGTCGCGGTGATGGTAAGGGTTACGGTGACAGGCAGCGTTACCGTTTCCGTGATCGGTGTGCCTACGGTTGGGGTAGGGTCAATAGTGATCCCAGGCGCCGCGGTCGGCACAATTTGCACCGTGGCCCCTTCTTCCACCAGGAAAATGGGGGGGCCGCCCATGTAACAGCCATCGGTGCAGCGTGCCCCTGGCAAGGTCAAATTGTATACCCCACTGCTGGCTTGCAGAGCGATAGTCTCCCCATTGGCCTGCACCAACTGGGCTGTTGCGCTCAGGGCAGGGATGTTTAGATTAACGCTGCTCTGAGTTCTGGCCCATAAGATACGGGTGACACCTTGCGGCCGCGAGAAGGTGAAAATGTAATAATTATCCGTTCGTTCCCGCTGGACATTGGTGAACCCAGCCAGATATTGGATCACATTTTGGTAGGCGTAAAAAGCGGGCCGCCGGCTAAAATCATGGGGTCGAATCAACCCCCACGACTCTTCCCCAGGGGCTAAGTTGACATCTACCAGCTTGTAAACAGCAATGCGGCTGGCCCCGGCATGGAAGCCAATAGCATGGGCCTGGATGATATACCATGCCTGCTGCTCCAGATCGATCTGGAAATTTTGCACCGTTACCGGCCATTCCGGGTCCTGGTTGGGGCGGGCGTTGGTCTCATTGATCCAGACCGCTTTTAACGGGCTGATCCCGACCTGGCTTTGCACCCCATACGCATTGCCGACAATGGTGTAAATGGTCTCTGGGCGGAAATAGATGTGCAGGGAGACGACATCAAAATAATAGTTGTTCGCGGCCGCGTCCGGTTCAGCCACAATCGCTTGCAGCAGGCGGCGCAAATACCCCTGGTCATGCCAATAAGTCATCCCCCCCAGGTGAATCACCGCCGACGGGTTGACCTCTTTAATGGCCAGATAAGCCACCTTGAGAAGCTGCACATAATCCTGGATAGAGCCAGCAAATTCATGCCCATACACATCCGGGGCAATATCCGGCTCATTCCAGATGATCCAATGGTTGACCCCCCGTGCCCCGTAATAGGTGGCCGCCCGGCGGGCATAGTTAGCCCACAGGTTGCCGGGATCGTCTATGGGCAAATAGAGGCCATAGGGCACCCCGGCGGCAAACTCCCCATCCGTAGCCCAGGTGGGAGTGTTCTTAAGCAGGCCAACGACGGTGCGACCATTGCTCCGGGCTTCAACGAGCCACTCTTCTGGGACATGCAGGGTATTCCAATCATTTGGGCCGGTGGGCTGGATCTCATTCCAGTAAAAAAGGATGCGCTCCCAGCCCACCCCTAATTCAGCCGCTTCATTGGGGGCCCAAAACGCTTCGACGGCCCCAAAGCGGGAATCTAAAGCCCCTTGAGCCTGGGTATGAGCCGCTGGGGCGGCCGCGTAGTTGATCAGCAGAAAAGCAAACAGGACAAAAAGGTAAAGTACAAATCGGTTCATCATCAATGGTTAATTACTGAATTGGCGAATTATTAATGAGGCGGTCATTCTTGATTAACAATTCACCCATTCAATAGTTCACCAATTAATTATTCTCACGGGGTCCACTGCTTGAGCCAATGCTCCAGGTCGGCGGGGGTATTGGCAACGACAGCGGTAAAGATGGTGCCGGGATAATGGTCATGGAACCAACCGGCGGTTAGGGGTTCGGGCCAATGGTGGGGGTTGACAGCCAATACCTGCCGCTTCTCTAGCAGCCCCAGGCCGGCATCATCGGCGGAAAAGCCGATGGTGTAACGGCCGGCAAAGCTCCCTCGTGCGGCCGCGACCAGCCATTTTTCGTCGGCCGTTGGGGGCAAAAGCAGATACACTCGTTGATAAGGTAGACGGGGATCCCCCTTGGGTTCCAACGCGGCCGCTTTGCTCAAATCATCATGGCTAACTTTCAGCAGTCGTTGGGCCAGCAGCCGCGCTCCCCGATCCCCGGTAAAACGAATATCATACAACCCTTCTTCGGGCAAGTGAAATTGGTAACGCCAACTATAACGCTCATTTTCCTGGCTCATCCCCTGAAACGTCACCAGGGCCATCTCCCCATCGGGCCGCTGTACGGTCAACTCCATAAACACCTGATTCCGGTTGGATGAGACCAACGCTGTGGCCGTTTCGCCGGGCAGCGGCTTCTCTGGGTTCAACAAAATATGAGTATCCCCTGAGCCGATAACGGTGACGGTGCGCCGATACCGCCCCACTGGGGTGACAGATGCTTCACGCCAAAAAATACTCTGCTGCCGCTTTGGCCGCTCTGGGGCTGATTTGAGAAAAACGGTGAGAATAGAGGTTTCCGCCTCGACGGTTAGCTCTAATGTCTCCCATTTTCCCAGGGGGTTGGCTTTTTTGCTCCAGATGATGAGCGGGCTGTTGGGGTCCAGGCCGCCGGTGGGGTCCAGGCCAATTTGTAAATCTACATTGCCTGGCTCGACCAGGTTGCCGGGGGTCTCATCTTCACTAGACCAGGCCATTGCTTCAACGATGAGCTTGTAATTATCTCCAGGGGCAGCGGGAAGCTGCTGGTACAGCCCGGCCACATGGGTGGCCCAGGGGGAGCTGACTTCCTGGGCGGTGAGGTCCGGCAGCGCGGCCGCACGGAAGATTGGTGTCTGGTTTTTCCACTGCGGATCATTGGCCCGCTGCACCGTCCACCAGGGAGCCCACCCTTCCCCAGTGATCATTCGTTCATCTTTGCGGTATGGGTTAAAAGGGCCGGTAAAATCGCCGTTGTGGAGGAGGTTGGTTGCCATAAGGGAGATTGGGAGATTGGAGATTGGGAGACGCGGGGAGCGGGAGAGATGGAGAGCGGGAGATTGCTTACTCGCCTACTCACAGACTCGCCTACTCGCCAGCTTCACCCTCAGCGGGTGCGGCCGCGACCCGGCGCACATAATCTTCAACTAGAAGCAGGCTTGCCCCGGCGTGTTTGATAGTCTGGAGCAGGCTGGTCATACTGGACACTTCTTCGACCTGCTCATTGATAAACCATTGCAGGAAATTTTCGCTGGTGTGATCGTGGTTTTCTTTGGCGATAGTAACCAGGTTATTGATCTCATTGGTCACACGCACTTCTTGCTCCAGGGCATATTGCACCGCATCCGCCGCGCTGTTAAAGGAATTACGCAGTTCCGCCGTCGCCGGCATAGTCGGTTTAACCCCGGCATCCAGCATAAAACGGACAAACTTCATGCCGTGCATCCGCTCCTCTTCGGCCTGGCGGTAGAAAAACCCGGCCAGATCGGGCAGCCCTTCATCGTCAAAATAGACGGCAATAGCCACATATTGGGCTGAGGCCGTGAATTCGCTCTTAATTTGTTGGTTCATTGGCTCTATGATAGCCTGACTGATTATTTGCATCTTGGGTTCCTTTGCGTTTCTAGTTTCTAGTTGCAAGTTGCGGCCGCTGGCTCAAAGTTTGTTCTGTACCAGGTGGCGAATGGCAGCTACCAGATCGGGGTGGTTGAAAGTGAAACCGGCTTCTTGTAATTTGTGGGGCACCTGCCGCTGACTATCTAGCACCAGGGAAGCGGCTTCACCCAGTACCAGTTTAAGGGCAAAACCGGGCACAGGCAAAAAGGATGGCCGCCCAATCGCTTTACCAATGGCTTTACTCATCTCCCGGTTGGTGGCTGGCTCTGGGGCACACAGGTTAAAGGGGCCGTGTAGATGGGGGTTTTCGATGAGGAATTGGATGGCCCGTATCTCATCGTCAAGATGAATCCAGGGTAAATATTGGCGACCGCTGCCCATTGGCCCCCCGGTAAACAGTTTATGGGGCAACAAGAGCAAGGGGAACGCCCCCCCTTGGGTACTGAGAACCACCCCAGTACGAATGACGACCAACCGAACACCATGAGCCATTACTGGTTGGACGCTCTCTTCCCAGGCCACACAGACCTGAGCCAGGAAGTCAGCGCCGGGCGCGGCCGCTTCGGTCAACCGTTCATTCCCCCGTGAACCATAGTAGCCAACGGCTGAGGATTGTATGATTAGCTCTGGTTTGGTCGCGGCCGCGTTCACCGCCGCCACCACTGCCTGCCCGGCCTGGACCCGGCTGTCCAGGATCAACCGTTTGCGCCTGTCACTCCAACGGCTGGGAATAAACCCATCCCCGGCAATGCTGGCCCCGGCCAGGTTGATAATTGCTTTGGCTCCATCAGCCAGGTGGCCCCACCCCTGGGCGGTACGGCCATCCCATTTGACCGCCTGAACCCCCGCCGGTAAGCCAGTGGCCCGCTCTGGGCTGCGGGATAGGATGATGATGTCATAATTAGCGGCCGCGAGCTTCTCAGCCAGATATTTGCCAATCAACCCTGTGCCGCCAGTGATGATAATACGCATAATTTCTCCCCTGTGCGTAATGCGTGATGCGTGAATGATACTGTCTGATTGTACTTTGCCCCTTTGCCACTTTGCAACTTTGCCCCTTTGCCACTCTGCTCCTAACGATCCCATACCGATCCGATTACAGATATAACGATCAAAAAAGGATATTGGGGATCGCGCCTGAAAACCGGAGACCCGTCAATCTCTAATCTCCAATCTCCAGTCTCCTTATGTACCCACAGGTATAGACAAAAATGGCCTCTGGAGATTATCAATTCTCCAGAGGCCATGGCTGCCGATTTACAGGATTTACGGATTTTTCTGCGGGGCTTAAATCCGTAAATCCTGCTCATCCGTGTTCTAAACAAGCTGCATTACGGCACAATACGCATCAGGCCGCCGCCGCTGGCCCAAAAACCGCCACCGACCCAGAGTGTTCCGGCCCTATCTATCACCAATGTCCGCAGCCGGTTGGTGGGCAGCCCGTCGGCGGTAGTGAAATGGGTCCATCCCTCATCATCATACACATAGAGACCACCCCCAACATCGGCATAAGAAGTGACAAACAGATCGCCATAGATGCTGACGGCAATGTCACTAACGGTAACGGCTACCTCAGCCACAGGTTCAAGGCGCTTGTTGGCATGGTCATAATAAACCAGGCCCCCGGTCGTCCCGACAGCCAGACGGCCATCAGTCAAGACAGCCAGGGCGTTGATAATCTGGCTGGGCAGCCCCACGACACCACTGGCTAAGACCACTTCCCAACCGCCGGCATCTACGCGGATCAGCCCTTTGTCAGTGCCAGCCCACATCACTTCCCCGTCCGCCAGCAGGGTATAGATACGCCCGGCCGGCCAGCCATCGGCGGCGGTGCTATAGGTGGTAAACGTCTGGCCATCCCAAATACTCACCCCATCTTCCTGACCAACCCAGATGCGCCCTTCATGGTCTATAGCAACGGTGCGGGCATAAGAATCCAGCAGTCCATCGGCTACCTGGCGGCGGACGATGCGGAAGCCATCATAATGGTACAGGTTGCGGCCGCTGGCCATCCAGATACCGCCATCAGCATCAGCGACAACATCATCACCACCCATATCACGGTAGCGCACCCAATCACTCTTGCGCTCCAGATCACCGCTTAAGGTGTAGGCGGTGCCACCTAGAAGCCAGATGTTGCCCTGGCCATCATCATACACTGTGCCCACAGCATGGATAGGCAGATCGTTGTCCCGGTAAAGCTGCCAACTGCTGCCATTGTAACGGCTCCAGCCCCCCTCAAAGGTGTGGTAGTAGATGTTGCCCGCTTCATCGAACAAGATTTTGCTAACTTCGCCGGTCGCCATGTTATCATCCTGGCTGGAGCGGAAATTTTCGGCACATTGACCAGCAGCGGGATCAAACTGGCAGAGGCGGCCGGTCATGCCTACCCACATTTTGCCATCAGGGGCAAAGGCGACATGGTACGGGGTGGCAAAGTCGGTGGTGTTGTCCCGGTTGTATTGGGCCATCACCTGGCCGTTTTGGTAGCGGATTAACCCATCGCCAGTTGCCATCCAGATGTCACCATTGGGCGCGGCCGCGATGTGGTAAATGGAGTCACTGGCAAACGTCTCGGCATGTTTGCTGTAAGGAAGGGCATTGTCCCCTTCCAGGATGGTAAAGCCACGGAAGCCAGAGCTAACCCATACTTGATTACCGATGAGGGTCAGGCGGCGTACACCACTCCAGGAAAGGTTGCTGCCAGGAATATTTTGGATGGCGCCATCAGCCAGATTGATGATGGTGACGCCCCGGTATTCCATGATGAGCCGGTTGTTGGCAGTATCACACACAATCTGGCCGATTTCCGCCCCGACCGTCCCAAATAAACCTTGAACAACATCTCGCTGGAACAGGTCCGATCGGTACCACATATCCAGGTCTGGATCATACGCCGCCAACCCATCTTCAGTGGCCGCCAGCAGGGTCATTTCGGGGATAGGGCAGGCGGTAATGCCATAAACGCCAACATGGGGCAGGCCGTCCATGGTGGTATATTTGGTTGAGGTGCCGCTGTCGGCATCCCAGGCCACCACCCCACCCAACGAGGCAATCCATACTTTGCCCTCATAAAGGGTCATGTCCCGGATGAAGTTGCCGCTGGTATATAGGTAGAGACCCGGCTCGACATCAATGCTCATATAGGCTGGGCCGGCCACCGGGGGCGGAGTGGGTTCGGCGGTAGGAGCGGGCGCCTCAGTGGTGGCTGGGGGGCTGGTAGGGGCAACCTGGGGGACCTCAGTGGGGGCCGAGGGGGCGGTGGGTTTGGCGGCCGCGGCCGCAGTCGTATTGGTTGCGGCAGGTGGGGCAGAGGTAGGTTCATTGGCCTGGCTGCCGCCACAGGCTAATGTGACCAGAAACAAGAACATGAAGAAGATGGTAATGGGTGAGCGTTTCATCTTAACTCCTTACAAGGTGGGGCAGGGTTGCTAACCGTTGCAAAGCGGCAAAGTTGCAGAGTTGCAAGGGGCAACGTGGTGCCGGTAAATGAGGGTTGTCTCTTCGATTACGAATACGATAGCGATGGCGAAAGCGACTACGAGCTGGTTTCGAAACTCGAAACGCAAACCGTTGTTGCTTTTATTCAGGCTGAATGGTAAAAAAAGAATGATCCCAAAGCGATCCCCTTTTCTATTTAGACGCCTGGGGTGTTGGCGCGAACCGGGAACAGTCCCACGCCTGTTCCCGTATCACGCTTCACGCTTCACACTTTGCACTCCCCAATGAGGTAATAAGATGAATGAACCCCGACGACGTGGCGGCCGCGAAGCTCGACGAGAGCAGGCCCGGAGTGCGGCCGCGCTCCATCACGCTACTCAACCCGTGCATCATTTGCCCGTTTATGAAATTGTCAACGAGGAAGGGTTGGATCTGCTCCATCAAACCTCAATGAGTATCCTTTCTGAGGTGGGGATTGATTTTTATGATGATGAGGCCCAGGCCATTCTCAAAGAACATGGGGTTCATTTCCAGGGAGATACGGCCTTTTTTGATCCGGACCTGGTGCAGCAGTATGTCAGCCTGGCTCCGGCCCGGTTCACCCAACTGGCCCGCAATCCGGCTAATAATGTCACCATCGGCGGCCATCACATCTGCTTTGCCCCGGTGTATGGGCCGCCATTTGTGTATAGTGTGGAACGCGGCCGCAAAGAAGCCACCCTGGCCGACTTCATCAACTTCGTCAAACTGGCCTACCTCTCCCCCTACATCCATCACTCCGGCGGCACCATCGTTGAACCCACCGATGAACCTACCCACACCCGCCACCTGGACATGGTATACAGCCACATCAAATACAGTGACAAACCGTTCATGGGGTCCGTTACTTCCGGGAGCAACGCCGAAGACAGTATCAAAATGGCCGAAATCTTGTTCGGGGCTGAGGCCATGCAAGAAAATCCGGCCCTCATCTCCCTCATCAATATCAGCAGCCCCCGCCGCCTGGATGACCGGATGCTGGGTGCGCTCAAAGCCTATGCCAAAGCGCGGCAGGCGCTCATCATCACCCCGTTCATCCTCTCTGGGGCAATGGCCCCGGTGACGGTAGCGGGTACGGTAGCCCAATTGAATGCCGAAGCGTTGGCTGGTATCGTCTTAACCCAGATGATCAACCCTGGCACCCCGGTGGTGTACGGGGCATTCCAGACCAATATTGATTTACAGAGCGGGGCCCCCGTTTTTGGCTCCCCGGAGAGCCAGATCGCCCTATATGCCAGTGCCCAGTTAGCCCGGCGGTATGGTCTGCCGTTCCGCAGCGGTGGTATGTTCAGCAGCAGCAAGGTGGGGGATGCTCAGGCGGCTTATGAATCGGTGATGGTGATGCTGCCAACGGTGCTGGCACGGGTCAATTTTGTTCTACACACCGCAGGTTGGTTGGAAGGGGGGCTGACCGCCGGGTATGAAAAGTTTGTCATGGATTGTGAACTGTTGGGGATGTTCCACAAATTTTTACAGGGGTTAGATTTGTCCGAGAATGGGCTGGCGATGGAAGGGATTCGCGCCGTTGCCCCAGGGGGGCATCACCTGGGCACAGAGCATACCATGCGGAATTTCCGCACGGCGTTTCATCGGTCTGATCTGTTTGATTACAACTCGTTTGAGCAGTGGGCTGAGGAAGGGAGTTTGACGGCGGAGCAGAAGGCGAGCGCGAAGGTTAAGCAGCTGCTCCGCTCGTATGAGGCACCCCCGTTGGACCCGGCTGTTGATGAGGAGATCATGGGGTTTATACGCGGCCGCAAAGCCACCATCAAACCAGAGTATTAAGATGTTTACTTTTTGTGAATAACACCACAGGCGTAATCCCCATTCAGCCAGGGCAACTGAAATTCATCCTGTGGGATAGGGCGAACAGTTGCCGAAAATACAGGATCAAGAACCAATACATTCTCTTCATCCAGACCCACAATAACCACAGCATGGTTAGTTATTCGTGATCAATAGCTAAGTTCGCCAGTATCCACAAAGGCAATAACTGGCTCGCCTTTTTGCAAATAATCTTCCGCTAAAATAGTCAGAGTTGCCTCTCGATAGGTAACGTTGTAACCAATCTGTGTCAAGTGAATGATATTGCGCCGGGGTGCGCCAATCAGCCCAATTTGTAACAGACGCACCAATTGAGCATAAGGAAGCGGACGACCGATGTAATGCAGCAGCATAGTGACACAGGCCGCCAGACAATCCGATTCGGCTTCTTGTTTATGAAAGGGAACTGGAAGGGGAGGAATAATGGGCAGCTTTTTGTTCGGCATACTCTTGTATCAGACGAATGTCTTCAGAGGAAATGATTATCTCCCCCGTTTCAACATCTACATCTATCTGACCAACCGGGCCAACAATGCCCTGGCCAGGAAGCGTTAATAATACTGGAACACGCCAGCAGACACGTTCTGCCACAATCAGGGTTGGTTCACCACCCCGCAGTAAGTAGGCGATTTCGTTAGCGGCAAAACGACCAACCAGGCGGCGGGCAGCCTCAGCCGAAAAATGGATATTGGTTGAGACGTGTATCATAAATTCCATCTGCCCTGAACGGGGCAATTGTTCGATAATCGCTTCCATAATGCAATCTCCTAGCCTTGCACCAGGCAGTATGCCCGGTTGTTGGTATCATAGTATAGGACTTACGCAGACCTGACAGGTTTTCTCCTGTAACAACCATAGAACGAATCAAAAAACCTGTCAGGTCTTTTTGCATTTTGCGTAAGTCCTAAGTAGCTAAGTGATATGATGACAAGACCCAATTCCCTAAAGGTTGCCCTATGACCCAAGATAGACGGCCCCGCCGCCCCTCCCCCCATCGTCCCATTACTACTACTCCCCCCGTGGAACGACGCACCCCGCTGTATGACATCCATGCCCGCACGGCCGCGAAGATGATCCCTGGTGGCGGCGGTTTTATGTTCCCATTCTCCTACACCGCCCCGATGGAGGAACACCTGAACACCCGCACCAATGTAGGGATGCAGGATTTGTCCACGATGGGGGAGGTAGATGTGAAAGGGCCAGGGGCTGAGCGGCTCATCAACCGGCTGTTGGTCAATGACATCCGCGATATGCACCCTGGTCAGGTACGTTATTCGACAATGTGTAATGAGGATGGGCTGATCCTGGATGATATTACGGTGTATAAGTTCAGCGAAGAGCATTTTATGGTGGTTACCAGCTCCGGGCCGCGCAAGGAGAGCTACCGCTGGATTGCTGACCATGCTGCCGGAATGAGTGCCTATGCCACCGATCTGACCGGGGCGATTGCTTTGCTGGCGGTGCAGGGGCCGCGCTCCCGGGATTTTTTGCTCTCGGTGGTGGATGGGGCAGATTGGGAGAATTTGCGCTTTTTCTGGTTTACCCCGGCGGTGATCAATGGCACAGAGCTGCTCATCTCCCGGTCGGGGTACACGGGGGAGTTGGGGTATGAACTGTATGTCCCGGCTGAGGAAGCGGCCGCGATCTGGCATTATCTCCTGGCACAAGGCAAAGCATTCGGTCTGCTTCCCTACGGCGTTCAGGCGATGCAAAGCCTGCGTATTGAAAAGGCGTTACCTCTTTACGGGCCAGATATAGACGGTTCCCAAACCCCATTCCATTTAGGGCTAAACCGGTGGATACGGTTTGACAAGCGGGAGTTTGTGGGGCGAGAAGCGCTGCTGCGGGTGCAAGAGATGGGGCTAGAGCAACGGTGGACCGGGCTGGTGCTGGAAAGCGACATCCCGGCCAACCACGGCGATCCCGTCTACAGCATCGCCGATATCCGCACGGTGAAGCAGAAAATGTTTACCGGCAGTGAGGCGGGGGCATCGTTTGACCTGGAAACCGCCGGGCAGCCGGTCGGCGTGGTCACCTCCAGCGCGAAAGGGCACAGCGTGGGTAAAATGTTGGCCCTGGCTTACCTGGACGTGACCCATTCCTGGCCTGGAGCGCGGGTGCTGGTGAATGTAAGCGGCCGCGCCGCCCTGGCCACCGTTACACAAACGCCTTTCTTTGACCCGCAAGGGGTAAGAATACGCGCTACCGGTACTCAAAAACTCATCAATCAATAATCTAAGCATGAAGCATCAAAGGTGCAAACGTGTCCAATGGCAGTCTACAACGAATCTATCTCGACACTAATGTGTATGCCCGTTCATTTGATGATCAGACTCAACCAACCATTCAAACTGAGGCCAATGCCTTTCTCGAGATCATTCAGGCCATCGAAGCTCAAAAGCTAGTTTTGCTTTCCTCTGACATTTTGACCTTTGAAGTAGACAATATCCTGGATAGTAACAAACGAACGAAGGTTGAGACGTATCTCAAATTATGCAATGAGCATATTGACAGTTCCGATGAGATTTTGCATCTTGGTAAGCAGATACAGTCGGATTGTCATTTGCGGCCGCGTGATGCTTTACATATCGCTTCAGCTATCGTTGGTCAGGCACGTTATTTCCTTTCTTGTGATCGCAAGGTTGCGCAAATAGAGCAAGTTCGTTGTTATCGTCGCTTTGCGCGAACATACCGCCAGACCTATTTCTCGGTTATGAACCCTGTGCTTTTCGTTGAAAAGTTACAGAAAGGGGATCTCGAATGAATACAGTGACGGTCATTCCATCAGAATCCATGGCCCTTATTCGTGAAGGCTGGAACTTATTGGTCGAAAAATTAGGTATTGAAAAGGCGACACAGTTTGTCGTCCTTCTTGAACGAGGCAAAGGTGATTCCGTTCAAGAAATTCACGATTACTGGGGCAATGCCAATATTGAAGAGATTCATCAACGCGTTTTGGCCTGGAAAACCGAAAAACCTACCAACCGCGAAATCACCTATTAAATGAACCCAGCAAAGAAGTTAAATATGATTGGCTACTCTAAACATTTCAACGTTATTGTTGTGGGTGTGGGCGGGATGGGCAGTGCTACATGTTACCAGCTGGCGCGGCGAGGCAAACGGGTGTTAGGCATTGAGAAGTACGACATTCCCCATGACCTCGGCTCGTCCCATGGGTATACTCGCATCATCCGCCTGGCCTATTATGAACACCCATCCTATGTCATGCTCCTCAGACGCTCCTATGAACTATGGGACGAGATTGAGCGGCGCACGGGGAGCAAACTGCTGCATAAAGTCGGCTCCATTGACGCCGGCCCGGCTGATAGCTGGGTGTTCAAAGGGTCGCTGCAATCGTGTGTGGAGCATGATTTGCCCCATGAAGTCCTGACCGGCAAGGAACTGCATGACCGGTTCCCTGGCTACAATCTGCCCCACGACCATCTGGCACTGTTGCAGCCGGATGGCGGGTTCCTGGTGCCAGAGCAGGCCACTGTTGCCTTCACCGAGGCGGCCCAGGCATTGGGAGCGGAGATTCACGGCCGCGAAGAGATGCTGGAGTGGCACCCTACTGTTGAAGGAGGGGTGCGCGTCCTCACCGACCGGGCCGAATATACGGCTGACCGGCTGATCATCACCGCCGGGTCATGGAACCAGAATGTGCTGCCCTTTTTGCGCGGGTTGGCCGTGCCAGAGCGTCAGGTGCTGGCCTGGTTGCAGCCGGAACGGCCGGAACTGTTCCGCCCGGAGCGGTTCCCGGTGTTTAACTGCCTGGTGAATGAAGGGCGGTATTATGGCTTCCCGGTGTTTGGGGTGCCGGGGTTCAAATTTGGCAAATACCACCATTTTGAGGAGCAGGGTTGGGCCGATGCGGTTGATTTTGAACCTCGTTGGGATGATGAGGAGATGCTGCGAGAGTTTGCCGCCCGTTATTTCCCCATGGGCGCGGGGCCGGTGATGTCGTTGAAGGCGTGCATGTTTACCAACTCGCCGGATGGGCATTTCATTATGGATTTGCACCCGGATTATCCGCAGGTGTCGTTCGCGGCCGCGTTCTCTGGTCATGGGTATAAGTTCGCCAGCGTCATCGGCGAAATCCTGGCCGACCTGGCCGAGCGGGGGGATACCCGCCACGACATCAGCCTGTTTAACCTGGCCCGGTTTACCGGGCAGGTGAGTGCCCTCCATGCCGGGCACATGGCCGACGTCGGGCTGCCCGTCATACGCAGACAAACCCCACGTCGCCTTATCCCCGAGACGGGTTTTGGCTATAGAGGTAGATATTTGCGGCAACAAAGGGGTGGATTGCGGCCGCATCATCACCACTCCCACACCCATTCCACCCTCATGGACTCGACCGATCCACTGTATTGGGAACAGGATTCAGTTAAACCATTTTGGTAATAAAGCAATATTGACACAACTGAAAGAACTCCCGCAGAGACGCAGAGGCGCGAAGTTGCCAGAAAAAAATTTGGGCCAAATGGAGTCATTTGTGGCTGTTTTTAGAAAATTCAATCTTGAGACCATTGTAAGGAATTAACCATGCAGGATCAGGCGCGATTGGTAATCGTTGGGGCGGGGATTGTGGGGTGCAGTGCGGCGTACCATCTGGCCAAGCTGGGCTGGCGGGATATTTTGGTGCTGGACCAGGGGCCGCTGTTTGAGACGGGCGGTTCCACCTCCC
Organism: Anaerolineae bacterium; assembly: GCA_023384415.1. GTDB lineage: Bacteria > Chloroflexota > Anaerolineae > Promineifilales > Promineifilaceae > Trichofilum. The sequence goes on from JAHDWJ010000003.1 coordinate 184,459, forward strand.
ACGCCCCTGGCCTGATTTTCCAAACGAATGGTTCACGCTTAATGTGCCAGATGGCCCAATATACGGTTCATTTGCTCCGTGAGCTGACCTACCGTGATACACCCTGTTTTTATGAGGTCGGCAGCGTCGAAGTGGCAGCGACGCCGGAGCGGGTGACGGATTTGTACCGGCGGCAGGGATGGGCAACCGCCTACGGCCTGGAAGCACAAATCATCTCGCCAGTTGAGGTGAAACGGATGATCCCCATCATTAACGAGGATGTGGTGCTGGCGGGGTACCATGTGCCGTCGGATGGGGATGCGCGGGGGTGGTACGCGGCCGCAGCCCTGGCTCATCAGGCTATGGCAGCCGGTGGTGTAGCCTTCCAGGGAGAGACAAAGGTGCTGGGTCTCCTGGTAGAAAAAGGGCGGGTGACAGGAGTGATGACGGATCGCGGCCGCGTCACCTGCGAAACCGTTCTCCTCTGCACCAACATCTGGGGGCCGGTGCTGGGGGACAAACTGGGGCTGCCCCTGCCCCTCTACGCCGTCGAACACCAATACCTCATCAGCCAACCCCTGCCCGAACTGGCCCAAGACCGAGAACGGTTTGTGACCCATCCTATTTTGCGTCATCAAGACAAACGGATGTATTTCCGCCAGCACGGAGACGCTTATGGTGTGGGCAGCTACTGCCACGAACCCCGTCTGGTCAGCCCGTACACCCTCAAGAAGTCAGCCATTCACCCATTCACCCCCGGCGATTTTGACGAAGCCCACGAAGCGACCAATCGGCTGCTGCCCGCGCTCAAGGGGCGGAAATATGTCACCCAGTTCAACGGCATGTTCGCCTTCACCATTGACGGCTACCCGGTGTTGGGGGAAAGCCAGACCACCAAAGGGGTATGGTCGGCCATCGGTATCTGGGTGACTCACAGCGGCGGGGCGGGAAAAACCATCGCCGAATTGATGAGTTATGGCACAACCGAATGGGACATCCGCGAGGCCAGCATCCACCGCTTCCACGCCCATCACACCACTCCCAGCTATGTGGCTCTGCGCTGTGCCCAGCAGTACCGCGAGGTGTACGACATCATCCACCCGTTGCAGCAGATGGAAAATCCGCGCCACCTGCGCCTCAGCCCGTACCATGAGCGGCTGGTGGCCCAACAAGGGGTCTTTTTTGAGAACAGCGGCTGGGAAGTGGCCCAATGGTATGAGGCGAATGAACGGCTGCTGGTGGAGTTTAGCGGCCGCATTCCCAAACGCACCGGGTGGGCAGCCAAAAACTGGTCCCCCATCCAGGGAGCCGAACATCTGGCAACGCGGGAGCGGGTAGGGCTGTTCAACCTGACCCAATTCACCAAAATTGAGGTGCGCGGGCCGGGGGCATTGGCCTTCCTGAATTATATGGCCGCCAATCAGGTAGATCAGCCAGTGGGCAAGGTGGTGTATACGGCCCTGCTCAATCAGGCTGGGGGGATCAAGGCCGATTTGACCATCACCCGCACCGGTGAGGAGCAGTTCCTGGTGTTGACCGGAGCCGGGGGGGGGCCACATGATCTGGCCTGGTTACGCCAACACGCCCCCACCGATGGCTCGGTGACGATTGAAGATGTGACCTCACGGTATGCGGCGGTAGGGTTATGGGGGCCATTGGCGCGGGAGGTGTTGGCCCGCGTGACCCCGGATGATGTAGGGAATGAGGCGTTTCCTTATTTTACGGCGCGGCCGCTGACCATAGACAGTATCCCCGCCTACGCTTTGCGCCTCTCCTACGCCGGAGAGTTGGGCTGGGAGATTTACGCGCCGATGGAGATGGGATTGCGGCTGTGGGATCTGTTGTGGGAGGCGGGTCAGCCATCCGGGTTGGTGGCGGTAGGGGCCGGGGCGTTCAACTCCCTACGCCTGGAGAAAGGGTATCGCGCCTGGGGCAGCGACATCCACACCGAATACAACCCGTATGAGGCCGGGTTAGGTTGGGCGATACGGCTCAAGAAGGGGGATTTCCTGGGACGGGACGCGCTGCTCAAAGTGCGTGAGCAGGGTATCCGGCGGCAGTTGTGCTGCCTGACGTTGACCGAGCCGGGGGCCGTACTGCTGGGCAAAGAGCCGATTTTAGCAGGGGAGAAGTTGTTGGGGTATGTGACCAGCAGTGATTTTGGCTACAGTGTGGGCCAGCAAATCGTGTATGGCTACCTGCCGGTGGCGTATGCCGTGCCAGGTACACAGGTGGAGGTACAATATTTTCGCGGCCGCCACACCGCTACTGTTTACCATGAACCTTTATTCGATGCAATTATGCAACGGTTGAAAAATTAAGGAATAAATTCACGAAAAAGTCAGGGGCAGTTGCATCGCCTGATCTTGCTTATCTTTTCGCTTGGGCCACCACAACCCAACCATTGTGAAAATATGCGGGTGTGTTGAAATGTTACCGAGGTAAAAATGCAAATCTTTATCTGGGGCGCATACTTGGTTTTTCAACTTATCAACAACTTTATCTGATGCTTCTTTGGTTGCACTAAGCCTAAAGAAGTATGATCAATACTTTGGCGTTCTTGTAAAGCCTTGACGATTGCCAACCTCATTGCTCAACATTCTGATACCAACGATCCCATCGTTGAAAATCATTTGGGGAAGCCCAGGTTATCGTTTTAGCTCAACGCCCTGAGTACCGTTATGATTTACTTCTATTGGATGAACTGGCAGCCAGGGCTGTAGCTAAACAAAATAGAGTGCGACTTTCGGGTTTCCCCGGTGTGTTATTGTTAGCGGTACAAATGGGTTTGATTTCAGCGGCAGAGTTGAAAAATCGGTTAGAGATATGTCAATTACAAGGAACCCATTATGGTGTAAAATTTATTGAACAGGTTTATGAGATGGCAAAGAAAGGACAAAAATAATCATGGTCCAAAAAGTGATTCACGAACCCAAAGCCACCCTCATGTCAGCCGATGAAGTTTGGGGTGATGCTCAAGAGATTGCCGCTGTATTACGACACAATTTGCTTGAAGCCGAGCCGGTGGTCAAGTTACAGATACCTTTTTCTAGTTTTCTATCCGCTTTGGACAGCTTTAGTCGAGATGAACTGGTTGTTTTACGCCAGCGATTAGAAGAACGGTTGGCGACAACCTGACTACAGTTCCACATATTCCCTATTATCGTTTTCACCCTCACACACCGGTCAAACAAGTTGGTCAATATTGAACTGCATCAACTTCCCCTGCACTGATTCCAAAATTGAATCACGAATGAAGGTGCTGGCATTCAAAATTTCAAGCCCAATTAACTCACCCAACTCGTTGAGTTCGGCGGTAATATTGGGGCTAAGTTCAATGCTGTTGCTTTCCGGGCCATCAGAAACAACCAGGTGCAAAGCATCCTCTTTTTCAAAATAAATCAGACGTGGTTTATTCATTGACAAATCTCCCGGCCTTAATCTCAAGCCAACCGCCGGTAAAGTTCCTCGTTCTTCTCAAGCACACGGCGCAAACTTTTGTGAAATGCTTCAGCGGGCTGGTTAAGAAGTTCGTCGAGTTTGGGCGCATCTTCATCACTGGCGGCTTCCCAGGTGGTTATTTCTTCTACCAGAGACAATTCTTCATCCAGTTTATGCTGTTCAACCATCGTTGTTCCATCCAAATGAGAATAATGAGCTATCCTAATTCAAAGCCAAACCGGTATGCGGGCTTAATTCAGCCGGTCATATTCTTCAGGCTCCACATCCGGCACTTTCGCCAACACCGCTTCGTATTTGGCCCGACTGCCTCGTTTGGCTCGCTCTTCCAGATATTCTTCGGTCATCAAAGCCGACATTTTTTCGGCTAAAGCAACCATAATCAGTTGGTTTAGGGAAATGCCTTCACGTTGCGCCAACTCTTTAGCATGTTCATGCAGATAATCTGGTAAACGAAGACTCAGTGTACTCATGAGTGATATACTCCTGGGCGGTTGAGAAATTCACCCGGCGTCAGAGCAGCCACACCAAATTTCTCAATCCCGATAAAATCACGCTTGTTGAATGTAATGATAAAGTTGCACTGCGCTTTGACAGCTAATTCCAAAACCATCTCATCTTTGGGATCGCGGAGTGTAGGACGCCATAGATAATGTATTTTGTGTCTATTGCCAATGTTGCACCAGTAATCAAGCAGGTTTGTTACATCTGTTTCTGTCAATCCTAATTCGGAAAGCTGTCGCAAAAGAGCATCCTGGTATTCCAAAATAAGGGGCACCGACAGGTTAATCTCAAAATTACTGCGACCAATGAGACGAAGTAGCTGAAAAGAACTCCCTTTCCGTGAGCGCAATCCAGCTATGACAACATTTGTATCTATGACGACTTGAATTGTCATAGTGGTATGTTATACGATACCAAATGTATAGGCAAGAGGAAGCGTGGATAAGCGTGGATAATTGAAGATCGTGTAAAATAATGAAGCAGATTTATGAGATGGCAAAGAAAGGACGAAAACAATCATGGCCCAATCAAGCAAGTTGGGCACCGCTAAACTGCATCAGCTTCCCCTATACTGATCCCAAAATTGAATCACGAATGAAGGTGCTGGCATTCAGGATTTCAAGACGAATCATCTCCCCTAACTCGTTGGGTTCGGCGGTGATGTTGGGGCTGAGTTCAATGCTGTCACTTCATGTTTCATCCACCCTGGACCAGGCGAGCGGCAATCTGGGTTTGACTGGCTTGGAGTTGGGCCAGTTTTTCTTTTTCCCGCTGTACCACATCGGCGGGAGCGCGTTGGGCGAACGGGCTGTTGAGGAGTTTTTGCAGCCGTTCTATCTGCCCTTGCAGGTCAGCCAGCTCTTTGTTTAGACGCTCCCGCTCGGCACTCAGGTCTACCAATCCGGCCAGGGGCAGGTAGGTGGTGATTTCGCCCAGGGGAATGGTGAGGGCGTTATCGGGCGCGGCCGCATCCCTCTTAATCACCAACCCCCCCTCATCCAACCGGGCCAAAAAGGCCAATACCTCACGCTGGCTCTCGATAAACCCGGCCATCGGCCCGGCCACAACCAGGGCCGGTATCCTTTTGCCCGCTTCGACATTGCTCTCGGCACGGGTGGCCCGGATGCGGGTAATCAGCTCGCGAATCCGCTCGAACGCGGCCGCGACCTCTCCATAAGCAGCCGGCTGCGGCCGCGGCCAATCAGCGATCATCAATGCTTCGGCCCACCCTTCAACGGGCGAGATGCCAACGGGCTGGAAAGCCTGTTTTATCTGCTGCCACGTCTCTTCGGTGACATACGGGATGAAGGGATGGAGCAGGCGCAGGCAGCTATCTAAAACGTGGCAGAGGATAGAGGCGGTGGTCCACGCGGCCGCGCCCCCCTGACGAAGCTGCACTTTGCCGATTTCCACATACCAATCAGCAAATTCGCCCCAGAGGAACTCATACGCCTGGCGGCCGGCTTCCCCATATTGGTAACTATCCATCAGCCGATTGACATCCCGCACCAGTTCATTAAGCTGGTGCAGCACCCATTGATCGGCGGCGGTATAGACTGGGGTCTCTGGTTTGGCTGCCGGATCCAGCCCATCTAATGCCCGCACGGCAAACCGGGCCGCGTTCCATATTTTATTAGCAAAATTCCGGTTGCTGGCAACTTTGGCCAGGGCCAGGTTGAGATCGTTGCCTGGTGTACCGCTGGTGAGCAGGGTAAAGCGCAGGGCATCGGTGCCCATCTCTTCCATGACGGTGATCGGGTCTACCACGTTGCCAATGGTTTTGCTCATTTTGCGGCCGTGTTCATCCCGCACCAGCCCATGCAAATAAATCGTATGGAATGGGATGTCGTTGGTGAACAGGAGTCCGGTCATCACCATGCGGGCCACCCAGAAGAAGAGGATGTCATAGCCCGTTTCTAACACATCGGTTGGGTAAAACCGCTGTAAATCGGGATTGTTTTGCGGCCAGCCCAGAGTGCTAAACGGCCACAAGGCACTGGAGAACCAGGTATCCAGCACATCGGGGTCTTGCTCCAGGTGAACATCCGGGCCAAATTGAGCGATGGCTTTCTGGTACGCCTCAGCTTCATCACGGGCGACCACATATTGCTCCTCTTGCCCCCCTACATACCAGACGGGAATGCGGTGACCCCACCATAGTTGGCGGCTGATGCACCAGGGGCGGATGTTGGTAAGCCAGTTTTCCCACACCTTGTTGAACCGGTCGGGGATGATCTGGATGCGGCCGCTGCGAACCGCCTCTAACCCCATCTTGGCCATCGGTTCCGCATCCACAAACCATTGTTTGCTGACCATCGGCTCAATAATCTCCCCACCCCGCTGGCTGCGCGGCACATTCAGGATGTATGGCTCTTTCCTGATCGTCAGACCGACCGCTTCCATATCAGCCCATAACTTTTCCCGGCAGGCAAACCGATCCAGGCCAGCGTAAGCACCCGCTTCACTGCTCATGGTGGCGTCCCGGTTCATCACATTGACAATTGCCAGGTGGTGCCGCTTGCCAATCTCAAAATCGTTGGGATCATGGCCTGGGGTCACTTTTAACGCCCCGGTACCAAAACTCACATCCACATAACTATCAGCGATAATGGGGATTTCCCGGTTGAGCATGGGCACCAGGGCGGTTTGGCCGATGTACTGTTGGTAACGTTCATCGTCGGGGTGGACGGCGACGGCGGTATCCCCCAAAATCGTCTCCGGGCGGGTGGTGGCGACGGGCAAGAAGCCCCCTCCTTTCACAGGGTATTGAAAATGGTACAGGAAACCCGGCTCTTCACTGTACTCCACCTCTAAATCAGAGACGGCGGTTTGTAAACCGGGCGACCAATTGACGAGATATTCGCTGCGATAAATCAGCCCCATCCGGTAAAGCCGGTTAAATGCCTCAACGACCGCTTTGTTTAACCCTTCATCCAGGGTAAACCGCTCTCGATCCCAATCGCAGGAAGCTCCCAGGCGACGCAGTTGTTGGGTGATGTAGCCGCCATATTTTTCTTTCCAGGCCCAGGCTCGGGCTACAAAAGCGTCACGCCCAATTTGCTGGCGGCTGGTGCCTTCTTTGATCAACGCTTTTTCTACCTGGAGTTGGGTGGCGATGCCGGCGTGATCGGTGCCGGGCACCCATAGGGCAGCCAACCCTTTCATGCGGGCGTGACGGATCATCAAATCTTCCAGGGCTACGAACATGGCATGCCCCATGTGCAGCTCGCCGGTGACGTTGGGAGGTGGGATAGAGATGACGAAAGGTTTGGCGTCGGGTGGCCGCACTTCGGGTTTGAACCAGCCATTGCTCTCCCACCATTGGTAGAGTCGCTGCTCGGTGCTGTTGTAATCGTAGGCTTTGGGCATTTCGGACATGGGAGACCTCGTTGTTAGTGTATTGGTGTATTAGTGTATTGGTGCATTAGTACATTAGTGCGTTGGTGTATTGGTTGTGGGGATGGGTAGTTGGGGGGATTGCTACGCTCGTGCAGTTGTTACAGTTAGCCCCTTCGCCTTAGCCCCATCTTTGGCCACAAAAAAACCCTCTGATCCGATCAAGGACGAGAGGGTGACTCACGCGGTACCACCTTGTTTTTTCGAAGTTGCCAGTTATCAGTGAGCCGTATCATTAGGCTGCTTACTGGTAATTGGTTACTTCAAAACACTTAATGGCTGTAACGGGCTGACCCGTCTGTGCTTACTGTGGTTCAGCACAGAAACTCCTGGGTGACGTTCGGCGGGGCGAGGGCCGTGCGGCTTTCAGCCTGGGCAGCACTCTCTGGGGGGTCGCGGCCGCGTACTCTTCCCAATCACAGTTTTTATCTATTAAACCTGCCCCCAAGTATACCGCCATCGCCTATCCAGGCCAACTCATAAGGTAAAGAGGTAAAGAGGTATCGGTTTTCATGATAGTTGGTGCGGCCGCAAGGAGAACAGGTCGTTGTTATTGCTGTCCGGGTCGCCGGTGATACGGGTGGCGATGGGGTGGCCGGCCAGGAAGTAGGTGCTTTTGTTGATATTGGCCTGCTCTAGCCAGGTGTAGCTGCTGCATTTGTCCCCTTCACACTCTTACCACCATTGATAACGCACTTCTTCCTGGTAGGTGGGGAAGGGGTAGTAGGTTACAGTCTTGCTCACCCCTGGGGTCTCTACTTCGCTGATGGTGCGCTGCCCCTGGCTGTCGTAGCTGAATCTGGTCACACTGCTGTTGGTGTCGGCAGTGACCTGGGTGAGCCGGTTTTCTAAGTCGTAACTCTGACGGAAATCGTTGTTGCCGGTGCCGCTGTTACCGCTGCCGGTGTAGTAGCTGTAGCTGCTGGTGAAGCTGCCCCGTACCAACGAGACCATTTGCCCCCACTGGTTGTAGGTGATGTTGCTGACCAGGGTATCGCTCCCGGCCGCCAGGCTGTTTTCCCCTTCATGGTCGTAGCTGAGGGTGATGGTTTCGTTGTTGTGGGGAGTGCGGAGGGTCAGGGGGCGGTTGAGGATGTCCCAGGTGAGGGTGGTGAGGGCATAAGAGCGGTTGGCCAGGGTGCGGGTCTGGCTGCTGACCCGGCCCAGGGGGTCGTAGTTGAATAAATCTTTATGATTTGTGGGGTCACTCCCCCAGGTTGTTTCTACTAACTGGCCCAGGCCGCGGGGGTAGATGATGCTGCTGTCGGTGTCGTAGCAGTAGCTGGCTAAATGGTACACACCGGAAGTGGGGGCGGTGGCGTAGCTGTAGCTGGTGACGGCTCCCCCAGGTGTGGTGATGGTAAGCGGCCGCGCCAGATTATCATAACTGGTCAGGGTGGGGTCCAGGGATGGGCTGGTGCAGGGCAGCGCCGTGTAGAAGGCGGGCACGTGGGAGTCCGGGACGTGGGTTTTGCTGAACGGGGCGGTGGTGCAGTGGCTTACCCCCTGGGCGTTGTAGCTGGTGAGGGTGACGATATCCCGCCATTCGCTCAGCCCATGAATGGCCGCTCCCCGGTTTTGGCTCTGGATCGGCCGGCCCAGGCCATCAAAGTAGGTGAAGGTTTTGTACATATACTGCCCGCCCTGCCCATTAAAGGTGCCATGCCGGGTATGTTCGGAGATGGCAAACGGTTGGTTGCCGGCCGGTTCAGGCCATTGGTAACGGTGATAGGATATAGATTATACCTGGTCTCGTAGCTGATAGTGGTTTTAAGAATTCACTCAACTGGGCAGCTCCCAGAGGGGGATGGTAATTCATGGCCGGGAGAACGGTCAGCACGGGTTCACCCTGTTCCAGGCCGGTAGCGGCTAAAGGGGGGGAGAGGAGAAGGGTGAAGGGGAATAGGAGAAAGAGGATGAGGAGAAGGCAAGTTGGCGAGTGGCGGCCGCGTTCCATGGCTTGCCCCTGGTTAGCTATTCATAGGGATATAGAGCAGTGATAAGACAAGTTGAATGGGTAAAACGGTAAATCTGTGAGTAAACAAGAGTATAATCATCGTGCTGGTAAGCGATTTAATGTTATTCCCGCCTGTCTCACCCCCTTTTTGCACCCCTATTGCGACCAAATCAGGGCGAGATAGGTGAGAACTCAATGTTCCCGTTTGACCAAAACTCTGGCCCACCTGTCCCGCCCCTGCATCCACTTCAAGGCAAATTGAGAATTGCTGTTTAATATGACTTTATAACAATTCTGTGGATCGTATAAATTGTATATTGTTTTGATCAATTGTGGCCACAGGGAATCTGCCCACCGACCGCCATTTTGTCAGGAATGGCCGATCTGCTAGCCAGATTATAAAACACCAGCAATCAGTCGTGTCATGGTTGACGGTTGGGTGTACCTTGTTATAATTCCAGGCGATTGCCACCCTAGCTCAACGGCAGAGCATTCGCTTCGTAAGCGAGAGGTTAAGGGTTCAAATCCCTTGGGTGGCTCTTTCCATACTGACCCTGGCCTGGCCAGGGTTTTTTTTTGAGAAGTACCGGAACTGAGGGAAACTCACAAGCCCGCAAACTCGTAAACTATGATTACACCAATTGTCTTTGGCGTGGCGGGAGGAACAGCTTCAGGCAAAACGACAGTTGCCAGAGGTATTCTAGAAGATGTGGGGGCAGAACGAATCGCCTATTTGCCTCACGACGCCTATTATCGGGATAATAGTCATCTTTCGTTTGAGGAACGGACGATGATCAATTATGATCATCCTGATTCGTTGGAAACGAAATTGTTGATCAAGCAGATCAAGCAGTTGTTAAAATGGCAGCCGGTGGCCATGCCGGTCTATGATTTTACCCAACACCGCCGGACTGAGGAGACGGTTCTGGTTGAACCCAGCCCCATCATTCTGGTTGACGGGATTCTCATTTTTACCCGGCGCAAGCTGCGGGAGTTGATGGATATTAAGGTGTTTGTAGATACAGATGCGGATGTACGTTTTATTCGGCGGTTACAGCGAGATATGCAGGAGCGCGGCCGCACCCTTGATTCCGTCATCCATCAATATTTAGAAACGGTCCGCCCCATGCACCTCAAATTTGTCGAACCGAGCAAACGGCACGCGGACGTGATTATCCCCAATGGTGGCCTAAACCGGGTCGCCCGCGAAATGGTCGTGGCTAGATTATTCCACCTGCTTCCCCACAGAGAATGAATTGATTGACAAATTAATCTCTTAATCTCTCTATCTCCCCCATCGAGGTATTTATGACTCACCCCAACGTTCGTATTCACCCCACCGCCGATGTTTCGCCCCAGGCGGAAATAGGCGCAGGCACCAGCATCTGGCACCAGGCACAAGTGCGGGAGCGGGCCAAAATTGGGCGGAACTGTATTTTAGGTAAAGGCAGTTATGTTGATTTTGATGTCACCCTGGGCGACCATTGTAAGCTGCAAAATGGGGTCTGGGTGTACCATCCAGCGACGGTTGAGGATGGTGTCTTTTTAGGCCCTGGGGTTATCATTACCAATGATAAGCGGCCGCGAGCCGTCAACCCAGATATGTCGCTGAAAACAGATACCGACTGGGAAGTCTCCCCTGTTTACATCGAAAAAGGGGCCGCTATCGGCGCGGGCAGTGTGGTGCTGCCCGGTGTCCGCATCGGCCAATGGGCCATGGTTGGCTCTGGGGCCGTGGTGACAAAGGATGTCCCCGCTTATGGGTTGGTGCTAGGCAACCCCGCCCGCTTGGTAGGGTATGTGTGCCCCTGCGGCCGCAAGCTAACCCAACAAGCCGATGATGAATATATGTGTGAGGGATGCGGCCGCGTCATCAATCTGAAGGACCATTAAACCATGCGTATGATCCGCATAATTTTGGAGTTTATCGTACTTTTTCTTCTTATTCTATTCGTGGCTACCCTGAGCGTGGGGATCGTCATTGGCTGGTCATTGCTGCTCGCCTGGCCTCTAAGCCGCTGGCTGCCCATCTCTCTGGGTGAAGGGGCCATTCTGACCAGCATCGCTTCCTTTATTGCCACCCTGGTCTGGTACCGAATTTTAGACTTAGGCCGCCCCTCCGTTGCCCCCATACAGTACGTCTCATCCGAAGAGAATGAAGATGATGACGGGTTATGGTATGAAGAAGATTATCCTATTCCTTCACAGCGATTTGCACCGACCCACAACGAACGGACAGGGGAAAACTGGCTGCGCTATGATTTAGCCAACGAACTGGCCCTGGCCATTGATGACACACCAGCAGCCAAAGGGTTGATGAATGAAAAACAGATCCATGAGTTAGCCATCCGCTTAAGCAATATGATCGTGACCATGGTTAAAGATAAACCGGAAGTGGCCTTGCACATAAATTTGCCCACCCTCAAAAAACAGATGAGTAAGATGGGATTGTCCCCATATGACGACGCCATTCTTCGCGTGACCCTCCAGACCTGGAAAGAAGAGATCGACTACCCTGAAGTCCGTGAGCTGATCTACGAGCAGCTATGGGACGATCCGTGGTAGTTTTAAGTTTCGAGTTTCGAGTTATCGTGGGTTATGAGAAAGCTACCCTAAGATAATTTTCACTCTTTCATCGTAACATCGTAACATCTCAGTAAAACGTGTAACCTTCGGAAGGTTTGACCCAACTTATTGAGAAGATACCTTTCATCCTTCATAATTCATCCCTCATCCTTCATAATTCCGAGGAGCAAACAATGATTCCCGTTTCCAAACCTTACATTGGCGAAGAAGAAAAACAGGCGGTGATGGCCGTCTTAGATTCGGGCATGATCGTCCAGGGGCCACGAGTGGCCGAATTTGAAAAACAGTTTGCCGCCGTGTGTGGCACCAAACACGCGGTGGCTACCTCATCGGGCACCACCGCCCTACACCTGGCGATGCTGGCCCATGGCCTTGGCCCTGGTGATGAGGTGATCACCACCCCTTTCACCTTTATCGCTTCGGTCAACAGTATTTTGTATGCTGGAGCGACCCCCGTGCTGGTAGATATTGAAGAAGACACGTTCAATATTGACCCAGAAGCGATAGAACGAGCTATCACCCCGCGCACCAAAGCGATTTTATGTGTCCATCTGTTTGGGCATCTGTGTGATATGGATGCCCTGCAAGGAATTGCCAACAAACATGGGCTGGCCCTGATTGAAGATGCGTGCCAATCGGTAGGGGGGACGTATAAAGGAAAAGTGGCTGGCAGCTTTGGCACCGGCACGTTTAGCCTGTATGCCACTAAAAATGTGATGTCGGTGGAAGGGGGGATGATTACCACCAATGATGATGAGATTGCCGACCAATGCCGCCTGCTCCGCAGTCACGGGATGCGCCGCCGTTATTATTATGACATGCTGGGGTATAACTTCCGCATGACCGATATTCACGCGGCCGTCGGCATTGCCCAACTAAACCGTCTGGAAGCAACTACGGTAAAACGGCAGGAAAACGCCGCTTATCTCTCTGCCCGGCTGGAATCGGTGGTGGTGCCAACAGTGCGGGAAGGGTACGAACATGTATGGCACCAATACACCATTCGTGTGGATGGCGGCCGCGACCGGGATGCCGCCGTGCAGCAGTTAGCCGATAATGGGGTAGGCAGCGGTATTTTCTACCCCGTACCAGCCCACCAGCATGATTACATGCGTAAAATTGTGGGAGATCTCACCTTCCCTGTGTCTGAGAAAGCGGCCGCAGAGGTCATCTCTCTGCCCGTCCACCCTCTCCTTTCCCAGGCTGATTTGGAGAAAATTGTAGCCGAAGTGAACAAGTTATAACTAGCAGTGAGCAAGGAGCGGTAGATCAGGGCTTTTTACTGCTCACTGCTCACTGCTTACTGCTTACTATCTTTGGGAGTAACCTGATGAGTATCAAAGTAGCCGTTATTGGCGCAGGGGCGATGGGACGCAACCATGTGCGCGTTTATTATGAATTACCTGGGGTACAGTTGGTGGGGGTATCCGATGTGGATGAGGCGGGGGCCGCGGCCGCAACCCGCCTCTATGCCACCCGTACCTACACCGATTACCGGCAAATGTTAGAAGAAACCCAACCCGATGCCGTCACCATTGCCGTCCCTACCGAGCATCACCTGGAAGTGGCCCTGGATGTGATTAGCCGGGGGGTACATCTGCTTATTGAAAAACCTATCGCCAGTACGGTGGACGAGGGGCAGCAAATTATTGACGCGGCCGCCCAAGCCAACGTCCATCTACAAATCGGCCACATCGAACGGTTCAACCCGGCAGTCATCGCCCTACGGCAGCAGTTGGCCGAAAACGCCCTGGGCAAGGTCTACCAGATTGACGCCCGGCGACAAGGCCCATTCCCAGGGCGCATCAAAGATGTCGGCGTCGTCGTTGACCTGGCCGTGCATGATATTGATGTCATCCGTTATATCACCGGAGCAGAGATTACCCGCGTCTATGCCGAGACAGCCCAACGCATCCATGAAACCCGCGAGGATATGGTGACGGGACTGCTGCGGCTGGATAATGGGGCTGTCGGCACATTAACCATTAACTGGCTCACGCCTACTAAAATCCGCGAACTGTATGTGACCGGGGAGCGAGGGATGTTCCGGGTAGATTATTTGACCCAAGATTTGTACTTTTTTGAGAACGCGGCCGCGCCCGTCGGGGATTGGCCCTTCCTTAACTTACGCGGCGTCAACGAAGGGCGGATGATTCGCCACGTCGTGGCCAAAAAAGAGCCGCTGCGAGCCGAGTTAGAATCATTCCTGGCGGCCATCAAAGGGGAAAACCCTGTCCCAGTTACTGGACAAGACGGCCTTAAATCCCTCACCCTGGCCCAGGCCCTCGTCCAATCCGGGCTAAACGCCCAACCACAAAATTTCTAATAGCAGCCACAGATTAGCCCAATAACCAACTTTTCGTGCTAACAGGTGTGTTTCATCAGTTGAAGGAGAGAACACGGATGAGCAGGATTTACAGATTTTTTGGGGCCAATAAATCTGCCAATCCTGCTCATCCGTGTTCTAAACCAACTGCCCTACCCCATTTGAAACACACCCCGTGCTAATTCGTGCCATTCGGGGCGAAATCTATTTATGTCTCACTTTACCAACCTGAAAGAACAGATCCAAAACAAAAGTGCCGCCATCGTCGTTATCGGCGTTGGTTATGTTGGCTTACCGGTCGCCGCCCGTTTTGCCGAAGCCGGGTTCACCGTCACCGGGCTGGATGTGAACAAAGAAAAAGTTGCCCTGATCAATCAGGGAATCTGCCCCATCGAAGGAGAAGAACCTGGTCTGGCCGATCTGGTCAAAACCCAGGTAGCCTCAGGCCGGCTTAAAGCCAGCCATGATTACGCCGTTTGCCAACAGGCCAATATTATCCTTATTGCCGTCGAAACCCCCATAGACAGTGTGCGCCAACCCCGTTACCTGGCTCTGCGCTCAGCCCTGCGTACCCTCAACGCCAATTTGCGCCCCGGCACCCTGGTTATCGTCGAATCCACCATTGCCCCTGGTACCACTGAACGGCTGGTGCTGCCCATTCTACGAGCCAACAGCCGCCGCGAACCAGGGCGTGACTTTTTCCTGGTCCACTGCCCAGAGCGGGTCATGCCCGGCCGCCTGCTGCAAAATTTGCGCCAGATGAGCCGGGTTGTCGGTGGTAACACCCCCGAAGCGGCTGAGTTAGGCCAGGCTCTTTACCAACACATTGTTGAGGCGGATCTGGATAAGGCAGATTGTGTCACAGCTGAGCTGGTCAAAACAGGGGAAAATGCGTACCGGGATGTACAAATCGCCTTTGCCAATGAGCTGGCCTTGATTTGTGAACAGGTAGGAGCCGATGTGTGGACGGTGCGAGAGTTGATTAACAAAAGCCCCGGCCGCAATGTCCTCTTTCCGGGGGCAGGGGTTGGCGGCCATTGCATCCCTAAAGACCCCTGGCTGCTGGCTTATGGGGCCAGCGAGATGGTACAGGCTAAATTGATTCCGGCCGCCCGTGAAATCAATGATTTTATGCCCCTGCATGTGGTCAACCTGACGGTGGATGCCCTGGAAGAGGCAGGGTTAGAAATTGAGCAAGCACGGGTGGCGATATTAGGTTTTGCCTATTTGGAAGATAGTGATGACACCCGCAACAGCCCCAGCCTGGTAGTAATGGAGCGGCTAGATGAGCTGGGGGCAGAGGTGGTGGTGCATGATCCTTGGGTGCATGAGTATCGGGGGGATTTATGGGAGACGATAGAGGGGTGCGATGCAGTGGTAATGATGGTAAAACATCGGGCTTACCGGGAATTAGACCTGGAGACGCTTAAAGGGGTGTTGCAACATCCGGTATTGATAGATGGGCGGCATCTGTTTGGGGCAGAACGAGCTAAAGCGTCGGGGTTTGTGTATCGGGGGGTTGGGGAAGGGAATCACGGCTGAAATAGTACCTTTTATGATTACCTCATTTTGGCAGCGACTAAAAAGACCAGGGTCGTTTACACGCCAGGTTAGTTCCACTTTTTTTTTACAAACGGTCAGTGTGGCGGTTGTTTTTATCAGCGGTGTTCTGGTAGCCCGTCGGCTTGGGACAGAAGGGAAAGGAGTGATTCAACTCGTTACCCTGACTGTTTCCATGTTTACCCTGTTTCTCAGCGGGGGTGTGGGCATTGCCAATGTCTATTTTATTGGCAAACAGCGGTTGTCCATAGCCTCGCTGACCGCCGCATCCGTTACCGTCACTCTGCTGGCTTCTCTTATTGGCCTGGTATTGATGTTGGCTCTTTTAGGCAGTGGCCTGGCCGAAAAGGTTTTACCTGGGGTGTCACCGCTCTTATTGTTGCTGGTGTTGGCGATGCTGCCGCTGGAGCTGTTTCGCTATTTTTGCCTGACGATTTTGCAAGGGTTACAAAAGTTTGTTTTGGTGAATCTACTCCCGCTTGGTTATGCCCTGGTGCTGCTGCTGGCAACGGTCTGGTTTTTATGGGTAAAGTCGCCTGGGGTAGTGGGAGCAACGTTGGCTTATCTGATCGCGGCCGCAGTGGGGTGTGCAGCGGCCGCGTTCTTCGTCTGGCGTGAGGGGGGCGTTTTTTGGCCCCGCTGGGATTATCCTACCTTACGGCTGCTCCTCTCTTATGGGATACGAGGGTACGTAGGCAATGTCCTGCAATTTTACAACTACCGGCTGGATAATTTTCTAGTCAACTATTATGTAGGTGTCTCTGGGGTGGGCATTTACAGCGTTGCCGTGCGGTTGGCAGAGCTGTTGTGGCGTTTTCCTGATGCCGTAGGGTATGTGATTTTCCCCAAAGCGGCCGCAACAGACCATCGCACCATGAATCGTTTAACCCCTCGGGTGTTACTCATCACCCTTGCTATCACCTCTGTGGGCAGCCTCATAATGGCCGCTGTGGGTAAACCATTCATCATCTGGGTTTATACCACCGAATTTGCGGCCGCCTTCGTTCCTTTACTCTGGCTGCTGCCGGGAGTCATTATGATGGGAGCGGGCAAAGTGTTAATGAGTGAAATTGCTGGTCGTGGCCTGCCTCATTACAACTCCATTAATTCTGGCCTGGCTTTAATCTTGACCATCATTCTGGACATCTGGCTCATTCCTATTTGGGGAGTGGTGGGGGCCGCGGCCGCGTCTAGTATTGCCTACACTATTGTTTTTATCATCGCCCTGTTCATGTATTGGCGAGTAAGCCGGGAAGAGCGGGTGGGCAGTGAGCCGTAAATAGTCTCCCATTTCCAATCTCCCTATCTCCAACCACCATGAATCCGCCCGTAAATCCCCCCACCACGCCCCGCCCCTTAGTCATCCTGGGCATGTTTGACCTGACCCGCCTGAAGGCAGCTATGGCGGTTCGCATCCACAATCTGCATCTGGCCTTACAACCACTTACCCCTACCCTTCTCCTCTCTGGCTCACGCAAAACCCGAAGCCAGGCGGTGCGTCAATTCCTACGCCAGGGCGGGCTGTCACAAACCAGGGCTATTTATGTTGAAGCTTCGACCTCAGCCGCCAACCCTTCAGACCTGTGGTTTCTCTGGCAGGCCCACCGCGCTGGCATCCCTATTGTTATTTTTATACCTGATGGGTATCAACTGTTTCCCGAGATTTTTCCCCGGGTAGGGTTAAAGGTTAAATTGTTGGATTGGGGTTGGCAGATTTCCTTAAGGCTCTATCAGCGCACAGCTGATTGTTTATTGTTCCCTTCACAGGGGCTGGCGGATTGTTTCCCCAACCGTCCTTTTACCGCCTTGCTCCCCCCTGGTGGGTTGGCTTCGCGGCCGCAATCCCCCATAACCTGGCACCCGCCCACCATCAGCTACATGGGGGGCACCAGCTACCGTTATGGCAGTGATTTATTGTTAGAAGCCATGGCCCAGGTCGTTACCGTTTATCCCGAAGCGCGCTGCCTTTTTATCAGCCATGAAAGCAGCTACCTGGATTCCCACCCCCACCGCCGGGCGCCCTGGCTTACGGTGACACAAGCGGATTTCACCCAACTGCCGGAAATGATGGCCCAAACAAGCGTAACCGTTATCCCGCTGCGCCAAAACAGGTACAATAACCTGGCCGTACCGGTCAAATTATTTGACTATATCTCTTTTGGTCGGCCGGTGGTGGCGACAGCCTGCCAGGAAACGGCTCATTGGATCGAGCGTCTAGGCTGCGGTTTGCTTTGTCAGGATAATGCCCAAGAATTGGCCCAGGGGATTATTCATTTATTGCAAAACCGCTCCCAGGCCGAAGCGATGGGGCAGGCCGGGTATAATGCTGTCCAGAATGAACATAGCTGGCCGCATCGTGCGGCCGCGTTGTGGCAGATCATCACCAAACTTACCCTCTGAGATGCGTATCCTACACATCCACGACATCGCTAACGTTGGGGCGACCCTGACGGCCGGCCTGCAACAAATTGGGTATCAGGCTGAATTACGCCGCCTTAATCTGGCTGCCCCACATGGCTCCACCCTGACCAAACTATTATTATCCCCACTAAGGTTGCGGGAGATGTTGCGGGTGAATCGGCAGGTAAGACGCGGCCGCTACGACATCGTTCACATCCATTTTGCTTACCTGGGTTGGCTGGGCATCATAGGCCGGTACCCCTACTTTCTCCATTGTCACGGCAGCGATATTCGCCGCGATTACCTGGATTGGCGTCGCCGCTGGTTCATTCACCAGAGCATCCTGAGAGCCAAAGCCGTCTTTTTTGCCACCCCTGACCTGGCCGATCTGCTGCTGCCCATCCGCCCCGATGCCATCTTCCTGCCCAATCCGGTCAACACGGCCCTTTTTCATCCCAACTCACCCGCCGTTGAATCCCATCCCAAAATTTTGTTGGGCAGTGCCTTTTATCCCGTTAAAGGGGTTGAAGCAGCCATGCAGGGATTACAAGAAATCGTTAAACAACACCCAGAAATTGAAATAACCGCTTTTGCCACCGGCCCACTCTATCCGCACTACCAAAACAGCCCTGGGTTCCGGTTTATCCCCCCTGTGCCCCATCCACAAATGGCCCCGTTGTACCAGGCCCATGAGATCATCATTGGGCAGTTTAAGATTGGCAGCCTGGGGATGGTGGAATTAGAAGGCATGGCCTGTGGGCGGCCAGTTATCTGTCATTATGAGCCAACATCCTGGTACCCTGAGTCCCCCCCCATCATCCAGGCCCAGACACCAGAGGAGATCAGGGGAAAAGTTGTGCAGATGTTGACCAACCCCGTAGAGAGGGCTGCCATTGGCGACAAAGGGGCACAATGGATTGGGCAATACCATGATTTCCGCCAGGTTGCCTATCAGTTAAGCCGTTTTTATCGGTAACTACTAACCGCAAAGCCGCCAAGAACACAAAGTTCCTCAAGAAATTGTTACTGATCTTGGCGTTTTCGCGGTGAAATTCTTGTGTGTCTTAGTAGTTACTTGTATCGAAAGTTATAAATGCGTATCCTCTATCTCTCCCAATATTTCCCCCCAGAGGTGGGGGCCACCCAAACCCGTGCTTATGAGATGGCCCGGGGGCTGGTGCAGGCCGGCCACCAGGTCACGATGCTGACCGAACTGCCAAATCACCCCACCGGGATTGTTCAGCCGGGGTTTCGCCGCCGTTTGTGGGTGCGGCGGCCGCAAGAAGGGATAGAGGTGCTGCATGGGTGGGTGTGGGCCTCGCCACACAAACATTTTTTCAACCGGCTCGCCTTCTATTTGAGCTATATGGCCAGTGCCACCCTGATGGGGCTGCTGCTGGTTCGCGGCCGCTACGATCTCATCTACTGCACCTCCCCACCCCTCTTTGCCGGGGGGGCCGGGCTGGCCTTGCGCTTTCTGCGCCGGACCCCCCTGGTCTTCGAGGTGCGTGACTTATGGCCTGAATCGGCAGTGGAGATGGGGGAGTTGAACAACCGTCGGGCCATTCAGCTATCCGCCTGGCTGGCCAATCAATGTTACCGCCACAGCCGCCACCTCATCGTCGTCACCGAAGGCATAAGGCAGACACTTCTCAACAAAGGGATTCCCCCAACCAAGATTACCCTCATCCCCAATGGGGCCAACACAGACCTGTTCCAAGCGCAACCGGCTGCGGCCGCGACGTTGCGTCAACAGTTACAGTTACAAGAAAACTTTGTGGTGTTATACGCTGGTATTTTGGGGTTGGCCCAGGGGTTAGAGACAGTGTTGGACGCGGCCGCGCTCCTATCTTCCCACCCCCGTATTCAATTTCTTCTGGTTGGGGCCGGCCCCCGTGAGCAACCCCTTCGTGACTACACGCAAAATCTGGGGCTGACCAACGTCCAATTCCTGGGTCAACAGCCCCGTGAGCAGATGCCCATCTACCTCTCTCTGGCCGATCTGGCCGTTGTCCCCTTGCGTGATGTGCCTGTTTTTCATGGGGCCTTGCCCTCAAAGCTGTTTGACGCCTGGGCCTGCCAATGCCCCACCCTCACCTCCATCCGGGGTGAGGCCCAGCAGTTGGTAGAACAAGCGGGAGCCGGCCGCTTTGTCACCCCCGAAGACCCGGCCGCACTGGCTCAAGCGATATTGACCCTGTCCGAACAGCCGGAAGAGAGGCAAAAAATGGGGGAACGCGGCCGCGAATTCGTCAGCCGCTACTACTCTCGCCAGGCCCAGGCCAGCCGGCTGGTGTCGGTGTTGGAGGGAATGAGGGACTAAAGGCTGGAGACTGAAGACTGCTTACTCGCCCACTCGCCCACCTACAAATTCGCCCCGTTTGCTCGCCCCTGCCCGTTGCGATAACATTCACAGTCGGGTTGTTCAACCTCTGTAAAAGGTGAATACTGAATACATTTATACGGTCAACGGTCATAAACTGACCTCTTGAGTGAGAATGGAGACTCGAGAGTAACCAGTCTCCATTCTCTAATCTCTAATCTCTAATCCTCAACTGAAATGTCACTTTATGACCACGATGGGTATAATCATGCCTGACGTTTTAAACGCCAAGAATCATGGCTTTTGACACATCAGTATTGGAACAAGCAATTACGAAGCGAAAATCACGCCAGGAAGCAGATCGACAGGCCCTGTTGACGCGGGTGATCAGTACCCTGTATCAGCCAGCCAGGTCATATCCATTCACCCAGGGCATCATTTTTGGTTCACTGATACAGCCAGGCCGTTTTCATGAAAACTCTGATATAGATATTGCTGTCATTGATTTGCCAGGGGAGCATTTTTTTGCTTTGGCCGCCTTCTTGGGTCAGGTATTAGAACGGGACATTGACCTGCTTGAACTAGACAAAGTGCATTTTGCTGACAAAATTCGCCGGAAGGGTTTGCTGTGGACCATGAACAGGTGTACCCCTTGATTTTGCCAAAATCCAGGAAAATGTTCAGACCGCATTGGCAATCAGGCCAATGTTATCTCACGATGTACAGACTTTTCTCCGCGCTCTTGGATCCCAGGACTCAGACGTATGAATTCTAAATTAGCCCGTTGGTGCGATGGCTTGTTGGAAGCCGGTTGGCTGTCTGCCATCGTCTTGATTCCCCTCTTTTTTAACATCCACTCTGACCGGGTGTTTGAACCAGATAAATTAACCCTCTTGCGCTCTATTGCCGTGTTCATGCTGGCTGTCTGGCTGGTGAAATTTGTGGAGCAGCGAGGCTGGGAGCGGCTCAACTGGCTCAAATGGAAGGATGCCAGCTCTATCTGGCGGATGCCGTTTGTGCTGCCCGTGGCTCTCATCGCCCTGGTGTATCTCCTCTCAACGCTGTTCTCCATTACCCCCGGGGTGAGTTGGGCTGGCTCTTACCAACGGCTGCAAGGAACGTATACGACGCTCTCCTACATCACCATTTTTGGCCTGATGATTGCTACGATTCGGGAGCGGCCGCAGCTAGACCGCATCATTACCACCCTCATCATCACCAGCATTCCCGTCTCCTTGTACGCCATGCTGCAACATTTCGCCCTCGACCCCCTGCCCTGGGGGGGTGAAACCCAGGCCCGCGTGGCTGGTCACATGGGCAACTCCATCTTCGTTTCTGCTTACCTCATCCTGGCGATTCCCTTCACCCTCTCCCGCATCTTAGACGCCTTTACCCACATCCTCAGCGATGAAGAGCTGGATTATGCCGATGTTATCCGCTCCTCAATTTATATTTTCGCCCTGGCGATTCAATTGATTGCCATTTATTGGACCCGCTCGCGTGGCCCGACATTGGGGTTAGGGGTGAGCATGTTCGCCTTTGTCCTCATTTTGTTGGTCGCTCTGCGAAACAGCTCCCTGGATGCCGGACGATTACAACTTAAAGATGTAGCCTGGGCCGTTTTGTATGTCCTGGTGGGTATTTTGGCCGGCTTTTTCCTGTTCCAAACTCTGGTCACTCTGAGCAGTCAACGGGTTGAATCGTTGGCCGGGGCGATGGGGTCGTTTGTCGCTTTTGTCCTGGCGATTGGCCTGAATGTGCTGGGGATTTTTATCCTCATGGCTGCCCGCAAAGGGTGGCGCTGGCTGTGGATGGCCTGGATTTTGGTGGCTGTTTTTGTGGCTGGCTGGTTAGCTCTGTTTAATGTGGCTGATGAGATCGCGGCCGCGAACCCCCCCACCTCTTTCTTGGGACGCACCAGCACCGCTCTGGCTGAATGGCAAGAACTTCCTGCCGTCGGCCGCTTTGGGCAGATGTTAGACACCGACTCCCGCACGGCCAAAGTGCGCGTCTGGATATGGCAGGGGGCCTTAGACCTCATCTCTATCCATGAGCCGCTCTCTTACCCAGATGGGACACAAGACCGGTTTAACTTTTTGCGGCCGCTGCTCGGCTACGGTCCTGAATCCATGTATGTCGCCTACAATAAATTTTATGTTCCCGAACTGGCGACTATCGAAGCTCGCAACGCTTCCCCTGACCGTGCCCACAATGAAACGTTCGACGCCCTGGTTATCACCGGATTGGCTGGTTTCCTGGTCTGGCAGCTTCTTTACCTCAGCATCTTTTACTACGGTTTCCGCTGGTTGGGTGTCGTGCGGACCCCATTTGAACGGAATTTGCTCCTGGGCCTCTGGTTCCTGGTGGGAACTGTCCTGACCATTATTTTTGTCCGCTGGCAGGGAATAGAGTTTTTTGGCGTGGCCTTCCCGTTTGGCAACATCGCCGGGCTGGTGCTGTACCTCATCTATTACGCCTTGTTTGCCCAGGCCAGTGAAGGGCAAGAAAAAATTTCCCCCTTCCACGTAGACCGGCTGCTGATGATCGCCCTGGTATCCGCCGTTTTAGGCCATTTTGTGGAAATCCATTTTGGTATTGCCATCGCCGCTACCCGGCTGCACTTTTTCGTCTTTGCCGCTCTCATGTTCCTGCTGGGGTATCGCCTGCACCAGATCGGCCAGGAGACGATCTTTGAGGAGACCCATACGGTGGCCGCCGAAGAGCCAGTGGCCGTGGTTGAGGAGAAAAGCGGCCGCAAAAGCAACCGTCGCCGCGTGGTCAGAACCGGTTTAAGTTCAGGGGAGGCTGGCTGGCTTACCCCCTTTGCTTTTGCTACCCTGGTATTAGCCCTCATCGTCGGCACCATGGGGTTCCAATTTATGAACTTCATCGCTGCCCCAGGGGAGCAGTTCCAATCGGTTCAAGACATTCCCAAGGCCGCCGAAATTTTACGCCGCGCCTTTTTTATCCACCCAGGCCGGGATTTTATTGAATCCCCTTACATCTTCCTCATCATCATCTTCTCCTGGGCCTTGGGCACAATGGTCAGCCTGAGTGAGATGATCAAACAAGGGTTGATCACCGTTCCGGTCCCGGCTCGGAAACTCCCGGCTAATCAGCAGCAAATCGCTGCCTTCATTTACCTGGGGCTGTTTGTTTTGGCCCTTGTCTCCTTCATCGTGCGGCGGCAAGGGGGATTGATCTTAACTGCCAACCAATCGTTAGGCCAGGGGCTGCTGCTCATTGGGGCCGGTCTGACCCTTTTAGGGGGGCTGAATCTGCTGTTAAATACCCAGTCGAGTTATTTCATTGGCAAGTTGCTGGCCGTGGTTAGCTGTATCATGGCCTTTCCTCTGTTTGTCGCTGGGGCACTCCTCCCGGCATCGGCCTTACTGCTGATCGGCATCGTTCTTCTGGTACTCCTCTGGGATCAAAATCGGGGGACGTTTTTTATGCTTCTAGGGAGCATGGCCCTGGTTTCTCTGTTTTTAGGGCTGCTGGTCAGCTATTTGCAGGCGTCCCAAATCCATTTTGCGTTTTATGCCCCGACCAATGTGGCCGCGCTGACGGAAGTGCAGCGACGGGTCACAGAAGCAGAAAATTCAACTGGTTTTCTGAATCTGTTTTATAGTTTTGTCTTTACCAGCCTGGTTTTGTTTGGCAGCGCGGCCGCCTTCCACCGGTTGAGCCGCCTGCGGGAGACGGCCACCCTGCCCGGTCTGGCGGCGCTAGGGGTGACGATGATCGCGGCCGCTTTCATCATCAGCATCACCAACGTCCGCGTCATCCACGCCGACATCATCTACAAACGGGCCCGCCCCTGGGACACTGCCGCCATACGGGAACGGGTACCCGCTTATTGGGACAACAGCATCGGCATCTACCGGCGAGCCATCGAATTGGCCCCCAATGAAGATTTTTATTACCTCTGGCTGGGTCGGGCTTACCTGGAAAAGTCAGGCTTGCTTGAAACAGCCGCTGAGCGAGATGCTTTGCTCAACACAGCCGAAAGTGAATTAAAGACAGCCCAATCCATCAACCCCCTGAATACAGATCATACAGCTAACCTGGCTCGCCTCTATGCTCGTTGGGCCGGCACCACTACCGGTCCTACTCAAGCCCAATTGGTGGCCCAATCGGAAGCGCATTATGCCCAGGCGTTGACCCTCAGCCCGCAAAATGCCGTTCTACGCAATGAGTATGGCCGCCTGGTGATGTCTTTGGGCAATGATTGTTCTCGCGCCGTCTCCATTTTTACCGACTCTATCCGCATAGACCCGTATTACAGTGAGACACGTAACGCCCTAGTGCAGGCATATTCGTTCTGCGCCGCCAGCCTGAGCCAGGATGAAAAGGCCCAAATTCTCCAGGCCATGGAAGAGAGTATTCCCAGGGCCGGGGATGATGCAACTCTCTGGCTGCAATTGGGACAGTTGTACCAGGAAGCGGGTAATTTTGGCGAAGCGGTGAACGCTTATGAAGAAGCTCGCCGCCGGGCCACTGAGGATGTGCCCGCCTGGGCGGTTGATTTCCGACTGGCAACCTTATATTACGACCAGGGGGATGAAGCTCAAGCTCGCACCCTGGCAGAACAAGCCCTCGCGGCCGCCCCATCTGGCTCCGGGGGGGAGATTATTACCTTCCTGGCCCAATTTGGTGGGGAGCTGCGGCCGCTTACGGAGGGCCGGCTGTTGGGTGAAGGGGAGATGCGGCCGCTGGCTATCATCACCCCCACCGCCCGCAATGAGTATTACGACAGCTACCCCACCTTTATCATAGACCCCAACAAACGGTACGACGCCATTATCCTGACTGAGAAAGGAGAAATCCGGCTGCGGCTGTTTGCCAATCTCTCCCCTCAGGCGGTTAACAGCTTCGTCTTTTTAGCCACTCAGGGGTTTTATGACGGCCTTACCTTCCACAATGTATTGACCGATTATATCGCCCAGGGGGGAGACCCCACCGGCAGTGGGCAGGGTGGTCCAGGGTATACCTTCAATGATGAAATCAGCAACGGGTTGGTTTTCAGCCGGGCCGGGTTGGTAGCCATCCCCAACCAGGGACCAAACACCAATGGCAGTCAATTTTTCATTACCATGGTGCCTGCGCCGGGCTTAAACGGCCGCTATACTATCTTTGGCGAACTGATTGAGGGAATGGGTGTGGTAAAAGCCTTAACCCCCCGCACCGCCGATGGCTTATCCCCCGATGCGCCATCAGGGGAGTTGATTTTGCGGATAGATGTGTATGAATTCCCCTAACCCGGACAGGCCAGAAAAGATTTATCCACAGATGTCACAGATGAACACAGATGTAACTGTAAAGTTGATCAGTCACCCCTCACCCCCGGCCCCTCTCCCACGATGGGAGAGGGGAGCATATCCCCTCCCCTGGGGGAAATGGCGAGGGTGAGGAGCTGCATAGTTACACCGTCCATTCTATGAGCAGCGTTATTCTCATCTTCATCATCGCCTTGATGATCACCCTCGCCAGCACCCCGTTTGTGCGGCGGCTGGCAATTGCCATTGGCTTTGTGGACGCTCCGGCCCAGCGCAAGCTGCACAGTACCCCCATGCCACTCATGGGCGGGGTCGCTATTTTTGGCGGCGCGGTAGTGGGTCTGGTGTTGGGGGTGTTACAAGTGCGCCCTTTCCAAAGCCAGGAAGTACAAGGGATTTTGCTGGCCTGTGCGGTGGTGGCTCTTACCGGCCTCGTTGATGATCGGATTCACCTGCCCGCCTGGGCCAAATTTTCCGGTCAGATCATCGGGTTTATCATTCTGATCGCCTTTCATGTCCACGTCAAACTGCCTCTACCCCTCTGGCTCAACTATCTCATCACTTTTGTCTGGGTGACGGGGATTAGCAATGCTATTAACTTTTTGGACAATATGGATGGATTAAGTGCCGGGATCAGTGGGGTGTGTGCCTCATTTATCATGCTCCTGGGAGCATTGAATGGGCAATTTTTAGTAGCCGGGTTAGCGGCCGCAGTCCTGGGCGCGTGTCTCGGTTTTTTACGCTACAATTTCAAACCGGCGCAAATCTTCATGGGAGATGTCGGGGCTTTGTTCCTCGGTTTTCTCCTGGCAATCCTGGGGATGCAGCTTCGGTTCCCGGAAAATAGCAACGCCGTAACCTGGATGGTGCCGGTACTCATTATGGGTGTGCCCATTTTTGATATGAGCCTGGTCACCTTTTCCCGCCTGCGCCGGGGAATCAGCCCACTAACTGCGGGCAAGGATCACACCAGCCACCGGTTGGTTGACCGAGGATTTAGTCAGCGCGAGGCGGTGCTTATTCTGTATCTCATGGGTGGGATTTTTGGCATGACCGCCATTTTTGTCACCCAGGCCAATGTTTTAGAAGGGTATTTTGTCGGGGGTACGGTTGTGGCCGCGGCCGCTTATATCCTATGGCGGCTCGACCGAGACTTTACCCGATGACCAATCTCAATTGTTACAACACGAGGTGAATTTTTATGTCTAAACGACCCCCAGCCAAATCAGCGGTACAACGGGCACGAGAATCCCGTGACCGCAGTCAAAAACAAAATCAGACGATAACCTATATCGCGGCCGCATTAGCTGTGGTCGTCATCCTTTTCATTGTCTGGCAGGTGGTTAGCTCCCGCAATAGCAGCGGTGAAATAGCCGCCAACCCGACGGCCCAAACAAGAGGCGCCTGTACCGGTCAGCCTACCCCATTTGGAGATGGGGTGCGGCCGCTGGCAGAGATACCCGCTCCAGCTCGTAATGGTTATTACGCGGCCGCGCCAGAAACGGTCATTGATCAAAACAACTGTTATGAGGCATTCATCATCACCAACAAAGGGGAGATACGCCTGCGCCTGTTTGAGCAGGTCGCCCCTATTACCGTCAACAACTTTGTCTACCTGGCTTCTCAAGGGTTTTATGACGGGGTTATCTTCCATCGTGTCCTGGAAGGGTTTATGGCCCAGACCGGCGACCCCACCGGCACCGGTACAGGTGGCCCTGGCTATACCTTCATAGACGAAACCGATCCTAACTTCTTGTTTGATCGGCGCGGCTTGCTGGCCATGGCCAACTCTGGCCCTGCCACCAACGGCAGCCAATTCTTCATCACCTTTGCCCCCACTGATTGGCTCAATGGAGCTCATACTATCTTTGGCGAAATCATTGGCTCTGATACCATTCTGGATGCCATCACCCGCATCAACCCTGGTGATCCGGCTATCACCCCAGATGTGATGGAGCAGGTAGAAATTTTGGAATATCGGTAAAGCAAGTTTCGCGTTTCTCGTTCCGAGGATTATTATTCACAGATGGCCCAGAGTTGTACAGATTTTTGCGGCTATCTGAACATCTGGGTCATCTGTGGATAGTTCAAGGAAGATGCAGATGTATAAATCAGTGGCCCGCTCTGGATTGATTATCAGCCTGGTGATCAGCAATTTGCTCCTGGTGTGGGGGGTGTTGGCTATGGGAGTAGAGCCAAGAGGGGGCGCGGCCGCGTCCTTTACCCCGGGCGATCCTCTGCCCCGAATCAGCTGTACCGATGGGTATGAGGCGTTCATCTACGCTGAGGGGTTAGCCAGCCCCGACGGTCTGGCCCTGGCGGCCAATGGGCTGCTCTATGTAGCCCAGGAAGCCAGTGGGGAAGTCAGCCAGGTCGGGTCAACTGGAATTGTGACCTCTCTTGTCACTGGCCTTAACAACCCGGAAGGGCTGACCCTGGACAGCAGTGGCAATTTGTACATTGTGGAAGATGCCAATGGCGGCCGCTTACTCCAATACCAACCCAACGGCACCCTCATCACCATCACCACCGGCCTGGTTGGGGCCGAGAACGTCACCTGGTCGGCCAGCGGCACCCCTTTGCACGTCACCGAATCCAACGTCGAATACATCACCGATCCATTTGACGCCAAATCTTGGGTCACAGCCATTCAGCTTAATGGCAATAAAAACCGGCTCATTACGGCAACACCGCAGATCACCTTCCCGTATGTCCGCTTCATCAGCTACGCCGGGATTACCTGGGGTCCAAATGGGCTGCTTTATCTGAGCAATGAGGCGGCCGGGATCCAAATTAGCCAGCCCCCGTTTATTCTCACGACCACCACCAGCATCCTCACCCTCAACCCCACCACTATCGCCCAAAACATTTTCGTCATCGGCCTGACTTCACCCGAAGGCATTCGCTTTGCCCCGGATGGCAACTTTCCTCTGTATGTGGTGGAAGAAGATTTGGGCAATGGAGATGGCTGGTTGAGCCAGATCACCGCCAATGGGGTGGTCACCCCGTTTTGCTCTGGCTTCCAAACTATCGAAGATGTGCAGCCAGCCCCGGATGGCAGCTTTTTCGTCAGTGAAGACAGCACCGGCCTCATCATCCGTCTGGCTCCGCCCCCAGATGATCCGGCCATTTTCCTGCCCTTGTTGCTCAATCAGTAAGCGGCACTCGCCCCACACCTTAGCCTATTGAGGATATCTGTCGCCACCAGTAATTCCCTTTGTACATTTCCGTAAAGCCCAGGCTGGTGTAGAGAAGATTCGCCGGGATCATATCTCCGGTGTCAATGACAACATCAATATCTCCTCTTTGTTTTACGGCGTCAACCGCTGCATGTCACGCGGGAAGAGGGTAGTCAGTTTGATGTTGGGCAGGTTGAGAAGCTGCATAAGCAGCCGTTCCAGACCAATGGCAAAGCCACCGTGTGGGGGCATCCCATATTTGAACGCTTCCAGATAGGTGGCGAACGGCTCAACAGGCAGGTTGGCCTTATCCAGAGCCGCCAGATATTGCTCGTACCGGTGCAGCCGCTGACCGCCGGTAATCAATTCTAACCCTCGAAAGAGCAGGTCGAAAGAGTTGGAGTATTGCGGCCGCGCCTCATCGAGGTGGGTGTAAAAGGGGCGTTTGCTCATCGGGTAGCCAGTGACAAAGAGAAAATCGCTGCCATGCACCTCTTTGGCCCACTCCCCCAACCACCGTTCATCCTGAGGGGAGAGGTCTGGCTCACCGCGCACATCCACCCCATGCCGCTCTAAGATGAGATCTTGCGCGGCCGCAAAATGAATGTGAGGTATCGTCTCCGGCACAACTGGCAGAGCTGCCCCCAACAGGGCCAACTCCGTACTCCCCTGTTGTGCCAGGGTGTCCATGATGCCGGCGATGACTGTACGGGCCATAGCCATTACCGTAAAATGGTCTTCAATAAAGCCAAACTCCACATCCAGGCTCACATATTGGTTCAGGTGGCGCGTCGTGTTGTGTGGTTCTGCCCGAAAGACTGGCCCTACCTCATACACCCGCTCAAATACCCCTACCATCATCTGTTTGTAAAACTGGGGGCTTTGGGCCAGGTACGCTTCCCGACCAAAATAGGCGATCTTAAACACATTAGCCCCCCCTTCTGTGGCTGAAGCGACCATTTTAGGGGTCTGGATTTCGGTGAACCCCTGGCTGTTGAGGGTGGCGCGAAAACCGGCCATGGCCGCGGCCGCCAGCTTAAACAGGGCCCGCCGCTGGGGATGCCGGTTCAACACCACCGCATGATCCAGCAAGGTAGGCACGGCGGCGTTCAACTGCTTTTTATGGAGAGGGGCCGGCGGTGTCACCTGAATGGGGGTGATCATGGTGACAGACGGCTGGTATAGCTCTATCCCCCCAGGCGCCTGGTCTGAGGTGACCACCACCCCGCGCAGCTCAATAACCGACTCTAAACCAACGGTGAGCGCGGCCGCGATATCCGCATCATCTTCCGTTACCGCCTGAA
Organism: Anaerolineae bacterium; assembly: GCA_023384415.1. Classification (GTDB taxonomy): domain Bacteria; phylum Chloroflexota; class Anaerolineae; order Promineifilales; family Promineifilaceae; genus Trichofilum. The sequence continues at coordinate 214,711 of JAHDWJ010000003.1, forward strand.
TGGTGCCATAACCATCCCGCAGCACCAGGAAGGTAATCCCCCCCAGGCGGCGCACATTTTGCAGCCATCCCCGCAGCCTTACCGGCTCACCCACATACCCTGCGGCCTCAATCGTTCGTATCGTTTTCATCACACCTGCTCCTTAGGCTTACAAAAAACGCCCTCATCCATAAGCATAGCTGCTTAATGGACGAGGGCGGGTGAGGGCATAAAACCCGGCATCTCGTGGTGCCACCATTATTCGTGGGGCGAAAATACCCCACCTCTAGCGGTTCGTGACCTTACTCCGGGAACAAAAAACGCTCGCCTTCCTTAATTGGAGGACGAGCGTCTAAAAGCGCATCGTGGTACCACCGCCATTTGTCTGTATGCCAGACCTTTGTGGGTTCGTCACGAACCTGATGCTTTAACGGGCATCACCCGGGGCCAGTTTCCTGGTCGGCTCTGGGGTGTCATCACGGGGTGTCAATCACGGTACTCTCAGCTGCGACCGCTCTCTGGGGATTAACCAATCCTCGTAACCTGGTCCCTTCATCGCCGTTAAGGGTTTAATTGTGGCCGGGAGTATAACACAGCCCCCAGGCAAAGGCGAACCCGTTTCGTGAGGGATGAAAGGTGAGGCGTCGCCTCGCTCTTCATTCATCACTCGTCACGCATCCCCCAGGTCAGCGGCAGATGGGTGAGGGCACGGAAAAGAGGGGTGTTGCGCCAGGTTAACTCCTCAACGGCTATGCCCAGGCGTAGATCAGGGAACCGTTGGAACAGGGTACGCAGGGCGATCTCCCCTTCCAGGCGGGCCAATGGGGCGCCCAGACAGTAATGGGATCCTTTGCCAAAGGCCAGATGGGGATTGGGGCGGCGGAAAATGTCCAGCCGGTCCGCCTCGGTAAAGCGGCTCTCATCCCGGTTGGCGGACCCCAAAACGGCGATGAGTAAATCCCCTTTTTGCAGTTTGCGGCCGCCTAATTCTGTATCGGCCGCCACAAAGCGGGTGAGGGTCCGCTCTACGGGGGAATCGTAACGCAGCAGTTCTTCGAGAGCATTGGGGATCAGGTCGGGATCCGCTTGCAAGGCGTTCCGAGCTTCCGGGTTTTGCAATAAGGCCAGGGTGGCATTGCCGATGAGGGAAACAGTCGTTTCATGCCCGGCCACAATGAGCAGGGCCAACATGCTAAATAGCTCCATCTCGCTCAACCGGTCGCCGGCTTCCTGAACATGAATCAGAGCCGAGAGAAGATCATCACCTGGCTGCTGCCGCCGTTCAACGACGAGCTGTTGCATATAGGCCCCAAACGCCTGGAGCTTGAGCATCATCTCTTGCTGGGCTTCGGGGGTGAAGGCGGGCTGCACAAAAGCGTTAGACCAGAGGCGGAAATTTTCCTGATTGTCCAGAGGAATGCCGAGCAGTTCGGCAATGACGGTGATGGGTAAGGGGAAAGCGTAATCGGCAACCAGTTCCATGCGTCCTTGCGCGGCCGCTTTGTCTAGCAGGTCATGGGCGATTTGTTCAATACGCGGCCGCATACTTTGCACCATTTTCGGGGTGAACGCCTGGCCTACCAGAGAACGGAGCCGCCGGTGATCAGCCCCATCCCGGTTCAGCATGTGGCTGTTCAGCATCAACTGCAGGTCGGTTGTCCCACCATATTTTTGGGCTAATTCGGGGGAAATCGAAGCCGGGTCACGCCGGAAATGGCGCTCATCCAACAAGACCTGTTCCACCTCAGCATAGCCAGTTACAAACCAGATCGGTGTCTGGCCGTCCAGACCAGGCTGCTGAAAAACGGGGTCATCGGCCCGCATCTGGGCAAATGTCTGGTGTGTCTGCTGGCGAAATGAAGCTGAATAGAGGTCATATTTACGTGTTTGGTTCATTTTTTACCTTATGCAATATAAGCCATTCTAAGGCCAACACCGGGGTTTTAGGACGCCCGTTTGCCAAAAAGAGAACGGCGATTGGGGTTGCCCGTAATACGTCTCCGCCAGGAATCCAGTTCCGGGTTATCCGGCTCTACACTGGCCCAGAGGTTAAGCCAACTTTCGGCTGTTTCGGGCCGTTTTTCGGCCAAACCCAGGTCCATTTGGGCCTGGGCCAGGGCGCGGAACTCGGCAATGTGCAGCCGCCGCCGCAGCATGATAGGTTCAAGCAGGGCTTTGGCCTCGTCAAGCTGGTTGTTTTGGGCATAGGTACGGGCCATGGCCACACGAGCAAACAGGTAATCCGGGAAACGGGTAAATGTTTCTTCAAGCAAGGCTATAGATTCAGCTGTTTTGCCCTGCATCTGGTAAGCGACACCGAGTTGGTTGTAGGCACTGGGAAAATCGGGCGCGGCCGCGATGATCTCTTTCAACATCCGTTCTGCCTGAGCGGCCTGGCCCCGCATCAGCAGCTCATACGCCTGGGTCAGACGGTTAATAACCGATTTAGGCACATTTTTGGGGATGTTTGGCTGGCTATAAATTTCAAACGCCATCATCAGCATCGGGCGATACTCCCCTGCCATGTACAGCCAAACTTCCCGGCTTTCTGGCAACAACTCAGGGTGGAATTGGCTGATAAATTTTATCGCTTCCAACCGCAGCTCATCTGTGCCGAACTCCCCCAGGGCAAAATCATATAAGATTTGCATCATCTCTGGCGTTTCAGCCAACTTGCAAACGGTCACCACATAGTGCCGGGCGGCCCCATCACCCAGTTCTAAGATGTGGGGCATCAGAGAAACCAGGTAAGGGTATTCTTGCAGCAGGCCCCGAACCATTTGGGTTATGGTCTCATTACGGCCCTGCTTACCCTTGATTGCCTGTTTTAAAAGGGCGGTCAGGCGATCTTCAAAACCAGCCGGAAGCCAATAGAATAAGGGCCAATACCAGGGCACATTTTGCTGCCCCACCGGAAGGTAGCGATCCTGTAGGACGCTCTGGGTCACAGCAGCCAGGGGGGAATTGTTAGCGGCCGCTTCCCATAACTTCCAGGCCGTTTTCCTTTTGCCCAGGCGAAAATAAGCGACACCAGCCAGATGCCGCAACGAAGAAGTGACCGCTGCCTGCTTTTTGGCTCTCAGGTACACTGAGCGAATGGTTTCATCATCTCCGAAAAAGGCGGCGGTTTCGGCCTGTTTATAAAAGAAATCAAGGCTATCACCAGTGAGGTTCTGCAAGGTGGCGTGGTATTGTTGGGCTACCTCAAATTGGGCCATCAGGAAAGTAAACCGGGTGATGTTGGCCAGGGCATGGAAGTTTTGCGAATCTTGGGCCAATACCTGTTGGGCATGTTCAATGGCTTCGGCGGTGCGGCCGCGCATAAACAGGGCCTGGCTTATATTATTACGTATTGGGATGATGGTAGGATGTTGACTCAGAACAGTTTCGCCAAGCTCAATCGCTTTATCGGCCTGCATGGTTTCGGTGTAAAAGTGGATGCGGTCATGGGCTACCAGGATTTGCCGCCGCTCATCAGGGGTGAGATTGGCCTCGTTTATAAGATGGTCCGTCTCTTCGTGGAAAAATTGATCAGTAAGCCGGGCAAATTGTTTGACATTCTCAAGGTCAGGATAGGTAGGGTATTCCTGGATAAGTCGTTCGGCCATGTGCCAGGCCAGGGCTATATAACCAGCCCGGCCGGCGATGAAAACATAATCGTTGAGCAGATCAGCTTGCTCGCGGCCACGCTTCAACGGTAAGAGTTGGTCGGCATACAGCATATACTGCGTCCAATGTTGTAACTGGTGACACATATACAACATTTCCCCCAGGACAGCCTCATTGCGCGGGTATTGCTGCACCAACTCAGACAACTGGTTGTAGGCTTCATCATAATTTCCATCTTCAATCAAAGTTGCGACCCTGGCCAACGCTTTGTGGGGGGTCTTGCTGCTCTGGCGTGAAGCAAATTTGCGGGGGTTATTTTTACGTTTTTTCATTGTTTGTTGAGCATCTGCCGGTTTTAGACTTTGTAGATTAGTTCAATCTTCGGAGATTGAACCAATTTTACCAGGTTAAAAACGAGCAACCCCTTAGCTGTTGAGGGTTACTTTTTATGGCCGACAGCCATGACTAGTTGTTGAGTAGCCTGGGCATCGGCACAAGCTTCATGGAAATCCACAACCTCTATCTGTTCTCGCTGACACGCTTCAGCCAGTTTGCACCAGGTGAACCCATACCGATTAGACCAGCGGCCTTTAGCGGCCGCGTACAGATCCATCACACATTCCCACTCCGCCTTAATCAGGGGCAGGTGGTACCGTTGGCACGTCTGCTGGAGCATCTTCCGGTCAAAGTTGGCATTGTACGCCAGCACCAACCGCCCGGTCAGCAGTTCGGCTAAACGGGGGTACAGCTCGGGGAACGGAGACGCGGCCGCTACATCCTCAGCGGTTATCCCATGGACCCGGGCCGCCTGGGGAGAGATGGGCTGGGTGGGGCGAATCAGCTCATGCAGAACTGTCTCCCCGGCCGCCGAAACAACAGCAATACTCACCAATTCATCCTTACGCTCCATACCCGTCGTTTCTGTATCCAACACCAGCCAATCATTCCTGGCAGCCAACGCCGCAAAACGACTTTTCGCCTGCTGTCGTTTTTCTTTTACCATAGCTTTTCTTCCTGGGCTATCTATACCCATCGTGGTCATAACGTGACATTCTGGTTGGAGACTGGAGACTGGAGATTGGAGACTGGTTAATATCGAGTCGCCAGTCTCACTGAAGATGTCAGTTTATGACCGTTGGCAGTACAGTTTGAGACTTCTTACCATCCTTACTGGGCATTATACCACCTTATATTTTGCTATCACCAGGGCCGGTATTCCAGCGATTGGTGGCGGAAATAGGTGGTATAAAGTTCGGCGTAATGGCCGTCTTGGGCCAGCAGGTTGTCGTGATCGCCTTCTTCAATGATCTGGCCATCCCGCAGGACGATAATCCGGTCGGCGGCGCGGACGGTGGAGAGGCGATGGGCGATGATGATGCTGGTGCGGCCGCGCAAAACTGTCGCCAGAGCCGTTTGTACCTGGGCTTCAGTCAGCGGGTCAATGCTGGCGGTGGCTTCATCCAGCAGCAGGATGGCCGGGTCTTGCAGCAGCACCCGTGCCAGGGCCACCAACTGCCGCTGCCCCAAAGAGAGCCGTGCCCCCCGCTCCCCCACATCCGTTTGTAACCCTTCGGGCAAATCCTCAAGCCAACTGCCATCACCTAACTGCCGTGCGGCCGCGGCCACTGCTTCATCTGGGGCATCCGGGCGGCCATAACGAATATTATCCGCCACCGTGCCAGAAAAGAGGAAGGGTACCTGGGGCACTAACCCTAATTGACGCCGGTATTGGCGCAGATCAAAGGTACGCAGAGAGCGGCCATCCACCCGGATATCTCCCGCTTGAAACTCATAAAAACGGAGCAGCAGCTTCACCAGGCTGGATTTACCCGCCCCGGTATGCCCCACAATCGCCAGCGTCTCCCCCGTTGGAATCGTCAGTGAAAAATCACGTAGAACGGTGCTACGGCCAGTGCTGTAGTTAAACGTCACCTGGTCAAAAATAATCTCCCCGCGCAGCCGGGCCACTGGCTCTTGGGCCGTCTGAACCACCAACGCTTCATCATCAATCAGGGCAAAGACCCGCTCGCTGGCGGCCAGCCCTTGCTGGAACTGGCTCCAAAAAGAGGCGATGCTGGTAATCGGGTAAAAGAAAATTGTCACTCCCTGGACAAAGAGATACCAATCACCCACCGAAACCTCTCGCTCCAGGGCCATCAGCCCGCCTACGTAGATGATGATAGAGACAGCCAGACCAGAGACAGTATTGAGCAAAGGGAAGATGCTGCCAAAGACCAGCACCCGCGTCCGCATTACCCGGTAAGCCATCTCGTTGGTCTCCTGAAAATCACTGTAAATAGTCGCTTCCTGGCGGAAATTTTTAGCTACGGCAATGCCGCTAATCGTTTCCTGGATGGTGGCGTTGACGGTGGCCTGGGCCCGCTGGGCCTGCTGCATGGCCCGCCGCGCCAGATGGCGGAAGAGCATGGCAATGGCCAAAACGATGGGGCCAACGGCAAAGGTGATGAGGGCCAGGCGGGTATTGTGCCCCAACAGGACGAAGGAGATGATCAGCACCAGCACCGATTGGCTGAGCAAATCAATGGTGAGGGTGACGGTAGTAGCGAAATCCTGTGTATCGGACGTAACCCGGCTGACGATGCGGCCGGAAGCGTATTGGTCAAAAAAGGAGAGGTCACGGCGCATGACGGCGCGGAACGCATCTTCACGCAGAGCCAGCACCACATCCCCCACCGCCCGCGCCGAGAACCAGAGGTTGATGAAGTTGAACCCCCAGCCTAACGCCCCCATAACGGTGACGACGGCGGCCAGGGTGAGAAGAAGTTGTAGTTGGGGGTTTCCGGCCAGGGTGTCTATGCCGCGAGAGATGATGAGGGGAGTGACGGTAGCGGTGATAGAGAGGAGTGAGACCATCAAAGCTACCAACAGCACTTTGCCCAGGTGAGGTCGGAAATAAGCCACAATGCGCCGTACCAGTTCACGGTCGCTGTAACTACGGTCATAAGCTTCAGGGGTAAGTCCGCCGGTCAGGTGCATAATTTTTTGGGAAGTGTATTACTGTATCAGTTTATTAGTGTATTAGTGCAAAGCCGTCAATATACTAATACACCATTACACCGGCATAAAAATCTGCCGATACAGTTTGCTTGTGGTCATTAACGCCTCGTGGGTGCCTTGGGCCAGGAGACGGCCATTTTTCATCAGCAAAATATGGTCTGCGCTGCGGATTTGGGAGAGGCGATGGGTGATGAGCAGGGTAGTGCGCCCTTCTAAAATGTGGCGCATGGCCCGTTGAATCTGGTCTTCGGTGTTGCTGTCAATGGCACTGGTGGAATCATCCAGGACTAAAATGCGTGGGTTGCTGAGGAAGGCGCGGGCGATAGCTAACCGCTGTCGCTGCCCGCCAGAGAGCATGACTCCCCGCTCACCGATGAGGGTGTCGTAGCCGTTGGGGAAGCTCATAATGAACTCGTGGGCCTGGGCTTGCTGCGCGGCCGCTTCAATTTCCGCCTGGGTTACAGCCTCACGGGCGCCAAAGGCGATGTTCTCGGCAATGGTGCGGGAGAAGAGGAAGATGTCTTGCTCAATGGTGCCAATTTGGGCACGTAGACTGTCCAGGCTCCACTCACGCACATCAATATTGTCAATGAGAACGCGGCCGCGACTCACATCAAAAGTACGGTTCAACAGCTTCGTCAGAGTACTCTTGCCCGCCCCCGTCTGCCCGACAATGGCGACCGTCTGCCCCGGTTTAGCCTGGAAAGAAATATCACTCAGCATCCACGCGGCCGCGTCATCGCCATCATAACTAAAAGAGACATCAGCAAAAACAATCTCCCCCACAATCGGCTGGGCCACCCCAGCCTCATTTTGATCTAGCTCCGTCTCAGCCAAAATCATCTCCAAAATACGGTGGGCACTGGCAAAACTTTGCTGAATAATGGCAATATTCCGCAGCAAAAAGCGCAGGGGGGAGCGGAGCGTACCAATGAGGGCCATATACGCGATCACCTGCCCCACCGTAATCATCCCCTGCATAAACAGATAAAGAGCATGACCAAAAGCCAGGCCAATCATCAGGCCATACAGCAGCAGGGGCAGGTAACGGGCAGTCACTTCCCCTTCCCGCACAAAAGCGTTGCGATAGGCGTGGGCATTGTGGCTAAAGCGGCTCTCCTCGGCTGGCTCCTGGGCAAACCCTTTGACCACCTCAATACCGCTGATCGTTTCGGCCAGGCTGGCGTTCATCTTGCCAAAGGTCGCCCGAAGTTGGGTAGCTACGGGACGCAGTTCATCGTTGTAGCGCAGCAAGGTGAAGGTGGTGCCGATGAGGAAAATGATAGGGATAAGCAGCAGGTTGAAATCAAAGGTGGTAATGGTGATCAGAGGGATGAGCAGGGTGAGGATAGATTCGATGGTGATGCCCAGAGCCGGGCTGACAAATTGGCCGATCTGCTGCACATCATTAGTGGCACGGGCCATGAGGTCGCCGACACGCTGGCGACCGTGAAAAGTCTGGCTTTTGCTCAACAGGCTCAGGTACAGCTCATCGCGGGCGTTACGCTCTACCCGTTGGGCCAATACCCGGATAGAGAGGCTGTTCACGATGTCAAAGAGGCCGTAGCCTACGTAGGCGGCAACCACATACAGGGCGGCCAGGGTTAAAGCGGCCCGGCCTTCGTTATTGATCACCGTATCAAAAGCCCAGCCGACGGTAACGGCGGTCATGCTTTGCGAAGCGGCCATGCCGATGGTGGTCAGCAGGAAGGTCAGCCCCAGGCCAGGGTAGCGCAGGATATGGGTTTGCAGCCAGCGCACGGGGGAGCGGTGATCATAGCGGTAAGCGTCGGCGACGGTGAATTCACTGCGGGTCATGAAGGGTCACTTAAAAAATAGGTATGAGAGGTGGGGAGCGAGGGTTAGGGGGTATGGCTTGAACGGCACCGCCTATCTGTTCTTAATGAGTTCCACACTCTGGCAAAACTTTTTGGGCGGGGGCTAACCTATGGAGAACTCTTTAGCACCTCACAATAAAGGGGGATTATAGCCTAAGGCGGCCGCGCCTACGAAAATAGGAGCGATAAGTAAGGTGGGCGGTGTTTATAGGAGTGGGGATAATCGTGGCATGGTGGGGATTGACCACGATCTATAAACTCTGGGGTGCAACCATTCAGGCTAAAACAGGGCCAGCGGGCCTCTATTTTTCCTCATAATGCCAATCTTCAGTGCTGCTGCTATGCAACATCGGCCGTTGCAGACCAAACTGGTCTACCGTTTTTTCCGCTAATTCGCTGTATGACCCTCGGGCTACAAATCGATCTACTTCGGCCAGGGCAGCTTCCAACTTTTCCGGGTCTTTGGCATATTTCTTGTTAATGCTTTCCTTCAAGGCAGCCAGAGCTTGAGGGTTCTTGACCTCACCTGAAGCCTTCCAGGGAAATACAGCATCAATGGCTAAACCGGTGGCGTGTCGAGTAACCCCAGAATAATTGTTAGGCTTCTTTTCTTGGGCATGTTCATCGTCATACCCTTCAGCCGCTATCGGGGGGGGTTTTTTCGGGCCCATGTTGTTGGCATTGGCCTTGGCTTGACTCATGGTCCACCCTTCCTGGTACCAGGTATTACCATCTTCATCTTTACCCTTCTCCCCCTGGCTGTTTTCCAGCTCTTGCAACTTGTTCAACCCGATTTTTCCCTGGGTAATAGACCAGGCCGTACTCCAACGATGAGCTACTTTCGGTGAACGAACGCCTGAGGTGAAGGTAATGTTGCCGGTAACTAAATCGTTTTCCAGGGCAAAGTTTGCCATGTTGCTTACTTTGTCTAACAACGATTGTTGCAACTTTTTCCCATCTAATATGAGTTGAAAGCCTTCACTTTTTTCTGTGGGTGGGTTGTAGGTAATTTTGTATTTGGTATTGGCGGGGGCCGGGGGGATGACTGGTATGTCATTGGCTGGCTGCTCTGGCGCGGCCGCCGGCGTTTCGGCAGCTGGGGTCTCGCCAGGGGTCGTGGTAGGGGCTTCCGGTTCAGCCGGGGTCTCCCCCAAGATGGGAAAGAGAATATGTTCGCGCAAGAATCCCCCTATTTGTTGGAGATCCGGCAAAAGCCCAAAAAGTGATCCTGTTTCCTTTCCTTCGGGGGTAACAGCCTGGGGGGGTTCTGAGCCAGGCGCGGCCGCGTCTGGGATCGGTTCGGTCGGCTCTATTGGGGTAGGCACAGGAGGGGGCGCAGCCAGGGCCGGTTTGACCTCGTTATCCCGAATCGCTTTCCACTCTTTCACTGCATCTGGTTCAGCGGTCGGATCAATAGGCCGGTTCTGGCGATCTGAGTGGCGGGCATAAAAGACAACATTGCTCAGCACGTTAGCATCCCGTTCACCCTGCGCCAGGGCTGCCGCCAACGCGGCCGCACCCGGCTCCACCGTTTCCTCAGGGGTAGGCGGCTCGGTGGAGGTCGTTTCGGCCGTGAAAAAACCGGTCACCAGGGTACCAAACTCAGTGACCATATCGCCTAATGTGGCTGGGACAGTGGTGATCAGGGCCATGATACCAGCCAGGGCGTCGGCCCCCTCAGCCAAAATAGTGGCCAGCCAGGTCTCCGCATCATCAATGGTTTCGCCCTCAGCGGGAGCATCTGTTTCCGGGTTGGGGGCGGCTATTTCCGGGGTGGGCGGCACATTTTCGGCTTGAAACTGGGCTAACGCTTCATACCGGCCATAGGTAGGTGTTTCACTGGAGGCTTTCCAGGTCGTACCGTCTGGCTTTTTCAACCCTTTTAACGCATCGGGATTATCATAACGCCACACGTTGCGATCAATACCTATATCGGCCACCCCATCCTTAGACCCGGCGCGGGATTCGGCGGTAACAAACTCAATGCCATTCTCCTTCTCCGTCACTCCCATGATGATGCGGATATGACCGGTAATGCCCATGGTGTCCCCTGGCCGGAAGTCGCCTGGCCGGGTTAACTTGCGGAAACCTTTGGCATCCCCGGTCAATAGGCCAGAGCTTCTTTCACCCATTTTTAGCTCTGGCACCCCGGCAGATACGCCAGTTACGCTCTGCAATTCGGCCATTACCTCATTGAGGGCCTGGGTGACAAAGCCGGAACAATCTACGCCAAAGCCGTATTTGACCAGCCAGGCGCGTAAATCAGCCCCATCGGGATGGGTTTTACCTGCTGGTGTGGGCACTTTGCCTTGGTTGACGGCTGTTTGCAAAATGGTCTGGATCTCTTCGGGGGTGGATTTGCCATGCAGGGCGTTCCAACTGGCATCTACAGGGGCTTTGCCTTCATCTTTGGTGGCGGCTTTACGGTTAGCCGCGGCCGCGTCGAAACGTGCTTTTGAGGCACTGGTTGCGGTGGAGTTAATGAAGTAAGGGGTATGTACTGTTTCGGTGGCTGTTTGGGGCTGCCCATCTACTTCCCAACTAACCTGTACCGGGATGTTGGCGAATTTGTGCAGGAATTGTTCTAGTTTGGCTTCGACCAAGGCATTCCATTCGGTTTGCTCCCCGGCATTAGCCGCCGTCGCGGCCGCGTCCTGGGGCGTCTCTTTTACTTCCGAGCCATCGGAGGCGGTTTCACGTTGGATGGTGGGCCGGGCCTGGTGCAGGAACCGCTGTACCTGGGCGTTGCCATGTTGTCTCTGCAGCTGCAAAAGGGCATTCTGGCGATGCGGCCGCGCATTGGTAGTGGTGGGTAGGTTAAGGAAGCTGCTAAACCCCAACCCATTCACGGCTGGCACGGCCTGAGCAGCCCTGGCGGGCATAGGAGCTTTGGCGGCGGCCGCTGATCGGGCCTTTTTTGGCGGTGCTGCTGCTTGTTTTTCGCTCATAGCATCATTCAGGGATCAGGCATCAGGCCGAAGTGGCTTTGTGGAAGCAAACAGATCATCGGGCCTGGTATACATCTGCAACAACCCCTGAATAATTTGTTCTTGCCAATGCTTATTGGCGGGGGTTGGCTCCGTCACCCCTTTCTGGCCCGGCATACGGCTGCTAAAATCTTCACCCAACCGTTTGTCCTTTGTTTCACGGAGTATCATCCAATGTTTATCCATTTGCCACCTCTCCTGTAAATCGAACTTCCAGTTCGATGCGCGATTTGGAAAATCGGGCTACAAATTTTCATTCATTGGTTGGTGAGCCACGACTTGCGTTGTTGTCCACGAAAACAGTTGCCGATGAGCAGACGACGTAAGCTCCCAGGCGTTCTGGTTTCTTCTGGCTGACCGTATAAGGAACTGGTGTCTGGCGTTTTTTAGTCTGACCGCTGGTTATTAGTGTATTAGTGTATGTTATTGCCACTGGTGAGATCAATTTTCGTCAGAGTCCAGTAAGGAATAGGATAGTGGTAATCGTCGGGGATTACATCGGCAGGTACTACCTGATTTGGGTGGGGGGATTCCCTAATTTGGGGGGAGAAGGTTATGTTGGCGGGCCATCGCGGCCGCGTCTGTGCGCGTATGTACGTCTAGCCTGGTCAGAATTGCCGACACATGATGATCCACTGTCTTCACGGCAAGGTGCAGCCGGGCAGCTATCTCAACATTGGTAAGCTCCTGGGCTAACAGGGCCAGGATGTCCCGCTGACGGGTGGTGAGGCCAAAACGGTTTTCCCGCGTGGATGGCCGGGGACCACGAGGAATGTTGGCGATACCTGATTGGCGCATTTTTTGGCGTAGTTGGGCGGCCGCGGGTTTTGCTCCCAGGCCATCAAATAGTTGCAATGCAGCCAACTGGGCAGCCGCGTCCCCATCAGCCAGGGCGCGGGCCTGTTCGTAGGGGCAACCTAACCGCGCCCAGGCAGTCGCGGCCGCCGACCAATCTCCCCTTATTTGCAAGGCAAAAGGTTCGGCTGCCCACTCTGGTAGCTCAACTTCATCCCCCGCCCGCCAGCGCCAAAAAGCCAACTCCCCTGTCGCCCACGGGTTTTGCTGGCTTACGGCTATCTCATAAAAGGCGTTGGCCTCGGCCAGCGTCTGCTCCTTATCCCCGGCCAGCCAGGCTGCTTCAGCGCGGGCGGCACGCACGATTCCCTCACGCTGACGATACCCCAGCCGAAACAGGAGTTCCAGCGATTCATCTAAAGCCACATCCGCCTCTGGCTCACCCTGGCGGGCCCGCAAACGCCCCAAAACCATCAGGGCCGGCCCCCGGCTGCCGATGGATGTGCCGGGCAGCTCTAACACCGCCTGAATGTCTGCGGCCGCGTCTGACCATCGTCCCATCAACAAATGCCATTGCGCCCGCCAGGCCAGGGTAAACAACCGGGTAGATTCCAGTTCCCGCTCGGCCATATATGCCAACCCGGCCGCAAAACATTGTTCGGCCTGGGGGAATTGGTGGAACTCCACGTAAACGGAACTCAGATTGGCGTAACTGTTAGCGGCGCGGATGGTCTGGTTGAGTTGCAGGGCGTAATTGAGGCTTTCTTCTAAAAATTGAATACCACGCTGATAATCCAGATGCAGCCAGCACAGCCCCAACGTCTCGTAAAGGCGTGGGAATAAGGTGTCATCCTCAAAATGCTGGGCTAACTCCAGATTGGCCGCGGCAATAGTTACCCCTTTGGCGTTTTCCATGTTGGCCAGATGGAGAAGAGCCTGGGAGTTGTAAATAATGGCTAACTCACGGTTGGGGGGCAGGGCTTCTAAGATGGCGATGGCCTGGTCGTTCAGTTGTTGGGCGGCCGCGTTTTCCCCCATGAGATGAAGAATAAGGGCTTGCCGCCCCAAACATTCCCCATACTTGAGGAAGTTGCCGGCCCTTTGCCACAAGTGGGCTTCTTCTTGTTTGGCGGCCAGGGATTCCTGGCGTTGATCCAGAACATCACACTCAATCGAATATTCACGCCACAACCTGGCCCCTTCTTCAGGGGGCATATCTGGGGTATAGGGCAACAGGAGTTTATACAACGCGGCCGCCGCCCGATGTGCCCCGGCGGTACTGGCCTGACGCGCCGCCGCCGGGGCGCAGGCAATAATGGTATCGCGGTCATCCGCGCCTACGGCATGGTGAACCAGGCGCACCAGATCAGAGCGGGTGATGGGTGAGGCTTGTAGAGCCGTCAGGACAAGCTGGTTTAAGCGCAGCCGTTGGGGGAGCGGAATGAAGGTCAGAATGGTTTGGCGGGCCAGTTCATGGCGGAAGGTGAGCAGGTCCCCTTGCGGCCGCAGCAAACCAACCGCCAACAATTCATCGGCGGCCGCGGCTTCCGGGCCACTCACCTGGGCCAACAGCCACGGTTCAATCCGTAACCCAATGATCGCGGCCGCTTGCAGCACCGCCTGCGCTGCGGGTGAGAGCCGGGCCACGCGGGCCAGCACCGCATCCTGGATGGTCGGGGGCAGGCTGCCCTGTCCACTCGCCAGCACCTCGGTCACAAAAAATGGGTTGCCCGCCGTCTGTTGATGAAGCTGCACGGCATCCATAGGCCGCTGCCCCACCAGGGTCTGGACCGCCTTCTGGCTCAGGGGGGGTAAGGGAATCCGGTGGGTGGTTGGGAGAGGGGACAGATCGCCAAGAACGGAATGTAAGGGATGACCTAACCCTAATTCGTCATCCCGGTAGGTCAGGATGAGCAGGGCGTGGGTGCGGTTGATGCGGCGGCCAAGAAAATGAAGCAGGTCGAGGGTGGCTTCGTCGGCCCAGTGGATGTCTTCAAAGATGGCGATGACGGGGCGGCCTTGCAGTTCGGCGAGAAAGGCGGAAAAGAGGGAAGGGCGAGGGGCTTCGCTGTTAAGCAGGTTGAGCAGATTGCCCTGGGTTTGGGCGGCTATGTCGTGAAGAGGGCCAAGCGGCCGCGGGGTAAACAGGGCATCACACGCCCCCCAAAGAACGCGGCCGCCCTGTTCGCGCCGAAACTGTTCCACCAGAGTTGTTTTGCCAATGCCCGCCTCCCCACTGATGAGCACAACCCGGCCTTCACCGTTGACCGCGTGGTGGTACGCGGCCGCGACTTCTTCCAGGTAGGGTTCACGTTCGAGCAGTGGCATTCATTTATCCCCAAAGTTCAATCATACCACCCTGTTATTGTAACCTTTTCCCCGGCCGCAAACACACCCAACCTGAATCTGAGTCGCAATGGCAATATGGATTTTATAGGTGCGGTTGCCCATAATGACAACAACAGATAAGAAGAAAAAATGGATAGCCCTGTTCCATCCGAGCTACAATCCGTTCCTTCTTCCTATTCGGGGGCTTTGGGATTTCATGGGGTTGACAGCATATATGGGGGTCAGGCAAACAAAACCCTGTAGCCACTCAGGTCAAGCCACAAACGACGAAAGATACTGTCAACCCGTTTGAGACCATAAGAACGTCTGGTGATCGTTTTCAATTTATTGTTGATGCCCTCAACAAAACCACTGTTGGCCCACCGGTCAAAGTAGTTGGCAATTTCGGCCAAATGGTTTTGCAGGGTCTTGAGAAATGGGTCAAAACAGGTGAGTGTACTGCTTGCCACTTTAGCCGCCCACTTTTCCAACCGCTGTCGTCCTTTGTTCGTATCCAGGTTCATGTTGAAGATAGAGGTCAGTTCTTCACGCAAGGTGTATAGTTGACCCCATTGTCAAGACCACGATTAGCCAAAACTAAGGTGGAACAA
>JAHDWJ010000004.1:0-49574 GCA_023384415.1 Anaerolineae bacterium
TATGAAGGATGAATTATGAAGGATGAATTATGAAGGATGAATTATGAAGGATGAAGGTTCACGGCAAACGGCTAACTGTTTCTGAACACAGGCACGGGTACGGAGCTTAATAACCCCTGGATGATCCCTTCGGCGGCCTGACGGCGGGACCATAAATCTGGTTCCAGGATGAGGCGGTGGCTCAAAGCGGGCACGGCAAACTGTTTGATGTCATCGGGCACGGTGTAGCTGCGCCCCTCGATGGCGGCCAGGGAGCGGGCCAATTTGAGCAAAGCCAGTGACCCGCGTGGACTGGCCCCCACGACGACCCGGCTCTCCTGGCGGGTGGCGTTGACCAGGGCAACGATATATTTCTCCAGGTCATCATCTACGGTGACCTCTTCGACAACCTGGCGCATGGCTCGCAGCTCTGCCCCATCAGTTACCGCTTGCAGATGGAAGGCGTCTTGTTTGCGCTGACGGCGGCCGCGTAAAATCGCCTGCTCTTCACTGGCCGAAGGATAGCCGACGGCGAGCTTCATCATAAACCGATCTAATTGGGCTTCGGGCAAGGGGAAAGTGCCTTCATATTCGATGGGGTTTTGTGTAGCCAGGACGATAAATGGGTCAGGCAGGGGCATCGTCTCCCCTTCGATGGTCACTTGCCGCTCCTGCATTGCTTCCAATAAGGCAGATTGGGTTTTGGGGGACGCCCGGTTGATCTCATCGGCCAGGACGATGTGGGCGAAGATGGGGCCTTTACGGAGTTCAAACTGGCTGGTGCCCCGGTTGAAAATATACCCCCCGGTGATATCCCCAGGCAGTAGATCAGGGGTGAATTGGATGCGCCGGAAGCTGAGACCCAGGGCGGTGGCGAAGCTGTTAGCCAGCAAGGTTTTGCCCAGGCCGGGATAATCTTCTAATAAAATATGCCCATCGGCCAGGATGGCGGCCATGATGTAGCGCAGGACGGTCTGTTTGCCGATGATCGCTTTTTCGACTTCCTGGATGATGCGGCCGCTTCGTTCCGCGACCTGGGGGGCAGAGTCAATCATGTTTCATCTCCAATTGTTGTTCTAAATAATGGATAACCTCACGTAAGGTAGGGGATAGGCTGCTTTGATGGCGGCCGCGCAGCCGTTGGGTCAGGGTGGTAAGCCGGTTTGGGACCGGGGCCAGCAGGTCGCCACTATTGCCTTGGGCCGTATGCTGCTGTAAGAATGTGTATACATGGGCCGGAACGCGGCCGCGAGCCTGGGCCATGGCCTCCTGGGTTTGCCATAAGGTCAATGGGGGTTCATGTCCCAAAGATTCCAGGAGCAAATCTACCAGCAGTCGCTCCAGCCGATGGGCGAAATAGCGGCTATGTTGAGCCTGGGCGGCCAGGCGAGACAGATCTTCAACCCGGCCAAAATACCGATTGTTGGTTGCAGCAGGTTGGTTAATGGGGATGTCTCGCTGCCGCAGACTACGTAAGCTGAGGATAAGAGCGGCGAGTAAGAACAGGCTGTACCAAAATGCCTGGGGTAAAGAGAGGAAGATACGTTGGCTTACCCAAAGCAGATAAAGCAGCCCTGGGGCCAAAGATTGGCGTGCGTATTCGCGGAAGGTGACGGCCAGGATGAGGATGAGGGCTGCGGCCGCGAACCCAATGAGCAGCCGTCGCCAGGTGAAAGTGGTTGAGGAAGTAGGCATGGAACTGATACGCTTGCGCTAACTCGAAACTAGAAACTCGAAACCCTGCCTGCGGCCGTGATGATGGTTTGCATACAGCCTATGGCTTCCCGTTTTTGCCGTTCGCCAGGGGTGATGTGGCCGTAGCGAACTTCTTCAAAGAGGCGCGTGAGCCGCTCAACGTCCCGGTGGGGCAGCCCAGCCTGGATGAGTCGGTCCATAAATTCACGGGGGGTCATGCCGTCCTGGCGGCGGTATCCTTTGCTCATTACAGTCTGGCTCATATCATAGTAAGCCCGGATGACCACATCGCGCAAGTTAGCATCTTCCAGGTGCAGCTGCAGCAAGGTCGCCTCGGCATCCTGGGCCAACTGCTGCAAGGTAGCGGCCGCAGGGTTGGTGAACCAGCGGTGATAGATGAAAAACCCGGCACCGGCGATGAGCAGGGCCAGGCTCCCGGCGATAAGCCAGACGAGCCAATCTGGGGGGGGCGCGGCCGCGATTTCATCCCGATTGAACGTTTCTACCCCTTCAAGCAATCCCTCAATCTCCAGCGGGGGGCCGCTCTCAGCTTCAATGGGGGTAAAATCATCAGGGGGGGCTGCGGCCGCTAACTGAGTCAGCAACCAATGAGCCGCCCAAATGAACAGAGTCAAAAAAAGTAAATTATACAACTCCTCTTTAATTGCCCGCTTGCCCTGGAGAAGGCGAATCACAATAAACAAGAGGCCCAACA
This sequence comes from Anaerolineae bacterium, assembly GCA_023384415.1. Lineage (GTDB taxonomy): Bacteria > Chloroflexota > Anaerolineae > Promineifilales > Promineifilaceae > Trichofilum. Next base: position 2,390 of record JAHDWJ010000004.1, read on the forward strand.
GGAAAACCGCCCCCGTGACAATAGCGACCAATAGGTCTGGGGAAAGGGTGAGGGGAGTGGCCGGGTCCCCAGACCCTATTGGCTCTTCGCTGAGGATGCGAAACGGCCGCCCGGGCCTTAACTGGAAATCGGAGAGGCCGGCCGCCAGGATGATCAGGGCCAACAGAGCCGGGATCAGCCAAAGGGCGGCTTTAGTTTTGGGGGAAAGAGGGTGGCGGATCATAGCCTGTATTGGGAAGAGTTAGTAGATCTAAATTTACCAAAGGAGCAGCCGCAGATTAACGCGGCTAAAAACCAAATTTTGGATCTACTGAGACTGGAGACTCAGCAAGCTGAAATGATTATTTATCCACAGATGTCACAGATGAGTCCACTGAAAGAAGCCACGAATTTCACGAATGAACACGAATTTTTCTTTGGTAACTTTGCGCCTTCGCGTCTCTGCGCGACCCTTTTTTAGTAGAGTCACAGATAGACACAGATTTGTTGAGCCATCTGTGAAAATCGGTGTCATCTGTGGATTGCTCATTGCGGGCGGGGTTGGGTGGCGTGGGTTTCCCGGCTGGCCATGGTGAGCCGGTGCAAATCGAACAGGTATTGGTTCAGCCCGCGCACATAGGCATCCAGATAATCTTGAGCGATACGGTGAGCCAGATCGAGATGGCCGGCGGCCGCGAGCATAGCGACATGAGGCCGGAAATCACGCAAGGTTACTACCATCACTCCATTGGCTGTGGTTAGAACCCCCCAGGCCAATGATTTTTTCTCATTATCATCTTTGGCTGTAATAAACCGGGTGAGGGAGCTGGTTCGGGCCACCGCGCCAATATTCGAGAATACTTCCCGTCCTTTGATCAAATCATTGAGAACATCGAACTGCCCTGGAATTTTATCTAGCAGTTGGATGAGCGGCTTGGGCACATGGGCCATGAGCTTGAGTGTGCCCGCGCTGTGGGTAGCTCCAACCTGAGCCGCCTGTTTAATCTGGTTCATCACCACCCCAAAAGCGGCCAACGTCGCCAGGTAATGCCGCTGCTGGTTATCAAACAGATCATAACTGGCGGCCCGATTGTGGCGGGTCTGATTGTACGCATCCAGCATTCCCATCGTGCGCTGGTGCAGCCCCCAAAGGTCTAAATCGTTGAGCGGCACCTCAAAGCTAAGGGGATGCACCCGGTCGCCGGGGTTGCGGCGGCTGGCGTCTACGGGGATAAGAATGGTAGGGTTAATTTGGGTCGCCTGGGTGATGGTTTGCAGGGTGGCCTGGGCGGCTTCGGCCAGTTCGGGCCGTTGGCTCAATTGGGTCAGTTCGGCTACCAGGGCGGCATCTGGCTCATAAGTGGCAGCATGGACGGCCCGATAGAGGATGAGCAAATCGTTGACGGTGAGGTTGAGCAGATCGTTGCGCCGTTTGAATAGTTTACGCAGGGAGAGCATGGCCGGCAGGTTGACCGCTTTGCTCTCGGCACTGGCTTCAGGGGAAACCCGTGCGGCCGCAGCCACCCGCTGCCGGTCTTCTTCGGTTAGTTGGAAGGTAGGGGAATGGGGGCGAGAAGCGGCTGGCTGGGGCGGGGATAATTTGCTCAAATAGACAGCCCAGGAGAGGGCTTCATTGGTCATCATCTCCGCCAGAGCTGCTCCCCAGGTGCCATCAAAAAAGATATGGGATTGATCAAACACCATTGTTTCCCCGGTATCAAACAGGGTCAGAGGGTGATGACCTACTCCCCGTTCGGCTTGCCGGATTTGGGCCAACGGGCGGCGGGCGGGCTGGGTGTCGAAATTAATGATGATGGGGGTTTGGCGCAGGCTGTTAAGCTCCTGGCTGAGGGATGGGTCTAATTGGTCGCGCAGTTGGGCCAGGGCGGCTCGTTTCAGGCGAGCCAAAGGGCGCAGTTGGGCCGGGGGTCTGCTCTCCGCTTGGTCCAGGATGGCGGCGATTTGGGTGCGGATGGTGCCAGCATCTACGGGCTGGTCATTGCCTGGGTGACAAACGGGGATGAAATAATAATGCTCCCCTAAAATCAGGCCAATGTTAGCCTTTTGCCAGGCGATTGGGGCACGTTCTTCTTCATAAGGGCCAGGTTTGAGGGTTGCCAGGATGGAAAGCTGCTGCTGGTAGGCGGGCAAATTTTCGTTGGCGGCCGCGCTGACCTGTTGTCGCCACCTGTTTTTGATTGTTTCGGGGAAATCTCGGGTTGCTCCGGCCAGATATTCATTAAATTTGCGCTGACGAAAGGCAGGATAATTCTCTTGCGGCCGCGTCTCATCCGTTCGGCCATAGGGGCGCAACTTTTCCCACTCGGTATACAGCCGCCTGGCCTGCCTGGCCTCTGGCATATCTTGGGTCAACTGAACAAAAAAATCCGTATAAACCCGCTCCCGCCACTCATTGGCTAAAATATCCGGGTATTGGTGCAAAATATGAATCGCGGCCATCACCCAGGCCGTCATCCGATCTACCGGCGCCATCCGCAGCCCGTGAGCTTTTAGCACTGCATCAAAGCCAATTGTTTCATTGGTATGCCGGGCCGTGTCATCTCGCAGGGCATATTCCACATAAAATTGCCACAGCCCTTCCGGGAAGGCGGAATTAGGATCAATTCCGGCCAGTTGTAACAATTTTTGGTACCCCAGCATGACGGCGGCCGGGCCGGCAAAAAAGGTGGCATAGACCAACCGGTCTACCGTTTGCTCTACCCCCTTAAAAATAAGGTTAATATCCCGGCGAATATTGTTGATGGGGGGACGGCGGCCAGAGAGGCGGGCCAGGCCATTCAGGATGACGCCGGGGACATTCCCCGCCGGGATGATCCGGGCGATTCGGTTGATAATATTTTCTACTTCAGGCAGGGAAAGGGTTGAAATGTCACGCACCTTTTGCGAAAAGGCGACTGTTTTCAAACTGTTGCCGGTCAGGCGGGAAGCGTCCTGGAAGCGGCGTTCAATCTCATTGGGCGGATTCATACGCCTAATTATCGTCTGTTCTGGCGTCCTTGTCGAAACAAATCTCACGGACCAGTTCAGGCTGGCTGAACATCGGCTGGCACAATTTTTTGTGGGCTTAATAATCCTGCTCGCGGCCGCGAACTGTCACAAAGGGCTGGAGTGGAGAGAAAGCAAAAGCGGAGGTATCTTTGCCGGGTCGCCGGTGATGCGGGTGGCGATGGCCTGCCCGGTCAACAAGTAACTGCTTTTCTTGACTACGGCTTGTTCCACCCATTTGTAATCACACCGGCTTCCTTCATCCTCCCCCCCTCACAATGGTATTGCCACAGATAGCGGGTCTCTTCCTGGTAAGTGGGGAACGGGTAGTGGGTCACAGTCTTGCTCACCCCTGGGGTTTCTACGTCGCTGCTGGTGCGCTGCCCCTGGCTGTCATAGCTGAATTGGGTCACGGTGCTGTTGGTGTTGGCGGTAACTTCGGTGAGCCGGTTTTCGACATCATAACTCTGGCTGTAGGTGGTGCTGCCCAATTTGCGGGTAATCATGTTGCCGTTGTTGTCGTAACAGAAATAGTCACTGCTACCCACTTTACGCACGGCGTGGGGGAACGGCTGGCTGGGGGGGGTGCCGCAGTTGGTGTGCCAGCTGCTGTAATCGTAGCTGCCACTGCCCAGGCTGGTCAGGTTGCCCAATTTATCGTAACTGTAGGTGTGATTGTAGCTGGCTACCCCGCTGATGCTGCCGCTGCCGCTGGCCGTTTTGAGCCGGTTTAGGGCATCGTAGGTGTAGCTTTGGCTGTCACTCACCCCAGAGGTTAGCTGGATGGTCTGACCCAGGATGTTGCCGGCTTTGTCGTAGCTGTAGCTGAAATTGGGCAGGGAATCGTACAAAGCTCCATGCTGGATGCTGCTGAGGCGGAAGTTGTTGTTGCCGGGGCCGCTGTTGCCGCTGCCGTTGTAATAGCTGTAGCTGCTAGTGAAGCTGCTCCGTACCAATGAGACCATCTGACCCCGCTGGTTGTAGGTGACATTGCTAACCAGGGTATCGCTCCTAGCCGCCAGGCTGTTCTTTCCCTCATGGTCGTAGCCGATGGTCACGGTTTCGTTGGTGGGGTAGGTGAAGGTATTGGGTGTTGCGGCCGCGTTCCAGGGCTTGCTCCTGGTTAGCTATGGTAATAAATATGGGGCAACGGTGAGGCAAGTTGGAAGGGTAAAGTGGTAAATCTACAGACAAGCAAGAGCATAATCGTCATTGGTTAAAGTCTCAAGAATAGGTTTTACTACAAAATTATTATTGTCTTTGGATATGTACAATCATTGCAAGGTGTATATGCCAGAATCATCTGTAAATTATGCGGTGCTTATAAGCGCAAATATAAATGATTTAACCCACGAAAGAGGACACCGGAGCGCCAGGTTAGACGGTTGGGATTGGTAAGCAATTGTAGGTGAGGAAAGCGGCTGAACAGGGTGTGCAAGGCGATTTCCCCTTCCAGGCGGGCCAGGGGAGCGCCCAGGCAGTAATGGATGCCCAGGCCAAAAGCGAGGTGTTTGTTTTCGCTGCGGCCGATGTCGAGGTGATCTGGATATGGGAACGCGGCCGTGTCCCGGTTAGCCGAACTAAAAACCAGCCGCACCACATCTCCCCGCTGCATGGTGTGCCCTTTGTACACAACCGTCTGCCCAACCCAACGAGTCGTAGACGTTTCCACCGGGCCATCGTAGCGGAGCAACTCTTCAACCGCTGGCCCCCACAAGGTCGGGTTTTCCTGGAGCAGGGCCAACTGCTCCGGGTTTTGTATTAACGCGAAGGCCCCGTTGCCGATCAGGTTGACGGTTGTTTCGTGACCAGTGACGATGAGTAGGGCCACCATGCTGGAAAGTTCTGTTTCGCTGAGGCGGTCCCCTGAGCTTTCGGCCTGAACTAACGCGGTGATGAGATCGTCACGCGGTCGCAGCTCCCGCTCCTTAAACAAAGCCGACAGATAAGCCAGCAGTCCCTTTATCTTCTGTTTGCGTACCTTGTAGCTGTGCCCTCGGCTTCCTGGGGAGATAATCGCCTGGGACCACTCAGCTACCTGCTCCCGGTCACCTTCGGGGATGCCCAGCAGGTCGGCGATCATGGCAACAGGCAGGGGCAGGGCGTAATCGGCGATGAGGTCCATCTGGCCAAAGGGGGTTACCCGGTCAAGCAGGGTGTGGGCGAATTGTTGCAGGCGCGGCCGCAAATTTTCAATCCGCCTGGGGGTAAACGCCTGGTTCACCAACCCGCGCAGCCGTGTATGGTCTGGGGGATCGGCAAAGAGCATATTCTCGTTAATAAGCTGGTGGGTATTGGTTCGGCGGGCCGGGTTCAGCTGCTCCGGGGGCAGGGCATGGCGAATATCCTTGACGAAATGTACATTGTCCCGCAGCATCGCCACAACATCCTCATATCGGGTTACATACCAGATGGTACTCCCATTGGGGGCATGGTGGGCATAAATGGGATCATCCTGCCGCATCCGGGCAAACGTAGCAAACGGATCCGCCTTAAACGCCGTGCTAAACAAATCATACACCATACCGGGTATGATACCTGAATTGGCCGTCGGTGAGTAAGCGAGTAGGCGAGTTTGCGTGTTGTAGGATCGCCTGGCGGTGGGATCGCCCGGTGATTAGGATCGCCCGGCGGTTCCACCGCCGGGCTAAAAATACGAAGCCCTACCGGGCTGCGGCCGCAGGCCAACGGCCTTTGCCTTTTTAGTTTACGTCCGGGCGGGTCTCCTCAATTTCTCGATCTCCCCCGCTCCGCATACCACCGCTCTACCCGCATAATCAGTTCGGGATAAGTCAGAAAATTTCCTTTTTCATCCTCAAAATGGCCGTTCAGAATCACCTGGGGCCGGCCGGCTACATCCAACAGATAAACAGTGTACCGGCTGAGGAAATCCCATAGTGAAACCCAACGGCGGATGCGGCCTGGGTTGCGATCTTTATCCCATTCCGCTACCAACCTTTCACTGTTGCGCCTTGCCCCTCGTTTGTTACCACTGGGGCCGATGCGCCTGACCTTTAACTCCACCAAAGCCTCAACCGGAATCCTATACCGGGTGGGGCCAGTCAGGCTCCAACTGCGGTAGGTCAGATAGTCTGGGGTGAGGACAAGGCCATCCCGAAAAAGCCCGAAACGGCGGAGCAAAGCGGCTCTTGGCGTCGCCAGCCCCTCATCTGCCAGGCGGAGGGACAGCAGGCCAAAAACGATGATGACCAGAGCCGCTTCTCCGGTGGGCCACCTCCCATCGCGGATGTGGGTGACTATCCCGCCAACCACGATGATACTCATCATAAGTGTCGCCAGGAGCATTAACACGCTGTACCCCCAGGCTAAAAACCCCCGTCGGTAAGCTGGTAAGAATAGTTGATCAGACATAATGTACCCCCTTGGGAAGGATGAAGGATGAAGATTAGGTTACCCGGCTACTGGCAAACTCGCCTACTCACACCTTTGTCTAGAGGATAATCATTAAGCGATCCGATAACGATCCATTGTTGTGGTGCAAGCAAAAATCCAAAACCGTCAATCGTAAATGGTGTAGCGACATCATGCCGGAATGGGGGCGTTGTGTTAAACTAAACTGGGAATTGGTCTGGGAAAATAAGCCGGGACGAGGGAAGATATAGTTCATCCTTCATCCCTCATCCTTCATAATTCAACAAGGGGAATGATGATGAATCTCAAGAGGCTGCAACGGCTGCAACAGCAGATTTTGACGCATGGGTTGGATGGTATTGCCCTGGTGCCAGGGCCAAATATGCTTTATATCAGTGGTATCCACTCCCATTTGAGTGAACGTCCTATTGTGTTGTTTATCCCGGCCGATGATGATCCGGCGATTATTATTCCCTCTCTGGAAGCAATGAAGGCGCGTCAGGTGGGTATTCCTGAAGATCGTATTTTTGCCTGGACGGATGAAGAAGGGTACACGGATGCGTTTCAACATGCCTGCGCTTTTTTAGAACTGTCTGATTATCTGTTGGGGGTGGAGCAGTTGTATATGCGGGTGTTGGAATATGAGCTGCTGAAACGGTATGCTCCAGGCTTGACCGCGGCCGCGGCCGATCCTGCCCTCACTGCCCTACGTATTGTCAAAGATGCCGGAGAAGTTGGGGCCATGCGTAAAGCGATTGCGGTAGCTGAGACCGCTATACGGGCCCTGCTGCCCCAAATTCAGGTAGGGCAAACGGAAAAGCAGATTGCCGCCATGCTGCGCCAGGAGATAATGGAAGCTGGAGCTGATGCTATCGCTTTTGGTCCCATTGTGTCAGCCGGCCCCAACAGTGCTTCACCTCACGCCGTCCCCACCGACCGCCCCATCCAGCCGGGGGATTTGCTGGTGATTGATTGGGGAGCCATTGTGGATGATTACCCCTCTGATATTACCCGCACCTTTGCCGTAGGGGATATTAGTTCCGAATTAGAGCATATCTACGAACTGGTCAAAATGGCCAATGAGCAGGGTAAACTGGCAGCGAAACCTGGAGCCACAGGGCAAGATGTAGACCGGGCTGCTCGTGAGGTGATCGCCGATGCCGGTTTTGGTGATTATTTTATCCATCGCACCGGGCACGGTCTGGGGCTGGAGATACATGAACCCCCCTTCATGCGTGAAGGGTATGTGGAGCCGCTTACCCCTGGGCAGGTGTTTACCGTTGAGCCAGGGATATATTTGCCGGATAAGGGGGGGGTGCGGATTGAGGACAATGTGATTGTCACTCGTGATGGCTTTTTCTGCCTGACAACGTTCCCCAGGGAGTTGATGCGGGTGGGGTGATTTTATTTACAGATGAGTTCACTGAAAGAAGCCACGAATTTCACGAATTAACACGAATTTTTCGTAACTGCTAAGGCACATAAGAATTTCACCGCGAAGACGCCAGGATCAGTAAGAATTTCTTGAGGAACTTTGTGTTCTTTGCGGCTTTGTGGTTAGTAGTTACTTTTTATCACGAATTAGACGAATGGACACGAATTTTTTTGCTGGTGATTTTGTGACATGTTCTGTTTTACCGGTGTTCCTTCCTATCCGTGTTTCCCTTCATAGCTGATATTGGGAGGTTATTTGAAGAGATATTGGCCTTTATTGGTTTTCACTTTTGGGATACTGGCCGCGTGTCGGCAATCCCCCCCACCAGCAGCAACTAGCTTCCCCTCACCCCCAGTTATGGCAATGCCAACGGCTGCCGGGCCAGCCGCGTACCCTGTACCCTCAGCCGCCGCAGCTTACCCCGTAGAAACAGGCACACCATCGCCAACACGTACCCCTGTACCGACGTTAGCGGCCGCGACTCTCATCAGCCAACATTATCTCCCCCTCATCACCGGGGGAGAGGCCCCGCTCCCCACTGCCACGCCATTCCCAACACCCACCCCCACCATTGATTTTGCCGCCGTGCGCCAACAGCTTTTAGCCCAGGGAAAAGGGTTAGGCTTTGCCAAAGTAGGGTTTCACACCGGGGCGGGGGGGAATACGGATGGGCTGGGAACCTGGATGCGTCGTCTGGATGAAGCGGGGGTGCCCTTTTTTCTCAAGGCGGCGGACAATTTTGGACCTCTATTTGAGGCCCAGGCGTTAATGCGAGCCAGTGGGGTGCCCCATTTGTTGGTGTTTCGGCTGACCGGGGATGCGTATGATACGCCAGATTATACCTTGCCACCCCAGGAAGCGGCCGCACGTCATTGGGCCTTACACAAAGCCGCCTGGCCCCCAGAGCTAGACCCCAGCCTGGTGTGGGTAGAAACGATTAACGAGGTAGATAAAAATCAAACCCAATGGCTGGCTCAATTTGCCCTGGCTACGGCCCAATTGGCCCTGGCCGATGGGTACAAATGGGCCGCTTTTGGCTGGTCTTCGGGGGAGCCGGAGATAGCCGACTGGCAATCCCCGGCGATGCTCACCTTTTTGCGCTTCGCGGCCGCCCACCCAGACTCTATCGCCATTGCCTTACATGAGTACAGCTATACCATTCGGGAGATCGGCCACGATTATCCGTACAAAGTGGGACGGTTCCAATTTTTGTTCCAGGTGTGTGATGCCCACAATATCCCTCGACCAACGGTGCTAATTACCGAGTGGGGATGGGAATATAACCAGGTTCCCCCGCTGGATCAGGCTTTGACGGACATCGCCTGGGCCGCGGCGATGTATGCCCAATATCCCCAAATCAGAGGGGCGGCTATCTGGTACCTGGGGGGGTATTTCGGCGAAATTCACGACCAGACCCAGTCGCTTATCGCTCCGGTGACGGAGTACAGCCTCGGTCATTACTTTGCCATACCACTCCCCCCTGCGGCCGCGCCCATCCACCTAGAACAGTTCCAGCCTTAGAACACGGATGGGCAGGATTTAAGAGTTTTTGGGCGAGATGAAATCCGGCAATCCTGTCCATCCGCGTTCCTCTTTCATATCCGCTCGAAATAACGTTTGCGTTCCCAATCAGTAACGTAATTGTCAAAGGCGGCCTGCTCCACACGGAAGAAATGGGTGTAATGTTCTACTACCTCAGCTCCGAAGGATTGTTTGACAAAATCACTCTGGCTGAACCGGTCCGTGGCCTCGCGCAGGCTGCCGGGCACCTGGGGCAGCCCTTTGGCTGAGTACACATCGCCCAGGAAGATGGCCGGTGGCTCAATTTTGTTTTGCAACCCATCAAGGCCCGAAGCAAGCGCGGCCGCGTAAGCCAGGTACGGGTTACAATCAGCCCCAGGAATGCGGCACTCAATGCGTAAACTATTCCCCTTGCCAACCACACGAAACCCCGCCGTCCGGTTATCGTAGCTCCAGGCGATCCCGGTGGGGGCCCAAGACCCAGCCTGATACCGCTTGTATGAGTTCACCGTTGGGGCATAACAGACCATCATTTCAGGCACATGAGCAATCCATCCCCCCAGGAAATAGCGAAATAGGTCTGATCCCATCACTGGTCCATAACTTTCATTCCCAGGAAAACTGTTTTGCTCATCTTGCCACAGGCTCAGGTGTAGATGGCAGCTAGAGCCAGCCTGAGTGATGTCATATTTCGCCATGAAGGTCACGCTGAGACCAATCTGGTCGGCTAACTCTTTGACAATCTGCTTGTAGAGGGCGTGCCGGTCACACATAGTCAGGAGATCGGCATAACGGACATTGAGTTCATGCTGGCCCAGACCCCATTCCCCTTTGCTGTTTTCTACGGGGATGCCGGAATGTTTCAAGTGGTGGCGAGCCAGAGCGGTTAATTTTTCTTGCCGTGCCCCCTGGAAGGAGTGGTAATCTTCGATATACCAGCCCAATGGGTCTAAACCGGTATACCCTTTTTGTGCGGCCGCTTTAAAAGAATCCTCAAAAACGTAATATTCCAGTTCTGATCCAGCCTTTGCCGTATAACCAAGCGCGGCCGCTTTCTCTAACTGGCGGCGCAAAATTGTGCGTGGGGCTACAGAGACCAACTCATGGCTCTTCTCATCTTCCACATCACACAGCACCACCGCCGTCTTATCCAGCCAACTGGCAACCCGTAGGGTACTCATATCCGGTACCATGTGGAAATCCCCATACCCCAGCTCCCAGTTCGCATAGCTGTACCCCGGCACTGGCTCCATCTCCATATCCACCGTCAGCAAATAATCGCAGCCATGTGTGCCATGCCCGGCAATCTCTTCAACAAAAAACTCCGCATCAAACCGTTTGCCCATAAAGCGGCCATAATGGTCTGTAAACTGAACCAAAACAGTCTCAATTTCCCCCGCTTCCACCTTCTGGCTTAACTCTGTCAGCGTCAGCATCCCATAAACCTTGCTCATATTTCGTTTTCCTCCTGTGAAAATAAGTGGGCAAAGGGGCAAATGGGCAAAATAAAATCGCTACCTGCAACTCTGCAACTCTGCAACTTTGCCGCTTTTCCGATTTTCTCTGATTCACAGTAAAATGGCTACTATTGGCCCAGGCGAGCTAATCGTCAATCTAAAATCGTCAATCGTAAATGGGAGGCATTATGCGTTTGCAAGGGAAAGTGGCTTTAATTACCGGGGCAGCCAGTGGCATTGGCCGGGAATCAGCTTTGTTGTTTGCCCAAGAGGGGGCAAAAGTGGTAGTGGTGGATGTAGTGGATGAGGCAGGGGAAGCGGCCGCGGCCGCAATTCGGGCCAATGGGGGCGAGGCTATTTATGTGCGGGCCGATGTGGCTAACGCGGCCGCGTGTGAAAACATGATCCGTGTGGCCGAAGAGAGATTCGGGGGGCTGCACATCTTGTTCAACAACGCCGGTATCATGCACAGCGACGACGACAACGCCATGAGTACCAGCGAAGCCGTTTGGGATTTAACTTTTGCCATTAATGTCAAAGGGGTATTCTTTGGCTGTAAATACGGCATCCCCGCCTTATTACGCTCTGGGGGCGGCGCCATCATCAATACCGCCTCATTCGTCGCCCATCTTGGGGCTGCCACTCCCCAGTTGGCTTATACCGCCAGCAAAGGGGCCGTTCTGGCCATGACTCGTGAGTTAGCCATCATCCACGCCCGGCAAAACATCCGCGTCAACGCCTTATGCCCCGGCCCCTTGCGTACCGAACTGCTGATGAAGTTCCTCAACACGGAAGAGAAGAAACAGCGGCGGCTGGTGCATATCCCTATGGGCCGTTTCGGCGAAGCCCAAGAGATGGCCAAAGCGGCCCTCTTCCTGGCTTCTGATGAATCATCTTATATGACCGGCAGTGAATTTTTGGTAGATGGGGGAATCAGCTCCGCTTACGTAACGCCAGAGTAATGGGAACCCGCCAAGACGCGAAGAACGCAAAGATGAAGAAATTCCCAAAGATATCCTTTGTGCCCCTCGTGTCTTGGCGGTGAAAAATTGTTTTTTGCCTTACAGATTCTCAAAAATCCCCGCTGCGCCCATGCCGCCGCCAATGCACATGGTCACCATGCCAAACTGAGAACCACGCCGCTTCATCTCATTGATGATCTGTACCGTTAGCTTGGCCCCAGTACACCCCAGCGGATGCCCCAAAGCGATGGCCCCCCCATTTACATTGACTCGTTCTTCATCTAAACCAAGCTCCCGAATGACGGCTACCGCCTGGGCGGCAAACGCTTCATTTAGTTCGATGATGTCAATGTCGCTCAGGCTCATGCCGGTTCGTTTGAGCAGTTTGGGCACAGCGTTGATCGGGCCAACGCCCATAATTTCTGGCCTGACCCCCCCGACGGTAAAGCCGACAAAACGGACGAGGGGTTTGAGGCCCAGGGTTTCGGCTTTGCTGCGCTCCATGACGATGACCGCGGCCGCGCCGTCGCTGAGGGGGCTGCTGTTACCGGCGGTGACTGTCCCCCCGGCCTTGAACACTGGTTTGAGTTTAGCCAACCCTTCCAGGGTTGTATCCGCTCGCAAATGCTCATCTCGATCCAGTATGAAGGTGTGCCGCACGGGACCGTTGGGGCCGGGGGTGACTTCCTCAATCTCCAGAGGCAAGATTTCCCCCTGGAATAGATTTTTGGCGTAGGCTGCGGCCGCTTTCTGGTGGCTGCGAACGGCAAATTCATCCTGGGCTTGCCGGGATACCTCAAACTCTTGGGACACCTGCTCGGCGGTCAACCCCATGCCCATATACACTTCCGGCTGGTTTTCCACCATATACGGGTTTGGGTTGACGCGAAACCCGGTCATCGGCACCAGGCTCATCGTCTCTGCCCCCCCAGCAATGATACAATCGGCCCCGTTGGCGATAATCCGCTCGGCTGCCAGGGCAATCGTTTGCAGGCCGCTGGAGCAGAACCGGTTGACCGTCATGCCAGGCGTTTCAACCGGCAGGCCGGCCCGCAGGGCGATGGTGCGGCCGAAGTTTAACCCTTGTGCCCCTTCAGGCATGGCACAGCCAATAATCACATCATCAATGTCAGCCGGGTCCAGCCCTTGAGCCTGGCGTAACGCTTCTTGAATGACCGCGGCCGCCATCTCATCCGACCGCCAATTGCGGGTGGTTCCTCGTTTGGATTTCCCCACCGCCGTCCGACTCGCCGCCACAATTACCGCTTCTCGTGTCATGGTTGTTGTCTCCTGCTTAGCTCAGTGAGTAATGTCTGGGGTGTAAAAACAGGAATTCCCATCGCTTGAAAATCTGCTTCATCACGAGTGACAATTCCATCTAAACCCAGTTCATTTGCACAGGCAATTTGCACATTATTTTCGGAATCTTTTCCACCCAACGCTATTGGTGTCTGGCAAGATACGCATATCAGCCATGTTTCTCTAACCGCCATTGCTCTTGGAGTTGATCAAGCTCTTCGTCCGTTAGCGAGGGCATATCCGTTGGCAGCAAAGCCCAAATATCTGCCAACGACACGGGTGAGATTGGCTGACTTTTGTGTGCCTTTTGCTCAGCAAAAATGGCGGCTACTTGTTGTAACAAACCTACACGCTTAGCCGCAGGCCATTGCCGCACCGCAGATAGCACGTCTTCTACAGAAAGCGCAGGTTTACTTGCTACTGTTGCCCCATTCATTGCACCCTCACTATGGCCTGTGCCGAAAGTTGGTAGTGTCACAAAAGAGAGATAATACCATCAATTTGTAACTACTAACCCTCTCTAGTGATATAACCTTCCGAAGGTTTCGTTGCCAATGATCACCGGTGGGAAAACCTTCGAAAGGCTTAGTGGTTACAGCAATTTTGGCTAATTGCGTAGAGGCTTGCCGGTCATCAGCATGTGGGTGATCCGGTCGCGGGTTTTTTCTTCGCCTAGAAGGGAGAGGAACGCCTCTCGCTCCAGATCAAGGATGTACCACGGGTCTACCCAGGCCGGGGCCGAGATGTCCCCCCCACACAGGACGTAAGCCAGTTTTGAGGAGATGAGAACGTCATGCTCGCTGGCATAGCTACCCCATTGGAAGCTCTTGAGACCTAAACGTAGAGCGTAATACACATCCCGGCCAGCCGCGTACAGTTTTTCGATTTCTGGCGGCCGCGCCCCACTTTCTACGAGCTGCAAGGCCAACTGTTTAGCCTTGGCCAGCCGGTGATCACTGTTCATCACAATCCAATCATCAGCCTGCAAATACCCCAACGATTTGGCCTGCCAGGCACTTTCACCTACTTTAGCCATGGCTACCTGGGTGAAAACTTCTTGCATCACCGGCAGCACATCGGCATTATCTGTCCGCATGACCGGGTTGATTTTGCGCCGCACCAGCTCTTTGCAGCCGCCCCCGGCCGGAATTACCCCTACACCCACTTCTACCAACCCCATATAGGTTTCATGATCAGCCACAGAAGCCCAACCGGCCATGGCAAACTCAACCCCACCCCCTAACACCCGTTGGTGAGGGGCGGTGACGACCGGTTTGGGGGCGTGGCGCAGGCGGAAGGTGATCTCTTGCAAGGCACGGATAGAGGTGTCAATTTCGGACCACAGCCCTTGCGCGGCCGCGAACCCTACCGCGGCAATATTGGCTCCAATGCAGAAATCCTGCCCGTTGTTGCCAATCACCAGAGCTTCAAAATCTTTATCCAGCCGCTCCAGAGCGATATTAGCCATCGCTACCATATCAGCATCAATGGCGTTCATTTTGGCATGGAACTCTAACAGGGCTACCCCGTCCCCCATGTCCAGGAGTGAGGCACTATCATTGCGGGCCAATTCGCGGCCGGCCGCATACAAACCTGCTACCGTAATCTGGAACCGGTCTACCGGCTTGCCCACATATTGCTTTGTCGTGAAATCATAATAGCGGCCATCCTGGTAGAAAGAGCTGTGCCCGGCCGCTAACATCTCCTTCACCCAACTGGCAACGGTGAGGCCGGCCGCTTCCATTTTTTCGACTGTATCCGCCACCCCCAGCATATCCCAAATTTCAAACGGGCCAGCTTCGTGGGCAAACCCCCACCGGTTGGCATTATCCACATCCACAATAGTGTAAGCAATTTCAGGAGTGATATAGGCCGCATAGGCCAGCATATAATAAGTGGTATCGCGGACAAAGGCGGCCGCACGATCTTCAAAAGTGAGCAGCTGCCGCAGCCGCGCCCCCAAATCCTCAATCTTCCGTACCGCCCCCACCGACTCAAACCGCACCTTCACTGGCGGTTCATAGGCCATCGTTTCTGGGTTCAGAATGTGGAACTCCTTCTTGCCCCCCACCATCACCGTCTTATAGAATCCTTGTCCACTCTTATTCCCCAGCCAGTTACGTTCAGCCAGCCGCGCATTGAGGGCATTGCTCTTTTCCCCTTTGAGAATCTCCCGGTAGGGGTCCTCCGGAATCGCCGGGTACAAATTGCGGTTGACGTGCATCATCACATCCAGCCCCACCAGATCAGTCAGGCGGAAGGTGGCTGTTTTGGGATGCCCTACCAGTGGGCCAGTAATCTCATCTACCTCTTGAATGGTATACCCATTGTTCAGGGTATATTCAGCTACATAAGAGCCAGCAATGGCGATAAACCGGTTGGCGATAAAATTCGGCGTATCCTTGCACACTACCACCCCTTTCCCCAGAACTTCCCGGCCAAAGGCCACCATAAAATCGAGCACCGCCTGGCTTGTATCTCCCGTAGGGATAATCTCCAACAGTTTCAGATAGCGGGGTGGGTTAAAGAAATGGGTACCCAGAAAATGGGCCTTAAACTCCTGGGAACGCCCCTCAGCAATCTGGTGAATGGGAATACCTGACGTATTGCTGCTGACAATGCTGCCTGGTTTGCGTACAGCTTCGATCCGCTCCATCAACGCCTGTTTGGGGGCCAACTGTTCGATGATCACTTCAACGATCCAGTCACAATCGGCCAGTTTGGCAAAATCATCTTCCAGGTTGCCCAGGGTGATTAAGTTAGCCCGGTCTTCACGGGCCAGATTAGCCGGCCGCGCCTTAGCCATACGGTCATATAACAGATTGACAATACGGTTTCGTGCTTTAGGATCATTTTTCTCTGCCTCTTTCAGGTCGGGGGGGACAATATCCAGCAGCAGCACCGGAATGCCGATGTTGGCCAGATGGGCGGCAATCCCGCCGCCCATGGTTCCCGCCCCAATTACCGCCACTTTTCGGATAGAATAGGTCATAATGTTTTCTCCAACTTGGACGATTACTGTGGATAAGATTTGCCCATGAGTTAGCTGTTTGGTGTTGTCAGATCATGGTGAGCAAGTTCATCGCTGAACTCCTTTACAGACATAACCTCTAAAGCTACATCTAGCAGCTGTTCAAGGGTTTCAAGGGAAACCTTTTCCAGATGATCTGATATTTCGGTTGGAACTGTCCCAAACCGACGAAATAAAATTCGCATAATACTACGTTGTAGGGCTTGCTCTTGCCCTTGTTGTAAGCCTTTTGTTAAACCACGTTCTATGGCATCTCGTTCAATAGTTGTGACGTATTGCATTCGTTTTTCCTCCTCCAACCTGGCTATATCATGGGCAAATGCCTCTTTTAGCCCAGGGGGTAAAATCATAAGCCAATCAATGAAACGAAACAGCTCCCAAATTTGCTTTTCACTGTACCCTCTATCATAAAGCATTTTGGTCAGGGTGAATTTGCGATTTTGACGTTCTTCTGGTTTACGTCGGGTTTCTTGGGTCTGTAAATGGGCCATGACGACGATGGCGAATGGATTGGGGTTGTTGGCTAATTCATCCCAGTTTTGCCGATAGTCTAACAGTTTTACTACGGGGAAATCTAGCCTTGATTTGCTGCCCCATATCTCAGACTCATAATGATCGGGCCGCCAATTGGCGTATTCATCGGTCAAGATCGCCAGGCTGGCTACGGGTCGTTGATATCGGTCAAAGATGCGATAGTTGTATACATACATCCGTAGGGTAAATTCGCCATCTTTTTGACCCTGGATTTCTATGTGGATAAGAACCCAGGTTTCTATACCATTTTTTCGCCAAACGCGAACCAGTTTATCAACTCGTTTACCGCTCACGGTGGCTTCCCGAACCACCTGTTGCAACTCTTGATCAAGAAATTCGTGCCCTTTAGACCATTCAATATCGGCAAAGATAGCCGGGAAAAAGAAGGCGATAAATTCAGGGAAGAAGCGAACCAAGATTTCTTTCCAGGGGGAATCGTATTCGCTGTTTTCTGTACTATTCATGATTCAGGTTAGGATGTAGCCCCCGTCTATGGTGAAGACGGCGCCGGTGGTGAAGTTGGAAGCGGCCGCAGCCAGGTAAAGGGCAATCCCGGTCAACTCTTCAGGGTCGGCAATGCGGCCGCTGGGGGTTTTGTGGATTACCCCATCTAACAAGGCATCATTCCCCCACACGGCTGAACTGAATTTGGTTTTGATAAAGCCCGGCGCGATAGCATTGACCTGGATATTGTCGGCGGCTAGCTCTACGGCCAGGACCTGGGTCATCATAATCACCCCCGCTTTGCTGACGCTGTAAATGCCCATCCCTGGCCCCGGTTTCAGCCCGGCTACTGAGGCGATATTGATAATTTTGCCCCCATCTCCCTGCTTTTGCATCTGTAACGCGGCCGCTTGGGTCAGGAAAAAGTACCCTTTCAGATTAACCTCTACAATTTTATCCCAGTGGGATTCCTGGGCCGAGAGCATCGGGCCAAAGTGGGGGTTGGTAGCGGCGTTGTTGACGGCAATATCTACCCGGCCAAAGGTTTCAACCGCCTGGGTTATGAGGTTCTGCGCGGCCGCGGTCTGACCGGCATGGGCTTCAACGGCTAGAGCGCGGCCGCCGTCTAACCCATTGATCGCCTCAGCTACCGGGGCCACATTGGCTATTTTGCGGCTGCTAATCACCACATTAGCCCCTGCCTCAGCATACGCTCGCGCCATCGCTTCCCCAATCCCCCGCGACCCGCCAGAAATAACGGCGACTTTTCCCCTGAGATCAAATTGTGACATGGTTTCTCCTGTAGGATAATCAGCGGTGAGCATTGTCCAGTACAACTGCCAACTACCGACTGCTTACTTCAATTCCTTGCGAGAGTACCCCAGGATGGCGCGGGCGACAATAAGCAAATTGATCTGCCGCGTCCCTTCGTAAATGTCATTGATCTTGGCGTCACGCATGAACTTTTCCGCCAAAAGTTCCCGGCTGTAACCGAGGGGGCCGAGCAGTTCGACCGCTTTCTGCGAGATTTTGGTCACGACCATACCGGCGTGGGCTTTGCTCATACTCGCTTCCAGCCGATTGCCTTCCCCATGGGTCATGGCCGCCACTGATTTGAGGGTGAGCAGCCAGGCCGATTTGTACAGCCCTTCCATCATAACAAGCTCACGCTCAAATGCGGTCATTTTGTGGGTTGGTTTGGTGTAATCTACGGTGATCCCTTCTTCAGCCAGCTTTTCTTTAACGAATTCTAACGCTGCGCGGGCGATCCCCATGGCACTGGCGGCTACCGCCGGGCGGCTGGCATCAAATGTTTTCATTGCCCCGGCAAAACCGGCTTTACCTGTCTGTTCCCGCACTTCGGCGGAACCGAGCAGGTTATCGTAAGGAACACGCACATCCTCAAAGGTGAGGATGACTGTATCGCTGGCCCGAATGCCTAATTTTTCTAACCCGGGGCTGACGGTTACCCCAGGGGTGTTGGCTTCAACAATGAACGATTTGATGCCGCCACGACCGGCTTTGGGGTCTACGGTGGCCCAAACGACGCAGAAGCCGTTAGACTCTTTGAGGGACAAGGTGCCGCTGGTGATAAAGATTTTTTCCCCGTTGATGATCCATTCGTTCGTTTCTGGGTCAAGGACGGCGGTGGTCCGCATGGAGCTGTTGTCGGAGCCGGCGTCTGGTTCGGTAATGGCCATAGCTCCCCAGGATGGCTCGTCCCCTTCGGCGAAGCGGCTGAGGAAGCGGATTTTTTGCTCTGGGGTGCCGACGGCTTCGACGGCCGCGCCACCCAGCCCGCCTCCAGGCACACAGAGATATTGCCCGGCATCTCCCCAACTCATCTGCTCAATGAGCAGGATGAGCCGGAGCAGGGCGGTGCTGGGGCCAGATTTTTCTTTGGCGGCCGCGCCATTTTGTTTGAGCCGTTCTATCTGGCGGCGGTTTTGCTCCTTCACCGCTGGCCACATCATATTGATAAACTCAGTGGGCCGCTCATGTTCATGTTCATCCAGATAGCGAGAACGCGGCCGCATCACCTGGTTGGCCACCATCTCCACCATCATCAGCTCTTGTTTAATCCGGGCCGGAATTTCAAAATTAATCATGGCAATTTACTCCATTTACGATTGACGATTTTAGATTTACGATTGGCACCGTCTCTCGTGAATCGTCAATCTACAACCGTAACTCCTAGGCACTGGCCAACCCATCAAACGTGGCAAACCCCCGCGCATTGCGGAACCACAGCTCCACCGGATACTCCCGGATGTAACCGTATCCCCCTAATGTTTGCAAGGCGCGGTCGGCGACGGTCATCACCATCTCGTCCACGTAATGTTTCATCACCGTAACTGCCTGGGTGGCCTCCTGGCCCTGGTCAAGCATCCAGGCCGCCTCCCATACCATCATTCTGGCCCCATCAATATCAATAGCCATCTCCGCCAGCATAAAGGCGATGGATTGGCGATGGGCGATGGGTTCGCCGAATTGAACCCGCTGTTTGGCATAGTCGCGGGCATATTCGTAACCGGCGCGGGCCATGCCGACGGCCAAGGCTCCCATAGCCACCCGGCTGTAATTGAGCAAGGTGCTAAAGTTGATCCCATCGGCCCCGCCCAGCCGGTTTTCTGCCGGGACGGATACGTTATCCAGATGAAGTTTGAAGGTGGGCAGTGCCCGGATGCCCATCAATTTGTCCCGCTCCCCAATGGTCAGGCCAGGGGTACCGGCGGGGATGAAATAAGCCTGGGTGCGGCCGCCTTCGTTGACGTAGACCAGGAAGGTATCAGCCTGGTCAGCCAGGGGGACGACGCTCTTGACCCCATGTAGGATCACCTCATCCCCATCGGGTGTGGCGGTGGTTTTCAGGTCAAACGGGTCATATAAGATGGATGGTTCGGTGAGCGCGGCCGCGATCTTGGGCAGCTTATCTTCACAAAACAGGGGCAGGTGGGCCTCTTTTTGCGCTTCGGTGCCTGCGCGCAGCACCGCCATGGCCACGGCACTGGGCGCCAGGATATTTAAGGCCGCTGCCAGATCGCCATAAGCAAATTGCTCATAAGCGATGGCTGCCGTTACTGCCGATGGCTCACCAAAACCGCCATATGTTTCCGGGATGAAAGAAGGTAAAACCCCAATCTCCCACCCGGCTTTAATTACATCTGCCGGGATTTTGCCATCCTCATCGGCATGACGGAACACCTTACGCACCCGCTCTTCAGCAAAGCGGTGAATGGTGTCACTCAACATTTTCTGTTCTTCATCTAACCGAAAATCCAACATAATTCACCTCGTAAGGAAAAGAAAAGTGGAACCGCTAAGACGGCAAGAGCGTAAAAAAGAAGCGAAGAAAACAGGTGCAAGGTCTGGTAGTTTGCATCTTCACAGCAAAAACGCCAGGAAAAGAAAAGTGGAACCGCTAAGGCGCCAAGAGCGCAAAGAAGAAGCGAAGCAGACAGGTGCAAGGCCTGATGGTTTGCATCTTCACATCAAAAACACCCTTTGTCACAGGCCATAGGTTAGGAAGGTGAGGGTTTCTTTAACCCATTCACCATCCGTTTAATACCATCCTTCATAAGTTTTACATTCCAGTTGAGCAAATAGCCCAACTGGCAATTCGACAGCTTGAGATAAGTCAAAAGCTGTGCTTGATGGATTGGTAGAATTTCGATCACCGCTTTGTTTTCGACAATAACAATATCTTCAACTAGGACATCCAGACGGTAACCGGCATCAATGAGCTGCCCACCATACACAATCGGCATGACTACTTCTGTCTTGATCTTTAAGCCCCGTTGCTCTAGTTCATATACCAGACATTGTTGATAAGCAGATTCCAACAAGCCAGGACCTAAAGCTCGATGCACCTTTACTGCTGCATCTACAATTTCCCGACCAATTACTTCAATATCCATAATTTTTTCACCGCTAAGACAATATCTTCACCGCCAAGACGCCAGGGACACGAAGATTCTTCATCCAAGACACCAGGGACACAAAGATTCTTCATCTTTCCTTTGCGTTCTTCGCGTCTTAGCGTTTCCCCCCTTCTTCCTTTCTTGTAATCGCGTCGGTCATTTTGGCGACGCGGGCCATGATTTTGACATCATGGACGCGGATGATGTCGGCCCCGCGAGCGATGGCGATGGCGACGGTGGCGGTGGTACCCTCGACCCGCTCATCGGGGGGTAAGTCGAGGGTGTAGCCGATGAATGATTTGCGTGATGGGCCGATGAGCAGGGGGTAGCCTAATTGTTTGAACTGGTGCAGCCCATTGAGCAGTTGCAAACTTTGGGGCACGGTTTTGCCAAACCCCAGGCCGGGATCCAGGATGATTTGTTCATCTTTGACGCCGGCCGCGTGGGCCAGGGCGATGCTTTCCTGGAGTTCGTGGATAATGTCGGCAAATAGGTCGTTGTAATGTACCCCCACATAGCGGCCGCCAAGTCGCTCTTCCTGAATGGCATCTTTAGGTTTGCTCCGGTTGTGCATGAGAACGACCGGGCAGCCCCATTCGGCCACTACTTTAGCCATCCCCTCATCCATGCGAAACCCCCACACATCGTTGACCCAATTAGCCCCGGCATCCAGGGCGGCGCGGGCCACCTCAGCCCGGTAGCTGTCTACGGAAATGGGCACCTCTACGGCCTGGCGTACAGCGGCGATGACGGGGATGAGCCGATCTAGCTCCTCAGCGGCCGCGATAGGTTGACTGCCAGGTCGGGTACTCTCAGCCCCAATGTCTAGAATGTCGGCCCCATCGGCTACAAACTGCTGCGCCTGAGCGACTGCGGCCGCAACCCCATTCCCCTCACGCCATAGCCCATCTCCGGAAAAGCTGTCCGGGGTAATGTTGAGAATGCCCATCAGGTAAGTGCGTGTGCCCCAGGTAAACATATTGAAGAAAGGGGGAAGGGGAGATGGGGAGAGCGGGAGATTAATCTCTCACTCTCTTAATCTCTCACTTTTCTAACCCATGCAAAAACAAGTCCGCTACCTGCTCGCCCAACCAATCGGCGGTAATGGGGTGGCCGTCTTTCCGTTTCAGGCCATCCCAGAGGGCGTCGCTGAACTCAAACATGACGGAAAACCCCATGATGGCCGCGCTGATAGTACGAGCGGCTATACCCGGATCAACCGGGCGCATTTTTCCAGCTTCGATGGCCTGCTCAATCAATTGTTCGGTGTTGTGGATGATACGAGCCAGGGCTTCCTGGACGTAATATTGATAAACGTCCTGGTTGAGGTGAGCCTCTTGCATGAACAGCATAAAGAGGCGGCGCTCCTGGCGGTGACGAAAGCGGTTGGCGATGAGTTGGGCCACCAGGCCATCTAAATCTTCGGCCTGGCTCTGGCTGATCGCCTGGGTGACTTCATCGGCATAATTTTGGGCTACGCCGATGAGTAAATCTCGTTTGTTGGTGAAATAGTTGTAGAGGGTGCCTTCGGCGAGGTCGGCAGCGGCCGCGATTTCCCTGGTGGTGGCCCGTTCATACCCTTTGCGGCTGAAAACCGCCGCGGCCGCGGAGAGGATTTGCGTTCGACGGGCTTCGGCGCGGCGTTCGCGCCGGGTCACGGTTGAACTGTCCAGGGTAAACTCCCCTTTGACGTAGAGAAGTCTCTCACACACTCATTTGAGAGAGTGGGCAATTGAGAAATTATCTGCTCTACGTTGTTAAATGAGTGTGCGCTCAAAAATGAGCATGTACTCAATTATCGCTCAACCATTTAGGAATTGTCAAGAGCAAAATGACGTGGTGCGTCATATGGGATTATGGGGACAGGGGGGAGCGTGTCAGGCTCAGGCGACGGCCATTGGGTTAGTGGCCGCTTATCGGGTAATTGGCCTGATCTATTTTTTGCTCAGGCTGTTGGCAAAAGTAATATACTGTTGCATAGCATCATCTTTGCTTGTCTTCTTTAATTTAGCCCAGGCATCATACTTAGCCCGGCCAACCATATCAAACATACCTGGCCGGCCGCCGGTGACATCGCCGACGGTGGCCTGTTTGTAGAGGGCGTATAGCTGTAATAGGGCATCATTGCTGGGGCGTTTGCTTAATTTTTGTACATCTGCGGCCGCTTGCTCGAATTGGGTTTTGAGATCAGACATAGGGTTCTCCATTTTGCTACTTTATAAACGAACTTCTCAGGCGGTTAATCGGTTAAACTTTCCAGGTAGGTGAGTACGGCCGCGGCCGCATCACCCCCCATTTTAGCATGGGTTAGCAAAGGGATTTTGTGGGGGCCAAGAACGTGTCGCTGACTGGGGTTGGTGGTGAGTATGGCTTTGACCACCTCAAGCTGGCCTAACATGGCGGCCGCGAACAGATCAAGCCGTGCCCCCTGGGCTAACAAAAAAAGGGCAATCTCACGCTGACCGGTGTGTGCGGCCGCGCCCAGCCCTGTCTCCCAATCACCCCCACCCCAATCCCAGGCGGCATTCACTAAAGCTGGTTCCTGGCTCAACAGGGTTTTTACCTGGGCCAAATCTCCATGAGCCACCATCACAAACTGCCGTACTAATGTCGTATCAATCGCCGGGGGCATTTGCATAGTTTCTCGTTTCCAGTTTCTAGGTTCGAGTTTCTAGTTCTCGTGATCGCTATTGTATTCGTAATCTAGCGGGACTCTGGCGAAAATTGATTTCACCAGTGGTAATGACCAATACAGTAATACACGAATACATTAATTACCAGTGGTTAGATTAAAAAACGCCAGACTCAAGTAATCCAATTGACGAGAGTGTAATTGTACCACTCAGTCCTCAGTCCTCAGTCCTCACAACTCAGTCCTGATTACTTCACTCCTCTTCATCCGTTTCCCCAGTAATCCGCTTCCGCATTTCATCCATCTCATATTTGAGTGAGTAGTTGACAATGTACCAGATACCTTTCCAGGTGTCTACATCCATAAAGTCGCGGGGGGATGACCCTTCTAACATATTCATCACTTCAGAGACGGTGCTGGCTCCAGGCAGCGAGGAGAGCAGCCCCATACCAGGCAGGCTGCTAACAGCCTGGCGCATCTCATTGAACAGAGTACGGGATTGGGTTTCGGCGGAATAGTTGAGCAGATACCACAACCCTTTCCAGGTATCCAGATCAAGCAAATCTTTGGCCGAGGGGCCGGTTAACCCGGCCTGCAAATCACGTAAAATATCCAGCCGCATCTCCGGGGTAAACCGCTCCATATTCTCTTTGAGCAGTCGGGCCAACTCCTGGGGGGAAAAGGCGGGGGGGGTATATCCCGGGGCCATTTCCTGGAGCTTCTTGGCCAGCCGGTTAATTTCGGCAATGGTGGCTTCAAATTGGTGCCGCTGTTCAGGGGTGGGGATTGGGGCCTCGGCTTCCCCACCTTCCGGTTCTGCTTCTACCACCTTCGTATGAACCCGGCAGACATCTTGCCCTGGCAAAGCGTTATTTTTACACGGCGTCCCCGCCTTCGTCACCGCCGTACATTTAGTTGTCTCGTCGCTCATCATCATCTCCTGGAATGAATTAGGAATGAGGAATTATGAAGGATGAAAAATTTACCCGCAACTCGAAATTCCCCTTTATCTGGCCTTTTTAATCTCAGCTACCGCTTCTGGGTTCAATAAGCTAGAAGTATCACCAGGGTCTTCCCCCAGGTAAGCGGAGCGGATAATGCGGCGCATCACTTTAGCGCTGCGGGTTTTGGGTAGGTCTGGCACGAACCATATCTCTTTTGGCTGGAGCGGTTTGCCCATTTCACTGGCTATTTTACCCGTTAATTCCCAGCGCAGGGCATCAGATGGTTCGTAACCGGGAAAGAGAACGCAGAAACAGACAATGGCACTCCCTTTGATGAGGTCAGGAATACCAATCGCGGCCGCTTCTGCCACTGCTTCATGGTCCACCAACACCGATTCCATCTCTGCCGGACCGATCCGTTTACCGGCCACATTGACCGTATCATCAGAGCGGCCCAGGATATACCATTGACCGTCGTTGTCAATCGCCGCCCAATCCCCATGCACCCACACATCAGGCCAGCGTGACCAATAGGTGTCCAAATACCGCTGCTCATCCTGCCAAAACCCCCGTGTCATACCAATCCAGGGGGCACGGATGACCAGTTCGCCAACACTGTTCCGTACCGGTTGGCCGTTTTCAGCCAACACATCAGCCGCGATACCCGGACAGGGGGCAGAAAAGGCGGTGGCTTTGAGCCGCTGGATGGGGGTACCCATGACAATTCCCCCAGCGATTTCGGTGCCGCCGGAGTAGTTGATGATGGGGCGTTGGCCTTCACCTACCAGATTAAACAGCCAATGCCAGGGGGCGGGGTTCCATGGCTCTCCCGTTGAAGCAAACAGGTGAATGGATGAACGGTCATAACGGGTGACCCATTGATCCCCCTGGGGAATCAGGGCCCGGATGAGGGTGGGAGAGATGCCTAGCTGGGTAATTTGATGCCGCTCGACCATTTGCCAGGGGCGGCCGGCGTCTGGGTAATCTGGGGCCCCATCGAATAAAAAGCAGGTGGACCCCAGCAGGGTTGCGCCAAAGACGAGCCATGGTCCCATCATCCACCCCATGTCGGTGAACCATTGGATGCGGTCGCCGGGCTGAACGTCAGTGCCAAAGGCCATATCCTGGGCTGATTTGATGGGGAAGCCGCAGTGGGTATGCACAGCCCCCTTTGGTTTGCCGGTGGTGCCGGAGGTGTAGATGATCATCAACGTTTCATCGGCCAGGGTGTCAGCGGCCGCAGCCGTAACAGGTTGATGGGGGATGAGATCGTGCCACAAATGGTCGCGGCCGCGTACCATATTGACCTCATTGCCCGCCCGTTGCAGCACAATAACATGCTCCAGGGTAGGTACAGCCTGGGCAGCCTCGTCAGCGTGGGGTTTCAGAGGAACCACCTTGCCCCGCCGGAACATGCCATCGGTGGTAAAAAGGGCTTTGGCTCCGGGATCGTTGAGACGGGTGGCGATGGCCCCTGGGCCAAAGCCGGAAAAGAGGGGAATGATGATACCGCCTAATTTGGCGATGGCTAACAGAGCGATACAAATTTCTGGGGTCATGGGCATGTGCAGGCCGATGCCATCCCCTTGTTTTAACCCTAGCTGGCGCAGGGCATTGACACATTGGTTGACTTGTTGAGCCAGCTCGCCATAGGTAAGCTGGCGTACTGTACCTTCTTCCCCTTCCCAGAGGATGGCGACGCGGCCGCGACTGGTCTCATCTTCGGCCCATTTGTCTACACAGTTGGTAGCAATGTTGAGATGACCGTTTACACACCAACGCGGCCGCTGAATCCCCTGGCTCAGATCAACCACCTGGGTATACGGTTGGCTAAAACGGATGTCTAAAAATTGCAGAACCGCTTCGGTGAACCAGGCTACATCGGCGGTAGAACGAGTTTGCAGTTCAGCCATATCAGCGATACCGTGCTCATCCATGAACCGCTTCAGGTTACTGCGCTCAATGTAGGCCGGGGTTGGTTCCCAGACAAATTCACCCCCAAAGTCGAAGGTGTCGCTCATGGGCATACTCCAAGGGGAAGTCTCAGGTTACGGTAAACTTAGCCGGTTGGTTGGGCTGGGCAGTGGTCGTAAAAGGTTGGCTGTTTGGCTCATGATCCGGACCGGATGTGGCCTGGCCACTATAGGTCAGGATGCCGTCCTGGTAAGTGATGTTTTGTTCCCGCAGTTCGTACCCCTGATAGAAGTCCAAAGCAAAGCGATGAAATTGGATCAGGAGCAGATTTTGGAACTGCTGCGGCCGCTCAAAGTAGCGAGCGGCCGCGAGCAATTCGCGCAACATTTCTGGGGAAGCGCCAACCATCACCCTTTCACCTATCGCCAGAACCGGCTGCCAGTTACGCTCATGTTCACCCCGTGCCGGCCGCCAATTCGGATCAATCAACCGGTAGGCGGAAATGTTAGCTAAGGCTTCAGGCGGGCCATAATCATGCAGCCAGGCAAATGGCTCTAACACCATGCCTGGACGCCATTTTTTTTGCTGCTTCAGGTATTTCTGTACCGCTTCTTGCTCCATTTAATAGCTCCATTGGGGGTTTAGGGACCCATTCGCCGCCGCTGCATCCCTTGTCGTGGGCCAGCCCCAGCCCGACCTACAAGCCGATCAAAGTAATTTTTGGCCCAATCAGGTACAGCGCGGACGTAAGTTTCGCCGCCAGTGCCAGGGCCAGTGTACGAGGCGTAATGATCCGCAAAAAATTCATAGGTGCAGGTATAGGCATACGGAGATACTCCCGCCGCCAAACTTTGGGTGCGGGCCGCATCAGCCGCGGAGAACCATTCGCTGTAGTGAGCGCCAAAGATGCGGCCGCTCAATGGAGGCAGCCCCAAATTATTCTGATTGTAATATTGGCGAGTAGCATTAAACTGTGTCACCGTATCATATACCGCCTGACTGCCCCCCGCAGCGACCCAACCTTGCAGCCATTGTTGACAAAGCAAGGCATTGGCACTACCGGTGTTACGGGCTTGCACCGCCTCACTATAAATTCGGGCCGCTTGCTGGAAGTTGCTGTTGACCCCATTATGAACAACATTGGTAGCTGAGTTAGCGATCCCTGCGGTATTGACCAGATCCGTTACCCAATCAGCAGCTCCGGTGTATTTGCGCCACTGGGCTTCAGATGGGGCACTGAATTGGCTAAACCCATTAACCTGCAAATCCAGGGCGTGGCCCATTTCATGGCGCAGCGTCCACTCAAAGTTGGCAGCCCCAGCCGACATGCCCATACCGGTAACGGTGGCGGAATCAATCCAACCGGTCTGCCCCTGGAATGCTCCTTTTAGCGGCCGCACCTGAAAATATGTGGTTGGCCCAACGACCTGTTCCCCTAGCTTGCTGACCATGACACCCGGCTGAAGAGTGCCCTGGTTGACCGCCGTATTGGGTGTGCCGGCATTATCGGCAAAGAACGCGGCCGCGCCAGTAATTCGCAGCGCATCCCCTGAAACCCAGGTTTGATAACCACTGGGAGCCAAGGTGGCATTGTCATCCACATTGACCTTATTGGCCAGGGTAATGGTCCGTTTACTGGTGTTGATAGAACGGACACTGGTAGCCGTGACACTCCCATCTGTCTCCGTGACATCTATAGTGTCATTTTTCTGGAACAAATCCATGTGGGGTTCTTTAATCTTGATGGTGCGGCTGTTCTGCGCCCCGTCAGCGTGAACCGGTTCAGCGGCCAGGGGCCGGTTGGAACGGATAGTGCCGAAGTTGGCATCGCCCAGCCAGTCGGTGAAAGAGCCGGCGGCGTTGGGGTTGGTGTTGAGACTGAACCGGGTGAGGACATTGTTAAGGAGAACATTATCGTCGGGCAGACTTTTCAGAGCTAACCAAAGGCGGTGTAAAAAGGTTTTCGGGTGGGAAGCCGCCTTTTCCATGGGGCGGCCCCAGCGGGTGAGGAACATTTTGCCCAGATCGTTTGAGGTGTAATTGGTGGCGTTATACGCCTGTTCTTCGATACTGTCCAGAGCGGTACGTTCCGGGCCGGGCAAGGCACTGCCCCGAGGAGCAGCTTCGACAGCGGCCATGACCGCCTTTTTGGCTTTTGCAGCTGGTTCCGTGTTGAGAGCGATCAGTGCCCCTTGCAAACCGACGGCTCGCTCTTGCGCTTCGGTGATCAAATTTTCTTTGCCGATATACGGTTTGAGCCAGCGGGCTAAATTGGGGTTGGTAGTGGCCAAAGTTTTAACACTGCCATCACCGGGGTAGAGGTTCATCAAAACGGTGGGACCAAAAATAACTTCAGGGTGGACACTGCTCAGGATTTTGCGGACCCGATCTACCAGGGCATCGTCCTGAGCCACTTGCAGACGCTCGTCGTCATTGGCCGTGGCAAAAGCCAGACGCAGAGAAGCAATGGTCTTCCCTTTTTTATCGAGATAATCGGTTAATTTGCGGTGAAATGGTGTGCCGAGGATGTCCAGAATATGGAGAAATTCATCGGCCTTGAGGAATTTTCCCGCTTTCATAGCCAGATATTCAGCATTGCCCGCCTGGAGCAGCCGCTGCTGCTGGTCAGCAGTCATACGCATCTCGATAATCGTGAAAACTTCTGATTTTGACGGTGCGGGTTTAGCTAATTCAGCAACCAGTTGGGCATAGGCGTCTTCGGCCGGGGCACCGATGGGGGTCCGTAGGGAAGTAGCCCCGGCCGCAGGGGTGAGGCTGGCCGAGGAGACGTACCCAATGGTGCCCGCCAGGGGGCCTCTTTCCACATGGATACGAGACATAAAGACGAAGGCTGATTCTAGAATGCGAACGTTGGCCCCGGCGGGTAAGGTGCCCAGGGAATTAGCAAACAGGGAGAAGCTATCCCAAATGGTGAGGGGCGCGGCCGCAGGGTTTACGGTAGCTTGTTGGGTATGCTCTTGTTCCAGCTCGGCTCGCATGAGGGCTGGAGTGCGCTGGACATTGGCCGCCATGCTGCCGACCATCTCCTCTTGATCGCCGCTAAGGGCCCCATGCCCCGGATGACGCTGTAGTTGACTGGCAACCCGAGTAGCGCGGCGGTTGCCCTGGATTTTGCCAATGTTGCGTAAGGCGGTTTGCTGTTGCGGCCGCGCCAATCGCTGCACGTTTTTGATCTGGCTTTCATGAGTACCCTGTCCGAAAGCAAACCCATCTAACTCATTGCCCTCTTCAGTACGACGCTTTTTACGTCGCCTTATCTGACCAAATTTGTCGGAACCAGATTTTACTTTCGTTTTCTGTTGACTCATATTAGCCTCTTTTTATACAGGGTGCAGACAGTAAGAGAGCGATGCCAACTATTATGAATGTGAATATTACCGCTATTTTACCTGGTTTTAGCGCAAGTAGTTTTCCAGGTGGTAGAAGGCCGCGACAACCAGGGCATGGGTGATGCGGCCGCTTCGGATCATCTCTGGTATCTCGGTCAGTGGGATTAGCTCAATGGTGATTTCTTCTGTACCGTCTAGCTGCTGCGGAGCCACGCAGTGGGCCTGGTGGGCCAGGTAGGTGTGGGTATGGTTGTCCAGGATAGCCGGGTTTGAGGCGACGGTACCGATGTGGGTGTATCGCTCTCCCTGATACCCCGTCTCTTCCAGGAGTTCACGGTGGGCGGCTGCGGCCGCGTCCCCATCTTCCCTATCCACCATCCCCCCAGGAATCTCCAGAGTCATCGCCTCAATCCCATGACGAAACTGCCGCACCATCACCACCTCATTTTGCGGTGTAAGCGGGATCACATTGACCCAATCAGGTGTGCTGAGAACGAAAAAGGTATGGTCACGGCCTGTGGCAGGGGAGCGGCTGGTATCGGTAAAGAGGTCAAAAATGCGGAAATTGCCTGTATGCTGCCGTTGGAGTTTCTGCCAGGGTTGGATCATGGTGGGCCAATGGGAAATAAAAACAGGTAACGAAAGGGATCGAGCGGCTGATGGAAAGCAAAAGACGGATGATAAGCATCAGTCCGTCTTTTGTTCACCAGCTTAAAAGCTACAATGGCATTGTAAGATGTCTGTCAGGGATCGTCAAGCAAAAAAAGTAGGGGATTTTAGGGGCTTGGCTGGCTTATTCAAAGGGGGTGATGGGGTAGATTTGCCCACGAATGTCCCCATAATAAACCTGCCCACTGGTGTGCAGGTTAAAGTAGAGATCGCCTTGTTGAGCCAGATATTCCATCCCGGCGATGGTCTTGACTTTATCTACACTGCCAGGTTGGAAAGAAAGGCTGGGTGGAATGGGGCAGCCCATCGTCAGAACCCCAACCAGGCCATGGCCAGAAGCGGTTGTGGCTTCAATATCGGCGTTGGTCACGGTGACGGAGTAAATCCCATCGGCCATATTGGCTTGAATATCATCTATCAAACCGAAATCTACGATAATGGGGCCAAGCATATCGGGGCGGCCGCAATGAATATGGAACATGACAACCGTTTCGGCCACAATATTTTCCAGGCCAATATCTACATAAACACGGCTTAAATCTTTGGTAAAGCGTAAAAACGCATGGCCCCGCCCTGGCCGCTCCTCGCGGAGCAGCGAAGGGGTTGTAGAACGAAAAGCCGCGGGAATGTGTGAAGGGGTATCTTTTTCTTCACCCGGTTCCTGGTGCGGGGAAAGATACGCTTCATAAACTGAGCCTATCTCCTGCCCCTGTGCCGGGTCCAAGGCGATAGCCAATGCGGGGGTATGGGTATCAGCTCGCCTGGCAACGGCCGGCGTGTGATCGGCACTCTCCTCTGAGACATTGCTGGAAGGGGATTCCTGCTCACGACAGGCGGTTAATAGCAATACC
This sequence comes from Anaerolineae bacterium, assembly GCA_023384415.1. Classification (GTDB taxonomy): domain Bacteria; phylum Chloroflexota; class Anaerolineae; order Promineifilales; family Promineifilaceae; genus Trichofilum. The sequence goes on from JAHDWJ010000004.1 coordinate 33,710, forward strand.
AGCCAGAGACAAACAACCAACAAACGGTGAGATTTTCTGTGCATCATAGCCTCCTACAAACATAAATTTCAAATTCCAGGGTTCAACTTTTTCTGGGCCACCACCGTTTGGGCCACCACCGTTGCTACTACAAGCCTGGTGCCATAGCCCCCTCGGCAAACCCCTGAAACAAATTACTTTGTGACATACTATGTGTCACAATAAAGACATGCAATATAGCATAAGATACAGAAAAATCAATATGTGTTATAATTCAGATTATGAACGAATCTGATTTGCGTGTTCAGCGCACCCGGCGTTTGTTACGTGATTCTTTTATTCAACTGGTGATTGAACGGGGGTATGAAGGGGTTACGGTCACTGATATTACCCGGCAAGCCCAGGTGGGCCACAAAACGTTTTACCGGCATTATCGAGACAAGGAAAACCTGGTTCATGCCATTATGGCGGGGATTTTGCAGGAGGGGCAGACGGTGCTGCGGCCGCCAGGCTCTGAATTTGCCGCCGAACAAAACACTATTCAGGCGGTGCGCTTCGCTGCCCAATATGCTGACTTGTTTCGAGCAATCTTACGCAGCCCGGCGGCCGAAAAATTGATCCAACCCCTGGTTGATTTTGGCCTGGCCGAAGGTCGCCGCTTTTTTGGCGCCAGCAGCACCCCAGAAACGATTGTGGCTTACCATTTCGTCACCAGCCTGATATCCCTTATTCGTTGGTGGCTAGAGGAAGGGATGCCTTATTCAAGCGAAGAAATGGCCGAATATATTAACCGGTTGGTCATTCGGCCCATTAGCCAGTTAGAGTAACAGGTCAATAACGTAACCGTTTAGCCTTCCGAAGGTTTAGACCACTAGTCAGCATAGCCTTAGTGCAGCTTTGCATAAATTTGTTCCGAATTCCCTCTAGTGATATACCTCTAGTAAACTTGGAAAGAACTTGTGCAAAGCTGTACTAAACCCTACCGGGCTGCCAGTGCGAGGCCACCGGCCTTTGCATTTTTAGCCCGGACGTTCACATCCGGGCGGGCTTACCCACAACCCCTACCCCGGCCGGGCGGATAGAGTGAGCTGAACCGTTTGGGGCTGCCCATCGCGCAAAATCCCCAGGCTGATGGTCTGTCCAACCTGGGTGTGCTGGACGATGTATCCCAAGAGATCATCAAATTTGGTGATCGTGCGATTATCTACACTGGTGATGATGTCGCCGCCGACGGGTACAGCTAACCCGTTGATGTCAATCTGGCGGCTGGCTCCACGCAGCCCGGCTGCGGCCGCAGGGCCCCCCGTCACTACCTGGCTCACCAAAATCCCTCGCTGCTCCTGGCCCAACCCTAACAGTTCCGCCACCTGCCCACTCAAGGTCGTACCGGCAATGCCTAACCAGGGGTGTTGAACGCGGCCGCTGCGGATCAGTTGGGGCACCACAGTAGCCACAATATTAGCCGGAATGGCATACCCCACCCCCGCCGAACTCTGCACCGCCGACTCAATAGCGGTATTGACCCCAACTACCTGCCCCTGCAAATTGAACAGGGGACCGCCGGAGTTGCCGGGGTTAATGGCCGCATCAGTCTGAATAATGTCAGGAATGACATATTGCGAGCCATTGACCGTCTGGACGCCAGAGGGAAGCTGTCGCCCGAGGGCTGAGATAATCCCGGTAGTCATCGTCCCTTCCAGCCCAAACGGGTTGCCAATAGCGATGACCGTCTGCCCCACGCGAAGCTGCTCTGAATCTCCCAGGGTGACAGGCACGAGGGATTGGGCAGGAACATCTACTTTGATAACGGCCAGGTCTGATTGGGGGTCGGTACCGATGATGGTCGCGGCCGCCTGGGTATCATCGGCAAAGGTGACGACAATCTGCCGTGCCCCGGCCACTACATGATTATTGGTGACAATATGCCCCAACGTATCAAAAACAAACCCAGACCCTTCGCCGCTGCCACTGCTGCCAGCTACCCGAATATGGACAACAGACGGGTTATTTTGTTCATACAAACTGATGAGTGTCCACTCTTCTTCCGTAAACCCCCAGGGCAATTCTTCGGCCAAAGTTGGCGTATCCGTTTGCGTTAAAGGAGTATCTATGGCAGGAACGGAGATGGGGACAGTTAGCGGGGACTGAGCGGTAGGCGTTGGCGCAGGCTGACTGCCCAGGGGCAGCAGGCCACAACCAAGCAAAGTCATTACCATAACAACCAGGATAAAGGGGTGAGTTAAACGTAGTTTGGACATAAAAACCTCCAGAGCATGAACTATGTTGCGTGAACTATGCGGCGGGATAGACAGGGTAACAAGCTGCCACTCGCCAATTGCATTCATTCTGAAGGTCGTTTGTAAAAAAAGTTTGCGGAAGTTGTAAATCGGATTAAATGGATTTAGGGGAATTTTAGATGGGTTCTAACAAAAGTGATGAGCCGCTCTGTTTCATCTGGGGGCAGCCCCTCAGAAAGCCGCGCGGCCGCAACCGGGAGTTCCCAGGCCAGGAGATCGGTGGTGGTCAGCGGCCGCAGCTTTCTGTACTGCTTGAGATAAATACGCCGGGACAGGGCAATAATAAAAGCTAGCAGCAGCCGCTCTCCCAGATTATCACCGGGGCGCACCGTCCGCATAATAATCGAGCTGCGAGCTACATCTGAGAGAGGTGGCCCCTGTGTTCCATCCACCCAATCAATGATCACCGGGCCTTCGGGGGTAAGCATAATATTGCCAGGGTGGAAATCCCCATGGCAGACCGCTTCTCCTTCTGGCAGTTTGTCCAAATGGGCCAAAAGGGTCGTTTTAATCTGTTCCGGCATCTCGGCAATGGCTGCAATATCCTGGCGTAGTTTGTTGTGTCGGCTCGGGAGTTCGCGGCTAACTTTTTGGTGTAGATCGGCGTGCAGGGTTGCAAAAAGTTGAATAAAGGTTCGCAGCTGCAATGGTTGGGCCTGAATCACCTCCCACATCATGCGGCCGCGCACCCGCTCAAACAGCACCCCATAGCGATCATCCAGGGTGATGACATCCAGAGCCGCCGGGGTATGGATGCCCGCCGCCCGAACCGCCTGCACTCTGGCCAACTCATCTTCAGGCGATTGGCGGGGAAATCCAGAATAATACAATTTAAGAACCTGGCCATCCCCCCAGGCAAAAATCTCGGCGGTACGCCCTTCGCCAATGCGTTCTCCCTTCATGGTTTACCTTCCTGCATCCAGATAGCCCATTATCTGCTGTAAATAGAGATCGAGTCGCTGTTTCAACAAAGTGGGTGTCAAACCATCCAGGCCAAAATGGGACCAGGGGGAGTATACCTGTGGCTCAGGATAACCCCAATCAAGGATGGAGTCTAAATCCCAATAGGGCTGGTAAACGAAATTCGCGGCCGCGTCCTCATAAGCTCGGAGAAACTGTTCTGCGGCCGCCGCCCCAAACATCAAGGCCAGATTACTCCGACAATGGGCCACATCTACCCCGGCTGGCCCCTGGCAGCCATTGATCCAATCAACCACTCCAGTGATACCCCCATTCTGCCACAAAACATTCATGGGGTGATAATCCCGATGAATAAAGGCGGGCGTAAAAGGGGGGGCTTGACCACGTACCAGATCAATCGCCCGTTCCCAGAGGTGGGACACAGTCGTCCAGGCCGGCACAACCAGCCGGTCATGGTCAACCCAACTATGAAACTGCCAGGCAAAATCTGGGGCCGAGTGACGATGGATGTGGGCCAGTTCCCTGGCTAACTGGCTCAGCCAGATAGAGAAATCAGGCGGCCGCAGCACAATCTCCCCCTCAATAAAGGACATGAGCAAAACAGGCCAGCCAAAGCCAACATCCTCTGAGGCGTGGGCAATGAGGGCCGGCGCGGGTAAACCAAATTGTTGCGTCTGGCGCAGCGCGGCCGCTTCATGGAGAATCAGGTCCGGTTCATGGGCCAGCCATTCAGGGTTATCCAGCAGCCGCAAAACGGCCCGTTCCACCTTAGCCCCTGGTCTGGCCTCAATCAGGAACAAAGATGCGGATGTTGCTCCAGGCAGTTGGTTGTATTGGAGCAACTGGCTCTCTGTGCCCATCTGTTGAGCCAACCAGTGTTGAGCCTGGGAATTGAACATACCGGGTTTATCCCTCATAGACCAGACCTCATAAACCAAACTCGCCGCCAACCAGCGCTCCGCCGCGCCATGCTCAGTCCATACCTCATCCCCATTGTACTCCGCCTACTGATCATTTGATAACCATCAAAGACACCTATCAGGTCTTGACTAAATTTATTTGAGTAGTAAAACCAGCAAATGATAAAGCTTACAAAGACAAAACCATTATCAACGATCTTCACACTTGGTGGGTTGATCCTATTAAAGTTGATTTTACAGATAAGGTTATCCGAACGTGGTTTCATCTCTGTTTCAGCAGATGAGTTTGCCAGGGGAATACGTGCCGCCAGGTGGGCTACCCAGCCACAGGTAAATATCCTGACTGATGTGCAGGCAACCTGGCTACCTTTAGAAAAATACCTCAACGGTACCTTGCTTCTCATCTGGCCCAATGTCATGTTGGTACCGCGCATCACCGTTTTTATAGCCTCTTGTTTGGTTCTGATCGCCCTCTTTGTATTGGTCTATTACCTGTTTGATAACTTTATCATAGCTGCTCTCGCGGCCCTCTTTGTGGTTTTTCAACCCTGGTATATCTGGCTGAGTGGTACACCGATGTTAGAAATGTATTACCTGGCCTGTTTTTTCGGGGGGGTACTATTTTTACTGCCTTGGCTAAAAGAAGAGCCGTGCGGCCGCTGGGTTTGGGCGGGTTTATGCTTTATGTTGGCCACGGGTTTCCATGTCCAAAGCTGGACGTTTATAAATGTGGTCAACCTCTTTACCATTCCTTACCTTTATCATTATGCCAGGCACAAACAGATGACTCGTTTTTGGCAATTAGTTGGTTTCTATCTTTTGGGCAACTCCCTTATCCTCAGTTTTGCTCTGATTGAGTTTATCAGCAGTGGCAAATTATTCGCTTTTCTGGCCAGGCATACGGCTTATTCAAGATGGTTCTATGGTGGTTATAACGTCTCGGTGATAGAGAAATTGGCGTATTACCCTAATTTAATCACCGGAAACGTCAGCAAAATAGTATGGCTCTTGGTGCTTCTGGCTTTGATTTTTCTGTGGCGGCAAAGAGGGTCTCCAGGCAAATGGTTTCCCGTTCTCTTGGGCATAGCCACGATAACCGTGAACAGCATTCTAAATCTCTTTTCTGGCCCCCCTTCGGCCGCGCCAGGGCGATATAGTTTGTGGTATGTGCTGCTGTTGTCTCCTTATGTTGCTTATGGTACTTATCAATTGGCAGTTATCGGACAGAGGTGGGAAAACCGTATCATTAAACATGTTCCCACAATGCTGGCCATGGGTCTCTTTTTGATACCTATCTGGTGGGGGGCAGTTCAGAGTGATAACTTCCCTCGGGGCATGTCTGCCGATGCCGTTGCCACAGGGCAATATCTCAAAGAATTGCTTGATCAAGATGTGCCAGATAAAGAAAGAAGGTTTATGGTGGAGTTACATTATTGGGATTATCTGGCCATACAGCTGACTGCCGGGCATTATGAGGCCATTGTTTATGATCGGGAGGCTGATAGGTTTAATCGGAATACACCTTCTATGTTCGCGGCCGCGACCCAACCTATTTGCCTGGATTTACAGGCCCAAAAAGTGCAGTATGTAGCCCTACGTGACCCTGAATTGCAAGCAATCAGCCAACAGTTGGGTTGCCTGGCCAACCTCAAAGAGATCGGAGAGTGGAAAGTTTATCGCTTCATTGCGACACCATAATCCGCCAGGGAAATCAGGCATCGCTCAAGCGGATTTACGACCTGCTTATCCTTCATAAGCCAGATTTGATGCCAGCCAGCGCTCCACCGTCGCCACATCCATCCCTTTGCGGGCCGCGTAGTCAGCGACCTGATCCCGGTCAATACGACCCAGGCCGAAATATTGGGATTGGGGATGGGAGAAGTAGAAACCAGAAACCGCGGCCGCCGGCCACATGGCAAAACTCTCCGTCAGACAAATCCCTGCGTTTTTTTCCGCTTCTAACAAACAAAACAGCGTCCCCTTCTCCGTGTGATCTGGGCAGGCCGGATAACCAGGGGCCGGGCGGATCCCCTGGTATTTTTCGGCAATGAGGGCATTATTGTCCAGGTTTTCATCCGGGGCATATCCCCAGAATTCACGCCGCACCCGCTGATGCAGATGTTCGGCAAACGCTTCCGCCAACCGGTCAGCCAGCGATTTGGCTAAGATGGCGTGATAATCATCATGGGCGGCCTCATACTGACGCACCAGTTCATCCAGGCCAATCCCCGCGGTCACGGCAAACAGCCCCAGATAATCGGACAATCCGGTTTCTATTGGGGCGATAAAGTCGGATAGGGCGTAGTTAGGACGACCAGGTGGTTTTTCCATCTGCTGGCGGAGAGTGTGGAAGGTACTCAATTGGGCTGCGCGGCTCTCATCAGCGTAGAGGATGATGTCATCACCTGCGGCGTTGGCCGGAAAAAAACCGATGACGGCGTTGGCGGTGAGCCGTTTCTCCCGTACCAGACACGCCAGCATCTCCTGGGCATCCTGGAATAGATTCCGTGCCGATTCGCCAACTATGGCATCTTCCAGGATGTGGGGATATTTGCCTGTCAGTTCCCAGGTTTTAAAAAACGGAGTCCAATCAATAAATGGGAGCAGTTCGGTCAGATCATAGTTACGCAAGACACGTACCCCGGTGAAGGTGGGCACCGGGGGTGTATAGTTGGCCCAATCGGCCTGAAATTTATTGGCCTGGGCTTCATGATGCGGCCGCAGCACCGCCCGCTCTCTTCTCCCGGCATGTTGTTGCCGTACCGTCTCATATTCCGCCTTGACGCTGCGGGCAAAATCATCCTTCTGCTCATGGCTGATCAACGCTGAAGCTACCCCCACCGCCCGCGACGCATCTACCACATGCACCACTGGCCCGTTGTGATATTCCGGCTCAATCTTCACCGCCGTATGAATCTTCGAGGTGGTCGCCCCGCCAATAAGCAAGGGCAGGGTGATCCCTTCCCGCTGCATCTCACGGGCTACATGGCGCATTTCTTCTAGCGATGGGGTAATTAGCCCGCTCAGGCCGATGATGTCTACCTGCTCCTGACGGGCTGTTTCCAAGATTTTGGTCGTAGGCACCATTACCCCCAGATCAATCACCTCGTACCCGTTGCATTGCAGCACCACCCCGACGATGTTTTTGCCGATGTCATGCACATCCCCTTTGACTGTCGCCATGAGGATTTTGCCGTTGTTTTGCTGCTGTCCGGTGGCCTCTTTTTCCGCTTCCATGTAGGGAATGAGGTGAGCCACGGCCTGTTTCATCACCCGCGCACTTTTAACCACCTGGGGCAGGAACATCTTGCCCTGCCCAAACAGGTCGCCGACGATGTTCATGCCATCCATGAGCGGCCCTTCGATGACGTGCAGCGGCCGCGCTGCCAACAACCGCGCCTCTTCCGTATCTTCAATGATGTAATCGGTAATCCCTTGCACCAGGGCATGGGCCAGGCGTTGGGCCACCGGCCATTCCCGCCAGCTTAAATCTTTCTCCTGTCGTTTGCCTTCTCCCCTGACGGTTTCCGCCAGGGCTACCAGCCGCTCGGTGGCATCAGGGCAGCGGTTGAACAGCACATCTTCGACATGGGTCAGCAGCTCTTTGTCCACCTCTTCGTAAACGGCCAACTGCCCGGCATTGACAATCCCCATATCCATTCCAGCCTGAATGGCGTGGTAAAGGAAGGCGGCGTGGATGGCTTCGCGCACCGGGTCGTTGCCGCGAAAACTGAAGGAGATGTTGCTGACCCCGCCGCTGATGTAAGCGTGGGGCAAATTTTGTTTGATCCAGCGTACCGCTTCGATGTAGGCCAGGCCGTACTCGTTGTGTTCTTCGATACCGGTGGCGATAGCGAAAATGTTGGGGTCGAAGATGATGTCTTCGGGGGGGAAACCGACCTGCTCGGTGAGAATGCGGTAGGCCCGTTGGCAAATCTCGATTTTACGCTGCACCGTGTCTGCCTGTCCCTGTTCATCAAAAGCCATGACAATCGCGGCCGCGCCATACCTTCTAGCCAGTTTCGCATGATGAATAAACTCAGCCTCCCCTTCCTTCATGCTAATCGAGTTGATAATCGGTTTGCCCTGCACACATTTCAACCCCGCCTCAATGACCGACCATTTGGACGAGTCAATGACCACCGGCACACGGGCGATATCTGGCTCAGTAGCGATGAGGTTGAGGAAGCGGGTCATGGCCGCTTCGGCGTCGAGCATCCCCTCGTCCATGTTGATGTCAATCATCTGCGCCCCGTTTTCTACCTGCTGCCGGGCCACGCTCAACGCCTCTTCATACTGACCGTTGAGGATCAGCTTGGCAAAGCGGCGCGACCCGGTCACATTGGTGCGCTCACCAATGTTGACAAAGTTCAGTTCGGGGGTGACGGTCAACGCTTCCAGCCCACTCAGGCGCAGATGGCGCGGCACAACGGGGGGCACACGGGGAGCGATCTCCTCAATTGCCTGGCTGAACAGCTTGATGTAGGCCGGGGTCGTGCCACAGCACCCCCCAACGACATTGACAAAGCCGCTCTCAGCCATCTCCCGCAGGACAGCGGTCATATTTTCTGGGGTATCATCGTAGCCGCCGAAAGCATTAGGCAGACCGGCGTTGGGGTAGACGCTGACGAAACAATCAGCCAGTTCGGACAGCTCTTCAACATAAGCTCGCAGCTCTTTGGCTCCCAGGGCACAATTAAGCCCCACGATAAGGGGCTGAGCGTGGCGAATGGCGTGCCAGAAGGCGGCGGTGGTTTGCCCGGAGAGGGTGCGGCCGCTGGCATCAGTAATGGTGCCAGAGATCATAATCGGCACATCCACGCCCCGCTCCTCAAGCAGTTGTTTCACGGCAAAGATAGCCGCTTTGGCGTTGAGGGTGTCGAAGATGGTTTCGATAAGCAGGATGTCGGCTCCGCCATCAAGGAGACCAGAAGCAGCGGTGTGGTACGCGGCCGCGAGTTCAGCAAACGTCACATTACGGTAGCCAGGATCATTCACATCTGGCGAGATAGAAGCCGTGCGATTGGTTGGTCCCAGTGAGCCAGCGACAAAACGAGGCGTGAATGCTGAGGACTGAGGGCTGAGTGCTGCGATGGCTTCGCGGGCGAGTTTGGCTGCCTCATAATTAACCTCATAGGCCAGATGCTCTGTCTGGTAATCAGCCTGGGAGATGGCCGTGCCATTAAAGGTGTTCGTTGTGATAATATCGGCCCCAGCCTGGAGATAAGCAGTATAAATAGCTTTAATAATCTCCGGTTGAGTTAGATTCAGAATTTCATTATTCCCTTGCAAATCCAATGGGTGGGCAGCAAACCGTTCCCCACGAAAATCAGCTTCGCCTAATTGATACGTTTGCAGCATACTCCCCATCGCTCCGTCCAGGATAAGGATACGGGATTGCAGGGTTTGTTTAAGTTGATCCGTTTTATTCATCATGCGCCTCAGAGAAGACCTGATGGGTTTTAGAAACTTGACAGGTCTGGAACATTGCAAAAAAAAACCTCTCATAGCGAGAGGTGATATTGTTATCTGCCTCTCATCTTTCAGACCCATGTCTGACGGAATTAGCACCTGCTTTTTCAAGTGGTTGCCGAGGTTTCATAGGGCCGTTCCCTCCACCTCTCTGGATGAGTTGTTTATTTTGCTTTTCTACGATAGAAGTTTAGTATGTTGGTTGGAAATCGTCAAACCGGCTTAGAAAATTGGAGGGCATGTGGGAAAAGTGGTGATAACAGGGATTACCGGGTTTGTGGGGGGGGCGATGGCACGAGCGGCCGCGGCCGCCGGGCATGAATTGGTTGCTTTGGTTCGTCCCACGTCCCGGCGGGAGTATCTGGCCGATTTGCCCATCCGGTGGCACAGCGGCGATGTGACTAAGCCGGAAACATTGCACGGGCTGCTGGACGGAGCGGATGGGTTGATTCATGCCGCTGGGATGTTAGGGCAGACAGGTGTCCCCGAATCACGCTATTTTGCTCTCCATGAACAAGGCACCGTCAATATCCTGGCTGAAGCGGAAAAAGCGGGGGTAAGTCGCATCTTGTACGTGAGCAGCCCTGGCATTCTTGGCCCCATCAGCGGCCCCCCGGCTGAGGAGACGGCCCCGTTCGCCCCAACCAACAGTTATGAACGAAGCAAAGCGGCCGCAGAGCAGGCGGTGCAAATTTTTATCCGGGCCGGGCTGCCGGTCATCATCGTGCGGCCGGAATTTATCTACGGGCCGGGGGATTATCATGTTTTGGGTCTGTTCCAGGCGGTGGCTAAAGGGCGGTTTTTCACCATCGGTGGGGGGCAGGCTCACTGTCATCCGACCTTTATTGAGGATGCGGTACAGGGAATGATGTTGGCTTTCACAAAGGGGGTGGTAGGGGAGATTTACCATATTGCCGGACCAACCCCGGTGACGTTTCAGGAGTTGGGGCGAACGATTGCGGCCGCGCTCAACGTGCCCGCTCCCCGCTACAACATACCCCATTGGTTAGCCCTGGCCGGGGCTGCCGGCTTAGAAATGGTGGGGAAAATAAGCGGCTGGCGCCCCCCCCTCAGCCGCAGCGGGGTGGCCTTCTTCACCCAAAACCGCCACTTCTCCTGGCAAAAAGCCTACCACCACCTCGGCTACACCCCCCAATACGATCTATTACAAGGTGTCAAAACCACCATCGCCTGGTACCGGGACAGGAGCTTATTGGAAAACCCATGAAGTTTAAGCATAAGGGAGATAGTCAACATCTTCAGTAGTGTAGCCACAGAATAGGCAGCAGTTAAACTCACGGGAGATTACTGCCCCACACTCAGGACAATCTTTTGCTGGAACAGTATATTTGCCATCTTGAACACCATCTCGTAGATCAATTTCTATTATTTTGTCAATGATATCTTGATTGGTGACGTCTAATTTCTGGCAAATAATTTCCGTAAGGGCTATGATGGTAAATGAGATCAATAATATCCATGACCCTTTTCTCCTATTCACTTCATTCTTGCGGAATGAGTATTGTCTGACCGGGGCGAATCAGGTTGGCATCATTGACAGAACGGCCATTGGCCCCCATCAGGGCTTCCAGGGTGAGGCCATAACGAGCGGCAATAGCGGTCATCGTTTCCCCGGCGGCCACCGTGTGGCTAAAAAAGCTGGTTAAGGTATCCTCAGCCGAGACGGACCCCCCACACAAAGCAGATTCACGGGGGTAGTTACCACCAGTGGGGGCGGAGGGGGCGGCTGGGGCATTGGCTGGCAGCGGCCGCACCTCTACCGTGTCGAAATGGATATGGATATACGGCTCGTCCAGGGTGCCGATATAAAAGCCGATGTGCGCGGCCGCGTACTCCCCATCTACCGCCTGCCCCACCAGCTCCCCATTAACAAACAGGGCAAAAGCCGGGCCATTGGCAACCACCGCCAACCGATCCGTCAGCCCAGGTTCGTGGCCGCGTAAGCTATCAACCGCCCCTTCGGCCATCAAACGGAGACCGCCGCTCCCACTTTTGAGAAGCTGCCATGTTTGCCCCAACGGAGAGACAACCAGGGCATAATAGTCATTGCCCGAGACCCGGAACGCCAATCCGTACCGGTAACTGCCCGCCCCCGTCTCTGTGGCCGCCACAAAAACATCTATTTGGGCCACATAATCGGCGGCCGCAACCGTTTGATCCACAAAAAGACAGCTATCGCTGCCCCGGATTTGCATGTGGTAAAAGTCGGTGGGGTGATACCCATAAAAATAGGGGCCAATCGGTTGGCGGGCCTGCCACCAACCGCTGTTAATGTCAGCAAACGTATCCCGCAGCAGAACAGTTTCATCCGCTTCATCTACCCGGTTGGCGGCGCAGCGGATACCGGCATTGGCAAACATGATGCTGCTGTCCGGGTCGCCTACCGCTCGGAATAACAGGTCGTTTTGGAAATTGTTGGCCCCACCGCGCAGCACTTTTTGCCCGTCAGGTACGGCAGTGTGGGGGGTATCTACCCATTCCCACACGTTCCCCGCCATGTCATACGCCCCGGCATAGCTCCGGTTGGTGAGGATGGCCCCAACGGGGTAGGTGCCGCTGGCTGGCAGGGAGACCGCGGCCGCATTGTTGCCCCAGGGATACCGCCAGCCGATAGGCCCCCGTGCGGCCGCTTCCCATTCTGCTTCAGTTGGCAGCCGCTTACCCGCCCAGGCACAGTACGCGGCCGCCTCCGCCCACCTCACCCCTTCTACTGGATGCCCGGCCAGGGCTGTAGGCATGGTGCCCCCACTCCAACTAGCGGGTGCGGCCGTGCCCGTCGCCTGGACAAACGCCCCGTATTGGCTGTTCGTCACCTCAAACATATCCAACCAAAAAGCAGCCAGATCAGCCGTTTGGGCCGCCCCGATGGGATAGGTACCCTCTTTCACCGGCACCATATTGGCCGGATCAGCCGGAGGGGTGGTCGGGGTCGGTGAAGGTTCACTGGTGGGGACGGGAGAGGGCGTTGGATTATGATCATGGCTGACTGGCGTCGTGGGGGCTGGCGTTGGCGCAACCATGGCCACCGTCGTAGCCGCCGGCACAACGGTAAAAGCATCCTCACCCACCCGACGCACCGCTACCCGGGTGTAATGCACATGAACCAGAGTCTCATCCTCAGAAGTCACATAAAAGCCAATATCGCCGCTGGTCAGAGCATCATCCTCTACCAGGCTGATAGGCTGCTCATTTAGCAGTAGGGCCAACTGTGCCCCTTTCAGGTGAATAAGAAAGACATTCTCTCCTAGCTCAGGGGTAATGGCGTTACTTTCCCCTTCGGCCAGAATGGTGAACCCATTAGAGCTGTGGCGGCTGATTTGCCAGCGGCCGCTCCGTGGCGCTATAGCAAACAGATAATAGTTGCTCCCGGTACGCCGGGCTATCACCCCATACCAAAACTCACCGGCGGTAGTTTCGGTATGGTTAACAAAGGCATGTACTTCAATGGTTACATCATCAAATTGCAAGCTCGGATAAGCGGCCTGATTGAACCCGGCCGAATGGAGTTCCACATGGTAATAATCAGGTGGATGGTAGCCGATAAACCCTACATCCCCATAGGCGGTCGGCCAGCCCGAATCGGGATTGGTAAAATCATCAAAATAAAGCAGGCTGGGGTCTGGCCCCATTTCCACTTCGCGCACCTGTATCGAATCATAATGGATATGGGCCAGGGATTGGACGAACGTTTCGACGTAAAAACCAATTTCCCCCTGGGTGTAGCGGCTGTCACGCAGTTGGGCTACAACCAGGTTGTTGATATGGAATACCAGGCGATCCCCACTGGCATCCACACGCAAGGTGTCATTTTGGCTCAGGCCGCGCAAACTATTATGGCTGCCTTCAGCCAAAACGGTCTGGCTGCCCCCATCCTGGCGAAATACCTGCCAGTTTTGTTGCAATGGGGAGATGGTGAAGCCATAGAAATTATCTCCCTGGCGACGAAAGGCCAGGCCATAGCGGAAAGCATCGTTAGGGGTATCGGTGTGATCAATCCGTACTTCAACTTCAATGGTGTAATCATTATGGCCGGGGTTACGGAAAACGGTGGTGACGGCGTTGGGGCGAAACACCTCAACATGGTAATCCCCAGGGGGGTGGTAGCCAAAAATGCCTGTTTCACTATTACCCGTAGGCCAGCCACTTTCGGGGTCGGTGAAATCATCTCTCAGGTACAGGCTATCATCAGGGACAACAGTGACCGCATCGGGGTTGGCGGCGCAGCGAATGCCCGCGGCCGCATACACTCCAGGCACATTGGGATCCCCAATAAGCCGGTAAGCCATGTCGCGCAGCAGGCCATATTGCCCGCCACGTAAGACCTCTTGCCCCTGGGGTACCGGGCTATATGGCTCTATGACCCATTCCCACACATTACCGGCCATGTCATAAATGCCAAAGGGGGACCGGTTCTGGCTCTGGCTGCCGACGGGATAGGTGCTGGCACGAGGCAGGGTGACGAGGTTGGCACTTTCTCCCCAGGGGTAGAGCAGCCCGGCGCGGCCGCGAGCCGCCACTTCCCACTCCGCTTCGGTAGGCAGCCGTTTGCCCTGCCAATCACAATACTCTTCGGCAAAGGTAAAAGGGATGCCCTGCACGGGATGATTTTCTTGCCCGGTGGGGAAGCTGCTGCCAGACCAACCTGAGGGAAACCCTTCACCCCCATCGGCCAGGTAAGCAGCATATTCGGCATTGCTCACTTCTCGTTTATCCAGCCAGAAATCGCTCAAGACAATTTGTTGCACAGGGGCATAATTGCTGCCTGGGTTGTTTGCGCCAACGGTGTAGCTGCCGCCGGGGATCAGGGCCATCCCCTGGGTAGTGGCCTGGGGACCAGCCAGGTTGTCTCGGTTCAGCAAGAATACAACGGCCACAATGATCCCTCCCAGCAACAGGCAGCCCCCAAGAAGGCCCCCTACCAGCAGCAGAGGGCGGCGGCCGCGTGTGGGCGTGGCTGAGGGCGAGGATGCGGCCGCGTCAGAGCCAGTCGTTGGGGGATGAACCATCGTTGCCGGGGTGGGGTTCACCGTTGTCGGCAGTGGGGGGGTAATCGTCGGGGCAGGAAAAGGGGACATCACCTCAGTTGCTTCAACGGGCGTGGGGGCAATCCCGGAGAGGGAACGCATCTGCTGGCTAGAACCGATAACTACTGAGCGCAAGGCGTTAGCCATCTCGTTGGCAGAGTTAAACCGCTGAGCTGGCTCTTTGGCTAACGCTTTACCGATAATTTCCACCAGTGAAGAAGGGGTGTTCCGATTGATAGCCCGAATATCAGGCACCGGGTCATTGACGTGCTGAAGCAGCACCGAAACAAAGGAATCCCCATCAAAGGGTCGGCGGCCGCTGACCATTTCATACAGCATCACGCCCAAAGCATAAATATCGGTGCGGTGGTCCACCTGGATATTGCGGGCCTGCTCTGGGGACATATAAGCCGCGGTGCCAATGGCCGCCCCAGTAGCGGTGAAATTTTGCCCACTCATCAGCCGGGCAATGCCAAAATCCATCAAAATTGGCTCGCCGTCCGGGTTTAGCATCACATTGGACGGCTTCAAATCCCGGTGAATGAGGCCGCGTTGATGGGCATAATCCACCGCGTCACAAATAATCGCCATAAGCTGGGTAGCTTCTCGTAAGCTCATCCGCTGCCCGGCACTGTTTAACGCTTTGAGGCGGGCTTCCAGGGTGACACCTTCTACATATTCCATCACCATGTAGTAGGTGCCGCTGTCCTGGTTAAAATCGTGAACCTGGTAAATATTGGGGTGGCGCAGTTGGGCGACGGCGGCCGCTTCCTGCTCAAAGCGGCCAAAAAAGGTGGGGTCGGTGGAGAGGTGGGGGTGGATAATTTTGATAGCGACGGTGCGTTTGAGGTTAGGGTCGCTGGCTTTGTAGACCGAGGACATTCCCCCCTGCCCTAACAAACTTTCTAGCTGGTAGCGGCCGCCGATTATATCTCCAGGTTGAAAAATGCGGGTAGAACCGGTGGGTATGCTCATGGGTGATTCCTACGAAAATGGGTCCAGAAACATTAAGGTTTCTCTGGGGACGGTTTACTGGTTATGTTTTGCGCCGTATAAACTGCTCCTGAACGGCAAAGGCGATGATAAAAATTATAGTCGGCTGTGCTTGCATTGGGGCTAACGGCAGGACTAATCTCTCATTGAGTATAGGGGAGATTCATCCGCATGGCAAAGATGGAAGGCGTAAATTTTGCCATTGCCCCGCCGGGCAAAATTGGTCACAATGTAGTTT
>JAHDWJ010000004.1:49674-227878 GCA_023384415.1 Anaerolineae bacterium
CGAGTTTCGAGTTTCGAGTTTCGAGTTTCGAGTTTCGAGTTTCGAGTTTCGAGTTTCGAGTTGGGCGATCCTTTCATTCTTCCTAATTCCTAATTCCTCCTTATTTTCGCGGGAGTGCGGCCATGAAGAGACGAGCTATCTGGTTGGGATGTTGTCTGCTGGGGCCGTTGTGGCTGCTGCTCTGGATGGGGCAAGCAATGGGGCTGCCTGCGGCCGCGTCCCACAAATTAGATGACTCATTACAAACCACCCTACCCACTCTCTCCCCCGAGACGTCACTCCGTTTCATTGTCTACCTGACGGAACAGCCAGAGCTGCATGAAGAGCGACTGCCAGAAGATAAAGTTGCCCGGCGGCAGGCGGTGGTAGATCAATTGCAGCAGCACACGGCCGCGCATCAGGCCCCACTTTTGCCCGTTCTCAACGCCTTACAGCAAGAGGGAACTGTCCACCAATTCACCCCCCTCTGGATTATCAATGCCATCGCGGTTGAGGGGAACGCGGCCGCCATCACCACCCTGACCGCCCATCCAACTGTCGCCCGTGTTACCCTGGATGTTGCCCGGCCTTACCTGACCGAACCGGCCGAAAGTTACAGCAGCACCGTCCCAACAGCTTTAACCTGGGGGCTGCGAACCATCAAAGCAGCCGAAACGTGGCACGGGTTAGGCGTCACTGGCAGTGGCGTCGTCATCGCCATCATGGATACTGGGGCTGATTGGCAGCACCCGGCCCTGGCGGCCAATTATCGGGGCAGCAGCGGCAGCCATACCGGGCATTGGTTTGATGCCACAAGTGAAGCGGCCGCCGAACCAGTTGATCCTCATGGGCACGGCACCCATGTCGCCGGCACCGCTGTTGGTCAGGGAAACATAGGCGTAGCCCCTGGAGCGTCGTGGATTGCTGTCCGTATGTTAGACAGCTATGGGTATGGCTACCTCAATGAAATTTATCAGGCGTTTCAATGGTTGATGGCCCCCGGCGGTAATCCCGCCCTGGCCCCGGATTTGGTCAACGCTTCTTGGGGCAGCAGCGATCCCATTGATACCAGCTTTTATGCGCCCATTCTGGCCTTGCACGCGGCCGGCATTGTGCCTATCTTTGCCGCCGGTAATACCGGCCCATTTATCAGTTCGGTAAACTCACCAGCCAGTTTGCCTGATGTGTGGGCTGTTGGGGCCAGTGATTGGCGCGATGTGGTCACCTGGTTCTCCTCACGTGGCCCGTCCCCCCTTACCAACGAAAATAAACCTGATTTGCTCGCGCCTGGGGCCATGACTTTATCTGCTTTGCCAGGGGGAGCGTATGGGACGATGAGTGGCACTTCGATGGCTACTCCCCATGTGGTAGGCGCGGCCGCGCTGCTCCTTTCTACCAACCCCACCTTGAGCCGCCAGGAACTCCGGTCCCTGCTGCAAAACACAGCCGTCCCCATTGCTCCCCCTCACCCCAACCCGGATTCGGGATATGGGCGATTGGATGTGAACGCGGCCGCGGCCACCCAAATCAATCATGGCCTTCTCACCGGCTCTCTTGTCCTCCCTTCGGCCACTGCTCCTCTCATTCGCGGGGCAGCTCTCACCCTCACCACCTCATCTGGAGCGGCCATTCCGCTCTCCCTTGATGCCAACAACCAGTTTCGTCTGGCGGTGCGCCCTGGTGTTTACCAACTGCACCTGTCTGCCCCAGGTTATGAGCCACTAATTGTTTCAGGTATTGGTGTCCTGGCCGGGCAAACCCGTATCCGCCACCTGACCCCTACGGCTCAACCGTACAGCCAACTGCGGGGCTTTGTATGGGACAGCCAGGGAAACCCTATTGTCGGGGCAATGGTAGCGGCAGCGGGCACGGTTTGGCAGGCGGAAACGAACGCAGATGGGTGGTATACCCTGTCGCTGCCCATCGGGGTTCACCAACTGCGGGCGGCCGCCAACGGGCATCAGGTTAAAACCTTTTATTTTTATGCGGGCAATTCTGGAGGGCATTATCTTCCCTTTACCCTGGCCTCTCGCCCCGCCGTTTTGCTGGTTAATGATGGCTATTGGCATTATCGAGATTATGCCGCCTATTATGAACAGGCATTGTATGATGCCGGTTATGGCTTTGACAGTTTCTCCATTTACAGCCCTTACAATGAAGCCCCGACAGCCGGGCAGCTGCTCCCCTACCAGATTGTAGTTTGGGCTTCCCCTGGCTATTCCCCAGGCACTGTGGATGGACATCATGCCCTGATGGATTACCTGGATGAAGGGGGGAAGCTGCTGGTGTTTGGTCCTAATGTGGCTTTGTATGACAGTCACGGCAGCTCGCCACAGGGATGGTGGTACAACTATTTACGCGGCCGTTGGCTGGGCCGTCAATCGGCACCGTTTAATCTCACTGGGGCTGCAGGAACCCCGTTTGCTGGCCTCTCTTTTATCCTCAATGGGCCGGGTAGTGCCGCCAATCAGATACAGACGGATCAGGTAGCCCCGCAGCTGGATTCCTGGACGCGGCCGCTGCTTCACTATGGGGATGGCCGGGCGGCCGCGTTACAGGCCGGGGCGTGTGAGCCGTACCAGATTGTCTATTTAGGCTTTGGGTTGGAAGGGGTAAGTCCGGCGGGGGTGCGGCCGCAGCTCATCCAGCGCACCGTTGATTGGCTCATGGCTCCCCCCCTGACCGAAGGGGTTTTCATCACCCCAACAGCCAGCGAAACCCTGGCCGTACCTGGAGAAACCCTCTCCTATACCTTTGCCGTCCATAACGCCAGCGAAACGATGACCGACACCTTCACCCTGGCCCTCAGCGGGGGCACCTGGAGCAGCACTCTGATCACCTCTACCCTCACCTTGGGGCCGTGCCAGATAGGGCCAACCGTTGTTCAGGTCACTGTGCCAACCGGTTTACCCGCCAACAGCTATCACAGCCTCACCCTCACTGCCACCTCAGCCAATAACCCTGGGGTAAGCCAACAAGCCACGTTACAACACAAAACTCCCGGCCATATTTTGTTCGTAGATGATGATCGCTTCTTTGATCTGGAAGATCGCCTGCTAGATGCCCTGACCGCTAACGGGCTGACTTATGATGTGTGGGAAACGGGCTGGCGCAATACCGGCGGCCAGAGTCCCCCGGCTGCTTTGCTCCCCTTTTATGATCTCATCATCTGGTATAACGGGTACGATTGGTACGCTCCCATTCTTCCCCATGAGCTGGCAGCTCTGGAGCAATATCTGGCCCAGGGAGGGCGGCTGCTGCTGACCAGCCAGGATTTTCTCTATTATCACCATCGGAACCCGTTTAGTTACCATTACCTGGGGGTACAGAGCTATTTTGAAGGAGCAGAGCCGACGCTGGCAATTGCTGAAGGGAGCTTGCGCCAGGCGGGGTTAACCCAACCGCTCCCCCTGGAGATGGCCCCGTACCAAAATTTTGCCGATGGGCTGGTGCCGGCCGCTGGCGTGCCTCTTGTCTGGCATGATCATGGGCTGCCGGGGGGATTGACTAACCAGGGCGCGGCCGCGAACGGAGAACAGTGGCGATCTATCTTTCTGGCCTTCCCCCTGGAGATGCTCCCCAGCGAAACCCTGGTTGCCGCGGCCAATGGGATGGTGGGCTGGCTCTCTGACCTGGGCGACTCTACCTGGACGGTGGATGAAAATCACGCCCCGCTGGGGGGGAGCAGTAGGGTGTTTACCCTGACGTTACGCAACCAGGGGACAATGAGCCATGAGGTGACTGTCATCAACCAACTGCCCAAGCTGTTGACAGTAGATAGTGGTTCCATCAGTGGGGGGGGCAGTTATGACCCAATAACGCGCCAAATTAGCTGGCAAGGGACGCTCCTGCCCGGTGGAGAATGGGAGATACGGTATGTCGCGGCCACAGACCCGGCAGCTCCCCCCGGCAGTCGCCTTGATAATAACGTCGCCATTTACATCCCCCGCCATAACTTCACCTGGCGGCAGAACACAACCCTCTGGGTGGGTGTGCCGGATCTGCGTTCCAGCTATATTGCTGTTTCTCCCGTCCAACCTACGCAAGATCACCCTGTCACCTATACCTTGACCCTGCACAACCAGGGCAACATCGCGGCCCCGGTGGTCACAGCCACTTTCTTTCTCCCGCTGCCCCTTAACCCGATCACTGATACCCTGCTAACCAGCAGCGGCCTGGTGACGTTGACCCAGGGGCAGGTGCAGTGGTGGGGTGAACTGGCTCCTGGCGACACTATCACGGTGTCGCTTCAGTTGACGGGGACGATGGATTTGCAGATGCAGCAGCTGTTCGCGGCCGCGCTCATCAGCGACAGTCTGACCGATCCACTCCTCATCACCCATCAAACCGCTTTTTTGGCCCCATATCGGTTCTATTTGCCCACACTCAGGCGATAGACCACACGGCTGCCCCACGAATCAACTTCTTATACAGTGAGTAAAAAGATCAGCCACAAATTTATTTTTCCAACTGGACTCCGGCAGTCCCTTTGTCTAATCTGTTGCCGCTACGCCACGCCGTGTCACCCATTTGCGGTACAGAAATAGAAAGTGTAACCCTGGTTTAGCAAACAAAAGCCGGGTCAGCAAACCGCGCCATCCAGGGGGATGTTCATATTGGATTAATTCGTAGATGCGGGTCACATTTTCCCGTTCGGCGACAAAGCGGTGGTTGTGCTGCCAGCTTTTTAATGGGCCAATCCGCTGGGTGTCAGTAAAGCCGTTGGCGGTGACGTTGCTGTGAATCGCTTCCCAATAAACCGGCACCGGCCCAAACCACATCGTGAATTTTGCCACCATCCCCTCTTCCATCGCCCCAAACTCGTGTATCTGCACAAAAAGCGGGGGCGGGGACAACTTTTTAAGGATACTGGTCTCTCCATGAAAAGCGGCTACTGCTTCAATCGGCGCATTGACAGTGAAGCTGGTCTCGAAGGTGGGCATAGTCGAGTAGGTAAGTAGGCGACAAGGCAAATCTCTCAATCTCTATAAAGTACAAATAAACTCCACCTCATTGCCATCGGGGTCGTCTACATACATGGTACGGCTGGCGAGGACGGGGTGTTGGCCGCCACGGGGGGTATAGCCGGCCGCCACCAGTTCGGCCTGAAAGGTATCAAACGTGTAGTCTGGTAGTTCCAGGGCCAGGTGGTGAAGCTGGTAGCCAGAAGGTCTGGCCTGAATATCGGCTGGTTTGGGAACCAGGACGATCATTTGGGGAATCCCAGCATGACCCTCGCCTACTTTGAGGAACACGTTGGGCAGGTGAGGCGGGGAGATGACTTCTAGCCCAAGTAAATCCCGATAAAAGGCCAATGATTTGGCCTGGTCTTGTGTCCAGAGGACGATTTCGCTGATGCCGATGATATGTTTCATGGAAGCCCTTATTTAATGGTTAATTGGTGAATTGTTGAATTGGTGAATGGTCAATGGGGAGAATGCTTCTCTTACTTCTCCTCCTAAAAACGTCCGCACAATATTCTCTACCTGGGCTAACTGTTCAATCTGGGGGACGTGGCCGCACTCGTCCAGGAGGTGCGCTTCGGCGTGGGGCAAGGCGTTGAGTAAGCGGGTGGCTCCAGCCGGGCGGAGAATACTGTCTTGTCGGCCCCAAATGATGCAGGTGCGGGTGGTCAGGTTTTGCAGGCGGGGAGAGAGGTCCTGGGCCGCGGCCGCGAGCAGCACATCTGGGGTAGCACGAGCATGTTGATAATCCTGCTTTCGCCGCTCCCACACTGCATCTGGGTGACGGCTGGCATCATAAAATTGAACCCGCACCTGCCGCTCCAGCCATACCTTTGAGGTGACAACTTTGTTGCCCAACTTTACCGCATTCAGGGCTGTTTTGTACCGGCTCCATCGCTGTACCCATTCGGGGTATTTGCCCATGGCTAGTACAGCGGGGGCTAACAAGATGAGCCGGTTGACATGGTGGGGATAAGCCAGGGTGAAAGCTGTCGCCACCAGTCCGCCAAAAGAGTGCCCCAGCAGATGAACTTCCGACAGACGCAGTTCATCCAAAAACGAAGCCAGCCATTCCACCAGATGGGGGATGGTGTATGGGTCTGTGCTGGCGGAATGGCCAAAACCCGGTATGTCGGGGGCGATGAGGTGGTATTCTCCGGCCAATTGGTGCATTAACTCTCGGAAGCTGTCCCCAGAGGTAGACATGCCATGGAGCAGCAGCAGATGCGGCCGCGTCCTATCCCCCGCCTCATAATAAGCGGTGTCAATGTCGAGGGAATTAAGATAGTGGAAAGGGTGGGGGGGACTCATCACATCCTCTCAGGAATGGTAATATTCAGCAGGGTCATCACCTGCTCCAACATGCGCCGGGTCAAATCAGTCAGGGCTAACCAGCCAGTTTGACGGGCGGGATCAGGTTCGCGCAGGATGTGGCATTCCCGATAGAACCGGTTGAAGGCGGTAGCAACCAGATAAGCATATTCGCATAAATGGTTGGGGGCGCGTTCGTGGTACGCCTGCCAAAACATATCCGGCCATTCCCCCAGTTTGAGCAGCAGTTCCCGCTCCACATCGGTCGTGGGGGTGACGATGGGGCCAGGGGTGAGATTGGCTGCGGCCGCTTTACGCAAAATAGATTTGGCCCGTACCGTTGAGTAGAGGAGATACGGCCCCGTTTTGCCCTCAAACGCGCTAAACCGCTCCATATCCAGGATGTAATCAGAGCTGCGATGGTTCATCAAATCGGCAAATTTAATCGTCGCCATCCCCACATATCGGGCAATAGTGGCCCGCTCTTCAGGAGTGTATGGCGCTTCTTCATTGTCAATTTCGGCTACCCGTTCGGCTGCCTTCTCCAGGGCCATCTGCAAAATTTCACCCAGAGTTACATTTTCCCCAGAGCGGGATTTGAATGGGCGGCCATCTGGCCCATTGATGGTGCCAAACCCGGCATGTTCTAGCTCTACATGGGGAGCAATGCCTGATTTATGGGCTGCCCGGAATACCTGTTTGAAGTGCATCGCCTGGCGTATGTCTACCACATAGATGATAAATTCGCTGTTGAACTTTTCGACCCGCATGGCGATTGTCGCCAGGTCGGTAGTGCCGTAAAGGACGGCCCCATCCCGCTTGACCAGAATGAGCGGGGGCATCTCTTTCTTATCGCTGGGATCGGTGACATCCATAACCAACGCCCCCTGGCTTTCATAAGCGAAACCGTCCCGTTTAAGCTGTTCAATCATTGGTAACAGATACGGTTCAGCGTCACTTTCCCCCAGCCAATAATCAAATTCAGTCTCTAGCAGGGCCAGGTGCCGCTTGATGTCCCTAATGGAGACGTTGACAAAATGTTGCCACAAGGCACGGTAGCCGGGGTGGTTGTGCTGTAGATCGTAAGTGGCTTGCCGGGCCGCGGCCGCGAACGCTTCATCCTCTTTCGCCCGTGCCGAAGCCTGGGGGTATAGGGTGAGCAAATCATCCATCGTCACTGGGGAGTCATCTGGGTAGGGGCTGGTGTGGCCAGGGTCGAAATAGGGTAGATCAGGCTGACGCAGCCGGATTTCTTCGATCAACTGCCCCATTTGCAACCCCCAATCTCCCAGATGCACATCACCGAGGACATGATCGCCGGCATGAACGAAGGTTCGCCGAATTGCCTCGCCAATGATGGTAGGGCGCAGGTGACCGGCGTGGAGGACTTTGGCTACGTTATAACCGCCATAATCCACCAAAACGTTACGCGGCCGCGCTACCTTTTTCAGCCCCAGCCGTATATCATCATGGACGTGTTGGGTTTGTTGGCGCAAAAATTGATCTGTCAGACGGATGTTGATAAAGCCAGGGCCAGCAATGGAGAGATCGGCGAAAATCTCCTTTTGCGGTAGAGTGTCCAGGATAGCCTGAGCCAGCTCACGGGGGTTACGTTTAAGGGATTTAGCGGCCGCTAATGCCCCGTTGGCTTGAAATTGTCCCAGGTCGGGCCGGTTTGAGGGAATAACCTGCCCATACGAGGGATCAGCCCCCAGTTCAGTCAGAGTTTGTTGAAACAGTTGGGTGAGATATTGGGTAAGTGAGGCCATTTTTTACCTGGTAGCGCCATGAATGCGGATGAGCAGGATTGACGGATTTGCTGGTTCCAGATGATAAGTGCATGAACGCGGATGAGTAGATTGACGGATTTGCTGGTTCCAGAAAAATCCACCAATCCCGCAAATCCGTGTTCCCCTAACCAATTGTACCTGGGTTCAGGATAGGGTAAAACCCAGTTGCTTCATTTGCCCAAACACCCGACAATTGTTCCTTATTCCTCACTGGGTTACTACTCTTAAATCGTCAATCATAAGTCACCTTATAGGCGGTCATAATGAATAACTTCGCTGTCGAAACCATTAATTTGACCCGCCGCTTTGATAAGAAAGTGGCGGTGGATCATCTCAATTTGCAGGTGGCTGAGGGAGAGTTTTATGGCTTCCTGGGGCCAAATGGGGCGGGTAAATCTACCACTATCAAGATGGTAGTGGGGCTGCTCCGGCCTACATCGGGCACGGCTAAAATCCGAGGGGTGGATATGTGGCAATCCCCTCTGGAAGCTAAACAATCTATTGGGGTGCTGCCCGAAGGGTTAAATCTGTATGATCGGCTGACGGCGCGGGAATTTGTCCGTTTTGTGGGGACGATGTATGGGTTGGAGCGGGGAACGGTGCAGAACCGCACCGAGGAGCTGCTGGAATTGATGGATTTGCAGGGAGATGCGGATAAGTTGATTGTGGATTATTCCCATGGGATGCGTAAAAAGACGGCTCTCGCGGCCGCGCTTATTCATGGCCCCCGTGTTATCTTCCTCGATGAACCGTTTGAGGGGGTAGATGCCATTTCTGGGCGGGCTATCCGTCAGGTGCTACAACATCTGGTAGATCAGGGGACTACCATCTTCTTCTCTTCCCACATTTTAGAAGTAGTGGAGCGGCTGTGTACCCGGGTGGGGGTGATTGCTGATGGGCGGATGGTGGCTGAGGGGACCATTCCTGAATTACGGCAGCGTGCGGCTGCTGGTGATACCGCTACCCTGGAAGATTTATTCCTCAAAGCCGTTGGGGCCAGTGAAGAAGGGGCCGAGGAGCGGAAACTATCATGGCTGGCTTAGGCATTAACTGGCAAAAACAAAAAGCTTTGATGGGGCTGCGCGGTCGCCTGACGATTCGCCAATATAGTAAAGAGCCGGGCCGTCTGCTAAATCTGGTTATTTCCGCGTTATTGGTCTTGCCCGTGGTCTTAGGGGCGACTTTAGGCACCGGGGCGGCTTATTGGCTGCTGCCCGAACCGTGGCCGGCCCAGGTCTTGGCCATCACCCTGGTTGTTTTGTGGCTTATCTGGTTCACGTTGCCCATTTTCTCTTTCAGCGTCAACGAAGGATTAGACCCTACTCGCCTCATCCAATACCCGTTATCTCGCCGGGATTTCGTCGCCACGCTGTTTTTGGGCACCCTGTTTGATTATCCCACCTATTTTATGCTGCCGATCTTCGCGGCCGCGCTCATCACCTGGGGGATTCGGTTTACTCTGGTGCTGCCGGTGCTGTTGGTAGCCCTTGTGTTATGCTATTTCTTGATGATTCTCACCAGCCAACTGGTGGTCAACCTCATTGGTGGTCTGCTGCAAAGCCGCCGTTTCCGCGATGTGATGATTATTGCCCTTTCTTTGTTGGGGTCTTCTTGCTGGTTAATTTCTCAAGCGTGTAACAGGATTACCATGCGTTTTACTGAGGCTATATCCCCTGATCAGGCGGAGCAGTTTGCCCAAACGATGAGCGAGTTTCGGCCCTTGGATCTCTTACAATGGCTGCCGCCGGGCGCGGCCGCGAAAGCGGTAGAGCAGGCAGCAGCAGGGGAGTGGGGGGGGGTGATCCTCTGGTTGGGGTACGCGACCGCGTGGGTATTGCTGTTGGCCTGGGTTTGGTGGCGGGTTTTACAGCGCATCGTCACTGGGGAAGGGTTCCTCATCAACCTGCCCGCTGTTCCTGTGCGGGCTGAGAAAAAAGAGCGCGGCCGCGGGATTGATGGCTGGTTAGCCTGGCTGCCCTCTGATTTAGGCGAAATGATGATCAAAGAAATCAAAGCTATCTGGCGCACCCCTCAGCGGCGTGTCGGTTTGCTCCAGGGGATATTGATGCCTGTTTTTCTGGTCATCATTTTTGCAGTGCAGGATCGCCCGGCAGAAATGCCCGCTACTTTTTCCCGTATTTCCGGGGCATTTCTTATTGTGTATGCCCTCTTTGCCTTCTGGGCCAATGGGCAAAATATGATAGGCATGGAAGCTACCGGCCTGTCGGCACTTTTATTAACATCAGTGCCCCGGCAGCGGCTACTTTTAGGAAAAAGCCTGGGGTTATTTGTAGTTGGTGGTCTGCCGCTCATTTTGTTTGGTTTAATTCTCACCGTCGCCCAAAGCGACCCAACTATTTTGTTGTTGATTCCAACCGCCCTGGGGGTGGGGCTGGTGGTGCAAGGGGTGATGAGCCTGACCTCGGTCTTTGTAGCCTTCCCGGCCCCGTTTGATCGCAAAACGGGGCAGAACAATTTGTCTCGTGGGGGGGGCTGCCTGGGGGCTTTGTTTAGTGTCTTGGTGGTGCCGACGATTGTTGGGGTGGTAAGTTTACCTGCGGCCGCGCCTGCGGTTATTGGCCTGTTCAACGGGCAGCCCTGGTTGGTTTTTGTTGGGGCTGCCTTTGCCGTCATTTATGGGCCGGCCATGCTCTGGCTAGGCTGCTATCTAGGAGGGCAGGCACTGCTCAAACGAGAGCCAGAACTGCTGCAAGCAACGCGGCCGCCGGGGGCGAATTAAGAGGAGTATGTCGTCAGCTTCGACCTTTTTGTTGTCGGCTCTATATTCCTTGCTGGATTCTAGCGAAAATTGATTTTATCAACGGCAATAACTAATACACGAATAACCAATAGTCAGATTAAAAAACGCCAAACTCAGTTCCTTACCAATCATCATCACGTACTGGACTCATAGGTGCTTCGTCGTAAGGGGATGGCGATGGCGGGCGCCCCATAGCCAGGTAGGCGTAGTTAAATATAAAATCCTGACGCAGCGAGTCCCCTTCACTCCAGCCTTCATTTTCAAAGCCACTATCCACCGTCGTTAAACCATCCGGTATACCGCCAGAACGTGAGGCAGCCAGAAGCGAGCTGATATCTTGCAAAGCCGCTTCTCCTTTTTCTCCTTTGCCAGCCAGTTCAGAAGGACTGGCTTCTTCCCCCACCCGATAAGTGGTTAGCGGGTGTAACTCCATGAGCTGTTTGAGCTTCTTTTTTGAGCCTCTCTTTACCGGGTCTGCCCCCAGGTACGCACTTTTATATTCGCGGTACCATAGGTGCAAGGCTCCATTTTTGTGTGGCAGACCACGCTTGGTGAGCATGTCTTGCATCATTTTTAACGCCTGCCTTGGTTTTGGGGCTACTTTGCTGCCTAAAATCGTCTGTGGGATGAGTCCCATTTGTTCCGCCAGGTCAAATACTGTTCTTTTAGTTACATGGGCCAGCAAGTGGGGACCCTGGATGTTTTTGTTTCGGCTTTCTTCTGGTTTTCGAGGTTTAAAAGGACCATAAGGGGTCATTTCCCGGCCCTCATCAAAGATGCCACCCCCGTAGTTTTTAGGCCGTTTCTTAGCTTTTGCCCGTTTCTCTGTTTTTTCTTTGGCCGCACGCCAACTGTAATACGTTCCAGTATTTTGGTCGTACTTGTCAAATTCTTCCGGCGTGATCCCGTTTGTTTTGCAGTAATCATCCGCGTTTTCTTTTTCGTCAGTGTCAGTCAGGCTTTTGGGTGTTTCTATATTCCATTTGCCACCTGAGTAACGCCATATTGTTCTTTGAATGTGGGCACTGCTGTAGTTTGGGGCAGGTTGGGGTGGTTTTGCCATTGGTAACAGCCTGGTCACAGCCCGGTTGCCAATGGTGCGTTGCAGATGGGTCATCTGTGCTAACGATAATTGGGTGGGATCGTGTCTGGCATATTTTATTGTCGCAACTTCAATTGAGCGGGGTAGATCCCTGCCACCTGGACGCCCTGGCGATAGTTTGCTGGCTCGTACTTTTTTTTCCTGCTCTTGGGTGGTGATTGGTTGTCTTGGCATAACCCATTTTCTTTTTAATTTTCCCTCTTGACAAGAAGAAAAATATCTGTAACATTAGTTTGATGATTATCAAATCAAATTAATGAGGGATGAAATGAATGAGCTTGAACAAACCAACGAATTATTAGCTTTTTTCAAAGCATTGGCTGATGCCAACCGGCTCAAAATTATCGGTCTTCTGGCCCAGGAGCCATTATCCGGGGAGCAAATCGCCGAAATATTGCAGCTAAACCCTTCAACGGTTTCCCATCATTTGGCCCGGTTGAATAAAACGGGATTGGTGACGGCGCGGCCGCAAGGGTATTATAATGTATACCAGTTTGAGACAAAGGCTTTAGAGGAGATGGCCCAGCGGCTGCTGGCGAAAGAGACCCTGCCCGCCATTGTGGCTGATGTAGATGTAGATGCGTATGACAAGAAGGTATTAAAAGCCCATCTGACCCCCGATGGTAAAGTTCGCTCTTTCCCCATGCAGCAGAAAAAGTTTGAGGTGATTTTGCGTTATGTAGTGCAGGCGTTTATCCCTGGCCAGCGGTATACGGAAAAAGAGGTGAACAATATATTGCGCCAATTTAATGAGGATACCGCCGAACTGCGCCGAGGATTGATCGAAACAGGCATGATGGATCGGCTGCGGGGTGGACAAGAGTATTGGCGTGTGGAAGGTGTAAATGAGATGGCCTAGTTATAGTTGGTTGATTATTTGCCTGGTGTGGTTGGTGGCTTGCCAGACAGCTCAGGGCAATGAAGTAGAGGAGGGGACGATGGTGGCCGCGCTGCCATCTACCCCCACCTCTATCTTTGACGCTTTGCCGACTCTCATACCCACCGTTGCTGAGGCGGTGCCGGCGACCTGGACCGCCGTACCGACCCAGCCCCGTGCCCTGGAATTGTTTGCTCCCCCCACCAGCCCCCCCCGAGCAACACCAGTGGTTTTGCCGACCAGCACGCGGCCGCCAACCGCCACCCCTACCTCCATCCCCCCCACCGAAACCGCCTCACCTACCTTTCCCATTGAGCTGCTCACCCCGTTCGTCACTCCTGCCACCAGCATCCCGCCTCCTGTCACTGGCAGCAACTTCTTGCCCAACCCATCTTTTGAAAATGGTTGGTACAACCACAACAACACCCCCGAGCTGCAAGTGCCTAACGATTGGCGGCTGGAGTGGGACAGTGGCTTTAACCCCCTGGATCCTGATCCCTGGAATGCGTTTGTCCGCCCGGAGAGTCGAGTGCTGCCCAGGGCTTTTTTGCCCCCCCATGAACACAGCACTTACATCTGGGATGGTACCCATACGGTCAAAATATTCAAGCGGGAAGGAGCCATCAGTTTCCGCCTGCTGACAGATGTTTATCTGGAGCCTGGAACGTATCTGTTTGAGATCAACATTTACCCCGATTTGGTGGTAGGCTACCGGCCCGATGGCAGCAAAATTTGGGCACCCGATCCTCTTTCGGGTGAGGTGCAATTTATTGTAGATGGGCGATACAGTGGATGGCAGCTTCCCACTTTTGGTCAACGTAATACGATGAGTTACCTGGTAGGTACCGCCGAGCCACAGATGGTTACTGTAGGTGTATGGGTGCGCGGCCGCTGGGCCATTGAAAACAACGGTTGGTTCATGGATGCCTGGTCCCTACGCCGGGTAGTCGAATAACCAAAACAACTTTCTGCCCCATCTCGCGTACTGTCATTTGTTTACTGATGATTGTAAAGCCAAACTGTTGCCAACAATCCACCTACTAGCAGTAAGGGCCCCCCTTTCATCTTTCCTAATTTACCCTTCATAATTTTTCAAGGGAGTAACACCATGAGCGACGAACAGTTAAAAGAACGAATCAAAATCGAGATCCCTGTAGAAGATGAGAACGGCCATGAGGGCAAACAAAGCGAAGCTGATCTGGTTGAAGAGATGAAAAAGTTAGGCCGCCAATTTGCCGAGGCGATTCGGGCCGCCTGGAACAGCCAGGAGCGGCAAAAAATTGAAACCGATGTCCGTGAAGGGCTGGATGTTTTTGTGTCTGAACTGGAAAAAGGGTTCAAGGAGCTGCGGGACAGCCAGGCCGCGCAAAAGGCCAAACAAGAAGTCAGTCAGGTGAAAGAAAAAGTAGATGCGGCCGATCTAGGGCGCAGAACTAAATCCGCCGTGGCTGAAGGATTGCGCTGGTTAGGTGAGGAGTTTAGTAATCTGGCTACCCAATTCACTCCGGTAGAAAAACAGCCTGACTCAGAAGAAGAAGCCTGAGAGTTAAAATTGGTGACTGGCGCCTGACAGTTTTTGATTTGACCACTGGTTATTGGTGTATTGGTTATTATCACTGGTGAAATTAATTCTCACCCAAGTCCAGTTCGTTGTCGGTTTGATGGTAGCATCTCAGTAAAACGTGTAACCTTCGGAAGGTTTGACCCAAGAGCTTGTCCATTACAGAAACTTTCCGAAGGTTCGCCCAACTTATTGAGAAGATGCGTTTGATGGTTGTAGCCTCTGGTGAGTTGGCTGAATGAGACGCCACGCGGTATGATTGTCGCGTATGAGACAAATCTGGATCAGCAAAGCTGGCCCCCCAGAGGTTTTGCTTTTACGCGAGGGGTCAGAGCCACCCATACGTAGTGGAGAATTGAAAATCAGGGTTGAAGCCAGCGGCGTCAATTTTGCCGATGTTTTGGGGCGCATGGGTATTTACCCAGATGCTCCCGCAATCCCTTATGTGCCTGGTTATGAAGTGGCCGGGGTGGTTATAGAGGTAGGGCAGGGAGTCACCCAATTTAAGGAAGGGGACAAGGTTTTTGCCCTGACCCGGTTTGGTGGGTACAGCGAAATCGTGTGTGTCCCCCACAAACTGGTATTTAAGCGGCTGGAATGGATGAGTGCAGCGGACGCGGCCGCGCTCCCTCTCAACTACCTCACGGCTTATCAATGTCTGGTAATCATGGGGTCGCTCAGACCTGGGGACAAACTGTTAATTCATAACGCTTCTGGGGGTGTTGGCTTAGCTGCGCTCGACATCGGCAAAATCATTGGTGCGGAAATGTACGGCACAGCTTCCCCAGGAAAACATGAATTTCTCCGCCAGCGGGGGCTGCACCATCCCATTGATTATCGCCATGAAGATTATGAACGGGTCATTCTGGAAAAAACCCAGAGGAAGGGAGTTCACCTCATTTTGGATCCGCTGGGGGGAGCGCATGGGCCTAAAAATTACCGCTTGCTCATGCCAACTGGCCGGCTGGTTCAATTTGGGGCCAGCGCGGCCGCGCCAGGCAAACGTCGCTCCTGGTTTACTGTGTTGGGCTGGTTGGGGAATATCCGCTCTTATACGCCCCTTAAATTGATGAGCGACAACAAGGGGATTATCGGCGTCAATATTGTCCATCTATTTGACCAGGCAGAGCTGCTGCGCCCCTGGATGCAGCAGTTGATTGAATGGTATGATGAGGCCCTGTTCCGCCCATATGTAGACAAAACATTTGCTCTGGCTGACGCGGCCGCGGCCCACCATTTTCTCCAAGATCGCCAAAACAAAGGCAAACTACTTCTCTTACCTTGAGAAGTAGAGACTAGAGATTATGACTCTCCAGCCTCTACCCTCAAAACCGTCGCCGCACGTCATCAAGCGTAAATCTAAAATCGTTAATCGTAAATCCTGATTGACCAACGCCGCCGCCCTTCCAGCATCACCCCTGTCAACAAGAACATCACCCCCCCAACCAGTCCTACCACCAGAGGTGTAGGCAGCGCTGCGCCGGATTGGGGCAGCACCGTTGTCCCAGGTTGGGCTACGGCCGCGGCTTTGCGAACACAAAAATTAACATTCAGGGCTACCGGAGCAGTGTCACTAATAAAAGGTTTTAGCACCTTTGCTGATGTAACCACCCATTCGGCGGGCGGTTTAGCCGTAACTGTCCAGGTGCCTAATCCCACGCTTACCAGCCCATACGATCCATCATCACCGGTATACAGCACATGGGTCCACTGCCCGTCATTGCTGATGAACTCAATGGGCACACCTACCACGGCCGCACCCGTATCACATTTGCCATCACCATCCGTATCTTCGCGCACCGAACCGCGAATTGAGCGGAATGGTTCCTGGCTTTGGGCCTGTATCATTGGCGCCGCCAATGACAAAACCAATCCTACCAACAATAAAATAAACAACCCTTTTTTCGTCATACAAGCCTCCTGGAATAAGGATGAATTAGGAATTATGAAGGATGAAGGGGGCAAACTTGCTTACCCACCACTTGCTGCTGGTTTGGCAATGACCAGCAGGCGGTGCGTATTGCCCACATAAGGCCAGCAGCTAACCAGAGTAATCCGCTCATCATCGGTTGGGTCAATCCATTTAGCATTTTCCAGGCGCAGGGCCAGGGGCTGCCCTTGTTCTGGCAGCAGCTCAATGCGTTCAACCTGGTAGTAATACGCCTGATGGATGTCATACAAAATCAACTGGTCACCAATTTGGACGTTGGCCAGGTCTCGGAATATCTCCCCCAGAGTATTGTTATGTCCGTTGATCACGGTATTGCCGGGGTAGCCTAACATGGCTGATGAGCCATGCCAGCCCACTTTGTATCCGGCAGGCACTTCCCATTGATAAAAGGTTTGCCCGTTTACATCTAATGTTTGCAGACTTACCGGCTGCACCTCGCTGTCCAGATTTAGCACCGGGATCACCAGACGGATCGGCTGACCTGGTTTGGGTTCATAATAAATGAGGCGCGGAGCATCATCTACGGAAGCGTAGGAGGGAAATTTGCTTTGATATTCTGTTGAGTCAGGCAGCAAAATGGGAATGGCATGGCCATCTGGCGTCGGCGCCAGGTCTAATGAGGCGTTGCGGGTGGAGATGGCAATGCTGATGTACTCACGGGTGGGAAAGAGGGCAATGATAGGTGGTTCACCTGGTTTTTGGCTGTAAGAGAGTAGCACAATGGCCCCAACGGTGAGCAGCAGTAAAGAACCGATGGTGATGAAGACAATGCCCCAGGGGACGATAGTTTCTTGGGATGGTTCACCTCGTGGCGATGACACGTTGGGACTCCGGTGGGGATTGAAAGTTTAAGAAATTAAGAGATTCCCAGAGGTCGCCCCAATTTCCACTGAAGTTGAGTGGAGTGGGTTGCTCTGGATGTTGCTCTAACTCTCGTTAGTATAGATGAGAATTATGATTATGGAAAGTAGTTGCTTTTATTATCACCCTTTGGGTGGCCACGCGGCCGCGACCAACTGGGGCAATATTTCTCCTGCCGGGCCGCTCAGGTGATAATCCATCTGGTCTGTGAGAGGGGTGGTTTGGGGGTTAATCTCAATCAGGATCGCGCCAACCTGCCGGGCCAGCAAGGGTAAGGATGCAGCCGGCTGCACCAGCCCAGATGTGCCAATAGTGAAAAACAGGTCGGCGGTAGACGCGGCCGCAAACGCCCCATCTAACGGCTCTGAGGGTAGCGATTCCCCAAACCAGACCACATCAGGTCGCAACAAGCCACCACAGTGAGGGCAGCGGGGGGGAAGTTCATCTGTTTCCGGCCAGGAGGAAATGACCACATTTTCGGCAAAACATTTGCTGCGGGCAATATTACCATGCAGCTCCAGCACATAGCTGCTTCCGGCTATCTGGTGTAAGTTATCCACATTTTGAGTGATAAGGGTAAAGTGAGGCAGATGATTGGCCATTTCTACCAGGGCATAATGACCAGGATTGGGCCTGGCCTGGCTGACCAACTTGCGCCGCCAGGCGTACCATTCCCATACCAACCGGGGATTTTGCCGGAACGCCTGGGGGGTAGCTAAGGTCATCGGGTCATATTTGGCCCATAAGCCGGTTTGGGCTTCGCGGAAGGTAGGGATGCCGCTCTCGGCAGAAATTCCTGCCCCAGTCAGCACTACGACGCGCCGGGCACTCTGTAAGGTTTCAATAAGGGAGGGTGGGAAGATGTGAGACATAGGTTTACCTGGCCTATCATTCTCTCCCTACTTGGGAAAGGGTAAGTGAGGGCCATCTGTTTTTTGCCCTGTCATCCTGTCGCTATGTCGGATGTATATCCCCCTCTCCCTACTTGGGAGAGGGTTGGGGTGAGGGCAACCTGTACATAGTGGGCGATTATACCGTGTAAGTGGATAATGGAGATATGGCGCGAACAATTCTGCTATTAACGCCGCAGCTGCCTTATCCCCCTCATCAGGGGACGAGTTTGCGGAACTGGCATATTTTGCGGGGGCTGGCTTTGTCGCACCAGGTGAGCTTATTGAGTTTTGTGGAGCCGGAACAGACAGCGGATGCGGCCGCGCTCCAACCTCTCTATGATTTGTGCCAGACCGTTGGCACTGTTCCCGTGCCTACTCGCAGCCGGCTCACCCGCCTGGGTCAACTATTTACCAGCCGCCTGCCTGATATGGCCCATCGCCTGTATGATCCAGCTTTTGCTTTGCGGCTGCGCCAATGGCTGGAGGCGAACCTGTTTGATATTGTGCAAGTGGAGGGAATAGAGCTGGCCCGCTACATCCAGGTGATTCGGGAAGCCAGTCCTACCAGTCAAATTCTGTTTGATGATCACAATGCGGAAGCAGAGTTGCAGCGGCGTAATTTTTTAACGGATATGGGGCGGCCAGGACGATGGCCTGCGGCCGCATACTCCTTCATCCAAACCCACCGGCTGCGTCGCTTTGAGCGGTGGGCCATGCACCAGGCCACCTGGGTAGTGGCCGTGAGCGAGCCGGATGCCCGGCAGCTGCGTACCCTGGCCCCGGATAAACCCGTAACCGTCATTCCCAACAGCATAGATACAACGGCTTATCTATTGTCTCCAGGCGGTGAACTTAACCACTACCCATTTGACCTGTTATTCATGGGTAAAATGGATTATCGGCCTAATGTGGATGCAGTTCTCTGGTTTGCTGAGATGATCTGGCCGTTGATTCAGGCGGTGCGGCCGCAAACTCGCTGGGCCATCGTGGGGCAAAAACCAGATGCCCGGCTTGATCTTTTACGCCGTTATCCCGGAATCACCATTACGGGGCGCGTAGATGCGGTGCAGCCCTACCTGGCTGGGGCTAGTGTAGTATTGATGCCCTTTCGGGCTGGCAGCGGCACCCGGCTAAAGCTGATTGAAGCGATGGCTGCCGGTAAAGCAGTTGTCAGCACCACTCTGGGGGCGGAAGGGTTTCCGGTGCAGTCAGGCCGGGAACTGTTCCTGGCTGATACGCCGGAGTTGTTTGCTCAGGCCGTGCTGAGGCTGTTGGCTGATAAGGATGAACGGGAAAGGTTGGGCGCGGCCGCAAGCCAGTTCGCCCTACAATATGATTGGCGAGTGGTGGTTCCCCATTTCACATCCCTGTATGAACATGGCGGCCAAAACGAGCGTGCTGGTGAACGGTAAATCTATTGGGATTGGGATAAGCATCTTGCTGGCGGCCGCTGCCCTACGTCTGCCTGGGTTGGGGGGACGTAGTCTTTGGCTAGATGAAGCGTATTCCGTCTGGCAGGCGGGGCGGGGACACCTGACCATCTGGGTTACGGACCGTGATCCTGTTCATTCTGGTTTATATTACAGTTTGCTGCATCCCTGGCTTCATTTGGGGCAAGAGGAATTTTGGGTGCGTTTGCCTTCGGTCTGGGCTTCCCTGCTAATGGTGGCGTTGGTATGGTTGTTAGGCCGGCGGTTGGCGGGGGCGGCCGCAGGGCGTTGGGCGGCTTTGTTACTGGCAGTTTCCCCTTTGGATGTCTGGTATGCCCAGGAAGCACGTATGTACGCCCTGTTGGCCATGAGTGGCCTTTTGTGGGCTGTCGCCTTAACCTGGGCCAGATCAACAGAGCCGACAGTTGGGTTTTTCCGCTGGTGGACCATACTGCCTCTGGCCGTATTTTTTAGCCTGGGTTTATATTTAGATTTGCCCATGATTTTGTTGTGGGGTGGGTTAAGTGGGATATGGTTGGCAGATTGGTGGCAGCGCGGCCGCGATCCACAGCCTCTGTTCATCTGGTTAATCGGCTCCTTCTCCGGCGCGTTATTGTCCTGGCCAGTTTGGTCATTTGTGCCCCCCTGGATTCAAGCGATAGAAGCCCGTTTGCTCTTCCCCCTTTGGTTTTGGGTAGGATTGCTCTTTGTCGGACCGCTCACGGGGGGATGGGTTATTTTCTTTCTCGGCAGCCAGTTCTTGGGAGATGCGGCGGGGCGGCGATGGCTGCTTTTTCTGAGTGGTTTGCTTTTTATCTGCCTGGTTTTCTGGATGTTATGGCCGCAGTTGGCTCTGTTTAAACGTTTAGCCGTTTTGTTTTGGCCTTATCTGGTTTTGTGTACCGCCTTTATGTTCAACCGTTATACTTCCCGTTCCTGGCTCATTGGGCTGGCCAGCCTGGCCCTGTTGGTAACTCTGTTGGGACAGTGGCTCGTTCCTAAGGATGATTGGCGGGGGGTAGTGGCATATTTGAATGATGCGGCCGCGCCAGGGGATATGGTCTGGCTATCTTCAGTGGCTGACCGGCTGCCGTACATTTATTATCAACCCATCCATCCTTTCCAACTAGGTGGGGTGGCGCAATTGCAGGAGCGAGGCGCGGCCGCACCCACCATCTGGCTCATTACTAGCTACGGCGGCGATTCAGCCTTGAAAGCCTGGCTAAATGAAAATCGCACCCTGGCAGGCCACATTCCATTTTATCGTATAGACATCTGGCAATATTCATTGGAGCAACCATGAGCTTGCTGCGACTAGACCGGTTGCACAAATCATTTAACGGGCAGCCTGTTCTGACCGATATTTCCCTGGAAATTACCGAAGGGCAGACGGTGGTATTGTTAGGGCCAAGCGGCTGCGGCAAAACTACCCTGCTGCGTCTCATCGCCGGTTTAGAGACAGCCGACAGCGGTCACATCTGGTTTCGGGGAGAAGATTTGAGCCAAAGGCCAGTACACCAGCGGGGTTTTGGCTACCTGTTTCAGGATTATGCCCTCTTCCCGCACAAAAATGTGGCCGCTAACGTCGCTTTTGGGTTACGGATGCAGGGATGGCCGGTTGAGAAGCAGCGGCCGCGTGTGGCTGAACTATTAGCTCTGGTTGGGTTGCCAGGGTTTGATCATCGCCCGATTCACGAGCTTTCGGGGGGGGAGCAGCAGCGGGTGGCTTTGGCACGGGCGTTGGCCCCCGCTCCCCGTTTACTGCTGCTAGATGAACCAATCGGGGCGTTGGATCGGGCCCTGCGAGAGCGACTGCTGGGAGAACTGCGCTCTATCCTCAAGCAAGCTGGCACAGCGGTAGGGCAGCCGGTCACAGCAATTTATGTAACCCATGATCAAGAAGAGGCGTTTGCCCTGGCTGATGAACTGGTGGTGATGAATCGCGGCCGCATTGAGCAGCAAGGCCCCCCATTAGAGCTATACAGGCGGCCGCAATCACCCTTCGTAGCCCGTTTTTTGGGGATGAGCAACATCTTCTCAGGCACCTGGCAGGCTGATGGTCAGGTGCAAACCCCACTGGGTTTGTTGCAAACGGCGAGTTGGGGGGCCATAGGGGACCCCGTCACGCTGCTCATTCGCCCAGAGGGAGCGCAGGTGATGCCGCTGGATAAGGATGTGCCGAATGGGGTACGCGGCCGCGTGGTAGATATTTCTTTTCGCGGCCGCAGCCAACTACTCACCCTGGCTTTTCCCGATTACACCCAGTCCATCCAATTCAACCTCGATATCAGCATTCCCCTTCCCCCCATAGACAGCCCAATCCATCTCTGGATTGACCCTCTGGCCTGCTGGCCCCTCGATACCAAGACCCGAAACTAGAAACTCCTGAGAAACCTATCTTTCTGTTGCCCTATCCTGGTTGAGAAGCGTATAATGCGACATAATGGTTGATTCGTGAGTGGCGTATCGGCGTACAAGCAGGCAGCAAAGCAAAATAACTGCCAGGTCTCTCTGGGATTTCACCACAAAGGCCTTAAGAAGGTAAAGCAACCTGGAGAACCTTTGCTCCCTTTGCCGCCGTAACTACAAAGAAAAGTGGCTATAGACGTCCAGGGTGGTGGAGCGATGGTAAAACGATTTTGCAAATCGTTTGCCAGTCTGAACGATTTAGAAAATCGTTTTACAAGAGGGCACACCTGGACAGATGCAAAGGAAATAAAAATGAGCCAAAGCGTGATTGAACTCGAATCATTGGTCGAGGTTGAAGAAATCGCCGAAAGCGTAGTTGATCCCCCTGATCTTGAATCTATCGTTACCGAGGATGATATCCCCGTGGACAATATTTATTCTGCCAAACAACAACGCCTCTTGGTCGAACCTACCTACACCTCTTGGGATGCCAATATCCGCCGCCTGGCTGATGCCAATGTCGGCCTTTTCCGCTCTCCCTATGCCCCCCCCGTCGTCCCCGATATGTTCCTCAGCCTGGATGTCGAAGTGGCCGAAGATTGGTATGCCAAAGAGCATCGCAGCTATTTCATCTGGGTATTCGGTAAAGCCCCTGAAGTCGTGATTGAGATTGTTTCTAACAAAAAGGGGGGAGAATTAGGGCGTAAGATGCGCGAATACGCCCGCATGGGTATCTGGTATTGTGTTGTTTACGATCCGCAGCTTCTGATCCAGGATACGGCCTTGCAAATGTATGAACTTCGTGCCGGCAGTTACCGTGTTAAAGAAACCCCTTTTATGGAAGAGATCGGTCTGGGTCTGACTTTGTGGCAGGGGACTTATGAAGGCAAAGAAGGGCAATGGCTGCGCTGGTGTGACGAGGTAGGACATCTGCTGCTCACCGGGGCTGAAGCGGCCGCGCAGGAACGACACATTGCTCAAGCCGAGCGGCAGCGAGCCGAACGATTGGCCGCAAAATTACGTTCTCTGGGTGTTGATCCAGACGCGTTAGAGTGATGATAGGTTTCGTTTAGAGTAAGGAAAATATTATGACGATTGGTTGGTGGATTGGTGCCTTTGCTATTATTTTGACCCCTATTATTTTGGCCCATGAGTTAGGCCATTTTATTGCCGCCCGGCTGTGTGGCATTAAGGTAGATGAGTTTGGCCTGGGGTTCCCCCCGCGTGCCCTGAAACTTTTTACCTGGAAAGGCACCCTGTTTTCCCTTAACTGGATACCGATTGGTGGCTTTGTGCGGCCGGCCGGAGAAGATGATCCCAATGTGCCAGGGGGATTGGCCTCGGCCTCCAAGAAGGCCAGGTTCTTTGTCCTGATAGCTGGCGCGGCCGCGAACTTTATCATGGCCCTGGGGGTTTACTGGGTGGCTTATGCCATCATCGGCTTTCCCGCCTTTGATACCAGTACCATCACCGTCGCCGAAGTCGTTGCCAACTCTCCATCTCAAGAAGCTGGTTTACAATCTGGCGATATTTTGCGCCAGGCCAATGGAGTTGTGGTGGATGAACTCGATGATCTCTACGCCGCTGTAGATAGCTCCGGGGGCGAACCGATTACCTTCCTGGTGGAGCGGGACAGGGAGATGGTTACCCTCATGGTCACCCCTCGGGTAATGGATCTGAATGGGGGTACACGCATGGGGATTGGGCTGCGTCCAGGCTATTTGGATACCGGGTTAAGGGAGCGGGCTAACCCGCTCGAGGCGATTGGTCTGGCAGCTCAAGAAATCTGGTTTGTCATCTCCACCACCCTACGGACGCCGGTCATGCTGCTGAGAGGGGAGGTAACTACCCAGGAAGCCCGTTTTGTTGGCCCCATTGGGATCAGCCAGATCGCCGGTAACACGGCGCAGATGACGGTGGAGACGGGGGAATGGTCCCCACTGCTCCGGTTGGTAGGGTTAATTAATGTGGCCCTGGCTTTTACCAATTTGCTGCCTATTCCCGCTTTGGATGGGGGTCGGCTGCTATTTGTCATTGTGGAAGCGATACGCGGCCGCCGCATCGAACCAGAACGAGAAGGGTTTGTGCATATGATGGGAATGCTTTTCTTGCTCGCCCTC
This sequence comes from Anaerolineae bacterium, assembly GCA_023384415.1. Lineage (GTDB taxonomy): Bacteria > Chloroflexota > Anaerolineae > Promineifilales > Promineifilaceae > Trichofilum. The sequence continues at coordinate 73,684 of JAHDWJ010000004.1, forward strand.
ATCGTTTTCATCTTTATTCAAGACATTATTAACCCGATTATCCCTTATTAGCTGCTTTTGCCATCTCGCCGCCTCAGTCACCGATTCGGGCGCTGCGAATTGGCTTTTTTGAACCCCATAAAACGTGAAGCGTGAATCCGCGCTTCACGTTTTCTTTTGTGATAAGGTAGCTACTAACCGCAAAGCCGCAAAGCGCACAAAGTCCCTCAAGAAATTCTTAGCGATCTTGGCGTCTTCGCGGTGAAATTCTTGTGTGCTTTAGTCGTGACGTGACAAGGAAAAAATAGTGAGTAAAACCAAAAACACCCGTCCATTGGCCGCGCTGTTGGATGATCTGGCCTCAGATCAACCGCTGGCTTTGGCTTCGTTGTATCGGCTTTCTGATTTAACTCAGGCTGAGTTGGATCTGTTCACCCAGCGATGGGGGCAGCTTTCCCCAGAACGCCGCTTTACCGTTGTTCAACACCTGGCGGATATTAGCGAAGAGAATTTCCAGGTGGATTTTGCCCCGATTTTTACTTATTGTTTGCAGGACGCGGCCGCGCCGGTGCGTCAGGCCGCCTTAGAAGGGCTGTGGGACACGGATGATACCAAACTGATTACCCCTTTGCTGGACCTGTTTCACCATGATCCGGTGGTAGAGGTGCGGGCGGCCGCGGCCGCAGCTTTAGGCCATTTTGTTTTGCTCACCGAATGGGGGCAATTTAAGCCGACCACGACGGCCCGCATTGTCACAGCCCTGCTTGCCCAACTAGACAACCCTCACACGGCGATGCCCGTGCGCCGGGCTGCCCTGGAAGCGGTTTCCAGTGCGGCCCATGAGCGAGTACCCGCTTTGATTGCGGCCGCGTATGAGGATGATCGCGAGGAAATGAAAGCGGCCGCGTTGTACGCTATGGGCAGCCAGGCTGATCCCCGTTGGCTCAAACAGATACGCTTAGAGTTAGAGAACCCATCCCCACTTCTGCGCGAAGAAGCCGTCCGGGCCGCCGGGAACCTCGGTGGGAGCGATCTGGTAGAGCCGCTCATCGAGATTTTGCACCATGACGATGATCTCAGCGTACAACTGGCAGCCGTAGCTGCATTAGGGCAAATTGGCAGTGAGCAAGCGCGGGAAGCCCTGGCTACCCTTTTGCCTGATGCTGAAGCCGAACCGCTGCGTGAGGCAATTGAGGAAGCGTTAGAAGAAGTTGATATGTTTGCCAGTCTCAGCCTCTTTGACCTCGGGGCAGACGAAGAAGAATAACCTGTTTTGTCTACTATAACCGACGTTCTTCTCAACAACATCTTACCCATTTTTATCGTCGCCGCCATTGGTTTTGCTTTGCGTAGAGGCATGGGGCTAGATGTCAGAACCGTGGCTCGTGTCACCTTCAACGGTTTTAGTCCCTGCCTGGTTTTTTACTCTCTGGTTACCGTAAAACTCAACGGAAGTGAACTGTTGTCGTTGGGGGCATTCACCGTTATTACGATTCTCTTGATGGGGCTGTTGGGCTGGCTTATTGGGTGGTTACTGCGGCTTTCGCGTCTGGATCGGGCGGCTTTGATATTGGCGCTTATGTTTGTCAACGGGGGCAATTATGGTCTCACCTTATTGACCTTGCGGTATGGGGATGAAGGGGTGGCGCGGGGTGTTGTTTACTTTGTTATCAGCACTATTTTAGCTTATTCCCTGGGCGTTTTAATCGCTTCGGCCGGCCGCCGCACTGTTAAACAAGCGTTGGCCCAACTGCTGCGTGTACCGGCTGTGTATGCCGTCATCCTGGCTCTGGTTGTGTACAGCTTTGATTTGCATTTGCCAGGACCACTGCTCAAAGGTATAGAAATTGCCGCTGGAGGGGCTATTCCGGTGATGCTTCTGGTCTTGGGGATGCAGTTGGCTGATTTGCGTCAGATGGAAGGGTTGAAACTGGCCTGGTTAGCGGCTGGTTTGCGTTTGGGGGTGGCGCCGCTGCTGGCCTTGATTGTGGCGAATGGCCTGGGCCTGGTAGGTTTGGGCCGGGCGGCGATGTTGTTGGAAGCGAGTATGCCAACAGCGGTGTTGGTGACGGTGCTGGCCACAGAGTATGATGTGCGGCCACGGCTCATCACCACCATTGTTGTCCTCTCCACTTTACTCAGCCCCTTCTCCCTGGCTGTTTTCATCGCCTGGGCGGGGTTGTGAACTGTGTTTAATCAACCGGGTTAATCCCTCCCTCAAAGGGGTGTGGGCCTGCCAGCCGGTGAGGGTATAGGCTGCGGCCGCGTCAGCCTGTTGGTGATTGATTTCGCCAGGGCGTTGGGGTAACACACCTAAAAGCGGCTGCCCGCCCTGATTGCATAGACGATAGATCATCTGTACTGCTTCGGCCAGACTATAACTCTGACCGGTGCCCAGTTCAACGGTTATCCCAGGAGGGAGTTCTTTTTGACCAATTGCCTGGAATCCCCGCACCACATCATCAATGTAAATCCAATCCCGCTGCTGTTGGCCGTTGGTCATGGGGAAATCGTGCCCGGCGGCCGCAGCCATTGCCGCCATTGGTAATAACGCCCGTTTGTTTTGTCCTGGCCCATACGCCTGGAACACCATCCCCCCGATGATGGGCCACCCCTGGGTGCGGGCATACATGAGGCAAAACTGCCACGCGGCCGCTTTGCTGGCGGCATACACATTCATCGCTGTCACCTCGCCGGGTGTCCGGGCCACGATCATCTGCCGGGCGGTTCGGTTGGCTTCAAAGCTGGCCCGGAGTAGGTTTAAGGTGCCGGTCAGGTTGTGGCTCAAGGCATTGTTAGAAGAGAGAAAAGGATCGTTGACCCCGGCGGCCGCCAGGTGAATGATCTGTTCTGGGGCGGCGTCGCGCACAGCACGAGCGGTCAGGTTGTAGTTGCGTAAATCAGCGTACACCAGATGGAGATGCGGCCGCAGCTCTTTCAACTTTCCTGGCAGCGGTCCCCCGGCATACCCTTCCCGCAGCAGCAAAACCAGCTCATCCCCCCCAGCCAGCAGATGGGCCACCAAATGCCGCCCAATGAACCCCGTACCGCCTGTCACCAAATAACGCATAGAGTTCCTAATACACGATTACACCATTACCTACCAAATCTTCCACGGTGCGCCTTCTTGCCACATCTTTTCTAGCTCAATGTTATCTTTCATCGTGTTCATAGATTTCCAAAAACCGGTGTGGCGGTACATCATTAACTGCCCTTGGGCGGCCAGATGGGGCAATACCTGGGTTTCCAGGTTGCTGTATTCATCCTGGTTCATTATCTGAATGGCGGCCGCGTCCAGCAGCATGTACCCCCCGTTGATCCAATAAGGGAGACGCGGCCGCTCCACAAACCCAGCCACCCGTCCGGCCTCATCTGCTTCCACCACCCCATATTCCAGGTTAAGCTGGATGGCGGTCAGGGTCGCCAGCCGGCCGTGAGCCAGATGAAACTGGTATAGGGCGGTTAAATCCACATCAGCCACGTCATCCCCATAACTGACAAAATACCGTTCGGCGGGGATGTGCGCGGCCGCTTGAGCGATACGCCCCCCTTTCTCTGTGTTTAGCCCGGTGTCCAGCAGATCAACTTGCCAACCCGGGTGGGGGTGAGTGGCAAAATATTGTTCAATCGGTTCGGCCAGATGGCCCAGGCAGATGGTAAATCGGTTAAACCCATGGGCGGCAAAGCTGCTCATGACGTGCCACAAAATCGGCCGGCCACCCACCGGCACCATCTCCTTCTTAACTGGCTTTTCCCCACTTTGCATGCGGCTGCCCTGCCCCCCGGCTAAGATAATAACAGGTGTGAGAGGTGATGTATGAGGCGTGATGGGTGATAGGTGAGACATACGGGTAAATGGTAAAACACGGAATAGGCAGGAACACAGATAAAAAGCCATCTGTTAATTGATGATACGAAAACTCGCGCAGAGACGCCAAGGCGCAGAGTTACCAGAAATGTTTGTGCCAATTCGTGTTATTTGTGGCTGCTTTCAGGAAACTCATCCGTGTTTTTTTGTTCTATCGTTACTTTTTCTGCTCCGCTTCGACGGCGCGGCGTAAGTTTTTGACGAACGGGGGATAGACGATACCTGCTTCGGTGACGATGCCGGTGACATAACGGTGCGGGGTCACATCAAAAGCCGGATTGCGGGCGGTAGCTCCATCCGGGGCAATTGGGGTCCCCCAGACAGCGACGACTTCGGTGGGATCCCGCTCTTCGATGGGGATGAGGTCACCATGGGCCAGGTTGAGATCAACGGTGCTGGTGGGGACAACAGGATAGAACGGTATGCCGTTTTCTTTGGCCAGAACGGCCACCTGGTAGGTACCAATTTTGTTGGCGACATCTCCATTGGCGGCGGTGCGATCACTGCCGACCAATACCAGGTTGACTTCGCCTCGGCGCATGAAATAGCCAGCCGCATTGTCGGCGATGAGGTCGTAGCTGATGCCCCGTTGTTGCAGCTCCCAGCAGGTAAGCCGTGCCCCCTGGAGCCGCGGCCGCGTTTCATCTACCAGCACATGGATCTTTTTCCCTTGTTCATGGGCGGCAAAAATAACGCCCAAGGCTGTACCCCAATCAACAGTGGCCAGGGCGCCGGTGTTGCAATGGTGCAGGATGGTATCGCCATCGCTTACCAGTTCAGCCCCATGAAACCCCATGCGCCGGTTGAGAGCCACATCTTCATCGGCCAGGTTTTGGGCTTCTTGGAGCAAGGCGTGGCGCACGTCGTCGGCACTGTCTAGCTCTTCGCTGACTGCCAGGCGCAAAAGCCGCTGTAAGGCCCAATACAGGTTGACGGCGGTGGGGCGGGCGGCGTTTAGATGGGCCGCGGCCGCTTCAATCTCTTTGATCAGGGTCAGCCGGTTAGTGGCCTGGCTTTGTTGGGCGGCCAGGGCTAAGCCGAAAGCGGCGGCCGCGCCAATGGCTGGGGCCCCTCGCACCACCATTTCTTGAATTGCCTGGGCCACAACCCGGTAATCCTCATATGCCACTATATCCACCGACCAGGGCAGGGTGCGCTGATCAATCATTTTGACATTGTTTTGCTCATAATCCCAAAAAACAGTTCGCATTCTCAACTCCTGTGGAAATAAGGATGAATTATGAATTATGAATTATGGAAGTGACATACTTGCAGACTCGCTGCTCGCCAATTCGTCCTTTTCATCTCATCCACGCGCCAGGATAAGTTCGGTCAATTCGGGGGGGCAGTTGAAGCGGAAGGGGACATCACTGAGTGTGCCGACCCCCCGGCTAGTGTACAGGTGTAATCCTTCTACCTGGTAATACCCCTGATCATATTTTTGCCCCAGCACTGGCAAGATGAGCGGCCCCAAGATGGGCAGCCGTATTTGCCCGCCATGGGTGTGGCCGGAAAGTTGCAGGTGGAATTGGGGATAGCGGCAGATAATATCAGCGACATCTGGCTCATGGACGAGGAGGATGTTGGTGGTATGGGAGGGCAGGCCATCTACTGCCGGGCGGATTTGCGGCCGCCCCCGTAACCAATCATCAAGGCCAATAAGAGAGAGCGCGGCCGCGTCCCCACTCAGAGTCACATTTTCATTCCATAGCAGCTTGATTCCCACCTCTTCCAGCCCGTACCGTACCGCACTGGCCCCGCGCCGGTGATCATGGTTGCCTAATACGGCATAAACGCCCCACCTGGCTTTGAGTTCGGCCAATGTTTCCATGAGTTCTGGCAGCCCATCCAGATTGCTGTCTACAAAATCACCAGTCAGGACGATAAGATCGGGCTGCAAAAGGTTGGTCTGGCTGACTACATGCTGCAAATAGGTCAGGGTGTTCTTATTATCGTTGTAATGAAAATCGCTCAACTGCACCAAACGGAACCCCTCCAGGCTGGAGTGCAGGCCGGGCAGTGGTATAACCTGCTGCTGGTGAATGAGCCGCTCTGGTTCGATAAAAGCGGCGTAATGGTAGCCGGTCGCGGCCGCGACCCCCCCAGCGGCCATTGTTCCCCCCAGCATTTGTAAAAAACGGCGTCGGGAAACTTTCATCTTCCCAGCAGCTCCAAGAGCAAATCAGGCCGATTGGTGATGATCCCATTTACCCCCAGGTCAATAAAGCGGCGCATTTCCGCCGGGTCATCAATGGTCCACACATGCACCTGAATATTTTGACGGTGTGCCCCGCGCACAAATCGCCCTGTAAGAACATGAATTGAGCCGAAATATTCAGGCACCTGGAACGCTTCCATAGAGGGCTGATAGGTGGCCCCCAGGAAGGCGGTGTTCAGGCCAAAAAAGAGGCGGGTTTCATTTGAGGCGGCTCCGGTGGCTACCCCAGGGCAGCTTTCCCGAAACGCCTTGATCGTTTCATCGTTAAAGGAAACAACCAGCACTTCCTCTTCTTTATTGTATTGCTGGATCAGGTCACACAGAGGCCCGGTGATTGGCGGTTGGTGCTGTTTAATCTCAATATTGATTCGCGCTCTGGGGAAGGTTTGGAATATCTCTTCCAGGGTGGGCACGGTGATGCCCTGGTCGCGGTAGGGGAAATCGGTGGGATTTTCCCGGTTGTGGGGCCATTGGTAGGCGGCGTCCAGGGTTTTAATTTGGGCCAGGGTGAGATCGTTGACGCGGCCGCTACCGTTCGTCGTCCTATCCACCGTAGCATCATGGATTACCACCAGGTGCCCATCAGCCGTACTGTGAATATCCAGTTCCAACACATCTGCCCCCAGATCGTAGGCATTTTGGAAGGCCGGCAAGGTATTATCCGGGCGTAAATGCTCTCCCCCCTGGTGGGCGATCACCAACACCTCTGGGATGTTGGCAAAATAGGGATGGTCGGGACGCGGCCGCGCCATGAGGGCCAACGCCACATAAAGGAGCAAACACGCGCCTACAATCGAACCCACAATACGGATAATTTTTCTTCGCTGCATAAGCCAAATCCATTGAGTGACAAATCGTACAACCCTAATCCGCCTCTTGCTTAATCCGTTGTTGTTCCCCCATAACAACATCTATCGTAACTTTAGCCAATAACCACCGAATTGACTACCTGAATGAAAAATAGCTTCTAGTTTCTAACTTTCCTCCTGTTCCCCTAGCTGCTCCATTAAAACTCCGCCCGTTTGGTTGCCATACGCCTGCCTTGCCGTATAATTTTGGGCACTTCTCAGAACTCGAAACTATACCCATCGTGGTCATAAAGTGACATTCCAGTTGGAGACTGGAGACTGGGGACTGGGGACTGGTTAATCTCGAGTCTCCAGTCTCATTGAAAATGTCAGTTTATGACCGTTGGCAGTATAGAAATTAGAAACTAGAAACTAGAAACTGAACCACACCGGAGAACTTATGAGTCGCAGCCACGCTGTTTATCCATTTACTGCTATCGTTGGTCAGGAACGTATGAAACGGGCGTTGATTCTGAACGCTGTCAGCCCGCGTATTGGCGGAGTTCTGATTCGGGGGGAACGAGGGACAGCCAAATCTACGGCCGCCCGCGCCCTGGCTTCTTTGCTGCCGCAACTGCCGGTCATCGCCGGCTGCCATTTTGGTTGTGACCCCAAACGACCTGATGAATGGTGTGATGATTGCCGCCGCCGCTTCCGCGATGAAGGGGAAGCGATGAAGGTGACCAATTGGCCCACCCCGTTTGTGGATTTGCCAGTGAGCGCCACTGAGGATCGTGTAGTAGGTACGCTGGATATTGAGAAGGCAATTCAGAAAGGGGAGAAACATTTTGAGCCGGGAGTACTGGCGGCCGCGAACCGGGGGTTACTCTATGTTGACGAAGTTAATTTGCTTGACGATCATGTCGTGGATTTGCTCCTGGACTCGGCGGCGATGGGGGTCAATGTGGTGGAACGAGAGGGGATCAGCTTCACCCACCCGGCCAAATTTATTTTGGTAGGTACCATGAACCCTGAAGAAGGAGATTTGCGGCCGCAGCTGTTAGACCGGTTCGCCTTTTGCGTCAACATCCAAAGCCTACGCGATCCCCGGGATCGGGTGGCTATCATGGAACGGCGCGTCGCTTTTGAAGTTGCGCCTGAACAGTTTTATGAGCAGTGGATAAGTGAGGAGCAGAAATTATCAGAGCGTATCGCCAGGGCCCGGGAAATGGTGCGTGAGGTCAAATACACCCGGCGTGATTTGGGGGCTATTGCTACCCTCACCGCATCCATGAATGTGGACGGACACCGGGCTGACCTGGTTATTTTGCGCGGGGCACAGGCCCATGCCGCTTTTAATGGACGGCGGCAAATCAACGAGATGGATATTCTCCAGGCCGCCGAGCTGGCCCTGCCTCACCGGGTTAAGGTGCGGGCATTCCAGGATGCCAGCGTGACTATGCAAGATATGCAGGAGCGACTCTCCCAGGTACCCAGCGATTTCGACAGTGACGAAATGGGACAGCCTACCGAACAAGAGGTGGCCGACCCCAGTGCGGTAAAAAAAAACAAGCCTTAGATTCGGAGGTGTCTGAGGGAGCGGAAACCCGGCAAACAGAAGCCGCTCCCCAGATGGTGCCGCAAACCCCCCAAGATAGCCAATGGTGGGAAGGGGGGCAAAAAATTCAATCTAAACAAGAGTTCACCACCCGGCGGCTAGATACACAGCTAGACCGGCTGACACGCAATCAGGCCGGCCGCCGCTCCCGCACCAAAACGGACCGCAAACGAGGCCGCTACATTCAGGCCCGCCTCCCCCGACAAAGCAAAGTAACTGACCTGGCCTTTGACGCTACCTTGCGCGCGGCCGCGCCCTACCAATCCCAGCGGGACCATACCCATGTCGCCCTGGCCTTAGAAAAGGGCGATCTGCGCGAAAAAGTGCGTGTTCGCCGCTCCGCCAACCTAATCATTTTTGTGGTAGATGCCAGTTGGAGTATGGCCGTTGCCGAGCGGATGGAAGCAACCAAAGGGGCCATTATGTCCCTGCTCACTGATGCCTACCAGCGGCGAGACCGGGTAGGGTTGATTGTGTTTAATAAAAATCAGGCCAATTTAGTGCTGCCCCCCACCAACTCCGTACAGTTGGCGAAAAAAGCATTAGCTGATATTGCTGTTGGCGGCAAAACACCCCTGTCTGCCGGGCTGCTAATGGCCTATGAGGTATTTCGCCAGGAAGCGTTTACCCACCCCGACGTGATCCCCTTGATGATTCTATTAACCGATGGGGCCGGCAATGTGAGTTTGAGTGACATTCCACCCCAGGATGAGGCTCACCGTATTGCGGACCTGATTGCTGAATCTGAAGTTCGCTCGCTGGTAATAAATATGGAACATGCCGCTTTTGATCAGGGGTTAGCCCGGTTATTGGCCGATAGACTGCATTGCCCCTGTCTGAGCCTGGCTGATTTGCGGGCTGACACGTTATACCGAACGGTGCTGGAGCGATTGGAGTAAGAAAATATTAAAATTAGCTTTGCAAAATATTGACATTTTCTTTTCATCCGTGTATGCTTATGATGTATTGGCGCATGGGACACCCAATACAGGACATTTCTATTCCTCCTTTTGTGGAAACGAGCGGCTAAACAAGCCGCTCGTTTCGTTTTGGGTTAAATGGCTCACGCTTCTCCATTCAAGCGTTTATTCTGGCAGCGATAATCGGAACTAACTTTTCGGCGATGTAAGCAAAGCCGTCGGCATTGGGATGTAAAAACCCGTCTGCATAGTAAGAATTTTCCTGGGGTGAGATTTGCAATCCATCTATCACAATCAGATTGGGATAGCCTGATGCTTCTTTTTCAATCAATCGAATAACATCTAAAAATTGACCGCACTTTTGACGCTCATTCATATCGGCACGCCAGAATGGGGTTATGGCAAAAATGGGGGTATCAGAAAAGAGTAGGTTGAGCTTTTGATAAAAACTTCGCACATTCTCTCTGATGGAGTTCAGGTCCGGATTAAAAAACCAATCATTAGTGCCATAAGCGACAGTTATAAATTTAGGGCGAGGAAGTGTGGTAAACCCATTTAGAACAGCGGCATCATAATGGTACCCGCCAACGCCTTGATTATGCCCGTCAAGATGAAGCGCATCTGCAACCAGGGTTACGTAACATGTGGATGGGTTTGTTGTGGTATATCCCTGGGTAATGGAATCTCCCAAGGCATAAAATTTCGCCTTTGTTTCTGGTACGGCCTGTATTACCCCATCGCTAGTTAGATTCCTGATTCCGGCGTTGGTGAGCAAAGGCAGATACAGTTTTACTAGAACATCTGCTTTGGCCTCATTTGCCAGATCTATTTCGATGGTACCGCTCTTTAGTTGTGGTGAGGCTATTTTTTGACCGTTGGCATAGAGATCAAAAGCCGCAGGAAACTGTAAATTACCGCCACTATTGCTGTATTTTCTTGTTTTCTTGATGTTTTCAATGAGTCTCACCTTGCCCATTTCTCTGACAAGGGTAAAGATAAGCTGCCAGGCCGGCTCTTTTTGGCACTCGAAACTTATCTTGGTGCCATTGGTCTTAAAGAGAAGATAAACCCCTGCCGGGCATTTTGCCCCCTGGCGGAAGAGTGGTCTTTGGGCATAGACAGTCAATTGTTCATCTGTGAAGCGTTGAAAATAGCAAAAACCATCTCGTTTTTGTTTCACCTTAACAAGGTTACGCGCCAGATGGTCCAATTTATGATTATCGAAAACCATGGTGGGTCTCTTTTTATTTGTCTAATAGTTTGCGGACTTTGCGGGTGAGGGTTTCGGGGGTGAAGGGTTTAGCCAGGAAGGTGAGTCCAGATTGGATGAGGCCGTGATGGCGAATGAGGACATCGGCGTAACCAGACATGTAGAGAACTTTTAGCTGCGGCCGCAGGCGGGTCAACTGTTCGGCCAGATCGCGGCCGCTCAGTTGAGGCATTACCACATCAGTAAGTAACAAGTGAATGGGGCCGTCATACTGAGTCACCAACGCGGCCGCTTCGGTGGCTGTGCTGGTTAGCAGGTGATAACCAGCCTGGCTCAGTACATCCTGTACCAGTTCCAATACCATCTCATCATCTTCTACCACCAGGATTGTTTCCTGCCCTTGCCACGATTCATTGGTTGATACTGTAGACGATATAGCAGTTGCGGCCGCGTCTACACGGGGCAAATAAATACGAAAGGTAGCCCCCATGCCCGGCTCACTATAGACGGCAATGTGACCGCCAAATTGGCGGACAATGCCATACACTGTCGCTAAACCCAGTCCGGTACCTTTGCCCACCTCTTTGGTCGTAAAAAATGGTTCAAAAATGTGGGCTTTGGTCTCTGCATCCATCCCCATACCGGTATCACTCACAGAAAGCAGCACATAACTGCCTGGCAACAGCCCTTCAACCTGGCGGCTGTAACTTTCTTCTAGCTGCACATTTTCTGTTTGCACCATTAATTTGCCCCCATCAGGCATGGCATCGCGGGCATTAACCATCAAGTTGAGTAAAACCTGTTCCATCTGAGTAAAATCTGCTTTAACCCGCCCCAAATCTGGCTGAAGGTTGACAATTAGTTCAATATCTTCACCTATGAGCCTTTGGACCATATCTTTGATGGGGATGATCAGCTCATTAAGATTGACAATCGTTAGCTCTAAAATTTGCTGTCGGCTAAAGGCTAAAAGCTGTTGGATGAGTGCGGCCGCCTTTTCCCCGGCTTGTTGGATATGGGTAAGCCATTTTTCTCGGCTGCCATAATTTTCATCCTCTGGCTCCACGCGACCCAATAAATCGGTTGCACTTAAGATAACCGTAAGCAGATTGTTAAAATCATGGGCAATCCCCCCTGTTAACCGCCCAATTGCTTCCATCTTTTGCGCCTGGCGTAATTGGGCCTCTAGTTTCTCCCGTTCCGCTTCAGCCTGTTTGCGGGCATTAATATCATGAATCGTTCCTTCATAAAACAAAAGCTGGCCGGTTTCGTCTCGAATGGCTCTCGCATTGATGGATACCCAAAGCAAATTCCCCCCTTTTTGGGTTATCTGAACATCATAATGTTGTAGGGCATCATGGTGCTCTAGCCAGGCGATGATGTTCGCTCTATCCTGGAGATTATGGTAAAGGGATAGGGTGGTACTGGCTTCATTGAGCAACTCTTGCGGGGAGTTGTACCCACAGAGGCGGGCCATAGATGGGTTGGCGTTTAAGATGCGCCCGTCGGGGGCGGTTTGGAAGATACCTTCGATGGAATTTTCAAAAATGGAGCGATACTTTTCTTCGGTCTGCCGTATTTGATCTAAAAGTTGGGCATTGGCCAGGGCCAGGCCGGCATAGCCGACAAATAGACGCAAGGCCTCTAGCTGCTCGTCTGACATAGGACGCTGGCTAATCACATTATCAACGGTAATGACGGCGATAGGTTTTTCTCCGGTCCAGGCAGCCACAGTAGCGTGGTTTTTTACCCCGGCCATCTCATGATCATCAGGAAACTGGACAATGGTTGATAAATCTTCATAGAAGACAAACCCTTTGGGATCAGCGACGACGAGTTGAAAGGCATTGTCGTTGGCGACAGGGCAGATAAACCAACTGTTATCTTCTGGTTCGCCCTGCCGGTTGGTACCTAGCAAGCCGCGAACCGTTTCATCCGTTGGTTCGTAACGGAACAAGCCGACGCGATCAAAATGGAGTTCGTGGCGAATGGTGTGGTGTATCTGGCGGATGCAGGTATCCCAATCAGTGATTTGGGTGATGGCTTTGCCTATCTCCAGCACTTTTTCTAACCATATCTGGCGTTGTTGTTCTTTGGCTTTCCCTCTGAGTCGCTCAATGGCCGTGGCTAATTGGCCGGCACAAATAATGAGGATGCGCTCATCACTTTGCGTAAATGCTTCTGATTGCACACTTTCTACGTCAAAAAGGGCAATGACGTGGCCGCCAACTTTGATCGGGACAGCCATTTCTGAGCGGATGGTTTCAGCAATAGGGAAGTACAGGGGCTCCTGGGTCACATCGTTAACCCGCAGTGGTTGACCAGTAGCGGCAACATAACCGGCAATGCCCCGGTTGGCGGGTACGGCCTGGTTTTTAATGCTGCTGTCTATGCCCCGGTATGAAGGATGCGGCCGCAGCAGTCCCACCTCTTCATCCACAAGCAGGATCCCAAAAATATCTGGGTAAAGGGCATGGCCAATGATGTCAGTGACATTTTGAATCAGGGCATCTTCGCTGGTGGCGTTGGCGGCCGCGACAGCAACCTGGTGCAACACTGCTAATTCCTTATTCTGCCCTTCCAACCGGGCGGCGTACTCCTGCAAACGGATTTCGGCTTGTTTGCGGTTGGTACTGTCCCGTTGGGTATACCAGGCGTGGGTCAAATACCCATTTTCGATAATCCCTACGGCATTTGTGGTGTAAGTCGTCAGGGCACCATCAAGGGCGTGTTGGGTAATTTCCAGGTCACGTAAATAGTAGCCATTAAGAATAAATTCTCGGTTTGCCTGACTTACCTCGGCGTTGCTGACGGGGGGCGTTGTTCGCATCTGTTCTATCAACGTGGTTGCATCAGCAAACCCAAATTGATGAGCCAAAGCATCATTGCACTCTGCCAGGCGGCCATTTTTTTGGGTCAGATGGATTTGTTCTTCTGTAGGCAGGTGTATATCAATCGGGGGATCATACGCTACCCGGTACATCCCATCCCGGCTGAGGGTGAACAAGGCGCGGTATAAATTGTCAGCGTGTCCAGGGGCGGTGGAGGCAGGTGGGTTCTGGACCGGAGTGGTTTTTGCGGACATGTTAGTTAATGGGACTGGCTTATTTCTTATTGGTAACTGGTGTTGGGCGTTCGGTGATGTGATACAACCATACCCTTTTTTAGATTGGCGGACAATGGACAAGTCACAATTTTAGTCTGTCTATTCAATTGGATTAGGAGTGTAAGATTGCGGCCGCGACCTGCACCCACGACTCTCCTTCACCCAGTAGCGAGCCGGGCAGGGGCAACCCTCTTTGGCCAATCTGCACGAACTGTTCCCATTGAGGCTGTAAACAAAGAGAGTGGTAAAGCTGATAAACCTGCACTACCTCGCCATACTCTTCCAGACGGGCGTTGGCGGCCGCGTGCCAATGTTCCCCACTGATAGCCGTTGGTAGGGTAATTTCTCGCAGCCGCACATGGTAACGCAGACTGTTAATCGCCGTTTCCATGCGCCGCAGGCGTAAAGCGGTGTACGTGGGTGCCAGATAGCCATCGGCCGGAAAATAGCTTACCCCTTCCCGAATAATGGGGGGGATGGTGTGTAAGGCCTGGTAAATTGCTTCGATAATGTATTTAACCAATTGATTTTCCAGGGTGTCATAACGACGGTTTACCTGGCGGCAGATAAAACGATGGGGGCCAGGCTGTCCACTGTGACGGGCTTTGAGGGTAGCTGACCAGAGGATGCGGCCGCGAACCTGTCCACTATATTCCACCTCCCTTTGCTCGGTATAGCGGCTTAACTGCTGCACAATCCGCCCTAGCTGATAGGTCACAAAATGTTCCGTTCCCCCATATTTATCCATAGCCAGCAAAAAATAGGCTGGTGATAAGCCAGAAATTTTGCGCTGCTCCACTTGCTGCCTGACCGCAACATGGTCTGCAGAAAGAGTCAGGCGCAGCAGTTGGCGCAAAACGGCAGCTTCTTCAGCAAAAAGAGACATGTCAGAAGATAGATGAAGGATACTTGGGGTGAACACCCCCAGAGCCTGGCGGTAACCAATCGCTAAGTCAATTACTCACGTTTCCTAACTGCTGCTCCCATTCGGCGGTGGGGATGTGGGGGTAGAGGGTTTTGAGCCGTTTTAGCAGGGTTATTTGCCTGGGTGTAGACATGGGTGTGGTCAATTGATGCAAAAATTTATAAATCTTTAGAATGGTGTCATGGTCTAGCCCGTCTAATTGGGGCAGGGCGTACATGATAAACGCTTCGCCGAAAATATCGGGCAGCGCGGCCGCGTCCCTTTCTGCCCCATACCGATCTCGCAGATAGGCGATCATATCTTTGAGGATGGCTGGCCCCAGCGCACGGCGGTGCATCAGAGGGTTGTCCTGGTCTATTAGCTGCTGCAACAACCAACTGAGGCCGACAAAGGAAGCGGCCGCGTTTTCATCTAACCCTTCTGGCGGCCGCAGCCAACGGCTGATGAGGTTCTGGTACGTCTCAGGAGAAGGCAAATCCACATCTATAAAGGCAAAACGGCGCATGAAGGCGAAAGACATATTAAACAGGAACGATTTGTCATACACATTCATCGTGCCAATGATGCGCCAGGCTGGGTAAATGACCACATTGTAAAACGTGTCATCCAATGGGGGAATCCACGCATCCCCTTTGGCTGAAGGCAGCACTCGCACTGGCTTGCCATCCACAGTGTAAGGCAGCTCAATCGGCTGACCGGAAAGCACGGTGAACAGCTCGCCGAATGCTTTGTCAATTTCGGCCCTATTCATCTCATCAATGACTAGCCAGGACGCTTCTCGGATAGCCCGCAGAAAGATGCCCGAACGGAAATGGAGCTGCCCCTGGGTATCGGGAACATAGCCGCCAATAGTGTCGAAAGTGGTCCAATCAGCGGTGGCGGTGGTCAGGATGGGGTCTTCGGTATGCTGTTGATTCTGGGCATAGGTGCAGATGGCCTGGGCCAATGAGGTTTTGCCTGTTCCTGGCGGTCCGGTGAGCAGAATATGTTTGCCGGTGTTCAAGGCTGAGGCCACCTGGCGGTAGACAACGGGATCAATGAGCAGGCCAGTGGCCGATTGCACTGCCTCGTGTAGGGAGTTTGGGTCAATACTGACCTGGGAGCGGAGTGTTTCTTCGAGATAGGCCCGGTTTTGGGCAGGGGAGAGGGGGCGAATGGGTGTGGGTTTGGCCGCGGCCGCAGCTCCGGTTAATCCCAACATGGGATTGGCCGCGACCTGCTGTTGCAAACTTTCCCACTCTCCCTGCCGAAGCATCTGCCGGGTTTCGGCAGGCAAAGGGGGCAGCGCGTCTAACTGTTTCACTTTACGCCGATCCATGCCAAAGAGCCAATCATCGTCCGTGCCCATAAATAGGGTGGGAACCCCCCAGCCAGATTGGGGCTTATGTTTTTCTACGTCATAAATAGCTCCCCGGGTGACGGCTAAAGCGCGGGCAACGCGGCCGTGTCGGGCCAAATCATCGTAAAAATGGTGGTGGAACAGGGCAGCCGTGTCTACTTTGAGCAGCCCTTGCATAGCGATGACGGCCGGAATGTGGGAGTCGCGTACCAATTGCTGCCCCAATCCTGGCAAGACAACCACTGATTGTGGCGATGCGGCCGCGTCACCGTCCTCTTCTGTTTCGGTAGTGGCACTAAGACAGGCGGACAAAATTGCCAGCCGCAGCTCGCCACGAGCCAGCACCTCCTGCAACTCGTTACCGGCGACCATCTCATGGGGCTGTGCGCCATCCCCTTCCATCACCAGATGGAACTTATTTTTGATGATCACCCCATGAGCCACCAGATGGAGCAGATGAACCGCCTCATCACCACGCTTTTCTAACTCATCCCGCAAATTCTTGAGCGTTGCCCGGCGGCCTTCACCGCCATCATAAATCGTATATTCCACCAATCCCGCTTCTTTGAGGCGTAGGAGAGACCCTTCCAACACCGTTTTTTCCCCGGCAACATCCACCGGGGCCAAATTTTTCAGGATATTGTTGTTTGAGGTGGGGCCGAGGTTAGGAGGGTTACAAATCATAACCAGGACACGCAGCTGTCCGTAATCAACACGGGGCAGGTTGACATTGGCTCGCACCCGACGGTAGATGGCTCGCTTGTCACTGATGCCCAGAGGATGGCCTTCAGGATCACATAAATTTTCCCAACAAAACGAATGGAGCGAATCATCTAACTGTAATTCCAGGTAGAGACCCTCAGTGGCCTGGCCCAAAGCGTCATCATAACCCGTGAGCGTAGCCGTGTGACGCTGATTTTGCTGATCTTTAGGATGCAGTACGGCCGCAAACAGCTTTTGCCCATATTCACGTCGCCTCAGGTTTAGGGCTAAGAGGGCGGGTTCGTCTAGTTCGGTGGGGCTTTCATAAACCTGTCCCCCATAGGTGAGGCGGGTGCGTTGGGGGCTTATGTCGAGGACCAATTTGTGGGGGAGGGGCCGGCTGGGGGCGATTTGTTCGGGTGTGAGTATATAGGTGGGGGGAGAGGTGGTTGGTGATGGGATGGTGGCTGCTGGCGGGCTATTAATCGGTGTTGCTGTTGCAGTGGGTTTGAGCTGCTGGGTAGTATTATCTGGCTGGTCGGTTGGGGTGGTTGGCTGCTCCGTTATGGGGAGTGGTTCTTCAGCAAGAGTGGGCGGGCTGATTTCTTGAATGATCTGCGGCTGTGTGGTTGGGTCTTCAAGGTCATTGGCAGTATCTGCGGCCGCGTCCATCTCCCTTTGGGCCACTTTTTCACCTGCCTGTTGGGCCGGCATTTTATCCATCTGGCTGTAATCAATCGGTTGGGGGGGAGATTCTTCTTGCGATGGGCCATAGAGAAACTGCGCGGCCGCGTCTCGCCCCTCTTTAGCCTTTAGTTGCGCCCGCTCCCAGAAGCCTGGTGGCTGTTCTTGGGTTTGCTGCCAGGCTTCTCCCCAGGCTGTTAGCAAGGCCCGCATAGAGCGGAAACGTTCTTCAGGCTTGGTATGGACGGCACGGGCAATAACTTCCCGCCAGGCTAAGGGCAGTTGGGTACGCTGCCATTCACCTTCTAACTGTTTGTCGAGTGGGATATACAGTTTGGGAGGCTGACCCAGGAGCATTGTCCAGAGCAAAACGCCAAAAGCATAAACATCTACTACCGGGTCAATGAGGGTATAATCCAGGTTTCCCTGTTCTGGTAGGGTATAGACATCCCCGGAACTAAGGCCCGGCGTCACCGCCATCTGCACCCGCCCAAAACCGAGAGAGAGGTGCGGCCGCGCCTGCTCATCAAACACAATCGCTCCCGGGGAGACGTTCAGGTGGATAATGCTCCGCTCATGCAAATAAGCCAGGGCTTCCCCAATTTGCTCCACCACCTCATTCGTCTGCTCGGCTGTCCACCCTTGCTCTAGCCGCTCACGCAGGCTCCCCCCATTCAGCAAGGGCATCACCATATACAGCCGCTCACGCTCCTGGCCATAGGCCAAAATTCTGATAAGGTTAGGATGCTCTAGCGATGCTAACTGGCGGATTTCTTGCTCAAACCGGGCAACAAAGCGGCTTTCCTGGCTTAATTCCGGTTGAGCCAGATGGACCAAAACGGGGGCTTTATCGGGCAGGCTGACGCCCTGATATAACTCTGCCGTGTGGGTACGGAGAAAAAAGGATTCTAGCTGATACCGTTCAGCTAAAACGTAACCAATCCAGGGATCATCAGCCATAAATGTATCGTTTTTGCCTGTGACGTATCAATTTTCTGTTTTTCGTATCTTTACAGTTGGCAGTTACGCCAAATCCCCCAAATCTACGTTACTCTGCGGGTTATTATCCTTCTGGACTCTGGCGAAAATTGATTTCTAATAACCAATACACTAATAACCAGTGGTCAGGCTAAAAAACGCCAGACTCCAGTATCCTTTTACTCCTGGGCAGTCAATGGCGCAGGTTTGAGGGCGTTTTCCAGTGCCGAGATGAGCTTTTGCCGGTTGAACGGCTTGGCAATAAATCCATTGGCGCCCATCTCTTCCGCTTTTTTTTCATCGCTGCGTGTAGAACGAGCCGTAAAAATGATAACCGGCAAATCAGGAATTAGCTCCCGGATGCGTTTTAGGGCGGTAAACCCATCCATACGGGGCATCATAATGTCTACAATAACGACAGCCGGACGCTTTTCTTGTACCAACTGTAAGCCACGTTCGGCATCACTGGCTTTAAGTAGTTCATACTCGGTGTTCCAAAGTAGAAACTCAACCAGCTTGAGAACATCTAATTCATCGTCAATAACTAGAATGGGAATTTTCTCAGACATAATTTTTTGAGGCGTGAAACGTCATACATGATGCATGAGCTGGTTATTGTACTGCATCACATATCACATGGTAATGGGCTTATCCGAATTGGATCCCCTGAGCCAGAGGCAGTTGTTTCGACCAGTTGATAGTGTTGGTTTGGCGGCGCATATAGGTTTTCCAGGCATCTGAACCAGATTCGCGGCCGCCGCCTGTATCTTTCTCCCCGCCAAATGCACCACCAATTTCTGCGCCGGAGGTGCCGATATTGACATTGGCAATACCACAATCAGAGCCAGCCGCTGAGAGAAAGCGTTCGGCTGTTTGCATACTGTCCGTGAAAATAGCACTGGAGAGTCCCTGGGAAACGCCATTATGCAAATTGATCGCCTCTTCGAGAGTATTATACTCCAGAAGATAAAGAATAGGGGCGAATGTTTCTTCCTGGACAATGGGGGATTGGGCGGGCATTTTGATCAAGGTGGGTTCGACAAATTGAGGGCCAAGATCGGGACGGGTGCGGCCGCCGTAAATAAGCTCACCCCCTTCCTGGATGGCCTGGGCCACTGCCGTTTCCATCTGACTCACCGCTACCGTCGTAACCAGCGGTCCCATCAAGGTGCCCTCAGCCAGGGGATCACCTATTTGGACTTGAGCGTAAGCATGTTGCAGCCGTTCTGTCAGGTTAGCGGCAATGCTGCTGTGCATGATAAGCCGCCGGGTGCTGGTGCAGCGCTGCCCGGCTGTGCCCACGGCCCCAAAGAGAATGGCTCGCGTGGCTAAATCGAGATCCGCATCTGGCGCCACGATGATGGCATTATTCCCGCCCAGCTCTAGCAGAGTGCGCCCCAGGCGGTCGGCGACGGTTTGGGCTACGGCTCGACCAGTGCGAATGGAGCCGGTGAAAGAGATGAGGGGCAGCCGTTTGTCCTGGGTTAGCAGCCGTCCGATTTGTGGCCCGCCAACGACTAAATTGAAGATACCAAACAGACCATAATCGGCCATAACATCGTTCACGATATGTTGAATGGCGATAGCGGTGAGGGGGGCGAGTTCGCTGGGTTTCCAGATAATCGGATCGCCGCAGACGGCCGCTATGGCGGCGTTCCATGACCAGACGGCGGCAGGGAAGTTGAAGGCGGTGATGACCCCGATTGGCCCCAAGGGGTGCCACTGTTCAAACATGCGATGCTGCGGCCGCTCGGAGGCCATCGTCAGGCCGTATAATTGCCGTGACAGGCCAACCGCAAAGTCACATACATCAATCATCTCTTGGACTTCACCCACCCCTTCGGCCTTGATTTTTCCCATCTCCAGGCTGATCAGCTCTCCCAGTGGTTCCAGGTTGGTTCGTAAATGATTGCCCAGATCGCGTACCAACAACCCGCGTTTAGGGGCGGGTATTTCACGCCAGGTGGAAAAAGCTGTCTGGGCGATCTCCATAATGTGTTCGTAACTATCGTTGGTGGCGGGGATGACGGCAGCGATGGGGTTTCCAGTTGTGGGATTGAAGGAGATAAGGTGTTGGCTGTGGGTTTCCAGGGGCCATCGGTCGCGGCCGCAGCAGCTGCCCAGGTTGACCGATTCCAAACGTAGTTTTTTCAACAAGGCTTCCATGGTTTTCTCCTGATAAGCGGGCTGAGGGTTGCGGAGTGAGGGTTACAGCTTTGCCAAAACTCCTTCCGGTAGCGATTAACGTTATTGGGGATGCTTAATGCCAGCAATGGTTTGGCCACGCAAACGGATGCGGCCGCGTAAGAGCAAATTCCCTTTTCTGAGCAGGCGGCCCAGTTCATCAACGCGAAAGCGAGAGTTGCGTAAAAATTGAGCTTGTTGAAATTGGCCCATCTCGGCAGCGGCCTGGGCTATTTCGTTCAGCCATTGGGTTCGTTCGGTTAAAAATTGGGCAATCCATTGGGATTCGCTTTGGGTTTGTGGACTGGTGAGACGAGCTAAAATGTGGTCGCGGCCGCCTTGCACACCAGCATCATAGAGACAGGCCAGGGCCAACGGCGTATACAGCCCTCTTTCCTGTGCGCGTTGAATAGCTGGTTGATAATATTGCTCGTCAAATAGGTCATCTTGGGCTAACCCCATAGCTGGCTCTGCGGCCGCGGCCCGCAGCAAATCATGTAAAACCGATTCATGGCGTAATGTGGGATCCATCGCTTGCAGACGAGGCAGCCAGGCCATCAGGGCATCACGGGTGGGTGTTTGGCTCAATGTGCCATAGCGCTCTATCAGTTGGGCCAGCATTCCGGCCTTTACCGTTGCTTGATGTTTGCCATAACTGATAATCCCCCCATCTTCTGTTTGCAAGGCGGCGGGATTGCCTTCGGCCACACCCGTTTCAAAGATATTGGTAATTGCCCAGATGACGGGTCGCCAGGCAGCAGGATTAAACGAAATTGGCAGGGGGGGCTGGTTTTGTCGCCAGCCAGCGAACCAGGAGATAGGCCATACCATAAGGGAATGATAACACAGTTTGACAAGAGGATAAAAGAGGTTTGCGGCCGCGTTTTCATCTGTTAAACTCCCCATCTATGAACCAAATCCAAACCTTTGCCCAGCAGATTCAAAATAACGTGGAAAAAGTGATCATTGGCAAACGAGAGGTGATTGATTTGCTCTTGGTCGCCTTGTTGTGCGAAGGGCACGTCTTGTTGGAAGATGTGCCTGGCGTGGGCAAAACAATGTTGGCGCGGGCATTGGCCATTTCTTTGGGCAGCCAGTTTAAGCGGCTGCAATGTACCCCCGATCTTCTGCCCAATGATGTGACCGGTGTCTCAGTTTTTGATCAAAAATCAGGGGCATTCAACTTTATTCCCGGCCCCACCTTTACTCACATTCTCCTGGCCGATGAAATTAACCGGGCGACCCCTCGTACCCAATCGGCTTTGTTAGAAGCGATGGGGGAGCGGCAGGTGACAGTAGATGGAGTGACGCGGCCGCTTCCCCGTCCCTTTCTGGTCATCGCCACCCAAAACCCCATCGAATATGAAGGTACATTTCCCTTGCCCGAAGCCCAGCTAGATCGGTTCTTCCTCAAAACCACCTTGGGCTATCTTGATGAAGCCAGCGAAGGCCAAATGCTGCTCAATTTAGGACAAGAGCATCCCATTGATGCCCTACAACCCATCCTCTCTGGTGATGTCGTGCCGGAATTGGCCCAGCAGGTGTGGCAGGTGCATGTGGATGAAACGGTGCGCCAATACATTATTCGCCTGGTAGCGATGACCCGGCAGCACAAAGATTTTCTTTTGGGGGCCAGCCCTCGGGGAAGCCTGGCCCTGTACCGGGGCAGCCAGGCATGGGCGGCATTGCAGGGGCGGGATTATGTTTTGCCTGATGATGTGAAACGGCTTGTCATCCCCATCTTGTCTCACCGCTGTCTGGTTCACCCAGAAAGCAGCTTGCGCGGCGTTCGCGCTTCGCAGATTCTGCAACAATTGATTGGGGAGACACCCCTGGAAATTGGCCGGTTGGGAATGGTTAATGGGTGAATTGTTAATGAGGGGTAGACAGAGCTTGGTTACTCATTCACCAATTCACCCATTAATTATTTCAACGATGGAGATTGCCAAACGCTTTCAGGCCAGGGTAAATGGCTGATCCTTCTAAATAATCCTCAATGCGTAACAATTGATTATATTTGGCCACGCGGTCGGTGCGGGCGGGGGCCCCGGTTTTGATTTGTCCGGCATTTAAGGCTACAACCAGATCAGAGATAGTGGTATCTTCCGTTTCCCCACTGCGGTGGGAAACGACGGCTGTCCAACCGTGCCGGTGGCACATATCTACGGCAGCAATAGACTCGGTGAGGGTGCCGATCTGGTTGACTTTGCACAGCAAGCTGTTGGCGGCTTTCAGAGCCATGCCTTTTTCAATCCGTTTGGCGTTGGTCACTAGCAGATCATCGCCTACAATTTGCACCCGGTCCCCTATTTTAGCCGTGAGCAGGCACCAACTGTCCCAATCATCCTCGTGTAGACCATCTTCGATGGAGATAATGGGGTATTGGTTGGCCCAATCCACCAGGAAATCTACCATTTCTGGGCCAGTCAACTGTTGGCCTTCGGTTTTGAGATGGTAAAGGCCGTTCTCGTAAAATTCGGACGCGGCCGCGTCCATCGCCAGCATAATTTGCTCCCCAGCTTTGTAGCCTGCCTTCTCCACCGCTTGCAAAATCAGGTCAAACGCCTCTTTGTTGGCTTTCACCCGAGGGGCAAACCCCCCTTCATCGCCGGTGGTGGTGGAATACCCTTTGCTGTCTAGCACTTTTTTCAGGGTCTGGTAAATCTCGACACACCAGCGCAGCCCTTCGCGGAAAGAGTCCGCCCCGACGGGCATGACCATAAACTCTTGCAGATCTGTGGCCCCGGCGGCGTGTTTGCCTCCATTCATGATGTTCATCATGGGCACGGGTAAGGTACGTGCTGAAGTGCCGCCAATGTACCGAAACAGGGGCACATCAAGAGATGCGGCCGCAGCTTTAGCCACGGCTAAAGAAACCCCCAAAATAGCATTAGACCCCAGGCGGCTTTTATTTTCTGTTCCATCTAGCTCAATCAGGTATTCGTCAATCCCCACCTGATCGGTAGCATCCAGCCCTAACAGTTCGGCGGCGATCTCATCATTGACAGCTGCTACAGCTTGTAAAACCCCCTTACCCCCATAGCGGCTTTTATCGCCATCCCTTTTTTCCCATGCTTCATGGGCTCCGGTTGAGGCGCCAGAGGGGACACTAGCCCGCCCCATGGCCCCATCTTC
This sequence comes from Anaerolineae bacterium, assembly GCA_023384415.1. Lineage (GTDB taxonomy): Bacteria > Chloroflexota > Anaerolineae > Promineifilales > Promineifilaceae > Trichofilum. The sequence continues at coordinate 97,338 of JAHDWJ010000004.1, forward strand.
CAAATAAACTTCAACTTCTACGGTCGGATTGCCGCGTGAATCTAAAATTTCACGGGCGTATATGGCTTCTATGTGTGACATTTTTAACTCCTTCAAAAATAAGGACTGGGGACTGAGTGTTGAGGACTGAGTAGGGGATGCTCTGTCTTTTACCTTCTGTCCTTCGTCATTTCATTCACTGTGGTGGGCGGTTGCCCATGAAACCTCGAAGCTTGCTTCGAGGTTTGGCCGTTAAGTTTACCAGCCAACCGCTGTGCCGTCATTTCTTGGCTCGCTGCCACCAATGAGGACGCCGCTGTCTGGGTCGCGTAGGATGACCTGCCCCCCGCCAAAGCTGCCAGGGGGGATGAGGATGTGGTTGCGGCCGCGTAAATCCCTCCCCATCTCCTCAAGCAAAACCGATTCCAGGGCCACCTCTCGCCCCTGCTGCCAACAAAAACGGGGCCGATCCAACGCGGCTTGCGGAGACAACCCATCTTCTATCAGGCTCATTCCCACCTGAACCTGACCCTGGGGCTGCATAAATCCTCCCATTACCCCGAAGCTGGCCCATGCCTCCCCTTGCCGGGTGATAAAACCAGGAATAATGGTGTTATAAGGCCGTTTGCCTGGCCCAGCTTCATTGACATGCCCTGGCTCCAGGCTGAAATTGGCCCCCCGATTTTGTAGCTGCACCCCGGTTGTTCCCGCTGTTAGCCCACTGCCAAACCCCATGTACAGGCTCTGAATCCAACTGACCATATTTCCCTGCCCATCGGCGACGGTGAGATAAACCGTATCTCCATGCTGCCAGGGATTGCCTGGAGTCGGCGCCACCGCATCATCAAGGCGAATGAGGTGGCGTCTTTCGGCGGCGTAACTTTCACTGAGGAGACCTGCCAGAGGAATGTCTGCCTGGCGGGGATCGGCGATAAATCGGTGAGCATCGGCAAAAGCCAGCTTGACTGCTTCAATTTGCAGATGCAGCCGGTCAGTCGCATCCATAGCGGCAAAATCATAACCGCGCAAAATGTTGAGGGCGATGAGCGTGGTCAGTCCCTGCCCGTTTGGGGGAATCTGGTGAAAAATAACGCCGGGACGATATTCCAGGCTGATTGGCTCTACCCATTCGGCCCGGTACTGGGCCAAATCGTCAACGGTCATCATCCCGCCACCCTGCTGCACTGCCTGGACTATTTGGGCGGCAATCTCTCCTTCATAAAATGATTGCACCCCCTGGCCGGCGATTATTTCCAGGGTGCGGGCAAACTCTGGGTTTTGGAAAAGTTCACCTGGCAGTGGGGCGCGGCCGCGGGGCAGCCATACTCGCTTTGAATCTTCCTGTTGGCTCATCTTGGCCGTCGAGCGGTGCCACTGTTGGGCAATGATCTCGCTCACCGGGAATCCATCTCTGGCATAGGTGATGGGGCGTTGCAAAAGCGTATCCAACCCCATCGTGCCAAAGCGGTTTAAAGCCAATTCCCAGCCGCGCAAGCTGCCCGGCACGGTAACAGGAATTCCTCCCAGGGCAGGCATTTGCCTGTGTCCTTGCTGCCGAATCCAGGCTGCGGTGAGGCCGGCCGGAGCTGGGCCGCTGGCATTCAGGCCAAACAACTTCTTCTCCTTAGCCATCCAGATCAGAGCAAATGCATCTCCGCCAATGCCTGTAGAGCAAGGTTCAACAACGCATAAGGTCGCTACAGTGGCAATGGCTGCATCTATGGCATTGCCTCCAGCCTGGAGAACATTAAGACCGGCCTGAGCTGCCAATGGCTGGCTGGTTGCCACCAGGCCATTGTGAGCAATGATGTTGGACCGACGGCTGGTAAAGGGGGTTGTGAAGGAGAGAGAAGGGAGATTCATATTTGACACCGAACGGTTGTTCGTGTATACTGGCGAACAAATGAGCGACTATTAGCTTAAAGGAGCAAAATGATGGCTAAAAACAAGAGTAAGAAGGATGGTTTATCTGAGCGGCAGGAAGGTATTTTGCGCCACATTTACGACTCCATGCAAGATACAGGCCGCCCCCCAACGATTCGTGAGCTGTGTAAAGCAGCGGATATTTCCTCGACTTCGGTGGCTAATTATAACCTACAAAAATTAGAAAAGAATGGTTACATCAAGCGTGATGCCGAAGTGTCACGAGGGATACGGTTAAGTGAGCAGGCTTTGGCCTGGTTAGCCGGGATGGGCAATGCTGTGCAAGAAGCAGCTTCGCCATTGGTCGCGGCCGCGCAAAATCTAGCCTCTCGTTTCATCTCCGTTCCTCTAGTCGGTACCATTGCTGCCGGTACACCCATCATCGTCCCAGGAAATGCCTATGATTATGATGACGCTGTTGAAGTGAGCCGCTCCATGATAGCCGATGACAAAGAGCTGTTCGCGCTGCGGGTCAAAGGAGACTCGATGATTGATGCCATGGTCAGTGATGGTGACATTGTGATCATGAAGAAGCAGCAGTTGGCTCGTAATGGCGAAATGGTAGCTGTCTGGCTGACTGACGAGGAATCTACTACCCTGAAATATTTTTATCACGATGGAGACAAGGTGCGGTTGCAGCCAGCAAATCCGACGATGCAGCCGATTTATGCAAACCCAGAAACGGTGCAGATTCAGGGACGAGTTGTGATGGTGATGCGCCAAACTGCTTGATGGGTAAGAAGAAGAATCCGGCTTGAGACGGCCTACGGTCGTCTCTTTTTTCGACAGAAATAGAACATACGTGCGATTGATGCGGCAGCAATTTGGGTTTGAGGATTCCTGGCTGCCGTTACAAGACAGATTAACAGCTCTCCGCTATAACTGAGGCAAACAGCCAATGATAGCCAGGAGAGCATTATGCGCTTTTATGCCATTGATAGAGAACAGATGGAACAGCAGCGAGAAGAGCGGTTACGGCATCAATTAGAGATTCAATCGGCCCAGATTGAGGGTGTATTTCAGCGGCACAAACTGCCCACGCGAGTAGCTGGGGGGCAGGTGGGGCCAGGCTGGGTTCGTTTTGATTTGCAAACACAGTTAGCGGCCGCGATGGAGCGCATTCAACAGATTAAAGCTGATTTACGCAAAGTATTGCTGGCTGAAGACATTCAGATTGAATCGAAGCAGGATCGGCTGCAAATTCAAGTTGCCCAACCGGCCCCTGAGCCGGTCAACTTACTGGATTTATTGGCTGTAGTACCCCCTTTGCCGGTGTTGACCGCAGCTTTGGGTTGGTCAGATGATGATAGGCCGGTGATGGTAGATTTGAATACAGCTGAGGCGGCTCATCTTTTGTTGGTGGGTAACGAGGGGGCAGGTAAAACGGTACTGCTCCGCTCGATGGCTTTGTCGTTGGCTTTGCATAACAAACCATCTCGTTTACAACTGGTCATTATTGATGGAGACGCGGCCGCGAACCCGGCAAAAGCCAATGAATTAGCTCCCTTAAATTACTTGCCCCATCTGCTGACCCCCGTTATAGATGATTGGGCTGGGGCCACAGCCACCCTGCAATTCCTGGTAAATGAGATTGCTTATCGCCAGGAGCAGGGCACAACGGCCCCGGCTATTATCGTTATGATAGATGGGGTGGATCAGTTGTTGCAAAAAGATGGGCGTGAGCGGCAAGAATCGATGCGCCAATTGGTGCAGCAGGGCGCGGCCGCAGGGATACACCTCATCTTGTCAACGCATAATCCAGGGGCTGTTTACATGGATACCCTCTTTAAGGCCAGTTTTCCGGCTCGTATTGTCGGTAAAGTGGCTGATCAGGCGACTGCCCGGTCAGCCAGCGGCATCAGTGATACCCAGGCCGAATATTTGCTGGGCCAGGGGGATTTTTTAGCCCTCGCCGGGGGCACGATCAGCCATTTTCAGGCCGCTTATATTGGTGGAACTGATTTATTGCAGGCCATAGAACCCCTCTACCGCCGTCAACTACCTGTGTTATTGGCCCACCCCACAACCATTCGCCCGGTACTGGCCCCTGTCCCGGCTGCTCATGATCAGCCCACTGTACGCAGTTTTGTGGCTGATGAAAATGATGCCGTCTCTTTTGCCCAAGATGCGGCTGATGACCCTGATGATGAGATTTCATTTTTAGATGATATTGAGTGAGTGAAGGAAAGTGCCCGGCTCCAGGCGGGCAATCTGAAACCTGACAGTTATACTGCCAACGGTCATAAACTGACATTTTCAGTGAGACTGGAGACTCGAGATTAACCAGTCCCCAGTCTCTAGCCTCCAACTGGAATGTCACTTTATGACCATGATGGGTATAAAAGGAGTTCACCATGTTAGATATAGGTATGCTCTGGTTAGATGACAGCAAGAACCGTTCGTTTGAAGAAAAGCTGCTGCGGGCGGCTGATTATTACCGCAACAAGTATGGCCGTGTGCCTAATCTCTGCCTGGTCAACAAGAAGATGTTGAACGATGAGAAGAAGATTGGCGGGATTCAGGTGCGCCCGGTGGCTAATGTGCTGCTGCACCATTTTTGGTTGGGGCACAATTAAATACCTGCTATATTCCTGCCCATGACCCGGCGGAATATAGCTCTTGCCCTGATCGGTTTGCTCTTGGGGGCCGGGGGGATGCTGCTCTGGCTCTCCCCTAGACCTCAGACGGATGGACTACCCGATTCGCTGCTCTCGGCGACGCGGCCGCTTTTCATCCCATTCTCATCTCCCCTTGCCCATATAGACCCATCCCCCTGGGTGACTATTTCCCCCCCGGTTGAAGGAAGCTGGCACATTATCAGGTCTGGGCTGCAATTTTCCCCGGCTTCCCCCCTCATTTATGAACAAATTTATACCATCACCCTAAGAGCCGGACTGCCAGGCCAGAGCGGGCTGCCCTTGCTCCATACCTTCACCTGGCAGTTCACCATCCCGCCACCTCCGCTCCTCTTTTTGCAGGCGGATGAGCAGGGACGGGTAAATGTGTGGCAGACAGGGCTGGCTGAGGACGCGGTACCCTTGCGCCTGACGGATGAGGTGATTGGGGTGCGCGATTATGATGCGGCCGCAGCCGCCCCCTATCTCCTGGTGGTGGCTGAGGCTAAAGATGGCTCATTAGACCTGGTAGGGTACGATTGGGAGAGTGGCGAGCGGCAGCTTCTGCTCGATTGTGCCGGGCTGTGCGAAAATGCCCGCTGGCAGCCCTGGGGGCCCTGGGTAGCCTATGAGCAGCGGTCCCGCCTGGGTGCGGCCGCCGAATTATGGCTCCTCAACAGCGAAACCGGCCAAACCTGGCTGGCCCACCCTACGGCCTTCTTTAGCCAAATCGGGCTGGACTCCCCATCCGGCCAATTTCCCCGCTGGTCGGCGGATGGCCGCTACCTGGCTTACTTCGCCAGTGAAGCCCAGCTCATCGTCATCTTAGACCTGGCTCCTGGCTCTTCTGGCGAGCCACTCTTTATTCCAGCTACACTGGCAGCGATGGGGCACTGGTCGCCGGTGGCCCCGCTCCTGGCCTATACCGAATATGCCCGCAGCCAATCCCAGCCCCATATTCATACCTTATCCAATGGGGTAATCATTGAACATACAGGAGCCGAGTTGTACCACCACACCATCGTGGCTAACCTGGTGCGGGCAGAGACGATAGACCTGGTGGCCGGCACAGAGTACAACGATGGGGTGGCTGCCTGGCATCCGGGAGGATCTCTGCTGGCTGTACCCCGTTCTCTCTTTGGTGAGGGGGAGCAAATCTGGCTGATGGATAGTGATGGGGCCAATGGCCGGGCTGTGACGATGGCCCCGGAGATGGTTCATAGCAGCCTGATTTGGTGTCCTTGCGGCCGCGAATTGGCCTACCAACGCTCTCCTATCACCTATAACACCCCGCCAGCCCTGTGGCTCTACGACAGCCAAAGCCAGACCCACCGCCTGCTTCAAGAAAACGCCTTTTTGCCCCGCTGGCGACCGTGAAGCGAGTGGCTAGGTTTGCGAGAGGGTGAGTGAATGCAGAGCAATCGCTCAAACCGATACGTTTACACAGTAAGGCTTGCGTGATACCATTCCCAGCAAGAGATTATCCCACAAAATCAACCTGGTAATAACGAGTTGGCGCTCAGCTCAACAGGTAAATCATCCCATATGCAACCCCGTGAAAAACAAAGGAAAATAGCCGATTTTCTGGGCCTCAAAAAAAGCATTGTTGCCGTACTTTCAATGGTTATTTTGATTGGCCTGGGCGAAAAAATGGCGGAGCGATTTTTGCCGCTTTATCTTATCGCTTTAGGTGGTGGGACATTTTCCATCGGTTTATTAAATGGCTTAGACAATTTATTAAGTGCACTATATTCTCTCCCCGGTGGTTATGCCAGTGACCGTCTAGGGCATAAGAAAGCCTTGCTGCTGTTCAACTTGGTTGCCATGACCGGGTATGCGGTAGTGATCCTATTTCCGTACTGGCAAGCGGTCATTGTTGGGGCAATTTTTTTCATTTCGTGGACGGCCATTTCTCTGCCGGCTACGATGGAAATGGTAGCAGCCGTTTTACCGAAAAATAAGCGCACGATGGGCGTATCGGTCAACTCTTTGGTGCGCCGTATTCCTATGGCGTTGGGACCTGTTATTGGCGGGGCCCTTATCGGCGTATTCGGAGAAAAGACCGGTATCCTGATCGCCTTTGTGGTGGCGTTTATTTTGGCTGGTGTGTCGCTCATTATCCAGCAAACAATGATTGACGATGCGCCTATAAGGCAAAAGGAAAAGGCGTCAGTAAAAAACGGCCTTGCTTTGCTTACACCACAATTGCGGAAGCTGCTGGTATCCGATATCCTGGTTCGTTTTTGCGAACAAATACCCTACGCGTTTGTTGTTATTTGGTGTGTTAGCATCAATAAAATTACGCCGTTGCAATTTGGTTTACTCACGACAATTGAAATGGTTACGGCCGTTTTGGTTTATATCCCGGTGGCGTACCTGGCGGATAAAAGTACCAAGAAACCGTTTGTAGTGACGACATTTGTATTTTTTATGATATTTCCGTTAACCTTGTTGGTGGCGCGGTCTTTTGGGATGATGGTAATCGCTTTTGTCATTCGTGGATTAAAGGAGTTTGGCGAGCCTACCCGCAAAGCCTTGATCATGGATTTAGCCCCTGATGGCCGGAAGGCGGCGACATTCGGCATTTACTATCTCATTCGTGATGCTATTGTTTCTATTGCCGCTTTTGGTGGGGCGTTACTTTGGGATGCTTCGACAGCGAAATTTATTATTGATGCGATTGGTCGCGGCCATTCTCTTTTACCTTTCTTCAACGCGGTGACTTCTCCCGCAACCAACTTCGTTATTGCTTTTGGATTTGGTTTGGCCGGCACGTTGTATTTTGCTTTTTTCGGTCAAGATTTAGGATACTCCCCATCCCTACAGCCTAAGCCGCCGGTTTGATGTATGAAATAGGGTAGGCTTCTGAAGCCTGAAACTTTTCTCAGAGGAGTTTTTTATGCAACTAGAGTGGGATAGTTTGTTAGCGGATTGTGTGGCGTTTACGCAGCGGTTGATCCAGACGCCAAGTATGCCGACGGAAGAGGCAGCGATTGCGGCGTTGATTGCTGACGAGCTGCGCCGGTTGGATTTTGACGAGGTGTGGTTGGATGGGATTGGCAATGTCTGCGGCCGCATTTGGGGTCAAGATCGCGCCTTACCAGCTTTGGTGTTAAACACCCACCTTGACCATGTGGACCCGGGTGATCCCCAGCTTTGGCCGGTGCCCCCTTATTCCGGCCAAATTGTAGATGGGCGCATCCGGGGACGGGGGGCGTGTGACATTAAAGGGCCGCTGGCGGTGCAGGTGTACAGCATGGCCGCCCTGAAACGGATGGGGGCGCGGCCGCAGCGTGATGTTGTCTTTACCGGTGTCGTTCAAGAAGAAATTGGCGGCGCCGGGGCTGTCTATTGGGTTGAGCATCTTGATTATCCCGTTGCCCTTGTCGTCATTGGTGAACCATCAGAGAACAAAATAGCCCTGGGCCATCGCGGGGGGTACGCCTACTGGGTTAAATTCCATGGCCGCTCTGTCCATGCCAGCGTACCTGAGCGGGGAATCAACCCTAACTACCAGTTAGCCACCTTTTTGAGCCGGGTCGCGGCCGCGCAAGAGCGATTATCGAGTCATGCTGTACTAGGCCATACTACCGTAGCCCCAACTGTGATAGAGGTAGATACTAAAAGCCAGAACGTTACCCCGGCCTGGACACGGGTATTGCTTGATTTTCGCAGTGCCACGGAAAGCCCAACGACCCTGGCTCAGTTTATTGCCTATTGTGCTGAAGGGTTAAACTATACATTAGAATCGGGACTGTTTGGGGGTGAGCCGGAGCATTTGCATGATCCTTTGGTGGGTTTTTATACCCCTGCCAGCCACCCGGCGGTGCAAAAAGCATATCAATTGATTAGCCAGGGGTGCGGCCGCGAGGTTGAGCTGTTCAACTACAAATTTGCCACCGATGGACGCCACTTCGTCAAATACAACCTGCCCATGATCGGCTATGCCCCCGGCGAAGAGTTCGTTGCACACACCATCCATGAGAACGTCTCCATTGACTCCATCGCCGAAAGCCTGCGCGGGCACGTTGCTTTACTGTTGGGGTTTTAGCACTGTTGACGTATCTTCTCAATGTTTCGGGGCTGTGGCCGGCATCCTGGTCGTGCTAACAGCGGGCAACCAGCAGCCTGACCGTGCCAGGGGGTATCAGCATAGTAAGACGATAGGGGTTGCCTTTTTAGCCCGGTGGTTTCATCAGGCGGGCGTTTTTTCAAGTTTGGGTGATGAAATGGAACATGCTGCCTAACTGCTCATCATGTTCCAGGTGACTGGTGTCATTGAGGAGAAGCAGGTAAGCCCGGTGACTGTCTGCCTGGACGATGCTAAGGCCGGTGTTGCCGCGCAGGCTGAATGAGGCGGAATGGTGGGGGGGAAATCCCATCACGTAGCTGATGAAGTTGTGTAAGGTGCCGCCATGGCTGACAATGGCGATCATCTGGTCGGGGTGCTGCCTGAGCAGATTCTGGTACGCGGCCGCGACCCGCTCTCGTAATGCAGCATAACTCTCTCCCTCAGGGGCCTCAGCCTGCCCCTGAGCCAACACCGCCCACACCTCTGGAAGCTGCTCTTGAATCTGTTCACGGGTCAACCCTTCCAACCGCCCGGCAAACCGTTCGCGCCAGCACGGATCCAGGTTGACCGAAATCCCATTTCGTTGACCTAAAATGTGGGCAGTTGCGGCCGCACGCTGCAAATCACTGCTATAAATAGCCTGAATGGGCCATCGGTGTAGCCGGTCGGCTAAAGCATGGGCCTGAGCCACGCCCGTTCGGTTGAGGGGAATATCGGTATGGCCTTGCCAGCGGCCGGCCGCGTTCCAATCAGTTTGGCCGTGGCGAATGAGGAGTAGGGTGGTCGTCATACAATACCCCCGAACGGACTCGAACCATCAACCTACGCATTAGGAATGCGTCGCTCTATCCTTTGAGCTACGGGGGCGAAAGATGGTAAAATTATATCCCATCATCTTTATCTTTCCAGATCAGTAGCCAATGCACCATTCGCCTGCCCCAGAAAAATATCTACCGGTATTTGCCTATGGCTCTTTGATGCCGGGGCAGAGTAACTATTTCATCTGGGAGCCATACATTATCCACACCGAGCCGGCTGTTTTTGTCGGCGGCCGTTTACACAATTTGGGGGAGTTTCCCATGATCAGCGAAGGGGGAGAGGGGCGGGTGAGGGGATTTCTGGTAACCATTGCCCCAGCCGTTTATCAGCAATGCCTGCTTGATCTGGATTATCTGGAAAATTACCAACCCGATGATTTAGAAAACAGCTTATATCACCGGTTGGAGCGTCAGGTGCAGCGGGCAGACGGGACATTAACCCCTGCCTGGGTCTTTATGGGCAACCCAGATGTATCTAGCCGTTATCCAATCATTCCTTCGGGGGATTGGCGGAAAATTGAGGAGTGAGTTCACTGAAGAGAAGGAACAGAGAAGGAACCGCCAAGACGCCAAAAACGCCAAGAAAAGAAGAACCATAGAAAAATTCTTTGTGCCCTTTGCGTCTTAGCGGTGAAAAAATTCTTTTCTATCTTTGTTCTCTACCCAGTTTGCGGGAGCATAAAACTATGAAACGAATTGGCGTTTTGACCAGTGGGGGTGATGCCCCAGGGATGAATGCAGCAGTGCGGGCGGTGGTGCGGACGGCCCTGGATAAAGGGGTAGAAGTTCAGGCCATTTATGAAGGCTACCAGGGCATGGTAGAAGGGGGTGACCGCATTCGGTCCCTTACCTGGAATGATGTGGGGGGGATTTTACATCAGGGGGGGACGATTATTGGTTCGGCGCGCAGCGCCATTTTTCGGCAGCGCGAAGGGCGGCTTCAGGCGGTGAAAAATCTAATCCTGCATGGGATTGAAGGGTTGGTGGTTATTGGCGGTGACGGCAGCCTCACCGGGGCACAGCTTCTCTTTGATGAGTGGCCTGGGTTAGTAGAAGAGTTGGTGACCGCCGGGCAGGTGAGCGCGGCCGCGACCCTCCCAAAACTCCCCATTGTCGGCCTCATCGGCTCCATAGACAACGACATGTACGGCACCGACATCACCATCGGGGCTGATACGGCTCTGCACCGGATCGTAGATGCCATAGATGCCATCTCTAGCACCGCTGCCAGCCACCAACGCTCCTTCGTCGTAGAAGTGATGGGGCGTCGCTGCGGTTATCTGGCCCTCATGGGAGCTTTGGCCAGCGGCGCAGATTGGGTATTGATCCCGGAAAGCCCCCCGAACCTGGACAATTGGGAAGACAAAATGGCCGAAGTCTTGCGTCTGGGACGGCAGGTCGGTCGCCGTGACAGTATTGTGGTGATTGCCGAAGGAGCGCAGGATCGCCGGGGCAACCCGATTAGCAGTGAATACGTGAAGGAAGTTTTGGAAAAGCGGGTGGGGGAAGATACCCGCATCACCGTTTTGGGGCATGTGCAGCGGGGCGGCTCTCCGACGGCCTTTGACCGGATATTGAGTACCCAACTGGGCGCGGCCGCTGTCGAACTGCTGCTCAATCCGGCCAACCATCAAACCCCTTATGTGATTGGCATGCGTAACAACCGGATCACCCAGACCCCACTCCCGGACTGTTTACGTATCACCCAGGAGATTAACCAGGCTGTCAACAACCTAGATTTTAACAAAGCGATGGATCTGCGTGGGAACAGCTTCCGCCAGACCTTCGCCAATGTCCGTACCCTGGTGCGTGCCCTACCCCATGCCCATATCCCCGGCCAAAAGCAGCTTCACCTGGCGATTCTCAACGCCGGTTCCCCGGCCCCTGGCATGAACACCGCTGTTCGGGCCGCAGTGCGGATTGCCCTGGACAAAGGGCATCGGGTTTCGGGGATTTATCATGGCTTCAAAGGGTTAATCAAGGGGGATATTAAGCCATTAGATTGGCGCAGTGTCAATGGCTGGGCCATTCGTGGGGGGGCAGAATTGGGCAGCAACCGGCATGTTCCTCAGGGCAGCGACTTTTATGCCATTGCCCGCAACCTGGAAGAGCAGAAGATAGATGGCCTGCTGATGGTAGGGGGATGGGATGGGTATTTGGGTATGATGGCGATGTATAACCGGCGTGACACCTTCCCTGCTTTTAACTTACCTTTGATCTGCCTGCCCGCTTCCATCAACAACGGCCTGCCGGGGGCCGAACTCAGCGTTGGGGCCGACACGGCCCTTAACAGCATTATCGAGGCCGTGGACAAAATCAAGCAGTCGGCCGTTGCTTCCCGGCGTACTTTCGTCGTGGAAGTGATGGGGCGGTACTGTGGTTATCTGGCGTTGATGAGTGCCCTGGCCACTGGGGCGGAGCGGGTTTATTTGCATGAGGAGGGGGTTTGCCTGGACGATCTGTCCCAGGATGTAAAAAATTTACGGGCCGGCTTTGCCCAGGGCAAACGGGTAGGATTGATGATTCGTAATGAGATGGCTAACCCGATTTATACCACCCAGTTTATGAGTGCCTTATTTGAAGAGGAAGGGGGAGATCTGTTTGATGTGCGCCAGGCGATTTTAGGCCATTTGCAGCAAGGGGGGAACCCTTCCCCGTTTGACCGGATTCAGGCATCCCGATTGGCCAATGATTGCATTCAATTTTTAGAAACTCAGGCGGGTCAGGCTGAGCCGATGGGGGCCTGCATTGGCCTGGTGGGGGGGGAGATGCGCTTTACAGAGATGCGGGATGTGGCCCGAATGATGGATATGGAGACGGCGCGGCCGCGGCAGCAGTGGTGGTTAGATTTGCGACCCATCGCTCGTATCCTGGCCCAGCCTGCCCCCAATGGCAAACGGGAGTAAAACTATTATGACCTTTACACGTTTTCGCATCGGGATTTTAGCGGCGGCCCTGCTGCTGCTCTTATTGGCCTGGGTACAGGTGGGGCGGGCTAAGGCCGGGTTGGTGACGCGCCGGCTGGAGCAGGCGGGAGTGCCGATGCAGTTTGTGGCCCCGGCTGGAGCGCAGCAGGTGCCTGGCATTCTCATCGCCCACGGGTTTGGTGGCTCTAAGCAGTTGATGCTGGCTTATGGTTATGTGTTGGCCCAGGCCGGGTATGGGGTGCTGCTGTGGGATTTTGCCGGTCATGCGGCTAACCCCGCGCCGCTGGATCGCCAGGGGGATGTGTTGCAGGCGAACCTGGATGTGGCTTACGCAACCTTGATTGCCCAGCCAGAGGTAGATGGTACGCGGATAGCTCTGTTGGGCCATTCAATGGGCAGTGGGGCGGTGATGACAGCGGCCATTCGGGATGTAGAACGTTATCAAGCCACAGTGGCCGTCTCCCCCACCGGAGCGGATGTCTCCCCGGAGGCCCCGCGTAATTTGCTGCTGCAGGCGGGGGCCTTGGAACCGCAATTTGCGGCCAATGCGGAACGGCTGCTGGCGGCCGCAGGTGGGGCTAACGATGATCTGGCAGGGGGTCGCGGCCGCGCTTTTCATCTTATCCCTGGGGTTGAGCATATCACTATCTTGTTCAGCCCAGACAGCCACCAATCGGCCCTGGCCTGGCTAGACCGCACTTTTGCCCGTTCTAGCGATACTGCCTACCGGGACAGCCGTATTTTGTGGTATCTGATACATCTACTGGCAGGGAGTGTGGCGTTGGTGGCGGCCGCGCCGCTGTTTCCCTGGGCCAAAGTGGAAAACGTGATGCGGCCGCGTCGCCGTTGGGATTGGGTTGGGCTGCCGGCAGCCGCACTGTTGGCAACCGGGCTGCTCTTTCTCCTCAGCCGTCTGATTGATATTTTGTCACTGGGGGGGATGGTTGTGGGGGGAGCGTTAGGGGTGTGGCTGCTCTTTTTTGGTGGGGGGCTGCTGCTCTTTTTTCGCCCGACCATGCCTGCACCTCGCGCTTTGGTAGGGGGTATTCTCGTCTTCGTTTTGCTCAGCTTTATTTTTGGGGCGTTGGCCCATCTGGTCTGGCTCCCCTGGTGGCTCATTCCGATGCGGCTGCTACGTTGGCCTTTGCTGGCTCTGTTTTGCCTGCCCTGGACGGTCGCGGCCGCGCATGGGGCCGCTTATGGCCGCTGGTCAGTTCATTTAGGCTGGTGGTTGGGGCAAACTCTCTTTATCATTTCTGGCCTGCTGCTGGCCATCTTCCTCATTCCAGGACTGTTTGTCCTCATCCTGGTCATCCCCCTCTTCCCCCTCATTGTGGGTCTGATGACCCTGGCTAATGCGGCTGTTCGTGATCCCTGGGCTTGTGGCCTGGGCAATGGGCTGTTCTTCGCCTGGCTGCTGCTGGCCTACTTTCCCCTGGCTGGATGATGATCTCCTGAGATAGCCACAGACGAGAGGAGCACAGAGGTGTATGGTAATACGCCGTGCTTTGGGCTTGACAAAGTGTAATTGATACACTATACTTTCGACATTGATTAGTGTTGCGTGAACACTAATTGTTTTGATCAATCCATCCATGTTCCTTCATTATCCATGTTTTACTCTTCCAGGAGAACGATTTATGAGTAACTGGCCCACGTTTTACGATCCCCAGCGGATCGGGACATTGTTCTACCCTGACATGAACGGGATTGCCGCGGCGGCCGCGGCCGCTAACCTGGCCCCAGCCGCTGCCGACCAACGTCAGGTGCATCTGGTGATTATTGACATGCAAATTGATTTTTGCCATCTCCCAGGGAATCTAAACGTTCCCGGCTCAGTGGGGGATATTCAGCGGCTCATTGAGTTCATTTACCGCCATGCCGGGCAAATCAGCCACATCACCTGCTCCTTAGACTCTCACCTGCCTCGGCAAATCTTCTCGCCTACCTGGTGGGCTGATGGGGAAGGGCGGCATCCGGCTCCGTTCACTATTATCACTGCTGATGATATTGCCGCTGGCAAATGGCGGCCGTTGGTTGATCCGGAACGATCCATTCGCTATGTGCAGCAGTTGGAGCAGCAAGCCCGGAAACAGCTTTGCATCTGGCCGTACCATACGTTGATCGGCAGTATTGGCACCGCCCTGGACCCGGAGCTTTGGTCGGCGGTATTCTGGCACAGCCTGGCCCGGCAGACACAGCCCACCTGGCTGGTCAAAGGAAGCATTCCGGAAACAGAGCATTATTCGATTATTCAGCCAGAACTGCCGGTGGCGGGTCAACCTATGGGGGAGAAAAATGAACTGTTTTTGCAATCGCTTGCGGCCGCGGACATGGTAATCATCGCCGGTGAAGCTGCCAGTCATTGTGTTCTGGAAAGTGTGGCCGATATTGTGGAACATTTTGCCCAAACGCCAGAGAAACTGGCCTCTCTCTATCTGCTCCAGGATTGCACCTCGCCAGTGCTGCACCCAGAAATTGATTTTCCTGCCTTGACCCAAACCCGCTTCCACGAATTGGCCGACAAAGGGATCAATCTGGTCAACAGTACGGATCGGTTTTTGTGAGAAGGCGAGTAAACGAGTTTGCGAGTAGGCGAGTGATAGGCCAACGGCCTTCGCATTTTTAGCCCGGACGTTTACGTCCGGGCTGGCTGGCTGGCTTGCTGGTGAAGGGGCAAGAGCGGTTAATTCATCCTTCCGTCGAGGAGTGTTACTATGCTTATTTCATTTGGTTCTTTACTGATTGTGATTTTGATAGCCTTTATGTTGGGGATGCTGACCTCATTTATCCTGGTGGTCAACGCCATGCTGCGGTTTAAAAAATAGGTTTGAGGAATAACAGCCGTTTTATTGTATAGGCAGAGCGAGGGTGGCAAATGCAGATAAAATGGTAGGGAAATGCCCCATTCTTTTTGGCCTCAGTTTGTGTCATCCTAAGTTAAGACAAGTCGTTAGCCATAGATATTGTGTTCCGGGTGCGGCCGCATCAAGGAACACAGTGGAGGTACAAAAATGTACGAACTTGCACTTAACATGGGCGCAAAGGTTCATTGTCTGGATGGGGAATGCGGTAAGCTGGCTAAAGTCACCCTTGAGCCAGACACCTTTGTTGTCACACACCTTATTGTTGAAGAGGGTTTTCTTTTGAAAAGGGCACGGGTATTTCCCATCTTACTCGTTGAGCAAGCCACGCCTGAGGATATTTACCTTAACGTGATGGCTGACGAGCTGGCTGATTACCCAGAGTACCGCGAAGAGATCGTTGAAATACCTGATCCCAATCACAGTGGCGAAGCCTTGCTCGACACCATCCCCTACATGACGGTTATAACTCCCCCAATGCTTCGCGAAAAGATGCGCCAGGGGATACCCGAAGATGCCACTGTTATTGAACGTGGGATACCTGTCCGCAACAGTGAGGGTTCAGCGGGTAAATTAGATGGCCTTGTCATTGAGCAGGAAAGTGGACAAATCAGTCAGGTAGTCATGCAGCAAGGGCTGGTTTTCACTGAACAGAAATTCATTCCAGCCGTTAACGTGCAGCATATTGGCGAACGGGCTATTGCCATTAACATTTGACAAGTCCAAATTCAACTTGCATATCCTAGCTCAACTTAGAAGGGGGGTGATTTCGTACGAAATCACCCCCCTGTTTTTGTCATGGGTCAACGTGAGTACTCCCTTAACATCGCTGCCTGAGTAGCGAGATTTTTCTCGATTTTTCCCAGAGAACGGGTGCATAAATAAGGTGTTTTCGCGGTACAAGGTAGGGTATTTGCCCATATACCCGGTTTATTGGCGGGCTTATAGTGGGCGAGCGCTGGGGAGCTTACATTGGTTGGGGATAGATGTTTAAGAAAAAGCTTTTGGTTTGAGCATCTATCCATTATCTGGTTCTCGGTTGCGGAAATAGAAACCAGGTTGTAATGGGTCTTCTAACCCTATCCGAGGTGTACTAGAAGGAGTGTGTATCATGAAAAAAAGTCGTATGTTGTTTTTTGTCGTTTTGCTTGTCCTGGGTTTGACAGCTATTCCCAGTGTGGGAAACGCCCAACAAGAAAGAAACCTGGAGACAGTCTACGATGTTATCAAGGGTGATGAGCGGCTGGTATCTTTTGCCCGCTTAGTGGATGCGGCCGCGCTGGCTGATAATCTCGATCACGACGGCCCATTTACTGTTTTTGCCCCCACCAATACAGCCTGGGCCCTTTTGGAAGCTCAGGCAGTGGAAACTGATGCCACCTTGACCGACATCCTGCTTTACCATGTGATAAACGGTAACTATTCTGCGCCAAATGTCGCCAATCGGGACTCTTTGCCTACCCTGCTAGGTGAACATGTTTATTTCACCGTACAGCAAGGGGCCATTATGCTCAACGATTCTGTGAAGGTTACAGTGACTGACATGGTGGCGGCAAATGGAGTGGTTCACGTTGTGGATGCGGTGCTGATTCCGCCAGTTAACTCCCTGCGTACTTCACCTCTCGGCTCATCTGAGCAAACCATTGTTGAAGTCCTGACAAAAGAGGGCAATTTTGAGACTTTTCTTGCCCTGGCTGAACAGGCTGGCTTACTAGACATGTTAGATGATAGCCACGCAGGCTACTACACATTGTTCGCGCCTACGGATGAAGCGTTTGCTAATGCGTCTGAGGATATGGTAGCTGAATGGTTGGCTGATCCTTCAGAATCTCTAAAGACCATCCTGCTTTACCACATCGTGGGGGACCATCTCGGCATTAACCAGTTAGCAACGATTAATGCTTTTGTACCCACGTTAGAGGGACGGGCCCTCCTCGTCACTACAGATGAGAACATTCAGGTTTATGTGAATGGTTTTCCCATCCAGACCTTCAACATTCGGGCGGTGAATGGTGTCATTCACACCGTTGATCAGGTTTTGACACCTTAACAAGGCTGACACGATTTAGCTGAATAGATATACTGGCAGTGGACCATAATCCCCGAAGTGGCATACTTAGAGGCTGTCCCCAGTTAGTATAACAAATGACAATACCCTGGTTTCTCAAACCAGGGTATTGTTTTTTGCATCTATTTTGCTTCTATTGGGCCGGTTTAATCTACGAAAATGAGACCATGCTTCATGGCGATCCGAATCAGAGCCGGTAAATCATGGACATCGAGCTTGGCCATCAAATTGGTACGGTGTTTTTCTACGGTTTTAACACTAATGGTCAGGGTTTTGGCAATGGCACTATTGGTATACCCTTCGGCAATAAGTTGTAATATCTCCCGTTCGCGGGCGGTGAGTAAATCAGCCAGGTTTTGGGGCACTTCATTCGGTTGGGGCATCAGGAGGTTGGTTAATACCGAATCGGAAATAGCCGGACTGAGATAAACCTTCCCCTCACTGGCCGAACGAATCGCCAGGGGGAGCTCTTCAGCAATAGATTCTTTAAGCAAGTAACCTTTGACGCCCTGACGTAATAATTGTTGGGCCAGGATTGTGTCAGAGTACATAGATAAGATAACAACTTCTGTAGGGATATCTAAGGACAAAACCCGTTTAGTAGCCTGGGCTCCATCCATGCGGGGCATGGATATGTCCATTACTACGACATCTGGTTTTAATGATTCAACCAGTTCGACAGCTTCTTGACCGGTAGCTGCTTCACCAATAACCTGGATATGGTCAACCTTTTCTAACAAAGCGCGAATGCCCTGGCGCACCAGGTGATGATCATCAGCAATTAAAACACGTATCATCTGCTTATCTCCTTATGCCGTCTGGTCGTCTGGATGGAAGGTTATGATCGTTTCCGCACTATCTGGATACCAGAAATGGGAACGCAGGCTGTAACGCGGGTGCCTTGCCCCGGTTGAGATTCAAGCGTTACCTGTCCCCCTAATAGTTCAAAACGTTCCTGCATTCCTGCCAACCCTAATCCACTAGATGAATGGGTCAGGAATGGGCCGCGAGCCGGAATAAAGCCATCCCCATCGTCGGTGATGCTCAGGCAAACATGATGGGTAAGGGTGGTATAGGTAAGATTCACTTCAATTTGGTGAGCATTGGCGTGTTTGGCGGTGTTGGTTAGAGCTTCTTGGAGGAAGCGGTAAAAGGAGATGGAAGCAGAATCGGCCAATGGCGGTAGATCGGTGCCATGATAATGGATTATTAGTTGGGTGCGACGGGCAAAATCAGCGCAGAGGCCCTCTAAGGAAGCGTTGAGGCCAAAGGTGTCTAAGACAGGCGGCCGCAGCGCGTGAGCCAGTAAGCGTATCTGTTCCATTGTTTTGTTTGTCAGGTCAGCGGCCGCAATTAGCTGCCTGCTTATTTCTTCGGCCCTATCTGGCAGGCTGCGACGCATCAAATCCAGGTTGATCTTTAAGGAAGTAAGGGCCTGACCGGCTTCGTCATGCAGTTCTCGTGAAACACGCCGCCGTTCATCTTCCTGAGCCGAAATGACCTTTTGGTTCAGGCGGTATAATCTCTGTCGGCTTACCAGTACTTCCTCGTACAGGCGGGCATTTTGTACGGCAATCGCGGCCTGGCCGGTCAGAGCTTCGGCCATCAGACGGTGACGTTCGTTGAAAGCTCTGGCTTGTTTTTTGCTGGCGGTAAAAACGCCAAGAACGCGATCCCCGGCCAATAAGGGTACACCGATCCAGCTTCGTGAGAGTCGCGTATTATCAAGGGGTGTAGACCAATCAGCTACATCAGCGGTGTCCTGGATCAAGATGCTATGTTTTTGCTCCCAGATCTCGGCCAACGGGGGTATTCTGGCTGCTTCTATCAGGGTGTTTTGGTGGTGGAGCCACCCCCCACGGGCTGTCCAAACCCGCAATTTATCTCCTTCGGGAAAAAGAACGCTGCTCTGGTCACTATTGAGCAGCTCATCCAGGTGATCGAGCAAGGTTTCGACAATGGTGTTTAGGTCTAAGGTCTGGGTTAGTTTGACGTTGGCATTGCGTAAGCTTTCGGCTGTCTGGCGGGCTTGTTGTTGGGCTTCAAAAAGACTGGCGTTATCAATGGCTACGGCGGTCCAGGCTGCGGCCGCTTCTAGCAGTTGTAAATCACCTTCATTAAATCCATCTGCTCGGTGATGAATCGCCTCCATAACACCGATCAACTCACCGTGCAAACGCAGCGGTGCGGCCAAAAGGGCCTGGGGTTGAAAACCAACGGTTTTGGTAATGGGGCTTAAAATACGCTGTTCTACATCTGCTCCATACACGCCTATGGCCTGGCCTGTTTGCAAGACTTCACCAGCAACACCCGTTTGAATTGGTACCCGTTTATTTTTAACAGATTTGGCCCACACCTGATTCGTAGCCGTAAAGACAAACTCCTCTTCATCCTTCAATAGAATAAAAATGCCATCTGCCCTTAACAAAGACATTAATTCAGCCAATACTCGTTCAAAGACCCGCTCCAGGTCTAATGTTGCGGCAACAGTTTGCCCCATCTTATTTAGAGCTGTCAACTGTTGTGTTTGCTGGGCCAGACGGGCTTCAGCCTTCTTTTGTTCGGTGACATCCTGAGCGGTCCCGAGTATTTTGCTTAAGTCGCCGGCAGTATTGAGGATGGGCTGCCCTTGAGCAAACAAGGTACGAACGTCACCATCAGGATGAACAATACGATGGTAAAAGCTAAAAGGGTGTTTATTTTGATAAGTGCGTTGAATAGCCTCATCCACAAATGCCCGATCATCAGGGTGTACCAAAATCAAAAAGAGTTTATGAGAAGCGATAAAGGTATTTGGATCTAAGCCATAAATGCGATAAAGCCCGTCGGACCAGGTGACTTTATCGTAGATGATGTCCCATTCCCAACTGCCTAAGTGGGCTAATCGTTCGGCGGCGGCTAGAAGGGCCTGACTCGCTTGCAAAGATTGTTGGGCCTGAACACGCTCAATGACCCGCCCTAGTTGGGTGCCGATATAGGCCATGGCTTGAAGCAAATCTTCATCTGGCTCGGTGTTGTCAGGGGAAAAAAACTCCAATATGGCGGCGACTTCGGTTTTGACCATGACCGGAAAGGCGAACCCTGAGCGCATGCCCAACCCGGTTATTATCTGTTTGAATTGAAAATTTGCGTCCTCGGCAATATTTGTAATCCAGGCAGGTTTGCCCAGGCGAAAGACCTGCCCTATCCAGCTGTTGGCAACGGTAAAACGAGATTGGTGGCTGTAGGTGTAAAAGTTGCTGAGGCTGTTCTCGTCAGGACAATGGTAGATGCCGCTGGGAGCCATTTCCAGGCCACCGGGGGTTAAAAGGTAAACGTGGCCGATGGGCCAGGTTGTGTAGGCGCAAATTTTGTCCAGAGCAAATTGGAATGCGGCCGCAATAGATTCAGAATTGTTGGCGGCCGCAGCCACTTCTTGCAACAGCTTTACTAACGCACTTTCACGGCGTAATGCCTCTTCCGTAGCTTTGCGCTGGGCAATCTGCCCCTTGAGCAAGGCCAACTGCTTTTCTAGCCGTTCCTGCAATACCTCTGGCAGTTCCGGATCGACCATCTCTTCGCTTGATTGTTTCGCTGCCGTTAAATCGGCTAACTTTCTTTCATCCATACTCATCAGGCATTTCATATATCCATCCAGGCAAACGGTTCCTTAAAGCAAAAGCGGTTCCCCGGTGGTGATTTGTTATTGCCACTCCTTCGTTGAAAACCCTATCCTGACTGTCCACAAAATTATGGGGTTGATTATAGTCCCCTTTTATAAAAAAAGTGTATCCCCTACCTCTGAAATACAGGGTTAATCTCAATGAAGGTAGGGAAGCCCCCCATACTGCCTTCTTTCAACATATGACAAACTAATAGTTGGAGAAGCACCAGTGATGTCCTATCAGGATAACATTTGGTTAAAACACGGAGGTATACCATGCATACATCTGAGCATACATTTGATTTTGCCATAGGCACGCGCGTTTATTGTCAGGATGGTGAATGTGGGAAATTGACCAGAGTTGTTGTTGATCAAAACAGTTTACAGGTCAAAGACCTCATTGTCGAAAAAGGGTTCCTGTTCAAGCGTGCCCGCGTGTTTCCTTTATCTATTGTGGCTTCGGCAGGCAGCGAGGGGATTGAGCTTTCAATTCGCCAGAACGAATTGGAGAACTTCCCCCAATACATAGAAGAAGAATACCAGATAGTCACAGACATAGAAGCCCGATGGCCACCTTCACAAATCGTATTGCCTAATGAAATGAACGCCCCAACTATGATTCCCCAGCCGTTGATAATGCAGGGAAAACACCAGCAAAATACGATTGATCATCTCTCAATCCTGAAACATGGGACACCTGTTCATGCCCTGGACGGCGAGATCGGAAAGCTAGATCGTATCATAACAGATGTGGATTCAGGTCAGCTAACCCATATTGCCATGCGCGATGATGACTTAATTGCTGAGTATTTACCTATTCCTGTCTCCCTGGTGAAGGAAGTCAATGAGGATGGTATCCATCTCGTTACCTCCCAGGAAGGGTTAAAGGGGTTGAATCAATATCATTGGTTTGAGGATAGCCCTAATGAGTCACCAGCCGATACCCCTAAACAGGCAAAAGTCTTAAGCCATGACCTGGCCCTGCGTGCGATTGTGGCTAATGCTCTTTCTGAAGATCCTCAGACTGAAGCAGCTGTGATTGAAGTGATCAATGAACAAGGGGTGATCACTTTGGTAGGTACAGTGGATGATATCAGCATACGTGAGGCCGCAGAGAGAATTACGGCCACCCAACCTGGCGTAATTTTTGTCATCAACTCATTGAAGGTGCGTCAGGATGACGACAGCTCAGGGGGAGACGATTCTAGCCAGACGGAGACGATATTTCGCCCGCCCATGAACCCACTTTTGTTGTAGATGCCGTAGGCAAATAAGGAGTGCCCAATGACACTTTTAGGATTTGTTGCCCTGCTCATTATTGCAGCTGTTGCCGGCAGTATTGGTCAAGCTATCTCTGGTTATTCACGGGGTGGCTGCCTGGTTTCAGCCGTAATAGGATTTATTGGGGCCTGGATTGGTACATGGTTGAGTGTCCAATTAGGTTTGCCCGAATTGTTAACTATTAACATTCAAGGTGAACCATTCCCCGTTCTTTGGGCCATTATTGGTTCGGCCCTGTTTACAGCTGTTTTAGGGTTTCTTAACCGACCGCGTCGAGCAGCTTAGTTATCGTCCCGAAATAAGTTTCGCCCAGATTTGACCGGTTCTCAAAAACCGGTCAAATCTAAACTTAATGCCGATGTGAATAACAATGATCAATGGAGGTATCTGATGACAACCCATGAAGACCGTTCCATAGAAGTACGTGAAGAGATTATCCAGGAGAATCAGCCTGGATTTGGTGATGAATTGGGAATATCTGTTGACCGTCGGGAACGTGTGGAAGTTGTGCGTGATGCCGGGGGTGAACGTCGTGAGCGTATTGTTGAAGATTATGGGAGTGAGCGCCGCATGCTTCTTGCCAAAGTCGCCCGGTTCATTTACTTGTTGACGGGGATGCTGCAATTGGGGCTTGGTTTACGGATTTTGTTAAAACTCATTGCCGCCAACCCGTCTAACCCCTTTGCCCGATTGGTTTATGGTGTTACGGAGCTGTTTGTGTGGCCTTTCCAGGGGTTGACAGTTACCCCTATGGCTGAAAATGGTATGATCCTGGAAATCAACACATTTTTTGCCATGTTAGTGTATACCGTAGCTGCCTGGGGTGTGGTTCAGATTATGTATTTAATCTTTAGCCCAGCCACTGCTCGTTCGATTTCGGTGTATCACCAGGATAGGCGCTAGAGTGAACCAGGACAGGGCAGTTAAAAACCGACCACAATAAAGGTAAAAGGTATTTGCGCTGTTGTCAGCACAGAAAAACAAGGGCATCGGATCGTCATAAGCGACCCGATGCCCTGTTTATGTTTAGGATTTTTTGGAATTTGGTATGGTTCGGGCCTAGTAGCGCAAGATAGCCCCAATATGGCCAACTTTGTCCAGGGCTGGATTATCGCTAATTACCTCGACGCGGCCGCCATGGGCCATGGTGTAGGTTACGGCCGCATCAATCACATCATCCACAGGTTGAAGATCATGTTCTGGGTAAGGGCTAAGGGCCAGGTTTACCGTCACAAATTGCGTGGCATCGTAGCGGTACCCTGGCTGCCGGTACCCATCGCTAACGACGAGATGCTGTACCCGCCCCTGGGAGACGGCCTGCAAGGTATCATCTAACCCAACAACAGCCTGTCCCGCTTTCGCGGCCGCTGTAATCATCATTTGCACCAACTGTTCCTCTCGCGCATTATTGACTTCCCGCAGTCGCTGCAATGCCTGCTCATTGACTTCCGCTTCGTTGGCATCTATGTCCAGGGTAAAAGTGCCCGCCACAAAAGTTTGCATCTGTTTGGGCAGATACTCTCGCAGCAGGGCTATATTTTCTTGGGTTCCTCCCAGGAAAAGGCGACGGATTTTATTAGAGCGAAAAAATCGTTCGGCATGGTTAGCTATTTCGCGGATGTTGCGTAAGATCGTCTCTTCTTCCTGGCGGCCGCCACCCTGGCCACCTCGCATACCGGTGGCTGAAGAGCCATGGCCCCGCTTTAACCCCCGCACCGCTTCACCTTCATACATCCCTTCACCCACCAATTCCCCCAGGTGAAAATCAAAAAAGCGTGCCCCTACCTTATCTACCAAAATAACCCCATAATGAGCATAATGCTCCACAAAATGGGCCAATGGTTTCACATACGGGGTTGTTCCCAGGCGTATCCGATTACGGAAAGAAACAGCTACCGGATATGCTTTAAAAAACCCTTGTTTCAAACAGGAGAATAGGGCAATGCCTGGTTGTTTCCAATCATAAGTGGTGTCAAAATAAGATTCAATACGCTCTACATCCTCTTGATTTGTTCCTTTGGCTTCCCGCAAGAGGCTCCTTACTTGCAGTTTTATGGTCTCCACCGGTTGATGGCGCAGGTCTGTATCCACATAAAGGCTCAGGACACGGTTCCCATTGGCCGAAAAGTCTAGCAACTCGTGTAACTGCTGTTCGACAAACATGAAGACCTCCTTTTTAGGGTTGAGTGAAAAGGACTGGGGATAAATTTCCCTGAGTTCCTAAAGTTTCTCCCAATTTCCCGCCATTTCTACGGTCTTGCCCCCAATGTCAGGGGCAGCGTTACGTATTCCCCGTCACGCCAGACATATAGTTCAATGGTCTGGCCCACTTCGGTCTCAAAAACGAGATAAGAGATCAAGTCATCAAAGTTACGTATATCTCGACCATCTACCGCTAGAATCAAATCCCCTCCCTGAAAGTTGGCCTCGACGCGCCCCGCACGAAGCCCTGCCTGAGCCGCCGGTCCCCCACTGACTACACTGGTAATATAAACGCCATAGGGCTGAGGCAGCCCCAATTGTTGCTGGACATCCAGATTCAGGGTAGGTAGGCTGACGCCAATACCCATATAAGGATAGGTGTAGCGGCCGCTGGTAATTAGGGCTGGGGCAATTTTCTTGACCGCATTGACGGGAATGGAAAACCCTACTCCAGAGTTAAAGCCAGTTTCTGTGCGGATGGCACTGTTGACCCCTACAACCTGCCCATTCAAGTTGACCAAGGGGCCGCCGGAATTGCCAGGGTTGATGGGGGCATCTGTTTGGATGACCTGGGGCAAAGAGTATGAGCCACCCCCGTCGGCTGGCCGCTGCGATTGTAAGGTACGCCCAATGCCACTAATAATGCCCAAAGACATAGAGCTTTCCTGACCAAACGGGTTGCCAATGGCGATGACAAACTCCCCTACCTGCACCGCTTCCGAATCCCCTAAGGTGACGGGAACAGCGGTGGCTGGTATGGTGTCAGCCCTGATGACGGCCAGATCGCTGTCTACATCGGTGCCTACGATACGGGCGTAGGAGCGTGAGCCATCGGCATAGACGACTTCCAGATTGTTGTTGCCGCTAACCACATGGTTGTTGGTGATGATGTGTCGTTGGTTATCATAGACAAAGCCGGTACCTGTTCCGAGCAGGCCAATGATGTGGACAACAGATGGGTTGACGCTGTTGTATAAATTGACTAGCTGGTTTTGTAAATCAGCGGAGACGATAGGGGAGGGAGCGATGGTGGTATTGGCTGTTGTCACCGGGTTTACGGTACCTTGTTGGGCCTGGATGGTGGCGACCGCGGCCGCGATCACCGCTTCCTCATTCAGGCCACTTTCTCCGCCAGAGCCGGAGAGGGCACAAGCCAACCCACTTATCAGTAAAATGAGTGCCAGTAGAAATAGAAAACGGTTCTTTCGTATCATGAACAATCCCTTGCGTAATGGGTCTTTGAGGTTTTACTGGTTTGCCTGTATTTCTAACCGCCTCTAATAGGCAATGCGAAATACCAATTGTCAGCCCTTGAGTTCTCAAAGATCGGCCTAAATTATAGGGCCTCTATGGGGTCTCTTTTAGCTGTGCTAATGCTTCATAGAGGTGACGTTCTTGCTCACTGAGCTGCTTGGGAGCGGTGATCATAATCCGTACCAGTAAGTCACCATGTTGGGTGGGGTCTTGTAGTTTAGGCATACCCCGCCCGGAAAGACGAATAACGCGGCCGCTGCTGCTGCCAGGGGGAATGGTAAGCATGACGCTGCCGCTCAAGGTATTAACGGGAATCTTGCCCCCCAGCACCGCCGTCGGTATGTCAACGGGCAAATCCAGTGACAGGTTGTCCCCATCCCGTTTATAGACCGGGTGATGATGCACCCGCACTACCAGAAACAAATCCCCAGCCTGACTGCCTGTGCCTGCACCCCCTTTGCCGCGCAGCCGTACCTTGGTACCCGTTTTGGCCCCTGGAGGAATTTTGGCGGTAAAGGTACCACTACCTTGTTGGCTTAAAGTGCGGGTGGTGCCGTGGTATGCTTCTTCCAGGCTGATCTCAATGGTATGTTCCATATCGCGGCCGCGTACTGCTTGCTGACCTCTGCGGCCGCCAAAAATCGCCTCAAAAAATTCAGAAAAGCCCCCTGCCTCACCACCAAACATATCTTCCAGGTTAACTGTTGTTTGATAACCCCCACCAGGGCGGCCACCCCATTGGGAAAAATCAAACCCCCCTGGCTGGCCTCCCATCTGCCGCCATTGGTGATAATTTTGGCCTAACTGATCGTATTTGGCCCGGTTTTCCGGATTACCTAAAACCTCATACGCCTCGTTAATTGCCTTAAATTTCTCCTCGGAGGCCTTATTATTCGGATTTTTGTCAGGGTGGTATTGTTGGGCTAACTTGCGGTAGGCACGTTTTATCGTTTTTTCGTCGGCGGTTTTATCTACGCCTAGCAGTTGATAATAATCTTTGAATTCCATGTCTGCAACCAGTTTTGTCAAAGTGATAACCCCAAAAGGGTATGCTTATATTTTAGGAGTCGGTTACAGGTGGTGTCAAGGTGGTAAAACTGTTCTTACGCAACGCTAACAGTTTCAGCGGTCTGCGTTAGCCTTCCTTAGTCATTGGCTCTTCCTCTGTTGTCATCCGTTCCCCCTCATCCATTTTTCTGGTATCGTCTACCATGGGTTCTAGTTCAGCGCCATTTTCGGTATACCGGGCGGCTGTTGCTTCAGCCAGAGGGGTATAAACTGGGCGTTCAATGGCTGGAGGGGTTGCCATATAGGGGTCAATTTGCCGGTTGCCACAAAACGGGCATAAGTTCCATTGTAGTTCCATAAGCGAATTACAATCTGGGCATACTTTTTTTAGCCGGGTGTGGCAGTGGGGACACAGCATCCAGTTGGCTTCAACGGTGCGAGAGCAGCCGGGGCAGGCCGGCCGCTCTTCAATTTCTTGCAGCAGGGCTTCTTCCTCAAGGGCGCGTTCGTAGGCTTCGGCTAAGGTTTCTGGCGGCCGCAAAATCACATAAATCAGCAGCCCCACTGCGGGCAAAGCGGCTACTACCAGCGCAGCCAAAATTTGGGCAAACGGGTCTCGTGAGCGCAGCCGCATATCCCGAAACGTCCAGATAATCAAGCTAAGCCAGAGCGCGGCCAACAACGCCCCAAAAATGGCAAAGAAAATGGTGACATAATTTACCAGCGTATCCAGGCCAGGGATAGTCATGCAGCATACTCCTTGGTGTGGACTTAGAACTGAGTAGGGCATCTTAAGCTCCCCTCAGATTGTCCAGATGGGGTCATTATAACATAATGCACCGCTGCTTACAGAAAATAAGTGGTAAAGCGTAGGTAAAGCGGAGCGTGGCAAAGGAGTAAACTTGCCCCGCGCAAACTCGCTTACTCGTTTATGCATAAACTCCCCCCGTTGTTTCTGGAACTTCATTTCCAACAGCGGTAAAATTAACTCGAACTAAATTCGCCTTGTTGTTTAGCTAATTGCATCAACTTGGAACCGTAGCACCCGAAGCATCGGATGCGGCCGCTCCATTTTTTCATCCTTCATCCTTCATCATTCCTAATTACTCCCTCATGGCTTCCCGCACCACCAACCCTGGCCCACGTACTCAGGCCGCCCGCCTGGCCTCATATTTACCTATTCCCCTGACGGAGCAAATTTTACGCCACGGTTTACCAACCCCCGGTCAGCCGATTTCATTGACCGCAGCGACCCTTTTCGCTGACATCTCCGGTTTTACGCACCTGGCCGAACTGTTAGCCACTGATGGGCCGCGTGGGGCTGAGGAATTGAACCGGGTGCTGCAAATGACCTTTACCGCCATGATTAATGGCATTCACAGCACTGGTGGAGAGGTAGCCCATTTTCATGGCGACGCCATGAGTATCTATTTTCCTGATGATGATCATCAGGCGGCCGCACGTGCCCTGGCCTGTGCCCAACTGATGCAGCGGCTTATGCTTACCAACTTTCCCCAGGTAACGGTCAACCCGTCCCACAAACAGCGGGTTACGGTAGAGCTAACAATGAAGATTGGTCTAGGGTATGGGCAATGCCTGGCCCTGGTCGTAGGTGACCCGGCACAGCAGCTAGAGTTTGTCCTTATCGGGCCGGCGGTGGATGAAGCGGTGTTGGCCCAGGAACAGGCCAGGGCCGGCGAAGTCGTAGCCAGTCGGACGATTCAAGAGCAGGCCGGGCTGCTGGTTCAGGGTGATTTTGCTCGGGTTGATGCATTTTTGCCTATGGTGCAGGCCCCGCTGGAGCTTTTTTGGGATGTCTATGGGCCGGCCGATTTACAGCGGTTGAACCAGAGCGCGGCCGCGTTCCTGCCCCCCGCTTTAGCTGAACGTATCACCAGCACCGAAGCCTCATTTGTGGCTGAACATCGTCTTGTGACCAGTGTGTTTGTCAAATTTACCGGCCCTGATCCCTGTGACCCGGCCATCGGCGATATTTTGCAACAGTATTACCAGTGGGCCAGCCGGATCGTCCAGCAATATAGCTCTGGTAACGGTCATTTGAATCGGCTGCTCACTGGTGATAAGGGGAACCAACTGCATATTATTTTCGGAGCCCCGGTTGCCCCGGCCGCGCCCATTCAGGCGATCCGCTGCGCTTTAGCTTTGCAGCGCGAAAAGCCAGCCTTCATCACCAGCCAACAAATTGGGTTAACCACCGGTCACGCTTTTGCCTGTGCTGTGGGTTCCACCAATCGCCGGGAGTACACCATCGTCGGTCAGACGGTCAACCTATCAGCCCGGTTGGTGCAGGCGTGTTCCCCAGGGGAAATCCTTACTGATGAAGCAACTATCAGCCGGGTGGGGCAAAGCGTTCGCTCTACTCCTTTGCCTGCTGTTTTCCTCAAGGGAAAAGATGTACCGATTACCGCCTACCGTATTGAGGAGAGTCACAACCAGAGCCTCCCGTTTGTGGAGCGGTGGGCGGTCAGTTCTGGGGGTGAGGCATATCATAACCGGGAATTTTTTGTCCGTGAACAGGAGCTTTTGACGCTGCTAGAGCGGCTAGATGAAGGGTTAAGTGGCCTGGGGGGGCTGGTAGCCCTGGCTGACATTAGCGGCACGGATACGGCCGAGTTGGTGACTCTGGCGGTGCGTTACTGGCAAGAGCGGCAAGGGCTGGTGCTGCCAGGTGTGGGGGAGCCGTACATGAGTGATACGCTGCTGGGGCTGTGGCAGCCAGTATGGCGTCATTTTTTTGGCTTGCGCGCCGATATGAACCCCCGGCAGCAGGCTAACCAGGTGATAGCGCAGACACGTCAGGATTGCCCCCACTGTGCTGATCGGGTAGGGCTATGGGGCGGGGTGTTGGATTTACCTATTGATCAGGCAGAAGCGTTTTGGCATATCACTTCAACGGCTAACCGCCCCCACTTTTTTGAACTGGTGCGAGGCTGTTTTTTGGGCGCGGCCGCACGCCAACCCTTGCTTCTAGTTCTACAAGATATTCAGTGGGCTGATCAACTCAGCCTGGCCCTACTAGATGATTTAGCTGCCCATTTAGGCGAGGCGCCCCTTTTCATCTTGCTAACTTACCAGGCCAACCGCCATCCGGTTTTTGAGGCGTTGACCCATCCTCGCCATACCCCCATCCAACTGCATGATCTGGGGGTGGTAGAGGCCCGCCGCCTGCTGCGCCAATGGCTGGGCGGGCGGGAGATTCCTTATCGGTTGGAGCATATCTTGGGGCTGCGTAACGAACAAGGGCAGCCATCAGCCGTCACCCCCTTTTTCCTGGCCGAAATGGTCAATTTGATGCTCAAGACAGATGTGATCACTCTGAATGGCAGCCAGGTTATTTTACATGAAGAGCGGTTGGCCCAACTGCCGGTTCCAGAGACAGCCTACAGCTTCATTCAAGCCCGACTGGACCGGCTGCCCGCCCGGCTGCGGGGAATATTGCAGGCCGCCAGTGTTGTCGGGCGGGAGTTTGATTTGGAGAGTCTGTTCCCGCTGCTGCCAGGTCAGTCTGATGATGAGGTGATGGCCTTGTTAGATGAGTTGATTGGCCGACAGTTTCTCAACCATGTGCCATCTACATCGCAGCAAATATTTCTGTTCCATGATGCTTTGCTCCATCAAGTGGTGTATGAAAGTTTGCCCTATGCCCGACGGCAGTCGCTCCATGTGGTGTTTGCGGAATGGTTGGCCTGGCGCTACCCGGAAAATTTGCGTCCGTTTTATGGGCTGCTGGCATACCATTACAGCCGTACCGATTTGGATGAGAAAAGTGTCAAGTATGCTGTTGCGGCCGCAGACGCTGCCCTCAACTTTGCCGCTTTCCGGGAAGCGATTAGCCTGTATCAGCAGGCGCAAACCCATTTGCTCTCCCTGGATCCAGACCATTGGCCGGTAGCTGTGCATATTCAACTTTCTCTGGCTCAAGCTCATCGTTGGTTAGGACAGTGGCAGGCAGCCGAAAGTGGGGTGCGGGAGGCCTTGCACCTGGCGTTGGCCCATCGCTCGGTGGTGCTGGAGGCGCAGGCTCACAATATGTTGGCGGAGCTGTATTACCATCAATCACGGTACGCGGCCGCTTTCCAGCAAGCTAATATCGTCTTGCATGATAAAAGCGGGCAAACGCTGCCCGTTGACCAGGCCACTGCTTATACCTGGGCTGGCCGGGCCGCCCTGGCGCTGGGGGAGCAGGCGTTAGCTCAAGCCCATTTCAAACAGGCGGAATCCCTCTGTGTGCGACTGGGTGACCGGGCGTTTTTGCATCGAGTGTGGGGAGGATTGGCCGTTTTGTACGCCCTGGATGGGGAAGCGCAGATGGCTTTTACCCTGGCCCAACGGAGCGTCGCTCAGGCGCGGCGGCTTGTTTCCCCGGTGTATATCAGTGGGGCTTTGCTGGAGATGGCCCGGCTGTATCTCTATTTTGGTGAGATGGAGCAGGGGTTGGCACAACTGATGGAGGCCGTTTCATTGGCCCGGGGGGCATCTCCCAGCCGGTTGGTTCACCTGCTGTTGGCTCGCCTTAACGCCCTGACTTACCTGGGCCGATTTCCTGATGCCCTGATGGATTTGGAAGAGGCAGCGGATTTGTTGGCGCAAATGGATGACGCGGCCGCGACCATCGAACTTCATCTGCTCTGGGGGGTGAGCTACCATTTGTCCCTACAGGAGCTGGATGAGGCCCGCGCCCACCTCACGGTGGTGCAGCATACCTTAGAGATGTATCCGGTTGAGGAAGGGGATTTGTTGGTAACGGCTCGACTGCGGCTCTGGTTGGGGATGGCCCAGGTGGAATGGCAGGAAGGGGGAGTGGCACGGGCGGGGATGTTTTTGAATGCGGCCGCAACGCTGCTCCAGGCCTATCCCCAACCGTACTGGCGAACAGTCTGGCTGTATGGGCAGGGGAAGGTAGCTCTGGCCCAGGAAGATAAAGAGGGAGCGCGAGGATGGCTGCGCCAGGCTCAGGAACAGTTAAACCGGGGGGGAAACCCGGATTACATAGCCCCGGTGTTGCTGGCGCTGGCCGAATGTGCTGAAACGGAGCGCGAGCAGATCGCTTTCCTGGCTCAGAGTGTGCAGGCAGCCCGGCAGCGGGGGGCGTGGGTAGATAGGATGACGGTGTACGCGGCCGCGGGGCCGGCCCTGCTCAACCACCCGGAATATCACGCCCTGGGGGAATTTGCTGCCACCCAGGTAGGCGCATAACAAAAGGGGTGAACGCTTATATTTTCGTATGTGCGGCTTCAAAAAAATTATAAGCCGCTTAACATAAACGATAACCGTTCACGAGATGCCAGGCTTTAGCTAAGGTGTCGTCCGCAATCAACTTGAATGAGGCCGTCACCGTCGGTGATCTGGATAATGGTGGTGACTCTGACCTGCCAGTGGCCGGTATTAATGTGTACACCGTTTGAATCAATGATGGTCGCGGCCGCTTCGTCAAGCGGTAAATAGGTCTATTCTGGTTGAGAGAGAAAAGAGGGTTACAATTGGGGAGATTGACTGTTCGCTGCTGACTGGCCCCCAAAATTTCTACAACTTCCCCCACTTCCCATGAATTCATCCCCCCGTACCCGGTTTTTACTCCAATCTAGCGTGATTGTGATGGTGTTGTTTGGTCTGGACAAGCTGTTGGGGCTGGCGCGGACGATTTTGGTGAGCCGGGAGTTTGGCACGGGTGAGGCGTATGATGCGTTTACGGCCGCGAACCAACTGCCAGAGGTATTTGTTGCGTTGATCTCTGGGGGGGCATTGGCGGCCGCGTTCATCCCCGTTTACTCCGCTTACCTCAACAGCGAACGGGCCAGGCAAAGTGCCCAACTTGCCAATGCCACCCTCACCCTCGTCTTCCTCATCCTGGCTGCCATCTCCGCCACCGGCATTCTGCTGGCCCCCTACATCATCCATCTGCTCGTACCAGAGTACAGCCTGGAACAGCAAGCCCTGACGGCCAGCCTGATGCGCATAATCCTGGTGCAGACAACCATTTTTGGTGTCAGCGGGGTATTGAGCAGTATCCTCAACGCTCACCAGCATTTTATTTTGCCTGCCCTGGCCCCCAGCATGTTACACGCCGGTTATCTGTTTGGCCTGTTTGTGTTGGTGCCTGAATATGGCATTCATGGGTTGGCCTGGGGAACGGTGGTGGGGGGGCTGCTCCATGTCGCTATCCAACTGCCAGGACTGCGGCGGCATGGCTTCCGCTATCGGCCACTGTTGGGGTTGGAGTTGGCTGGGGTGCGGGAGATTATCCGGCTGATGGGGCCGCGTATGGTGACATTGGGGGCGGTGCAGACGGCGGACCTGTTCCTGATTCGTATTCTTTCTGGGCTGGATGAGGGGAGCACCTCGGCTTACTTTTATGGCTATTATCTCCAGCAGCTCCCCGAGACACTCCTGGGCACAGCCATTGCCATTGTTGTGTTCCCTACCCTGGCGGAGATGTTTAACGCGGGCAATCGGGAAGGGTTGAAGCAGACAGCCACCGCAGCTTTGCGGATTATCTGGACGTTGACGGTGCCCGCGGCCGCGGCTATGATTTTGTTGGGTCAACCGGCTATCCGGCTGGTGCTAGAGCGGGGAGCGTTTGATGCCAACTCCACTTTGCTGGTGTACCGGGTACTGGTTTTCTTCAGCGTCCGCATCGTCAGCGAAGCCACCCTGGAAATTGTGGCCCGCCTCTTTTATGCCCAACATGATACCGTGACCCCCATGCTGATTAAGCTGGGCTGGCTTTTTACCCACGTGGTACTGGCATATGCTCTGGTGGGGCCATTGGGGTTGGGGGGGATTGCTCTCTCCGCTTCAATCGCATTTACCCTGGAGTCGGGGGTGCTGTTGTATCTGAACCATCGGCAGTTAGGCGGGTTGGTAGGGTATGGGTTGTTCTACTCATTGGCGCGAGCCGTGCTGTCAGCCGCGGTGATGAGTGGGGTAATTCTTTTGGTGCGGCAAGTGGTGAGTGGGGATATTGTCTATCTTGCGGCCGCGCTCCCCTTGGGCCTTATCGTCTACTTTTTAGTTAGCCGCCTTCTGGGTGGCGAAGAGATACCCCTGCTTCTCCGCCTGCTCCGGCGGAAAGGATAAAATCGTATGAGAAAAATTATCGCGTTTTTATTTTTAGAATGGCCGGCCCGTCGGCATACGATGGCCCAAATGGGCGAGACATTAGCACGAGGGGGTAAGGCGTTGGGCCAACGGTTTGAAAAGCTAAGTGATAGTGAGCGTAATCGGCAGGTCTTAAATCATATCATTGGCATTGAGCGGTGGGGGCACAGCCGGCTGCGGGTGGCGTTGGGGGAAGCGTTGGTGCGGGATGAGTATAATGGGTATCGTCCGGCGCGAGAGACGGATTGGCCGTCGCTAAAGCAGCAGTTTAAGGAGACGCGGGAAGTGACAATTGTCTTAGCCCAACAGTTAGACCAAGCGGGGATGGCTTCGCGCAAGGTGTGGCACAATATGTATGGGGAAATCACGGTGAAGGGGTGGCTGCGCTATCTGAATGTTCATGCCAACCTGGAAAGTAAGAAGATGAGGTAAAGGGATGCGCTATCAATCTATTTTTCGACCTGATTTGTTCAAAGGGCAGGTGATTTTGGTTACGGGTGGGGGGACGGGGATTGGCCGGGCGATTGCCCATGAACTGGCCTCGTTGGGCGCACAGGTGCTGCTGGCGGCCCGCAAGCTGGAGCCGCTGGAGCAAACACGAGATGAGATCGCGGCCGCGCACGGGTCTGCCTCAGTTTACTTGTGCAATATCCGCCAGGAAGAGCAAATCACCGCCCTGTTTGCTGAGATTCTGGCCGAGCATGGCCGCCTGGACGCCCTGGTGAACAACGCCGGGGGGCAGTTTATGAGTCCCGCCGAATCTATCTCTAACAAGGGGTGGAATGCGGTGGTTGAGACCAATCTGACAGGGACATTTATGATGTGCCGGGAAGCGTATAACCGCTGTTTTCGGGAGCGGGGAGGCCGCATCGTCAATATCATTGTAGATATGTGGCGCGGGTTTCCTGGCATGGCCCACACCGGCGCGGCGCGGGCCGGGGTAGAAAACTTGACCAAATCTCTGGCCGTTGAGTGGTCCCGCTCTGGAGTATTGGTCAATGCTGTAGCCCCTGGCCTTATCGAAGGGAATGGTATTTTGCAATATGGGGAAGCGATGCTGCCGTTTATCCAGGCGATGAAAAAGGATATTCCTCTGAAACGGATGGGAACGGAAGCGGAGTGCGCGGCCGCGGTCACCTTTTTGCTCTCACCCGCGGCCGCGTATATCAGCGGCGAAACGATCAAAGTAGATGGGGCTTACTCCCTTTGGCGCAAAACGTGGGAGATTGAGGACCATGAGAACGCGCCAGCAGCGTATGGGGGGTTTGTTGATTAGTGTATTAGTGTTTTAGGTTGGTGCGCGTCACCAATATACCAATACACCAATAACCAGAGGGTAATTATGAGCGAAGAACCAACCCGGCATAAGGAAAATGTGCGTGAATTGATGCGGCGGAAGTTAGATGCCGAGGAGTACCAGCTTATTCGACGGGAGTGGATCGCCCATTCCATTGCTGAGGACAGCCGGAGCATCCCCGGCCTGCTGGGGACGCTGACGGAAGATTGTGTTTATGAGTTGATTCAGACGGGGCACCGCTGGGAAGGGCATGAGGGCGCGGCCGCGTTTTACACCGAACTGCTCACTGCCTTCCCGGACATCCATTTTGATTTGCAAAACATTGTCATCGGGCCGCAGGGGGTGTATGAAGAAGCTCACGTGACCGGTACCCACCTGGGCCCCTGGTTAGGTGTGCCTGGCAGCGGCCGCAAGGTCGAATACACGGTCATCATCTACTTTCCCTGGGATCCGGTTAAGAAAAAGTTTAAAGGGGAGCGGGTCATGTCTACCCTGGGGCCAGAGCAGTTGGTGAGGAGTGAGGACTGAGGTTGGATAACCTGGCAAATGGCCCCCAATTTTTTAATCGTGGGGCAGCGGTAGGGTGAATATCAGTTAAGCATCCTGGTAAAATAGGGGCGGGGCTATATCATTAGCGGCTGATGCAAAGGGTTGCTGGAAACTGCCTGTTATATTTGCCCCACCCCTGACGACAAAAAAAGGGTATCTTGCCAGCATTGGCTGGCATTTTAAGGAATTCAGAAGAATTGCTGAAACCTGAAATCTGAAACCCATTTTCCGAGGAACAGCTATGAGTAATCTCTCCCTGCCCATGCCAGACATGAACAGCCGGTGGCGGTTTGAATGGGTGCTGCCGGTGCTGCTGCGGCCGCGACGCGCTTTTGCCGCCATTATCGAAGCCACCGGGGGCGTAGCCTTCACCCCCATCTTCCTCTTAGCCGTCTCCAGCCTGGTGCGAACCCTGGTCATTGGGGCCGTGCAGGAAGCAGCCAGAGCCAGCGGCCAGATACAGCTTCCCCCTGGGTTTGAGTGGTACACTCCAGAGCAGCAAGCCCAATTTTATCAGGCGGCCTCAGCTACCAGCGGCCCCGTCTTTGTTTACCTGCTGCCCGCCTTGATGACCCTGGTGGGCGTCTTTTTGGGCTGGCTAATCTTAAGCTGGCTGCTCCATTTAGTGATGACGATGTTTGGCGGCCGCGGCAGCAGCCAGCAGGCCAGCAATGTCGTTGCCTGGGCCTTGCTCCCGTTCGTCATCCGAGACATCGTGCGAATAATGGCTATCTGGTCAAGCAACAGCCTCATCGCTTACCCAGGGTTGTCCGGTTTTGCCCCTACCGGTGATGGTATGATGACCCTTTATCTGGCGGCCCTGCTGCGTAACCTGGACATTTACCTCATCTGGTTTATCTTTTTAACCGGTATTGGTCTGAGTCAGAGCAGCCAGCTGCGGCCGGGCAAAGCGTGGTTTGCCATCCTGTTCACTTTAATTTTGGTCCAACTCATCCGCGCTACCCCCGCCCTTATCGCCGCCCAGTTTAATGATTTGACAGTCATCAGGCCGTTTTTTTAGGACTGAGCCATGAGGACTTAGGACTGAGTAATTCGCCTGCTCGCCTACCTGTTTACTTGCATACCGGCAATCTGAAACTTCATGCTGCCTCTCATCCAAACCCAAGAGTTACGCAAAACCTTTATCATGGGGCGGGAGCGGGTTCACGCTCTGGCTGGGGTTGACCTGTTGGTTGAAGAAAAGAGTTTGTGTACCATCATGGGGCCGTCTGGGTCGGGTAAAAGTACGCTGCTTTACCTCATTGGTGGGTTAGATCGACCAACGTCAGGAGAGATTACGGTGGCCGGGCAGACGATTCAACAGATGGACGAGAATGCTCTGGCCCATTATCGGCAAAAAACAGTCGGCTTTATTTTCCAATCATTTAACCTGATTCCCAGCCTCACCGCTTTAGAAAATGTGGCTTTTCCACTCCGTTTTGCTCGTGTTCCCCGGCAGCAGCGGCTCATCAAAGCGTATGAATTGTTGGCGCGGGTGGGGCTGGCGGATCGCATTCATCACCGGCCTACGGAACTGTCTGGGGGGCAGCAGCAGCGGGTGGCCGTGGCCCGTTCTCTGATCAATGACCCGCAGCTGATCCTGGCCGATGAGCCGACGGGTAATCTAGACACCAGCAGCGGCCACAGCATTATGAGTTTACTGGCCGAATTACATGCCAGCGGCCGCACCGTCCTCGTCGTCACCCATGATCCGCGCATGGCCCATTTTGCCACCCAAACGGTCTATATGTTGGACGGCCGCATTGTCACCGAAGGGGAGTATCAGGAGATGGGGGGCGTGGTGGGCAGCAATCAATGAGCAGTGAGCCGTGCGCTGTTGTCAGGAACGCGCTGCCAACAGCCAGCGGCAATAAGGTTTTAGTTATGAAGAAACGACTTACTTTTTTCCGTTTTTTTTGTGGGATAGTGGGGATATTGTTACTGGGGTTGGTGGCCGGGTTGGCCCATGGCCCGGCGGCCGCGGCTCCCCATGAACCAACCGCTCCTACCCCAACTGGGGTCCAGCCAGCCAGCATCGCCGCCGGTTCACCAACGGAACTGGTGGTTACTGGTACCGGCTTTGTGAATGGGGCCGTGGTGGTTTTGGATGGTTTTGGGGCATTGACCACCACCTTTGTCAGTAGCAACGTGCTGCGAGCTGTTGTTCCGGCCGATATTCAGCCCGGTGTTTACACCCTGACCGTCATTAACCCGGATGCCAGTTCGGCCTCGCTGCCCAATGCCCTGACGGTGAGCAACCCCCCTGGCCCGACAGCTACCCCTCTGGCAACGAATACACCCCATCCAACCGCTTTTGTGCGGCCGCTGCTCACCATCTTGTCTTATGGCGCCAGCAGTGCCGAAATTGTGCCAGGGGAGAATTTAGATTTTGAGATGACCCTGGTCAACAGCGGCCAGATCGTGGCTACCAATGTGGTTGTCACCTTTGAGGCGGGCGATTTTATTCCCCGTGATACTGGTGGGGTGCGGGCGATTGGTAATCTTAACCCCGGCGAGAATAACCGGTTCTGGCAGCCGTTGGCCGCCAGCCGCAGCCTGGCGGGCAGCAATATCGCTACTTTGCCCGTGAAGGTGAGTTATACCGATGTGTATGGCACAGCTTACAATGAAACCTTTAACCTGACCTTCCCGGTGCGGCGGCAGTTTACCGGCCCGGCGGCCACGGCGACGCCGACCCCCACGCCGACCTTTACGCCAACTCCCACGGCTACGCCTACAGCCACCCCCCGGCTGCGGCCGCAGCTTCTCGTCACTCATTACGAAACGGACATAACCGACCTGGAACCAGGCAAGACCTTCACCTTGTTGCTCGATATTCAGAATGTCGGCAGCAGTGAGGCGAGAAATATCTCCCTCATCCTGGGGGGTGGGGGCAGCGGTGGCAGCGGAACGAACGGCACAGGGGGTACCTCAGGTGGCACTGGTGATTTTGCCAATTTCGCCCCGGTGGGATCATCCAATGTGCAGTTTTTGGGCAGCCTGGGGATCAATCAGCAGCTATCCGCCAGTCAGACGCTGATCGTCAATGGCACTACCAAGCCGGGTGCTTATCCGATCAAAGTGTCGTTTGTGTACAACGATGCCAGTAACAACAATTATGTGGACGATCAAGTTATCACCTTGTTGGTCCGGTCGCGGCCGCAGGTCGAAATTAACTTTTACTTTGAGCCACCCCCTTTCTTTGTTGGGCAGCCAGGCTTTTTGCCCTTGCAGATGATTAACACCGGGGCAAACTCGCGGGTGTTTGGCAACTTTAGCGTCACCGGCAGTGGGGCCCAACTGCTTAATAACACTGTTTTTGTGGGGGCTTTAGAACCTGGTGGCTTCTTCCCGTTGGATGCTCAGATCACCCCAGAGCAGCCGGGCACTCTGGAGCTGCTGGTCTCCATTAGCTACACCGATGATTTTAACCAGCCACAGATCATCAGCAAAACACTCACCATTGAGGTGCAAGAGGGGTTTATTGATCCTGGTTTCCCTGGCGAGGGGGGCTTCCCAGGTGAGGGTGGTTTCCCCGGTGAAGGAGGTGGGGGTCCCGCGACTCCTCAAGAAGAGAGTTTCTGGCAAACAGTATGGCGATTTATCAAAGGGCTGCTTGGCCTTGACAGCGGCAAACCTCAACCAGCTTCTGATAGTGGCATGCCCTTCGATCCTGGCGGTGGTTTCCCCATCGAAGGGGGATTTGAGGGAGAGTTTGTGCCTGCACCTATTTTGCCGTGATGGGGCAGTGCGTAGTGAGTTGCAAACATGAGCATCTGGGATTTACTTAGCCTGATTATCGAAAATTTAGCCCGGCGTAAGGCACGGGTCGCCTTGACGGCCATCGGGGTTATTATTGGCACGGCGGCCGTGGTGCTGCTGGTATCGCTGGGGGTTGGGTTACAGCAAAATGCCCAGCAGCAGTTGGGCGGTATTGGTGATCTGACCAAGATCAATGTGTGGCCGATGTATAATTTTGGCCCTGGGGGGCCGGGGATGATGCAGCAAGATCCGGAAATGACCCCCCTGACGGATCAGACGATTGCGGATATTGCCCAGATTCCTGGGGTGACGGTAGTGATTCCCCAAGACCCATTTTATTATGGCATGATGATCAATGTGGGGCAGTATGAAGGGTATGGACAACTGTTAGGGGTTGGGGTGGATAATTTGAGCCGCCTAGGGGTCACAGCCCGTGAAGGGGGATTGGAATTGGCCCCCGGTACCGTTATTGTCGGAGCAAATGTGAGCATGGGGTTTTATAACCCGCGGCCGCGGCCCGGCCAAAACAGCTTTGAACCTCCTGATCTCATGGGGGAAACCCTCAAAATCACCCTCATGAAATGGTCTGACGATGGCACCGAAATCCGCAAAACAGTCCGTGTTAAAGTGGTGGGTGTTCTCAACGAAATGCGCGACGAGCCGGATTGGTCTATCTATATGCCCATGAGCGACATGGAAAGCCATCTTACCTGGGCTGCCGGTAAACGACCTGATCGAAAAAAGGATGGCTATGCTACCCTCATCGTGCGGGTAGGAGATGTCAAAGATGTATTAGATGTCGCTAACCAGATTACCGAAATGGGGTATCAGGCGTATACACCCCAATCATTTGTCCAGGGGATTACTGGCTTTTACACTGTGCTTCAGGTTGTCTTTGGTGGGGTGGGGGCAATAGCTTTGCTGGTGGCGGCGATTGGTATTGCCAATACGATGGCCATGGCCATTTTGGAACGAACGCGGGAAATAGGGTTGATGAAAGCGGTGGGGGCGACCAACCGGCATGTATTGAGCGTCTTTTTAGGGGAGGCGGCCGGCATTGGCTTCATCGGTGGGGTGGGTGGGGTGACGATTGGCTGGGCCTTGGGGCAGGTGGTGAATGTGTTGGCCCTGGCTTATTTTGCCGGACAATCGGTGGAAACAGGAGCACCCCCACCCACAGTTGCCGTATATACGCCTACCTGGCTGCCCATCTTTTCCCTCATTTTTGCCACCCTTATTGGCCTTATTTCGGGTTTATACCCTGCCCTGAGTGCGGCCACCTTAGAGCCGGTTAAGGCGTTAAAATATGAGTGAAAACCGCTGTATTCTATACAGCCCCTCACCCTGGCCCTCTCCCCCAGGAGAGGGGATATGCTTCCCTATACAGCCCCTCACCCTGGCCCTCTCCCCCAGGAGAGGGGATATGCTTCCCTATACCATCGTGGGAGAGTAAGGTGTCCCCAGATGCCGGCCCGTGTGCATCTGGGGATGCGCTCTTCTTTTTTCTCCTGAAATAAAATACACCCTTTTCGAAATCGGGCATCGAACTGGAAATTTGATTTGTATAGGAGGTTTGTTATGGCGATTGTTTCTTTGCGGCCGGTAATAGATGCTAACTTACGGGCGGTGTTGAACCTGAAGGTGAATGAAGCGCAGAATGGTTTTGTGGCCCCCAATGCCATCTCTCTGGCTGAGGCAGCTTTGGAGCCGAAAGCGTGGTACCGGGCGATTTATGCTGATGAGGCGCCGGTTGGTTTTGTAATGATGTATGAGGATACGGAAAAGCCTACCTATTATTTGTGGCGGTATATGATTGATGCCAACCATCAGGGACATGGGTATGGCTATCAGGCGTTGCAACTGGTGATTGAGCGGGTAAAGCGGCGGCCGCAGGCCAGTGAAATGACCCTCAGCTATGTTCCCGGTGAAGGCAGTCCTCAGCCGTTTTACCAGAAGTTAGGCTTTGTAGATACAGGGGAAGTACATGATGGGGAAAATGTGATGCGGCTGGAGCTGGATTCCCGCGGCATTGCCCCAGAAGAGATCATCAGAGGGCCGATTACCCATCTGGTGTTGTTTAAATTAAAAGAGCCAACAGAGGAAAATATCGCGGCCGCGCTGCAACAATTACGCTCTTTAGATGGGCAAATCCCTAGCCTGCGCTCCTTTCGCGTTGGGGCTGACCTCATCCGCTCTCCCCGCAGTTATGACATTGGTCTGATGACGATGTTTGATGATCTGGCTGGATTACAGGAGTATCAGGTCCACCCCCTGCATCTGCCGGTAGCGGCGTATATGCGGGAAAATTGTAGTGCGATTGTGTCCACAGATTACGATTGAGATCCTAAAGCCTTAATCTTATTGCGGCATCAGGTCAGGAGCTTCCTGTTGTAACTTTTCTATTAACCAGGCACGTACAACTGCTTGATAGGTTAAGCCTTGCCGTGCCGCATAAGATTCAATGGCGTCAGCGTAAGATAAAGGCAAGGTGACATTAAGGGGTGTTTTAAACCTTGTCTGAATAACTGTAAAAGGTTCATCTACTTCTTCTAAATCGTCCATATATTCAGATGTATCATGGGTGTCAAACCAGGCTATTTCTTCTGCCTCTGATTTGAATTCAGGAAGTTTTGGCCTGCTATTTTCTCCTTGCTCGGTAATTTTTCTTTTCGGCGGCAGTCATATCACGGGCTGTAGAACCCGAATGCGCTGTTCAGACTTTTTCGCAAATACGACCAAAAGATACCGCCCCGCTAGAGTTTGCCCATAGGCAAGGTATTTCTCACCTCCTGGTTTAACAATCCAAGGCCTATTTTGGAATAGTTCCTCAGTTTCTTCAGGTACCACACCATGCTCGTCAATCTGGTCAAGATTGAGATCACCCCACCAAAAGCGATAAGGCGACATGAATTACATTATATTGTTTATTTATCAGGTATCGCAAGGGTTCAACGTAATTCTGAATCTGGACGTAACTATTCAATCTGCCAATGGTTCATTCTTGCGCCACAAACCTTTGTTGACTATGCCCCACTTTTGTCAGGGATAATTGCTAACAAAGTAGGGAAGTGAAGCGGTAATATTCCGGCTATGCTTATCTGCTACGTATTCATGCTGTCACCCGGTTTGTCAACTTTCTATGTCACCCTCGCTGCCTGGCTACCATCTCACCCGTAACACCCTGATTAAATTGACATCTGAATTTGTTGGCCGGGCGGCTTCTTTTTTGTTGATGATTATGGCCGCCCGGCAGTTGGGCGCGGCCGCGTTCGGTTGGTACAACTATGGGCTGGCGTTAGGGTTTGTCCTGGCCCAATTGGCCGACATGGGGCTGCAACTGCTCATCTCCCGAGAAGTAGCCGTTCATCAGCGCCAGGCCCAATTCAAGGTTCAGACAGCGTTTTACCTGAAGCTGCTCCTCACCCTTCCGGTTATCTTTTTGCTCCTGCTCCTTACTCGTGCTTATGATCCCCCCATACGCCTAAGCCTTTTCTTGATCGGCTGTATGTTATTGAGCCAGACCTACCTGGAATTTATTGGCTATGTTTTCCGGGGGCAGCAGATGTTAGCGCAGGAAGCGTGGCTGTTGGCTGGGGCGCGTCTCATCCTGGCTGTCGGTGGGGGCATTGTTTTAGCCCTGGGGGGTGGGTTATTGGCCCTGAGCAGCAGTGGACTGCTGCTGATGCTGCTTGTTACCGGCATTGGTTTGGCCCAATTGATCCGCCTGGATTGGCTGTACTTCCCTAAGGGCAACACCCCTCTTTCCTCTGCTTTAACCGTGTTCTTTCCCGGCCGTGTTTTTTCTGGCAGGGGGGTGATGCGGGGGCTGCTGACCCAAGCCTGGCCGTTAGGAATCGCTATTTTTTTGTCTATCGCCTATACTCGTCTGGGGGTTTTGCTGCTGCAACACCGCCTGGATGAGACGGCGGTAGCTCACTTTAGCGCGGCCGCCCGGTTGGTCGAGCCAATGCAGATTATCCCGGCATCTCTATTGGCAGCCGCGTTTCCCGTATTGGCGGTGGCCTGGCAGCAGGATCCGGCGCGGGCCAAACGGCTCGGCTGGCAGCTTGGGTTATTGTTGGCGGGTTGTGCTTTGTTGTTAGCTGGTACGGGGTGGGTTGCGGCCGCGAGGCTGATTCCCTGGTTGTATGGTGAAGGGTATGGGGCGGCCGTGCCCTTGTTTAAGCTGCTGCTGTTGACCTTGCTCCCTGCCTTTCTCAACTTTAGTTTGACCCATCACCTCATCGCCCGCCATCAGCAGAGGCACATCGTTTGGTATATGGGGATTATGCTGCTGATTCATGCCGGTCTAACCTGGATGCTGCTGCCCCGGTTGGGGGCAATAGCCCCAGCTATTTCCATGATTGTCGCCGAGATTTTCCTATTCATTACCTGTCTGGGCACCTTAAGGATTCCCATTGAAGAGTATAAAGCGACGACAGGCTAAACCCCTCTCCTGGCGGTGCCAAAAGCTGATTTTTAGCCGCAGATTTTGCCAGGCTAATCCCCAAAACCTGTGTTAATCTGCGGCTAAAGTCCTCCCCAATGACAATGAGCTATTTGCGACACGGACGTTTTGTGGCTTTGCTTTTGCTGGCGGTGAGTTTGCCGTTTGAGCTGGATCAGCCGCTGCTCCAGGTTGGCCCTCTGGCTGTGACCAATGTGGAGCTGCTGCTTGGGCTTGCCCTGGGGCTGACGGCGATCATTGCCCTGGCGAACCCCCGGCAGATTCGCTGGCCGGAACGTTATTGGTTCTGGCTGCTGCCCTTTTGTGTGGGAATGATGGTGGCGGCCGCGTTCGCCCCACTCTATGTAGCCAATGCGTTTAAAGCCAGTTTACGTTTGTTGAGCGGATTGCTCCTGGCTTTGGCCGTCATCCAGGTTGAACCAGGCCGCCGGGTGACCCCTTTTTTGGCCGGCGCACTGCTGATGGGTGGGTTTGCGGCCGCGCTGCCTGGCTTGGTCGAAATAATAGGGAATCGGGAGTTGATTTGGTTGTCCCCCTTTCGCGCCAAAATCACCCAGGCCGGGCCATTCCTGCGCCTCACCGGGCCGTTTGATTATGCCAACCAGGCCGCCATGTTCATTGAGGCCACCCTGTTTTTGCTGCTGCTCTTTTTTAGTCATGAATCCTTTGGCAGGCTCAAGACAGGTTTTCACGAATCAGCCCGAAACAACCAAATTCGTGTCAATTTGTGGTATTCGTGGCTGAAACCCATTGGCCTGAGTGTAGCTCTGCTGCTGTATCTCCAGGCCGCCTTTTTAACATTAAGCCGGGCCAGTTTTGCCACCCTATTGTTTGTGGCCCTGTTTTTTGCTATTGTGCTAACGGTTTGGCCCCACCCGGCGCTGAGGCGGCCGGCCGTAGGTTGGCTTGCCCTGGCTGGGGTTATCCTTGTGATGACAGCGGTGAACAGTGTGGGGAACAGTCATTTTCGCCTGCGGCTGCAAGCAGGGTCAGAGGCAGAGTGGTACCGCGCCCGGTTGGAGATGCCCGAACGGTTGACCCTCGCGGCCGGGGAAACCACCCCAGTCCCCGTGACTGTGACCAACGAAGGGCGATTTGT
This sequence comes from Anaerolineae bacterium, assembly GCA_023384415.1. GTDB lineage: Bacteria > Chloroflexota > Anaerolineae > Promineifilales > Promineifilaceae > Trichofilum. The sequence continues at coordinate 142,286 of JAHDWJ010000004.1, forward strand.
CTGGCATAGTGACGGCAGCACCCCTATTCAGTTGGCAGGGCGGTGGGTAGACCCAACGACTCAGGCTGAATATGGACAGGTCCGCTGGCCGTTTCCTGATCCTGTTTACCCTGGGGAGACGGTGCAAATGGATGTGGGGTTGTCTGTTCCCGCTAAGGTAGGGGAGATTGAGCTGTATTGGGATGTGGTGCAGGAGCAAGTGACCTGGTTTGGGGATAAGAGTGGCATTAGAGAAGTAACTCAGGTAGTTGTTGTGGCTGGGGAGAATGGGGCCGCGGCCGCGCTGCCGACGCGCTACCTCAGCGAGCCAGTGCTGCCAATTCCGGATCGGGCGGTATTGTGGCAGGTGGCCTGGCAATTTTGGCGGGAACGCCCCTGGTTGGGGATTGGTCTGGATAATTTTCGCCTGCGTTATGGAGAAAAGCTGTCGGCGGCCGCCTGGAATGATACGGTGCATACCAATAATTGGTATATCGAAATGGTTGTTTCCCTGGGGTTGTTGGGCAGCATCCCATTTTTTGTCTGGTTATCTGGTTTGTTGCGCGAAATAATTCGCATAGCCATAAACCCAGATCGCAACAGATACACTCTAATTATCGCGGCCGCGCTGCTAACCTTCATGATACATGGCTTCTTAGATTTCTTTCTCTTATTCAACGCCACCGGTTTACTTTTTTGGCTGTTGGTAGGCTTGTGGGCACGGGAGAGGTAATTTTATGCGGATCGGTTATGATGGTACCCCTCTGCTGGGGACACGCTCTGGAGTTGGCAGCTATACCCGGCATCTGTTAGCCCATATTGCTGACCTTCATCCAGAATGGAACTTTTTGTTGTACAGCAATCGCCCTATGAATGGGGATAACAGCCTACCCGAAGCCACGCTGGTGCCAGGTTACTTTTCTTACAGTCGCTGGTTGTGGATGCAGTTTAAACTCCCCCGGCTTATCCAGCACAGCCAACCAGATTTGTGCCATTTCACCAATAATACGGCCCCGCTGCACCATGTGACCCCCTATCTCATCACCATTCACGATGTCTCCCTTTTTCTATACAGCCAATATCACCCCCGCTCCCGTCTCCTGGCCTTGCGTTGGCTGCTGCCTGTGGTAGCCCGGCGGGCCGCTCATGTGTTGACCGTTTCAGAGTTTGCCCGGCGGGATATTATCCGTATCTTGAAGCTGCCCCCGGAGAAGGTATCGGTAGTGTACGAAGCGGCCGCGCCCCACTTCCATCCCCACACCGATTCTGCTTGCCTAAAACAACTGCGAGATCGTTACCAACTACCAGAAACTTTTGTTTTGTATGTGGGTACGATTGAGCCGCGCAAAAATTTAACCCGGCTCGTCCAGGCCATGAGCCGTGTCTGGCGGCATTACCCTGGCTGCCCCTTAGTTTTGGTTGGGCCGAATGGGTGGTTGATGAACGGGGTGTTGGAGCAAACAGTAGCCCAGATGGAAGCGGCGGATAAAGTGCGGCTGCTTGGGTATGTGCCCGAAGAAGATTTGCCGGGGTTATACACTCTGGCGACCCTGTTTGTATTCCCGTCGCTGTATGAAGGGTTTGGCCTACCGCCATTGGAAGCGATGGCTTGCGGCACCCCTGTGCTGACCAGTCACGGCTCGGCTATGGCCGAAATTTGCGGTGAGGCGGCTTACCTGGTTGATCCGACCAGTGAAAAGGCGATTGCGGAAGGGATTCTTGGTTTGTTGGCTGATGCCGGGCAGCGACGCGGGTTAGGGGAGCGGGGATTGGTCCAGGCCAGACAATATTCCTGGCAGCGAGCTGCCCAGGAGACGGTAACGTTGTATGAGAGAGTATTGGCCAGGGGGAAGTGAGCGGTGGGTAGTATGGGACCTTGGGATTGGGCTACCTGGCGGTTGATTATTTGGATGGGGCTGTATCTGATGCTGGTTGCGCCGGGGGATAGGCCCTGGCTCAAAGCGTTGGCTTTGCTTGGGCTGCTGCTTTCTTTTTTGTCGGGGATACGGCTTGAAGTAGCTACGGATGGGAGGGGGGAAGGGTGTGGGTTTAGGCCAGCGGCCGCGCCTGGCCTGTTTTTGTTTTTTTATTTATTGTTGACCCTGATTGCGTATCTTGTTAGTCCGCTTCCAGCGCTGAGTTTGCCCCGCTTGCTTTATGTGACTGGGGGATTCTTTGGCTTTGCGGCTTTGTTTGCCTGGCTGAAGGATGAGGCCCGGCTGCGACAATTTGTTGGGGGGATGGCCCTTTTTGGCGGGGGAATGGCCCTGGTGGGGTTGTTTACGGTGCAATGGCCGGAACGACAGGTGATTGATTTGCGGCCGCTTACCGATGCTCTCCCCCACCTCAGCGGCCCTTATTCATTAAACCAGAATGCCGTAGCCGGGCTGCTGCTCCTTTTTCTGCCCTTTGCCTGGGCGGTGGCGCGGCCGCGTTCCGACTCATCCTCTGTTTTTTGGCCTGGTCGTTGGGTGGGGTGGGGTGCGGCCGCGCTTATCCTCTTTCTCCTCTTTCTCACTCAATCACGCAATGCCTGGTTAGCCCTGCCGGTGATGGCGGCCGCGTATTGGAGCTGGGGGCGGTGCCGTTTTCGCTGGCTGGCGGTTATGCTGCTGTTTCTTACCCTGCTTCCGTTTACGGTCATTTGGTGGCCGGAACTGGTTAGGCAGCAAGGCGTAGAGCCGTTGGCGACCCTGGACACCCTTACCAAAACAGGCCAGCCGCCGCCACAAAGCTGGCTTTCCAGGTTGGAGATATGGTCAGTAGCCGGGCAGGCCATCCAGGATTATCCAATCTGGGGCACGGGGCTGTTTACCTTTGTTCCCATCAGCCGGGCAAACTACCTGTTTACAGTAGTATCGCCTGATTTTGATTTCACCCATGCTCATAACTTGTTTTTGCAGGCCACCCTAAATTTAGGGGTGGGTGGGGCGTTGGTGTTGGCCGGGTGGTTGGGGATGCTGTTGTGGGGGTTGTGGCGGCCGCGTTTGAGAATAACTACAGACGACACCAGCGTTAATGAATGGGGAGCTGTGGTGGGGACGGCGTTTGTGGGGTATTGGTGGTTTAATTTGTTTGACATGCTCTCCCTGGAGCAGCGGCAGGGGATTTTTGTCTGGCTTCTCCTGGCGGCCGCGGCTCGCCTGACCTCCCCGTCCACTCATTCCCCGCTCTCCCGCTCTCCCGCTCTCATTCTCCCCATCATCCTGCTGCTTTTGCTCCCCTTCTCTCCCGCGGCCGCGCGCAACTGGCATTTTCTGCGCCTGGATCAGAGCCGGTTCACCGGGCAGCCGCTGGTGGAACTGCCCCCGGCGGCAGCCGCTGATGCCCGGCGCACCGGATTAGTTTATTGGACACAGGGGGATGAAGCGGCCGCCTTAGCTGCCTGGCAGCAAGATACCCAGGCGGTACCTTTTTTGCGCCAACAAGGGAGTGTGGCTCTGCTTGCCGATAACCCCACAGCCGCGATACGCTGGTATGATCTGGCCCTGCAGCTAGATGGCACCGATGGCCCGACCTATTTTTGGCGGGGGGTAGCGCAGATGGAGCGAGGGAATGACGCGGCCGCACAGCACGATTTTCAGCAGGCCATTGCCTATTTACCGGCAGAGCTGCCGGCGGCCCGTTTTCTCCAGGCCAAAGCGTGGGAGCAGTTGGGGCGGATAGAAGCACAAGAGGAGAGGTGGGAGAGTGCGGCCGCAGCCTTTGCTCAGGCGGCCGCGCTGTTTCCTGATAATCGTGATTTCCAACAGCAGCTAAATGATGTCAACCGGGCCTTAGCCGAACAAGCCGCTGAGGAATAAGTCGTCCCTACACTAAATGGCGCGGAATTTTGTAGCTCCAACTGCGGCTGAACACAGGGGTATTGCCTTCATAAGCATTAAACAGGTGGGTGAGGTAAAAATGGGTGGTATCTGCTTGCAAATGGTTGTCCGTTTCCATACGAATGTGCCACTCTCCCCGCTGATACGCTATCCGCATCTGCACCCGCTGCTGCATCGCCACGGGATCGTCATCAGACAAGGTTAATGTTTCTTCGCTCCATTCGTCCCACTCTAACCCGTTGTCTGGCAAATAGACGCGGCCGCTGTCATTAACAATTTTCAGTACCGTTACCCCGTTAATCACATCATAGGTAATGGTTTGCTGCCGGAATTCGGTTCGTTTTTCTTCCAGGGGAAGCGGGGCCGAAATTTCGGCGGGAGGGAAGGGGAGAAGCTGAGCGTCACTGGGCTGCGGCCGCCGTACCGGTAAATGAAGTTGGCACCCTTCCCCACTGAACAAGGTAATGGTGACGGGCACCGGGGAAGGCCAGGCATGGCGGGCGTAGGTTGGGGACACAGCCACTCGCAGGCGGTGCCCGGCTGGCACCTGGTACCCCATCACATTAAGCTGCACCTTCACCTGATATTGGCGGCCCGGCTCCAGCGGCGTAGGATACGCATGGCTTTCCCGATGGGTCAGGTTAAGCTGCCCCCAACTGATGAGCCGGGACTCCCCAGTGGGGGTGACATCACAAAGACGTACAGCCACCAGGGCCAATGGTTGATCGGCTGCCAGAGTCAAGGTGACTATCGGATTGCCTAAAATATCAACGGGTTGAGAAAGCGGAGCAGAGGTAAAACTGAGGGCTTCCCCATCGCTAGATTGCTGGTTGAGGGCCGTTTCGCCGGGTGAACCGTAGCAGCCCCATTCGCCAGAGAGAAGACCATGAGGCTGGCGGCCGCGTAATGAGAGGGTATGCGTGGGTGCGGCCGCGTCACTGAGCCATTCCCCCCGCTCATCCCCATTAAGAAACCAGACCTGCTCCGTCACATAAGGGGATGGCCAGGTCGGGTCAGCTACCCAGCGGCCAGGGCGGGTCTCATAAAGCGGGGCCGGGGGCACACTCTCCTGAATCCAACAGCGCAGCATCGGCTCATCCATGATGCCCGTCTCAATCCCCTTGAGCCAATAATCCCACCAGCGCAAACTTTCCTGCAAAAAGCCAATGGCTGGGCCTGGGGTGCCCCGTTCTGGGAAAGTGTGGGCCCAGGGGCCAATCAACCCTTTACGCGGCCCGTTCAACCCGGCCAGCAGCCGGGGAATACAGTTGTTATAGGTGTCTGCCCATCCCCCGACCACATAGACCGGTACCTCAATCGCACTGTAATCTTCACAGACTGAGCCATGCCGCCAATAACTATCCCGTGTCTGGTGGCTCACCCAAATAGCCGCCCACGGTTCATTCGCTTCTAGTCGGGCCAGCCACATCTCCCGCCACCGCTCCCCCACATGGCGCGGATCAGGTGGGGCCGGGTTGTAGGTGAACATCACCGTTGCCCAGGGCAGCATCTGAGCCGTCAGCAGGCATCCTCCCATATAATGCACATCATCGTGATACCGGTCATCTGTACAGGCGATGGGCATAATCGCCTTGAGCGAAGGGGGGCGGCGGGCAGCCACCTGCAAACTGTTAAACCCACCCCAGGAGATGCCCGTCATGCCGGTCACGCCATTACACCACGGTTGGGCCGCGATCCAGGCCAAAATTTCTACAGCGTCATCCTGCTCTTGGGGCAAATATTCATCCAGCAGCAGGCCATCTGAGTCACCGCTGCCACGCATATCAGCCCGGACGATAGCATACCCATGCCCGGCCAGATACGGTTGGCGCATGGCATCCCGTACTGAGGTGTAATCACTTTTGCGATAGGGGATATATTCAAAAATGGCGGGTACGGGTTCATTTTCGGCGTTTTCCGGCAGCCAGATACGGGCAGCAATGCGGTTGCCATCGGCCAGGGGTATCCAATAATTTTCTATCTCACGAATGGGGGAGGGGAACTCTGTTCTCAGGTGATTCATTGCTTAATCATGCCTGCTATTGGTTGAATTGGCAATAATTTTATCTGACTGGGGTATAATCCGCTTACTCTCTATGCCTTTAGGGTTGTGTAGCTGTTTAGCCTGCTGAGAACATGAGCTTTCCGAAGGTTTTGGGAAGGTGCTAACGAGTGGTATAACCCTGCGGAAGGCTGAACAGTTAAAGGGCTGCATCAGATCAATGGGTAAAAGCTTATGGCACCGAAAACTGGACAAGAAATAGGACAGTATACACTGGGGCAGATGTTGGGTCAGGGGGGGATGGGGGTGGTGTACGCGGCCGCGCAGCCAGCCGTCAATCGCACCGTCGCCATCAAATTTCTTCTGGGGCATGACAATTCTGAACTGACTTTGCAGCGGTTCCAGCGGGAAGTTCGGATTATCGCCGCTTTGGAGCATCCTTATATTTTGCCGGTGTATGATTATGGGGAGTGGGAAGGGCAGCCGTATATTGTCATGCGCTACATGACTGGGGGAACGCTGCGGGAGCGGCTGATGAAGCAGACGCTGAATCTGGATGAGACGCTTAAGGTGTTGGACCAGGTTGCGGCCGCGCTCGATTACGCTCACGACAAAGGGATTATTCACCGGGACCTCAAGCCAGCCAACCTGTTTATGGATGAGCGGGGCAACGCTTTCATGGCTGATTTTGGCCTGGCGAAAACGGTTGAAGGCTCCGAAGATTTGACCAAAACCAAAGATGGTATCGCTGGTACCCCCGCCTACATGGCTCCGGAACAGGTGCGCGGAGATAAGCTGGATGGCCGGGCGGATATTTATGCCCTGGCGGTGATGGCTTATGAAGCTTTGTCAGGTCAACTGCCATTTATGGGCGATAGTGCCCTGGAAGTGGCCCTGGCTCACCTTAGCCAGCCACCCCCCCCGATTCAACAGTTCGTGCCGGAGATACCAGACGCGGCCGCGGCCGTTCTCCAGCGTGGTTTAGCCAAAAACCGGGATGAACGACCGGATCGGGCAGGTACCTTCATGCAGGAATTGCGACGCGGCCTGGGCCATAGTTTTGAACTGAGCGGCCGCCGGGTGCAAAATCGTAACGTCACCGCTACCCATTTGGGGGGAACGCCGACAGTGGCCGGTCAGGGAGAAGTGACCCGTGTTCATGCCAGTGCCGCTACAGAGGTGATCACCCCGGCCTTTGCCCGCCCCGCCGAAGCCACGGTGGCTTCAGCGGCCGCGCCGACGGTGGCAATTCCCCGCCGAGAAGAAAGCAAAAGGAAAAGCTGGGGTGGCTTACTGATTGTGGTACTCTTGCTGCTGGGAGTGGTGGCGGCCGCATTTCTCATCTTGCCCCGGTTTCTAACTGATGACAATCCGTATGCCCGTTTGCTCGTCTCCACCTACCCGGTAGGGGATTCTCCCCGTGCCCTGGCTGTAGCCGATGGTTCAGTATGGGTAGCTAACTTTTTCAGCAACAGCCTCAGCCGCCTGGCCGCCGAAGGGTGCAGCCCAACCAACGACCCTTGCGGTCAGACCATTGCCGCCTATCCGGTGGCCGATCTGCCCGTTTCATTGGCGGTTGCCGGGCAGCATCTCTGGGTCGCCAGCACCCTCAGCGGTGAATTGTCCCAGATGGATCGGCAAACAGGGGAGATCATTGCCGCTTACCGGCTGCCAAATTTGCCCAATCAAATCATCATTGCCGGGGGTGGGGTGTGGGTCACCAATGCGTTTGACAACAGCGTGACCCGTGTCGAGCCGGATGGAACAGTCGGCAACACGCTTCGTGTCGGCAGTTTGCCCCGTACCTTTGCCATTTTGGGTAATGATCTGTGGGTAGCCAATGAAGGGGATTTTAGCCTGACACAGCTTGATCCGGTGCAGGGGACAGCCGGACAAACGATTTCCTTACCGGGTGAGCCGCAAGCGATGGCGGTGGTGGAAAATCGGTTATGGGTGGCCCTGGCTGACCGTAATGAACTGGTACAGGTAGATGTAACGACAGGCCAGATTGTAAGCCAGGTGGCCGTTGGAGTCAGGCCGGTGGCTTTGCTTTATGCCGGTGGGGTGTTGTGGGTAGCTAATGAGGGGGATGGCACGGTGATGGGAGTGGACGCGGCCGCGCCAGCCGTCATTGGCACCATTCAAGTTGGGCAGGCCCCTCTGGCCCTGGCCTGGGTGCCCTGCGGGGAACAGTGTGGTGATTTATGGGTCGCCAATGAAGGGAGTGATACCGTGAGTCGCATACGCATTGAATAGAGGAATTTTTATGACGACGCATCTGCCCAACATTCCAGGGTACACTATTCTCAAAATTGCCGGGGCCGGGGGAATGGGCACGGTTTATCAGGCACGGCAGGAGCAAACAGGACGGGTGGTGGCAATTAAGGTGCTGACGAAGGGGGACGCGGCCGCTCTCAACCGTTTTCGCCAGGAAGCCAATCTTATCGCCCGGCTGGAGCACCCCAACATTTTGCCCATTTATGATTTTGGCACTGTAGATGAGCAGCCTTATCTGGTGATGCGTTACCTGGATGGGGGGAGTGTGGCGGATCGGCTGGCTCAGGGGCCACTGGCTGAAGCCACTGCGGTTGCCTGGGCCGCCCAAATCGCCGAAGCCCTCGATCTGGCCCATCAGCAGGGCATCATCCACCGGGATGTGAAGCCGGCTAATATGCTCCTGGATGAGCGGGACAATGTATATCTGACCGATTTTGGTATTGCAGGGGCTGGGGATGGCCCCGCCGGGCAGGGGTCGGCGGCCTATATGGCTCCGGAACAGGCGCAAGGGCAGCCTGTAGATGGGCGAGCTGATTTGTATGCCCTGGCTGTTTCTCTCTTTGAAATGGTCACCCGTGAGAAACCGTATGTGGCGGAGACCACGCTGGGGGTAATGGTGCGTCACCAGAGCGATCCTATCCCTTCGGCACGGGAGCGGAATTCCCAGGTGAGTGTGGCGGTAGATGATTTGCTTGTCTGGGGGATGGGGAAGAAGCCGATTGAACGCCCTGGGAGCGCGGCCGCGTTCGCTCATTTGCTCCGTCTTAGCCAGCAGCAGCCAGACACCCCCCTGCCGCGCCCATCCCAGGAGGCGACCGAAGCTGGGTTGGCGGCTGCCCTGGCCGGGGTAGCCGTGCCAGCGACCGCCCCACCCCCTATTGAGGCGCCCGTCGCGGCCGCGACGCCACTGCCCGTTTCCGCGCCGCCCGCCCGATCAGGGGTATCCCCTTTGCTTTTGTTGGGCGGGGTGGGGGTGGTGATTATCCTGATAGGGTATTTTGTTTTTGGGCAAGGACTGTTTGCGGCCGCGACCCCCACCCCGCCACCCGCTACGGCAACCAACCTCCCGCCTACCCCTACCATTGTGCTTACACCCACTCCGGTAGGGCAGCTGTTGTTCGATGACTTCACTAATCCCTTTGCCGGTTTTGGGGTGAAAGCGGATGAAGATGGCGGTGTTAGTTATGAGGCGGATACGCTGGTTTTTACCTCAAAGGGCAATGGGGTATTTTGGTTTTCCTTGTCTGAGCGGCTCAATGAGGCGGATGTGTCGGTGCAGGTAGAAGCGACGTTTAAGGAAGGGATAGCTGAGGTGGAGATGGGGGTGATTTGCCGCTGGCGTGATCTTAATCATTTTATTGCCCTGACCGTCAGCCCGGTGGGTAAAGCGCAAATTTGGGAGCGGTTGAACGGGGAGATAACGGTGCTGGCGGAAGGAGACGCGGCCGCGCTTACACCTGGTCAAACTATGCCACTTCAAGCCACCTGTGTGGGAGAAAATCTGACCCTGGCCGCAAATGGATTGTTTTTGACGGCCACCACCTCCACAACTATCCCTGGGGACATCGCCCTCCTCACACGCCAACGGGCCGCTGGCGAATTGACGATTGTTTATGATAATGTTCAGGTCAATAGACCGTGAGGCCAACGTATCCCGTTTGTAACTCCTAACCCTCTCCGGTGATACAACCTTCCGGAGGTTTCGTTGCCAATGATCACCAGTGGAGAAAACCTTTGCAAGGTTCAATAGCCCCCTATCATTTAAGGGTTGTTCAGGTAAATGCTTAAGGCGGCTGGGCTGCCGCTCACTGGAATGAGGGGAATGATGCCTGTGCCATCCAGATTGGCCCGGTAAATGGTATTGTCGAAGGGCGAAAGCCAGAGAAGATACCCATTGTTCGGGTCTACCACGATTTGGTAAATATCAGCAGCACTCAATAAAATTTGCCCCCCTTTCCCATTCAGGTTAGCCCGCAATAGAAAATCACCTATATAGGTTTCAGTATAATAAAGGTAGCCCGCGGCCGCGTCGATGGTTAAGCCTTTAATGTCTAATTCAAAGAGAAGCGTATCAATATTGGTGCCATCGTAATTCATGCGTGAAAAATCACCACTGCAATTGTCGCTCCAATAAACCCGGTTGTTAAGGGTGTCCAGGGCAATTTGCCCCGCTGGGCAGCTGCTGGTGATTAAACTCAACAGCGGGCCACCGCCAACAGTATATCGGTAAATTTCATTGCCATTATGCCAGAACAGGTAGCCATCATCATAAGCCATAGAAAAGCCCGCCCCTCCAGTAAATTCAAGAGCGACATTGCTGCCATCCAGGTTGGCTCGATAAATCCCCCCATTGCCAAAATCCACCCAAAAAATGCGTTGATTGAAGGAATCAACGGCAATGCCCCCTAGTTCACCACCTACATAAGGTACAATTTGGGTAGGGTTGTTGGTCGTGACAGGGCTGCGGAAAACACCTTCCGTTTGTGTCCAAAAAATAGAGTTGGGTAAAGATGGGGCTGAGGTTGGGGTAACGGTTGGTGTTGGCGTGGCGGTATTAGCCGGTGTTGGTGTGGCGGTATTGGCGGGGGTTGGCGTGGCTGTACTGGTTGCGGTAGGTGCTAAAGTAGGGGTACTGGTAGCTGGTTCCCCCGGGGGTTCGGTTGTTGGGGCTGGTGGTGGCGGCAGGGGGGTGAAGGTCAGAGTAGGGGTGGCGGTGCTGGTAGGTAGGCGGGTTGGGGTGCGCGTAGCTGTGGGGGTGGTCGTATTGGTGCCGGTAGCTGTGAGGGTGGGGGTTGGGGTTGGGCTGGGGGTGCCAGTGGTGGTTGCTGAAGCCGTTGCTGTCGCGGTTGCCGTTGCCGTAGATTCTCTGGTGAGGGTGAGGGTGGGTGATGGGGTGGGAATCGCGGCCGCGCTCGTTTCTGTCGCCTGGGGGGTAGCCGTTACCTGGGCAATCTCTTCTTCTTCAATCAGCTCGCCAATCGTCACCGAGCCAACTGGGTCATCTATCAGTTCTAAGATGGTGTCTATATAGCCGAGTAAGGTTCCCTCATCTGGGGCCGTAACATACGCTCCCTGACCTAACTCAGCTAACAAATCTTTGAGGGCCAACGCGCTGTTGGGGTCGGCATCTAAGTTGATGATGAGGGTATCTACGATAATCCCTGCCCGGCGGATTTCTTGCTCAATCAGCCGTTCTCCCTGAACGGTGATACAACTGTCAGACCCACCGGTTACGATGACAAGACGAAATGGGCCAGGGCTGTCCAGAGCGGCTAAATCACGAATAGCGGCAATGATGGCCCCCACCAGCCCAGCCTCACCTGCGGTTGGCTGGACTCCGGTCAATTCACGCCGGATGGCAGCCTGGGTGCCATCGGCTACGGCGACCAGCAGGTTGGTATCTCGGCAGGGGTCACTTTCGGCCCCGGCCCCGAAAACGCGCAGCCCCAGGGTGGCTGAGGTATTGCTGCCCCGTGTGAGTTCACTGATGAAGTTTTGCGCGGCCGCGAACCGGTTGCCACTGCCCCCACTGTAAGGCAAATTCATCCGGGCGGAGGCGTCTACGAGAATGAGTAGGGAAGGTTGGCTGGTCTGCGGCCGCAGCCACAACCAGAGAAGGACCGCACCCAGTAACAGCAATAAGGCGGCCGCGCCAATACCAATGATCATCGTTCGCTGTCTGGATTGAGTCATGGTTCATCCTTTTAGGGGAGTCCGGCAAAGCAAAAAGGTTACCTGCAACTTTGCCCCACCTACTTCTTCGATTTGGGCCGGCCAAACAGCCAGAGGAGAAACAGGATTGCGGCCGCGATGAGAGCTACCTGGGCCACCTGTTTCTGCTGATCGGTCAGAACAGGCGGTTGGGATTGGCTTACTTGTTCGGCCCAGGCCAACGTTTCCTTCATCCCTACATGGAGCGGCCGCGGCTGCCACCCTAAAGCGGCCCGTGCCTTATCAGAGCGGCCCATTTGTGATGCCCCCAGGTTGTGAGCCGATTCTTCACTGAAATAGGGTGATAAACTGAGGACATGATTGAGTGAGCCAATTACCGGGGCCAATGGTTTGACATAGCCGGAAGGAATATGCAGCGGGCGACGGCGGCCCAGCAGATCTGCCCAATAATCAACCATTTCTCCCAGAGGAATGGCGGGGCCGGCCAGAATATAACTTTCGCCGATTTTTCCTTTTTCGGCCGCCAGAATATGCCCCTCGGCCACATCGTCCACATGAGCATAGGTGAACAAGGTATCTGCACCAGGAATGACTGGGAGCTGCCCATTGATGAATCGGAGCATCGTTTCCGCAATAATGCTGGTGTCCCCAGGCCCATAAACACCACCGGGCATGACGATAATGATGGGCGCCCCGCGCTGGATGAGGGGGAGAGCGACTTTGTAATGGGCCAACCATTTGGTGCGACTATATTCGCTGAGGAAGGGTCCACTGCCCTCATATTGTTCATCTACGAGTTCACCGTGGGTATCCCCAAAAACGGCGACGGTGCTGGTGTATATAATTTTGGGCACCCCTAGTTCATGGGCCAGGTTTAGGACGTTGCGTGTGCCGCTGACGTTGACTGATTCAGCCTCCATCCAATCACGGGCCCCGATTTTGTACCAGGCAGCGACATGGAACACAACATCGCTCCCCTGCATCCCCGCCCGCATAGAGGCTTTGTCAGTGATGTCCCCTTTGATGATGACTGCCCCTAGAGCCTGGAGCGCGGCCGCGGCTTCCAGTGAGCGGGCCAGAGCATAAACCTGATACCCTCGCGCCAACAACTGCCGTATCAAACTCCGCCCGATAAAACCTGTACCACCAGTGACAAATGCTTTCATAGAAACCTCTGAAGAGTGAAAGAATGGGAGATTAGAGACTGGAGATTCTGCCGCTCTAATCTAAAACCGGCAACCTGAAACCAAAACTAGTATACCCCTCTCTGGTTGTTTATAAAAGACAGCTATTTGCCAAAATTGGTGCGGATAAGGGTTTATTTGTCGGTTTTGGCAGCACCCGGTTTGGACAACAGCCCTGGTAAATATCCGCAATCTGCGGATAAGCGTTTATTGTCGGTGGTGAACCCGGTTCATGTTATCTCTTTCGTTATTGGTTTGGGCGAATCACACTTTTTGATAACCATTTTCGAACAGGTGAGCCGGATTAATGTGCCACCAGGAGAGGCGGGCACGAGCCAGAGGGAGATGGGGATTATCGGGACGTTTTGTTTTGGCGGGGGTGGCAGCGATGGCCTCGGGGATGAGGATGTGGCGGAGTAAGCGGCCGCGCTCCACCGGCGCATCTTTGTCAGGGTAAACGTAACAGGGGTAACGGGCGTACAGTTCCAGGGCCCGTAAAAAAACCTGGGTCTCACGGCCATCTAGTTCATAGCCGAAAATTTCCGCTCTGGGGAATAGATTGCCATTTTCAGCCACCCATTGGTACAAGGCGAGTTTGCCGATTTCTCGCCCCCAATCATCCAGGAGAAAAGCCGGGAAGATAGGGTCTTCCGGTCCCTGGATGACAAAGGCATAACGGAGAAAAAGGGGCGCGGCCGCGTCGTCCAACAGCAGCGCCGTTTCCCCCTCTTTCTCATACAAAACACCGTTTACTTTTTGACTAATTGGACGCATTTATCGGTTACCCACAGATGTTTCAGATACACACAGATTCTTACGCCATCTGTGAAAATCTGTGAGTTTCCTGAAAATAGCCGCAAAGTACACCAGTTGGTACAAATTTTTCTCCGGCAACTTCGCGCTTCTGCGTCTCTGCGGAAGTTTTTTCAGTAGAGTCATTGGTAGATTGATACAATCTCACTTATATTTTCACCCGGCGCAGGCGCAAAGCATTGGTCACGACGCTGATGCTGGAAAAAGCCATGGCCCCGGCGGCCAGGATGGGGTGCAGTTGGCGCAAGAAGGGCGGGGCCCAGGGGAATGGGGCCAAAATGCCCGCAGCCACGGGAAGCAGGGCAACATTATAACCAAACGCCCACACCAGATTTTGTTTGATATTCCTCATCGTGGCCTTAGACAAGGCAATCGCCTGGGGTACGCTGCGTAAATCTCCCCGCATCAGGGTCACATCGGCTGCTTCCATGGCCACATCCGTGCCGGTGCCGATGGCCATGCCCACATCCGCCTGAGCCAGGGCCGGCGCATCGTTGATACCATCCCCCACCATGGCCACAACCAGCCCTTCCTCTTGCAGCTTCTTCACCTGGGCCGCTTTGTCACCGGGCAGCACTTCGGCCAACACCCGCTCAATACCCGCTTCCTGAGCAATGGCTTTGGCCGTGGCTTCGTTGTCTCCTGTCATCATCACGACCTTTAAGCCCAGTTTTTGCAGGGCGGCTACCGCCTCTCGTGAACCCTCTTTGATGACATCGGCGACGGCGATAATAGCCTGAGCCTGTCCGTCTACCGCTAACCACATCGCCGTTTTGCCTTGCTGCTGCAATTTCTCTGCTTTTGGTGCCAGACCGTTTAAGGTGATATTTTCTCGCTGCATCAGGCGCAAATTACCCAACCATACCTGGTGATTGTTTACCTGAGCTGTAATGCCATGTCCTGGTATTGCCTCAAACCGATCTGGTTCAGACAAGGTTAACCCTTGGGCCTGGGCGGCCTGGATAATGGCCTGTCCTAAAGGATGCTCCGAGCCACGTTCGGCGGAAGCCGCCAGAATGAGGGCTGAGTGCGCTTCGCTGTTGCCGGTTACCTCCTCGCTGATCACTAAATCGGTGACTGCCAGCTCCCCTTTGGTGATGGTGCCGGTTTTGTCCAGAACGACAGCGGTGATTTTGTGAGCCTGCTCCAGGGCGGTACTGTTTTTGAACAGAATGCCCTGTTCGGCCCCTTTGCCCACGCCCACCATGATGGAGGTGGGGGTTGCCAGCCCCATAGCACACGGACAGGCGATGACCAGGACGGCGGTCAGCCGGAGCAAAGCTGGCGTGAAGCCGGCCCCGCTGATGAGCCAGATGAGAAAGGCAAGGGCAGCAAAGGCAACGACAGCGGGCACAAAATAGGCGGATACCTGATCTACCAGCCGTTGGATGGGGGCGCGGCTGCCCTGCGCCTGCTCGACTAAACGAATAATTTGGGCCAGGGCAGTTTCGCGGCCAATTTTGGTGGCTTCGATGTGCAGCAGCCCTTGTTTGTTGAGGGTGGCCCCGATGACGGCCGCGCCAACAGTTTTATCTACGGGCACACTTTCGCCGGTAATCATGCTCTCGTCTACGGCACTGCGGCCGCGTACTACCACCCCATCTACCGGTATCTTTTCTCCCGGCCGCACCAGAATAATGTTCCCTGCCGCCACTTCAGCGATAGGAATATCTCGTTCTTCACCATCACGAAGGACGCGGGCCGTTTTAGCCTGCAACCCCATCAATTTTTTAATTGCTTCACTGGTGCGTCCTTTGGCCCGTGCTTCCAGCAGCTTGCCGAGGACAATCAGGGTGATGATGACGGCTGAGGTTTCAAAGTAGACATGATCTCCCAGGGCGGCTGTCCCCAGCGATAGGGCAATGAGGACGGCCACACTGTACAGGTAAGCGACAGATGATCCCATGGCTACCAGGACATCCATGTTGGCACTGCCGTTCCGCAGGCTTTTGTACGCGCCGGTGTAATAGTCCCAGCCCACATAAAATTGGACTGGGGTAGCCAACACCCAAAAGAGCCAGTTGACCCAGTTGGCATGGGCCCAGTGGCCAATCAGACTGAGGTCGCGGGCCATGCTGAACAGGAAGAGGGGTAGGGAGAAAATGACCCCAATGATGAAGCGGTGCTGTTGGTGGTGCAGCTCGGCCTGGCGTGCGGCCGCTTCCACATCTTCCATCTCTTCGTCGGCGGCCGCTTCTACCACATCATAACCAGCCCGGCGCACGGCCGCGATCAAATCCACCCGGTTGGCGGCGCCTGGTGCATAGGTGACAGATGCCTTTTCACTAGCAAAATTGACATGCACTTCCAGCACCCCGTCCGTTTTTAGGAGGCGGCGTTCAATGGTATTGGCGCAATTAGCACAGGTCATCCCCGTAATCGGCAGTTCCACAGTGGCCGTTGGTACGCCATAGCCCGCTTTTTCAATCCGGGCAATTACCGCCTGGGGATCGGCTACCTGGGGGTCATATTCAATTGTGACCCGTTCACTGGCAAAATTGACCGTTGCCTGGCTGACACCAGGTATTTTTTTAGCACTGCGTTCGACGGCCGCTACACAGTTGGCACAGGTCATGCCGGTGACGGGTAAGGTAAGCTGTTTTGTAGACATAGGGGAGTTTGGCCACGAACGACTCGAATGAACACGTTTCCAGATAATTCGGGTAGTTCGTGGCCGATAGGGTTGATTAAAGGCTAATTGAGCTGGATCAATTCTTGAGGCGGATAATTAATTTCGCGTAGTAATGAATTGATCTGCTCCCAACTGGCCGGATCTTCCCAGGTGACCGTCACTTGTTTGCTGGTCTGTACTGCCTGGACGCCGATTACCCCGGCTAGCTCGCTTAACTCTGATTCGATGGTGTGGGTGCAATGCCCACAGCTAATATTGGGAACGATGAATGTTTTGGTTGACATAGTTTCTCCTTTATTTGATTAAATCATCCGGCACCCCTTCTGGGAAATATTCGGCAATGAGGGCTTCGATTTGAGCGATGCGGTTGCCTGGATTAGGGTGGGTGCTGAAAAATTCTGGTTGTTGGTTGCCTGCGCTGGCTTCAGCCAATATCTGCATGACGCCAATGAGGGCGGTGGGATCATAGCCGGCCTCGGCCATAAAGCGGACGCCCAGCCGATCCGACTCCAGTTCATCCTCGCGGCCGTAACGCATATTGACCAGTTGGCCGACGATTTGGGCCATCTGGGCCGCGTATTGGCTGTTCGGATTGTCGGGGTCATAAGAGGCGACGACAACGGCTCCAGTCAATCCCTCTGTTAGCTGGGCCTGGGCGATGCGTTCGGCCCCATGCCGGGCCACGACATGGGCGATCTCGTGGGCCAACACCCCAGCCAACTGTCCTTCGGTCTCCAACCGGTCATATAGAGCAGCGGTGATAAAAACGGGGCCACCGGGTAGGGCGAAGGCGTTGATTGTTTGCGTGTCTGCCAGAAGGTAAAACTCAAACTGATACGGAGCATTGGCGGCCGCGCTGTTATCTACCAACTGTTTGCCCACTGCCTGCACATACGCCTGGGCTTCCCGGCTGGGGTCCAGGCCACCAAATTGGGCCATCATCTCTGGCACTGCTTGCAGCCCCAGGGCAATTTCTTGTTGGGCGGTGATGTTAATGCGCTGGGTTTCCCCGGTGATTTCGTTGTACGAGGTGGATGTGAAATAGGTGATCAGAGCCAACGCTGCCAACACCAGCCCCATGAGGATGCGGCCGCTGCGACTTCGACCCAGATTGCCAAAATTTGAAGCCGGTCTACCTTGTTGCATAATGTGGATCTCCCAACTAGAAGTTAAAACCTAAATCTTGGACGACATTTCAAATACGCTGGTCACTTCTTGCAGCATCCGCTCCCGCTCTAGCGGATCATCCCCCTGGATGGCTGTGGTGACGCAAGTGTGCAAATGGTTGTCCAGGAGCATTGCGCTTACTTTACCTAGAGCTGCCTGTACCGCCTGAATCTGACGGATGATGTCAATGCAGTAACTGTCATCTTCCACCATCCGCTCGATCCCTTTGAGATGACCGGCAGCGCTAGAGAGACGCCGGGTGATGGTTTTTTTGTCGCTGTTTTCCATATAGATCCAGACCTTTCTTAATTTGCAGCCACTTAACCCTGCCCCCCTGGGGGGGGGTTAAGCATATAGTTTATGCCAGATTGCCAAAATGTCAAGACGAAATTTACCCACGGGTGGTTGTTTCTTATTTTCGCCAAACCCCGGCTAAAATAAGGAGCTGGAGTCTGGCGTTTTTTAGTCTGACAACTGGTTATTACTGTATTAGTGCCTTAGTGTATTGGTCATTACCACTGGTGAAATCAATTGTTGCCAGAGTCTAGTAAGGAATGCAAACCTTAACGAGGTTACCAAACAGGAGTTAGCATGATGCCATCTTTACAAATAATGGGCCAGGCGGCAAAAGTGGCCGCCCGCCAACTGGCAAATTTGTCTACCCGGCAGAAAAACAGGGCTTTGTTGGCTATGGCCGCTGAGTTGGAGCGAAACGCGGCCGCCATTTTGATCGCTAATCAGGAAGATGTAGAACGCGGCCGCACCGATGGCCTCAGCGAAGCCCTTTTGGACCGGCTTACCCTAAACGAAAGCCGGTTAGCGGCCCTGATCGCTGACACTCGCCGGGTTGTAGATTTGCCTGATCCGGTGGGGGAAGAGTTTGCGGCCCGCCAGCTACCCAACGGCCTACGTCTTAGCAAACGGCGCATTCCTATTGGCGTTTTAGCCGTCATTTATGAAGCCCGTCCCAACGTTACCATTGATATTGCTACCCTGAGCCTGAAAACGGGCAACGCGGTCATTTTGCGCGGAGGAAGTGAGACAAGGCACAGCAACATCGCTTTGGTGGCGGTGATTCAGCAGGCGTTAGAAAAACAGGGGTTGCCCGCGGCCGCGGTTCAGGCTATTACCGATCCTGACCGGGCGTTGGTGCGGGAGCTGCTCCGGCTGGATGAATATGTGGATATGTTGATTCCACGGGGGGGGGCGGAGCTACACCGGTTATGTCGCCAGGAGAGCAGCATCCCGGTTATCACCGGGGGGATTGGTATTTGCCATATTTTTGTGGATGAAACAGCCGACCAGGCGAAGGCGTTGGCGATTATTGAAAACAGCAAAGTGCAGCGGCCTTCCGTGTGTAATGCGCTGGATACTTTATTGGTACATGAGAAGATCGCGGCGGAGTTTTTACCGGCTGCGGCCGCACGGTTAGCGCAGCATCAGGTGGAGTTACGAGCAGCAGCAGCGGCATTAGAAATTTTACAAAAAGGGGAATATCACGAGTGGGTGCGGCCAGCCGGGCCAGATGATTTCGATCAAGAATGGTTGGCCCTTATTTTGGGAGTTAAAGTTGTGGCCGGGCTAGATGAAGCCATTGAGCATATTCACCGGCACAGCACCGAACATTCTGATGCCATTCTGACCAATGATTGGACCAACGCTACCCGCTTTGTCAACGAAATCAACGCCTCAGCCGTTTTTGTCAACGCCAGCACCCGGTTTAACGATGGTGGTCAATTTGGCCTGGGAGCTGAAGTTGCGGTCAGCACTCAGAAGCTCCACGCTCGCGGCCCCATGGGCCTCACCGAACTCACCACGTACAAATGGGTTTGCCTGGGTGATGGGCACGTGCGGCCGTGAGCGGGAGTTTAGAAGTTGCCCAGAGCTAGAGGTAAATCAGTTCTTTAGCTCTAGCTCTGGCGCTGACTATTGGTAGGGGGGTATATAATGTCGGCGTGTGGTGAAGTAGATAATCGCCATGCTGACCATGCCCGCCAAAAAAGCAATCAAATGAGCGTCAAATACGTGCATCATAACCTCCTTAAATTGTGTGGGTGAGGAGCCGCCCCTGCTAAATCCCTGTGTATTCCCGACTTTCCCCGCAACTTCCTCGCGCATCTACCGACTGCGGAGGAGGAGTATCAACAGGATCATTACCACCATTCCAAAGAGAAAGGCGATGAGTAAGCTAGATATTGTTATTGTCATAAATCACCTCCTCATTGTTAAATTAGACGAACAGCCTGGGTTTCTGCTTTTCCCTGGTTTGCTGCAACAGTTTCATTTTAGCCAATAACAGAGGTAATCTTTACCACAGTTCAATGGCATTTACCTGTACAAACAAAAAGCAGTTGTCACAAGGGACAACTGCTTTGTCACAAAATTATGTCATATTAACGAACGCCGTCAGTCTGAATCCTTTTGGGCTGGTCAAGGGGCAATTTCGTAAGCAAAAAATAATGGATCGGCAAAGGTGCCGGTAAAACTTTGTAGATTGCCCCCAGGGAAACGACTTACAACCTGGCTGTGTTCAGGGAACCGTTCAGGCAGGTAAATGAAGATGCGCTGCCCCGTTGTATCTGGAACGGCTTCGCCTACTTCCATATCTACAAAGTTAATTCCCGGCCGCACCTGGCGCAATAAAAAGGGAAAAGTGGGGAATCCGGTATACATACTGGGCGGTCCGAAAAAATAAACCATCGGCTCTCCCTCAACCTGGTTCAAGTAAGTCGCCACCGCATAGGCTGCCTCAGTATTGCGGTCGCCAAACCGGTTGGCCTGGCGATACCCGGTGAAATAGTATAGGGTGTCGCTGAGGGTGAGGGCAAGGGTGAGTATGATGAGGATGAGGGAGAGATTGGAGATTAGAGGTTTGAGATTAGAGACCAGGAGAGTGGAAGAGTGAGGGATGGGTGAGTCAGCGGCCGCGTCTTCTGACATAGAGCTTGAAACTTCAGACCTGAAACCTGCAAGTTGATTTTCCACAAACTCCCCCACCCAAACCAGGGCCAGGGCGGTGAGGAAAACAACGGCAGGGGCGGCGATGAGCAGGCGGTGGCTGGCGGGGGGATTGTCCATGAACGCGGCCGCGAACAACACCGTCACTCCTAACCAGACCAATAACACCTGATACTTCACCTGGCGCCAGTTAAACAACGCCAGGCCAATGCCCAACAAATATAGGGCCGCCCACAGAGAGCGCACGAGAGGAAGGGGAACGCCATATAAATTGCTGGTATCACTGCCCGCGTTAAAAGCGATGAGGCCCCGCCACACTTGCTGGGTGAGCAAGGTGACCGGATTTTGCCCGGTCGCGGCCGCTTCACGGAGCAGCCAGCCACTTTGCCAGATGCCATACTGATTGGCCCGCTCCATAAACACGTCTGGGGTGGCCCGGTAATACAAATATTGGGGCAAGGCGATGACCAGGGCCAAAGCGGCCGCAGCCAGCACCCCCTTTCCCCGTCCGGCCAATTCCGCCCGGTTGGCCACCAGCCAGAGCAAAACCAGCCCGGCCACCATCAGAGGTACCAGGTGGGAACTGGTGTAGAAATAAGCACACAACCCCAACGCTCCCCCTGCCCCCAACCAAAACACGTGCCGATTTTCTTGCCAGGCCAGCGCTAACAATCCCAGGGCCAGAAGGGTCAACAGGGGGTCCCAAATGTTGGTGACACCCAGGCGGCTGTAATGTAAATGGAGATGCCAGCCAGTGAGGAGCGCGGCCGCGACCAATCCCACCCTGTCTCCGTACAGCCGCCGCCCCAACAAAGCTACCGCTAACACCGTCAACGCCCCCACCAGGGGGGACCACAGGCGAACAGCCAGCAGCGATGGCCCCAACAGTTTGATAGGCAAAGCCATCAAAAAGGCGGGCAGGGTTGGATTGCTGACCCAGCCGGTAGCAAAGGGGGAGCGCAAGCTCCCTTCCGCCACCCGCAAGGCGTCCAGGCCAATATTGGCTTCCGTACCACTCAAAATAAAAGGGTGCCCGGTCAAATTGATCGCCCGAAACAGTAAAGCGAACAATACCAGACCTATTAAGAGTAAGTTTCTAGTTTCTAGTTTCGCGGTTCGCGTTCCAGCCAGTTCCGCTGAGTTTTCCCACAATGCATATACGGCCAGGGCTGCGGCCGCGCCCCACAAGAGCAGAGCCAGGCCTGGGTTTTGTGCCCCCTGGCTGTTGGCCTGCCCTTGGGCAAATAAGGCCAACGCTACCGCTGCCAGATACAGCCACCGCCGCCCGTCTATCTCCCCCAGGCGGGGCCATGAGGCCGCCGACAACACCCCCCCCCTTTGTCGCCAAAGCAGCACCGCCAACGATACCAGCGACAACCCCCACCAAAACAGCCCGGCCCCCGCCGTTTCCGGGCTGCGGCTCATCACCCCTTGCCCCACCAAAGCCGATAACAGAGCCAGCACCAGAAAGCCGAGGGTGATGAGGGGAGATTGGAGATTGAGAGATTGGGCGATTGGGAGATTAGAAACTGGAGACGGCTCACTGCCCACCACCACCGGCTCACTACTCACGGCCAACTGCTCACTACTCACCGCCAACTGCTCACTGCTGACTGACCGCTCGGTTAACTCAGCCAGGGTGAACCGCTGCTCTTCAGGCAGGTGAACGGGAATAGGTTCAGAGCTGATTTTTTGGGCCACGATGAAGATATATGCCCCTTCTTGGGGGAACGGTTCTTCATAATGCGGCCGCACCCATCTTTCGGTAACTTGTAAACTGCGAGCAAACGGAGCCACAATCCAATGGCCGGTCAGGGCGTGCAAAAACGCCGACGGCATCCCCTGCACATGCCCCCACTCCAACGCCCACAGGGCCTCCTGAGAAAAATATTGCTGCCAGCGAACAACGGCAAACCCCGCCTGGGCCAACCGCTCCGCCCATACCTCGGCAGGGTCTGTGTGGGCATGGCGGGAAATCCGGTTAAAAAAAGTGCGGTAACTATTTGCCAGTCCCGTCAGACCCAACTGCTCAAAAAAAGCCGCCCCCCCCAGAAGGCGGGTGAAATTATCACTGGGCATGGTGATAATTAGCCGGCCCCCTGGCTGTAATACCCGGTTGGCTTCATGCAGCACGGGCTGAATATCGGGGATATGCTCTAACACCGAGTTGCTTATAACCGCAGCAAACGATTCATCGGGGAAGGGCATCTTGTCCCCCATCGCCTGAGCCAGCAGCCGATAATGCCCCCCCTGCCGCGATTTTTGCAATGGGTTCCACCAGGGATCAATGCCGGCGGTGATCGGTTCCTTAAAGGCCACCCCAGTAAAGTCCCCATCCCCACACCCCAGGTCCAGGATGGGTTCAGGAATCTCAATGGCCCGGTAGAAACGAGCCTCTACCGAGCGGAGCAAGGCACGGAAGGCGGGCAGTGTTTTTAGCTGCTGCCAAAGCAAATCATCATGATCAGGGGCAAAATGGTTATTCATGTCACGTTTTACGCATCACGTATAGCTATTGTTGTCGTTAAGCCGCTTGACGGGCCAGCTGTAGTTGTTGGTAAGCCTGGGGCTCCGGCAAGGATGGGTCAAAGCGGCCGCAGCGCAGCTCTTCAAACAGGCGATGGTACGCGGCCGCGTTCTCATCAGGGCTAAACGCCTGGGCAATCAGGGCCGGGTCTGCCTGGTACCGCTCCGGGTAGCGCAGCACCTGGATCACCTTCTGCGCCAACACCTCATAGTCGCCAATAGGGGCGATTTCCCCCATGCCTGTCAGGGTAACAGGCTGGCGCACTCCTGGCAAATCACTGGCAATACAGGGTACCCCATTCATCATCGCCTCAATTTGTACCAGGCCAAAGGTCTCGGTGTTGTTGAGGCTGCACAACACCAGGCAATCTAAATTTTTATAGAAAGCGGTCAACTCCGACCCATGTAACGTACCCAGCCGCAAATAATGGGCCTGATTCTGCTCAACCAAAGGGTCTAACAGGGCGGCATATGCCTCTTCTCCCAGGCCAGGGGGGCAGGCATGGAGCAGCAGCACTTCTGGGAAAGCCTGGGCAATAGCTGGCAGTGCTTTGAGCAGCACTTCAATCCCTTTTTCAGCGGCTAACCGGGCAGAGATACCGATGACTTTGCGGCCGCGCAGCCCATACATCTCAGCAAAAGCGTTAGCCTGTTCCTCGGTGCAGGGGGTCAATTCCACCGGTGGGGGGATAATATGCAGCTTTTTCCCAGCATAGGTAGAGAGATACGGGGAGTGGGTGCCAAAATCGCGGGTGTAAGTGACGATCACATCGGCCAGGGAGCCGGCCAGCCGGTTGGCTGTATGGACCACCGTATCGGCCACCCGGTTGAACAGGCCCGGGGGAAGTTGTAAATCAGAGTGGTAGGAAATGACGACTGGTTTGCCAAAGAGGCGGCCGCGTAAGGCTAACCCAGGAGCATCAAATTGGGGCAGGTGCAGATGAATCACATCCGCCTGCCAACCCAAAATCGTGGCATGGTGGCCAAAGGTAGGCATGATTACCCCTTTGCTCACCCGGAACGCCACCGGCACCCGTTTCACCCGTACCCCGTCCATCATCTCCTCACGAGGCCAACTTTTCTCCGCCTGTGAGGTCAAAATCGTTACTTCGTGCCCCATTCGCACCAGGGCACGGCTCATGCGCTCCACATAAATCGTCAGGCCGCTTACGTGAGGGCGGTAGTAGGTTAGGACTTCTAGGATTTTCATACAGTTTCAGGTTTCAAGTTGTTGCTGCTCATGGCTTACGGCTCGCTGCTCACTTCTTTCCGCCGGAAAGACCGGGCCATCTGCACCACATTTTGCCAGGTGGAGCCGATGCCCCGCAGGCCGATGAGTCCGAGGATGTTCATGGTCATAAAGTTGATGGCGTGGTAAAGGAAGGCGAAGGCAGTGGCTTTATCTTCGGGCTGACCAACCAGGACCATGCTGAAAATGACCGCTGCTTCGTACACCCCTACTTGCCCTGGGGAAGAAGGGGCGGCAATCCCCAGGGCGGCCCCACAGACGGTCACGGCGGCCACGGCCCAGGATGGCTCTAAACCAACGGCTAACATGCCAGTATAGTAAGCAAAAATGATGGGCAGCCAGGTGATGATACTCAGGGCAATGAGGATGAAGCCGTCACGCAGCCGGGTTAGATTGCTGAGGCCAGCCAATAAATCATCTATAATTTTGACCCAGGTGGCTGTTTTGAGGAATGGGATTTTATCAAAAATGAAGGTGGCCATACGGTGAGCCAGCGGCCGCATATTGGCCGCCATAATCATCAGGACGATGACCACCAGGGCCAGGTAGCCTACAATTCGGGCCGCGTTTTGCAGCCGCTGCGCCCCTTCTGGCAAATTGGGGATGCTGGCAAAGGCAAAGGGGAGCAGGGTGACAATAAACAGCATATCCAGGATGCGTTCCATGACCATTGTCGAGATGCCTTGAGCCACCGTTATTGGCGGCACATTGCCAATCAGCACCCCCCGCGCTACATCCCCCAGGCGAAAAGGGAGTAAATTGGTCAACATATAACCGATATTTTGAATATGAAACACCTGGCTAAAGGAGACAGCGTTATTAAGCATGAACCGCCAGCGGATGGCCCGTAAAATGAGAAAAACGACAATACCCACTGTTGTTAGGGCCAGATAGCCATAGTTGGCCGTGCGTAAAGCGTGCCATACCTCACGCACATCAATCAACAAAAAAATCGCGCCCAGACAAATAAGGCTGACCACGATACCAAGCCACAGTTGTAGTTGTTGTTTTCGGGTGCTATTCATAGAGGGAGATTATAACAGTATGTTGATGCTGTCTGAAATTTGACCGCCGACCAGTGACCGCCAACCACAATTTTACCCATAACCCGCCTGCGGTCAGAAATTGAAGCAAGGCTATTCTGCCAGAGCGATCCCGGCTTCACTTAATCGCTCTTGAACCAGGGCCAGCAGCCGCGGCCGCATCTCCGCCGCTTTGCCGAAATATGCTTTAGCTGCCAGGGTGAGTTCAGTGTGCTGACTGATGGCCCCGGTTGGGCTGATCACCCGCCACGGCTCTAACAAATTGGGTAACAAACTCACCGCTTCCTGGCCCAACTCTTCTAACAACGGAATGGCCCGGCTCAAATCTTCGGAGTTAATTTTAAGGGCGATATTAGCAACGGAAAAGCGGCCGCGACTAAAGTTACGTACCACCCGGATTTCTCCATTGGGAATAGAAAACAGCTCCCCACTGGGGGCCCGCAAATAGGTGGAGCGCAATTTCACTTGCTCAATCACGCCTTCTACCGAGCCACCGATAAGGCCATGCAGTTCCACCTTCTCCCCCACATCAAATGGATCTTCAAAAAGTAAATTGATGCCGGTGAGATAATCGCTAACCAGCGGCCGCGCTCCCAGGCCAAAAGCGGCACTAAACAGGCCAATCATCCAGATAAGGGTGGATGTATCCACAAATAAAGAGAGGGTAAATAGCAAGGCCACGAGAAAAGCCAGGAAGCTAATGACCCCGGCAATCAGGCCGCGCAGGGTATCTAACCGCTCAGACCGCAAGCGGCCGCGCTTTGAGGTAAACCGATTCAGCCCCACCAGCCGCTGGGCCAGCCGCCCGGCCGCCCGATGAACCAGCCAGGCCAGGGTAAAAGCAATAAAAATGGTTAGCAAATTTTGCCCCAGGGGAGAAAGGGTGGCATACCAGGCAGACATAAGCCGCCATTATAACATGGCAGGGGGGCAAAGTGGCAAAGTGGCAGAGGAGCAAAGTAAAATCGTTACCCGCAGTGTTGCAAGCTGCACCGCCGCAATGCCCTTGTGTTATCATTGTGCTTATGAACCCAACTTTCCCTCCACTCACCCAACTACATAACGCCCTGGCGGCCGCAACCCGCAGCGGTCAGCAGCACCTGGTGGCTCAGGTGTTGCTACAATTAACCCTGTCCCATCTTCAAGCCGGAGAATACGCCCAGGTAGAGCAGTATGGCGAACAAGGGCTGCTTCTGGCGCAAAAGTTAAACCAGCCCCGTTTGCAGTTAGCTTTTTTGACCTGCCTGGGCAACGCGGCCGCAACCCAGGGAGATTATCAACACGCCCAGGCCCTGTTTGCGGCCGCCTTATCATTAGCCGAGCAGCAGCAAGACCAGGACCTCATCGGCCAGTTGACCCTTAATTTGGGGGCCATCGCGGCCAACCGGGGGCAATATGCTGAGGCAACCGCTTATTTTGCCACCAGCCTGGAACTGGCCCAAAAGCATCAACAAACCCAACGGCTTTGTCTGCTCTGGCTGCACCTGGGGGGGATTCAGATGGAGATGGGGACATTTGCGGCCGCGCAGGAGACGTTTCAGGCCGCTTTGGCTGTGGCTCAGCAGTTAAACAACCAGGAGCGGGTGGCCCAGGCCCAGTTGAACCTGGGGCTGCTGGCGTTAGCTCAGGAGAAGCCGGGCGAGGCGGGGCCATGGCTCCAGGAGGCCCTGACCGCGGCCCGGTCGCTGCCCCAGCCAGAGTTGGCCGCGGCGGCCCTCATCGCCTTGGGCGCGGCCGCCCGAGAGCAAAACCAGTGGGCTGAGGCCAATGGGTGGCTGGGCGAAGGGTTAGCCCTGGCCCGCTCCCTGGGGCACCAATGGCATATCACCGACGCCCTGCTGGCCTGGGGGGAGCTGTACCGTTTGCAGGGTGTGAGTGACGCGGCCGCGACGGCCTTCCAAGAGGCCCTTACCCTGGCACAAATGGGGGGGAGACCGGTGCAGGTTGCGGCCGCCTTGTTTGGGCTGGCGCAACTGGCCCAAGACCCGGTTCAAGCTCAATCCAGCCTGGAACTTTACCAACAGATCGGCCATTTTCAGGCCGGTAAAGTTGCCGCCTGGCTAGATGCGATCCGCCATAATTAGCATGAGGGGTGCGGCCGCGCCTGGAGATCGTTGTCTTTCCCTTTCTTATCCTCGCTTTATCGCGGTACCAAGAAAAAGCAGTACGAACCTGTCGTTGACCCGTTTAATAAACGTACCCTTTCTAACCAGTAAGGGAGTGCCACGCCTGCTAAAGTGGATCAGATTCATCCCTGAACGCTTTACGGAGGTTTATTATATTCCGACGGTATTAGTCTGGTCAGCGGATGGGCAGTCGCTTTTCTTTACTTTGCAAGCGACCGCGGATGGCTGTGGGGGTTATTTAGCCCGTTTTTATTCGGGATTGCGTCAGTTGGATTTGGCCAGTGGTGAAGTGGCGGAGCTAGATTTTGCCGGCATACCCTCTCCTGATGGCACGATGGTGGCGCAAATGGGGTGGGACCCTGCGGCCGCGATCCTCATCCACCACCTTGATACGAACACAACCACAACCTACACCTGGGAAACATCCCTGGAACGAGACAATGTTGCCCATAACATGAGGTTGGTCTGGTCGCCTGACAGCCGGGCGATGGCCCTGGAATACGCGACGGGAACCTGTTTTCAGGTAGATCTCTATTCACTGTTGTATCTTGATCTGCGTACAGGAGAGGAACGTACCCTTGTCCGGCAGGAAGGACGGGCTTTGGCGATTGTGGATTGGTCTACGCCTGATGAAATTTACCTGCGGGAAGGGCAAAGCAGTGAGCCGGTTGAACGCATCAATGTAAAAACGGGGGAACGAACACCGCTGGAGTAAAAAAGGGGTGGATGGTGAGGGTTATGATTTGACGTTTCCAATCGGCGAATCAATCAGCTGTGGTAGTGAAAAGCAGCCCGTCAGCCTCTTTTAGCTCGTTTACCGCGGCCGCAGTCTCAAGATGGTGGGGCTGTAGGGCAAGATTCTTTCTTGCCCGCACAAATACGGTCCAAGTGCTTCAAATTAGGATTGATTACCAACCGTATAAGCAAAATGATTGTTGGTCTTATCTTGTTCTGAAATTGGTTGGGCAAGGTTCAGGTTCTCCAACTTTTCCAGAATTTGTACCAGGTTGATCTGCCACTCATGGGTGGGCAGGTCGCGGTTGAGCCAGATGGCATTGCGGCTGACTCGCGCGGCCGCGCCTAACCGCCGCTGTAAATGATACCGATCTAACTGCTCCAACCCGGCCATCCTGATCCGTATCTGCCCATTCTCACTCATAATGGAGCTAATCCGCGCCCGTGTCGCCAATATTTTGATCCGCAGTTGGTATAACAAATTGTCCACCGGGTCGGGAATGGGGCCGAACCGGTCAGCCAGCTCCCCGGCCATGCCGTCAATCTTCTCCAGGCTGTCTAGTTGGGCCATCCGCCGGTACAGGCGCAGGCGCAGGGCCGCATCGGGGATGTAATCGGTGGGTACATACGCCGCCAGCGGCAGATCAATCAGGGTGGCATCGGGGATATCGGCGGGTAGGGGGTCGCCGCTCCGTCTCGCTTTGCGCTGGGCCACCGCTCGACTCAACATGCGGGTATACAGGTCAAACCCTATTTCGCTGATATGGCCGCTCTGCTGCCCCCCCAGGATGTCTCCTGCCCCGCGGATTTCCAGGTCGCGCATGGCGATGGCATAACCGGCCCCCAGTTGGGTGTTCTCGGCGATGCTGTCCAGGCGGGCCTGAGCATCTTCCCCCAGGCTGCGCCATTTGCTGTGGAAAAAGTAAGCATAGGCCAGATGGTTGCCCCGCCCGACGCGGCCGCGAAGCTGATACAGCTGACTCAGGCCAAAATTCTCCGCCTTATCCACAATCAACGTATTGGCGTTGGGAATATCCAGCCCATTCTCCACAATCGTGGTGCTGACCAGAATGTCAATCTCCTTGTTGACAAACTGCTCCATAATTTGCTCCAGCTTCCGCTCCGGCAGTTGCCCGTGGCCAATGGCGATGCGGGCTTCTGGCACCAATTTACGCAGCCGCTTTTCAATAATTTCAATAGATTGCACCCGGTTATGGACAAAGAAAATTTGCCCCCCCCGCTCTAATTCCCGCAAAATAGCCCGGCTGATCAGCTGATCATCACTCTCCCCTACATACGTTTGCACCGGCAGCCGTTCCAGCGGCGGCGTTTCGATGAGGCTCACATCCCGCACCCCCGCCAGCCCCATGTACAGGGTGCGCGGGATGGGGGTGGCGGTCATGGTCAGCACATCCACCTCGGTCCGCAGCTGCTTAAGCCGCTCCTTGTGGGCCACACCAAACCGCTGCTCCTCATCAACAATGAGCAGCCCTAAATCTTTGAAAGAGACATCATCAGAGAGCAGCCGGTGGGTGCCGATGATGACATCTACCTTGCCTTCGCGCAGCGATTTAAGCGTTTCAGCCTGCTGATGGGGGGTGCGGAAGCGGGAGAGCATGGCGACTGTCACCGGGAACGGTTTAAGCCGCTCCTGGAAGGTAAGGTAATGCTGCTGGGCCAAAATGGTGGTCGGCACCAGAATAGCGACCTGTTTGCCATCCATCACCGCCTTAAAAGCCGCCCGCAAGGCCACCTCTGTTTTGCCATACCCCACATCGCCGCACACCAGCCGATCCATCGGATAGGGCCGCTCCATATCTTGTTTGACTTCCTGGATGACTCGCAGTTGATCTTCCGTCTCCCGGTATGGGAAGCTGGCTTCCATCTCTGCCTGCCATTCCGTGTCGGGGGCGAAGGCGTGGCCGGGGATGGTCTCGCGGGTAGAGTACAGTTCAATTAGCTCATCGGCCAGTTCATCTATGGCTCGTTGGGCGCGGGCTTTGGCCGCTTTCCACCCTTTTTCCCCCAGCCGGTTAATGGTGGGAGTGCGATCCTCAGAGCCGATCCATTTGCTGAGGCGGTCGGCATGATGGACGGGGACGTAGAGGGTATCGGTGCCGGAGTAGCTGATTTGCAAATATTCCCGCTCGTTGCCGCCGACGGTGCGTATGACTAGTCCCTGGAACTGACCAATGCCATATTCCAGATGGACGATGTAATCACCAGGTTGGATGTCGGCGAACGGGGTTTCGGGCGCGGCCGCACGCGGGGCAAATCGTTTGCGCGGCTCCGGTCGTTTCCAGCCAAAAATCTCGGCGTCGGTGAGCAGGCTGAGCAGGAGCCGACTCTGTCCCGGCACATCCAGGTTGAACCCCTCAGCCAGGCTGCCCTGGACAAAGGTGATGGGGGTTTCGGGCAGGCCGGGGAGTTCACTGGCGGGCAAGGCCGGGGGCAGATGCAAGGTTGTGGATGTGGTTTCGTGGCGCCACAGTTCGGCCAACCGTTGGGACTGACGGCTGACGAGAATGGTCATCTCCCTATTGGTCTGGGCGCTGCTGAGTTGGGCCAGCAGCGGCCGCACCTGCCCGCCATACCGTGGTCCGGTCTGGAAATGGTCGGCCAGTTCGGAGATGGGCACCCCATCCCCTTCGGCCGAATCCCCCAGGATAAGCGGCTGCCGGGTGGTGAGCCGTTCAGCCATCTCATCCCAGGCGAAAAGGGGGTT
Source organism: Anaerolineae bacterium (assembly GCA_023384415.1). GTDB lineage: Bacteria > Chloroflexota > Anaerolineae > Promineifilales > Promineifilaceae > Trichofilum. The sequence continues at coordinate 173,198 of JAHDWJ010000004.1, forward strand.
GGGGTAATCGGGGGGCAGGCTGGCCTGTTCGTTAGCCAGTTGGTCGGCGTGGTTGTGCAGCTCCCGTGCGGCCGCCAGCAAATCCAGCCAATCATCTACCACCACCAGGGCATTCTCCGGCAAATAGTCGAGCAGTGTCCCTGGCTGGCTGTACATGAGGGGTAGATAATATTCCAGATGGGGTGAAGGTTGACCAGAAAGCAGGCTGGGGATGTCATCTTGCCAGGTGGGCAGTTCATCACTGTCTGGCTCAATTTCGCTCTCCAGATAGGCGGCTAACCCCTGGGCGACGGCGGGCATCGCTTCCCGTGCTGGGGGGACGATGACTCGCGTGACCGGAGCGATCTGCCCATCCAGGGAACGCTGGGTGGTCGGGTCGAAGTAGCGGATGGTATCTATCTCATCCCCAAACAGTTCGATGCGGACCGGCAGGGTGTGGCTGTTGACCGGGTACAGGTCTAGTATCCCCCCCCGGCGGCTAAATTGGCCAGGAGCCTCGACGACGGTAACGGCTTCGTAGCCGCTTTCTTGCCAGGTTTGGAGCATTTTCTCCAGGTCGAACATCTGCCCTGGTTTGAGGACGCGGGTGGCGGCGATGAAGCGGGCGCGGGGCAGTGTTTTTTGCAGCAGGGCGCGGGCGGAGGTGATGATGAGGGGGGGCGCGGCCGCAGGGATGAGCGGGTGTTGTCCGGCCAGCAAACGGGTGAAGACGGTGAGTCGGTCCAGGCGAGAGCGGCTGCTCCAGGGACCCCGTTCGTAGGGGAGCGGGGTTGGTTCGGTGAAGCGCAGGATGGCCCGCTCATCAGGCAGCCAGGTTTCCAGGCTCTGCTGCCATTGAGGCACGGCATCTACCCGCCCGGTGATGAGCAGGATGGGCCGGGTTTGGTCCAGGAAGAGGCGGGAAAGGATGGGAGCGCGGCCGCTGCTGGGCAGGCGCAATGGTTCGCGCTGCTGATTGTCACGCACCGCTTCATTCACCGGCTGGTAAGCAGGCAGTTGGTCAAAAATAGAGAGAATACCGGATAACGTCATAAAAATAATTAATGGGTGAATTGTTGAATGGTTAATTGGGGCGTGTCTGCCGAGCGGTGTGGATGCTGGCACTGATGATGCGGCACAGTTGGTCACATTCGTCCAAGAGGGGCTCTAATCTATTTTCGGGTAAAAACTGGGTTTTGATCATCATTTTTAACCAAATACGGGGGACTCATTTCATTGACAATTCCCCAATTAATTATTAATCACTCCCCCATTATGCTGCGTCATCGCCAGTTCTATGCCCAATTGCAGGCAGGTTTCGATGGCTTTAAGGGTGCGCTGGAGTAAATCCTGGACGATGGGTAGTTCGTCGCGGGCGAATTGTTGCAGGACGTAGTTGGCCGGAGACATGCGCCCCGGTGGCCGGCCGATGCCCAGCCGGGCGCGGGGAAAATCGGGGCCGAGGTGTTGGATGAGGGATTTCATGCCATTATGGCCACCAGCCCCCCCTTTGCCCCGCAGTCGCAATGTTCCCAGAGGTAAATCCAATTCGTCAAAAACGACCAGCACGTTCTCGACCGGCACTTTGTAAAAGTTGACCATCGGCCCCACAGAAAGGCCGCTAATGTTCATGCCCGTTTGTGGTTTAGCCAGGATGACGGGCCGCCCAGCAATATAGCCGCTGCCGACGATGGCTTTGTTCTGGACGCGGGAGAGTTCGATGCTGTGTGCGGCCGCGAGCTTATCCACCGCCATAAAGCCGATATTGTGCCGGGTATGGGCGTATTGTCGTCCTGGGTTGCCTAGACCAACAATCAGGGCTTTTTCAAGGGAGATGGTCATGGGTGTATTGGTGTATTGGTATATTGGTGTGTTGGTGTGTTGGTGTATTGAAATGACGATGACTAATACACTCATATACTAACAACTAATAACAGCGTCATCTATTAAGCCGCGCGGAGAGCTGTCGCCAGCCCAGGCGGAAGAGAAAGCGGAGCAGTAAATAGCTGCCGAAGGCCAGAAAGGCGTATAAAGCTAGCCGCACCCCAATCCAAAAAGCAGAGCCAAAGCCGCTGGTATCAAGGGCGGCGATTTGCCCCAGCACCCCGCCTTCGCTGCTCTCCCCGGCCGGCGGGGTGGCCACACCGATAGGGCTTTCGGGAGTGGCCGGCCGCGTCGGGGTAGGGAAGGGGGTTAGTGAGGGCAGGATGGCCGGGACCGGTGTTTCGATAGGGGAGAGCTGGTCTGGGGTCGCGGCCGCGTCCGGGGTTGGTTCAGCTTCATCCGGCGTTGGCGTCGGCGTGGGGCTGCTGTTGCTAATCGTCAGCCCGGTGACGAAATATTCATCATAATTGTAATCTTGCCGCACCACCCGCAGCCGCAGTTGGTACGCCCCATCAGGGAAAACGGGGGCATTGGCATTGCGGCCAACCGTCGTATCCCACACCGCCAGGGTACCCCCTACCACTGGCTGGCTGCCTTCGGCAAACACAATCCAACCTGCTTCTGCGGCCGCCTGGCGTAGGAAGGCTACTTCATAACGCAAAAATTGGGGGTGGGTGGCCGTCCCCTCTACAATTACTACTTCGCTGAGAATGTCCCCGGTGGCTGGGCTGGTGATGCCGTTGTTTTGAGCCAGGATGGGCTGCGGCCGCGACAGCAGCAGGATGAAGAAAAGGGACACGACGACCAGGCGATAGAGCGACGGGGCGAAGATCGTGGTCACTTTGAGGAAGAAACCGGGCCAACGGGAAAAAAATCGGATTGTATTCATTGTTATTTGCTCCTGCTACCATCAGCTTAAGGAGGTTCTTGGCCGCAGACGGCTCAGAATGACATCGCAGTTACTTAAGCCACAAATTCTTTTTCTTAAGACAGAAGCAGGCAAAATAAGCACGTAAGTCTACCATAACTGAGGGAAGGGTGACAAACAAGCGTGAAACGTGAAAACGTGATGCGTGAGGAGAAAAAAATCACGCATCAGTTACTATAACATTTATTAACCGCTGCCAGATGCCTCACCTGAGAATCGCGTGGGAGTCGTGGGGCAGCCGTTGTCCGGGGGTTTGGGCAGGCATTATAATGCAAGGTGACGGAGCTTGTAAGAACTCAAAACCAAGAACTCGAAACGAAACTATGAATAAATTACGACGATGGACAGGTGTAGGCATGTTATTGTTGGCGGTTGTGGGGGTGGTCTGGCTTGCCCCGCAAGGAATACCGTTAGCTGGCTCGTCTCAGGCCCCGGTGGGTCATCATGGGTGGTCACTATTGGACGCGGCCGCAACTCCCATGACCCTTACCCATACCTTAGACCTGGTAGCTCCCGTCACCGTGAACCTGGCCGACCTGCCCCCCAGCACCCCGTATGATCAATGGCATCACCAGGGAAATATCGGCCCCAATGAGGTAGAACTGCGGACGATTGAGGCATGGGAGCAGTTATGGGCTGAGGCGGCGAACTTGCCGGTGAGTGATCAGGTGGCCTGGGTGGGGGACGCGGCCGCGTTCCAGCCCACCACTATTCTCACCGGTTTTGCGACCCTCGATTTCAGCCAATGTTGTGGCGGTGGCAGCCTCACCCCACCTGATCCGATGATGGCTGTAGGCACACACCATCTGCTTGTCGCCGTCAACCAGGCGTTTGCCATCTATGACAAAAACGGCGCGTTCCTGCTCGGCCCCATCACTCTTTCCGCCCTCTTCTCTCCGTTGGGAGCTGGCAACAGTTGTAACGTAGCTCCGTTTGATCCTCAGGTGTTGTACGACGAGGCGACCGGCCGTTTTCTTTTAACAGCCGATGGCAACGGCACTGCCCTTTGTCTGGCTGTCTCCCAATCAGGCAACCCAACTGGGGCCTGGCATGTGTGGAAATTTGACACCGGCCCAGGCTTTTTTGATTTTCCCCAGGCTGGCATTGGGCGGAATGAACTATTTGTGGGGGCCAACAATTACAATGCCCCCGGTGGCGTGGGGCAGATTTACGCCATCCGCAAATCCCCTCTGTATGCCGGGTTGCCCGTCTCCGCGACAGTACGAACCTTGAACCCGACGCTGATCAATCCATCGCCGACGCCCCTCCATTTGCACGGCTTTAACCAGGGCACCTGGCCTTCCTCTGGTCCCCATTATTTTCTGGCTCACCATTACGACAACCATATATACACTCTATACGCCTGGAATGATCCGTTTGGGGTCAATACCCTGACAACGGTAGCGACCTTTGATCTGACGGCGACATCGGGGGTTGCGGTGGGAACGCCCCTGATCATGCCGCAAAAAGATGGCAACTACATTGGCGGCCGGCCGGGGCAGGGGCTTATTGATGCTCGCCAATGGGATTTGGAATACCGCAATGGCTATCTCTGGACGACAATGCACGTCAGTTGTAATCCAGGCGGGGGATCGGTCAATTGTATTCGCTGGGCTAAAATTGAACCGACTACTGGTTCTATTGTCCAGTCAGGGGTGTTGGGCAGCCCTGGGGTGTATCGGGCCTATCCTGATTTGATGGTAGATCATCAAAACAATCTGGCTCTGGTTTATGCCCGGCTCACTGCAAGCAGTTATCCTGGGGCCTATTTTACTTGTCGGGGAAGCCATGATCAGCCAGGTGTTCCCTGGTTAGAAGCTCCGGTTAAGCAGGGGGAGGTGGTGTATCAATCGTATGATTTGCCCCCATACCGGTGGGGGGATTACCTTACCCTGACTATTGACCCGGATGGCGTGACGTTTTGGGCTATTGGGCAGTACAGCAAAAATATTGCTACCGTTTCTCGTTGGGGAACCTATGTGGCGGCTTTCACCTATGCCGATTGCCCATATGTCACTGAAGCGGTTTATCTACCTTTGATAATTCGCTGAATTGGGCGGCAGCAATTCTCAATTTTAGAACCGGTTGTACGGAATGGTCTCGTTTGACCAAAACCGTGGCCTATCTGCCCTGCCCCTATATTCATTTCTGGGCCAATTGAGAATTGTTGATTGGGTGGGGATGCTCTTGGCTTAGGGAAAGAGGATGACCCCGCGAGCGATATGCCCCGTCAACATATCGGCATACGCCTCATTGATCTGTTCCAGGGAGTAGGTTCGGGAAACCAGGCCATCTAAAGGAAGCTGCCCGGCCCGGTACAGGTTGGCATACAAGGGAAAATCGCGGGCGGTGTTGGCCGAACCGTAATAAGAGCCAGTAACCGTTTTCTCCTGCCGGGTGATGATGGCCCCCGGCAGATTGGTGCCGCTGCCCATCGGCGAAACCCCTACCAAAACGACCATTCCCCCTGGCCGTGCTGCTTCCAGGCATTGCTCTTGCACTTGGGGCAGCCCAATCGCTTCAAACACATAATCGGCCCCCCGCCCTTCGGTCAATTGGCGGATAGCGGCAGTGGTATCACGGCTGGCTAAAAGAGGGTGGGTTGCCCCAAACTGCCGGGCGAGATCGGCTTTGGTCTTATTGGTATCAATGGCGATTATCTGGCTGGCCCCGGCCAATTTGGCCCCCATGATGATGCTGAGACCTACCCCGCCCGCCCCATAGACAGCGACGGTACTGCCCGGCTTTACTCTAGCGGTGTTGAGAACGGCTCCAACCCCGGTGGTGACGGCACAACCAATGAGGGCAGCAATGGGGAGCGGCACCTCTTGGGGCAAAGGAATACAGCAGGGTTCGGGCACGACGACGTATTCGGCGAAGCAGGCCAACGCGCTGAAATGGTAGACGGGCTGACCGTTGTGGGAAAGGCGGGTGGTGCCGTCCATCATGGTACCTGCCCACAGGGGGCCAATGTAGGCAGCACATAGGCTGGGGCGGTCGTTGAGACAGTAAAAGCAGCGGCCGCAACTTGGGGCCCAGTTCAGCGCCACATGATCTCCCACCCGAATCCGGCTAACCCCCTCACCCACTTGCACTACCACCCCGGCCCCCTCGTGGCCGGGTACGACTGGGGTGACATGGCGGGTAGCTCCGGTCATTAAATGCCAATCGCTGTGGCAAACACCCGCGGCCGCGACCTTCACTAACACCTCACCTGCTTGCGGGGCAGCCAACTCTAACATCTCGACTTGAAAGGGAACACCTGGCTCATAAAAAACAGCAGCTTTGATTTTCATGAGGAAACCTTGTAGAAGAGTCGCATAATGGCAAAGTCCGCCCGGACGTGGAACGTCCGGGCTAAAAATACCAAGGCCGATGGCCTATGGCTGCAGCAGCCCGTAGGGCTTCGCATGTTTAGCCCGGCGGTTTACCGCCGGGCGGGTCTACTTGAAACTCAGCCAGCCTGTCCCACTCCAGGGTAACACCCAGGCCAGGTTTGCTAGACAGGGTGATGAGGCCGTTGGCGTCTGGGTAGATGGGTTCAGGTAGGATGAAATCGCGCCGTTCGGGGGTCCAGCCGGGGGGATCGTAAGGGTATTCGATGAATGGAGCAGTGGAAACAGCGGCCGCAACGTGCAAATTAGCCAGTAGCACCAGCCCATCCCCCCAGCTGTGCGGGGAGTAAATGGCCCCGGCCGCCTGCGCCATTTTGGCTAAATCGCGGCCGCGTAAAATCCCTGTACTCCACACCACATCCGGCTGGTACACATCCAACGAACCGTGCTGGAGATATTGCCGCAGTTCGGCGAACTCCCGATTACCCTCTCCCCCGGCAATACGTACTTTGGTGCGCTGGCGCAGGGCTGCCAATCCGTGAAAATCGTGCCGGTGAAGCGGCTCTTCCAGCCAATACACCCCCAACTCGGCCAGGGCGTCAGCCACCCAGAGGGCGGTCTTAAAATCCCAGGGCGCGGCCGCGTCCCAGGGCATTTGCCACCCCTGATTGGCATCTACCAAAATTTCCATCTCAGCCCCAACCGCCTGCCGTACCGCCTGAACAACGGCAATATCTTGGCGCACATCGGCGGCGTGGAAGCGGATTTTTAGGGCGGGGAACCCCATCGCCTGGAGCTGTTGGGCCGATTCCGCCCGGGCCGCAGGGGGCAAACGGCTGCCGGTAGAAGCATACGGGCGAACATGGGGGGTGCGGCCGCCGAGCATCTGCCACAGTGGTAAGCCGCTGATTTGCCCCATTAAATCCCATAGAGCCAGTTCCAGCGGCCACATCCGGCCATAGTGGAACTGCAAATTGTCGAGCAGATGAACATGCCGCTCAATGGCAAATGGGTCTTGGCCCAAGAAAAGGGATTCATGCCCGGCAAACCCCAGCATGGCATCCCCGGCCCCAACTCCTTCATATTCCCCAGCCCGGACGCGGACAAGGGTGGTGGTGTGGTGGGTACGCGGCCGCGGGTCCCAAGAGGCATGAAACGGTGGATCCAGGGGCAGCCGATAATGGCGGATTTCGATAGCTTCAAGTAAAGGAGTCATCGTTCGGTCGGTTTTCAGAACAGTCACGCCTTTTTACCCTAGAACTGATATAATCACAATCGAACACAAGCTATAGCTTTTAGGAAAGGGATTTTGGGCTATAACGTGGACATTATAGTGAGGCTAAAATTCGTTCCTACCTCCAATTCGTTGTTGTAATCCTGACTATATCTCAATAGAGGTAAACTATGCGGCGTGAAGCCATACTACATACTTTGCACGCACACAAACAACAATTGGCGGCAAAATACGGAGTTATCCGCCTGGGCGTTTTTGGTTCCGTGGCCCGAGGTCAGGCCACCGAGGCCAGTGATGTTGATATTATTGTCGAGATGCCCCCTGATCTATTCAAAATGGTACATATAAAAGAGGAGCTAGAACAGCTATTAGGGGTTCCCGTTGACTTGATTCGACAAAACAAGCATCTAAATGCCTTGCTCAAGAGCAGAATTGATAATGAAGCGATCTACGTCTGATCCGGAATTACTCCTTGCCATATTAGACAACATTCTTACGGCTATCGAACGTATTGAACGACGATTCGTAGGGATTGCCAATGCTGATGATTTTGTTCTCTTGAGTTAGCCTCCCAATATCCCCAGGTTGACTGGAAAGGAGCAAAGGGCATTCGGGATTTCTTGAGCCACAATTACTTTGTTTTGGATGCAGAAGTGATTTTCGATGTGTGCCAGAACAAAATTTCAGGAGTGAAGCAAGCAATTCTCGACCTGCAAAGCAAATATTCCATTTGATCATGCGGCTATCCCAAACAGTTTACGCAGCCATCTGGTCACGAGGCAACAGGATATTAAAACTGTCGCGCAGTTGTTGATCCAGGGCAGGGGAGAACAGTTGCGGGTAATGGGTTTGTAATAGCTGCTGCGCCTGGAGCCGGGCGCGGCCGCGCATATCCAATGATCCCTTCTCTTCCCAATCACGGCGGGTGCCCCGGTCAGCTGTGTGGGGATAATGGAACTCACTCTGCATCAAGGCCAATGTTTGGGGATGGCCCAGATAATGCCCTTCCCCATTGCACACCTCATCAATCACCTCCAGCGATAAGGTCTCTTCGTTTACTTCCAGGCCGCGCACGAGCCGCATCACCTGGCCGCCAATGTCGTCGTCAATGATATATTGCTCATAAGCTACCGTTAGCAGGGATTCCAACATGCCGGCGGCGTGGTGGTTGAAATGAGCCCCCGCCAAAGCTGTGACGGCGATGGTCAACCCTTTCTCAAACCCGGCCTGTATATCAGGCAGTTTGCTCTCGGTGATGCCGCAAGTGTTGTAGATGGGCAGGCCATAAAAATGGGCCATTTGGGTTGAGGCGGCATTCATTAACGCCAATTCGGCCGTCCCCCCGATCATACTGCCGGTACGCAAATCAGACACCAGGGGCATCCCCCCCATTAAAGTGGGATGGCCGGGCCGCACAAGCTGCACATAAGTAAAACCGGCTAACTCTTCGGCAATGGTTTGCACCAGGGTACCCACTAGAGAAGCCGGGGCCGTAGCCCCAGCCTGAGCCGCTGAAACGAGGACGATGGGAATGCCAGCCCGGATGGCTAAGGTTACGGTTTCTAAGGTTTCGCGGGCAAAACGGAGCGGGCTGACCATATATCCCAGGTTGAGGGAGAAGAATGGACGAGCCAGAAAACTCTTTTCGTCCCCGGCGATGAGGACGCCGATTTTTTTGAGTTCGGCGACTTTTTCTGGGAAGTAGCACCCCCCCATGACGTGTTTGCCGGTGGCGGCCAGGCTGGCGTAAAAGGTGTTGACATCTATGTCGTCGTTGGCAACATCACGGGGGACGACGGGGCGCAGATAGAAATGGATATTGTTGAGTGTATCTACCAACCGGCCCAGGTCGTATAAATCACGCAAACAAGATTCCCGAACGCGGCCGCTGACCAAATCTAACACCTGTACTGCCGCTCCCCCGGTACCCAGGTGGACCCGTTTGCCGTGCAGATGCAAATCGAATTTCTCATCGCGGCTGTACAGCACCACCCGGCGATTGGCTAATTTGAGCGTACCCTCAACCAATTCCGGTGACAAATAGACCCGGTTACGGCGGGCATCCACCCTGGCCCCGGCCGCCTGCAAAATATCCCGGCACTCTGATTCCTGCACCTCAACCCCAGTACGTTCTAAAACGGTGAGCGCGGCCGCATGGATTTGCCACACCGCCTCATCACTCAGGGGGCGATATTGCCCCCCTTCCAGTCCAGGGGGAAGAAAATTAACATCCGTTCGGTGAGAGGTAGTCCGCTCTCGGCGGCGATTGGTTTTCATGAAGAGTTTGCAGGTGGGCGAGTTTGCGGGTATGCGAGTGGGCGAGTGGCAATCCCACATTTCCTCAGTCCTCAGTCCTATCTCGTCGGTCTGAGCCAGGTGCGCCAGCGACGGCGGTTCCTGACCCGGCCTAATCGCTGTACGGCCAAAACCGCACTTATTAAAATAAGCAAACAACCGGCCCATTGCAGCGGCCGCAGCCGTTCCGTCAACCAGAGATACGACCACAAAATTGCCAGCAGCGTTTCCACCGGCAGCAGCAGAGCATATTGCCCGCTGCCAATCATCTGAATCGCCCGGAACATGAGCAGCCAACCCAGATAGGTGCTAATCACCCCCAAAACGATAATTGCCAGCCACCCTTTCCAATTGGGAATGGTGGTATCCGCCCCACCGACCAGCCACCCCAGGGCAATGGTTAGCCACATCCCCACCAGAACATACAGGGTAACGGTGCGGGTATCCTGGTCATTGAGAAACCATTGCACGGCGGTTATTTCGATGGTGTAGGCCACAATGGCCAAAATGACCAGGAGAACGCCGACCCAATTGACCTGCCCCCCTGGCCCGACCAGCAAAAAAACGCCGCTTAACCCCAACGCCAGGCGAACGAGCTGCCGCCAGGTGAATTGTTCACCGCGCAGGGCCAACGCAGCCAACACAAACAGCGGAGCCAGGGCAAAAAGTACGGTGGCGATGGAGGCATCTACCAGGGCGACCGCCTGCCAAAAACAGATAACCCCCAGCCCATTGATGAGGCCGGCCGCTAAAGCGATGCGGCCGCGTGACCATTCCAGCCATAACTTTTCCGGGGCTTGCCAGGCCAGGGTGAGGGCTAACAAGAGTGGGGCCAGGCCAAACCGCCACAAAATCAACGTCAATGGCTCCAGGCCATCATTCAGAGCAAATTTACCCAGCGGCGTCGCCAGACTAAAAGCGACACTTGATAATATCGCCACCAACCAGCCGAGGGGAGAAGGTTTCAGGTTCAAGGTTGAAGGTTTTAGGTTGAAGGTTTCAAGTTGCGAGTTGGCGAGTCTCCAGTCTCTCTACCTCCCTCACACCCCCCAAAACGCCTGGTGGTATAACCGTTCCATCACTTCTTCACTGACCTGGCGGGGGTTGGTCCACCAGTTGAGGTCGGTCATGGCCGCTTTGGCTAAGGCGGGGATCATTTCCTGGTCTACACCTGCTTCGGAGAGAGAATCGGGGATTTCCAGGTCCCATATCAATCGCTGCACCGCTTTTACGGCGTGGTTAGCCCATTTGCGTGTCGAACCGGATGTGCCACTGGGGTCGAGCGCGGCCGCGACATCAGCATACCGTTCCATCGCGGCAGGTAAGTTATAACGCATCTGGCCTGGAAGCATGATAGCGCAGGCCAGTCCATGATGCAGGTTGGCCTGCGCGGAGAGGGGATGGGCCAGGGAATGACATGCTCCCAACCATTTAGAGCTGATGGCGATCCCCCCAATCAGGGAAGCGTGGAGCATATCGGTTCGGGCGTTGAGGTCTGACCCACGCATGACGGCCATCCGCAAACTCCGCCCCACCAGGCTAATTCCATACAGAATCATCGGGTCAAGGATCGGGTTGTGGTTGGTGGAGACATACGCTTCGATGAGGTGAGAGAGGGCATCCATGCCCGTTGCCGCCGTCAGGTGAGGGGGTAGGGTGAGGGTAAGGGCGGGATCGAGCAGGGCCACATCGGGGATGGTACGGCGGTCCCCGACGCTGAACTTGCGCTGCTGTTCGGGCTGGGTGAGGACGGCCCAGGGAGTGATTTCGGCTCCGGTACCGGCGGTAGTGGGGATGGCAATGTAGGGGGGAAGCGCGGCCGCGTCCGGGTAAGCTCTTTTTTCGTCCCCCAGGAGTAGGGCATATTCCCACACGTTGGCCTCAGCCGGGCTGCCCACCATGAGTTTGACCGCTTTGGCGGTGTCCAGGGCACTGCCCCCACCCACCCCAACCAGTAGTTTTGCCCCACTCTGACGCATGGCGGCCGCGGCCGCTTGCACCGAGGCGATGTCTGGGTTGGCTACGACCTGATCGTAAATGGTGTAAGCAAGGCCAGCTTCCTCTAAACTGGCGGTGATCCCATTCAAGAGGCCGGCCTGCACCACCCCTGGATCAGCTAGAATGAAGGTGGAAGCCGCCTTGTAGGTTAGAGCGGTTGGGCCAACGAGTGCGGCCGCGCCCACCCCAAAATGGGTCTCCCCCGGCCAAAAATAGGTAGAAATCATGTTCATACAATTATCCTGAACCTGAGCAAGTCAAAAAATGAAGAGGCTTCGGCCACGAATTACGCAACGGGTGTGTTCAATTTCGTTGGTGACTCTATTGAAAAAACTCCCGCAGAGGCGCGAAGTTACTAGAAAAAATTTCGGACCAACCGGCGTACTTTGCGGCTATTTTCAGGAAACTCACTCGTGCTATTCATGGTCAAAAGTTCTTAGGAAATCGAACCAATGCCATAAGCCCCGGAAAGCTTACGTCCTTCGCTAAAACGGCTTAAAGCATAATCGGCAATAGGCAGGCGGGGCGGTTGCCCCAACACGGTTTGGGCTAAACTTTCGCCAATGGTCGGCGAGAGCTTAAAACCATGCCCACTAAATCCTACGGCCACATATAACCCATCATATCCCGGAACATGGCCCACAATCGGATTCCAATCTGGGGTGATGTCATATGGGCCACTCCAACCGGCAACATAGTGGGCCTCAGCAAACAAGGGCATCCGGTGACTGATTAACGCGTCAATCCGGCTGACATGATCTAACTCTACATGGTCAGTCAGGCTGTCCGGGTCAACAATCGGGTCGCCATGATCCCCGGTCCCCACCAAAACCACCCCGCCTGTTTCGGGCCGAAAATAGATTTTATCTGGAGTGGTCAAATCTTTGACAATAGGCCAGGTAAGTTGATATGGCTGGTTAATTTTCAGGGTGATCACCTTATGGCGGCTCACTTCATAAGGGAGCTGAACCCCTATCATCTGCCCCAGGGTATGTGTCCAGGGGCCGGCCGCCATAATCACAACCGGGCTGGTAAAGAGTCCCTGGGTCGTCTGAACCGTCTTATAACCCCCATGCAGTTGCAAACCAGTGACCGCCGTGTCCTGGTGAATCGTCACCCCTAACGCTCGCGCTCGTTGGGCATAAGCCATCGTTGTCAGGTATGGGTCCGCATAACCTGCCTGAGTGTCATAACCAATCACCCCCACGTCATCCAAATGCAGCAGGGGATGTTTTTCCAGGGCCTCTTCAGGGGTGAGAACAGCGGTATCAATGCCATGAGCGTTCTGCATCTGGAAGACAGCCAACATCGGGTCGCGGTGTGCTTCTGGGCCGACAATGAGGTACCCGGTCTGCCGCCAACCAACATCACCGCCGATCCGCTCATTAAAGTTAGCAAAAATGTTGAGGCTCTCTACGGCATGGATGAGATTGGTGGGGATAGAGTAATGGGTGCGGACGATGGCACACGATTTGGCGGTTCCCCCGGAACAAAGCGATCCCCGTTCTAACAAAATGACTTTCCCGGCCCCATGTTCGGCCAGGTTGTAGGCCGTGCTGCACCCAATCACCCCCCCACCGATGATGATGATATCTGCTGTTTGGGTCATAATTCACCTTACATCCAGGGAAAGGGGGCATTCGATTTGGGCAGAGATTTTTGTTCAGCAAAGCGGTTAAAGGAGAAAGGGGCGAGCAGTTCACTGGTTTCACCCGTGAGGATGCGGGCCACCTGCTCCCCCACGCCGATCATTTTGAATCCGTGGTTGGAGTCGGCAATGACGTAAACATTGGGGCACATGAAATCAAACACAGGAAAGTTGTCAGCGGAGAATGCGCCAACACCGCCGGATGGTTTGGCCGAAGCATATTTCCGTGTGCCTTCGTACCGCTTCATGCAGTGGGCCAGGGAAGCAACCCACAAATCGTAAAAATCATCGCCGACACAGTAATAAGGGCTGCGGCTGCCATAGGGATCAATTGCCGCCTCACTGCCCACATCTACAGGTACGGCCCCGCCCTGGACAGCATGTTTATCCCGTTTGAAGTAAATGCCCCAGGGTTGATCCCAAACCAGGTGGCCGTCTTCACTGTAAAGGGGAACATCGCTATCTACGTGAATGAGCGGCGGCCGCGCCCCATCATTGGTAATATGGATATACGGGTTAATCTCAATCTCCCCCTCTTGTAAGGCCAGGAACCGCCACAACTCGGTCATCTGCCCAGGGTTACGGGGATCAAGCACCTGATTGGGCAGCTCCAGCATCCGCCACATCTGCTTAATCCATGGCCCTACGGCTACCACCACCTGGCCTACTTCAATCGCTCCCATATCGGTCTCGACCATTTTGACCGAGCCATCGCTGTTAAACTGGAAGCCGGTTACGGCCGGGCCAACCAACAGGCGGGCGTCTTCCTTTTCCGCTTTGATGGCCAGGCCATGAATCGCCTGTTTGCTCCAGGCATGACCGCCACGATGTTCATGCAGCACCGCTTCTAACTTTTCCGCCTGCCAATCATGGAAAACCCCTTGCATATATTTTTTGACTGCCTGTTCCCCCTGGACAAAGGTGGATGGGTAGCCTAACTGCTTGTGCCGCTCATGGATGGTGGCTAACCCCTCGGCCATGGGGGCAAAGGAGGCGGTCAGGTAGCCGACAGAGTTATAGGCATAATAATCAGGATCTGATTCCCAGATGTCCATGCAGTGCATCATCAGCCGGGTCATTGGCTCCTGGTAATAGTTGCAGCGGACATTGCCGCAGGCTACCCCAGAAGCCCCGGCGGCGATGCTGCTTTTTTCAATGACCAGGATGTCTTGACCGGTACCTTGCCCTTTTTCCTTGAGGTATTTAGCCAGGTGGTAAGCAGTAGATAATCCATGTACACCGGCCCCGATGATGAGGTATTTAACTTTTTTTGGCAGTCCCATAAGAATGCTCCAGGGTGCAAAGTTGCAGAGTTGCAAAGTCGCAGGTATTTCAGTTACAGTCTCTCAATCTCTCGGTCTGAGTAGATCTAAAACCTGATTTTTATCCGCAGATTTCCCAGATTAACGCAGATTTTTTCCAGGTTAATCCCTAACCTGGAGAAGCTATACCCATCGTGGTCATAAAGTGACATTCTAGTTGGAGACTAGAGACTGGAGATTGGTAACTTTGCGCTTTCGCCTCTCTGCGCGACCTTTTTTGAGTGGAGTCACAGATGGATACAGATTTTTTAAGTCATCTGTGAAAATTTGTACCATCTGTGGATCAGTTCTTGTTTTCTGCACAATAAATTGACTCATAAGGTATTAAAATCTGTAGTAATCTGCGGATGATTCTTCTGAACAATTTCTGCCAATTGGGCTTTGGCCAGGCGGATCAGGTCAGCGGCTTTGAGTTCCAGGCCGGCCATGGGGTCGCCGGTGCTGATGTTGACGTTGGTAAAGTGGGCCAGAGTGTGATCAAAGATGACGGGTACATTGTCAGGCAGGCAAAGGGGGCTGACGGCCCCTTGAACGTACCCGGTGATGGCCTGGATTTCAGCCGCTGAAGCAAAGGTGAGCCGCTGCCAATCACCGCCGAGATGGGTTTGGACGGCCTGGGGATTGAGGCGAGCATCTCCAGGGATGCAGGCCATGACGTAATGGCGGTTTTTGTCACGAAGTAGGATGGATTTGACCATTTCCTCACGAATGACACCCCGTTGGGCCGCGGCCGCGTCTACGGTAAACACTGGTTCATTGTGGGGCAGCAGGCGGTAAGGAATGTTATGAGCATCCAGCAGGTCGGTGACTTTGGTTTGCAGCACGGGGTAATTATCAGGGAACGGTATGTCCTTTCCAAGAGGAGTGCTGCCCAATGTTTGGCGGCCGCAATTGTACGCACTACACAACCTTAAAGAGAATCAGCTGCTTATATTTCAATGAGACGATAGGGATAAACATTGATGACGGTGGTATCGTGGTAACGGGTAAGTTGGGGGTCATTATTGAGGCGGGTATGGATATGACCGTGCAGCAGGTACCGCGGCCGCGCCCACCGCATCAACGTCAGGAACACCTTAAACCCGGTATGGGCACGGTCGGGCAGGTCGTGAATGCCATAAGGGGGGGAATGGGTGATCAGAACATCTAAAAATCGCCCATAGCGGAGCCGGTTCCAAAGCAGGGCCGGGAGCAGGCGACCAATTTCCCAGGCCATCTCTTCTTCACTATACATACATTTGGCTTTGGGGCGGTAGCGCATTGAGCCTTCTAACCCGGCGATGAGCAGCCCTTGCTCTTCGATAACGTGGGCGTGGATGTCGCGGCCGCATTCCACCCCTATCTGGTTGCGCCCATCACTCGTCAGGTAGGGGCCGGCGTCATGGTTGCCCCGCACATAAAGCAGCGGCGCATCCAGGGCTGAAGAGAGAAAATCGAGGTAATAAAAAGGTAAATCCCCACAACCAAATATCAACTTAATGCCCGGCCAGCGTAGAGCCACATCTCGGTTATAAAGATGATCGATCACCTGATCACTAACGGCCAGGGTACGAAGGGGGCGGGTGGAGGGTGGCATAGATCAGGGCTAAGTGGTGAGGAGTGAGGGATGAGGGGATGGAGTTGAGGTTGATTTCTACCTTTGCGTTTCGTCTTTCATCTTTCGTAGTAAAATTGTAACCTACTTTCTCTTTTCGCGTGATTGCCTGCCCGTGAATTTCACCCACTCACTGCCTACTGCCCACTACTCACTACTTATGAACCATTCCCTGCCTGCGGAACGCGGCCGCGTTCCTTTCCATGCTTACCTGGCTCTGATTGTCGCTATCATTTGCCTGGGTTTTTCAGCCATCTTCATTGCCTGGGCTGATGCCCCGAACGGCGTGACTGCTTTTTACCGGATGGGGGTCGGGTCGGCCGCCCTGGCGGTGCCCTTCATCTGGCGGTTTCGGCGGCGGGTACAAATCATTGGCGAAATTCCCCGTCGGGAGATCGGCATGGCGATTTGGGGCGGCCTCTTTTTTGCCGGGGATCTGTTTCTGTGGACAACCGGCGTGATGATGAGTGGGGCCACCATTGCTACCCTGCTGGGGAATACGGCCCCTCTGTGGGTAGGGTTAGGGGCCTTGGTGCTGTTCCGGGAAAAATTGGGGCAAATGTTTTGGTGGGGGGTGCTGCTGGCTTTTGTGGGGGTGGTGTTGATTGTGGGACTGCCGCAAACTGTGAGCGCAGATTTCCAGTGGGGGAGCATTCTATCCCTGGCGGCAGGCTGGTTTTATGCTGGATATCTACTTTTTGCTCAACGCGGCCGCCGACGTCTCGATTCCCTCAGCTTTTATTGGCTATCCACCACCAGCAGCGCACTCGTTCTGCTCCTCATCGCTATCTTACTGGGTCAACCGCTGTTTGATTACTCCGCCGTGACTTATCTCAACTTTTTGGGGATGGGGTTGATCTCCCAGGCGATGGGGTATCTGGCGATAAACCATGCCCTGGGGCATCTGCCCGCTTCTCTGGTTTCGCCAGCCCTCTTGGGCCAACCGGTGATGACGGCCCTGCTCGCGGCCGCGTTCCTGGGCGAACGGTTCACGGGCTGGCAAATGCTGGGTGGTCTGGCTGTCTTGCTGGGGGTTCTCATCGTTCATCGAGGGCGTGAAATGTGAAGCGTGAACTGCACACTTCACGTTTCACACCTCAATGGGCATCAGCGGCTTTTTCTAATGGCGGCATCACCGCCAGAAAATCGTGCCCGAACCGTTCGGTATATTGGTTGAGCAGATCTTCCACTCGTTGGGCATCAGGGGAAGCCACGATGAATCCGGCATGGTATTTTTTGTGCATCCGCCACACAATTTCCGGATCGGTGTAGGCGGAGAGGTCAGGCCACTCCTGACGGGCCAGGCAGTTGATGACCCCGGCGTACCCCTTTTTCAGTTTAGGCAGCTTATATTTTTCGCCCCGTGCGGCCGCGACTTCTAGCAGCCCCCATTCGGCCCACAGATTCACCCCGGCAGCCTGCTCAACCGACTCGGAAATATTAGCCCCACCTACACGGGCGGCCACTTCCAGGAAATAATACTCCCCATCTTCATAGCCGCGAATAAATTCAGCATGGGCAGCTCCCCGCTCCAGCCCCAACCCCTTGAGTAACGCTTTGTTGTGCTCCTGCAACTGCTTCGCTTCCTCACCATCCCGGTCTAGCGTTCGGGTGATGAACACGCCGCCCCCCTGGTATACATTCATAGGCGGCCGCGCATATTTGCTGGCACTGCTAAAAATCACCTTGCCATTGTCTACCAGACTATCCACATGGTACACATCCCCTGGGATATATTTCTCCAGCAAATGGAACGACTGCCGATCTCCTAACTGTTCCAACAGGGGCCATAACTCATCGGGGTGGTTAATCTTCTTAATCCCCATCGCGCTGGCTTCCCCACGCGGCTTCAACACATAGGGTGGAGCCACCTCAGCCATAAACGCCCGGATATGGTCATAATTAAAAATGCCGATGAAATCAGGCACACGTATCCCGGTGGCTCGCGCCTGCGTCCGCATGGCCAGCTTATCTCGAAAATGGCGGGCCAAAGAATCTTTCAACCCTGGCATCCGAAAATGTTCCCGCAGATGGGCTACCACTTCTACATCAAAATCATCCAGGGCGATAATTTGATCAATCGCCCGTGAACGCATCAAGTAGCTAACAGCATGAATCACATCTGGCTGTTTATAAAGATTGGGCATATAAAACACTTCATCAATAAACTGCCAGGGCCACGGTTCATGGGCATGTTTTTCTTCTGTCAGGAGAATGGTATGGCAGCCAGCCTCTTTTACCGCCTGAATCAGCCGATC
Source organism: Anaerolineae bacterium (assembly GCA_023384415.1). Lineage (GTDB taxonomy): Bacteria > Chloroflexota > Anaerolineae > Promineifilales > Promineifilaceae > Trichofilum. Next base: position 191,673 of record JAHDWJ010000004.1, read on the forward strand.
CCCTTTGTAATAACTGGCAAAGCAGAGAATGGTCGTTTTGCTCATAAGTCGTTCCTTGTTAGGTGAGTATGTGAGTCACTCACTCCTCAGCCCTTTTCCCGCACTCTTCATTATATTAGCCGCGATCTTCGATGATAAAGGTGGGCACGGTAGAGCCGCCGCCAGCGGTTACGTTTAGTAGGGAGTTGGTAGCCAGGCGGGTCAGACAGCTCGAAACATAATCGCTGTTCCATATGAACGGGGCGGTGTCAAACAGCCGGTCATAAGTCAGCACTTCCCCATTGACCAGACTGGGGTATGGCTCCTGGGGCAAAATGATCCGCTCCTGGACAATGGTGGAGCTTTCCAGGGCCGTCTTGATGGCTGCTTCCCATACCCCCTGGCTGGCTTCCCAGCCCAGAACGATGCCATGTCCGCCATAATCATCATTGGGTTTCAGGACAAAATGGTCTTTTCGGTTTTGGATGAATGGGATGAGATCAACTGGGGTACCCCGGTGTGTTGTCCGCCGTTCGGCCACCACTCGTGTCCAGGGAATATGGGTTTCTATGGCTTTCCTTTCCTCAGCCGTGAAAAAAGCTGCATTTGCTTCATCATGGAGGACGGCCAGGCTGGCTTTCTTATACAGCAGCTTGCACCAGAATGAGTTAACCATACAGGCGGCATGATCCCGCACGGCCCGAATGATCGGGTGATCCATTCCCCCCTGGGCAACCAACTCGCTGATGAGGACGCGCTTGTAAATCATGTCAAATGGCTGCCCATTGGCGTAAAGTTTACCATCGTGGTAATCCACTTCGCGGGGATCAGCAATGAGGCAGTCGTATCCTACGGATTTGAAATAGCGCTCGAAGAGAACAAACTCGCTGTAGGTGGGCACATCACGCCAATCTAAAATGGCGATGGTTGGGCGACCGGTGCCTCCCCACTGCCGGTAAGCATCCATGATGACGTGCAACATGTGGTGGCGGGCGGGAAGGGGTTGGAGTTCATACTTTTTCTGGAACGCTCCCATGATGGGCATACTGAGAAAGGCGCGGGTGAGGGCGTCATTGTAAGCGGGCGCGGCCGGGGTTTCAGCGTTGTATTCAGTCAGATAAAGGGCGTTGGTTTCTGGGGTGAAGAAGGTATCCAGCCGGGAGGAGGGGCTGGGGGCTTCGTACCCAGGGTTGAGCAAGGCCAGCTCTTTTTCCCACTCTAAAAGGCCAAATTGTTCCCGGAACGCTTCATTTTCCAGGGCGGTGTAATGAGCTTTGACGAAAGCGGACATGAGGGGACGGATGGCTTTCTGGAGGTAACGGTATTGCTCACGGGTCACAAAACGCGGCCGCAGCACATTGCTTAGAGGTCGGTCGCCAAAAAATAGCCCCTCTTTGTGCAACTGCCGGTCCATTTGGGCCTGGCTTTCCTGGGCCAGTTCATTGGTTAGCAGGGAATGGTATTGGTCAATTGCGGCACGGAGATTCATCTCGCCCCCTTGCTGATCTATTTAGGCTTCACCAAATAAAGAAGACCAACGCAATGATTTGATTTGCGGCCGCGGCGATTTTGCCAATCTAATCACCATATCGGCCATATGTTCCACACACCAACGATGGTACTCATACCCCAGTGAATACACATCCATATCGGGCGCCGGGTTCATAAAATCAATGGCATAAGGAATCTCATCCCGGATCGCCCATTCGGTCGTGTTCATATCATAACCAAACGCTGTCACCAGCTTGATGCAATCATCTACAATGCGCTGGTGCAGTTCCGGGGTAAGGTCGGGAGGCAGGTAGCGGCGGTTATTGGGATCGTATTTCATCACTAAAATATCCTCTTGCCCCAGGCACATACAGCGGATGTAATTGTCCCATTTAATAAACTCTTGCAGCACCATCGTCAGCAAACCAGATTGGTTATAGGCATTCCACAACTCTTGCATAGAACGGCACACATGCACCTCTTTCCAGCCTCCGCCATGGGCATCTTTGAGAATAACCGGAAAGCCACCGACAGCTTCAACCAGCCCTTCCCAGTCTAGGGGAAAGGTTAAGTTGCGTAAACTTTCGTTGTGAACAATACCCGGCACATAATCTTTATTGGGCAGGACTATCGTTTTGGGGCTGGCAATCCCCAATTTTGTCACCAATGAAGCCCCAAAAAATTTGTCGTCTGCCGTCCACATAAACGGGTTGTTGACCACATGGGTGCCCTGGAGCAGGGCATTTTTAAGATAAGAGCGATAATACGGCACTTCATGGGAGATGCGGTCGACAATGACCGCATAAGGGCACGGCTCATCCATCATGGTGCCCCCCAACTTCACAAATTCAGCTTCAACGCCTTCATTGCGGCCGTTCACTTCTTCAATAAAAGCGGGCGGCCATGACCATTCACGCCCTATAAGTAACCCTACCTTTAACATTGTTTTCTCCTTTGGGCACCATTCCGCCCATCATAACTTTGTATCAAAACTTCGCCGCCAGATAATAGCGCATCATCATTCGCCAGGTGGGCCAATCATGGGGCATATCAAACCCCCACAGATCAAGCTCATGGGGGATTTGTTTGCTATGTAAAATATCGGAGAGACGGCGGGAAGCATAAGGATTTTCATAATTTCCCTGCCCGGTGACGATGTGAATGTGTTTCTTCTGTTGCAGCAGGGGCAAATATTGTTCGTCGTTGAGTTGGGGCAGGTAATCTACCGGGTTATTGAAGTAAATGTTTTCGTCGTAATAGTCGCCCTGATAGTAGCCCCGTATGTCATACGAGCCGCTCATGCCGATCATGCCATCAAACAGGTCGGGGCGGCGGAACAGTTGGTTGGCACAGTGAAAGGCCCCCAGGCTGGCCCCAGCGGTGATAATGCCGATTTCCCCTTTGCAGCTTTCCCAGATGTAAGGCACAACTTCATCGGCGATATATTTGTTGTATTGTACCTGTCGCTCGGCTTTTTGTTTGGGGTGAAGCTGGTTATTGAGCCACCCTTCTCGGTTGATGCTGTTGATAGAGAATATTTTGACTTTGCCGGCGTTGACGAACTCTTCTAGTACGGTGATGACGTGGAAGCGCTCGTACTCCAGGTAGTCTGCGGCCGCGGTCGGGAACATGAGTAAAGGAAACCCATATTCCCCGTAGGTGACAATTTCCATCGGCTTGCCCAGGTTCGGGCTGTGCCAGCTATCAATATGACGATGCATTGTTCCTCCTGTATTCTGTTTTTATCAATCCGCGCCACCCACATACAATTGGGCCATTTTTTGCCACCAGGGCCAATCATGTGCCCAGCCATCCCAGATACGGAAGGCGTGCCAGATGTTTTTGTCCCACAGCAGTTGGGAGAAGTGCCGGTTACCCCCAATATTGGGGTCTTGCTCACCAACAGCCATGATGATGTCTACTTTTCGCAGTTGGTTGAGGCGATGCGGGTCGTGTTCATTTTTGACGTAAGCCATCGGGTTATTGAAATAGCCGTGCCCTTCCTGATACCCATCCAGCCAGGGGCTAATGTCATAAATGCCGCTCATGGCCAAGACCCGGCTGGTAATGTCGGGATGGCGCAGAGCAAAGTTCATGGCATGAAAGGCCCCAAAGCTGGCCCCGGTAGTGATGAGGAAGGGGGTCCAGTTTTTGTGGTTCATCAGAGGGATGAGCTCGTGGAGCAGGTAATTTTCATATTGAACATGACGCCAGACGCGGCCGCTGGGGTGGGCCCATTTGGCGTACCAACTTTCCGCATCTACACTGTCCACACAATATAGCTGGAGCCACCCCTTGCTAAGATGCTCCCCCAGGGCGTGGATCATTCCCCGGTCTTCCCACTCATAAAATTTGCCCATTGAACTGGGGAAGACTATGACTTTGGCCCCGGCATGGCCGAAAACCAATAGTTCCATGTCCCGGTTGAGGTTAGGGCTGTACCAGCGATGATATTCACGGTTCATATCACATTTCACGCCTGACTCACTTAAAAAGAGGGTTTTTCACCGCAAAAGCGCGAAGACCACAAGGAATTTCTTTGTGGTTCTTCTTTTCTTTGCGTTTTTGGCACCTTCGCGGTTCCTTTTTTAGTGAATTCACGATTCAATTTTTAGTAAGGAATAGTATCCCCCATAGCCATCTTCGACACGAGATTGATTTTCGGGGTGGGCGATCCAATGATGGTAATTTACCAGAATTTTGTAAGGATGCACCCCAGATGATGGTTTGGGTATGGTTATGTGCCATAGACCTGGTTTTTCCTGGGTAAAGTCGTATCCGGCAGGGTTCCAGTTGTTGAAACTGCCAATGAGGGCAACGTGGTGGGCGGTGGGATCGGTGTAGGTGAGGGTGGTGTGGCCGGGGATGCGGGGTTTGGGAATGGGGCCGAATGTGTCCCGGAACGCGGCCGCGACGGCTGCACTTCCATTGACGACCCCCCATCCCTGCCGTTCAAACGCAATAGCCCGCAGCGGTTCGGCCGTCTTTTGGAGAATATCCTTGATTTGGGCTGGGGTGAGGGATGGCATAACTTCTAGCAGTTGGGCCACCAGTCCAGAGACAATGGGGGCGGCCATTGAGGTGCCATCTACGTGTTGGTAGTGGGGATGGATATATTTTTGTTCACGGATGCGTTGGTGAATGGCGTGGCGCACGTTGTCCAGGGGAAGTGGCCGCTTCCGGCGGGTCAGGTGGCGGTGGGTGGGATCATCGGCCAGGAGCAGGGGGATGGCTTCATCAGCGACATGACCCAACCGCCAGAGGAACATTGCTTCCAGGTGAACCCAGGTGCGGGGGAGCATCGGCGCTGCCAGCCAGATAGCTGGGGCTAACACATCTGGTTTGTTGACGCCGCCAACGCCGGTACCAAAGTTAGACCAGAACATTTTGCGGTGACGCCGCTGTAATGAATTTTGATCGTTGACTCCACCTACGGTGATGGCTGAGGGGGCTGAGGCTGGGGGGATGATCATCTTTTTGCTGCTGTTACCAGCGGCCGCGACTACTACCATCCCCCGTTCTACAGCTTCTTCGACGAGGGCATCTAGTGGGGTCATCTGCCCGGTACTGGGGTGATCTCCCCCCAGGGAAATGTTAATGATACTGATGTTGTATTGTGACTGGTTGGCTATCACCCATTTGAGGGCGTGTTCAATATGGTCTTCTTGAATGCGATAGGACTGTTTTTCGCCTGTTTTGACCAGTACCAGGTTGGTTTCGGGGGCGATTCCCCGGTACAACCCATCTGAGGTGAACCCACTGCCGGCCGCAATGGAAGTGACCATTGTGCCGTGCCAGGAGCTGGGATGCGGCCGCGGTGGGGGCAACTCTTTCACCGTTACTTCTTTTTCGGTGGCATCAACATAAACCAAAATCCGGTTTGTTGGCTTGATCAAATCGTTGTGGGGAAAAAAGCCGGAGTCGAGAAAGGCCATTGTTACGCCGCGCCCGGTAAAGCGGGGATGGGCATTGATGCGGGCTGGGGTGGGGAGAATTTCTTGCTGATCTCGCAGGTAGACGGGAAAAGGGGCATCTAGTTGGCTTTGAAGGGTGCGGTTGCTGCGCTCCAGACGGGCTTGCTGCGCGGCCGCGAAGACACATTGAGGACAGGCGCGGCCGCGACCATTCCAGGCCGGGTGCTGCTCCTGCAACACCCGTACCAGGTGGGGGGCCAATGGCTGCTGGGGATTGTACCAGGCAAATATGGGTTGATGACAAAGCGGGCACGAATCAGCCAAGTCTGTTGCAGGCATGGATGGGCCAAAAGCCGTTACGAAGGTGGTTTATAATGATGAAACCGACTTTTAGCTCAGTATATCAACAGTCTGGTTTGCTGACGAATATCGCTCCAGGTAGATTCGTATGCTCATTTCTGACCTCTATTTGCTGTCCATTGCGCAAGACAAAAAAATCGCCTATCAAGGGACCTTCGCAACTAATGCCAGCAATAGTAACATTAAAAAAACTGTAATTATTCACGTTGTTGTCTGTGGGTACCCAAGAAACATTCAGCCCAGTCATACGAAATGAATAAGCTCCCGGCTGGGGCACACGGACAGAAAGAGTAACCTTCCATTTGCCATCTTGCGTAGGCTCTTTTGCCCCCTCATTCCAATAAGCTATTTCAGTTCCCGGTGGTGGAATTACAGATAAAGTGGCAGTTGGTAACTGAGGGGGTGGTGTAGTAATGGGCACTGTATTTATGGTCGTATTTAGATTAAACCGGCTGGTATCAACCCACCCAAACTGTTGTTTAAACTCAACGTAAATCCAACCCCCGGTTGATGTTCGCCCTAAAACGACAACTGTTTCCCCTGGGGTTACGAAGACCCCCAATTGGACCGAATTAACATCGGGCGAAACATAAAGAGCAGCATTGCCCAAAGGTCCGCAAATACACGTAGCAATGACAAGGCCATCGGGAGTCGGGAACAGTGTGGGCGTTGCCGTCGGTGTGGGCGTTGCTGTGGGTGTTGGTGTTGCCGTCGGTGCCTGAGTGGGTGTGGGGGTTGGTGTTGAAGTAGATGTCGGAGTAGAAGTCGGCGTCGGTGTTGGTGTTGTTGTACTGGTTGGGGTCGGGGAAGATATTTTGGCTGCACTGATCGTGGGTGTGGGTTCTGGTGAAGGTGTGCTGGAAGATTTTCCCGTATCAATTGATGGCAATAATAAAACAAGGACGACTAGCAAGAGCAAAATTGCGGCCGCGACTCCCCCGTAAAGCCGCCAATTTGTTGGCACGGGGGCTGGTTTTTCCGGTTCAATAAACGGATCAAATCGTTTTTTTTGTTCCATACCATTTTCCTCAATTAGACGCCTGACCGCCATGTTCAATAGACTGTCTTGCTTTCAAGCTGCTGCCCTCGTATGGCAATAGTACGTATACGCTCACGTAAAGTATGAATCAACTCTTGTGCAGAGTAACGCAGCACCAGGTTACCTTCTAAATAGCTCAAAGTATTCTGTAAATCAGATACATAATCATAGAGGCGATCGGTAAACTCTTTTTGCAACTCATTGATTTCCCCCCTTAGGTCGCTCATTTTCTGCTGCTGTTGAGCCATTTGCTGTTTTAGCGTATTGATATCCCCGGTGAGCCGCTCAATATAGGCTTCACGAACGTGTAACGTATCTTTTAGCCTGGCTAAGGTTTGGGTACCTTCTATAAGTTCATGGTCCCTGCTTTCAATGAGTTGAGTGAACTTCTTCAGAAAAGCATTAGCCCCATATTCATCTCCCAAACCCAAGTCATTTATCTTAGTGGCTTGTTTGCGGGCCGATTCCATATTATGTTCTACCAACGCCCAAAGCGACTCTACTCTAAGCCGATTGAATTCATCTTTGGTCTGGGTTTGTTTGAACTCTTTTAGCTGTTCTTGAACATCTCGATAATCAGGCGATTGTTGATAGATGGTCTCAAACCGCTCAACTGCCAGAGCATAATCTTCTTGAGCAAAGGCCGTCACCCCTTCTTGATAAAGTCTGGCCCATTCAATTTGTTTCTCTGCTTCACCTAGCCTGGTCAAGGCCGCTTCATCTTGGGGTTCCATTTCCAAAATGCGCTCTAACGCCTTTTTGGCTTCCGACCAATCAGCCCGAGCAAAACTTTCCTTGACTTTAGCCCACTCATCTTGAAGGATAATTTTCCGGTTTACTTCATGCAGGCTGTTCTCAATCCAAGAAGAAGTGCCCAATTTTTGTGCTTGTTCCAGATGATCTTTAGCCTCCCGCCAATCTTCCTGTTCCATAGCTAACGTGGCTGTACCAAGCAAATCTCGCTTGTCCTTTCTAACAGCGGTGGAGGCTTCCCACTGATCGATAGTTTTAATTAACTGATCAGAAAAATCTTTAGCTGAACGGTGCCTTGACTCCGGTGCGGGGCTTAATGCCTGGCGCACAACCTCTTGCACATAAGTAGGAACCTCTAGTATCCCTTTTAGCTTACCTGTTCGTTTGGTCTGAATTTGTTCAACAAAATCAGGTTCTCTTCCAAACGGTAGTTCACCTGATAACATTTGATAGACAACAACACCCAGCGCGTAAACATCTACTCGCCCATCTAATTTCGCGCTTGGGTTGGCCTGTTCTGGGGCCATGTAATCGGCTGTTCCCTGAATGGTTGTTGAGAAAACCTCCGTACCTCTTTGGCGAGCCTGGGCAATACCAAAATCAGCCAGCTTGACCTTACTGTTGTAACTCAGCAAAATGTTGGATGGCTTAACATCCCGATGAATAATGCCGTTGGTGTGGGCGGAGGTCAGAGCTGCGGCAATTTGTTGGGTAAAATTGCGTATTTCAGAACGGGTGAGTTTGCCTTCCTTCCTTTTTAGATAATCAGCCAGCGTTCCTTCAGGGGCATACTCCATAGCCATAAACCATAAGCCTTCAATAGTGCCTTGATCGTAAATTAAGATGATGTTTTCATGGCTTAGTCTGGCCGCTGTGGTTGCTTCCCGTCGGAACATATCCACAAACGTATCATCAAAAGAAAACTGCTTCTTCAATATTTTGAGGGCAACCAACCGATCAAGTTTATCCCGAGCCAGATATACTTCAGCAAACGCCCCTTCCCCCAATGGTTGTTGGACAGTGTAATCGCCAAACTTTTTGCCAATAAGAGAACGAGCAACCACTTCGATTGAGTCATTGCCATCATCTTTTATTTGGGTCAATGAGGGATCTTCAACAGACATGGTGTCTCCTTGTTTATGACCAGGGAATGTTGGGGCGTGAAGCACGAACCATTTCCTCAAGTTCTTGTAGCCTTCCATGACGATTATAGTAAGTAACAAGGCCTCTCGTGAAATTTTCTATCGTATTTGTCTCAAAAGTTTCATGGTTTATCTCAAGAGAAAATTGGCAAAAATCTAACAGTTCACTAATCGTAAAATACTTTCGTAAAAATTCTACCAACTTACGCTGAGTAACAGCAGTTGGCTGATCTGCTGGAGTAGAATTTGGCTTTTTGGGTAGTACAGGCGGCGCAGCCACTGAATGATGGGTCACTCGTAACACATTAATGACACCTTTACGGCTGGCAATGATAATATGACCTTCTGTGGTGACAACCGGCTGGCAGGTTAGCTCACTTTGCAGGTAATGGTGCCATAGTTTCTGCCCTGTATGAATGTCTAAGGCGTATACGTTTTTATTGTTTGATCCGCAAAGAAGGACACCGTTTGGAGTGACTATTAGAGGCGCGTGGAAATGGGCGTTGGCTCCCAGGGTAAATGGGGCAAACCCAGATGGTTGACCGTCTGAGGTGTTAAGGGCAACGATTTGATAGGTTGCTGGTTCAGATAGGATGTGGGCTGACTTGGTGCCAACATATAACGCGGCCGCATAAATCATCGGTCCCGTCGTAACGCCACGCCCTACCTGGACAGCCCACTTTTGTTCACCCGTGATTTTATTGAATGCGATTAATCTACCTGTCGAACTGGCAGCAAAAAGATCATTATCAGTGACCGCGGCAGCGAGCCATACTTCTCCTTCTGGTACAAAAAATTCTCGTTGTTGTTCGCCATTGCTCTGGGAAATTTCCACAACCCTGTTTTCCCGAACCGATACATAAATCATGGTCTCGTCTGCGACAAGGCCACGATATAACCAGTGGGGATGAAAGGGGAATGGCTTTGACCAGATAATTGTCCCTGGTGAATCCAGGGATAATAAAATCGCATTACCGCCAGAGAGAACAAAAAGTTTATTTTGGACAATAAGTGGGGCTGATATATCTATTAGCTTTTTATCCGCAGGAAACCGCCATAATTCGTTACCTGAACGGGCATCCACCGCCAGTAAATAGCTGTTTCCGTCAAAGGTAGTGTGCCAATTAGAGACAGAAAAAAGCAGCAACTGGTTCTGTGGTGAATAAACAGCAAAGCGCGTTGTATCCCCTTCAGACAAAGGCAGCCGCCAACGCTCAGGCATACCAGTCTTGGCGTATTCCAAAGCGTAAATAAACCCTTGTATCCGCTTTTCATTTTCAACACAGACAACAAGCAAGTCGTCAACAAGAAGCAGGTGGGACTGGGGCCTGGGTAATTTTTGTTTTAGATCATGCTGGTTGATGACTTCGACAGAATACGTCATCTTCCCACCTCTGTTGTGGCGACTACGTAAACCAAAGCAAACGCATTACCTGCTTGGCTTATTCCCAGAGGATTGGTCAAGATGCCGTCAAGGACGGGTTTCGCGTGAATGCAAACTACTCTGGACAGTTTTATGAGATTAGTACAGCTAGTGCTTTATTATTTTACTCAAAAACAGTTGGGTGCGCTCATGGGTGGGGTTGATAAAAATTTGATCCGGGGGCCCTACTTCTATAATCTGCCCGTTGTCCATAAAAACGACCCGCTGCGCGGCCGCACGGGCAAACCCCATCTCATGCGTCACCACCACCATCGTCATCCCATCACGAGCCAGGTCCAGCATCACATCCAGCACCTCCTTGATCATCTCTGGATCCAGGGCACTGGTTGGCTCATCAAACAGCATAATCTTAGGATTCATGGCTAAAGAGCGGGCAATGGCTACCCGCTGCTGCTGCCCCCCAGAGAGTTGACGTGGATACATGGTTGCCTTTTCGGGAATGCCTACCCGCTCTAGCTGGCGCATGGCAATCTCTTCCGCTTCACCCCGGCTCCGTTTGCGTACCAGCCGTTGGGCGATGGTGATATTGTCCAGCACCGTTAGATGGGCAAACAGATTAAACTGCTGGAACACCATCCCTACTTCCGCCCGTACCTTGTTAATATCAGTACGCCGGTCTTCTAAATGTACCCCATCAATATACACGGCCCCAGCCGAAGGGATTTCCAGGTGGTTAATGCAGCGCAGTACCGTACTCTTGCCTGATCCACTCGGCCCGACGATGACGACGACTTCTCCCTGGGCAATGTTCAAATCTACCCCATTTACGGCCTGTATGGCCCCAAAATGTTTGTGTAAATTTTTAATTTCAATCAATGATTGCGTCATTCGTTCTTCTCCCCACTTATACCTCACTCCTCAGCACACGCCCCTACCGCTCTCCCCCAATTCGGGTACGCCGTTCGATAAGGCGAAGTACCAGACTCAGAATGAGGGTCATGGAAAGGTAAAGGAAAGTCAACACCAGGTATGTTTCCCGGAAACGGAAGGAGCTGCCGGCATAAAGGCGGGCCATTTGGGTGATGTCACGCACTGCCAGGACCGATACCAGGGAGGAATCTTTGAGCATGGCGATAAAATCGTTCCATAGAGCTGGTAAGACGTTGCGAATGGCCTGAGGTAAGATGATGTAAATCATCCCCTGACTGGCGGTCATGCCAACGGAGCGGGCGGCTTCCATCTGCCCTTTGGGAATGGATTCGATGCCGGCACGGAAAATTTCGGCCATGTATGCCCCGTAGATGATGGCCAGAGCCAGGATAGCGCGGGTATTGTCGGGAATGGATTGGAGATTGAGACCTAGCCCTTGCGCGGCCGCGGGGATGACCACCAGAGCCAGAGTGAAGATCAATACCAGGGTGGGCACACCGCGCACAAACTCAATGTAGGTAATGGCGATGTTACGCACAACAAAATTTTGGCTTACTCGACCCAGACCAGCAATTAAGCCGATAACCAGGGCAATGACATAGGCTACCAGGGTCGTGTAAACGGTAACCGTCAACCCTTTACCTACAAGAGCGGTAATACCTGTGCCCGTGCCGCTTCGTGGCTCACCAATGATAAATGTAAAGGCCCGGTTGTAGTTAGGATCTGAGATAAGAGTAAGGGCCATCAAAACAAGAAAGAGAATGATGACCACCAGCCACCAGGGAAAATCACGCCAGGGGATTGCGGCTCTGTTTGCAGGCACATTTACCTCCTTCGGAATTATGAATGATGAAGGATGAATGATGAAGGGTAAATCTCATCTAAATCCGGGTCATCTTGGGCAAAATTGGGCAGCAGGCAACGCGGCCGCGACAGGCGCAAATCATACCCTTTCCCGGCTCAGGCGACAAAAAAGAGAACAAAAACGCCAGACTGCAATCGTCTGGCGTTTTTGTTGTGGATTTCAGAAGTTGAACTTCTATTTCATTGTTACCTGATCAACGATTATTCAATATCGTCGTAAGTCAGGGTAAATTTATCGGTGAAATATTTGTCGGCCAGTTCGGCCATCGTGCCATTGGCTTCCAGAGCCGCAAGGGCGGCGTTGAACGGTTCTACCAGGGAACTGCCTTTGGGGAAGATGAAGCCTAGTTCATCACTGGAGAGGGATTCACCGACCAATTTTAATTGATCCGCATTCACCCCAATATACCCCTGGCCGGCTGTTTCATCCATCAACACCGCATCCACATCCCCGGCGAGCAGGGCTTGCACGGCAAAAGGGAACTGCTCATACGCCTTGATGCGGTCATCCCCTACCAAAGCGACGGCGGTTTCGTAATTGGTGGTGCCGGGTTGGGTACCGATGGTGTAACTGGGATTAGCCGCTAATTCAGCCGGACCGTTGAACCGACTTTCGTCCGCCCGTACTAAAAGGCGCTGTTCAATTTTGATGTAGCCAATGGAAAAGTCTACCAACTGTTTACGATCTTCGGTGATGGTGATGCCATCAGCAGCCATATCATATTGACCATTGGCTACGGCTTGAATCATCCCTTCCCAGGCCGCTTCCACAAAAACCGGGGTGCAGTTGAGCAGCTCGCAGATGGCGCGGATTGCATCGTAGTCCCAGCCACCCGCTTCCCCAGTATCGGCGCGGATGTAGTTAAAGGGGAGATAGGCATTTTCTACGGCGACAGTAATTTCGCGGCCGCCCAAATCAGGCAGGCCACTGTCTCCGGTTCCGGTGTCGGCACTGTCACCGCTGCTGCCACCGCAGGCCACCAGAATAGCAGCCAGCACCATCAAAATAGATAACCACACATATTTCTTCATCTTCATTCTCCTTGTGATGAATAAGAGCCAGAGTTAGAGCCAGGAGGAGAGGTAGAGTGTTCCCTCTTCTTTTTGCTTTTGTCCTCTATACTCTAGCAGGGTCGCGGCCGCAAACCCAATTGGCTAAAAAAGGGCCACCGCTCCCCGGATAAAATTAGCTGGTAAAGATTATAACCAATGTAGGGGATGGGACAAAAGGACGGGTGTGGGATGAATGCTGAGGATGAGTAACTGCCAATGGCTAACCGCCATTCCCCGGCCGCTCAAACCGGCTAAAGGCATTCATAAACAACTGCGTTCGCTCGTCCTGAGGGGCGTCAAAAATTTGTTTTGGGGGGCCGATTTCCACAAAGTGACCTTCATCCATATAAACAATGCGGTGGGCAAACTCGCGGGCAAACCCCATCTCATGGGTCACGGTGAGCATGGTCATTCCCTCTTGGACCAGCTTTTGCATCACCCCCAGCACTTCACCGATCAGCTCTGGGTCTAGGGCACTGGTTGGTTCATCAAACAGCATCACCTGGGGTTCCATGGCCAGGGCGCGGGCGATGGCGACTCGCTGCTGCTGCCCGCCAGAAAGCCGAGAGGGGTATTCATCCCGTTTATGTACCAGTCCCACTTTGTCCAGGTAAAACAGACCCAACTGTCGGGCGGCTGTTTTGTCCATTTGTTTGACTGTTAATGGCCCCTCCATTACATTTTCCAGAGCCGTTTTGTGAGGGAATAGGTTAAAGGATTGGAACACCATGCCGGTTTTGAGGCGTAAATTGTGGATCAGGGTACGGTAGTCGCGGCCGCTGCCCTGTGCCGGCACACGTAACCCATCCACCTCTATCCAGCCATAATCAGGCTGCTCCAAAAAGTTAATACAGCGCAAAAAAGTGCTTTTACCCGACCCGCTGCGGCCAATGATGCAGATCACTTCTGCTTTTTGCACCATCAGGGAAAGGTTTTTGAGGACGTGAAGCGGCCCAAAATATTTATCCAGTTCACCAACCTGCACAATCTCGTTCAATGGATCATCCCCCCTGAATTTCGCTCCCCTTTGCCCAGATACGCCTCAATCCGATTTTGTACCGCACTAAAGATAATGGTGATAATCCAATAGAATAGAGCGGCCATCAATAGAGCTTCCAGGTTGCGAAAACTTTGCCGCCCTACTCGCTGTGAGCGCCACAAAATTTCCCACACAAACCCGGTAACGGAAATGAGCGAAGTATCCTTAAGCATGGCGATAAACTCATTGCCAATAGGGGGTACGACCAATCGAAACGCCTGGGGCAAAATGATGCGGCGCATAATCTGGCTTTGGGTCATGCCAATCGCCAGAGCTGCTTCCCGCTGCCCAATACCCACTGATTGGATACCCGCCCGCATAATTTCCGTCATGTAGGCCCCATAATTTAGCCCTAGGGCCAACACGCCCGCGGTTAAACCGCTGAGACGAATACCCAATTGAGGTAAGGCCAGGAAGAAAAAGATGATTTGCAGCAGCAAGGGGGTGCCTCGAATGAGGGAGATATAGAAGGTAGAAAGGGCGTAAGCTGGCGGGAATTTGGAAAGACGCCCTAATGCACCGAGGAGAGCGAGGACACAGGCCAGAGAGATGGAGAGAATGGCCAGCATGATGGTCAGCCCAACACCGCCAAAGATGAAGCCGATGCGCTCGCGAATAAACACGAAATCGAGGCTGATGGTAGTGATGGCGATGGGGCCGATATTGAATTCCAGACCGCTGAAAAGGAAGGCCAGGGCCAGCAGCAGGACGCCATAAGAGATATTGACGCCCGTTTTGAATCGCTGCTGCTGCTGCCGCTGGCGGGCTACAATTTGTTCAAGCTGGTTAGGGTTTTGGTTGGGGCTGCTTGCGCTCATGGGGAGAGGTATATTGGTGTAATAGTGTCTTGGTGTCTTGGTGTATACCAAGACACCAAGACACTATTACACTATTACACCGTTATTTTGTTGGATCGACGGTTAAATCTTCCCCAAACCATTGCAGGGAGAGGCGGCTTAGAGTGCCGTCGGCGTGCATTTCGGCGATGATTTCACTGACACGAGCAACCAGGGTACTGTTATCCAGGCTGCTGTTTTTATCGAAGGCGACAGCCAGATTTTCGGAGTAGGCGGCCGTGCCGACTTTATATATACCCAAACCTTCGGCGATGGCGGCATTAACGACGGTGCCAGAGGTCAGGAAGATGGAGAATTCGGTACGTCCAGCAGCAATGGATTGGGCACATTCGGCATCGGTAGCGAGGGGGTAGACGGTGACGTTGGCGGGGGGGGTGGTGTAGAAGCTGCTATCGGGCAAGCCTAACCCCGCCACATCCCCTTCTAACCATTGTTGGTAGGTGGTGGCGCTGCCTACGCATACCGTTTTTCCGGCAATGTCGGCCCAAGAGTTGATGCCAGAACCGTTAGCGGCCGCGAACTGGGCCGGGGTGTAATAATAAGCGGGCGAAGCAAAGTCCAGCACCTGCTGTCGGTCACGGGTCACGGTCATGGAGCCAACACTCATATCCCATTGCCCGCCCCAATTCCCAGCGGTGATGAGGTCCCAGTCCGGGGTGACAAATTCAACCTGGACATTAAGCCGCCGGGCGATTTCGCGGGCAACATCAATATCAAAGCCGACAAAGTTGCCGCTGGCGTCCAGGAACGATTGGGGTTCATAGTTGGCATCGGTAGAGACGCGGATGGTGCCCCGTTCTTGAATATCGGCCAGGAGATCATCACCGCCGCGGCCGCCACAGGCCACCGACAGTACCGTGACTAACAGGAAAAGGGTAAAAAGTTTCAGGCTGTTTCTCATGGTTCTCCTCCAATAGAATAAATTTGCCGAACACGGATAGCCAGAAACATGGGTGTCTGCTACTTCTCTATCCGTGTCATCTTGGCACTGGTTTAGGGGGAAAGTTTATTTGCGGCCGCGTACAGAAGCCCCAATCGCCCCACCAATCGCTCCCAGGAACAGGCCAAATACCAGACCCAGACAAATGCCACCTATGCCTCCAACCGCCCCCCCAATTGCTCCACCGGCTGCGGCCGCGCCACCATCAGGCATCTGGGCATACAAATCAGCCATCAAGAATTGGGTGAAAACAATACCCAAACAGGCTCCAAAAAGGCCGCTGATAAGTCTGGCAACCATACCGGTGACTGCACCCCCAATTACCCCATCTTGCAGCTGTAGCATTGGGTCTTCGTTAGCATGAAAATGGCTGTAGAGATAGCCCCCCAGAGCATCAGTCAACAGAGCCACGCAGCAAAGGACAAAGCCCAATATGGCCGTGGTGCCTAAGGCCCCGAAGATAGCCTCTGGATTTGCCTCTATGGCCGCGGGATTATAAAGGGCTGGATCAAAGGTCACGTAGGTGATAATTTGGCTGCATATGGCCGAGAGAATCTGCAACGCGGCCGCGACTCCGGCCCCAATCATTAACGCTTTGGACTTAAGGTTCATAGCTTCTCCTTTTGTGTTGGCGGCATGATCTGAATGATACCAGACCATACGGGATAAGGTTGTCGAAACGCACCGCCATTATAGCCTAAAATATTCACCCTACCATCGGGTAAATGTGGACAAATAGACAAAATGAAAAAGCCCCAATATTGACCCTACCATTGGGCAAATGGGCAAAACAAAGAGGCAGCTATTCTATACCCATCGTGGTCATAAAGTGATATTCCAGTTAGAGACTGGAGACTGGTTAATCTGGAGTCTCCAATCTCACTGAAAATGTCAGTTTATGACCGTTGGCAGTATAAATGTAGATCTTGTAGGTGAGGTTGGCCTATGACGACTACAGCGGATAGGGGGAAAGGGGAAACAGGCTAAGTAATCGTCCAAAATAGGTTCCGCCCAGATTTGACAGGGTTTCGGAACCCTGTCAAATCTAAACCGGTAAGTTATTTTTAGACACTCTTGGGTGAGCTACTTTTGGGGAAAGTACACGAATTTGTCTGGTTATTCGGCCTTGTTTTGCGGCCGCCGCTTCCTTCTGGTTTGTTCAAAAATAGAGTCGGGATCATATCCCTGCTCTAACAATGCTTGCCGTTTTGGTTTGAGGGCCCCGGTGGGACAGGCCCCCACACATTGGCCGCAAAAGACACAGGTGGTGTCCATCATGCCATCCCCCATGAAGGTGCCGATTTGGGTATGGAAGCCACGCCCGTCGTAGCTGAGGGCGAAGACGTATTGGGCATCTTCGGCACACACCTGGACACAGCGCCAGCAGTTAATGCACTGGTTGTAATCGCGCAGGTAGAACGGATTATCATCGTAGACAGGGGCGGTTCGTTTCTCACTCCCGGCAAACCGTTCTGTATCGGCCCCGTATTCTTCTAGCAAGGCCAGGATTTCCGGGGCTTCTTCCAGGTTGACGGTTGAGGCGAGCAGCTCCAGGATGGTTTTGCGGCCGCGACACACATCTTCGCTCCTGGTTTCTACCTTCAGGCCATCGGCTACCTGGGTCACACATGCGGCCGCCTGTACTCGCCAGCCAGCATCTACGGAACAGACCCGACACAACCCATTGGCTGTCAGGTGGGGGTGGTAGCAGATGACGGGAATATCAATGCCAATGGTCGCGGCCGCGTCCAAAATCGTCATCTCTTTTGGAACCGTCACTTCCCGCCCATCAATCGTCAAAGTTACTGTGTCGCTCATATCCAATCTCCAATCTCTACTCTATCACTCCCAATCTCTCATTCTCTCACTCCCCAAAACCCGTTCTGGGTGAGTATAAACCCGCATCCGGTCTTGCCGCAGGTAGGCCACGATGGTGATATTCCACGCCTCGGCCAGGGCGACGGAGAGGCTGGTAGGGGAGGTGCGGGAGCAGACGATGGGGGTGCCAAGCTGCCGGGCTTTGTTGATCATTTCGCTGGAAATGCGGCCGCTGCTCAACACAATTTTTCCCATCGTTTCCACCCCTTCCAGTATGGCTGCTCCTCGTAATTTATCCAGACAGTTGTGCCGCCCCAAATCTTCCACCTGGAGCAAAATTTTCTCCCCGTCGGCCAGGGCCGCGGTGTGAATGCCCCGCGCCCGCTGATAAAGAGCTGCCCCCAGGTGCATTTGCCGCATCATCTCAGCCAACTGCTCCGGGGTGGCCTGGGCCGTACCTTCCAGGGGGGCGTGCATCTGGGAAAGATCATCAAAGGTGATGCCGCCACCACAACCGGCCGTGATGATAGTGCGCTGCGGCCGCGACCACTCCCCTTTTGTCAGCCACACATCCACACATGCCCCATTGTCCGCCACCCGCAAATCAGCCACATCATCTAGCCCGGAGATAATCCCTTCATTGAGCAAAAACCCCAGGGCCAGCTTATCCAGATCACGCGGCGAACACATAAAAGTCGCCAGCTCTTCCCCATTGATAGAGATACAGGCCAGCCCCTCTTCCACCAACTCGCCATCAATGACCTGTGGCGTGGCCCCATTCAGGCTGTAATAACGAGCCGCCACGGCCCCACGAGATTGAATGCGATCAGAAATTCGGATAGACATAATAGAGGTGTAACCGTTCAGCTAGCTCTTCATCCGTGTTCCTTCCATCAACGGTTAACCCTCGGCAGTGACCAATTCGGGCCAGAGATGGATGGCGCTGACGATGGCTGAGGCGGCCGTTTGCCCCAAGCCACAGAGCGAAGTTTCGGTCATGGTGAAGCCAACGTCAAGCAGCGTTTGTTTATCGGTAGGTTTAGCCCCGCCGTTGTGGGCGATGTGGTCTAACAGTTCAAGCTGTCGCTGCGTCCCTAATTGGCAGGGAAAACATTTGCCGCAGCTTTCATGGGCAAAAAAGCGAGCCAACTCATACATCGCCTGACGTAAATCGGCTGTCTCATCAAACACCATAATCACCCCAGACCCCAGGGGAATGTTGGCCTGGCGGGTATCTTCATACGTCAGCCGGGTATCTAATTTATCTGGGCCAATGAAAACGCCGGCCGCCCCGCCCATCAATACAGCCTGGACTTTTTTGTTGCCCGGTACTCCCCCGGCCATTTCAATGATCTCCCGCACCGTCAGGCCAAAGGGGAGTTCATAAAGGCCTGGTTTAGCGATGTTGCCGCTCAGGCAAAACAGCTTTGTCCCAGGAGATTGGGCTGTGCCAAGTTTGAGCCATTCCTCTACCCCCAGATTAAAGGCTACCAGCACGGCCACCATTGTTTCCACATTGTTGATGACGGTTGGTTGGTAGAACAGCCCGTGCGTTGTCGGGAAGGGGGGTTTGATGCGGGGGAAGCCCCTTTTGCCTTCAATGGCCTCAAACAGGGCTGTCTCTTCGCCACAGATATACGCTCCGGCCCCTAACCGTACCTCAATGTCAAAATGGAAACCGGGCTGCCCCATAATCTCCCGCCCCAGATAGCCGGCCGCCCTGGCTTGCTCAACGGCGTGGGTCAACCGGTGGAAGGCACGGGGGTATTCCCCCCGCACAAAAATCCAGCCATTTTCAGCTCCCACGGCATATCCGGCCAATGTTGCTGCTTCAATCACACTAAACGGATCATCTTCGAGCAGGTAACGATCTTTGAATGTACCTGGCTCACTTTCATCGGCATTGATGACGATATGTTTTTCAGCCGGGGTTCCAGGCGCACCCCGGGTAAAACGCCATTTGCGCCCGGTGGGAAACATGGCTCCACCACGACCGACGATACCGGTTTTTTCGGCCATTTCGATGACCTGTTCGGGGGTCATTTGAAGGGCGTTGGTCAGGCCAATGTAGCCGCCATGTGCCCGGTAATCATTGAGGCTGGTTGGATCAACTTTACCTACGCGGGCCAGCAGGTGGCGTGGCTCGCCGTAAGAGTTGCCCTGGGCTTCGGGGTAGCGGCCTTCGAGAAAAGCGGGGACAGCATCAGGAGACAGGTTGGCGGCCGGCCGCTCCCCATTCAGGGCTGCCGGGGCCAATTCACACATACCCAGGCAGGGGACATGCTCGTAGGTAATTTGGCCATCGGCTGCTGTTTCGCCGGGACGCAGACCCAATTGGGTTTCAATCGCTTGCATCAGTTCATGGCAGCCGCCCAATGAGCAGGCGGAATCTTCACACACTCGAATCACTTTTTTGGCGGTCGGTTCGTTATAGAGCATGGTATAAAACTCTATGACGCCGTGAATATCGGCCTGGGGGACACGCAGGGCGTGGCTGATTTCCACCTGGACTTCACGGGGAAGCCAGCCGTAGAGGGATTGGGCATAATGGAGAGCGGGGAGAAGCATGGTGCGGCCGCGATGGGCGACATTTTCAAGGTATGGTTTCAATAAACTCAGATCAACGGCTGGATGGGACATAAAACCTCCGAAACGTGGGGCCATGAGCTTTGTACGTACCCACTATTATGGGGGTGTTGGGCTAAAAAGCCCATTATGAAGGGCATGTTTTGCTGGTTATCTTTGTCATAACTCCGGGTTAGACCGCTTTGATTATACCATGCCGGGAAGATCGGAGGATTAAGCAGGGGAAACGCGGCCGCACACCCAAGATGCACCATGAGTAAATCTCCGCTGGGGCCGCCGGATCAAATTTTCTTGACCACATCGCCAGGGCGGATGGTACCGGGTTGGATTACTTTGGCGTTGATGCCCCGCAGGTTAAGCTGTTTGCCGAGGGGTGTGCTGACGAACTTAAGCGCGTTCAGGCCAAACCGTTCCCGGAATTTTTGGCAGCCAGTGTGAGGGATGGTGGTTACTTCAATGATCGCGGCCGCGCCCACCGCCAATCGTGTGCCAGGGGGTAAATTATCTTGACTCAAATCCAGGTCCACAAAAAGCTGATCCCCAGCCAGCGGCCATCGCTCCTGGCTCTGGGCCAATAAAGTGATAACGCGGGCATTCATCAGGTTTAATTGCATTTCTGGGTGGGGAGAGCCATCCGGGGTGCGGCTGCTGGGGCGGGTGTGCCAGTTGTCACCGACCAGCCCAACCGTCAGGTCGAGCTGGCCTTCGTCTAGCCGCTGCCGCTCGAGGGGACGCGGCCGCGCCACAATCATCCGCAGCACCCCCTCATCTTTAGGCGATTGGTAAATCGTTTCTAGCCCTGCTTCTAGTTCAGACGTGGATAAATGTATCATATTTCTTCTTAATGTTTCTCAGCAAACCCGCAATTTGGACCGCTCTCAGCAAACTCCGCTCATGGATTACTTCCCATTATCAGAGGCAGATAGGTTTCAAGGAGGGGGATGCTTTCGCCGAAGCGTAAGATATATAACCCCGCTTCTGAACTGGCAGCGAAAATATAATCGTTAGAGACAGCTATTGCCCTGACGCTTGAAGCGGTAAGAAAATGGTCTATCTCTACAGGTTGGGTTGGATTAGAAATGTCTATCACCCGCAAACCAGAGTAGCCATAACTCACATAAGCGTAACTTCCGCTTACAGTCACTCCAGTAGCCCCTGTACTGTTATAAGACCCAACCTCGGTTGGTTGAGTCGGATTAGAAATGTCCACAATTCGTAAGCCAGCTGTCCCAGCTGCCAGGTAAGCGTAACTCCCCACAACCGTCACATCATAAGCAAAGGCATTTCCAGGGGCGGCATAAGACCCCACAAGGGTAGGCTGTGTCGGATCAGAAACATTCACCACTACCATTCCGCTGTTACCACTCACAATATAAGCGAAGCTGCCGGATACGGCTACGGCTTCATCATTGCCTGGTGGGTTGTAGAAGCCTGTTTCGGTAGGTTGAGATGGGTTAGATATGTTGATAATTCGCAGCCCGTTACTCCGATCTACGACGTAGGCATGGTTGCCAACAACAGCAATATCGCGGGCAAACCCTATAGTTTGATCATAAAAGCCTACCTCAGTAGGTTGAGACGAGTTAGAAATATCTATCACTCTCAGGCCAGAGAATTCATAAACCACATAGGCATAGTTACCTGATAGCGCCAAGCTATAGGCCTGGCCTGGGCTGCCAATAGAACTGATTTCCGTAGGTTGGGCAGGATTGGCGATATTCATAACCCGTAAACCGAGATAACGATCCGTGCTATAAGCATATCCACCCATTATGGCTGTATTGTTAATATAGCCAGGCATATGATGATGCCCTACCTGAGTAAGCTGAGAGGGATTGGTAATATTGATAATCCTCAGGCCTGCATGCCAATCGGCAATATAGGCATAATTTGTGGTAATGGCTAGATTACCAGCCCACCTGACGCTGCTGAAAGAGCCTGTTATTGTCGGTTGAGCCGGATTAGAAATGTTTAAAATTCGTAGGCCAGCGAACTCACTGGCAACATAGGCGTATGTTCCAGATAGAATTACCCTGGTGGCCGGTCCTACCGCAGTGGTAAACCCAACTTCTGTTGGTTGAGCCGGGTTAGAAATGTTTATGACACGTATCCCACTGAGATGATCCGCGACATAAGCATATTCTCCACTCACAGCCACATCGCGAGCATTTCCAGGGGTGTCGTAGTAACCAACTTCAATAGGTTGGGCTGGATTTGAGATGTTTATCACCCGCAAACCAAAAGAGCCATCAGCAACATAAGCATAGTTTCCAGATACAGCGACGCGAAAAGCTGCTCCCGACGTGTCATAAAGGCCAACCTCTTGGGGCTGTGTGGGGTTTGAAATATCTATAATTCGTAATCCATTTGCGCCTGATGTTACATAAGCGTAATTCCCAACCACTGTTACCCCATAGGCCCCAGATGCCTGTTGAAATCCTATCTGCATTGGCTGGGATGGGTTGGAAATATCAAATATATGCAACCCAGATGCGGCGATGAAAGCATAGTTTCCCATTACGACTACATCATAAACAATGCCGGAAAGCACATTGCTTTGGCTAACCAGCGTGGGTTGAGATGGGTTAGAGATGTCGAAGATTACCAATCGCGGGCCAATACCAGTGTAAGCATAATTTCCTTGCACAGTTATACCCGCAGTTATCCCCCCAATCTGCCCAACTAGTTCCAGGGATTGGCCTTGGGTTAAAAGCTGTGTTTTTTGTTGCCCGCCTAGATCTTCTGGCGATTGCACATAAACAGCCGTGCTGGTTGCCAGGATCAGTAAAACTGCCACCATAAAAATCATAACTGTTTGTTTTTTCATCGTTTTGCACCACCTTTCTCGAGTGTCTTGTCAGGCGTATTTTGATGGATATTCGCCGCAGCAATTTCTATCAATTTAGCCTTAACGGGACACCTGGGGTATAGAGCACTATTGATCGTCCCCAATCCAACTATCGTAACCATCTTCGAGGGCGTGATAGCACCCGTGTGCCCAGGTGTAAAAATCTTGAAACGAATGCAGCTTCTTCCCCCCTTCCACTTCTACCACCACACCGGCTTCGACCGCCCGGCGTATGTCACGTAGTTCTTCAACCAAAATGCCCCAACTCGTCGGCCACCCACTGTTGGACCGTTCCCCATACAGCGTATCGAGTTCTGACTGCTTTTCGGCCGGCAGGATGTAGCTTTCTTGGGTGAGGAGAATGGTAATGCCGGCTTCATTGAGGGCCAGGGCGAAGGTTTCCTGACTCTCAACCATTTTAGTGATGAAGGCGTCAGTAAAACCAAACCAGGGGGTTGGCCATAGCTTCTGTTTGGCCCACTGGCGTAAAGTTTTGTGGTCAGGTAAGGTGATTTGCATGCGGCCGCGATGGTACTCATCTTTTACCCGATCATAATCTGCGGCCGCGGCCATTTTCATAGCCCATGTGGGTAGGTTCTTTTTCATCAACTTGTTCCTTGATTTTGGTTGTCTTTTTTCATAAATTCGGCGTACTCGGCGGGGATTTCCAGTCCAAACTGCTGGCAGAGGGCCTTCACATCCTGGTAATCATTCCCATCGAGATTATACCCGATGTGGAAGCGCACCATCCATTCCGGCGTGATACATTTGACGGGGAACCCATTGATGGAACCGCTCCCCTGGAGTGATTCGTGGGGATAAGGAACGCCAAAAATGTGATTGCCCTCAGCGTCGAAAGTATAAGAGTGAAAATCTATCTCATGCCCGGCATCATCACCCAGGACAAAATTACATTCCCACGTATCCTCACGGGGGACATCTTTGTACCCCTGCGCCTCTAATAAAGTACGGATTTGTGGGACAAAACGGTGGGGAACGGCGATATCTAAATCGGCGTGGGGGCGGGTTTGGTGGCCAAGCAGGGCATCTACCCCCCAGCCACCATCCAAATAAACCTCAATGCCGTGCTGGTTGAGAAGCTGCACGAAGGCGATCACGTCAGCGGCGGTCATTTCAGAGTTATCGGCTGACATAAGTTAGGGCCCTTAATGATTGGCTGGTGGTTAAAGAGGCAGGTTGCCGTTGTGTAATCAAAATAGTTTACCAAAGACCTTTGCTCTTTACCGCTTCATAAAACTTCCGATTATGGTCGTAATAAGCCTGTTCTGCTTGCGGATTATTTGCCTGGAAAAACTCTTGACAGTAGCCGACCAATTCCTCCCGTCCATTGCCATAGATTCGGTTCAGCGTGTCATTGGTCATGCGGTGACTGGCAAAATATTCCAGATAAATTTCCTCATGTTCAAAACCATAATGATAGTTAATCGTCCAGCCATTTTTTATGATGGAGCCGGGCGAACGTGTCTTTAAGCTGTCGGTTGGTAAGACAAGCTCCCAGGTCGCATATCTTTTGTCAAAGGTCTGTTTGATTATCTCCAGGGGGGTGGTGTTCATTGTGGGTGATGATTGTGTCAACGGCTGATTTCTTCTTGAGCCTCTTAACAACTGTTTCGGGACTAACGTATTTGCGGAATATACGGCATAACTGAATTCGCATCCAGGAGGGATCAACTTGAGCAATCGCAGAGAGAAGATCGGTTGAAGAATGCAGATGGAAGCAAATGTCCAAATAAAACTAATACTGGCTTATAGCGTTCACAAGCCAGGGGCAGAATGTCAGGATAGTATTCCCCGGTAGCCAGCGTGATCCACAAATGACCCTGATTTTTGTAGTCGGCAAATGTTTTCATGTTGAGCGTGATTATAGCCTTGTATAGTTTTTCGGCCTGGGTGAGTTCATCGGTGACGAAGTAATTCTTTGGCGGCCGCGACAGATTGCTCGGCCCGTTCGAGGTTGGCGGTGATTTCTTGTTGATAAACTGTCATGCGACGAGGATCCCTTCGCGTTTGGCATTGCGATAGAGTTGGATGGCTCCGTCCTCAAACTCATTGAACAAAACCGGTTTGGCCGAAATGAGATGGTCTGATTGCAACTGGATAGGGTCTAGCACCTCTATGAGTTGCCACAATTCTGAGAAGTAGTCGAACGGTTGGTTTAACAGCACCAGCAAATCAATATCACTCATGGCGTCAGCCTGGTAGGGTGTGCAGGTCGTCGTAGAAGCTGATGAGGCGTCCGCGGCCGCGTCCCACACTTTCTTCATTGTTTCCATACACCACCGCAGGGCAGTTTTTTACCAAATCCCTGGCAGCAGACGATAGCGCACCTGACGAGCGTAATCGGGGTAGCCCGTCAACTCAGCCTGTAAAGTACGATCTTCAAGCGCTGTACGGACAATGAGCAAAACGGCGTTTAACAGACTAAGAATGAAAGCCCACCAGGAAGCCAGTAGGGTAGGCACAGCTAATTCATAAGCAAGCGCACCCAGATAAGCAGGATGACGCATGTACTGATAGGGGCCACCCGTAGCGACCGTATGGTTACGTTCCGTTTGGATACGCACAATTTGCGAGAAAAAGGCATTAGAAGCCGTGGCCCAAACAACGAGCGTATAACCCAGGATGGAAATGATGAGCGCACCGACCTGAGCCACTAAAGGCAAGCCACCTGTCCAACCATAACGCTGATCGAGTCCGGCAACGATATATCGCGCCAATTGGGTGAGACCGAGCGTACTCATAATGGCAATGTCCCAACGTTTCGCTCCCCGGCGTGGTCCCATACGTTCAGCCAGCAGGTCGGGGTTGAAGCCCAAGATGATAACGGCGGTGGCGATACTCCAGACCGACATCACGGCTAGAGCCGCCCAGGCAGGCCACCAGTCAATCCGTCCCGCCGACCAAAACAGTGCCACACCCATAACGATCAACCCCATCATCTCACGAACGATATAACGCCCAATTTGTTTAGTATCCATAATAGACCATCTTTATTATTTTTTGCCACGAGGAGATCATGACTGTTTTAGATTATCTTGCCAATAGCGTTGCTCGGCTTCGGTAAGTTCTTCCGGGGTGTTGGCGTTGAAGAAGGTCAGGCCGGCCGCGTCGTACTTTTGAATAGTGTCGGGCGGGATGGTAAGGACGTGCAGGTCGTCGTAGAAGCTGATGAGGCGTCTGCGGCCGCGCTCCAACGCCTTCTCCACTGCTTCCAAACACCGTACCCGGCCATAGACCGCGTGCATGGGCTGATAATTCTCTTCCCAAAACGGCACAACAACATCAGCCTGGGGGGCCAGGCTTAGCAAATGTTCCAGCAAGGGCCGGTTGAGGAAGGGCATATCGCAGGCCACGATGAGCACATGGGGGTACGCGGCCGCACGTAAGGCCGTCATCATCCCTGGCAACGCCCCTGCCCCCGGCGCCTCATCCGAGGCCATCGGCAAGTTCAAATAAGCATAGTTTTCGGGAAAATTGGTGGTGAGGATGATTTCATCTCCCAGGCCGCGCACCTTGTCCAGGACATGCTCAATCATGGGTTTGCCCGCTAACGGCACTAACCCTTTGTCCTGCCCCATGCGGCTGCTGCGGCCGCCGGCCTGGATGATGATGGAAATCATAGTGCGCTGGTGTATTGGTGTATTGGGAATTATACCAATACACCAATATACTAATAACTTTCCAACCCCAAATCCGCCTGAATCAGTGGTATTTTTTCGGCAGCTGCGGCCGCGCCCAGGTTAATGATTTGTTCTCCATGAGCAAAGCGGACATACGTCTTGCCAGAGAGAGGCGGGGTGACCGTGCAATCGGCATTGCGCCAGCCGTTGCCCCGCACCAAAATTTCAATCGCTTCCAGTCCTCGGTTTAGCGGGCCAAGCAGGCGGCGTTTGCCTGATTCCTGGAACACATCAATGGCGATGACATACTCCGCCCCCAGCTGCCGTACGACCGAGACAGGTACATTGTTGACAATACCCCCATCCCCCAGCAGCCGCCCATGGTGCCACACAGGAGTGACAATGCCCGGTACCGAGCAGCTAGCCCGGACAGCCCTGGCTATTGGGCCACTGTTGATAACCACCTCTTCCCCCGTTTCCACATCCAGGGTAGAGACGGCAAACGGGATGTCCAGATCGGCAAAATGGAGATCGCCAATCATGTGGATAAGCCATTTTTCTAACCGTTCAAAGGAGAGAAACCCTTCTCGCGAGAGGGTGGGGCGGGCGAAGTAGCCCCAATTCATCTGGGTAGATAATTCGCGGATGATGGATAATGGGACACCAGCCACATATAATGCCCCAATGATAGAGCCAACGCTGGTTCCGGCCACATAATGGATGGGGATGTTTGCTTTTTCCAGTTCCGCTAAAGCCCCTACGTGGGCAAACCCCCGCACGGCCCCCCCACCCAAAGCCAGGCCAACTTTTTTACAACCCTTATGAGAACGACCATTTGTTACTGCCATAGGATGATTTACGATTTACGGTTGCATACACCACTATCGCCAACCGCTCACTGCTCACTGCCTGCTGCTCACCGCCCACTCCCCTCACGGCCATTGCGTATCAAGGGCTTTGGCACAGTTGACCAATTCGATGGCCGCTTTAGGGGATTTAAGAATTTTAGCCAGGGGGCCTTTGACTTTTAGTTTGCCCGTCATCAGGCCGCGAATAGGATCAAGTTTGCCCCCAACGACCTCTTTCCAGGTTGCCAGCGGGGCGGTAATGGTAAATTCTGATGGCACGGTAGAGTCAGCGGCGTGGGCTTTGCGGCAATCTCCGTGCCACAAATCCAGGTAGACGTAAATCTCTTTGCTAACGCCTGGCCCGGTAACGATGAGGCACAAATCCCCTTCCCACTTCGCGGCCGCAGCCTTATACGCCTTGCTGTTGTTCAATCCTTCTGCCAGAGCTGCCGTCCACTCATTGCTGGCAAATAATAACGCCATTGTTCAACCTCCCTTGAAAATTATGGATGATGAGGGGTGAATTATCTCCATTCCGTTCCCCGCAGTTCCCCAGAGAACTGACAAACATCTGCACGTGCCATTATACCATCTCTCCCATTTTGTTGTAGGCATTCCCTTCACCGTTTATAATCCTTTTCTGACGCAGCGCATTACGGGTGTACCTCTATTGTCGCTCTGGTGGGGAGGTACAGGGTCAACCCTTGTGTATTGGCAACTTTTCAACCGCACTGATGAACAGGCAACCTATGATGGTCACAATCAAACGATACCCCAACCGCAAATTGTATAATACGGAAACAAAGAAATATATCACCCTGGATGGCATCTCTGATTTAATCCGGGATGGGGAAGAGGTCCAGGTTTTGGATCATGGTACCGGTGAGGATTTAACTGCGCTGACTTTGAGCCAGATTTTGTTTGAGCGCGAGAAAAAAAGCGTATCCGGTTTTTTGCCCCATTCGGTGTTGGCCGGTTTGGTCAAAGCTGGGGGAGAAACATTGGCTTCGCTGCGTCGCTCTTTAGCTTTGCCTCTTAATTTATTTAATCAAGTAGACCATGAAATCAACCGGCGCATTGGCCTGCTAGTGCAAGATGGGCAGCTCACGGATGATGAGGCGGAGATGTGGCGAGATAAACTGCTGGGAATAGCAGAAGAAGGAGATGAGAACGCGGCCGCGTGGCTGAGTGAGCGTGAGGTTCAGGCCCTTTTCTCCCGCTATGGCATCCCCAGCCGGGAAGATCTGGACCGGCTAGAGGCCCAACTCGAAGCCTTAGCTAAATCGCTTGAACAGCTTGTTTGATTGAGATACCCTATTTCCAACCGCGCCGGGGCCAGCCTTATGCTTAAGATCAACGGATCTGCCAGATTAGCTTTCACTTTTCCAGCTGATTGTCAAACTACATTTATCTACTTTAGTGATATGCACCGCCTGGTGAGCCATTTGCGTTATATTTCCCTGGTAGAGGAATACCCTGACCAACAGTATCGCCTTCTTTATCAATCCAGTGAGCTAAATGCGTATGATATTCATGTTCATTGTGATGTAGCCCTGGACACCAGCGACAAATACAATACCATTCGTGTTTATCCCATTGCCCTACACAATCCGGTTGAACCCAGGGCAACGATGCAATCAACCTATGGGCAGGGCAGCTACAGCAGCCAGGCCTGTTTTTTTGATGTGGGTGGAGATCAAACGCGCATCGAATATACGTTGTCCCTTCATGCCGATTTATTACGCCCCAGCAGTATGCGCCTTATGCCCGGCCGGGTGGTAGATAAAATTGCCCAGGGCATCACCAACAAACGCATCAGAGAGATCGCCGAAGGGTTCATTACCGATTCCATCGCGGCTTTCCCTGTCTGGTGTTCCCAGCAGTTTATTGGCGATTCAGCAGTTCAGCCATTCAACCATTAACGCACCGTTCAAAAACAAGTTAGCGGTTTCAGATTGGTTTAATCTCCGAAGCTCGCCCCTGTTCCATCTGGTAGCGATGAAATTTGTATAAATTGGCATATGGGCCATTGCCAGCCAGAAGTTCCTGGTGGGTGCCGCTTTCAACAATCTGACCACTTTCCAGGACGATGATCCGGTCGGCTATGCTGACGGTAGAGAAGCGGTGGGAGATGAGGATGGTGGTGCGGCCGCGTGCCAACTCCCGAAAGCGAGAAAAAATTTCATACTCCGCCCGTGCATCCAGGTTGGAAGTGGGTTCATCTAACACCAATAGAGCCGCCTGCCGGGCAAAGGCCCTGGCTATGGCCAGCTTTTGCCACTGCCCCCCAGAAAGATCATGCTGCCCAAACAGGCGCCCCAGTAGGGTATCATATTGTTGGGGCATGGCGGCGATTATCCCATCTGCGCCGGCTTGTTGGGCAACCTGGATGATGGCGTCTCGGTCGTGGAGCAGCCGCCGCCAATCCCCATAAGCGATATTCTCGGCCGCGCTGGCTTCATATTGGTTGAACGTCTGCTGGACAAAGGAGAGGTGCTTATGTAATTCGTGTAGCGATACTGATTGAATATCCACTCCATCAAAACAGATGCGGCCGCTGTCCGGGGTGTACAGGCCAGCAATCAACTTCACCAGGGTCGTTTTGCCGGCCCCATTTTCCCCAACCAGGGCCACCGTTTCCCCAGGCTCAATGTGCAGCGAAAGGTCGCGGATGACCGGCTGGCTGCTGCCGGGGTAGGTAAAGGTGAGAGCTTCGACGGTGATAGCCCCATGACCAGGCAAATGGATGGGGGGGGAGGGGATGGGGCGCGGCCGCGGCTGTACGGCGAAAAATTCCTGTAAATTGGTGATATACAACGTCCGCTCCAGGGCCAATGATACTGTTCCCACAAACCCTTCTAACAGACTGCGTAAGCGCAAAACCAAAGCTGCAAAAACGGTCACATCGCCCACGGTCAGCGATCCTTGTAAAACCCGCTCAATAATTCTGGCGACAAGGCCATAAAATAAGGCAATAGAAATCAGGAGAAAAGCAGCACTTCCTGCCCACTGTTGGCGATAAATACGGCGATCTTCGTCGCGGAACCCTTGCAGCAAATGGTTGTACTGAGCCAGCAAGTGGGGGGCCAAATCCAGCAGCTTAATTTCGGCCACTGAATTACGCATAGTCATTTTGCTCATGTAATAACGCAACCAGCGAAAGCGGGTAACTCTATGGTATTCCTTGTGAAAATGACGACGGGCCAGGCCCCATTGAAACAACAGGTAGGGGAAGGTGAGCGGCACCATGATCAGCAGCACCAACGGCTCGATCCAAAACAAAATAGCCATCAGCGAGATTATTTGCATGGCCTGGCTAAAGCTGCTGGTGATCTGGTTGATAAAGCCGGTGAAATTAGCGGCCGGATTCTGCCTGGCCCGCTCCATCAGATCATAAAATTTACTGTCTTCAAAATAGGCGAGGTCTAGGCGAGCCGCATGGCCAAGTAAATCATTCATCAAACGGATGTTTAACTCATCAAAGAGACGCCGATTCGTATATGTTTGGCTGGAACTGATCCCCATCAGCCCCAGGGTGATCACCAATCCGGCCAGCAGCCAGGGCCAGATAAGCAGCCAGGCTCCATCTGGTTCTGCTAAAGCTGCTACCAGGGCATTAATAAGTTCCCGGGCAGCTAAGAGTTGTAAGGCGGGGAATAAACTTTGCAGCAGGGTCAGAATGAGGGTCGCGGCCGCGAGCCGGGGATGGCACACCCAGGTATAGCGTAAAGCCCAAAGCCCGCTCTGCCCCAATCGTCGCCACGACGCTTCCGGCACAGCTGTTTTATCTGCCACTTGATCCTGCTTCATGCGGCTGTTTATACCCCAGGGCATCTTCCCATGCCAGGATGTGCCATTGACGATCTGGGCACGGTGCAGGTCAGCTTCACAAATTTGTAGGACGATTTACCAAAGGGTGTGTTTTAAATGGGTTAGAGGAGTAAGGCGTCTCCAGATGCCGACCCGTTCCCCTCTGGGGATGCTCACTCCGCTTCTTTCAACTGAAATGAAACACACCATTTACCAAATCGCCCTACGAAATGTTAAGCACAGTTTGCCGACTTTTGAACTACGCCTGGAATTGCTGGACGCTTGGCAAAAAGGGATGTGGCAAAAAAGGGTGTGACGATCATATTTACAGTATAATAGTATGCAAAGATCCCCTCTTAATTATTCTCAAGTACCTTGATGACCTGACTCACCCTCATCCTTCATCCTTCATCCTTCATAATTCCTAATTCCCTCTGGAGTTACCATGTCCCAACCAGCTATTGTCAGTGAAAATTTGACCTATCATTATGGTGATCTCGTGGCCGTTGACCATATCAGCTTTGAAGTCGGCGAAGGGGAGATTCTCGGCTTCCTCGGCCCAAACGGGGCCGGCAAATCTACCGCCGTTAAAATGTTGACCGGCCAGCTGCTGCCCAAAGAGGGGCGAGCAACCTTGCTGGGCCAAGATATAGCCCACCACGCCAAACAAATTCAAGCCCAGATCGGTGTCTGTTTTGAGCTGACCAACCTGTATGAACCGATGACCGCCGCCGAAAATCTGAACCTGTTTGCCCGGTTGTTTGGGGTCAGGAATTTTAACGCTGATGCCTTACTGGAGCGTGTCGGTTTGGGTGGCAAAGGAAAAGTTCGTGTAGAGACTTATTCTAAAGGCATGAAACAACGTCTTATGGTAGCTCGTGCCTTGATCAACCGGCCGCGCATCCTCTTTCTGGACGAACCGACTGATGGTCTTGATCCCGTCTCTTCAGAAACGATTCGTAACATAATTAAAGAGGCGCAGACCAACGGCACAACCGTTTTTCTAACCACCCATGATATGGTTGAAGCGGATAAGTTGTCGAACCGGGTAGCTTTCATTAACAAGGGCAAGATTGTGGCTCTGGATACACCGTATGCTCTCAAGCAGCAGTATGGCAAACGGGCCTTGAAGGCGGAGCTGGTAGGAGCCAACGGTCAGCTTGAGAGTCGGGAAATCGTGATGGATGCACCTGATACAGCCGCACAGATCAGCCGCCTCTTTGCTGAGGAGAAGGTAGTCACGGTGCATAGTGAAGAGGCGACCCTGGAAGATATTTTTATCCAGATTACCGGGCGCGGGTTGGTGTAGTAAAGGAACTTTGATGAACGGTCAAATGATTGGCGCGTTGTTGCGTAAAGATTTGGTGCTGTTTTTCAGCAACCGATTTTTTGCTTTGGTGACGGTATTGGCTTTGGTGTTTTATGCGGTCATTTATTACGCTATGCCCGGTACTGTTGATGAAACGCTGGAGATGGCGATTTATGCCCCTAACTTACCCCCTGGTTTTTTTAGTGAACTAGAAGAGGGTGGGGTACAACTAATTCCAATGGCGGACGCGGCCGCGCTCCGCCAGGCCATCCAATCAGGTGAACAGCAGCTAGGGGTTCTCCTCTCACCAACCTTTGCCCAAAATCTACACCTCGGCCAGCCAGAAACGATCCACCTCTACTTCGCTCCCGATCTGCCCGATGAATTCAAGGAGCTATATACCCTCTTTTTCCGGGAAATCAGCTTCATGCTCACCGGTCGCCCTCTGAATGTGACTGTGGAATCGGAAATCCTGGGAGTAGACCGGGGAGGGGAGCAAATTCCTTACCGAGATCGAATGCTGCCCTTATTTGCCGTCCTGATCTTAATGATTGAGACAATGGGGTTAGCCAGCCTCATCACCAATGAAGTGACCAGCGGTACCATCACTGCCCTATTGGTCACCCCGCTGCGGGTAGAAGGGCTGTTTGCCGCTAAAGGGATATTTGGCGTGACCCTGGCCTTTTCCCAGGCAGCTTTCGTGATGGGAGTAACGGGGGGGCTAAATGAGCAGCCTATTCTTATTCTGTTTCTTTTGCTCCTGGGATCGCTTCTGGTCACGGGCATCGCTTTTCTTATTGCCAGTGTCGCCAAAGATATGATGTCGGTGATGGGTTGGGGAATGCTAGCCGTGTTGGTGATGAGCCTACCCGCCTTTATGGTGCTGATTCCTGGCGTGGCTACCCAATGGGCCAAAATTTTGCCCTCGTATTATCTGGTGGATGGGGTGTACCAGGTGCTTAACGGTGGCTGGGGCTGGGGCGAGGTGGGGCAACATTTGCTGCTGCTTACCGGTTTCGCGGCCGCGTTCCTGGGACTGGGCGTTCTGATCTTGCGAAGACGTTTTCAGGGGTGATCCACAGATGACGCAGATTTTCACAGATGGTTTGTCAATCTGTGTTTATCTGTGCCATCTGTGGATAAATAAAACAGATGGAGATTCCTATGAGTCTGCGAAGAATTGCTATTTTACTGGGCAAAGAGCTGATCTGGGGGCCACGAAACTTTCTGTTTATCTTTGCCATCATCATCCCCCTGGTACTCACCTTGTTGATCAATTTGCTGGTAGGAACTTACTTCTCCGGCAAACCCCGATTGGGTGTGACCGATGCCGGAACTTCTGCTTTTGTGGCCCAGGCTCGGAGCCTGGATGGGATTGTGCTGCGCGAATATGGGGACGCGGCCGCGCTTCAGGATGCTGTCACACGAGGGGCAGTAGATTTAGGCGTAGTGCTGCCAGCCGGATTTGATGAGCAGCTAAAAGGGGATGCGGCCGCGACCCTCACCGTTTACGTTTATGGGGAAAGCCTGCTCAAAAACCGGGCTATTTTGGCGACGGCCATCACCAACCTGATACGTGACCTGAGTGGGCAGCCATCCCCCGTCACCATCGTCAGCGAAACATTAGGCGATAGCGTCACCATGCCCTGGGAGCAGCGGCTGCTGCCTCTGGTGGTCCTGATGACCGTTATCCTCGGTGGCAGCATGGTGCCGGCCACCTCATTGGTTGAGGAAAAGCAGAAGCGCACCATCACCGCCATCACTACCACCTCAACCTCATTAGGGGAGCTGTTCCTGGCCAAAGGGATCTTGGGGGTTCTCATAAGCCTGACCATGGGCATTGTTATCCTGGTGCTGAATGGGGCCTTTGGCAGCCAACCACTGTTACTCATCGGGCTGCTCTTCTTAGGAGCCACCCTGGCCGCCAGCTTCGGTGTCCTGTTGGGGGCATTGGTCAAAGATATCAATACCCTGTTCGCTACTATCAAAGGCATCGGTATTTTGCTCTACGCTCCAGCCATTATTTACCTGTTCCCGTCTATTCCCGCCTGGATCGGACGTATTTTTCCTACCTACTACATCATCACCCCCATTGTCGAAGTAACGCAAAATGGGGCCACCTGGAGCGCTATCCGGCTTGATGTAGGCATACTCATCCTGCTGATCCTGGCTCTGATGGGCATTGTGGCCTTCATCACCCGGCAGGCCCGCTCCCGTCCCACCATGCTCCCTGGTATTGTCAGCTAATCGTTTGCACCTGATAAGCCCCATGTTATATACTGCCAACGGTCATACCACGAATTTTTCTTTGACAACTTCGTGCCTTCGCGTCTCTGCGCGACCTTTTTCAGTAGACTCATCGGTGCAATCTGCGGACAATAATTTACCGGTTAGCTGTATTCCATATATCTGTGGTTATTTGGAGGAGAATGAAGATGCAAAAGCAAAAATGGCTTGTTTATATCCTATTGAGCGTTTTATTAGCCCTGGTGGCTTGCGGCGGCCGCAGCAGCAGCGACAACCCCACCATTACCCTCGTACAAAACCCCTGGCCGGCCTCAGAACTCAATATCGCCGTGGCCAAAATTTTGTTAGAGCAGGAAATGGGGTACACCGTCGAAGTGATCTCCCTGGATGAAGGGATACAGTGGACCACCCTGGCCTCTGGAGATGCTGATGCCAGCCTGGAAGTATGGCCTTCGGGGCATGGGGATAACATCCAGCAATACATTGTCAGCCAAAAAGTGGTTGAAGATGGTGGGCCTCTCGGCCCGGTTGGGGAGATTGGCTGGTTTATCCCCACCTATCTGCTGACCGATCACCCAGAATTAGCCACCTGGGAAGGGTTTCGGGATTCGGCCAATGCCGGGCTGTTTGCCACGGCCGAAACGGGCGGGTTGGGGGCATTCCTGGCCGGCTCTCCGGGCTGGACGCAGTATGATGACCAGATTATCAACAATCTGGGACTGCCCTTCCAGGTAATTACCACCGGTTCGGAAGAGGCGTTATTGGCGGCGGTCGCGGCCGCGTACGAGCGACGTGAGCCAGTTCTATTCTACTTCTACAGCCCCCATGCCGTCTTCAGCAAATTTGATCTCACCCAGGTACAGCTTCCCCCTTACACCGATGCCTGCTATGACAAAATCAGCAGCGGCGGCGTAGATTGCGCTTACCCAGACGACGTGCTGATGAAAATATTCTCCAGCGGTCTAAAAGACAAAGCCCCGGATGTCTACACCTTCCTCAAAAATTTCAACTACAGCAACGAAGCCCAGATTGAGATGTTGGGCATGGTTGAAGATGGTAAAACCATCAACGAAGCAGCCCAGGCCTGGGTAGAGGCAAACAAAGCTGTTTGGGAGCCGTGGCTGCCATAGTTTTTGATCAAACCTAAATGACGAAAGGCGGAAGCCAGAGCCATTCCGTCTTTCGTCACACTTTGCCAGACCGGGGGCCATACAAAGCGCTCAGGAAGTAGAACAGACCGTTGTTATTGCTGTCTGGGTCGCCGGTGATGAGGGTGGCAATGGCCTGCCCCCCAACATAACGATGGATATCATGAAAACCATTGAGAAGGCGGGCAAGATTTACTATTGTCCAC
>JAHDWJ010000039.1:0-7647 GCA_023384415.1 Anaerolineae bacterium
TGTAACCTTTTTCCACCTTAGCATGTGGTCCAGTTTTTGGGGTCAATTATAGTCTGGATGGAATGAGTATGGGCGACAAATTAATGATAGATATTGGAATATTGGCGGCTATGAACTAACTTTCCGCTACTATCCCAATGAGGGTTATCGTTTAATATATTATTCGGGTCTTAATAATGGGGTCGTTCCATTTTGGCTAAGATAAATGGATAGGGATTGTTCACACTTTTTGGAAGGGTTATTCCAGAAAGGATGGGCATTCACGAAGGATGTTGAAGCAATGACAAAAAATAAAGTTTCTATTGAAGGATGTGCAAGCATATTAACAACAGGGCTGGTTGGATCGATATTCAGAAATAGCGAGGTATTCATTTATTTATCTTATCGTTTGGGGATTGAAAATCCATTTTGGATGTCGGTATTTGCAGGGGGCATAGCATTTCTAGCTGGGGCCACTGTGTTTGTTCTTTTGAGAAAACTATTAAAGTTACGGGTTTAACTTTGAATATTATGTTTACCCCCTCTTCAATTCTCTAGAATTGCCCTGCCCAGCTGTTAGGAAACCTGTATGCAATGGTCTGTCTGAATCCCTTCGGCATGGCTCAGTACAGGCTCAGCCGGCCGCGCCATCGCCACCCGCGTCATCACCAGTCCGCCCCAACCCACGGATGGCCTGTTCTACTTCATCACCGACCACCTGGGCAGTACCCGCCTGCTGGCTATCCCCAACGGCAGCCCGGTGCCGGGCACAACCGCCCACTACCTGCCTTATGGCGATTACCGGGGCGCAGCCCCCACCGCCACCCCCTTAACCGAACGGGGTTACACCGGCCACCATGAGAACCGGAAGATAAGGTCGACCGACATGAGCGGCCGCTACAGCCCTACCCATCCCCAAAGCCACAACCGGTACAGGCGTGTCCTGGGCAACGCGCTGTTCCCAGTTCCACCCATCTGGCACATCTGATACAATATCCCCATGAATAAGCCAACTTCTTCCCACCTCGCTCAGCCAATCCCCCAGTTATTGCTCATTGATGGCCATGCTCTGGCGTATCGAATGTTTTATGCCCTGCCGGTCGAGCAGTTCACCACCAGCCAGGGTGAGCCAACCAACGCCACCTATGGCTTTACTCGCACCCTGTTGGAGCGTATCCTCAGCCCCACCCCACCCCAATACCTGGCGGTGACGTTTGACCTGGGGGGGACGTTCCGGGATGACCTGTTTGCTGAGTATAAAGGGACGCGGGCCAAGATGCCGGATGAATTGCAACTGCAAATTGAGCGGATTAAGCAGGTGGTGCAAGCCCTCAATATCCCCATTTGGGAGATGGAAGGGTATGAAGCGGATGATCTGTTGGGTACGGTAGCTCGCCAGGCCAACCCATTGGGGGTGCCGGTGTTGATCATCACGGGGGACCGGGATCTGCTGCAGCTGGTGGACGAGAATACCCAGGTCGAACTACCCCCTGGCGGTAAGTTTCAGCGGGAAGCGCAGGTGTTTGATGTGGCCGGGGTGATCGCCAAATATCAGATTGAACCAGGCCAGATTGTGGATTTTAAGGCCCTGGTGGGGGATACCAGTGACAATATTCCAGGGGTGAAAGGGATTGGGGAAAAGACGGCGACGCGGCTGCTCCAGCAATATAGCACACTGGATGGGATTTATGCCCATCTGGCTGAGTTGAAGAAGGGAGAGCGGGAGAAGTTAGAGGCGGAGAAGGAGACGGCATATCTGAGTTACAAGCTGGCCCAAATTGTCACCGATGCCCCAATTACATTGGACCTGGAAGCGTGTCTGACCCATGATTTTGACCCCAACCCGGCCCTGGCGTTGTTCCGGGAGTTGGAGTTCCGCAGTTTGACCCGAATGTTGGCGGAGAAGGTGAGTGAAGTCGCGGCCGCGCCCCCGGAAATCAACCCCCTCAGTGCCCCATATGAAACCGTCACCGTCCGCACCCCAGAACAGTTACAAAAGCTGGTGCAAGAGCTGAACCAGGCCAGCCTCATCAGCTTTGACCTGGAAACGACCGGCCTGGAAAAGATGACGGTGGATATTGTCGGTATCTGCCTGGCCACGTCCCCAGAAAAGGGGTATTACATCCCGGTGGGGCATTGGCAAAACCAACCCCAAACAAGCAGCGGGCAGATGAATCTGTTTGCCAGTGAACCCCGGCTGGTGGAGAAGCAGCTTCCTCTGGCTGAGGTGTTAGACGCCCTGCGGCCGCCACTTACCAACCCCAACATTGCCAAAGTGGCCCACAATGCCAAGTTTGATTACACCATTTTTGACCGCAAAGGGGTACGAGTGGCTCCCATCACCTTTGATACCATGATTGGGGAGTGGCTGATCAATCCCGATACCAAGTTTAAGGGGTTAAAAGATTCGGCCCGGCACCGGCTGGGGGTGGAGATGACCCAGATTGAGCATTTAATTGGCACGGGTAAGAACCAACGTACCTTTGCCGAGGTGCCGATTGAGGACGCGGCCGCTTACGGGGCTGCCGATGCCGTGATGACTTTACGCCTGGTGGAGCCGCTGCAAAAAGAGATCACCCGGCTGGGATTAAGCCAAATCCTGGATATCGAAATGCCCCTCGTCCCCATCCTTTCCGATATGGAGCAGATTGGGGTACGGCTGGATGTACCGTTTTTCAGCCAGATGGGGCAAGAGTTAAACGAGCGGCTAAAAGTGGTTGAGGCCCAGATTCACCAATTGGCCGGTGAGCCGTTTAACATTAACTCGCCACAGCAGTTAAGTGATATTCTGTTCAAGAAGCTCAACCTGCCTCGTGAAGGGTTAAAGAAAAACAAAACCGGCTACTATTCGACGGCGGTCAATGTGCTAGAGAGTTTAGAAGAGAGTGATAGTTCAGGCATCATTGGGCATATTATGGAATATCGGGAGCTGGGCAAACTCAAAAGCACTTATGTGGACGCCCTGCCCACGATGGTCAACCCAGAGACAGGGCGGGTGCATACTAGCTTTAATCAGACCGGCTCCGTGACCGGGCGCATTGCCAGCAACTCCCCCAATTTACAAAACATCCCCATCCGCACCGAGCTGGGGCAAAAGATTCGGCGCGGCTTTGTGCCCGCGCCGGGCAAACTTTTCCTGGCCGCTGATTATTCCCAAATTGAGTTACGCATTTTGGCCCATATCAGCCAGGATGAGGCATTGTGCCAGGCGTTTTGGCAAGATCAAGATATTCACCGGGCGACAGCGGCCGCAGTCTTCAACATCCCGGTTGAAGAGGTGACCTTCCAGCAGCGTCGTTTTGCCAAATCGGTTAATTTTGGCCTCATTTACGGTATGGGGGCATACCGCCTTTCTCGTGATTCCGAATTTACCCTGGCCGAAGCGGAAAATTACATCAAACAATATTTTGCTCGTTTCCCCGGCATTGACCGGTATCTAAGTGAGACCAGGGAAAAAGCGCGGCGTGATGGGTATGTTGAAACCTTGTTAGGCCGCCGCCGCTATTTTGAACTGTTCCAATCAGCCGCCGGGCAGCGCAATGTGCAAGCTCAGATGCGCGCCGAGCGAGAAGCGGTGAACCACCCTATTCAAGGAACGGCAGCTGATATTGTGAAGATTGCGATGATAATGCTCCACCAGAGATTGTCAGAACAGTATCAAGCCCGTATGATATTACAAGTACATGACGAATTGGTGCTGGAGCTGCCGGTTGAGGAAGTTGAACAGGTGCAGCCATTGGTGGTAGAAATCATGTCCACCGCCTTTCAACTGCATGTTCCTCTTAAAGTAGAGGCCAGCATCGGTAACAACTGGTTGGAATTGAAGGGGTAACGAGGAATCGCAAAGCCGCAAAGTTTTTTAAGAAGTTCTTGGCGTCTTGGCGGTGAAAATAGCTCTTTTGCTTACCCCCGCACGTAGTTGGAGTTCTGCCGGTTGACTGACAGTTTAGTTCAGGATCAGTCACCAGCGTATGCGAACACATCATTCTTCTTCATCATACTCATTTCTTCGTGAACTCACCATCGTTGCTATCAGTGATACGCATGGCCTGCACCATTTGTTAGATATCCCCCCTGGCGATGTGTTAATCCATTCAGGCGATTTAAGTTGGACGGGTGATCTCAGTGAGGTTGCCGAGTTCAATGCGTTTTTAGGGTCGCTGCCTCACCGGTATAAAATTGTGGTAGCTGGCAACCATGATCTTTGTTTTGAGCAGCAGCCCGCGGCCGCTCGTGCCCTGATGACCAATGCCATTTACCTGGAAGATGAAGCTGTCACCATCGAAGGGCTAAAGTTTTATGGCTCTCCCTGGCAGCCCCGCTTTTTAGATTGGGCCTTTAACCTCAATCGTGGCCCGGAGATTCGGGCCAGGTGGGACCTGATTCCCCCTGATACCGATGTGCTGATAACGCACGGCCCCCCGTACAGCATCCGGGATTATATTGTGGATACCCATGAGCGGGTGGGATGTCGGGATTTATTGACGGCGGTGCAGCGGGTGCGGCCGCGTTACCATTTCTTTGGTCATATTCACGATGGCACCGGGGTGACGGTCCGTTATGGCACAACCTTTGTCAACGCCAGCATCTGTGATATGCAGTACCGTCCCATTCACCGGCCTATCGTCTGCAAGGCTCAACTCCCCCGCCCTAAACAGCTGCCCCGTCGCCCTACGGCCCCCCTACCAGCATTGGCTTAAGGGCGGCGCTATAAGGGATAAAGAGTGAGGCTCCCCACCTCACTCTTCCAGGCCAATAGAGAACATACTCTCCAAATCGTGCCGGGAAAAAACGCGGAAACTGATCAGCGTTTCGGAGCTAAGAATCCCCCCTACTTGCAACATTTTGCTGGTGACGACATCGGCCAGGGCGTCGTTATCAGCTACGCGGATGACGGCTACCAAATCATATTGACCAGCAACCGAATAAACCTCACTAACGCCACGAATGGCCACGAGAGCTTCGGCCACTTCATTGATCCGATTCCGTTCTATGGTCAACAATACCAGGGCTGAAACCATTTGTACCTCCGAAGGATGAAGGATGAATTATGAGGGATGAATTATGAAAAGAACACCCTCCGCCTACTCGCCCCCTTCCCCCAGGTCCATTGTCACAATCACTTGTCCTTCTTCTACTGTTTGAGTATAGGGGAAACCCGCATTTTGTACCAGCCGGATGGCGGCCTGGTTGCCCGGCTGAATGGTGGCGATGAATTGACGAATGTGATCCCGCGTCGCGGCCGCGATGAGGTGATTAAACAAAGTACGGCCAATTCCCTGCCCCTGGAACTCATCCCGCACGGTGAGGGCCGGTTCGGCCTGCTCATCATTGAGACGGCTGTACCGGGCTACGGCAATGGGTGCGGCCGCGCCATCCAGTTCCGCAAATGCTATCCAGGCCACCCCCTGCTCCGGTTCCACACGGGCTAACTGCTCTGCCCCCTGGCGCACCCGCTCCTCTGAGGGATGGTTGAGCGGTTGGTGAAACCGGTTATACCGGCTCTCCGCCCCCAAATGTTCGAACAAGTTAATGAGATGATCCGTATCGTCATCTTGGAGCAAACGCACCTGAATGGTGACGCCCTGCGCTGTAGAAAAGGAAAACCCTGCCCTGGCCGGCATACACAACTCCTCAAAAATAAGAACCGAGGCCCCTCTTTTCCGGGGTCCACAGTTCCTACGAATTCGGTTTGATTATTCAGGATCAATAACGGGAAAGGGGCGCAGCTCATGGGCCAACGCGGCCAGAGCTGTGGCCGCCGTATGGGCGGTCAGCCAGGGAGCAGCCAGGATCATGATCACACAAATCAATCCGAGACCCACGGCAATATAATCACCATGTCCCCATTTGTCGGCCCAACTTCCCCACCGAGAAGCTGGCTGATTGTCAGGCAAGACTGACGGATCTAAAGATGCGGCTTCGGCCGTTTCTATGGCAGCACTATCACCTTTTTCTCGGCTCGTCTTGACCGCTTTTACCACCTGCGCCGCATCATCAATTGAAAGCAAAGCCCCTCGGAGCATCCGCTCCCAGGCAGCAAAACGGGCACTACCACGTACACCTGTGCGAGCGGCCGCGCCTATCCGGGTCGCCGCTTGCAACCCAACAATGCCTAAAATGACATCCATGTATAACGCCAGAGCCAGGGCAAAAAAGATGAGGGCCACGTCGAGTTTTAGCTCCCACAACACCTCGGCAAAAATAGGCCAACCACGGTGTTTATGGGATTGCCGTACCCACTCCAGCGCAAAATGGGCGGCCACCACCGCCACCAACCAGAAAAGGCTGATCCAAATGCTGAGGATAACAGCAAGACCAATATACAACCCGACAAACAGCCAACTGTCATCGTGATTAACAACCCAATGGCGTAATACACTGCCCCACCCTTGAGACCGTTTTTCAATCAAAATCGCTCCTTCGAAAATGTAGGGTGAACTTTCCAGTTCGCCCCACAAACTGGAAAGTTTGCGCTACAAATTTTCATTCATAGTGGTCGGCGCAGCCAGTGAACTCTCCTCTGTAAATAACCGCAGATAGAAGAAACACGGATAGGAAGGAAACACGGATAAGAAATGAATACAATCTGCGCTAATCGGCGATAATCTGCGGATACATTTTCCTTAGATTGAACCAATGTTACCAGGTTAAAAACGAGCGAACCTTTAGAGCGATTTAGCGATTTATGACGCAGTGCGTCGTAGCAGGGAATATAATACACTTTGGAAGAGGTGTCAATTGTCATCGCTATCATCGCCGCCATCATCGCTACCGTCGTCGTCATCACCATCGTCATCGTCGTCGTCGTCATCGTCGTCACCGGGGAGAATAATAACTGGTGTGGACCGGGTAAGGGTGGCCGTGATAGTGGGAGTGATGCTGGTCAGGGTTGGGGTTGGCGATGGGGTTGGGGTAAGGGTCACGGCAGGCATTGGCGGGGTGCAGCTCTATTTTGATGTCTCTGTCAGCCGAAGATCGCGGGTTCAAACCCCGTCGCTCCCATTCCAGGCAAACAATAAAAAAGCTTTCGCTTAAATCAAGAGCTTTTTGTTTACCTGATCCCTGCCCCCGGTGCGGGTTCTACCCTGGGTCGCTTCCGCTATAAACCCACCC
Organism: Anaerolineae bacterium; assembly: GCA_023384415.1. Classification (GTDB taxonomy): domain Bacteria; phylum Chloroflexota; class Anaerolineae; order Promineifilales; family Promineifilaceae; genus Trichofilum. Next base: position 7,096 of record JAHDWJ010000039.1, read on the forward strand.
GCTTAAATTCCTGAAGCAGCGCCGGCAGTCGTGGCTTCTGGTCACGAATGGTTTGTATGGACTGCTCCCCATTTGAAACCCTACACGCTCAATAAACCCTTAACTGTTTCTGCCCTGAACTCACTCTGTTCTTCCTGATTCATCAAGAATCTTTGCCCATCGTTTACTACGCGGTTCCAGTCCAATTGTGCCAGGCGTGCCAAAACGAGCGCCCGCCAATTACTTTCTGTAACCACATCACCTGCCCAATTAGATTGTCTCAAGGCGTTGTTCAACATGTCCAGATTAGGCCCCGCCCATTGCGGCTGGCGCAAATACCAATAAAGATCATACCAATCACGCCCTTTAACATATTCGCGCTGCAAAATGGCATGTAGCTTACCAGCCAGCAGCGATGCCTGGTCGTGATGCTGCAAATGAACAGTGACATGATGCTGCACCAGAGTGGTATCTAGCCCTGCTTTAGCCAGGGGATTGGTGTCAATTTCCAGTTTGATGGCCAAAACTTCCGTTTCGTGCGGTGATATACCCAATTGATAATACAGACCGCGA
>JAHDWJ010000039.1:7708-8281 GCA_023384415.1 Anaerolineae bacterium
TGTGAGATATTTGCGAAAATCATACTGTTCTGGTTGTCGTTCCAGCGCAAAATCCAAATCTTCCGAATAACGCGGCAACTGGTAGAGGATGCGTAAGGCGGTACCGCCGTGAAAGGCCAGGGGAATCATGGCCCCGGCGTTTTGCAAACTTTGCAAAATTCGCATTTGCAAGTATTCGCGCACAAGCGTCCGCTGTCCTACGGCCGTCAATTCCCCGTTGATTTGAGCTTTCAGGTAGGGGATCATAGCGGTTTATAGGTTGCGGCCTCTTCGGCGATAAGCTGCCGGATATGCGCCAGGGCACGTTTGAGTTTGGGTTTGTCAGCATGTGCCACATAAGCCGCCAGCCGGTCCTTATCTAGTTGGTCCAGGTTTTGCAGCCGCAGGGCCTGGAGATACTCTTTACTGTCCGCGCCAGGGGTTAGATAGATCAGGTCAAGCAGCGCTTTTTCAGGTGTGGCCATATAAGCCCATTGTGTCTGCGTGACCTGCCGGTATTCAAAGCCATAAAACAAGGCTGGTTGAATGTGCTGGTAACTAAAATATCCATATGGGTTTTGCCACGTACCAGGG
>JAHDWJ010000039.1:8430-36362 GCA_023384415.1 Anaerolineae bacterium
GCCCGCCCGCACCCAATCAGCCAGTTGCCGTTGTACTTGCTGGGGTGTATCAGCACCAGCAAATAGATGGCCGCTTTCAAACAGCGGCAGGTTAGCCAGCAAGGGAGCTACTTGTTGGAAGTACATGTTTTGATTATAATCAGCAACGTCAATTGTTGCAATGAAAATGGTGGCAGATGGATCACCGCCTATAACACCATGGCCAAACTTGAAGAACTCACCCAAAACACCGCTGTCACCGGCCTCATCCCCCAACAAACTATCAAAGTGGTCAACGTGGATTGGCACAGCGACAACAGCCTCACCCTGTATTACAAAACCCCAGATGGAATGCTTGGCGAAGAGCTGCTCTACCGCCACGACGAAATACGCCTGGAAATTGTGGCCGATCCCCGGCAGTGGCAGTTTGATGGCGACGGCACCTTGCTCAAACTCGTCTCCGAGGCGCAGCGCATCCGTTGGGCGCACCTCTTTGACCCCTACCTGGCGGTGCATACCTCTATGGTTGTGCCGCTGCCGCACCAGATCACGGCCGTCTACGACAAAATGCTGCCCCGCCAGCCGCTCCGTTTCCTGCTGGCCGATGACCCTGGCGCGGGTAAAACTATCATGGCCGGGCTGCTCATCAAAGAACTGATCATACGAGGCGATTTGCAGCGCTGCCTCATTGTCTGCCCTGGCAGTCTGGCCGAACAGTGGCAGGAAGAACTGCATGACAAATTCCACCTGCCCTTCCAACTGCTCACCAACGACCGGCTGAACAGCGGCGTAGGTGACGTTTTTCGGGAGACGGACTTCCTGATTGCCCGGCTGGACAAACTGGCCCGCAACGAAGAATTGCAGGCCCGCCTGGAAAAAAGCGAATGGGACCTCATCGTTTGTGACGAAGCCCATAAAATGTCCGCCACCTTCTTTGGCGGTGAAATCAACTACACCAAACGGTACCGCCTGGGGCAAATCCTGGGCCGCATCACCCGCCACCTGCTGCTGATGACCGCCACCCCCCACAACGGCAAAGAAGAAGATTTTCAACTGTTCCTCTCGCTCATTGACCCGGATCGTTTCGAGGGTAGATTCCGCGAAGGGGTACATGACAGCGACGCCGCCGACCTGATGCGGCGCATGGTCAAAGAGCAGTTGCTCACCTTTGCAAGCAAACCCCTTTTCCCAGAGCGGCGCGCCTATACCGTGCCCTATGCCCTCTCTCCTCTGGAACGGGAACTGTATGAAGCCGTCACCGCCTACGTGCGGGAGGAGTTCAACCGCGCCGAGGCATTGGCTAACAACGGCCGTGCCGGCACCGTTGGTTTTGCCCTCACCCTCTTGCAGCGGCGGCTGGCCTCCTCCACCGCCGCCATTCACCAATCCCTGCTCCGCCGCCGCCAACGGCTGCAAGAGCGGCTGCTGGCGGCCGAACAACTGGTTTTTAGCGGTGAGACCGGCCGTTTTCCCTTGTCCAATGTTGACGAAGAGCTGGACGAAGATGACTTCACCGCCGAAGAACTGGAAGATTTACAGAATGTGGTCATAGACCAGGCCACGGCCGCCCTGACCATCGAAGAACTGCGGCAGGAGATCGAGACCCTCACCCACCTGGAAGCGTTGGCCCGCCAGGCGCGCCAGAGTGATGACCGCAAATGGGTAGAACTGCGTGGGCTGTTGGAAGACCAGCCGGAGATGAAGGACGCCAGCGGCCGCCGGCGCAAACTGGTTATCTTCACCGAACACAAAGACACCCTCACTTATCTGCTGGACAACATGCGCGCCCTCATCGGCCGTCCCGAAAGCGTCGTTGTCATTCATGGCGGCCTGAAACGGCAAGACCGCCGCGCTGTGGAAGCCGCCTTCCGCCATGACCCCCAGGTGCATGTCCTCATTGCCACCGATGCCGCCGGCGAAGGCATTAACTTGCAGCAAGCCCATCTCATGGTCAATTATGATCTGCCCTGGAACCCCAACCGCCTGGAACAGCGCTTCGGCCGTATCCATCGCATCGGCCAGCAAGAAGTATGCCATTTGTGGAATCTGGTCGCCGAGGACACTCGCGAAGGGGATGTGTACGCCACCCTTTTGCGTAAGCTGGAAGTGGAACGCAAGTCGTTGGGCGGCGCAGTTTTTGATGTGCTGGGCAAAGCGATTGACAGCCAGGAACTGCGGCTGTTGATGATTGACGCCATCCGCTACGGCCAGCAGCCGGAAGTGCGGGCACACCTGCACCAGGCGGTGGAAAATGCCCTGGACAGGGAACGGCTGGAAACGCTCATTGCCGAACACGCCCTGGCCCATGACGCCATGGACACCACCCAGGTGCTGCACATTCGCCAGGAAATGGAGCGCATCGCGGCCCGCCGCTTGCAGCCCCATTTCGTCGCCTCCTTTTTCAAACTGGCCTTTCGCCATCTGGAAGGGGTGATGCGGCCGCGTGAAACCAACCGGTACGAGATTACCAAAGTGCCCCACATTCTGCGGCGGCAGCGCCCCGAACTGCCCCCCCGTTACGCCCGCATCTGTTTCCACAAGGAGGCCATTCGGGTAGAGGGCAAACCAGATGCCGCCTTTATCTGCCCCGGCCATCCCCTGCTGGAAGCGCTGATTGATGTGATGTTGGCGCAGTACCAATCGCTGCTGCCCCAGGGGGCGGTGCTGCTGGACAAAAACGACCTGGGGGAAACGCCGCGTCTGCTCTTTTATCTGGAACACGGCATCCAGGACGGCCGTGCCGACAAACAGCGTCAGCGCCGCCTCATCTCCCGCCGATTTCAATTTGTGGAGACGGAACTGCCGCCTGCTCCGGAAGCGGGCCAGCCCCGTTTTACCCACGCCGGCCCCTCCCCTTACCTGGATTATGAGCCGCTCGCCCCGGCCGACCGCGCCCTGGTGGCTGACATCATCCGGCAGGCACAGGCCACGCCCCGCCTGGAACAGCACGCCCTGGCTTATGCCATTGAACAGATCGCCCCGGAACACGTGGCCGAAATTCGCGCCGAACGAGAACCGCTCATCGCCAAAACCTTTGCCGCTGTCAAAGCGCGGCTGACCAAAGAGATTATTTATTGGGACACCCAGGCACAGCGTTTCCGCGAGCAGGCACAGGCCGGTAAAGTGAATGCTGCCCTGAACGCCGAAAATGCCCAGCACCGCGCCGACGATCTGGAAGTGCGGCGGCACCGGCGGCTGGCCGAACTGGAGCAGGAACGGAACATCGCTTCCCTGCCGCCGCGCCTGCTGGGGGCCGTGTTGGTCATTCCCGGTGGGCTGTTGGCCCGGCTGAAAGGCACACGCACCGCCACCTTTGCCCAATCTGCCGCCGAACGCCAGCGGGTGGAGCAGTCAGGCATGGACACCGTTATGGCTGTGGAACGGCTGTTGGGCAATACGCCGCAGGATGTGGCCGCCGAGAAGGTGGGGTATGATATCGTTTCTACCACACCCACAGGGAAACAACGTTTCATTGAGGTCAAAGGGCGTATTGCCGACGCCGACGAGGTCATCCTTACCCGTAATGAAATCATGGTGGCCCTGAATAAGGGGGTGGATTGGCTGCTGGCCCTGGTGAAAGTACCCACCACGCCCGATTTTCCCGATGGCGATGTGGTTGCCATTGGCGAGGAGCGGGGCGCATACCGGGCCGGCTTACCGGCCGGCTGCCAGGTACGTTACCTGCCGCAGCCCTTCATCCATGAACCGGACGAGGATGCCACCAGCGTCATTTTCAACCTGAATAACCTGTGGGCCAGGGGCCAAAACCCGCTCGCCCGGTAGGGTAGCGCGTCCCCTGCCTTGTATTCGTCTTTTCTCTGTTGTTGTGCTGGGTAGGACAGGGAAAGAAAGAATATAGGGAATAAAGAAAAAAGAGAAAAAATGCACTATGCAATCCCTTCTTCACCCTGAACTCACCTATATTGTGCGCGGCGTGTTGTTTGATGTGCGCCAGCAGTTGACTATGACCTTGCCGGAGAGTTATTTCCAGGAGGCGGTGGCCATTGGCCTGGAAGAAGCGGGCATTCCTTGCCAGAGTGAAAAGGAGTTTGAGGTGAGGTATCGGGGGGTGCCCGTTGGCCGTTATCGGGTTGATTTGTGGGTGGACAATGGCAGGCTGCTCCTGGAACTGAAAGTGGCTCCGGAACTTTTGCCCCTGCACCAGGCGCAGGCTATTTCTTACCTCAAAGTAACGGATGCTGACCTGGCGCTGCTGGTTAATTTTGGCGAGATGCCCCTGGGCATCCAAACGCTGCCCAATCTGCTGCGCCAGAAGCGGCCGCAATTTCAGTGGCACCCCCGGTCATTCGCAGATGATCCGGAAATGTTGTATCCTGAACTGGTTGGCCGTTTATTGTCGGCCCTCTATCGGGTTCACTTTGAGTTGGGGCCAGGCTTTCTGCACCAGGTATACCGCCGGGCCACCATGGTCGAACTGCGCAAGCAAGAAATCAGCTTCCGCTACTTAAAAACGCTGCCTGTCTATTACCACGCGCACTATTTGGGCGACCAGCCGGTGCGTCTGATTGTGGTGGAAGATGTGATATTATTGGCGACCGTTGCCGTGAAAGAAGTGGATGACCTCATGCGTTACCAGTTCCGCGCCCGTATGCGTGAGCAGCAAACGAAGTTGGGTATTATTGCGAATTTTCATTATGAGAAGTTGGATGTGATCTTTCAAAAAGAGTTAGGTGAGGATTAGAACAGGGAATTAAGAAGAATACAGGGAATTAAGAAAAATACAGAGAATTAAGAAGAATACAGGGAACTATCCCTCTTTCCTCTCTTTTTTCCTTTTTTCTCTTTTTCCCTGTTTCCCCGCACAGAAACCATGACCTACAAAAAGAAACTGACAGAGAACTATCCCTCTTTCCTCTCTTTTTTCCTTTTTTCTCTTTTTCCCTGTTCCCCCGCACAGAAACCATGACCTACAAAAAGAAACTGATTGAAGTGGCTCTGCCGCTGGACGCGATTAACGCCGAATCCGCCCGTGAGAAATCTATCCGGCACGGGCACCCCAGCACCCTGCATCTGTGGTGGGCGCGCCGGCCCCTGGCTGCCTGCCGCGCCGTGATTTTTGCCCAAATGGTGGATGACCCCTCCGCCCACCCGGAACTGTTTCCCACCGAGGCCGACCAGGCCGCCGAACGGGAACGGCTGTTTGACATCATCCGCGACCTGGTGCTGTGGGAGAACGTGAACAACGAAAAGGTGCTGGAACAGGCGCGGGCTGAAATTCGCCGCTGGGCGCCGCCGGAAGGATTGCCGCCGCTGCTGGACCCGTTTGCCGGGGGCGGCAGCATCCCCCTGGAGGCGCAGCGGTTGGGGCTGGAAGCCCATGCCAGCGACCTGAACCCGGTGGCGGTGCTGATTAACAAGGCGTTGATTGAGATTCCACCCAAATTTGCCAACTTGCCGCCGGTGAACCCCGCCAGCCGGGAGCAAAAGCGCACCGTGCAGGTGTGGCGCGGGGCGCAGGGGTTGGCCGAGGATGTGCGCTATTATGGGCAGTGGATGCGCGACGAAGCCGAGAAACGGATCGGCCACCTGTACCCGCCGGTGACGGTAACGGCCGAACTGCTGGCCGAACGCCCCGACTTGAAGCAGCAGGGGCTGCAACCGGGTGAACAGTTGACGGTGATTGCCTGGCTGTGGGCGCGCACGGTGAAATGCCCCAACCCTGTTTGCGGAATCCATATGCCTCTCCTGTCTAGTTTTGTCCTTTCTTCAAAAACAGGGCGAGAAGCTTTTATATCTCCATCTACTGATGGCAAAACCGTTTCATTTGCGATTAGCAGCACACCACCGAAGAAATACGGCGATCCGAAAAAAGGTCTCAAACGAGGTATGTCTGGGATTTTTGAATGTGTGTCTTGTGGTGCGATTACCACGAGAGATTATGTTTCTGAAGAAGGTAAGGCCAAACGATTAGGAGTTACGCCAACGGCCGTTGTCGCTGAAGGCAACAATCGGAGATTGTATTTACCCGCTGAGAGTTCTCCATTGCCGAAAAACATTCCAATCCCAGATACAACAGGTCTTACAATTGAATTATCACCCAATCCGCGTGATGTTTGGTGTCGGAATTTTGGGCTGGATACACCCGCAGACTTGTTTACCGACCGGCAGTTGGTGGCGTTGACGACGTTTAGCGACCTGGTGGGGGAAGCACGGCCGTCCATCATCGAACATGCCCTTGCCGCCGGTTGGGATGAGGCCAGCGCGGTGGGGTATGGTACGGCCGTGGCGACCTACCTGGGCATGGCTGTTAGTCGTTTAAGCGATATTGGGAATGCTCTGGCTAGATGGGAAAACACTAAGACCCAAGTTCGCGGTCTTTTCTCAAGGCAAGCCATTCCAATGGTTTGGGACTTTGCCGAACCCAACTTGTTTGCTCAAGCAGCAGGTGATTATAGTGTAAGTTTAGGGTCTATGTTGCGGGTGTTCGAAAAATTGCCATCATCTAGATTAGGCCATACTTATCAACATGATGCCTCACTACCTTTTTCTCTGGATCGAATCTGTATTTCCTGCGACCCACCCTACTACGATAATATTGGTTATGCTGATCTTAGCGACTTCTTTTACGTTTGGTTGCGTCGTTCTCTGAAGAACATCTATCCGGATATTTTTCCGACACTTTTAGTTCCCAAGAAGCCTGAACTTGTGGCAACCCCTTACCGATTTGAAGGTGACAAGCAAAAAGCTCAAGCGTTTTTTGAAGCTGGTTTGCAAAAAACGTTTAGCAATATGCGTGCTTCTATTCATCCAGAATATCCGCTGACAGTCTATTATGCTTTTAAGCAGGCAGAGATGGTTAGTGAGAAAGATATGGAAGGAACTAATTTGGCATCAACCGGATGGGAAACGATGTTGGAAGGTCTAATTCAATCCGGTTTCTCAATTACCGGTACATGGCCGATACGAACTGAGTTAAGTAACCGCCCCGTCGCCAGCGGCACCAACGCCCTGGCCTCTTCCATCGTCCTGGTCTGCCGCCCGCGCCCGGACAATGCCCCGCTGGCTACCCGTCGTGACTTCCTCAACGCCCTGCGCCGCGAACTGCCCGCCGCCCTCAAAGAACTCCAGCACGGCAACATCGCCCCCGTAGACCTGGCCCAGGCCTCCATCGGCCCCGGCATGGCCATCTTTTCCCGCTATGCCCGCGTCCTGGAAGCGGACGGCGCGGCCATGCGGGTGCGTACCGCCCTGGCCCTCATCAACCAGGCCCTCGATGAATACCTCTCCGAACAGGAAGGGGCGTACGACACCGACACCCGCTGGGCGCTGGCCTGGTTTGAGCAGCACGGCTTCCAGGCCGGTGCTTACGGCGACGCCGAAACGCTCAGCACCGCCAAAAACACCAGCGTCGGCGGCATGGTCAGCGCCGGTATTCTGCAAGCCGGCGGTGGCAAAGTGCGCCTGCTGCGCCGCGACGAACTGGCCGCCGACTGGGACCCGCACACCGACAAACGGCTCACCGTCTGGGAAATCTGCCAGCAGCTCATCCGCCGTATGGAAGAACAGGGGGAAACGGCCGCCGCCCAACTCCTGGCCGACGCCGGGCCGTTAGGCGATGCCGCCCGCGACCTGGCCTACCGCCTCTACCAGGTCTGCGAGCGCAAAGGCTGGGCCGCCGAAGCCCTACCCTACAACGCCCTCATCGTCTCCTGGTCAGAAATGGGCAAACTCTCCCGCGCGGTAGACGCCACCCCGGTGCAGCGCGGCTTTAATTTCTCGTAGGGCGATTGGCCAAATCGCGCTACAAGGAGGCATCATGGCAACCACCAACCACCAACGCATTGGCAAAGGGCTAGACCTGTTGAAGGAAGGGCTGCGGCCGTTTGTGGAACGTGAATTGACGGCCGTACTCGGTGCCAATTGGCCCGCCCGCGCCACCCAATCGCTCGGCCGTTATGCCGAGTGGCGCGGCCAGGAAAACAATCTGAACCTGGACGCGGCCGCCCTGCTGCTCATCCTATGGGACAACTGGAACGAGGTGTTCAAACTGACCCTGGGCCATTCGGAACGCAGCCTGGTCAGCGAACTGCGCCAGGTGCGCAACGATTGGGCGCACCAAAAGCCTTTTACCACCGACGACACCTACCGGGCCTTGGACAGTATGGGGCGGCTGCTCACGGCCGTCTCTGCCAAAGAAGCCCGCGAACTGGAACGGGAAAAACAAGAGCTGCTGCGGCTGAAGTTTGAGGAACAGGCGCGATGGGAGAGGCGAAAAACGGCCGTCTCCCCCATCGCCGGGCAGCCGCAGGGCGGCCTGCTGCCCTGGCGGGAAATTGTCACCCCCCACCCCGACGTGGCCAGCGGCCGTTACCAGCAGGCCGAATTTGCCGCCGACTTAGCGGCCGTGCATGACAACGACACCATCGCCGGGCACGAATACCGTGACCCGGTAGAATTTTTCGACCGTACCTACCTGACCAGCGGCCTGCGTTACCTGCTCACCACCGCCTTGCAGCGCCTCAGCAACCAGGGCGGCGACCCCATCGTCGAACTGCAAACCAACTTCGGCGGCGGCAAAACCCACGCCATGCTCGCCCTCTACCACCTCTTCTCCGGCGTCTCCCCCGCCAGCCTCAACGGCGTCGCCAGCCTGCTGGACGAAGCCGGGCTGGATGGCGTACCCAAAACCAACCGGGCCGTGCTGGTGGGCACCGCCCTCACCCCCGGCCAGCCTGAATTCCATGTAGACGGCATCCAGACGCACACCCTCTGGGGGGAGATGGCCTGGCAGTTGGGCGAAGCCGCCGGCAGCGCCGCCGCCGCTTACGAGATGGTAGCAGCCACAGACAAACAAGGCGTCAGCCCCGGCTCCAACATCCTGCGTGACCTGTTCGCCCGCTACAGCCCATGCCTCATCCTCATTGATGAATGGGTAGCCTTCACCCGCCAGTTGTACCGGGTGGATGGCCTGCCCGCCGGTTCCTTTGAGGCCAACCTCACCTTCGTCCAGGCGCTCACCGAAGCCGCCAAACAGGTGCCCGGCGTCATGGTTGTGGCCAGCCTGCCCGCCTCCCAGATTGAAATTGGCGGCACCGGCGGTCAGGAGGCGCTGGCCCAAATCCGCAACACCTTTGGCCGGGTTGAGTCTGCCTGGCGGCCGGCCACCGCCGAAGAAGGGTTCGAGATTGTGCGGCGGCGCTTGTTCCAACCCATTCGGGACAATGCCCTCTTTGCCGCCCGCGATAATGTGATACACGCCTTCTCCCGTACTTATCAAGACCAGGCCAACGAATTCCCTTCGGGGTGCCGCGAAGCGGATTACACCCGGCGCATGACGGCCGCCTACCCTATTCACCCTGAACTGTTTGACCGGCTCTATGAAGATTGGTCTACCCTGGAAAAGTTCCAACGCACCCGTGGCGTCTTGCGCCTCATGGCGGCCGTCATCCACGCCCTGTGGGAGCGCAACGACAGCGGCTTGCTCATCCTGCCCGCCAGCACCCCCATAGACAGTCCGGCGGTGCAGTCGGAGTTAACCCGCTACCTGGATGACAACTGGCTGCCGGTGCTGGAAAAAGATGTGGACGGAGCCACCTCGCTGCCCCTGGCCCTGGATCGGGAAAATCCCAATCTCGGCCGTTACTCCGCCAGCCGCCGCGTGGCTCGTGCTATCTACCTGGGGTCCGCGCCCACGGCCAAAACCAAAAATCCCGGCCTGGACGAACGCAACATCAAACTTGGCTGTGTGCAACCCGGCGAGAGTGTGGCCACCTTTGGCGATGCCCTGCGCCGCCTGACCGACCGGGCCACCCATCTGTACATTGACCGCAGCCGCTACTGGTTCAGCACCCAACCCAGCGTCACCCGCCTGGCCCAGGACCGCGCGGCTCAACTGGACGCTGCCGATGTGTGGGAAGAGTTGAGCAAACGGCTGCGCAACGACCGGGAGCGGGGTGCGTTGGCCGGCGTCCATGCCCTGCCTGCCGGCAGCGGCGATGTGCCCGATGAAGACCGCGCCCGCCTGGTCATTCTGGGGCCGACGGTACCCCATACGCCCCGTGAAAACAGCCTGGCGCTGCAAGAGGCCAACAGCATCCTGCGCCAACGCGGTAACGCGCCGCGTATCTACCAAAACATGCTTGTCTTCCTGGCCGCCGACCGCGCCCGCCTGCAAGAGCTGGAAGACAGCCTGCGCCAATACCTGGCCTGGGGCACCATTTACAACGAACGCACCCTGCTCAATCTGGACAATTTTCAGACCAACCAGGCCAAAACAAAGTTCGACGACGCCGAAAAAGCGGTCAACGCCCGTATCCTGGAAACGTACATCTGGCTGCTGGTACCAACCCAAGCTAACCCGCGTGACCCGGAGACGCTGCTGCTGGATGCCTACCGGCTGCAAGGGGCAGACCCGTTGGCCGTGCGCGCCAGCCGCCGCCTGATCAACGACGAACTGCTCATCACCGAGTTTTCGGCCGTGCGCCTGGGTATGGAGATGGCGCAGCATGGTTTATGGCAGGAGGGAGACCATGTAGGTGTAAAACAGTTATGGGATTACTTTGCCCGTTACCCGTACCTGGCGCGGCTGCGTGACCAACAGGTGCTGCTCAACGCTATCAGCCAGGGCGCCAGCCAGGCTGCGACCTGGCAGGAGAATTTTGCCTATGCCCAGGGATGGGATAGGGGGAACGGTCGTTACCTGACTCTCACGGCTGGAATACCTGCGGCCATCATCCTGGACAGCCAGAGCGTCCTGGTCCGGCCGGAGGCTGCCCTGCGCCAGCTAGAAGCGGACCGGCTGGCGGCCGCAGCCAAAGTGCAGGCGACGCCGCTGATCCTTCAAGAAACAGATGAAGGGGAGAGAGTGGGGGAGGGTACGGCTATGACCACTCCAATCATCGCCCTGACCACACCCGCCCCAGATAAAAAGCCCCGCCGTTTTTACGGCTCCGTGGAATTGGACTCCACCCGCATCAGCCGTGACATGGGCAAAATCGCCGAAGCGGTTATCCAACACCTGGAAGGGCTGGTGGGGGCTAAGGTGCAGGTTACACTGGAAATCCACGCCGACATCCCCGATGGTACGCCGGACCACATTGTCCGCACCGTCACTGAAAATGCACAAACATTGAAGTTCAACGATTTTGGGTTTGCAGAAAGTTAGACCCTCGTTAGCGAATGGTTCAATGTTTAGCACCGGGCATAAGTTGATATTTTCTTGTGCGGGCAAGAAAATATCTTGCCCGACAGCCCCAATCTATTGAGACGTTACTGATTCGGGGCTAAAACCTCAGCACCCTTCACCCCTCACCCTTCACGCTTTACGGAGCTGCCACCAGAAAGATGACCGCGTGTTCGTCACGATAAATTTCTTGTAGACCGGGGTCCGCGGCCGCAACCCGCCAAAACGCTCCATGCTCCAGGTCCGAAAAAACATAGATCCCCCCAAACCGCTCCCGGATAACCTGGCTGGGGGCCGTCAGTTCACCCCGCGTGATTCGCACCCATTCCTGGTACAAATCAGGGTCAAAGAGAGCCATATAGGTTGGGTCCAGCCCCACCGTGTACTGCTTATCACTGTCATAAAAAAAGAGCCGGGGGAAATCATCCCAATCGAGTTGAAAGACGGTGCTGCCCGGTGGGGCATAACCTTTTAGCCACAGGCTCGCGGCCGCGTACTTATCGGCGGGGGCCGAAGCGGTCACAGAGGCACGAGCCTGGCCCAATGTCAGATACAGGGGGAGCAGCAAGAGTAATCCCCACAACAATGGCAGCCATTGTCGCATCGCAGGCTGCCTTTGCCTCCACCGTTCTAACACGGGAGATAAGCTAAAAGCGGTAAAAATCAGGACAAAGGCGGGGAAATATTCAATAAAACGGCGGGATTTTAATAACATGCCCCCAAAAGCCAGCACCAGTAAAAACAGGAGTAGGGTCCGTTTGTCCAGGGGGCGGCTTTGTCCAGCCCATGCCAAAACCCCGCCTGCCAGGGCCAGCAAACTCCAACCCGAATGTTGCACTAACTGCCAGGTATCGTAGGGATACCATTCATTGCCAACGGGTATGGTCAAGGTACCGACTTTGGGCAGTAGGTGATAGTAGATAAACGTCACATTCTGGGGAAAGTAAGGATTGATGAGCAGCCCCAACAAGATGCCGATGGTGGCGTAGGCCGCTGGCTGCCAGGCCCACCGTCGCTCAACCAGGAACGCGGCCGCGCCATACACCCCCACCAGCAGCCACAACAGGGGAAACCCGTTATACAGCCAGACATAGATAAACCCCAGAGGGAGCAGCCAACGGTATTTTCCCTGGAGTAAACAATGGAGAGCTATGACCAGGATCAGCAGGGAAGCCGATTGCGCCCGGGTCATGCTCAACCGGTAAAGAAACGGCCCCGACAAAGCGAACAAAGCCACCGTCCACGCAGCCGCCCAGGGGATTTTCTGCTGCCGCAGCAGCCACCAGATGCTTAAGAAAGCCAGGGCGGGCAAAAACAGTGAGGCCAGCTTCATCTGCGCCGTCAGAGCCACCCCCCCATCCTGGGCGGGATCAACGGTGGCAAACCAGGCCAGGTAAAGGTGGTACAGCAGGTGATGGTTATAAAAATCGGTGGGGTTGAGGATAGTGAACGGGAGTTGAGGCGGGGTGGGGGTTAGCCCTTCCTGCCGCATCAGCAGCCCCATTTTGGCGTGGTAATAGCCATCGTTGCCGATAAGGCCAGGGGTGGCATATTGCACCCAGGCAAACAAAGATGTGAACAGAACCATCAGCCCTATGGCGGTCACCGCTGGCTGCACCCATGCCTGAACCTGCGCCTGGGGCCATTGGTAGACGGCCTGGGTTTGCTGCCAGATGGCGGCGATGATGAAGCTCATGATGAGTAGCTCTCCCCCATCTTCGGCCAGAAGCAGCCAGGCCGCGGCCGCGCTCCCCCCCATTATCTCCTGAACCATATCTAGCCCGACGGCTGCCGCTACAAAAGCGATCAACCAGAGGAGCAGCCGCTGGGCGAAGGTACGGGCCGGCCGCTCGCTTGCCCCATAGGTCAGGGTAAAACTCATCAGGAAGAACAGCCCGGTCAGGAGGTAAATGATTAGCTCCCCCCAATCACGCGGCCGCAGCCCCCACCCCCCATTCAACCCCAGCACCGTCGCCAGCCAGCGGCCCCCCTTCTCATGGAGCATCAGGGCATCATCCAGCAGTAGATACAAAAACAAGAGCAGCCAATGGAGATACAGCGGGGCACGCTGGCGGCGCAGCAGCAGCCACAACAGGCCAATCCCCCCAGCCAGCTTTAGATATTGCCACCACTCTCCATAACCGGCATCTTTATCCAGGCCAAAGCCGGCGGCCGTCAGCCAATCGGTATGGAGAGTGAGCAGATGGGCCAGGATAAACAGCCCATCTACCAGCAGCAGGCAGGGGAGCAGCCGCCAGACCCAGGTGAGGGAGAGGGTGATGGGGGTGGGCCATACACCCATACCGCTTTTAATCGTTGTCATTGCTGTTATGGTTGCCGTTGCCAGGGCCAGGACCAGGGCCGGGTAGGACAATAATGATGGGCTGGACAATGACGATCACGTTGACAATGATGATCGTGCCTGTGGGCAAGGTGCAGATGGGCAGGAAAATGATGCTGTTGGGCTGGAGATTCCCCTGAATTTCTAAATCGTCATCCAGGGTAATGGCCCCCCAATGTTGTAAATTGAGCTGGTTGCCGGTGATGCTGATAATGATGGTGGTAATGGTCAGGCAGCCCAACCCAAAGACCGGTTGCAGCGGCTGTATGCTCAACACCACCCAACTACCATTCGGTTGTATCTGTATCTGAACGATGATGAGCTGGCCGACGGTGATACCTGGACCAATGATGGTGCCTGGCAAGATGATCAACGGGATACCGTTGAGGCTCCATGGGTTGATGCCGGTGACGATGCCGATGATGATGATCACATTGAGGGGGGGATTTTGCAAGGAAGTAATGCTGACCGCTACCCAGGTGCCGTCGTTTAGGATGATACCCCGCACCCGCACCAGATCACCAACGGCAATGCCCGGTTCAATCACCGTCCAGTCGCGGGTCTCAAAAGTTGTCCCGGCGACGTTCCACGGGTTGAGGCTTTGTACCGGGCCGGTCAGGGTAAATTCAGAGATGGGCTGGCTGAGTTTTTGGATGCTGTCGGCACTCCAGGAGCCATCGGCGAGGATGCGGCCGCGTACCACCACCACATCCCCTACGGCAATCCCCGTGCCAATCTGGGTTTGCCCTGTCACGGCCACCGCCTGCCCGGAAATCAGCCAACTGTTGGCCCCCATCTGCTGCACCACTCCGGTAAACTGGAAGGGGAACCCATTCGGGCCATTCAGGCGGAAAATTTGCTCCGCCAGCAAAATGTTCCCGGCCAGGACACGCCCTTCCACCCGAACCAGGTCCCCTTCACCGATACCCGGTTCGATCTGGGTCTCACCGTTGACGACAATGGGCTGCCCGGCCACCGTCCAGGATGTCGGGCTGATTTCGCTCACAGTTCCCATCAGGGCAAACTGGTTATTCAGAGAGGATTGGAGCAAAACGATTTGATCAGCCAGGCGCACCCCATCGGCCGTCAGGTGCCCTTCTACCTGTACCAGGTCCCCCATCTGGGGGTCGCCAATGATTTGGGTGTAGCTGTGGGTCTGAAAGCTCTGCCCGGCGATGATCCAGGTGGCCCCCATCTGCCCTACCTGCCCTTCACCGCTGATGCGGAACGCCGGTGAATCGGGAACACGGCCGGCCATGGCCTGGGTTTGCTGCCCAGGCCCGACAGAGACGGTACGGCTCAGGTTGCTCACATCTACCCGCCCTTCGCTGACGGTGAAGCGGGTCCGTAAATCTGGGGTCACAGAGACCTGGAAATGGGTGCCGCGAGCGATTCCATTCCCGGCGGCGGTTTTCACTTCATAACGTGAGCCGCCATCGTTGCGGAAAGCGACTTGATGTTCACTGGTGCCGCTGAGCTGGGTCATCACTACCGTGCGGAAGCCGTTTTGGGGCAGTTGGGCATTAAGCTCATCCAGAGCCAGTTCACTGTTGGGTCCCAGAATGGCCTGGCTGCCATCAAAATAGGTGAGGGCAGCCTGGGAGAGGTCGCCGGTACGGATGCGCTGCCCCGCGCTGATCTGACCCGTTTGCCAGACTGGCGCCCAGAGGCCATCACTGGTTTGGATTTCGACGCGGCCGCGTACCTCTTGAATAATGGCTGTTTGCGGATTGGCAACGAGGGGGTTGGGCATGATAGGCACAAAAACCTCATTGGGGAGTCGGGGGGTTTCTTGGGGGGAGCTATTTTGTGAGCCTGGGGTGTCAGCCGGGGTGATAACAGAGGTTGGCGGTTTGCCCGTTCCGTTGTCCCCACCGATCCCGGCTATTTGGGGGGCGCGGCCGCTGCTGGCCAGACGAATGGCTACCAGGCTGCTCACCAGCAAACAAGCTCCAATAAATAGGGCTACCACCCCCCCGGCCAACAGCCGCCGGGTGAAGACCCAATCTAACTGTTCTTGCCACTGTTTGATTTTGGCCCCCCAGGTAGGGGCAGCCGGGTTGGTTGGGGTTGATGGCCTCATAGGTTTCTCCTGAACTGTTTTATGGAGCAGCTGCTCCCGGTAAACCTGCACACTGATCGGGTCTTGGGCCGGGAAAGCGGCCGCCCGCATGGTGGCAATGAGCCGGAACGCGGCCGCATCCTCTTCCCCTAAGCCAACCAGGCAGGCTTCCAGAGGTTCCCCTGCTTCTAACTGCTCTAATTTTTCTTGAAAAAGCGTCTCCCGTTCTGGCACGGCTAACCACCTTTGTTGATTAACGATTAGCGATTGACAATTGACGATTGCGGCCGCCAACCATACTCCCACTGCTCACCGCTCACTGCTCACTCCCCCATTTCCCAGCGCATTGCCACCCGTAAAGCCAAAACTCCCCGGTGCTGCAACGTCTTAACCGCGGCGACCGTTTTACCTAAAGCGTCAGCCACCTCTTGCAGGGGCATTTCAACCAGGAAGCGTAAAATCAAAACTTCTCGCTGCTGCTCATCAATCCGTTCCAGAGCTTGCAGCAGTTGCTGCAGCTCTATTTTCCCCTCAACCAGGGTGATGGGGTTGCTGTCAGGGTGAGATAAGGACGCGGCCGCGGTCAGCGGTTCTATCTTGTGGGCCGTCTCCTTGCGGATATGGTTCACCAGATGGTTATGGGCCAGCCGGTACAGCCAGGCCACAAACGGCACACCCATCGCCCGGTAACTACCCAAATTCTCCACCATGCGTAAAAAAATCTCCCCGGTCAAATCTTGCGCCAGTTGATGATCATAAATTCGCGTCCGCACATAGCGGAAAATGATTGGTTGGTAGCGGTCATATAGTTCCCCGACAGCATTCACCTCACCCTCCTGGGCACGTTTAACTAAGTTGGCTTCATTTGCGATGGCTTCCATGAAAGGTTTATCCAACGTGGGTCACTGGGTGTTTAGGTCCAGTCGCTCACTTTATGATGTTTAACAAAAATTGGGGGGCAAAAGTTTCAAATTGCTGTCATCATACCTACCCAAATCCGCCGCTCCTGGCCAATTCATGGGGTTGACAGGCCATGATGTGTTACCAGAGGTTCACATATCACAGCCTGCTCTGAGCCTGCCGAAGGGTTCACGTTGGATTCCACGAAACCCCGAAGACCTAAACTTGTTTTGGTATCCAATGGCCGCCTTAGGCGGAACCAAATATTGTAGACATCAGGCTTAACAAATGAAATGGGACCAAGTTTTACTCTGCGCTGGTCAGACGGAATTGGGCGGTTAATTCGGGCAGATTAACGCCGGTTACGGTTAGAGAAAGGGCTGTATCCAGCGGCCGCTCCTGGCGTATATATAGCTCTGTTTCATAAGCTAATTCAGGCAGCAGTATGAGGTGGCGGGTGCCAAATTTGTCAATGATGACCCCTTCTCCGCGCCAATTCGGGTTTTGCTGCAAATAGACGAGGGTCCAATGTTGGTTGGAGAGCCGTTCGGCCTGTTTGACGCTGCCCACCACCGCTTCGGTACTGCCTATGCGGAGCAAAATATCGGCCTGGCTGAGGAGCGGTTGGCCGAGCAGGTGGGCGCGTAACTGCTGGTGAACGACTAAATCCAGGTAGCGGCGCAGAGGGCTGGTGGCCTGGACATAGTGGGGCAGCCCTAAACCGGCATGGGGCGCGGCCGCGACCTTAGGCTGACCCCGTTTCATACTGCGGCGCAGGGCAAAATAGGCGGATGGGGTCGCGGCCGCAAGTGGGGCGTCTTCATCTGGGGGGTCTTGGGTAGCAAAAGGCAGCGGTATCTGCCACTCCTGGGCATATTGGGCAATCGCTTCTCCGGCCATCAACATCGCTTCCCGTACCAATGCCCGGCTAGAGAGCGGGGGCAGCGGCCGGATAGTGACCTGATCTCCGTTCACCCGAATACGCACTTCCGGCTGCTCAATCTCCACTGACCCATTGGCCCGTCGCCGGGCCCAAAAGTTCTGAGCCATCTCCCATATTGGCTGAAACGGATATTGGTCTAACCGGTTTTCCACTTCGGCATAACTAAGACGCTGTACCCGTATCCAGCTCGGCACCATCTCCACCAGCCGCACCTCAGCTTCAGGGGAAAAGGTCAGGGCGAAGGAGAGCGCCGGGGAAAGTTCAGCCAGGCCGAGAGCCAGCCGGTGGGTAGCTTCGGGGGGCAGGATGGGGATCACCTGATCCGGCAGGTACAGATTCAGAGCGCGGCCGCGAGCTTCAATATCGGCAAAAGAGTTGGGGGAAATGAGCGCGGCCGCATCCGCCACATGCACCCAAAGCCGCTCCCCATCCCAGCTCAGGGCATCATCCGGGTCATGGGTATCTTCATCATCAATAGCCCAGGCCGCCAGATGGGTCAAATCGCGGCGCGGCTCATCAGGCAGAGGTGGGAGCAGGAAACCCGGCACCGTCAGGGGAACACCCAATCGTTCCGGGTGGGGATTAGCTGCGGCCGTCCAATAGCCACAAGCCAGCAGCAGGGCATGGGCATTTTGCGGCGTCTCGACCCGCCCCAGGGCGCGTAACACCCGGCTTTGTTCCCGCCGGGCCAGGGCCAAAGCCAGCACATCTTCCAGGTACGGTTGATCCTCAGCGGCGTACCCCCCCTGGGAGATACGGGTAAGAAACTGCTGCCAGGCTCGTTCAGCCGCCGCCTTGGCCTCTCGTGCGGCCGCCTTTTCCGCTACCTGACCTGGCTCATAGGGAATAATTTGCTCTGGGGAGCCGCCAAAATACAACCCATCATCCAGCAGCAGCCAGGTGGCCCAGGCCGTTGCCGGGGTAAACGCCCCAAAAACAAGATCAGCCAGCTCCGGCAGTGTGGTTGTTTCCCCCACTAAAAGCTCCCAGGCAGAAGCAGCATCGCCTGGTGCAGCCGGAAATGTAAGCTGCTGCACCGGTCCCGGATGCAAAAACAACACATCTTTAGGCCGCACCTTCACCGTCTCCCCATCCGCCAGGGAAATTTCCAGCTTTTTAGGATCAGCCTCACGTATCCGGGCCGGCCGGTTTTTATACATCACCAGAGCGTCACGATGTAGTTGTGTTTGCGACATGCAGAATCATCCAATTCAGGTTAAGATGGGTAATTGTATGGTTGGGGGGAACAGTTGGCGAGTTTGCAAGAAGCGAGTTTGCGAAGGGCAAGGGGCGTTACCAGGCCCCCCACATTTTTAGAGAAGTTCAACCTGGCCGCGACACACCACAATGAATAAGAATTTGTAGCGCGATTTTCCAAATCACCCATCAAACTAGAAGTTCGATTTACGAAGGAGTATCTATAATGCAAAAATTACCATTTTCCAACCGTTTGACCTGGCTGGCCTTGCTGGGGCTTGGGCTGCTGGCCCTGATTGTCTCCGGCAACTGGCTAAACGAACAAGCCTCATTAGCCGCCCAGGGGCGGCCGCCGGCGCCACGACCGGCTTTCACCGGTGAACCCGTTACCGCTACCCTCCCAGAAACCATCAATCTACCCAGTGAGCCAATCCCGTTTAACCTCAGCGGCGGGGGATGGCAGCAAGTGTATACCGAAACGTTCGAGGCTGGTATCTCCCCCATGATTTGGACAGTGTTTGATGCTGATGGCACTACCAATGGAGAATACAAATGGGGCACCGAAACGTATACCAACACCACCCCAGGGGGCACCCGGAGTGCCTGGGCTGTTGGTGATGGGGAACAAGGGGGCACCCTGGACCCAAATGTTGACGGTTATCCGCCTAATGCCAACTCCTGGATGGTTTATGGCCCGGTAAATATGAGCGATGTCATTGATGGCATGGTCATGTTTAACTACTGGTTCCAGGCCAGCCTGGGAGACACTTTTGCCATCATGGCTTCGACCAACGGTACAACTTACACCGGATTGGCTACCAACAACGGGGGCAATGGCGGCTGGGGCGGCGTAATGTATAACCTGGGAGCGTATGCCGGTGAACCACAGTTGTATATCGCCTTTGTCTTCACCAGCGATAGCTCAGCGAATCCATCAAACCTGAAAGGAGCGTTTGTGGATGATGTGATTTTTGCCTTTAATTTCCGGCAAAACGTCTATCTACCCAATGTACGCCTCGACTTTACGCCTACTCCCCCGGCCACAGCCACACCAACGATTACCCCAACCCCCACGCAGCCAGTGAATCCATATGTTGATGATTTCAACAACAGTAATTCGGGCTGGGCGATGCGCCGGCAAAGTACCGGCCCAACGACCCCGACAAATAGTGTGGCTTATGTGTTGGGGGGCCGCCTGGAGTTGAATGTGGGCAAGAGTAATCAATATCTCATTGCGGCGCCAATGGTCCCGGCCGCGGCCAGCAGCAAATATAACATTGAGACCCAGGCCCAATTCATCAACCCCCAGGATCAGAGCGGCTATGGCATCATCTTCGGTGGCGATTGGAACGGCCAGACCTGCCCCAATGGCAATTACAGCTCCTGCTTCAACAGCTACTACGTGCTGGAAGTGCGCTGGTTAGCCAACAACAACAACCCACTCCTGGTGGCCCGCCTGCGCCGCATCACCAGCCATGACGGCAACAACAACCCGGTTGGCACGGAGTTGTTTACCTGGACGGAAGCCCGCACCGTCAATGGGGTCAACATCAATCCGAATGGGGTCAACGAATGGGATATTCTTTATGAAAGCAATGGCACCATCCGGGTTTATGTGGCTAACCAACTGTTTAAGACGGTCACCAACGAGGCGGTTTTGTTCAATCAGAAATATTTCGGCCTGTTTGCCTCTACCCTCAATGAAGCTGGCGGCACAACCAACAACAGCGTTGTCCGGTATGAATATATCTCGGTTGTGCCTGTGCCGTAGAAACACAGATGAACAGGATGAACGGATTTGACGGCCGACCGCCGACCGTAGACCGCTATTCTGACCACTGGTTATTAGTTTATCAGGGTATTGGTTATTACCACTGATGCGCTCAATTTTCGCCAGCATCCAGTCAGAAGCAAATGGTTTGCCGTTGGTGGTCGGCTGTCACCTGGGTGCTTCCATGCCCAAGATACAGCGTACATTTTACACCCTACTACCCCTTTCCCCTCTTCCCTTAATTTAACCAACGATACCCCTACGCCTCGCGGCCGCGTCTTGACAGGCAATCCCATTTCTTATAAACTTTCCAATATACATTAGTAAATTAGGTATTAGGCGAAACCATGAGCATACGCAATCAGATACGCAAAGGGAGTACCGAGATGGTCTTGCTGACTTTGCTGCAACAGCGGCCCATGTACGGCTATGAAATCAGTCAGGAGATGACCCGGTTAGGAGATGGCTACTTCGAGATGAAAGAAGGGCTGCTCTACCCAACACTGCATCGTTTACAAAAAGAGGGGCTGCTCACCAGCCAATGGCAAGAAACGGAAAATGACCGACGGCGCAAATATTACACCATCACCGCCGCTGGTCGGGAACGGCTCAAAGAGCAAGCCCAGGAATGGCAGACCTTCATGGGCAAATTGCAGGAGATCATCAACAGCGCATGAACCAGACAATGCCCCACCCCTTGATCAATCAACTGCTGGCGGCCGTTAAGGCCGAGCTAAATCTCAGCCAGGAGACCGAACAGGAGATATTGGCAGAGCTGCGGGATCATTTGGAAGATGCCTGGGAGACAGCCATCGCCAATGGGGAAGATGGGGCACAGGCGATGCACAAAGTGGCCCGGCGGTTTGGCGGGGCAGATGTAGGACAGGCTCTACAGCAGGTACATGGGGAGTGGGAATCGGCCGAAGCGATTCTGGCCTGCCTGGTGCCGGTGCTGGCGGCCCTGGCCTTACGCTGGCTGCTGCTGGTACCTGATGGCGCGGCCGCGAACTGGCAAACGGTTCTGGTACAGCCCATCTTCTGGCTAGTCGCCCTGGCCGTCCTGCTCATTCCCATCTTACAATTCCAACAATGGCGGTACACACTGGTCAACTGGGGCTTTTTCTGGGTTATCTCCCTCATATTCATTCTTGCCCCTACCACAGCTCATTGGTAAATGACTGGAGTCTGGCGTTTTTTACTCTGACCAGTAGTTATGAGTGTATTAGTATATTGGTTATTACCACTGATGCGCTCAATTTTCGCCAGAGTCCAGTAAGTGAGCAAGAAAATCTCGCGCAAAGGCGCCAAAACGTAGAGTTTTTTCTCTGCGCCCCTGCGTCTCTGCGCGAAAAAATCTGGAGGTTTTCTATGCGCGATCTCGGCGTTGTTGAAACAATTTTGCGTAACCGGATTCACTTTTTCCAGGAAATTCGGGATGGTATAGGGCTAAGAGAAAAAATGCGCGCCATGCTTATCTCCAGCCTGGTATTCATGGCCCTTTACGGAGCCGTAATGGGATCTACCCACAGCTTATGGCAGGCGCTAAGCTCGGCAGCTAAACTGCCGGTGCTTTTTATAGCTACCCTTTTTATCTGTGCCCCTACCCTCTACTTTTTTAATGTTTTGTTTGGCTCTCATCAAAG
This sequence comes from Anaerolineae bacterium, assembly GCA_023384415.1. Taxonomy (GTDB): domain Bacteria; phylum Chloroflexota; class Anaerolineae; order Promineifilales; family Promineifilaceae; genus Trichofilum. Next base: position 30,410 of record JAHDWJ010000039.1, read on the forward strand.
CCTCACCCAAAACGTGGCTCTAATTTTGACCGCCATTACGGTAACTTCCGTCTTACTCCTCTCCTTTACCCCCATTACCCTCTTTTTTCTCTTGACAACCAGCCAGTACCAGTTTTTCAAATTGCTTAATGTGGGCATTTTCGCCATTGCGGGCATTATGGGGGTGCGCTTTTTAGGCCAGGGGATGCGGATTGTGGCCGCAGAAGCTGAGGGGGACAGTGCCCGCCGCCGGGTACTGCGGATGTGGATGCTCCTGTACGCCTTTGTCGGCAGCCAGTTGGCCTGGACGATCCGCCCCTTTATTGGTGCTCCCAGTATTGAGTTTGAGCTGTTCCGACAGTTAGGTGGTAATTTTTACACCAACATTTTTGCCAGTCTAGGAGAAGTCCTCGGCTTCTTTGTGGTGCGGTAGAGGCAGCTATGAACAGTGATCATCAATCTAAAACGGACCAAATTCTTGATTTGTTGTTAGATGCCCTGGCAGAGCGGCAGCAATCTCGTCAGCCAGCCGGCAGCAGCGCGGCCGCGCCCCCTGCGCCCCCTTCTACTCCCCCACCGATAACCGAGCCACCGCCCGCCAGTGAAAGGAGTTCTCAGGGAAAAGAGAGATGGGAAGCTGAAATCGCCAGCTACAAAGCGGCCGCAACCGCCGACACCAACAACGATATTGGCCTGGTTTCAGCCCCCCCCGAACCATTGCCCTCCATTCAACTAGACCAGATGCTGGGTCGTCTGGCGGTTATTGTGGGAATCTTCATCATTCTGATCAACATCCCATTTAACCGCGCTGGCCTCAGTCTGGCACGGGCTATGCCCGATGCCCAATCCCTGATCATTCGCGACGGTCTGGTGCTAAAAGGGAGCGGCGATCAGATATATGTTCTGGAAAAAAACCAGAAACGATGGATCACCACCTTAGATGCGTTTGCCTGGCATGGCTACCGTTGGGAACAGGTCAACATTGTCAACGATACCTTCCTGAATCAGTTCCCTGATGGCCCTCCTGTTTACGTCTTACTCAAATGCACCACCAGCCCCCACATATACGCCCTGGAAAATGGGCAGAAACGGTGGGTCAAAGATATTGCCACTTTTGAAGCTGAGGGGTTTGTTTGGGAAGATGTGAAGTTTATTAGCTGCCAGGAGCTGCGCCGGCTGCCGACAGGAACCCCCATCCCTCCAGATGCGGGGCTATCACCCGAGCCATAACGCTCAGGAAATCCACAATCTGATTGTTTATCCACAGATGTCACAGATAAACACAGATTTTTAAACCATGTGTGGATTGATTTAAAATGCAGATTTAGGGAATTTGGTTGAAAAAATCTGCGCCAATCGGCTAAATCTACGGATACACCCTTTTATGGCCCAGTAACAGCAACAAAATCCAACACCAGATTAACCCGCTCGGCTACATCTGCCACATTGTCCACCGTGGGAATGGTCAGGTTGTAATCAGATCGCTGGATGGATGCTTTGGCCTGTCCTTTGATCCGGGTTTCGGACTCTGCCTGGGCGGTTACGGCAAATTGAACTGGTTGGGTGATGTCACGAATGGTGAGATCGCCCATGATTTGGAAGCTGAACGTCTGCCCAATCGCAACTGGCCCAGTCAATCCCTCTAAAGCGGTCGGCGCAAAGGTGATAAATTCGTATTGGTTGGTGTTGAGAATGAGGTTGCTAATAGCCCGGTTCCGGTTGGGGTTATCGGTGAGTAAGGTGCGAGCGTTGACCTGAATCACACCCACCTGGCTCTGGCTTAACTCACCCCAATTGACGGCGATTTGTCCCCCCACCTCGCTGGTCAGGCCGATGACGATGTTGGGCGCACCCCCTAATACCTCGCTGATGGTGAACAGGACGGATGATTGTTCGGGATCAATCTGAAAAATGATGGCCTGGGCCGTCGGGGTTAGTTCTACCGCTTCGATGGGGCCGGACGGGGGTTGTGGTTCTCCCATAAACCGGTTCCACAGCAGCGCGGCCGCGACCATCACCAATATTGCCCCAATAAGTAAAACTCGTATGTTCTGTTGCATAAACCCCTCGCGGAATTAGGAAGGATGAATTAGGAAGGATGAAGGGGGAAACTATTACAAGATTCGTTGGCCTAAGAGTGAGGCGACCAACTCAACGGCCAGTTCGGCGGTGTGGTTTTCCTTGTCTAGGATTGGGTTGATCTCGACTACATCAATGGAGCGAACTTTGCCACTGTCACCCAGGATTTCCATGAGCAGATGGGCTTCCCGATAGGTCAACCCCCCGGCGATTGGTGTGCCTACACCAGGTGCCTCATCAGGGTCCAGGCTGTCCATATCCAGGCTGACATGAATCCGATTGAAGTGACGCAACCGATCCAGGGCATTGCGAGCCACTGTGGCCATGCCCATCTCATCCAGGTGGCGCATAGTGAAAATATTGATGCCGCTGTTTTGGATGCGATCACGCTCTTTGCCATCCAGGCTGCGAATACCAATTTGTACCATCTGGTGGGGAGCGATTTTGGGGCCAGGGCGGCCCACATTAACCAGGGAATCTGGACCATCCCCCACAAGAACAGCGACGGGCATCCCATGAATGTTGCCGCTGGGAGAGGTGGCCGGGGTGTTAAAATCGCCATGGGCATCCACCCAAATGACCCCCACCGGCTCTATCTCAGACGCGGCCGCAACCGAGCCGATGCTTATGCTGTGATCCCCCCCCAGGAAAATGGCTATTTCACCGGCAGAAACACAGTCGCGGCCGCGTTCATAAATCGCCTCACACACTGAAGTCACCGCCTTGAGCCGCTTGCCCGAAGTCTCCACACTCTCCTCTTCCCGTCCTGGTACAGGTACATTGCCCAAATCCAACACCTTATATCCCAGCCGCTCCAACCGTGCTTGCAGGCCGGCATACCGCACGGCACTCGGCCCCATATCTACCCCCCGGCGGCTCTGGCCCAAATCCATCGGTGCGCCAATGATACGAATGGTATGTTTCACAGATGACCTCTTGGTGAAAAAGTGGCAAAGGGGCAGAGGGACAAAGTAAAATCGTTACTTGCAGCTCTGCAACCCTGCCCCACTTATTGTCGCTGAATCAGATCGCGGCCGCAAACGACGAGGTGGCAAAAAAGTTGACGGTTAGCCCTGGTAAACGGTACAATACCCCCATTGTGCGTGGGGTGGTGGCGAAATGGCAGACGCAGCGGACTTAAAATCCGCCGGCCGCAAGGCCGTGTGGGTTCGACTCCCACCCGCCCTACCAAAAATGGCTCGTCATCCGGCGAGCCTTTTTGTTTCCCAAAGGGGGTAATCCACCCATGACACAGATTTTCACAATGGCTTAAAAATCTGTGTCCATCTGTGACATCTGTGGATAAATTTCTTTTGCTTGTTCAGATTAGAGATTGAGGTGGGAAAAAATCGGCGCTAATCCGTGAAATCTGCGGATGATTCTTTTATCCAGGAAAGAGCAGTGATGTCATTAACAGCACGAGTTAAACCTTTTTTAGATCACGCGGCCGCAACCATCCCCCTTCCCCCAGACAGCCGCTTCATTGTGGGGGTATCTGGGGGGGTTGATTCATTGGCTTTGCTCCATTTATTAGCCCGGCAGCAGATCATTGACCCCTCCCGCCTGATAGTGGCTCACCTCAATCATGGGCTGCGGCCGCAAGCCTACGCCGAAGCCGCCTATGTTCAATCAGTTGCCAGTCAGTGGGGGTTATTTTATGTTGTTGACTATGCGAATATTTTTGAGCTGGCCCAGAACGAAAATTGGACCGTAGAAGAAGCCGCTCGCTACGCCCGTTACCGCTTTTTTGGCTTATTAGCTCAAGAACAAAACGCGGCCGCCATCCTACTCGCCCACCACGCCGATGACCAGGCTGAAACGGTGCTGCTGCACCTGCTGCGGGGTACCGGCCCAGCCGGGCTGCGCGGAATGCTGCCCATCGCCCCATTCCCTCTGCCCCACCAGGATGGTCCCTCCCTGCTGCGGCCGCTGCTCACCACCCCCCGCACCGACCTGGAGCAATATTGCCAGCAGCATCAACTAACCCCCATCCAGGATGAATCGAACCTGGACACCCAGTTCCAACGCAACCGTATCCGTCATGAGCTGCTCCCCCTGCTAGAGAGCTATAACCCCCAAATTCGCGGCCGCCTGCGTGACCTGGCTGACATTATGGGGGCGGATGAAGCCCTGCTGCGCCAATATCAGGCAGAGGCTTACGCCCAACTGGTGCAGCCTCAGACTGAGGCTGTCTCTTTTGCCCGGCAGCCCTGGCGTGAACTGCCCCTTAGCTTACGGCGGCGGCTGCTGCGCCAGGGGATTGAATCGCTGCTAGATGGCGGGCGGGAGCTTTCTTTTCATGTGCTGGAGCAGGCCCGCCATCTGGTTGAAACAGGCACCGTGGGGCAGCAGATGAGCCTGCCAGGACAGCTTCGCCTATCACTGGGATATGAGACCGCCCGGATCGCGGCCGCCAACACCCCCTCACCCCTCTCCTTCCCCCAACTCAGCGGCCCAGATGCCCTGCTTTTGCCTGTGCCGGGGCAAATCAGCCTGGCCGATGGCTGGATCATTCAATCAGAACTGGTGACAGAGATCAATCTCGGCCGGATTGAACAGAACCCAAACCCGTGGCAGGCGTTTGTGGCGATTGACGAGGGGGAACCGTTGTGGCTGCGGCCGCGACGCCCAGGTGAGCGCATCCAGCCTTTGGGGTTAAATGGGCAGTCCCAAACCATCAAAAAGGTGATGAATGAACGGCAGATACCCGCGCCTGCTCGCGGCCGTTGGCCCATTCTGGCGGCTGACCATTACCCCCTCTGGATTGTCGGGCATATTATGGATCATCGCGGCCGCGTCCAACCCCACAGCCGCACCGTGGTAAGGGTTTGGGGATTTGAGTCCCACCCTTCGATCTAGCTGGTAAGTCCGTGAGTCTGCGAGAGTACGAGTTACGCGCAAACTCGCCTACTCGCCTACTCGCAAACCCGCTCAATACACATCCACCCGTCGGTCAGCAAAGACAGGGATTTTGGCCCGAACGGTATCTACCAGGGTGGTGTCAATGGTAGCGACCAGAAGTTGGGGGGTTTCGTCTCCTTCAATGACTATCTCCCCCCAAGGGTCAATGATACAGGAGTGGCCGAAAAAGCGGGTCTCGCCAGACTGGCCCACCCGGTTGCAGGCGATCATAAACATCTGGTTTTCGATGGCGCGGCCGCGCAGCAATGTTTGCCAATGGGCCAGCCGGGGATGGGGCCACTCTGAGGGCAAAAAGGTCATCACCGCCCCAGCCAACGCATAGGCCCGGAACTGCTCTGGGAAACGCAAATCGTAACAGATAGCCACCCCCGCCTTCCCCCAGGGGGTATCCAGCGTCGTCAGATGATTTCCAGCGGTGAGAAACTGCTCCTCAGCCATGAGGCGGAACAGGTGAATTTTGCTGTAAGCGGCCGCAATTTTTCCTTGCGGATCAAACCAGGCGGCGGTGTTGCCAAATTGGTTTTCCCCCAACAAAGAGAGGCACGAACCCAAAATGTGCAGACGATGATCGCGGGCCAGGGCGGCGGTGCGAGTAAAGATGCCTTGATCCAGCGGGATGGCGTGAGCGGCCGCGTTAGCCAGATCGTACCCTGTTGACCACAATTCCGGTAAGACCAGAATATCAGCCCGATGTGCGGCCGCGTCCTGAGCCATTTCCACCACCGTCTGCCAATTCTGCTCCGGTTTTCCCACCTGCACATCCATTTGTCCCAAAGCTATTTTTAATTGCATCATTGAACTCCTAAATCCAAACCCGCCCAGACGTGAACGTCCGGGCTAAAAATACAAAGGCCGTTGGCCTCACATCGGCAGCCCGGTAGGGCTTCGCATTTTTAGCCCGGCGGTTTGACCGCCGGGCGGATTTGCCGGACGGGTTTGCCGGACGGGTTTGCCGGGCGGATTTGCCGGACGG
>JAHDWJ010000039.1:36462-44668 GCA_023384415.1 Anaerolineae bacterium
GACGGATTTGCCGGACGGGTTTGCCGGGCGGATTTGCCGGACGGGTTTGCCGGGCGGGTTTGCCGAACGGGTTTGCCGGGCGGATTTGCCGGACGGGTTTGCCGGGCGGATTTGCCAGGCGGGTTTGTCGGGCGAACCGACCACCGGGCGATCACCGATTCAGCCATTAATTATTCCCTCTTGGCCTACTCACCTAACTCCGAGTATAGTACACTCCTATCCTACCTGACAATCGAGGCATTTATGAGCTACCAGGCTGACCGTATACGTTCGTTAGGCACATCCATTTTTGCCGAAATGACCCACCTGGCCAACCAGCACCAGGCAATTAACCTGGGGCAGGGGTTCCCCGATTTTGCTACCCCTGATTTTCTCAAAGCGGCCGCTATCAACGCCATCCAGCAAGATATTAACCAATACGCCCCCAGCAACGGCCGGCCGCGCCTGCGCCAGGCCGTCGCGGCCAAGATGGCTCATCATTATGGGGTACAGGCCGATCCGGATCGGGAAATTCTCATCACCCATGGGGCCACCGAGGCGATTTTTGCCACCATTTTGGGGCTGGTTAATCCTGGCGATGAGGTGATTATTGGGGAGCCGTTCTACGATTCTTATCTGCCGGCAGTGCAGATGGCCGGGGGAATTCCCCGCTTTTACCAGCTCCACTCCCCGGATTGGCAGATAGATTTTGATCATCTGAGCCGCTTGTTTAACACCAATACCAAATTGATCCTGATCAACACCCCCCATAACCCTACCGGTAAACTATTTACCCTGGAGGAGTTGAGCCAGATCGCCGCCTTATGTGTGCGCCATAATGTGCTGGCCCTGGTGGATGAGGTGTATGAGCATATCATTTTTGACGGCCATGCTCATATACCGTTGAGCCAACTGCCAGAGATGCGGCCGCGAACCATCCACATCTCTAGTTTAGGCAAAACATTCAGCGCCACTGGCTGGAAAGTCGGCTGGGTGGTGGCGCCGCCAGAGGTGATCCAGGCAGCTTTCCGAACCCACCAATTTATGACCTTTTGTGGGGCGGCCCCCTTGCAAGAAGCAGCCGCCATCGCCCTGGAGACAGCCGATGGGTATTACCAGGAGTTAGGGCAGATGTACCAGCGGAAACGGGAGTTGTTGATGGATGGGTTGACAGCGGCGGGGCTGCGGCCGCTGCGGCCGCAAGGGAGCTATTTCATCATGGTAGATATCAGCGACCTGGGGTTTACCGATGACGTAGCCTTTTGCCGCTATCTGACCAGCGAAATTGGGGTAGCCGCCATTCCCCCTAGTGCGTTTTACCACAACCCCCAAGATGGGGCAGGGCTGGCCCGGTTTGCTTTTTGTAAACGGGATGAGGTGCTGGTTGCGGCCGCAGAGCGGTTAGTTCAGCTCAAGAAAGGAATAGTTCAAACCATTTCGATAATTTAGAGACGGAATAAGCAAACCAGAGCAGTTCCATCTTCCAGGCTCCATCACAATTGGCAGAATGGCCCCTGGAAAACGGTAAAGGAGGTTGGTTTTTTGACGCAAATGTTATAACAATGTAATATTCCTACATATCATCTATTATCACCGATGTCACAAAGTTGCCTTACTCAAAAAACCAATAGAAATGATCGAAAAACGGTATATCCAAACGAGTAAAGGTCAAATCCACGGGCGTATGACAGCGCGGCGGGCCGGCACACCGGTTCTCCTGCTGCACCAGACAGCCAGTTCATCACTCATGTATGAAAAGTTGATGGCTGAATTGGCCGATACGTTCTGGCTGTTGGCCCTGGATACACCTGGGTTTGGCGGTTCATTTGTGCCCGTAGAACAACCCACGATTGCCCTTTATGCGGCCGCGTTCTGGGAAGCATTAAACGAACTCCACATTTCCACCTGTCATCTATTCGGGCACCACACTGGCGCAGCCATCGCTGTACAAATGGCCCACGATGCCCCCCACCGGGTGGAACGGTTGATACTCTCCGGCCCACCCTTATTAAATCCGGCACAAATAGACAGGCTGCGTGCCGGACTGCACCCCATCGTAGGGGATGAAAACGGCCATTTCTTAGGACAGACCTGGCAGCGACTGCGCCACAAAGCCCCTGATGCACCTCTCCCTCTCATTTTGCGGGAAACCTTACTCACGCTCCAGGCAGGTGACAGCTATCCTTTGGCTTATCAGGCTGTTTTTGATCAACCGTTTGCCCACCAATTGGCCGCTCTGAGCCAGCCTACCTTACTCATAGCTGGAGAAAATGACAGCCTGCGATCTTGCCTGGAGCCGGCCCACGCCTGCCAGCCCCACAGTATCACCCACCTGCTTGCCGGCGGGGATAGCTATATTTGTGATCAGCAGCCCAAACAGGTAGCGGCTCTGTTGCGCGAATTTCTCTCTGGGGAAACGAAGCGTATAGAGCCTGGTGTTTGATGATCTAACCGTATCTTCTCAATAAGTTGGAGCGAACCTTCGGAAGGTTTGGGCCATGAACAAGCTCTTGCGGCGAACCTTCCGAAGGGTACACGTTTTACTGAGATGTTACATCCAACCGTTAGTTATGGGTGTATTGGCGTATTGGTTGTTACCATTGGTGAAGCCAATTTTTTACCAGCCCCACCGTATGGTATAAGGAGGAAAAATGACCGCAATTCTTTACCCGCTCTACACGATGGCCCATGCTGCCTTACTGGTTTGGGGCAGTCGGTTGTGGCCTCGCTCCCGCAGCCTGGGGCTGGCTTTGCTGCTGCTGGTTGGGGCAGCCCTGGTCTATGACAATTTGATCATCGCCATTGGTCGGCTGTTAGGAGAAGGCTCCCTGCTGCAATCGCTCAACTGGCCTCGCTTTCTGTTCCACGCCTTGTTTACCCCTCTGCTGCTAGTCACGGCCGTCCACCAGGCCGGGCGGGCCGGTCTCCGCTGGGCCAGCAGCCAGATAGGCCAGGCGGCCGCCTGGCTCATCGCTTTGGGGCTGATTTTGTTTGGCCTTATTCATGATATGGTGGGCATCACCCTGACCCCAACTGCGTATGGGGGTACGCTGCGTTACGCGGCCGCAGCCGGCGGCCCCCCCATCCCAGCCATTATCACCATCATCATTATCATCATCGTCGGCCTTCTCATCTGGCGACCGCTTCGCTGGCCCTGGATGTTTGTAGGGGCGATAATCATGTTTATTGGGGCGGCCGCTCCCCCAAGCATTGTCGGCCCAGCCGTTGGGTCCGGCGTTGAAATCGCCTTGCTGGCCGGTCTGTTAGCGACCGAAAAGAAGCTAACAGAGGCTCAGGAAGAAAAAGCTCAAGAAAACAGATCTCTCCACCGTCATCCGTCATCCGTCTAAAAAGAGGTGCCCCTATGACTGAATACACCCTTGCCTTAGCCCTGGAAGATTTTATCCCCGTTATCTTTTCGTCCATCGGCCTGTTTTTCATCAGCCGGATGGCTGGGCAGATGGACAAATCATTGGGGCAAATGGCCACCATTGGCTGGATTTTGATCACTATAGGTGGTTTCCTCAAAGCAACCTGGAAACTACTCATGGCCCTGAGCGGGGCGCAAACAAACCTGGTCTGGCTGGACAAGGGGATGTTTATCTGGATGGCGGCCGGGTTTACCCTGATGGCCTTTGCAATCTGGTATGTCAGTGAGGTAAGAAGCAAGCAGAAGCGGCCGCAGCGGGTCTGGTTAGGGCCGGCTGCCTTACTAGTTTTGACCCTGGGGGCCATCTTGTTCACCGGCTTCCCCGATGTGACCATCAACACCTGGCGCTTCATTTTGCTGGGGGTGATGACCATTGGCAACGTAGTGTTGGTCATTCTCCTCATTCAACAAGCCCGCCGCCTCAGCCTCAATGGAGCTGCCTTACTCTTCCTGGCCAACATTATCATCGTCTTCATTCTGAGCGGCCTGGCCCGCATTCCTGAGCAGAGCATCCCTTTGCAATGGACGGAGCAGCTGCTCAATACCTTTGCCCAGGGGGCTTTTGCTTATGCGGCCTGGAAACTGGCCCAACACGCGGCCGCGCCCAACTCAGGGCGAGAATTGGCCTATGAATAAAACAAACGACGAAGATGAAAAAAGTATCACCCATAATTACGCCGGTGTCTTCGATGGCCGAATTGGCTTTGGGCAGCGGCCAGCCTTGCTGGTAGTAGATTTCATCAACGCCTACATCACCCCTGGGTCGCCGCTGTATGCCCCAGCCGTCATCACCGCTGTGGCCGAAACGGCCACCCTGCTCCCCCTGGCCCGGCAAAAGGGGGTCCCCATCATTTACACCCGCGTCATTTACAGCCAGAGCGGTCGGGATGGGGGTATCTTTGTACAAAAAGTTCCCCTGCTGCGCCGCATGGTCGAAGGGGAACCATTGGCCGACATCGTGCCGACCCTACTGCCAGCACCCGACGATGTTATCATCAACAAGCAGTATGCCAGCGCGTTTTTTGGCACCTCATTGGCCCCCATGCTGACCAGCCTGAGCATAGATACCCTTATCCTCACCGGCTGCTCCACCAGCGGCTGCATTCGGGCCACCGCCGTTGATGGGATGCAGCATGGCTTCCGCGTCATCGTGCCCCGCCAATGTGTTGGCGACCGCCACCCCGCCCCTCACGAGGCCAACTTATTTGATATTGATAGCAAATATGGGGATGTGGTAGACAAAAGTGCCGTAATCAATTTCTTACTGGACTCTGGCGAAAATTGATGTCACCAGCGGTAATAACCAATACACTAATACACTTAGGACTTACGCAGACCTGACAGGTTTTCTCCTGTAACAACCATAGAACGAATCAAAAAACCTGTCAGGTCTTTTTGCGTTTTGCGTAAGTCCTAACACTAATTACTACTGGTCAGATTAAAAAATGCCAGACTACGGTTCCTAATAAAGAAATCAAGATCATCATGAAAATAACGGAAAAATTTTATAGTGGTTTTATCTTGAGTAACATGGAGAGAAATTATGACGGCAATGACGGTTGAAGTCTCCCCCGAATTGGCACAGCGTCTACAGCCCCTTTATGACCGACTGCCCAATATTTTAGAACTGGGCCTGAGGGAATGGCAGGCGACCAATCAGCATGGCTTTGAAGGTGCCGCTGAAGTATTAGAACTGTTGGCTGTCTATTGATCCTGTTAGTGGAGAGATCATTCCTTTATATGACCCTCGTCGTCACCGATAGTCAGACAATTTTCATCTCTATAAGGGGCAAATCATACCTTTAACCGCTACAGGCCGCGTAACGGTAACACTCCTGCAACTCAATCGCCCAGAGCGATCTGCGGAACGAAACTTGTTAATCGCCTGTGGCGAAATCACAATCCCTGAGTAAAGATAAGTTGCTCAATCATTAGAATTGCAGCGGACCTTCTACACCCACCACCCGGGTATTACAAAAGAATTGGAACGTTTCCGCAGTGCCTTCTTCACGCAAACCACTTAACCCCCAGGCCGGCCGCGGGGTCATAATACCTAAACTCATAATCGAAGGGCCGTTGATTTTAATCTCGCCCGCCTGAATTTTAGCCCCAATCTGGTGGGCCTTTTCTTCATCTCTGGCAAAAATATACGCCTCTAACCCATAGGGAGTGCCATTGGCTAAAGCCAGCATCTCCGCTTCGCTCTCATACGGGTGGACGGTGCCGATGGGGCCAAAAATTTCGTCTTGGGCCTGGGCTGAGGGGACGCCTGTAACCAGGGTGGGGGCCAGAAAATGACCGCTTAAATCGGGCAAAGGGGTGCGGCTGTGGAGAGTACCCCCGGCTGCGACCAATTTTTTTAGCTGCCCCTGGAGTTTAGCCAGGTGGTGGGAATGAATCATCGGCCCCATGTCGCTGCTCATATCCAGAGAATCACCGATTTTTACCTGGGCCAGCCTGTCCAGCACCCGCTCCAACAGGTCAGCCTTTTTAGCTGCCGGGACGATGAGGCGGCCCAGGGCGCGACACCACTGCCCGTTTAGGGTAATCATCAGGGAGACAATGCCCGCGGCCGCGTCGTCCAAATCCGCATCCGGGAAAACAAGCACCGGATTGTTCCCCCCCATCTCCAACTGGGCCGGTTTGAAGTTGTGGGCGCAGGCGGCAGCAATAGCTCGCCCTCCGGCCAATCCCCCCGTGAAGGAGACCGCCTTAATGCGCGGATCAGCCACCAGCTTCGCACCTACCTCTGGCCCCCCATGGACAATCTGGAAAACACCTGGCGGCAGCCCCGCGGCTGCGGCCGCTTCAGCAAAAATATCACAGCCATAAGGGGCCCATTCAGTGGGTTTGAGGATAGTGGGGCAGCCGGCCGCCAACGCGCTAGACCCTTTGTGGGCCATAAAAGCGGATGGGGCATTCCAGGCAACCAGGAGCAGGGCTGGCCCCCATGGTTTACGGTAAATCTGTACCGGGTTGTTGTTTGGGCCAGGCATAACCGTATGAGTCCAGCCGCTTTGCAACTGGGCATTCGCCAGATGCCAGGCTCCCGTCACAATCAGGTTTAGCATTGAGGTCAGGCGCAGGGTGACACCAGTATTGAGAGCATCCAGTTGAGCAATGCGTTCTTGCCGTTTCTCCAGTTCAGCCGACAGCCGGGCCAACATCTCTACCCTCTCGCCAATGGGCATGTCAGCCCAAAGGCCAGATTGGTGGGTTTCCCAGGCTGTCTGGAGTGCCAGTTCCAATCCAGATGGAGCCGTCGCCCGCTGTTCAGCAATAGGTTCGCCAGTATTGGGATTCTCCAGCCACACTCCCAGCCGCTCTGTCGGCTCACTAAACTGACCGGCAATATAATCCCGCAGAGGGGGAAGGTGAATTGGGGTAGATGGTGTCCTCATAATACTCCCTCGATCTACTATACGGTAAACACCGCCTGCCCTTGCCCTTCGACGATCATTTTGGCGGCTTCGAGGCGGCCGCGTTCAGCGGGGAACGCCATCACCAGCCCCATGGTAATATCCCGCAGCATCCGGGCAATGACTCCGCTGTTGCCGGTATTACTGGTGCCGCACATCTTCAGGGCATTTTGGGCGATAGCCATGCTGGCTTCCCCAATCACCCCCTTTGCCAGCCGCCACTGCTGAAGAACGACCGCTTTGGGATGCAGGGGGGGATCAGCTGTCTCTAACTCTAGCTGCCGGCGCAGCCAGAGGACGGCGGTTTGCCAATCTACGGCCATTTTGCCGATTAACTCCTGGTGGAATGGGCTGGTAGCGATGGGCAGGCCGGTATCCTGGAATTTCAGGTTGGTGGTGTAAGTAAGGGCGTACTCAAAAGCACGATAGGCCGCCCCCAAGTAGATAGCACTGATGGCTAACTGGTTACCCAACAGGCTGCCCCGGCTCATCTGCATCATCTTGACAAATGCCCCCGGTACCGTCAAGGCGTCCTTGGCCGGCACAAAAACATTTTGGAGCACAATCCCATGGGAGGCGGTGGCTCGCATCCCCAGGGCATCCCAACGTGGGCGTTCGCTGACACCAGCCGCCTCGCGGGGGACAAAGAAGAGGGCCAACCCTTCGGCCGTAGTTGTACCAGCCAGTTTAGCCGCCACCAGATATTCATCTGCGACTCCGGTGTTGCAGCCGAATGATTTTTCGCCGTTAAGCCGCCACCCCCCATCCACCGGGTGGGCCTCAGTGGTGATGAAGACGGCACTCTGGGATGATTTAGCCGTTTCGCTGGCAAAGTTGCCCAGAAAAAGCCGTTCGCGTCCCATTTTGTGCAGCACTTTTTCCCCAAAAGCCTGGACGGTGGCTGCCTCATCTTCGTTGAATAGTCCGGCCTCAACCGCTTCCAAAGCCAGTAAACCACGGGAGACGGTGCTGTTGTGAAAGAAATAAGCCAAAGCGGTTGAGGGGCAGGCGGTACCCATAGCAAAGGTTGCGGCCGCCAGATCACGCAGGGTTCCCCCCAAACCCCCGTATTGTTCGGGCACAACCAACCCGAGCAGCCCTGCTTCACGCAGCGCGGCCGCGTGGCTGAGCGGGAACTGTCCGGTGGCGTCCGCTTCGGCTGCGGCCGCGGCCAGGGTTGGCAGCAGCGATTCTACCCGCCCGGCGCGTGCCAGTTCAGCGGGGGTCATTTGTTCAACCAATCGTTGGCCGGTCAGGGGTTGGGTCATGGGTACTCCGGGAGGTTTGGGGGAGGTAGTTTATGGGTGTATTGGTCTCTTTTCTTCAGCAATTCTCAATTTGGCAGCAGTTCTCAATTTGCCCTGAAATGAATGTAGGG
>JAHDWJ010000073.1 GCA_023384415.1 Anaerolineae bacterium
CCTGGACGCGCCCATCGAACGGGTGGCGGCCCCCTCCGTGCCCGTGCCCTTTAGCACGTCGTTGATGGAAGGGGTGGTGCCGACGGTGGCCGCGATTCGCCAGGCGATGGAGAAACTGCTGGCGTTTTAGGGGGACGGCAACGGCCGTAACACCAGCAGCCCACCTGCCCCATCCGCCACGTAAATCAGGCCATCCCGCATAACAGCATCTCGCGCATCACCCGGTGTCTGGAAGTATCCGATAATGTGTGGTTGTGAAGCGTTGGTTGCATCCACTAGCCATATATCATTCCCTATCAAAACTATTAGGTCCTCATATAAAGTTATCGCCGAAATGTCGCCAGGAACCGGCAATGTTCCGATGACAACCAAATTTGCAGGATCGGCAATATCTACGACTCGCAGTACCTTTTGATCTTCGCAACCGGTCACCCCTCCACAAGCCCGACCCAACAGATAGACATATTTCTCATTGGCTGTAAGCTCGTCAAGGTTCATCTCTAGCTCGTCGTTCAGAAAGCTCATGTCTTTTAGCTGTGCCGGATTTGTTGCATCCACCGCATACAAGCCATGATCATCTACAGCTTCATGCCACCTGTAAAGAGTATTTCCCTCCACAACGAATGCTTTACTACGACCCAGAGCAGAATCGTCCAGGGTGGTGAGTTCTTGCGGCTGAGCCAGATCAGAGACGTCGAAAATGGTTAAAAATCCTTCCACCAGCATGTATAGATAATGGCCGGTTGCAATCAGGTTTGAGAAGCCTGTTCCTACAAAATATGGCTCAATAACGGCCGTTTCTGTAGGATTGTCTGGATCGTTGATATTAAGAACAGGTATTTCGAGCGAAAGACTCGTTCCCAGGTAAAGGTGAGGTTTGTTAAGGGCAATGTTATAGATAGTATCACGCCCATGATAAACCCCCGCACGCCGAGGATTGGTTGAATCATCCAGATCAAATACAAAGACACCATTGCCTGATTCACTTAGTCCATACAAATCTTCATCAATGACTAACTGACGGAATGGAGGAAAAGCTGGTATTGCCCCAACATATATTGGTGCAGTTGGATCAGTTGCATCTATTATTTCCAGACCATTATCTGTAGCCAAGTAAAGCATCCCGTTCAAGCTAGTTATATCGTTAATAGCACATGAAGCACGTAGTTGGCTAAGTTTTTGGACATTCGGAGGTTGGGAAATATCTAGCGCATACAGATAACCGGCGCAACCATCTACATCACCAAAACCACTAAAAGCCCAGACGATATTTTGATCAAGATGGAAGAAATCTAGCCAACTAAAGTCAAGTTGAACAGGTGCCTGGGTAACTACAGTTGGGCTGGTAGGGTTAGTGACATCAGCCAGTATCAATGTCCCATGATCATCAGTTAGAAGCAACTGACCATCTTTTTCTGCCAGGTCAGGACTAGCCAAGTTAGGCACGGCCGTAACCAGGACTGGCAGATCAGGATGGGATACATCTACAACTAATAAAGTTTCTTCAAACCCATACCAATTAGGGTAGATAGCAATATAAAGATAGTCTCCAATTAAGGCGAGTTTGTTTGCCTGAGAAGGCAAAGCTAATGAACTAATCTCTATTGGCTGTGCTGTATCCGTGAAGTCGACAATGGCGAGTGATTGCCCATCTCTTTGAGGCAATTCCCCTATGTAACGTTTATTCACCGCGTATGCCAGATGATCTCTTAATAGGAAATGGTCTGCGGGACTCGTTGTTTTTACCGATCCAACAACTTGCAAAGCAGTCGGGTCAGAAATATCAAAAACCCATAACCCTTCTTCACCTAGGGCTAGATATGCCGCACCACTTTGAAGGGTTATTTGCCTGATAATACCTGGCAAGATTTCGCTCTGACTGATTATTTGCGGCTGTGCAGGGTCAGATACATCGGCAACGGCCAGACGGGAGCCAATACCCAGATAAGCGAGATTGTCCTGCATGGCTACGGCCGTGACCGCCCCGCCGATCTGATTCACCACTTCCAGACGCACTTCCTCGGCTGCTTCCGTTCCCGGTACGGCAATAACCTGGCTCATGGGTGGCGTAACAGTGGGCACGGCCGTAGCCGTTTCCGTCAGTACAAGTGTGGGCAGGGCGGTAGGGGTAGGTGATGGCGGCACGGCCGTACCCGTCATCGTCATGGTGGGGGCTATAGTGCGGGTGGGGGGTACGCTGGCACTGAGCGCAGCCGAAGTGGCCGTGACCTCCACTTCCGGCGGTTTACAGGCTGCCAGCCAACAAACAAGGCATATCAAAAAAGGAATTGTCCACCAACGTCTCATATTTCCTCTGAGAAAAACAAGGGCAGAACTCACTCCAACGGCCGTAAAACCAACAGCCCACCTGCCCCATCCGCCACATAAATCAAATCGGCAAATGCTGCTACCGCATGAGCCTGACCAGGGGTAGGGAAAGAGCCAATTATTTGTGGGGAGTCTGGTTGTGAAATATCAACCACCCTCAAATCGCCACCGACAAGATACAAGTTGTCATCTTTCAGCAACATGGTTTCTACAGGCGAATTGATTTCCAGACGGCCTACTACCTGAATTGCTGCTAGATTTGAAGTGTCATAGATTGTTAAATGACTCCCTTCGACATCATACTGAGAGCAATAAGGAGTTGCTGAATAGACAAACACATACCCATCTCCTGCGGTCAAAGCACACATATCATCTTCTTCGGGGATAAATCCGATTTCCACGACGGCCGTAGGATCGCTGGCATCCAAGAGATAAATCCCCTGATGACCAAGAGCGTAAACGATGTTATCCGAGACCGAAATATATCTGTGTGGGCCATATCCCTGCGGAGAAGGAGCCAGATCATTCAAAAGAATCATCTTGCCTGGATCGGTAACATCCAGAACAGCTAGATACCCGTTTAATAGTGCGTAGAGCCGCCCAGTTTCCAAGACAGGCGGCCCATCTACAGAATCATCTTCTCCCCAAATAGAGATTCTTTTGGGTAAACCTGGATGTTGAACATCTACTTGATGAAGTCCTTCTCCCCAACCGGCTGATGGATATATTTGGTTATTACCGGCCGTAATTTCGTCAAACGCACCGGTATACGCACCTGCTTTAACAGGCTGTGTAGGCTGTTCCAGGCTAAATATGCCAATGCCACGACCGAATGAGTTAACTACATACAATCGTTCATCCGCGACAGTTAACCGATCAATAGCGCCATAGGTGATGTAATCTCGAAGGTGACCAAGTTGATGCCATTCGGGCCTTTTGGTAATTAGTAACTGGCTAATGGTAGCAGCATACAGCCTGTCATTGATAACGTGAGTATCAACCAAGCCACTGTCAAGAACTAGGGGAGCTATTTCTTTTGCCTGCCCAGGTTCAGATATGTTAAAGACGAACAAAGTTGCCCCACAGGGAATCTGATCACAATACCAGGCGGAAACAAACAGTAAATTCTCGCGCACCATCATCTTCTCGATTTGCCAATAATCCTCAATCAGGTTGTCAATTTGAGCAATTTCGACGGTACGTTGAGAATCTGAAATATCGAAAATATGCAGTTCTCCATTTTCCAATGTGTATAGCGTCTTATTGGAGAGCGTTTTGGCAACATTGTCTGTAACTGCAATGGTGTTCATCAAGAGCGGCTGCTCTAATTGAGCGATGTCCACGACATACAGTTTTTCAGAGTAGTTGTCCACCAGATAAATGGACTCATCTTCCAAAATCATATCACCATAAAAATACCTAAATGGCAGGGTCAGTCGGTTTATTTCCACCACATTTTCAGGATTGGCAATCGAATAAATCACAAGCTCATTTTCAAGCGCCTCGCCTTCTTTCATACCCAGAACGAATAAGTGAGCGTCTTGATATGCAATTTGCTGAGCCTTTGCCGATTGTGGCTTGAATGAGACAACCTGGGGCGTGTGAGGATTGGAGATGTCAATTACCCAAAAGCCATTCTCTCCAGTAGTTACAAAAGCCAGCTCGCCCACAAGAACAAAATCCTGTACGACGCCAGGTAGTACGTCGCTTTGGCCCATTACTTGCGGACGAGAGGGATCGGTTACATCCAGGGCGACCAAACGCGGGCCAATGCCCAGAAATGCAACATCACTTTTGACCTCAACGGCCGTTATCTCTCCCCCAATTTGATTAACCACCTCAAAACTCAAACCTGTCGCCGAATTCAAACGTTCGTCGGAGACGGATGCCCATAAAGAAGGTGTGGCTGTAGGCACGGCCGTACTCGTTTCCGTCGGTACAAGTGTGGGCAGGGCGGTAGGGGGAGGTGATGGCGGCACGCTTGCACTGAGTGCAGCCGAAGTGGCCGTGCCCGTCATCGTTATGGTGGGGGCTATGGTGCGGGTGGGGGGTACGCTGGCACTGAGCGCAGCCGAAGTGGCCGTGACCTCCACCTCTGGCGGTTTACAAGCCGCCAACCAACAAATGATGCTCACAAAAAAGGCGATTTTCCACCAGCGTTCCATAATTCCTCCGGCAACCACGAGTACAAAGTGTACTATACCCCTTTTTCAACCAACAACCCGCGCGTCCCCATAACGTTTACCATACGATCCCCTCACCCCTTCACCCCATCGCCGTTTACGCCGCCTTCACGTTGAATTTACGGGGCACATACGGACGCTAGTGG
>JAHDWJ010000074.1:0-1667 GCA_023384415.1 Anaerolineae bacterium
TGATCCGGTGTATGGGGCACGGCCGTTGAAGCGGGTGCTGCAAAAACGGGTGGTTGACCCGCTGGCGCTGCAACTGATTCAGGGGCAGGTGCGGGATGGCGACCATGTGCTGGTGGATGCGGCCGGCGGGGAGTTGACGTTTAGCGTGGTGGAAGCGACGGAGGCGGTAGCTGCGTGAGAGTGGGGGGTACGGCCGTTGAACAGGCAGATGATGGGTTTGACGGCCGTGTCCCCTCCATAACACTGGTGAACGACAGGCAAATTGCGGTAAACTTGCTGCTATTGAAAGGGTATAAGTAGGTTGGTTGTGACGATTTATTATGCACTGAATTTTCAAAACACATAGTTTGGCGATTGGAGAATAATAATGCGGAGGCCGACTCAACAGTTTGTTTTCCAGCACGTTTATGAGATGGCGTCGATGGTAGAGGAGTGCCTGGAAAACGAGGGGTCACTTATTGAGGTTGATTGGGACGATTCGGAAGTTATTCAGGGATTAGCCAGCTTCTCGAAAATCTCTCTCCTCCATCGTTACATCTACGCTATGATCGCGGTTGAACATCGACGCGAATATCGAAAGAATGCGGACCTTTACGAAGAATGGCCAGAATCAATCCGAGGAGTTGAGCGCCTTTTGGAATCATATGACATTCCATTTCTGCCCTACAAAAAGTACAGGCCATCGATTCCCGCGGATGAAGCGACGACTCGTGGGGAGTATTCATTCCATCAGTGGTTTCTTTCCCAAGAGGCTGAGTTCGAGTGGCTGTGGGAGAGATTGACCGAAGAAGTATTTCATATCCTCTTTGGAAATCGGTCATTTCTTCTTCGCTTCAATCAGGCGGTGGCAAAGTACATTTGGAGTGATCGGGTGGTGATTCCCGAGACATTACTCGATGCCACCGGGTGTTTTCGCCGGGTTTATCTACCCACGTGGGTTAAGGATGCGGTTTACTTCCGCGACCACGGTCGCTGTGTCCTTTGCCAAGTTGATTTGTCTGGATTATTAAGTCCCGATCGTGTCGATCATTTTGATCACATGGTGCCATTGGCTTTACATGGGATAAATGATCCATGCAACATCCAACTGCTATGTGAACGATGCAATCTTCAAAAAGGTGATCGAATAGCTGTGACTGGGACTCGCTATAGCCCGTGGTGGACGGAGTAGGCTGCTGAACTCGCAATTGAGCTATTGCCCCTGCTGTGTTCGATCTTTGAGACCGTGTCACACCTGTTTGCTCAATGTGAACGGTGGAATGACACGGCCGTACCTTTTGTTACGGCCCTAGCAGATGATCAAATCCCCCGATCAACGTACAAAACCTGTTGGCGCAATGTGAATAGTTGGTGTGGGCACTCCGGTCTTTTTATCTCTCAGGTGGGTGCCAGCCCGCTTGAATCCAAAAACTTCTTACCAGTAAAGCATCTGGATCATCAGCCAGGAATAGCGCGATAACGGTTGCTCGTCCCGTTGCGGTTCTACCAACGATCTTTAACCCGCCTTCGCTCCAGGCAAAATGTTCGTGCCATGTTTGTGTTCTTGGGTTGAACAGGGGAACTATCTGGTTGGTTTCAGGGTCTTGGGCTTCTGTTTGATCCGCCTTGTGCCCATTGCAGATGGGGCAGGCCAGCCAAAGGTTGAGTTCTTCGTTTGTTCCCCCTTT
>JAHDWJ010000074.1:1718-4637 GCA_023384415.1 Anaerolineae bacterium
CTGACCTTTTCTGGAATATGTGAGCGCACGATTGATGTCTTTAGCTAAGCGGGGACAGTAGCCCACGTTCGACAGCTACTTTTAACGCCTCAGCCTTACGGACCAGGCCGTGCCGGTAAAGTTGCATCAACTCGTCTAGCTGTCGCTTTTCAGGTGGGGTAAGCGTCCCCTCCCGGTTCTTGGCCAGTAACGCAGATAGTTGGCTCTGTTGTGGCCTGTCCAAGTGCAATTTTGTCAGCGCTAGGACTTGCTCATCATTTAAGCTATCTATCGGCAAATCGGCCACAGCCTGATCCAGCCATTCGACTAAAATGTCTTCAATCGGCCGTTGAGTCTGTTCAGCCAGGGAACGGGCGGTGGAAGCTACACGATTGGGCAGTTGCAGGGTTACAGTTTGCATCATAGGCAAAGTATATCATATTGGTTGGGGAAGGGAGTACGGGCCGTTAAACATGCAGGGGATTTGGTTTGACGGCTGTGCCCTGTTTTATTACACTGGGAAGCAATAAGCAGGCTGCGGTAAACTTGCCTGACTGAAAGCTATAGCGAGAAAAGATGAGCGAAACATTCAAAAGTATCAAACAAGGCGTAACAGAGGCGATAGAGTTTGCTCAAAGGCAGGCGAGTGGGGCGGTTGTACATGAATTTGCGCTGCCAGACATCAAGCCCGTGCGGGCGAAAGTTGGCATGACACAGGCTGCGTTTGCTACAACCGATGAGGCAGAATGCTCAAACTGAACGCATTTACGAAGCCTATAAAAACCGCCACCCAGGAAGCAGGGTTTACAGTCATCGATCAGGAAGGGATGTGGCTGCACGTCGTTTTGCACGATCAGACCATACGCTGCGATCTGGCCCCGCTTGCCTGTGAAGATGCCCCCCAATTGATCGAGATGTTAGAAATTGTGGTGGATTCCAGCAACGCATAAGCGTGTGAAATTCATTAGCCGAAGCCCGAAGTCGGGCTTCGGCAGGGCGGCTCGCCCACTTTTAACCGATACAAATACCGTCGGCCATATTATTGTCTTCAATACCTTCATCAATGTCCCCATTGGCGTCAACTGTAATCGCAAAATCACAGTCAGAATTGAAACAACCCGACGGAATGACAAAAACAACCTCAGTAAAGGAGCCAGAAGGCATGGGGGCTGTTGTCGCTGATTGCGGCCCCTCGGGGGAAAACTGAACAATCGTGGTAAAGTTTTCAAAGACATCTTCATTTCCCTGATTTTGCACTCTCACTACTAGATTGCCGTCTTCATCGCGACGACAAAAACCTTCATCCCCCTGACTGCCAGAACGTCGTTGTGGTATCAAATCAGGCCCGTCATGGGTGGGGTCGCAGCCAATGAAAAGCAAGGGTAACAAAGTAAGGAACAGTAAACAGAACAATACGCGCTTCATAAAGCACCTCCAAAAGTGATAGATTACTTACTCTTATGAGTAAGTGTCTGCATCATAGGAGGCTATCGTTGATTGACCGTTAATAAGACTATTTCCCTGCTTTGGTGCTGGCTTCCGCCGGTCATTGTGTCCGGCAACTGCTAATGATGAGCGGATACCTGTTTGCTCAATGTGAATGGCTGGGATGAGTACGGCCGTAGCAGATGATCAACTCTCCTGATCAACAGGAACGATGGGGTGTACAGCCGTGGGGGGAGGGACGGCCGTTGCTCTAAATTTGCTCTCCGGCTATCCCATAGGAGGGGTTGGTCAAATCAGGCCTGTTCAAATTGGTTAATGACAATTTCGCCTTCAGGAAACTCGGCTACAATTTTTAATGTCCCCCCCATTGCCGATAGTAACTTACGCAGTGTACTCACGCGCATGTCAGTCTGATTTTCCATCTTGGATAAAGCAGCCTGATTCATATTCAGGATGTTTGCCAAATCTTGCTGGGTGAGGTGACGAGTCTGGCGCAATTCTTGCAGGGCCATACTGATCAAGATGGCCTGTGCCTGGTCCTCAATTTTTTCACGTCGCTCTGGCGACATTTTTTCTTTCAGTTCGTTAAATGATTTTGCCATACCCTCACACTCATCCGTAAATTCAACATTCCAATTCATAACACCACAAATAATAACCTTTTGGTTATATGATGACAAGGTGATATTAGAAGGTCAGAGTGGAATTTGCTCAACGTGAATACGGGAATGACACGACCGTACCTCTCATCACGACCGTAGCTGATGATCAAGTTTTCTGATCCACATGAACGATGGGGGGTGTACGGCCGTGAGCCTCTTCTGTGTTGGTACGGCCGTGGGGGGAGCACGGCCGTTAAACATGCAAGTGATTTGGTTTGACGGCCGTGCCCCCTTCACAAGATTGGCGGGCAACAGGCAGATTACGGTAAACTTGCCTGATTGAAAGCTACAGCGAGAAAAGATGAGCGAAACACCCAAAAGTATCAAACAAGGCGTAACAGAGGCGCAGAATGCTCAAACTGAACGCATTTATGTTAACATGGAAATGATGTTCCGGATGACCCAGGCGCGGGGTGCATCGTTTGACGCCGTTCACGATTATGCGCTGCAAAACCTGCGGCGACGAACGTCAGCCAAAACGTACCAGACACGCGGCATAGGCGATAAAACGATGGTTTTTTGCGAAACAGACGATGGGTTCGCGGCAACGCGCATTTTGTTGCCGGAACTGCTGGAGGCTTGGCACGGCCGTATCCCCGGCACTATGTTACTCGGCATTCCCAACCGGGATTTTTTACTGGCTTTTAGTGACCGGCATCCGGCAAAAACGGCCGTCATGCGCCAGGTACAGCGCGACTGCCAGCGCCACAAACATCTCCTGTTTTCCAGCTTGCTCGTGTGGGAAAAGGGGTTGATCAAAGAATATGAGCCTGTTCATTAGATGGCCTGTTGATGAGACGACACAAAGGTGAGTGAGTATGACCCAAATCAG
>JAHDWJ010000005.1:0-32405 GCA_023384415.1 Anaerolineae bacterium
ATTGTAACCTTTTTCCACCTTAGCATGTGGTCCAGTTTTTGGGGTCAATTATAATGGGTGTGTTTCAACTGAGTTGGGGCGGTTGGTTAAGAACACGGATGAGCAGGATTAGCGAATTTATTTGCCCCAGAACAATCCGTAAATCCCGTAAATCCGCGTTCTCCCCTGCAACTGAAATGAAACACACCCTTAGGCAATCTCTTAATCGCCCAATTTATCACTCTCTAAATTGCTATACAACTCACCCAGGTACGCCTTTTGCACGGTCGGGTTGGTGGCGATTTCGCCAGGTGTGCCTTCGGCTAATAGTTCGCCCAGGTGCATGACGGAGATGCGATCTGACAGAGACATGACGACATTCATGTTATGCTCAACCAGCACGACTGTTTTATCTTCTTGTTTGCGTACCCGGTCTAGCAGCTCCATGAAAGCCGGGACATGCTCCCCCGCCAGCCCCGAAGTTGGTTCATCCAGCAGCCAAATGTCCAGGTTTTGAGCCATCAGGATGGCTAATTCTAATTTGCGCTTGTCACCCTGGGGCAGATTTTGGGCCAACTGCCAGGCGGAGTGAGTCAGACCGGTCTCATGGAGTACATGGTAGGCGGTTTCTTCATAATGGCGGAACTGGGTCACATGGCGGAAGAGACGGAAATTGTCTGGGCCGAGGGCTTGAGCCGCCAGACGGACATTTTCTAACACGGTGAGGGTGGGGAAGATGTTGGTGATCTGGTAAGAGCGGCCGATGCCCAGGTGAGCGGTGCGGTAGGATGGTTCGTTAGTGATGTCGCGGCCGCGCAGCAGCACCTGGCCCCGTGTCGGTTTCATGGCCTTGCTGAGCAAATTAAACAGGGTGGTCTTCCCGGCCCCATTCGGCCCAATAATGGCATGTAAATCCCCAGCCTTCACCTTGAGGTTGACCCCTTCCACCGCCTTCAACCCCCCAAAATGGCGTGAGAGATCCCGCGTTTCCAGAATGATGTTCATGGGTATTTGGAGTTTCTAGTTTTGGGTTGCGTGGTCACTGATGTCAACGAAGGTCATTGACACCAGAGACTGCTAACTGCCCTGAGTAATCGTCTAAAAACAAATTCCGCCCAGACCTGACAGGTTTTCGGAAACCTGTCAGGTCTAAAGCCGGTAAGTTAATTTTAGATGCGCACTTACTCACATCGCCCTGGGGCGGTACAGGGGGGGGCACTGGTTTCGCCGCTGACTTCACCGACTAGTTCAAAAAACGCATCGTTGGGGTCATTAACGCTGATCAGTTTGACGATGTACATGGAAGCAAGTGCCTGATGATCCTGGGCGCGGATACTGTATGTTCCTTTTGGCCCTGCAAAAGATAACCCTTCCAATGCGGCAATCAGGACCTCACCGGTGGTGTCGCCGTTGGTGGCATCCAAAGCCGCTACGACGGCCTGGGCGGTGGCGAAGCCACATTCGCTGAACAGGTCGGGATAGCCGTTGAACTGGGCCAGATGCTGCTCAACCAGCCAATCGTTGGCCGCGGTATTGGGGACGGTGTAATGGTAAACAATTAAACCGACGGCGCCAATGTTGCCGGGGTCTAACAGCTTAACCAGATCGTTGGAAGAGAAGCCAGTGATGAACGGGATGTTACCGGTAATACCCTGGCTGGTCAACTGCTCATACATGACGGCGCCGCTGGTGTTAGAGGCCCAGATGAGGATAAGCCCGTCGGGATTGGCATTTTTGATTTGCTGAATGTAGGGGGTGAAATCGGTGGTGTCACTGGGGGCATAGATGGGCTGCTCGGTGAGGAAGTTCCCCCCAAAAGCCCCAAAGGCGGCCTGGAAACCGGCGGCGGTGGCCTGGCCAAAGGCGTAATCTTCGGCCAAAATCAGGTAGTCGGTGCCGATATTTTCGATGGACCATTGGGCCATGGTCAGACCATCTTGAGCGGAGTTGCGGCAAACGCGGAAGGTGTAGGGATTGAAGTTGTCGCCGGTGATGGCGGGGGAGGCAGCCGGGGCAGCAAAGTAAACAACTTCATTCTCGGCGGCGATTTGCTGCACCTGCAAGGCAACGGCAGAACTGGAGTTGCCGATGAGGATTTCAACCCCTTCGGCTTCGATGAGCTGGCGGGCTGCGGCCGCGCCCGTTTCCACATCACTCACATCGTCCCGAATAATCAGCTCAATGGGGCGGTTTCCGGCCATCATAGTGCCATCGGTGGCATACTCAAAGCCGAGCCGCAGGCCAGCCCACATCTCATTGCCAAACAAGGCCAGGGAGCCGGTCAGGTCAGACATTACCCCGATTTTGAGCGGCTCACCCATCGCTACAACGGGTTCATCGGTGGGTGCGGCTGGGGGTGTGGTGGGTGCGGCCGCGGGTTGGTTATCATTGCTGCTGCTTGTATTCTCATTCGCGGGCGGGGCATTGTTCGTGGTTTGATTACTGCCCCCACAGGCAGCCAGGAACAAAGCCAATAAAATTACCAGGGTCAACAGGCGGTACAAAGGCATCTGACGTTTCATGTTCTCCTCCAGAAAACAAACAATGGGATGACAAATCACTCCCTCCCCAGGGTTGCCTCCAACCATACTATCCCCCAGTTACGGGCAAGTTACGGGGGAAGGGAGTTCTGAGTTTCGAGTTTCTAGTTTCGAGTTGCCAACTAGAAACTAGAAACTCGAAACTAACACCTCCATAAAGGCGGCCGGCTGTTCGATGTGGGGGCTGTGACCGGCGTTGGCGATAACAACTTCACGGAAGCGGCCGCCATTGGCCTGGTATTTTTCCAACATTGCTCGCATCTGGCTGACCATCGGTTGGGGGGGATATACCTCAGCCCCAGGCCAACCAGGCACAAAGCCAAGCTGCCCCAAAGTGCCAAAATCAAAGAAAGAGTTATCGGCCACAATCTGGTCAGAGTCGCCGCGAATCCAGAGAACCGGGGGTTTGTGAGTTAGATCAATCAGGCCGCTGGTGTTGAAAAATTTGGGGCTGGTGGCGTTAATGGGCCCCCACTGGCCTGGAGCGACACCCGGCCAGTTGTTGGAGGTGGTAAAATCGCCAGGGTAGCGGTCGCCGCCCAATTTTTCCGTCAACAGGGAGGAGAGAAAATCTTCTTCGCGGCCGGCTCGGAACGGGGGTTTGTAGTAGAAGGTGTTGATCACATTGCGGGGGGAGTTGGGGTCGTCTGCGCTCCGGTCTTGTGCTTGCATCCGGCGCACAAATTCTGGATTAACCACACCGCCGCCTGACCCAGCAAAATCATCATAACAAGGTGTGCCGTCCAGCCCTTTGCTGCCGCCAAATCCATACGGACTGACGGGATTGACCAGTGTCAGGGAGCTGACTAGCTCAGGATAATCCAGGGCGAACTGCATAATCACCCCTGCGCCCAAGGACCAGCCAACCAGATGGGCCGACCGCTCGCCCAATTGGTCAGATAACGCTTTGAGATCATCAGACCAATCTCGTGCCCCACGAGTGCCATCTATGAGCAAATCTTCCGTATCGCCATACCCACGCAAATCAGGGGCGATGCCACGATACCCAGAGGGAAGGGCCAGCATACTCTCTTCCCAATAGGTGGAAGATGAGGCGTTGCCATGGACAAAAACGACGGGGATGCCATCATCAGGGCCGCTGAACAGGACGTGGGTCAAGAGGCGTGAGGTGGGAATCATCTGGGAGCTGATTCCGGGTAAGGTGGGAACTGTAGGCATGTGTCCTCCAATATGCAGTTGGATAAAGGGTACAAAAGGGGTTCGCGGCCGCAACCAGGAAAACGGCGGCCGCGCAATGGCTCACGTTAAGGGCAACCATGAAATGAGTCTCGTGAATCAGGTGAAACATACCTCAGTTTAGTTACAGAGTGGTTACACGGGGTATAATTTGGCAAATGTGTGTAGTGGAAGATAGGGGGCCACGAAGACTTTCCACTCGCCACTCGTCCACTCGCCTACTCGCCCATGTCTACCCCCCCCGTCCCCCCCCTCACTGTTCACACCCTGGGTTATTTTGCCATCTGGCGGGGTGAGGAGCGGCTGGAAGAAAAGGCGTGGGGGCGGGAGAAAGCGCGGCAGTTGTTCCAATACCTGGTAACGAACCGGCCCCGTTTGCTGCCCCGTGAGCGAATGGTGGATGATCTGTGGCCGGAGCTGCCCCCGGAGAAGGCGGACCGGGATTTTAAGGTGGCCCTCAATGCCCTTAACGATGCCTTGCAACCGTCGCGGCCGCCTCGCTCTCTCTCCACCTATATTACCCGCCAATCTACCAGTTATGGCCTTAACCCGGAAGCCCCCCTGTTGATTGATGTGGATGTTTTTGAGCAGCAGTTGGCCCTGGGCAGCCAATGGGAGAAAGAGTCGCGGCCGCGAGCCATCCACCATTACCGGTTAGCTTTAGAAAAATATTTGGGCGAATATTTGCCCGATACCCTCTATTTTGATTGGGCCAGCCTGGAGCGGGAACGGTTAGCGACCCTGTACCTGACCGGAGCAACCCGCCTGGCCCGACTGCTTCTGGCTGAAGGGTCTATCGTAGAATCGCTGCTGTGGAGCCAGCGGGTCATCGCTATAGACCCGTTTTGGGAAGAGGCGTATCGGCTTATCATGCGGGGACATTGGCAAAGCGGCAACCGCCCTCTGGCTTTGCGTACTTATGAGCAGTGCCGTACCCGGTTGGAAGAGGAGTTAGCCATTACCCCCATGAACGAAACCACCCGCCTCTGGCAGCAGATGGTGAAGGGAGAGATATGAGGGATGAGGACTGAGTGAAAAGTGAGTTGAAACCTGAAACCTGAAACCCTCCCTCCTGTAACTTGCCCGTAACCTGCCGCCGTTACCCTGGAAGGTGGGATGAACCTTAGCTATGAACATCAGCAATGCTCAATTTGCCCAGAAATGAATGTAGGGACGGACGGGACAGGTGGGCCACGGTTTTGGTCAAACGAGACCGTTCTGTTCCCACCTGTCTCGCCCCGCTTGGGCTAAAACAGGGGCCAAAGGGATGAGACAGGCGGGAATGAAGTAGACCCGCTTGACCCAAATGGTTGCCTGCCTGTCCCACCCCTACTACACAACCGGTTCTAAATTGAGAATTGCTGTATGAACATGAGCCAATTTGCAATTTGGGCAACTGTGGTGAACTTACCACCTATACCCCAGTTCCTATTCGTATAGGAGTAACCGATGAGTCAAGAAATCGTCTCTTTTGTGCTTCGTTTTATTCGTGAAACAGGGGAAGATGAACCGGCCCGCTGGCGTGGGATGATTAAACATGTGCAGAGCGATTCGGAGAGCCATTTTACCCAGTTTGCCGAAGCTCTGGAGTTTATGCAATCCCAGGTGAATGAGACGATCCGGGCCACCTTTGCCGACAACAAAGCGAAGAAGGAAGAGAACCCGTTTGTGGAGACGGCCCGGTTGTGGGGTGAGTTTATGCCCCGCTATACTCGCCTGATGATGGATTCGATGCAGGAGATGGTGGGACACAACCCGGCCCTGGCCCAACAGATGGAAAAAACGATGGCGGCCGCGATGTCTCTTTGGGGCCTGGCCAAACCCACCGAACCAGAGAACAGTGCTTCACTGCAAGCCCTTACCCAACAATTAGCCACGCTCACCGCCAAAATCGAAGCCCTGGAGACGAAATTGGCCGAGGGGGAGAAGATCAGGGGGCGAGTAGGCGAGTGAGCAGCATCCTTGTCTCTTGTTCTCAACCTTTTCCGGTCTCCAGTCGCCAATCTCTACTCCCCAGTCTCCCAATCCCCCAATCCCCCAAAATACGCTATACTACCCTCATGTTAGCCAGACCTGATCCCCAATTTAGAGAAGCGTTTATCCAGTGGGAGCAGCAGGCAGCCCAGTTGTGGCAAACGCTGCTCCATGAGCCAGCTTTTCTCAAAACCGCCTGGCAGATGATGGAAGCCGGGCTGGAAACCCATAACCAGATTAACCAGATGGCTGAGGCGGCTGGCGGGGGGCTGCCGGTAGACCGAACCCCGGCCGCTCTGGTCTGGCAAGAAGATCGGGTTAAGCTGTGGCGCTATCATCCCATGACCCCCAGCCAATATGCCATTCCTCTCCTGTGTGTCCCATCGTTGATTAACCGGAACTATGTGTTGGATCTGTTGCGCGGCCGCAGCCTGGTTGCCTATCTCGTTAATCAGGGATTCAACGTTTACATGCTCGATTGGGGCGACCCGGCCCCTGAGGATAAACAGATTTCCCTGGATGATCATCTGGACGGGTATTTGCACCGGGCGGTTGCGGCCGCGATTCAGCACAGCCACGCCACCCAAACCATGCTCATGGGGTACTGCCTGGGGGGAACCTACGCCGCCATTTATGCCAGCCTTTACCCCGATCTGGTAGCCGGCCTGATCAACCTGGCCGGCCCCATCAACTTCCACGACAACGGCATCTTCTCCCACCTCACCCACCCTGATTGGTTCGACGCCGATAAACTGGTAGACACCCTGGGCAACATCCCGGCTCCACTGCTCTGCACCACCTTCCAGATGCTTAACCCTACCAGCCATTTGCTCCGCCTCTTCCAGTTGCTGGAGCAGCTAGACGACCCCGATTATCTGCGGAGTTACATCGCCATCCAGACCTGGATATTCGATCAAGTAGATTTTCCTGGGGAAGCATTCCGCAAAACGATCAAAGATTTATACCAGGGAAACAAACTGCTCTACAACCAGCTAACCATCTGCGGCCGCCTTGTGCGTCTGGACAATATCACCTGTCCCGTCTTCACCATCGCTTCCCGGCAAGATGAAACCGCCCCCGCTGAATCGGTTACGGTGTTAAACGAACGAGTGAGCAGCCAGGATAAACAACTGCTCATGTTAGAGGGGCCACACGTCGGTATGGTGGCCGGCCGCAAAGCTCCCCTCACCCTCTGGCCCCAGTTAGCCGCCTGGCTGACTAATCACAATCACCCAGTTATTATTAACATTGACAGGCTCCCTAACCTGGACAAGCCAGAAAAGATTTATCCGCAGATGTCAGAGATGAACACAGATTTTTAAGCTATCGTGAAAATTTGTGTCATCTGGGGATCAATTCTTGTTTTCTGTACAAGAAGTTGAGTTGTAAGGTACTACCTTGATCTTTTGCGGTTAGGCGTGCGACAATTTGATCTAGCTGGGTGAACAGCTATAAGTCAGATTTGTAAAGGAAGGATGGCTGAAATGAGTATTGTTCTTGACAGTTACAACATTCCTGGCAAAGGACGTGTTCAACTTAGAGTAAAGCGGGATTTCACTATCCAGATTACCGCCGAAGAAGCCCGTCGTAAGGTAAATGCCTGGTTACTTAATGAAGTTAGCTATCTGTTTGCAGCCCTTTCGCCGACATTGGTTGTTGGCGACCAGATAGTTTGGCGTGTTCCAGCCATTTATAGTTTGCCCCATGTAGGTCAGGTAGGAACAGTGGGCTTTGTAGATGTGGATGTACAAAATGGAGAATTGGTAAGTTTACCTACACTTGTTAATGATCTGCAAGAGAAGGCCCTGGAATTGGCTCAACACCTTCCACCTTATCCCGGTCCTTTTACTGTGCCGGAAACGTTTGTCCCAAAGGATGTTCCTCCTGCGCCTGTTTTGCTTCTTCCTGAAGACGAATAATTTCCCTCTCACGGACACAATGTTACCTCTTATTCTCCCTGTGCCATTCATTCGCCAACGCAATGATGGAGATTGTCTGGTTGCTTGTGCGGCCATGGTTTTAGGGTACATGGGCATAACAGTTGCCTACAATAGGGTTGCTGCAATCCTGCAAACCAAACCTGGTCTCGGAACACCTGCTTATCATGTTAAACAGTTAGTCCAACTTGGTGTTAATGTTTTATACGCACGAGGTACTCTGGAGGCAATTCAAACGCATTTGGAGCAGGGATTCCCTGTAATTGCCTTTGTTCAAACGAAGGAGTTACCCTATTGGGCCGCTGATACCTCTCACGCAGTTGTGGTTGTTGGGAGGGCTGAGGCACAACTTTATCTCAATGATCCGGCCATGGATATCGCTCCCATTGGTGTGGGTCGGGGTGATTTTGATTTAGCCTGGCTGGAACGAGATGAGTTGTATGCGGTTGTCTCTCGTTTAATGGACTAAGGAAGATGATTATCGGTGATTATATAGCTCGCCGGGTGCAGTTGGATCCGGATAAAATTGCTCTGGTTGATACAGTGAACGGCAACCGGGAGATCTCTTATCGCCAATGGGCGGCCGCGATCAACCAGACGGCTAACTGGCTGCTCTCTCTGGGGGTGGTCAAGGGGGATCGGGTGGCGGTGCTGGCGATGAACTGCCAGGCGTATCTGGATGTGTGGCTGGCCTGCGGCCGCGTCGGGGCCATCTTACAAAACCTCAATTGGCGGCTCACCGGGCCAGAATTGTACCAACTCTTACTGGATGCGGAGCCAACTGTCCTCATCTATGGCCCGGATTTTATCGCCCAACTACCCCATCTCCGGTCTGCCCCCTCTGTGCGCCATTGGGTGGCTCTGGCTGACCCGGCTGCCCCGACTGATACCCTGTTGGCCGAACGTGACCGGTTCGCGGCCGCGCCCCCGCCCCTCGTTTCCCTGGCCTGGGACGATCCCTGGGTGATCTGTTACACCGGGGGCACCACCGGCCTGCCCAAAGGGGCCTTGCTTACCCACCGGGCCATGCTTTTCAACGCCTTCAATACTATCACCGGCTGGGGTCTCACCCCAGACGATACCGCCATCCTGAACGCTCCCCTCTTTCACACCGGCGGCCTTAATGTGTTCACTTTCCCCCTCATTATGATTGGGGGCTGCTCCATTCTTTGCCGTACCTTTGAGGTAGACCAGGTATATGATTGGCTGGAGAGCGGCCGCGTCACCCACTTCTTTGGTGTTCCTACCATGTTCACCCTGCTCCAGCAGCATCCCCGTTGGGCAGCGGCCGATTTTTCAGCTCTTAAATTGATTATCTCTGGTGGGGCCCCCTGCCCGCTGCCCATCTTTGAGGCGTTTTGGGCACGGGGAGTGGATTTTAAGACAGGGTATGGACTGACTGAGGCCGGCCCCAATACCTTCTGGCTGCCCCCGGCCGATGTGCGACGCAAACCAGGTTACGTGGGTTTCCCTCTGCCGTTTGTTGCCGTCAAAATTATCCGCCCCGATGGCATAGAATGTGGGCTGGATGAGCCGGGGGAGTTGATTATCAGTGGCCCCCATGTTTGTGCCGGGTATTGGCGTGATGAAGAAGCGACCGCGGCCGCCATTCACCCCACCCCCTCTGATCCCACCGGCAGCCGTTGGCTGCACACCGGCGATCTGGCCATCCGTGATCACGAAGGGTATATCAAAATCATAGACCGGCTCAAGGATATGATCATTTCGGGGGGAGAAAACATTTACCCCGCCGAAATCGAATCAGTGCTGCACGCCCACCCGGCGGTGGCTGAGGCAGCGGTCATTGGTCAGCCTGATCCCAAATGGGGGGAAGTGGGGGAAGCCATTGTGGTTCTCAAGCCCGGCCATACTGCCACCGCTGATGATCTACTTACCTTTTGCGCCGCTCGCCTAGCCCGTTACAAGCTCCCCCGCACCATCCGTTTTGTTGACCAGTTGCCCAAAACAGGGGCCAACAAGATTGACAAGAAGCTGCTAAAGGGCGGCATCGTGTAAATAGGGTATCTTCACTAAAAGTGCATGGCGTGCTGCTTGCCCCTTTTGCCCCTGGGGTTTATACGCGGTGAGTGGCCCCGGCTGTCGCCCCTCCCAGGGCAAAATCAACCGCATTGCACCCACCCCCACTCATGGAGCATTCGGCGACCGTCTCAATGAGTCCCCCGACAATGGCTGTGGCGGTAGGGTACGCGGCCGCGGCCGCGAGCTCTAACATAGCCAGTTCGGGGGGTTCAGGCGCGGGGAAGGGGGGTTCGCCGGGTTCGCCCTGGGCGGTTAGGGTTGGGGAATTGATCGTCGCGGCCACCTTATGGATTAGCCCTGCTGATCAGCCCAAAGCCATAAGGGAACAGCGGTTCATCAGTGGTTGCGTTCAGGGGAAGCTGATCAACAGTGCGCGGCCAGGTGAAGGGTAATGTACCCGTAAACGAACTATTCCCAAACAGCCCATCAACCACCCCTTGCCCTTCTGTACCCGGCAGCCAGGCCACTACCAGGGCATCCCAGTTAGCAAGCTGCTCGGTGATGATGAGCGGCCGCCCTGATACCAAGACCACCACCAACTGATCACACCGCTCCCTCATCCGGGTCAGCATCCGCAAATCGTTCACCGGCAGCCGCAGCTCCGCGCTGTCCCCAACCCCTTCGGCATAAGGAGATTCCCCCACCACCGCCAGGCAGATAGACGGTTGGTCTGTCGGCACGTCGTTAAAATGGCCGAACCGGTCATAAAGGACCGTTGTTTGAGGCGACACCGTCGCCTGTATGGCTTGTAAAATGGTGGTGCCAGGAGTGATATTGCCGCTGCGCCCCTGCCATTCAATGGTCCATCCCCCTGACTGAATGCCGATATTGTCAGCCGCTTCCCCCCCTACCAACAGCAGGGGCAGCTCTTTAGCCAGGGGTAGGATCTCCCCTTCATTTTTCAACAGCACCAGGGATTTAGCGACCGCTTCTCGGGCCACGGCCCGGTGTTCATCCGAACCTACCAATGGCAGTAAGGTCGGATCAGAATAAGGCCGCTCAAACAGCCCCAGGGCAAACTTGACGGTGAGGATGCTGCGAACCGCCTCGTCAATCCGGGCCTCAGACACATCCCCGTTTTCGACCGCTTCGAGAAGGGTGGTGATAAAGCGGCGGTAGTTGCTGGGTACCATGTTCATATCTACCCCGGCGTTGATGGAGGTGACAACGGCAGTGTAATAGTTGGGGCTAATCTGGTCTATCCCGGCCCAATCGGAGACGATAAACCCGGCAAACCCCAGTTCACCGCGTAGGACATCGGTGATGAGGTATTGTTGGGCGTGCATTTTCATTCCCCCCCAACTGGAGTAGGAGATCATCATGTTTTGGGCTCCGGCTTCAATCGCGGCCGCATACGGTGGCAAATGGATCGCTCGCAGGGTCGCTTCGTCCACATCGGTGACCCCCTGGTCAATCCGGTAGCTGCCAGTGGTAGAGCTGCCCCAAACGGCCCCACCGTCCCCTACAAAATGTTTGGGTGTCGCCAGCACCGTGTAAGGTGCAGCCAGATCATCCCCCTGTAAGCCGCGCATAAAAGCGGTTGCCAGTAGGCTCACCTGGGTACTGTTTTCACTGTATGCTTCATACGTTCGCCCCCAGCGAATATCCTGGGGCACAGCCAGCACCGGGGCATAGTTCCAATAGATGCCGGTGGCGATCATTTCCAGGGCTGTCACCCGCCCGATCCGCTCCATCAAAGCCGGGTCGTTGGCGGCCCCCAGGCCGATATTGTGGGGAAAGATGACGGCCCCGACGACATTGTTATGCCCATGCACGGCATCTACCCCATAAATGAGGGGTATTTCCAGGCGGGACTCTAACGCGGCCGCCTGGAAACCATCTACCATGGCCGCCCAACTTTCTGGGGTGTTGGGCTGGGGATAACCACCGCCACCACTAAGCAGCCCACCAATGCCAAAAGCAGTGATGTCGGCAATGTTGATGCTGTTCTTTTCTACCAGGGTCATCTGCCCGACTTTTTCCGCCAGGGTCATCCGGGCCAATAAATCTTCAACCCGTTCAGCGATGGGTAAGTTGGGGTTCTTGAACGGGGTGTCGGCGGGCAGCCGTTCGCGGGTAGGTTGGGGCACCGGCTCAGGCAGATTAACGACCACATCAGTCTGGCCAATAGCAAAGAAGATAAGCTGCCCAAAAACGCTGGGGTTCTGGTAAGAGGTATCGCCAGAGTCGAAAACAGACCAGATGATTTTTTGGTTGCGATCCTGGCTGGAAGCTCCGTTGAGGTGTACCTGGAAGCCAATGACCGTGCCATGCTCCGGCTGGATGCTCCAGACGCTGTTTTTTAAGGGGATGGCGATTTCCACCGCGTACCCCTGCTCGGTGGTGACGACGGCTGCCTGAGCGCCGCTGCTCTCTACCTGGATGCCGCCCAACACCGCTTCTTCTGGGGGGCGGCCGGCATTGAGGGGCGGCACGGTGATTTGCACCACACCATCTTTGTAGGTGGTAAGCTGTAAATCGCCGGTGGCGTTGAGGTAGAATTCTACGGAATCTTCGTTCCAGTAATCTGTACCATGCTGCCCGGTGATGATTTTGGGGTCCGTCACATCGGCCATGAAGTAGAGGAATTGGTTGTCAGCGGCCGCCGCGAAAACAATCGTCGTTGCTCCTTGCACGGTGATGGTTCTTTCTGGCCTGGTCACTTTGGGTACCCCCTGCCAATCGCTCAGGTCGCCATCCAGGGTGATGGCCACCGGGAACGGGGCCAGGTAGGTTTCCCCAGGCACCCCGGCGGGGGCCAATTCTGGACCATTGGTTACGGTTTCGGTTTCGGTCGCGGCCGCGTTCGTAGCCGGTACCGTCGGGGTCGTTGGTGTGTTGTCGCCGCAGGCGGAAAACAGCAGGGAGACAAACAACAACAGAAATAGACGGGCATG
This sequence comes from Anaerolineae bacterium, assembly GCA_023384415.1. Classification (GTDB taxonomy): domain Bacteria; phylum Chloroflexota; class Anaerolineae; order Promineifilales; family Promineifilaceae; genus Trichofilum. The sequence goes on from JAHDWJ010000005.1 coordinate 12,565, forward strand.
TTTAGCGTTCATTAGTAACCCCCAGGAGATAGTCACAAATTGCACGAACGAGTCTACTGAAAGAAGCCACGAATTTCACGAATGAACACGAATTTTTCTTTGCTAACTTTGCGCCTTCGCGTCTCTGCGCGACTTTTTTTCAGTGGAGTCATGGATTAGCACGAACTGTTTAGATGTTGCTGAAACCTGTGGAAACCTACTCAGCCCTCACTCCTCATCCCTCATACCTCACTTGACCCATCAAGCGAATGTCCCGTGAGGAGCTGCCCACCAGCAGGGTGAACGTGCCCGGCTCCGTCACCCAGTTGCTCACTGAGGGATCATAATAAGCCAGGGATTGGCCGGTTAAGGTTAAAGTGACCGTTTTGGTCTGGCCTGGTTCCAGATGAACTTTGGCGAATGCTTTTAGCTCTTGCGGCGGCCGCACCAACCGGCTCTCTTCATCCCGCACATACAACTGCACCACTTCCTGCCCCGCCCGTTGGCCTGTGTTGGTCACATCCACGCGCACGGTGATTTCATCTCCAGGGCCAAAGGTCGTCCCATTTAGCTGCAAGTTGTTATAAACGAAACTGGTGTAAGAGAGGCCATGCCCAAACGGGAACAGTGGGGCGATCTGCTTTTTGTCATAATAGCGATAGCCGACGAAGATACCTTCACCGTAATGCACCTGACCATTTTCGCCGGGGTAGTTGATGAAGGCGGGATTATCTTCCAGCCGCACCGGGAAGGTGGTAGGCAGCTTGCCCGATGGGGTTACGTCACCAAAGAGGACATCGGCCAGGGCGTTGCCCGCTTCTTGCCCCCCGTACCAGCTTTGCAGGATAGCGGCCGCGTCCTCGGCCCAGGGCATTTCCACCGGCGACCCCACATTTAGGACTACAACGGTGTTAGGGTTAGCGGCGGCTACACGAGCGATCAGTTCATCCTGCTGCCCGGCCAGGCGCATATCAGCCCGGTCAAACCCTTCACTTTCCCATTCGCGGGTCAGCCCGGCCACGACAATGGCTATATCGGCCTGGGCGGCCAGGTCTGCGGCCGCCTGAATAGGATCCGCCGGCATAGGGGGAATGCAGCCTAACCGCACTATGCGCCAATGCCCCTCAGGGTTGGTGACATATTCAATTTGGAGAGTCACCGACTGGCCCGCTGACAGCGAAACCGGAGCAGTTGTTTGCCGGTCGGCCGTTTCTCCCCAATGGTCAATCAATAACACCCCATCCACCCACAGCCGGGCCTGGCCCATGCTCCACAAATGGAGTTGATACTCGCCTGTTTCCGGGACCGTCAGGCGGCCGCGCAGCCGCAGCGAAAAGTTGCCTGGGTCTACAAACGGGTTGGCCGTACCAAACCAGGAAAGTTCACTTTTACGCATAACGCCGCTGTGGGCCGGGTCCCCCGAAAGGTCAAGATTGTGATAATAGTCGAGGGCGAGGCCGGCCTCACCATTCACCGTCGTCAACCAATCCAACGCCAACAGTGGGGGCATCCGGTGAATGGGTGTGCCAATGGCATAAGCAACTGTCCCCTTCATTCCCACGCGCTGTTGAATACCGGCCAGGGGCGAGACGATGTAATGGGGATTGACCTGGGAACTGCCCCCCCCCATAATTTGCGCCCAGCGGCCATTTTCGCCAATGACGGCGATGGTTTGAGCCTTGTCAGGGTCGATGGGGAGCAGTTGATTTTCGTTTTTGAGCAAGACGATAGCTTCAGCAGCGACGCGCCGGGGCAGGCGGCCATCGGCGCGGGGCAGGGCAGGACGTGGGCCATTGACCCGCTCAATTAGCCGCAGCAGGCGGCGTACTTTGTCATCAATGATCGCTTCGTCCAGCTCCCCCTGGCTCACGGCGGCGATGATTTTCTCCGAATTCATCCAACGGGCCGGGCCAGGCATCTCCAGATCGAGGCCGCTGCCGGGCACATTGTCACTGTAAGTTCCGTACCAGTCAGAGATCACCAGGCCGTCATACCCCCATTGCTCTTTGAGAATCTGGCGCAGGGTAATGTCATTTTCGCTGGCGTGGACGCCGTTGATCCGGTTATAGGCGGACATGATGGTCCAGGGATTGGCCTTTTCCAGGGCGATGCGGAACGGTTCCAGGTAAATTTCATGCAGCGGCCGCTCCGCCACCTCAGAGCTGATACTGTTGCGCTCAAACTCCTGGTCATTGGCTACGAAATGTTTGATACAGGCCGAGATGCCGGCTTTTTGCAGCCCATTGATATAGGCGGCGGCGATGGTGCCGTTCAGGTATGGGTCTTCGGCGAAACATTCAAAGTTGCGGCCGGCGATGGGGGTACGGTGGATGTTTACCGTTGGGGCCAGCAGGACATGCGCCCCTTTGGCGTGGACTTCGGCGGCCAGGGCCGCCCCCACCTGCTCAACCAATTCCGGATTCCAGGTCGCTCCCATAGCCACTCCCACCGGGAAGCAGATAGAGGTTTCCCCCAGGTTGTCATCGGCCCCGCGCACCCCGTTGGGGCCATCGCTGACCTGAATGGGGGGAATGCCCAGCCGCTCAATAGCGACGGTGTGCCACACATCTGCGCCCGCCAGCAGGGATACTTTTTCAGCTAAACTCATTTCGTTCACAAGCTCATCAATTTTCCGGTTCATGGTTTTCTCTCGTTGGTTTGTTGTGGGTGGGATTAAGAAGGTGGAGTGTGGCGTTTTTTGGTGTATTGGTGTATTGGGGTGTTGCCATTGGCGAGATCAATTTGCGCCAGAGTCCACTAAGAAATTATGGCTGCGGCCACTGATTGTACCTGACAGTCCCGATCTAAAATATGCCGGGTTGTGGCGGTATCCAGGTGGTTCCCCGGGATGATGATAGAGCGGCCATCCCTGTAACGCACCTCAATTTGAGCGGCCGCAGCCCGGGTGTAAATGATCGGTGTCTGGCAAAAGGTGAAGGCCAACGAATGGGGGGGGAGAGGGATTGTTTGCGGCCGCCCGGCAGCGTCAATGAAGGCAAAACTGCCCGACTCAGGCAAAAATTCGTCATCACGCAGCAAGGTAGGGGCAAAATGGAGCTGCCCCTGGCGCACCGAGAGACCTAACTCCCCCCAACGGGTCAGGATTTCTTCTTTTACCTGGCCGGTCATACCCGGCTGCCGCGCCCCGCCTCCCCAGGGAGTATGGGAGTAAGGGTCAGTGGGAAAAGCCCCGTAAACGGCAGGGGTTTTGTTAAACCCTAACCCGGCCCGGATGTCATAATAAGCCTCGGCCAAGCCCTGGATGGTTGTCGCTGCGGCAGATTCAGTCACCGCCTGTTGATAACATTCCTGGACGGCCAGCAGCAGCTTGGCAACCATGTGCCAGTAGATGCTGCCCAACCCTTCGTAGGCGAAAAATGTGCCTGAACGGCCAGTAAAGGCGCGGTGATTAAATGTCTCCTCAAACAGATCGAGGATAAAGGAGCGTTCCGCGGCCGCCAGATCGGCGTAGGTTGGCTCTTTAGCCAGCTTATCAAGAACACGAGCGGCGTCGGCGGCGTTGCGGAAACGGCCATTAAAGTGAAACACGCCGGCCTCATCCCGCTGTAGCAGCCGGGTGTCCCCATGGGCCGCCAGGGTTGTAACCAGCCGGGAATCGGCCAGCCTGGCCGCCGGGATATTGTTTTTCTGACGAAAGCCGGGCAGCTTGCGGTTGGGGTAGAGCATGTAACTGTGCTGATCGGCGCGATACAGGTCGCTGTGGCGCAGCCGGTGCAGCAGGGTTAAGGCTTCGTCTGGGGTGAGTAGGCCAGAGGAGAGGATGGCTACCTGCCCTTCAAGCATGGGGTAGAGATGATCAACAGCGGCCGCATCCTCAGCCAGGCTCAAAATATTATAAGCGTGGTACAGGCCATCAGGACGGCGGTTGGCGCGTAAGGTTTGCTCAACGTACTGTTGGGCCAGAGTCAAAAAACCGTTCACGGCCTGGCCCGTCAAACTGGCCTGGGTGCCAGGCAGCCCCTCGGTGTAAATGGTGGTGCGGTAGCGGGTCGCGGCCGCGCCCAACTCGTCCATCATCGCCCGGCGTTCACTGGCGGCAAAGCCGCTTTGCCGGTGGGGCTGATAGGCCGCAAAAATGGCTTGCACCTCATTGAAGAGCGTGGCCACTGCTGTATTCACCGTAAACGTCTCCCCATTCCCCCGGGCTAACTGCGCCTGCCAGAAGGCGATAAAGCGGCGCAAATAAGCGGCGGTGACCACCGAAACCCCTTTACCCACCAGGGCATTATTGGCGTCGTTCCATTCCGGCCGCTGTGTATTCATCCAGATACCCCCATCAGGGATCAGGTTGGTGAGCTTGGCTAACAGCAGGGTGAGCAGCTTTTCCATCAGAGTGACATGGATCACCTCTCCCTGAGCGTTGCGGTGCAGACGCGCATCGCTGCCCTGGGGAGCAGCGGCGGCAATGGCCCGCTCTGCTTCCCAATCAAAGGTAATTGTGTTAGACCAGTCAGTCAACATGTCGGCATAAGGTTTGAGGCGGTAAGGGACGTTGGCGGTGGCAAAAATGGGGCGGTGGCCCAGGCGGTCGAGTACCCCAGGGTTACTTTGTTCGGCGATTTCTAACAGCTTTTGCAGGTAAATGATCTGATGGTCGCTCCAGTAGCCGATGTTAGCCCAGGGGTTGTGGGGTTCGGGAACTTCCCACTCGATGCCGTCACGAGTGACGCGGTATGGGTTATAGCCATCGGCGGTGGTGGCGTTGAGGAATTTGGCGATGACTCCATCAACATAATCAGGGAAGGCCAGCATGAGCGGCTCCCAATTTTGGAAAATGTCGCGCCAGTTTCCCTGGTAATCGAGGCGGGGGGAGCCGTCAGCCTGTTTGAGGTTGATTGAAAAATGGTTCCAGGGGCGGCTGGGGTCGCCGTGACGACGGCTGAAGGTGAGGGGCAGATATTCGTAACAAAGGCGAATGAGGTCGGGATTACCGGCTGCGGCCGCACGTTCTACCAGGTCACTAATGGACAGTTGGGATGGCAGGGCCGCCAACCAGTCTGTCTGGGTGGTGACAATGGCCCGGCTGCGTTGGTGTAGGAAGTTGAGCAGATCATGCTGCTCAACCAGGTACCCATTGGCCGGAATGCCCCCCCGCATAACATTGAACATGACGTTGGCGAAATGGTGGGCCGTACTGGTTGGTTGGGCCGTCTGTTGTAAGCCGTCCGCGGCCGCGACATACCGGACCAGCGTCTCCGTGTTACGATCAATATCCGCTTCAAGCTGCTGCTCAATTTGCTGGCGATCTTGTCGCAGCAGACAGGCCAGACGGGTAATGGCCGGGCTGTCTTGATTGACATCGGCGACGATGTGCCAGCGGCGGTTCTGACCTGGGAGTAGGGGGAAGGCACTGTTGACCAGGTACGCCCCAGGTTGGCCGCAGATGTCTTGTTCTGGGGTGAGGGCGCGGCCGCGGCTAAACGCCCTCACCTGCTCCGTACAAAGCAAATGGGTGGGATTGTCCAGCCCTACCTGCCAGGCCACCGTGGCCATTAACGATTCGCTTGGCTCCGCCCGATCCGTGAGGGTAGCACTGAGGGCGAAAATGCCCAGGCCAGTTTCTCTGTCTAGTTCGCTCCGTTTGTAGGCGTGTAGCAGGCTGCTCATCGTCGTTTGCAGGGCATTAGTAGCTCCATAAGGGAGCAAATTTTGCAGACCATCCAGCAGATCAATCTGGCACGGTTGGTCACTATGGTTCTCCAGCCAGACGGTGCGGATGAAGCCAAAGCGGTCGCCAGTGCGCCAGGTCAGATGCAGCGTCAACCCTAAATCATGGTTGATCTCGGTAAAGATGAGCTTGTTGCCGGGAATGTTTTTGTACAGATGGCGTTCGATATGGTACGGGTTGGCATCGTGGGCTGAGAAAGGTTGCCAGAGATGAACACGGCCATGGCGTCCCACCCGCAGCACCGTTTTGCTGCCCGCCTGCTCGTGATGGGCACTGATTTTGTCTTCCGTTTCATAAGGGAACAGGGCGAAGTCAGCGTTGGTGCGGCCGGCTGTCAGCCCGCCGGTGCTGCTGATAAACAGCCAATGATCCGCGCCGCTGACCAGGCTCATAAAGAAGGGGGGCATCTGGTCGTAATGGGCGATGTGGTAATATGTTTCGCCGAAAAGCGTCACATAGCCGCCGCCGGGTTGTGCTTCATTCACCCTGACAGGGGTGTCGCCGAGGTATACGGTTTGGGATGTCATGGTTTGTTTTGGGGAATCAGGGATTGTTATTCATCGCGTTCATAGATACGCACATAATCCACCAACATACGTTGGGGAAACTGGGTGTTATTGTCAGGATAGCCAGGCCAGCGGCCGCCGACAGCCACATTCAAGAGGATAAAAAACGGTTGATCATATACCCAGTCACCGGGTACATCGTTGGCGGTGATAGTGTTAAAAAGTACATCGTCCACATACCAGCGTATTTCACTGGGATCCCACTCGACAGCATAAACGTGGAAATCGTCAGCAAAGGGGCGGCGATCAGGCAGCCGGTAGGATGTGCCCACACCGCTGCCGCCGGAGTAACCGGGGCCGTGCAGCGTGCCATGAACGACCCCTGGCTCGCTGCCGATATTTTCCATGATGTCAATTTCACCGCTGCGCGGCCACCCCACCTGGCTAAAGTTATCGCCCAACATCCAGAAGGCCGGCCAGATGCCTTTACCGGTGGGAATCTGGATGCGGGCCTCGATGCGGCCGTACTGCTGTGATACCTTTCCCTGAGTAATCAGCCGGGCTGAGGTGAACCGCTTGCCCAGCATATTTTGCTCCAACGCCTGGATAACCAGCTTGCCATCCTCAATGAAGGAGTTGTCGGGGCTGTCGGTGTAATATTGGCTTTCGCCATTGCCCCAGCCGTGCCCGCCAATTTCATGGGTCCAATAATCAGGGTTGATCTCTGGCCCGTCAAACTCATCATGCCAGACAAGGGTCCAGCCCTCGCGGGTTAAGTCTGGTGTGGGGGTTGGTGGAACGACCGTTGCCGTTGGCGGCAGATCGGTAGGCGATGCGGCGCAGGCCGTCAGGAAAAACAGCAAAAGAAAGCAGGCAAGTAGGTAGTTTAGGTGGGTCATTTTCACGGTCCAACGGTCGTTTCTGCGTCCGGAATTTCGTACAAAGTAACTGAATAACCCGGCAGGGTCAGGGCAGTCACAGGTTCAAGCACAAGCGGCTCGATCGGGGCGGCGTTGTGGGTTTCATCGAGCCGCCAGACAGCTGCGGCCGCGCCAGGGGCAAAGCCGATGAATTGCACAGTTTCTACGGCCGTATTTGGGCCGCGATTAATAACCATCAGGGTGATTGCCCCATCATGCCGACGGGCGGCATACAGCGATATGGCTGACTGCCCGTCAAAATCGGTACGCAGCAGATCCTGGCCAAATTTTTGATAAAGTTGATAAACGTAATAAGCGGGACGGACATCATTCCGCGCCAGCAGTCCCCAGCCGCCCTGCGACACATTGGTTTGCAGGGCAAAGTGAGCTACGTAATCAACGCGCTGGCGAATCAGACGACCCAGTACGTCGGCCCACCAAATGGCGTTGGCCAGAGATCCCGGCGTTGTTTCACCACTGGCGGCATTGCTCCAGTGAGAGTTAATTTCCATAACGCCAATGGGCAAGTCGCGGCCGGTATGTTCCTGAATTAAACTACGCAGATAAGGAATGGTTTCGTCCCATTCAGCGCTGCTGGCCATTAACGCCGCCATACTGGCGTTGGGGTTGGCTAGATTGGCGGGGAAGGGGTAGCGGTGAATGGTAACGACGTCAACCAGATCGCCATTGGCCTGGAGAAATTCACTCATCCAATCAAGGCCGTTAACATCTCTGGGGTTTTGTGCCGGGTTAGCTGTGAATTGGTGGATGTCGGGTCCCAACAGCAGGATGTCTGGATCGGCCGCTTTCATGGCCTCGGCAAAGCGTCGCCACTCCTGGTTATAATGCGCTGTATCCCATGCACCCTCTTGGTAGATGCTGGCAAATAAACTGGGTTCATTGCCAATGCTCCACAGGCGCACGTTGTAATCGTTAGTCTGGTTGGCGTAGGCCATCAACGCCACTGCCTGTTCGGGCGTACCGCCAACAAGGCGTACGCTGACAGCCGCCTCGGCGTCAACCATCCCCGCCAACTGCATCAGCATATCCAATTGGGATGGGCGAATGGTGTGCTCGTCCCCATACGCGCCACCGGGAAAGCGCAGCAGACGCAGCCCGGATTGCTGGTAGGCGTCCATTACGCCAGTCGGCACACTGATCCACGGGCCGTAATTGGTGCCGTAAACGGTGGGTGGAATGGGGCCAAGCGTTTCGGTAGCATACACGACCAGCGCACCGGGAACGGCCGTTGCTGTAGGTGCCGCTGGCGTATCGGTTCGTGAATCCGCACAGGCGACCACGAAAAGAAATAATAGATAGCAAGCAAGCCGGTAACTGTGTCGCATCATTTTCACTGCCAGGCAGCTTATTTATTTATCAACCCCAGTAAACACAATCCCTTGCAAAAAGACCCTTTGGGCGGCCATAAAAACAAGTAAGGGCAAAACCGCCGAAATTAACGAAGCGGCCTGGATCAAATTGGTCTGTTGGGAATAGAGATTGTTAAAAGCGGTCAATCCGACGGTGATGGGGAACTTGTTAGGATTGCCGGCCAGATAAACCAGGGGTTCAAAGAAATGGTTCCAGGCGAAGAAAAAGTGGAACATACTGGCGGCCATCAGGGCGGGCATAGATTGGGGCAGAATAATGGAAGTGAAAATACGCAGGGGGCCGGCTCCATCTATAGTTGCTGCCTCTTCTATCTCCCGGGGAATGCTCATAAAAAATTGGCGCAAGAGGAAAATGTTATACCCGTTGGCAAAAAAGGCCGGCACCATGAGGGGCAGCCAGGTGCCTACCCAGCCAATCCGGTTAAAAACGGCGTAAGTGGGAATCAGCGTGACGGCGCCGGGCAAAATGATGGTGGCCATCACAATCATAAACAACAGGTTTTTGCGCGGGATGGGAAAGCGGGCGAAGCCATAGGCGACCAGCGAGCTGGAGCCAACCACTCCCACCGTTGTCACCAGGGCGTATATCAGCGTATTCGTGAGCAGGCGGGGGAATTTAATGGTGTTCCATGCTTTAAGAAAATTGCCCCATTGAGCGTCAAACATCCAATCCCGCTCCAGGGTGCGCCAACGCCCTTCCCAGCGGATAAGCCCGGCTTCTGGCTCTTCTGGATCCAAAAATTCGGCATGTTCCCGCTGCCTGACAACCAAAGCCCAATCATAGGTGTGGCCGCCCCAGAAGCAATCTGGCACGGTGAGGTTCTCAGCATCCCTTCCCCAGGGTATCGGATTGTCGTCAGCGTCACATTCCACAACCCGGAAAATGTCATACGTTTGCCCCTCATAGGTAAAAGTTCGGGCTGTGGCCGGCCACCAGGGCGCCCCCAGGGTAGTGATCTGATTGTCTGTTTTTAAGGCTGTGACTACCCCATATAAAAGAGGCATCAAGAAAACCGCCAGGACAAGTAGGGTCAACCCGGTCAACAAAACGGAGTTAATCCCTTCCCGTACCCTTTTGGACATCCATAATTGGCGTTGGTGTGTCGTAGGCCTTTTCATGGTTACTCCTCTGACCCGGCATAATAAACCCAGTAGCGGGCAGAACCGAATAGAACGATGGTGAGGATGATGCCCACGATAAAGATAAGCCAGGCGATGGTTGCTCCATACCCCATGTTAAAGAAGGTGAACGATTGTTTGTAAAACCAGACGGCAATAAAGCGAGTTGCTCCCTGCGGTGAGCCATCCCCCCCATTGAGTACATAAGGCACGAGAAAATATTGCATGAGACCAATGATCCCGATAATCAGGTTGTAAAAAATGACTGGGGAGATCAGGGGCAGGGTAATACGAAAAAGCCGTTGAAAATAACCAGCCCCATCAATTTCGGCTGCCTCGTATAACTCAGTCGGGACATTTTGCAAACCAGCCAGCATGATTACCATGGCATTGCCGATCCCCCAAAACCCCATGAGCGTATAGGTGTAATAAATCAGCCTGGGGTTTTGTAGCCAGCGGATTCCTTCTGTACCCACCGCTTGAATGCCAAAGATGTTTTGCAACAGAACATTTACCCACCCTGTTTGTTCATTAAGCACCCCACTCCAGATGAGCGTCGCCGCCACCCCAGGGATCATCATTGGGGCATAAAACAAGGTACGCATCAAAATTTTGCCATGAACAAATTTAGAATTAAGCAGCAGGGCCAAAAAGAGGGAAAAAATCATGCCTGCGGGCAGGGAAATGATTGAAAATTTGAATGTCTTGCCAAAAGAGGCCAGGACTTCTGGGTCTTGTATCAGGGCACGCCGCCAGTTGTCGCTGCCAATAAAATCTATCTGATCCGGCGTGGCTAAGTTGAAACTGACGAGGGAAAAGCCGAAAGAGGCCAGCATAGGTAAGAAGTAAAACAGGATAAAACCAATGATCCAGGGGCTAATGAATACCCAGCCCCAACGCTGCCGATAGCGGAGTAAACTAGATGGTTTTTTGCGCTGGTTAAGCCTGGAAATGGTTTTATCGCTAACTGCTGTAGTCATTTTGTCTCCCTACCTGCTGCTTATGTTTGTCCACAGATGTCACAGATGACCACAGATTAGCAAGCTATCTGTGAAAATCTGGGTCATCTGTGGATCACTCCGGCTCGGTGGTTTAAAAATTAGTGATTGTCTAAAAATAAGTTCCGCTCAGATTTGACAGGTTCTCGAAAACCTATCAAATCTGAATCGGTAACATATTTTTAGAAATTCAGTTAATTTCTGGCCGCGCTAAAGATGGTTTGCAAAGCCGCCTTTAACTGGTTTAACTCAGCGTCAAAATCTAACCCAGGCTCATTGGCCAGCCGATTCCAGAACTCGTTGTAACGGTCTGTTGTTTCCAGGAAGCTGGGCATGTAGCTTTCGTGGTTGGGGTTGTCAGCGTATTCCATGCTGTCAATCACAACCTGTTTGTCAATGTTTTGGCCGGGGAAGTTGGTCTCAAAGTAGTTGTTCAGCCAGGATTCTTGTAAGCTCAACCGGGCAGGCATACCGCCGTAAATGTCGAGCAGTTGGGGGGCCACTTCGGGGCTGAGCAGGTAGGTCAAAACTTTGAAGGCAGCTTCGGGGTTTTTGCTGCCTTTGAGAATACCAAAGGTGTCAGCGTGCATTTTGGAGGTAATTTCACCGTTGTAGCTGGGGGTAGCCGCCAGGTCCCAACTGAAGTTGACATCGCCTAACGCCCAGGTCGCTACATACCACAGATGCAGATGAACCATGCCCAGGTTGCCTGAAGAGAAGGGGCCGCCAGGGCCTTGCAGAAATTCTGCCCCACCGTAAGGGCCGTTGGGGATGAAGTAATCAGTCCACCAGCCGTTATAGGTCCATCGCCATGCTTCTTCCCAGGCGGCCGGAATCTGCGCCGTGCCATCATCAGCTACCAGAGAGCCAGAGCCGAAGAAGGTGCCGATACCACGTGGGTCTGTCCATTGGTTCATCCAGCCAAACTGGACGATGTTGGTGGGATCAAAGCTGCTGTTGGTGGCGTCGTTGCCATTGGCATCTACGGTCAGCTCCATGGCCAGATCGCGCAAGGTGTCCATGTTCCATTCCCGTTCGTTGCCAGCGGCGTCAATGTAGGGGGCCCCATATTCATGGGGGGGGTAGGCCAGCCCAGCTTCGTCAAAGAGGTCTTTGTTGTAAATAACGAAGGAGGGGAAGATGGCGAAGGGGATGCCTAATTGGCCTTCTTCTTGCACCTGGTAAAACTCAACCATAGCCGGGTCGAAGTCGGATAGATCGTAATTAACGGAATCCATCAAGGGTTGTAGGTCAAGCCAGGCCCCTTTGAAGCTGTCGCGGCCGCGAATACCGACCGGGCCAACCAGGTCTGGGGCATTTCCCCCAGCAATCTGGGTCGCCAGGGTGTCATAAGCGGTATCGTTGTCCACGATTTCTAAAACCAGTTCGATTTCATTTTGGGAAGCGTTGAACTGGTCAACAATGGCCTGTTGGGGGGCGAAGGTGGGTTCATCGGAACCGGCGCCGAGGCCGACAAACCAGCGAACTTGAACGCGGCCGCTGCTGAGTGCAAGAGCCGTCGTGGGGGCACTGACTTCTGTTTGTGGGGTAGAAGCCCCTGTGTTGTTGGTGGTTTCGTTGCTGCTGCCACCGCAGGCAACTAATGCCAGGGTGAAAATGGCTAATAAGTTAATGAGCCAAAAGTAGCGTGACTTGTTCATCTTGTATTCTCCTCACTCTTGTAGTTGAAAACCTTTTTGGAATGTTACTGGCAAGCTGGTGTAACTGACTGGGGAATGGTTGTTTTTCCTCTTATTGGTTGAGCACCTCCCTCGTTAGCGGCCACAGCCGTTTACTTCATCAGCCACCCATGGGGCAATTTGGGGCATGAGATGGGATGGCCAGAGGTGATGTCTGTGCCACGCCTACCATCTTTAGTAGGATCGCGTTTTTGGAAACCGCTTTCAGGTATTAGGGCAAAAACGATAATTATTCTGAAAACGCTTTCAGAAATTCTAACAATTATTGCTGATCCTGTCAATCCTTTGCCGGCTTTATCATTCACAATCTGTTTCAGATAAAAATCAGTTACAGGAGCAGGAATTGAGTGCGGCCGCCTGGAATTTATTGTTTTGTGGCTTCTGAAATGGGTTTCAGAGTACAATAGTCTCAAAAGACACGCAGGAGAAAGAAGATGACCATAGAGGCCCATCGAAAAACAACTATTATGGATATTGCCGCCAAGGCCAATGTCTCTCCCAGTACCGTCTCGCGTGTCCTGCGCGGCTCGGCTGAGGTGGCTGAGGCCAAACGCACGGCGGTTATGCAAGCCGTAACTGAATTACAGTACCGCCCGAATATCTTTGCCCAAAGCCTGGCCAGTGGTCAATCTATGACCATTGGGGTACTGACGCAAAATTTTGGCAGCCCGTTTTATGATGGCATTTTGCATGGTATCCTGCTGGGCCTGGAAAAAACGGAGTATTGGCCCCTCTTCGCCGATGGCCGTTGGCATCCTGAAATAGAATTGAACGCTTTCCACCTGTTGCTAGATCGGCGGGTGGATGGGTTGATTGTCATTGGGGGGCAGCTTGCCGAAGAAACGTTGCGAACTGTAGCTCAGCGAACGCCACTTATTGTTGTGGCCCGCCGCATTGCCGCCCTGCCTGATAACAGTCTGTACCTGAATAATTTTGCTGGAGGATATAATGCCACCCGCTATTTATTAGATATGGGGCACCGGGATATTGTCCATATTACCGCCCCTAATGTGAACCCCATTGCCATTGATGATATTGAGCAGCGGTATCAAGGCTATCAGCAGGCGATTTTAGATGCTGGCTTACAGCTGGATCCGCGGCTGGTGGTTGAAGGGAATTTGCAGCAGCAGTCTGGTGTTTTGGCCGTGGAGATGTTGTTGTCACGGGGGCGACCGTTTAGTGCTATTTTTACCGCTAATGATCAGATGGCTTTTGGGGCACGTCTGGCTCTTTACCGGCGCGGCATCCGTGTGCCGGAAGATGTGTCCCTGGTTGGTTTTGATGATGAAGCATTTGCCCCTTACATGGTCCCGCCTCTCACTACTATGCGTCAACCGGCTGCGGAGATGGGACAGACAGCCGCCAAAGCTGTTTTGGATCTGCTCAACAAGAAAAAGCCAAACCTGCCCCTTTTTGAGGCGAATTTGGTCGTGCGGGAATCAGTTACCCGCCACTAAACAGTCAGGTCTTGGGTGGTGTTGTACCTCATTTGTAACTTCTCTCCCTTATTCTGCCTTTATTCCAGCTTTGACAATAGGCCCTGGCATGGTTCGAGTGATTTTGGCACTTTGACGGCTAATGGCGATTTTACCAATGGTGGGCGGTCTGCCATCTGCCGTCGGCGGTCAGGAATTGGTAAAGCATCATTTCCAGAGAAGATCAACCATGTCTGGACTTCACGTATCACGGGAAATAACCATGCGTCTACACCACAAAGTTTGTCTGATAACCGGCGCGGCCGCAGGCATAGGCCAGGCCACCGCCGAAAAGTTTGCCCAGGAAGGGGCCATCCTGGCCTTGTGTGATCTCAACGAGGAACGCGGCCGCAACCTCGCCACCACCCTCGGCCCCCAACATCTGTTTCATAAAGTCAACGTCGCTGACCAAAGCGCAGTGCGGGCCTGGGTTGACCAGGTTGTGGCCCAGAAAGGGCGGGTAGATGTCCTCGTCAACAATGCTGGGATTTTACGCGATGGTCAACTGGTCAAAATGAAAGAGGGTGAAGTCGTCAAACAGATGTCCGAAGCCGATTTTGACCTGGTGATCAGCGTCAACCTCAAAGGGGTATTCAACTGCACCCAGGCCGTCACCCCTCAGATGATTCGTCAGGGTGGCGGCGTCATCCTCAATGCTTCCTCTATCGTTGGGCTAGATGGCAACTTTGGCCAGACCAACTATGTGGCCACCAAAGCGGCCGTTGTGGGAATGACCAAAGTGTGGGCGCGAGAGTTAGGCCGGTACAACATCCGGGTCAATGCCATCGCCCCGGGCTTCATTGCCACGGAAATGGTGAACGCCATGCCAGAAAAGGTGCTGGCGGGGATGCGCGATCATACCCCTCTGGGGCGGTTGGGATCCCCTGCCGATATTGCCAACGCTTACACTTTCCTGGCCTCTGATGAAGCCAGCTACATTTCCGGCGAAACCCTGCGCGTAGATGGCGGCATTGTCATTGGCACCTAAAAAAGTTTTCTGAAAGTTGAAACCCCCATGCCTACGATACAAAGCAACGGCCTCACTCTGGCTTATGAACAAACCGGCTCTGGCCCGCACCTGCTGCTGATTGCCGGGTTGGGGTATGGGGGATGGTTTTGGCACCGGGTTGTGCCGGGTTTGGCGGAACATTTCACGGTCACTACCTTTGATAACCGGGGAGCTGGGGGCAGTGATAAACCGCCTGGCCCCTATACTATTGAGCAGATGGCTGCCGATACCGCCGGGCTGATGGATGGCCTGGGATTGGCCGAGGCAACCGTATTGGGACATTCCCTCGGTGGTTATATTGCCCAAGAGTTACTTTATGCCCGCCCAGACCTGGTGGGACGGCTCATTTTAGCCAGCAGTAACCTGGGGGGAATGCAGGTGATTCCTCTTACTCCCCAGGCGATGGCGGTGATGAGCAACCGTACCGGAGACCCGCTGGAACTCATTAAACGGGGAGTCAGTGTCGCGGCCGCGCCCGGTTTTGCCGAAAAACAGCCAGAACTTCTCCAGACCTTAATCGCCTACCGCCTGACCAACCCGGTGCCCCCTGCCAGCTATACGGCCCAACTGATGGCCGGGGCAGGCACAGCCGCCTGGAGTGAAGCTAAAATTGACGCCCACGCGGCCGCGAACCGTGTCCCGACCCTTATTCTGTTTGGTGAACATGACATGGTTGTGCCCCCTGGCAACGCTGACCTGCTCCAGGCCAAAATCCCCCAGGCGCAGGTCTTCATCTTAGCCAATGTCGGCCATATCTTCCCGTTTGAAGACGCGGCCGCGACCGTTGACAGTATCGTTCAATGGGTGCAGAGGAGTACAGTTTGAGCGCGTAGATAATCTCTCAATCTCTCTCTTCCCCTCATCCCTCATAATTCCTAATTCTTAATTCCCCTATGTCTCGTCACGCCCAAATCCTCAGCACCGGCCGGTACGTGCCGGAAAAAATGTTGCCCAACAGCTACTTCGATGCCATCCTCAACCGGCCCGTCTCAGAGTGGTTGGTGGAAAATGTGGGCATACACCAGCGGCACGTCATGGCCCCAGAGCAGACAACCAGCGACCTGGCGTATCAAGCAAGCTGCCAGGCTCTTGAACGAGCGGGCCTGCACCCCACCGACCTCGATCTCATCATCGTGGCGACCGATACCCCTGATTACATCAGCCCGGCAACGGCGACAGTATTGCAGCACAAACTAGGGGCCACGAAAGCGGGCACCTTTGACGTCAACTGCGCCTGCGCCGCCTGGGTCACAGCCCTTGATCTGGGGGCACGGCAGCTTATAACCGACCCTGATACCCGCTATATCCTGGTGGTGGGGGCGTATGGTATGACCCGCTATGTGGATTACACCGATCACCGCACCTGCACCCTTTTTGCCGATGGAGCCGGGGCAGTCATTTTGGGGGCTGGGGATGAACCTGGTTTCCTGGCCGGGAAAACCATCGCCAGCGGGGAGTTTTATGATGCTCTAGGCATATACACGGGGGGTGTCACCTGCCCCATCACCCCGGCCGAGACCAATGGGGGTGTTCCCCGAGTGCAGTTTGTAAAACGGTTTCCGGCCGCTTTTAATGCCGAGCAATGGCCGGCCCTCATCCGCCAGGTGGTAGCTAAAGCAAATTTGACCGTAGACCAGGTGGATTGGTTTTATTTCACCCAATTGAATGTGAACACCATCAAGCAGGTGATGGCGATTTTGGGCCAGCCGTTAGCCAAAACCCATTGGGTGATGGATAAATGGGGGTATACCGGCTCGGCCTGTATTCCCATGGCCCTGGATGATGCCCTGGAGCAGCCATCGCGGCCGCAGCCCGGTGACATCGTTCTCTTCTGCGCCAGCGGTGGGGGAATTTCCCTGGCCTGTAACGTCTGGCGGTGGAATTACTGAACAGCAACCAATACACCAATACACCAATAACCAATGTACATCGGCGACTATCTCGGACGACGTGCGCTTTATTCTCCAGAGCGAGTGGGGATTGTGGACGCGGGCAAAACCCCGGCCTGGCGGCTCACTTATGCTCAATTGAATGAGCGGGCTAACCGGCTGGCGAACTGGTTGCAAGACGCGGCCGCGCTCCAGCCAGGAGATCGTGTAGCCGTATTGGCCCGTGATGGAGTGGAGCATCTTGATTGCTTCGCGGCATGCAGCAAATTAGGTGCTGTTCACACCCCCCTCAACTGGCGGCTCCATGGGCAGGAGTTGGCTGGGATTCTCGATAATGTGACCCCCCGGGTGCTTATTTACAGTGATGATTTTCGGGAAACGGTGGTCCAGTTGACGGCTGCGGCCGCGTCCCTCACCCATTTTCTCCACCTGGACGGTGAAGGCATCCCCGGTTCGACCTCTTACACGGCGGCGTTGACCGCGGCCGCGGCCGCTCCCCTCAGTAACGAAAAAGTCCAGGCTGAAGATGTTGTGGCGTTGATTTTCACCGGGGGTACCACCGGCTTGCCCAAAGGGGCACAAATCACCCACCGAATGATCGCCTGGAACAGCCTGAATACGATCATTCACGATTTGCACCATGACGATTGTTATCTCAACGTCTTTCCCCTTTTCCACACCGGTGGCCTCTTTGTCTACACTCTGCCCAACCTCATTTTAGGCGGCACGACCATCCTGACTCGTCAGTTTGATCCGGCCCAGGTACTCAGCCTGATTGAGAAGGAGCAGGTGACGATTTTTGCTGGGGTGCCGACCATGTACCAGGCTCTCACTCAGGCAGACAATTGGGCGGCCACCGATCTCAGTTCGCTCCGTTTTTGTACCAGCGGCGGGGCCCCACTGCCCGTCCCTCTGGTGGAGAAATACACCCAGGAGAAAGGAGTTCGCTTTAAACAAGGGTTTGGCATGACGGAGTTTGGCCCCGGGATTTTCGCCCTGGCCCCAGAAGATGCGGTGCGGAAGGCGGGCAGCATCGGCCGGCCTAATTTTTATGTGGCCGCCCGGATTGTGGATGATGAGAACCACCCCCTTAGCCCTAACCAGGTGGGGGAACTGGTATTGAAAGGGCCGAGCCTGGCTTCTGGCTATTTTAATAACCCGGAAGCGAGCGCGGCCGCCATTGACGATGATAGCTGGTTTCACACGGGCGATCTGGCCCGGTACGATGAGGAACATTATTTCACCATCGTAGACCGCAAGAAGGATATGTTTATTTCTGGGGGGGAAAATGTGTATCCGGCGGAGATTGAGGCGGTGTTGTACCAGCATCCGGCGGTGCAGATGTGTGCCGTTGTGGGGCTGCCAGATGAGAAGTGGGGGGAAATAGGGTTGGCTTGTGTAGTACTAAAACCGAGCGCGGCCGCGACCCCAAATGACCTGCTGGCTCATCTACAAAACCGTCTGGCGAAATACAAAATCCCGCGCCAGGTGGTTATCCTCGACAGCTTACCCCTTTCCGGGGCGGGTAAAATTCTCAAACGAGAGCTGCGCGACCAAATCATTGCTGATGAAAAAAACACGGATAAAAGAAACACAAATATACCCAATCTTCCCATCGCTTAATCGCTTAATCGTTTAATCTCCGCCATAACTCTCTCCGCCAATATCGCTATTCCCACCGGGGTTAAATGAACTGGGCTGTCGGTAAATTCAGCCGGGGGTACAGCATCCCATAAGTCAAGGTAAAACCAATTCTGGGCAGCGGCCGCGTTCTCTAATTGCTCCCGGTATCCATCATACGCCCACCGGGGGTACCAGGCATTGTAACGCAGATCGCTGTTTTCCCCCTGGCTGATGAAAATCGGCTCATTGATCATCCAGACCGGCACCTCACCCGCCAGCCTCACCCCGGCCTGGAGCAGCGACAGAGCCAGCACCGATTCATCCAGGGTAATTGGCTCTGGGTAAGTGAGCCAGGACATATCGGTAGTCAAATCAGATTGGCGCAGGGGGATGTCGGCGGGGATCGTCTGGTCTATCCCAGTGGCAGCCCAGGAGATGCCATACAGCTGCAGCCGCAGCCAATCAGCCAGCGGCCGCCGCTGCCCGATGATCGTCTGCTGCCAGGGGGTGGGGTGGATAAACCGGGGATCGGCCACGTCCAGGGGGAGTGATAGCTGCTGGATGAGGGAGATGAGCCGGTCTGGGTTGTGGTGAAGCAGGGGTGGCTCTAGCTGCTTCTCCCACGGGAACGATTGCAGCGTTACCAGCCAGAGGATGAGGTCAGGTTGGTGAGGCAGGGCTTCTTGGAGCAGGAGTAAATCTTTACTCAAGGACATGAGCGGGTAGCCCAGATTGTAGACAACTACTCGTCGCCCGTCTCTGGTTGTCAACCCCACCTGGTTTAGCTGCCCGGCCAGGGTCGCTTCGTTCTCCAGAAACCACCCCCACACCCCGGAATCCCCCAACAGAATAACGCGGAACTCGTCGGCCGCTTTGGGCTGGCTAATGAGATGGCTTTGGAACATGGCGTCCAGGTCATACAGGCTCAGGTTATACGATTGGGCCGGGTCTTCACCATAAGGAAGCCGCGGCCGCCCCGGGAGAACGTGGTTATACAGGGAGAGCCGCCCCCACCAGGCGGGGCTGACGGCGAACAGCAGGTTAAACCCCAGAAACAACAAAGCTGTTTTGATCAAGATGCGGCCAATACTCTGCCAGTTAATGTTGTTCATACGCGCTTACATGAAGAACCCGCCCGGATGTGACCCCGCCCGGATGTGACCCCGCCCGGATGTGACCCCGCCCGGATGTGAACCCGCCCGGATGTGAACCCGCCCGGATGTGAACCCGCCCGGACGTGAACGTCCGGGCTAAAAATGCAAAGGCCGTTGGCCTGCGGTTTTAGCCCGGTAGGGGTTTGTATTTTTAGCCCGGCGGTTTCACCGCCGGGCGATCCCCGTCAACCGCCAACCCGCCCGGACGTGAACGTCCGGGCTAAAAATGCAAAGGCCGTTGGCCTGCGATTTTAGCCCGGTAGGGGTTCGTATTTTTAGCCCGGCGGTTTCACCGCCGGGCGATCCCCGTCAACCGCCAACCCGCCCGGACGTGAACGTCCGGGCTAAAAATGCAAAGGCCGTTGGCCTGCGATTTTAGCCCGGTAGGG
>JAHDWJ010000005.1:32505-120392 GCA_023384415.1 Anaerolineae bacterium
GTAGGGGTTCGTATTTTTAGCCCGACGGTTTCACCGCCGGGGATCCCCGTCAACCGCCAACCCGCCCGGACGTAAACGTCCGGGCTAAAAATGCAAAGGCCGTTGGCCTGCGATTTTAGCCCGGTAGGGGTTCGTATTTTTAGCCCGACGGTTTCACCGCCGGGGATCCCCGTCAACCAGCAGACCAGCAGCCTGAGTATACTTACCATCCCAGACCAAACAAGCGCAAAAAGGTTTGCCCGGCCAGGGGAAGATCGGGCAGGAGAAACCAGAGCCAGCCAATGACGACGTAATGGAAGGTGAGCAGCCAGGCCAAAAAAGTCCAGACCCGTTTTTGGGCTGGATAGTCGTTTAGGTGTCGCTGCCAGGTACGGGTGCGGCCGCTCCACTGTTTATGCCCAAACAGCCCTACCCCATGCCACACGCCCCAAATAAGAAAGTTCCAACTAACCCCATGCCACAGGCCAATGGTGATCATCGTCGCCAGTTGAGTGGTGAGGACGATAACCCCAGGAGAGGGTTTGACCGGGCGGCGCAGTAGGGCACGAGAGAGGGGGGAGAAGACGTAAAACCGCGCCCAATCGCTCAGGGTGATGTGCCAGCTTTGCCAGAAGCTGGTCAGGTTGCTCTTGAGGTACGGGTAGTTGAAATTTTCCGGCAGGTGAATACCAAACAGTTTGCCCAGGCCGATGGCGATGTCGCTGTAGCCGCTGAAATCGAAGAAGAGGCGCAGGGCGTATCCGTACAGCAGCAGCCACAACCAGAAGGTGGATTGCACCTGGGCAGCGTTGACCGGGTTGAGGGCTACCCCCTGGGCCAGGGCGTCAGCGATGACGAATTTCTTAAACAGGCCGGCCCCAATTCGGCTCAACCCATCAAACCAGCGGGCAGCATCCAGACCATTGAGGGTCGGTAGGGCACGGAACTCCGGGGTGAACCGTTCGGCCCGGTCTATAGGGCCAGCGGTGAGGGCGGGGAAGAAGAGGACGTAGGTGAGGTATTCGCGCAGGTTCAGGTCAGGGAGCAGCCCAGTTTGCCGGTCGCGCACGGTATGGAGCAGGCGGAAGGCCAGGTAGGAGAACCCTAACCAGTTGAGGTCCGCGGCCGCAGCCAGGGCCGTGTCTTGCCCGGTGAAGGTGCGTCCCAGGAAGGCGAGCGCGGCCGCGAACGGCTCCGTTTTCAACGCTATGAACAGCAGTATCACAAAGGCCAGAAAAACGGAGCGTGAGAGGTGAGACGTTATGCGTGAACTGTACTGGGTGAGGTGCGAGACTAACCAATAACCAATCACCAATAACCCGGCCACCAATAGTGGGGATGGTGGCCGTGATGGGGTGAGCCGGTATTCCAGGGGCAGGTAGCGGAACAGGGAGAGGAGCAGGACAAGGGCAAAGCTGATGAGGATGGTGTTTCGAGTTTCGAGTTTCGAGTTTTGAATTTCGAGTTTGGCGTTATCGGGTTCAGGTTGGGCCAATTGTAAATCCCTGGTCCAATACCAGCCGGCGATGGTCAGGAGCAGGCTGAGGGTAGGCAAGAGAAAGTCTAGGAAGCGAATAGGCAGGCGGGGTTGGAGCAGGTAAAGGGTAACAAGGCTGGCGATGAGCAGGGCGTGTCCCCGTACTTTAGCTGGCAGAACGGCAGCATACAGGAACGCGGCCGCGATAAGGATGAAGATAACAGTGAGGGTCATGGTGAAGGGGCCATGATAAGCTGCCGGATAGCATCCAGCACCATCAGACCGGTTAAATCCTGCATCGAGTGACCGCTGGTAAATGTTTCGGGCACGGTGTAATCGTGGTAAGTAACGGTTGCCAGATGTACTTGATCCTCAGCCAGCCCCCGGTTGGGCAACGTATCGGCCACCCGGTCAAAATCCCACAAAGGTACGGCATAATCGGCGGCAATCTGGCGGATGATTTCGTTGTTGCTGTTATCCCCCTCAAACCGGTCCGCTTTGGTCGCTAGCAGCGGGATAACCCCCACCGCCTGACAATATTCAACCACATCACGCACATTTTTGGCAAAACCGGCTGGCACTCCGGCATCATTGGACCCCAGGCGGATGATGATGAGGGTAGGGTTGTTGAGGCGGATTTCACAGGCCAACAGATGTTCGCCCGTTTCGCACCACTCTTTGTTGGCCCAGAGAGGGTCAAAGACAGACCAGGAGTGCAGCCCATGTCGGGCAGCCACGCCATAACGAGCAAATGAGCCAGCAAAATGGGTGATGGTCGGCTGCAAGTAACTGAATTGGCCCAGGGTGTACCGGTTCGGGTTGTCGAACAGCCCTAGCAGTTGGGGGTTGAGGACGGTGCTATCCCCTAATTTGGAGAAGGCGTTGGGGTTGCGGCCGCGGCTCTGTCCCTGGGCAAATATCTCCTGGCTCCGGGCAATGGCCGCCGGGGGCAGGATGATAAATTGCTCCAGGGGTACCCCATTAACCGCCAGGGGAGTAAGGGTAGCGGTGGGGAGACGAGTCGGGAAGGCGGTGCGGGTGGGTGAGGGGGTGGGTGAGGGGGTGATGGTCTGCGGCCGCGGTGGGGGCACATCATCGGCCAGGAGAATGGGGGTGTAAACTGGGGTAGGAGTCGGCTGCGTGGCGGTAAGGCTGACCGATGGCTCACTCAGGGGGCGGGTAAGGAGCAGGGTGACAGCCGGGGATGTTGGGGCAGCCGGGCCATCAGTTTGACAGGCCACTAGAAGCAGGAACGCGGCCGCGATAAGGCCTAAGTTAAAGCCACGAATGGCACGAATGAACACGAATTGAATATTTAATCACTGGCATGGCCCAGTTAGAGCTTGCCAAAGTGAGATCAGCCACTGCGAAGACGCCAAGATCAGTAAGAATTTCTTGAGAAACTTTGGATTCTTCGCGTCTTTGCGGTTAGTATACCCATCGTGGTCATAAAGTGACATTCTGGTTGGAGACTGGAGATTGGAGACTGGAGACTGGTTAATATCGAGTCGCCAGTCTCACTGAAAATGTCAGTTTATGACCGTTGGCAGTATAGTTAGAATCCCTGATAAATCCATTGCGGCGCGGCATCCGTTGTCAAGATGAGCAAAGCGATGACCAGACCACACAGGGCCAGGGCCAATAAATTCTCATAACTAAATAACCGCTGCTTCATAAAAATACCCCCTACCCCCTTCTCACTGTGTTTCGCCACACCATTTCCACTCCCCATCTTCTTGAACCACGGCATAAGAGGAAAGCTGAAATTCTGTCTGTTCTGTACCATATAGGGCGACAATTTTACCGGTACAGGTGACGCTGCTGCTGTCGGCATCTTTGCGGCAATCCATCCCTTCGATTCGGGCGTCAGTGACACTGGTGAAAGCGTTAGCCTCACGCATCAGATTGACTTCCAGGGCAGAGCAGAGGAGAGCCGTGACTGTTTGGGTATCCCCAGTTACTTTGGCCGTGAGATACCGTTCTACTGTTTGTACGGCCGCGTCATCACTGGCACTGCCACAAGCAGCCAGGATAGTGAGAAGTAAGCAGTAAACAGTCAGCAGTAAGCTGTGTACTTTTCGTTCAACCTTCATAATTCATCCTTCATCCTTCATAATTTGTTCCCGAATTGTATCCAGAACCAGCAAAGCTGTCAGGTTGTGCAAAGGATGGCCGAATTGGAAAGCGGTGGGCTGGCGGTAATCGGTGACATAATGGCCGTTTAGATGAACTCTATCTGCCTCTAACCCCCGCCCTGGCAGGGTGGCAGCTGCCTGGTCAAAATCCCACAGGGGAATCTGGTACGCGGCCGCGATCTCCCGCAAAATCTCATTATTCTCATCACTCCCTTCAGCCCGGTCTGCTTTCGTACCCAGCACCGGAATTACCCCCTGGGTGATGGCAAAGGTCACAATTTCGGCCACATTGGCGGCAAAATAATCCGGCACTCCCACATCATTAGACCCCAGGCGAATGAGTACCACACTGGGATTGTGCAGGCGAAACTCACAGGCGATAACCGTCTCGGCTGGCTGGCAAAACCGTTTGTCCGCCCAGGCCGGGTCCATTGCTGTCCAGGAGTGCAGCCCCACTCGTACTGCCATCCCCTGCCGTTCCCAGGAGCCGGCAAAATGGGTGATGGTCGGCTGGAGAAAGGCAAACGCCCCCAACTGAACTTGATCCCCAGAAAAAGGGGAGAGGAAAAAAGCGGCGTCCAGGGTGCTGTCCCCAACCTTGGCAAAGGCGTGAGGATTGCGCCCTAGCTGCTGCCCCTGGGTATAAATCGCCTGTATGTTGGCCTGCACTTCTGGGGGGATACGGATGATCTGGTCGAGGGGAATGCCATTGAGGGCGGTGATGGGGTAAGTAATGATGAGTGGCGCGGCCGCGACCAGACTGGTGGGAGATGGTTGATGGGTAGGGGGATGGCTAACGGGCGTGACTGGGGCCAGGGTGGTGGCTGCCAGGGTGGGGCGGGGGGTGGGGGATGGTTTAGGTGGGGAAGCAGTGGGATTGAAGCGGAACGCGGCCGCGACCACCCCCAGAAAAATAAAAAACCCAATCATCGCCAACAAAAACGAGCGCAGGGCAAACAGTTCTGATGAATATGTCTCGTTTGCAGGTTCCATTTAGCCTGGAGAATCAGCCCGGTCTATTCGTTCTTAGCCGGTATTTCGCAGCCCGGCCGCGATCCCTTTAATGGTCAGGAAAATGATCTGGCGCAAACTATTCGCCTCTTCGCTTTCCGGGTCGGGTAGGGAGCGTAGACGGCGGAGCAGGTTGACCTGGATGTAATTCATGGGGTCTATGTACGGGTTGCGCTGCCGTACGGCGTATTGCAGCACCGGGTCATTTTCCAGTAGTTCGTCTTGTCTGGTGACTCGCAGCAGCCAATCTACCGTTTCCTGATAAGCCTGCTGCACTTCGCCAAAGATTCGCTCCCGCACACCAGTATCTTCTACCAGGTCGGCATACAACCGGGCGATGCCCATATCAGCTTTGGCCAGGGCCAATTGGGCGTTGTCTAACACGGCGTGGAAAAAGGGCCATCGCCGGTACATCGTTTGTAGAGTAGCTAACTGCTCTGGAGTTTGGGCATAAGCGGCCAGGGCGGTGCCGACACCGTACCAGCCGGGCAGCACGTGGCGGCTCTGCATCCAGCTAAACCCCCAGGGGATGGCTCGTAGAGAGGTGAAGGTGGCCTGGGATGCCCGGCGGGAGGGGCGGCTGCCGATGCGTAACTGGCTGATTTCGGCGATGGGGGTGGCCTGCTGCCAGTAGGTGAGCAGATCGGGGGTTTCGTAAATGAACTGCCGGTAGGCCTGGTAAGCGGCCGCAGACAACATTTCCATCGCCTGTCGCCATTCCGGTTCCGGGGTGATGGGACCAACCTCCCGCAGGGGGGAGCTGGCCATGAGGACGGCGTGAACGACTTGCTCCAGGTGGCGGCGGGCGATGGCCGGGTGGCCGTACCGTTCGCCAATCACTTCCCCCTGCTCGGTGATGCGAATGCGGCCGCGTACCGTTTCTGGGGGCTGGGCTAAAATGGCCCGGTTGGCTGGCCCACCCCCTCTGGCGATGGTGCCCCCCCGCCCATGAAACAGGGTGAGGGTAATGTTGTGATCGCGGCCGCATTGGGCCAACGTCTCCTGGGCCAGATACAAAGCCCAATTGGCCGTCAGATAGCCCGCATCCTTATTGCTGTCCGAATAGCCGATCATCACCGTCTGCTCCCGGTTTAGGCGGGTCAGATGGCGACCATACACCGGATGGGTAAACAAATCCGCCATAATCGCTGGGGCGGCTTCTAAATCCTCACGGGTCTCAAACAGGGGGACAATAGGCAGCCAATCCTGCTGCTGGTCGGCTGCTAAATTAATTTGATACCAATAAGTAAGGAGCAGCACCGCCAGCACATCTTCCACCCCATGGGTCATGCTGATAATATACGGCCCGATCAGCTCCCGCCCGTAAAAGGCCATGCCTCGCCGCACCATCTGCAACAGCAGGTGGAGTTCTTGAGATGTGGGGGTTAAATCAGTTATTACCGACAAATCGGGGGGGGATTGTTGCAGCAGGTAGGTGAGGCGGTCAGCTCGTTCAGCGGCAGAACGACGGCTAAACTGATCTTCCAGCCCTAACTGCTGGCACAGTTCGGCTAAAAATTCGGTGTGAACATCGCTGTATTGGCGTAGATCAAGCCGGGCGGTGTGCAGGCCAAAGATTTGGGCCTGGTGACAGAGGGGGATGAGATCGGCTGCGGCCGCATCCTCCATGCCTGTCTCCTCAATTGTCTCTTGCATCAAAAGCAGACGGCTGGTCAAATCTTGCTGGGTACGGAGCCGTAAGGGGCGGCTGCTCTCCCCTTTAAGCCGGGCGACCATATCCCCGCGTGAGGCATCGGCCAGATCGGCGGTTAGCATGGCTGACCAGAGGCGATACGGCTCATTGGGGTACCGTTCTTGAAGCATCGCCACCCGCCGATCATCTGATTTTGTCGCTTCCAGGGCCGTTTGCAGGCGGGGGCTGATAGGGGCCAACTGCTCTGACATGGTGAGGGCACGCTGTAATTGGCGAGATTGTTTGCGGTGCTGCTCTACAGCCAACCCCCGGTGTAGGCGCAATGTCTCAGCGGTCACTTCGGCGGTCACAAATGGGTTGCCATCTCGATCCCCCCCAATCCAGGAGCCGAAGGTGAGCCAGCCAGGGGGGAGCTTGACATTAGGATAGTAGCGGGCCAGGGCTTGGCGCATCGCCTCAACTACCTGGGGCACCACATCCCATAGGGCGATCTCAAAGTAGTACAGGCCCGTTTTGACTTCATCGGTGACGCTGAGTTGGGCGGTGCGGCTGCGATTGGTAAGCCACAGGCTGGTTACTTCAGCCGTGATGCGCTGAAGAAGCTCGTTTTCTTCACTGGGGAGCAGGTTGCGCTCATCCAGTTCGGTGAGGGCGTGGCCGATGCGGCGGAGTTTGGAGAGGACGGTGCGGCGGCGGGTTTCGGTGGGGTGGGCGGTGAACACGAGTTCGATGTGCAGCCGGTTGAGTAAATCTTGGAGGTGGAACTCGTCCAGGCCGTGTTGGTGGAAGGTGGCGATAGCGGCCGCAATAGATTCTGGCACGGGGCGGGGATGTACCTCTTTTTCCCGCTGGCGCAGTACCCTCACCCGCTGCTGTTCTTCGGCCAGGTTGATCAGCTCGAAGTAGGCGGTGAAGGCCCGAGAGACTTGTTCCGCGGCCGCTGGCTCTAATGTTTCTATGATGGTTTGCAGGTGGGCGGTAATGGCGGGGAGATCATCTACCCGGCGAGCTTTGGCCAGGGCGCGAATTCGTTCCACCAGTTCAAACAGTTCGATGCCCCCTTGCCGCCGGATGACCCGGCCCAGGATGTTCCCCAGCCGATGAATGTCCTGGCTGAGGCGTTGTTGGCGAACAGGTTGATCAGACATAAGCGGGTCTATTGACGATTGCCGATTTTAGATTTACGATTCGCGGCCGCTGTTGCCAATTGTCAAGCGTTGATCTAAACTCGTCAATCCTATGCATCTTTCTCCAGAACAATGTCTTCATTTTCAGACGGAAGGGTATCTGATTGTACCTGATTTTTTTGACCAGGGGATGGTGAAATTGCTGCGCCTGGAGATGGAGCGGTTGGTAGCTGAGGATCGCGGCCGCAACGTCATGCCGGCGTTCACCGGTAAAATCAACTATCTCATCACCCCTCTGGCCGATAAAAGTACCTTGTTCCGGGAATTACCCAACCGCCCAGAGGTGGTGGGGGTAGTGGAGCAGCTTCTAGGCGGAGCGGCCGCACTCATTTTAGACCAGATTTTCCTCAAACCGGCACGGGTGGGGGCCGGGAATAGTTGGCATCTGGACAATGGCCGCTTCCAACTGGCTGATCCAACTCGCGGCCTGGGGATGTGGATCACTCTCCATGAGGCGTCACGAGCTAATGGGACACTGGAGCTGATCCCCCGCAGCCACCTGCTGCCCCCGGAGACGTTTACCCCGCCGGGTCAATACCTGCCCGTCCCCCCAGATGAATCGTTGGCCGTGCCGATGGTCGCGGCCGCGGGCGGGGTCATCTTCTTCAACTTTGGCATTCTCCACTGCACTCATGATAACCCATCTGACCGGGATCGTGCGGCCCTGGTTTACCATTTCGCTCGTGATGGGTAGGCGAGTTTCCACCTATCTTATCCTACACCCACGCTCCACCCCTACTCCTTAATCACCCTAATTGTTCTTGACACGTTGCCCGGCCAACAATAGAATCACTCGTGGCATTTTGCCCATTTGGCGTCACTTCTCAGCCATCTAGGGTTATACTCAATGGACAGTTTGTTGAGAAGAAAAATTATCCGAGGGAAAAGGGAGTAAGATGAGTACAGTTGTCGAAAAGCAGATTAAAAAACAAAAACCGGCCTGGGTGCCCATTGTGGCTAAATATCAGCAGCCTGATTGGCGTAAAAGTGTAGGACAAATCCTTAACACTTTTGTTCCCCTCTTTCTCTTGTGGGGATTGATGTATCTGATGCTGGATGTCAGTATTTGGTTGACTTTACTGCTGGCCATACCGACAGCAGGTTTTTTGGTACGGGTTTTTATCATTCAACATGATTGTGGTCACAATGCCTTTTTTAAATCTAAAAAGGCCAATGATACCCTGGGGTTTATCTGTGGGGTGCTGACTCTTACCCCTTACTTTCATTGGCGTCATCGTCACGCCATCCACCATGCGACTTCCAGTAATTTAGATAAACGAGGCACCGGGGATGTGCCTACCATGACGGTTGAAGAGTATTTGCATGCTTCGCCGGCCAAACGGCTGGGGTATCGTATCTTTCGTAACCCCCTGGTGATGTTTATCGTTGTTCCCTTTGCTGTCTTTTTTGTGATTAACCGTTTCTCTGCCCCCAAATCGCCAAAACGGGAGCGGGCCAGTGTCCATTGGACGAATCTGGTTGTTTTGGCATTGGTAGTGGGTATTAGTTATCTGATTGGGCTGCCCCAATTTTTATTGATTTGGTTCCCCGCCAATATGTTGGCTGCGGCCGCAGGCACCTGGCTCTTTTTTGTCCAGCATCAATTTGAGGATACTTATTGGGAACATGACCCAGATTGGGATTTTACCCTGGCCGGTATGGAAGGGAGTTCCTATTACAAACTGCCTAAAATCTTACAATGGTTCACTGGCAATATCGGCTTCCATCATATTCATCACCTCAGCCCGCGCATTCCCAACTACAATCTGGAAAAATGTCACCAGGAAAACCCGATCTTTCAGCGGGTCATTACCCTGACATTGCGTACCAGCCTGCATTGCACTTTTCTCAGTTTGTGGGATGAGAAGACAGACCGGCTGGTTAGTTTTGGTGATTTGAAAGCGATTCGCCAGCGGCTGACGACTCAGGGAACCCAGGCTTAACCGGGCCATATTTATTTTGGGCCAAAAGAAAGCCACAGCCGTTCTCGGCCGTGGCTTTTTGGTTTTTAATCGTAACGACTAAAGCCCACAAGAGCTTCACCGCCAAGACGCCAAGATCGCGAAGAACTTCTTAAAAAGGTTTGTGTTCTTTGCGGCTTCGCAGTTAGTCGTTATTTTTAATCTGGGTAAGCCGCGATCAATAGATGAAGGGAATCAACTTTTTGACCCGTTTTTGGTAGGCTGCGTATTGGCTGAATTTGTGGGTCAACTGTGTTTCTTCACGGCGAGATTTGAGGTCAAAGAAGAGGAAGAGGATAAAGGAGAGGATGAGAGTGAGCAGGCTGGTGGTGAACAAGGCATAGCCAATGGCCCCCAGGATAATGCCGCTGTAAATGGGGTGACGCACGATTTTATATGCCCCCGTTTCGACCATCTGAGCATCTTCTTTGGGGTGGGGGAGTGGACTCAGGTTACGTCCCAGGTTGATTAACCCGCTCAGCACCAGGGCCGCACCGGGCAAAAATAACCCCAAACCGATGATCAAGGTGAGAATAGACCAGGGTGTACCCCAACGGGGTAGTCCTGGCAGCAAGGGGGCGATGGCAATCAGTCCGAACAAAATAAACTGCACGACGACATACCATTCACCTTTCTGACCGCGCCACCAGGGTTGATTGTTCATGGATATCCTCATCAGGTAGGTTTATTGTAGAGGTTCTTCCCTTATCGCCATCTCCGCCGCCACCCGCCCAGATAATGTGACCATCGGTACCCCTCCGCCTGGGTGGGTTGTGCCTCCGGCAAAGTATAATCCCTGAATGTTACCTGCCCGGTTCGGCGGCCGCAAGAAAGCCGCCCACCGGTTATTAGATGAACTCCCATACAACGCCCCCCGCCAGGCCCCACTCATTTGGGCTAAATCTTCTGGGGTGAAAATATGCTGGCTAATGAGATGCGGCCGCAGCTCATATCCCCACGCTGCCAACCGCTCCAACACCAGGTCACGATACGCCTCTTTTTCTTTTTGCCAGGTAAATTCGGGGCCGATAGGTGGGGCATTGACCAGGACAAACCAATTTTCACTCCCCGGCGGTGCATGCTCAGGGTCACTTTTGCTGGTAATAGCTACGTAAATAGTCGGGTCTGTTGGGGGAACTCCCTGGCGAAAGATGGCTTCAAACTCGGCGGGATAATCCTGGCTGAAAAAGATGTTGTGATGGGCCAGGTCGGGATACTGCTGTTTGACCCCCAAGAGCATGATGAAACCGGAGCAGGATGGCTCTGGCGGCGGCCGCATGGGAAACGTTGGCAATAGCTGCTGGTAAGTTGTCGTTACATCCAGGTTGCTGATCACCTGCCGGGCGGCGATTTGTGCCTCGTTTGCCAATCTGACCCCGGTTACCTGCGGCCGCTTCCCGGTTGTCGTCACTAAAATTTCGGCCGCCGGGCAGTTGGTACGTATCTCCACGCCTAGCTCTTGGGCCAATTGGGTTAGTGCGGCCGCGATCTGATACACCCCCCCCTGTGGATACCAAACCCCTCCAGTCAATTCTACATGGGCGATCACATTTAAGGTGGCCGGGGCCAGATATGGGCTGGCCCCCACATAGGTGGCAAAGCGGCCCAACAGTTGACGCAAATGGGGGGAACGGACAAAATGGCGGATCGCCTGATCCATCGTTCGCAGCCCGTCTACTTTGAACCAATCGGGGAACGGAACTCGCCAAAAGCTGCGCCAGGTGGGTGGCTGGTCATAAATGAACACCGGGCCGGTGATCCGGTGCAGGCGGGCGGCATAGCTCAAGAAAGTCAGGTACCCTTCTACATCTCGTTCATCCAGCCGGGCAATTTGTTCGGCCATCTGGGTCAGGTTTTGGCTGGCATCCAACCGCAGGCCATCGGGATAAAAATAGCGGGTGAGGGGGTCGAGGGGGCGTAGGGTCAGGTAATCATCCAGGCGGCGGTTGGCGGCCGCGAACAGATCCACTAATACCTGCCGCATGGTAATGACTGAAGGCCCCGTATCCCAGGTGAACCCATCCGCCTGGAACCGGCCCATTTTGCCCCCCAACTGGCTGTTTTTTTCTAAAAGGATAACACGCCGGGACGCGGCCGCGAGCCGGATAGCGGCACTCAATCCGCCGATTCCGCCACCAAGCACGATTATTGGTGATGGCGAACGCATAGGGGAAGAAAGTGAGCTATGAGCAGTTGCTGCTCACAGCTCACGGAACCTAACCAGTGAGGAACCGGCTGGGGGTGACATTGATGCCATACATCCAGTTGGGGGCTTTGCCGCCCGCCTCAGTAGGATTGGCTGTTTGGTTGGCAAAAATGTGTGATGGATCTGAGGTGTGAACATGAACCCATAAATCATGCTCTGCCTGGGCTGACCAGTAGAAAACCCACTCTGAGGCACGGGGAGGCATGTTGACACAGCCATGACTATGTTTATAACCAAACCGGTCGTGCCAGTACGCCCCATGCAGGGCAATGTCCCAATCAAAAAACATGGTGTGGGGTACATCTTCGATAAAATAATGGTCAATTTTCCCTTCAGCCCCAGACATTTTCGTTTTTTCCCACCGATCCCACACCTGGAACAGCCCCTCATTTGTAGGCCAGCGGTTGAGGCCGCTGGAAATCAGCGTAGCGTACACCATACGATCCCCTTCATAGGCAGCCAGGGTTTGCTCGTATAAATCTACTTCCACCCAAAACTCATCTTCACCTACCGGTTCGGGGCGAGGGCTGACATCTACCAGGCTGACGGCCGTTTGGGGAATCCATAAGCCACCGCCAATGTTGTACCATATCCAGCCATCACTGGCGTTGACAGCTTCAAAAACCTGGAAGAAGGTGTAACGGGGCAGGCGAGGTAAGGTTTGATCCGGGGTGCCCGCAGGAGAGCGGCTGGGATAAATATTGACCACAAACCAGCCAAAAGGTCGCTCTGGCTGACTGGTTATTTCCAGGCCGGTAAATCCAGAAATATCCACTTCGCGGATGTCGTCACTGTGGACAAACTCTCCCCGGTTGATTTCATACCAAAGCTCCCCATTGATGTTCATACGATCCCAGATGGTGACGTAGAAATATCCCTGGCCAACATTACGGATGACGGGAGCGGTGCGGCTGGGGGCAGAAAATACGTCAGCATCATCATACAAAAAGGCGTAGATGGTGCGATCTAGCAGGCTGTTAGGCCGTTTTTGTAGGGGTTGAAACTGGGTAGCACTCTCCCCTGTGGGGCAGATATAGCCAATGGTGTTGGAGTAGAAAACGCACGGTCCTGCGGCCGCGGGGCCGACCGTCAGCAGCAAAATGAAAAGCAGAGCAATGGGGATGAGCCAGAAGGTACGGTGTTTAAGCATCAAAAAACTCCTGCGTAAATAGCCACTCATGAATAGACCTGCTTTGATTATACCCAAAGTCAGGCATAAAGGCACAGCAGTTATCCCCTATACCCAAATCGCCAGGGGAGGTTATCCATGAGCAGGTCTTCCAGGCGTAAATGGCGTAAACTGTCGAAACGCGGCCGCATCTCTGCCACACTATCTCCCCCCAGCTTTTCTATCAGGGCATTGGCCAGAGCAAAGGCAACCATCGCCTCACCGACAATAGCGGCACGGGGCACCGCACAAAAATCAGACCGTTCATAAACCGTATCGGCTGGTTCCCCAGCAGCTAAATCAACCGAACGACGGGCGTTTAGCACCGTGGAGATCGGTTTCATGGCTGCCCGCACAATAACCGGCTCCCCATTGGTGATCCCCCCTTCAAAACCCCCCGCTCGGTTGCTTTGCCGGACAAGCGTTTGCCTATCCTCGGCCAGAAAAATTTCGTCATGCACCTGGGAGCCGGGCAGCCGGGTGTTGGCAAAGGCAGGGCCGATTTCTACCCCTTTGATGGCGTGAATGGAGCCGACAGCCAGGAGTAGTTGGGCATCCAGCCGCCGATCCCAATGGACATGGCTGCCCAGGCCAGGGGGGACATTCAGGGCCACCACCTCAAAAATGCCGCCAACCGTATCTTTAGCCTGCATGGTATCCCGGATGTGTTGGCGCATTAGTTCAGTAGTGGTGGGGATGGGGCAGCGGAGATCGTTTTCTTCAGCGGCCGCGAACCGTTCCCTATACCCCAGGCTGTCAGGAATTTCCGCTGTCACCGGGCCAATGCTGGTGACATAGCTGCCAATCTCTACCCCAAAGTGGCCCAAAAGTTGGCGGCAGATGGCCCCTACGGCTACCCGCGCTGCTGTCTCCCGTGCTGATGCTCGTTCCAAGGCCAGACGCAAATCTCGGTAGCCGTATTTGACGGCTCCGGTCAGGTCGGCATGGCCAGGGCGAGGGATGGTCATGGGGGTAATATCCCGTTCGGCCCATTTGCGGTAATCTTTGTTGGCAATACGCAAGGCGATAGGCCCCCCAGTCGTGAAGCCATTCATCACCCCGGCGGTAATGAGGGCCGCATCTTGTTCGATTTTCATGCGGCCGCCTGACCCATACCCCACCTGTCGTCGGGCCATTTGCTCACTTAGCTCTACCAGATTGATAGGTAGACCGGCGGGTATTCCTTCTAAGATGGCCGTCAGTTCCGGCCCGTGTGACTCACCGGCGGTAAGGAAACGTAACATGTAGGCACTCTCTTTGGGGATATGATACGTGAAAAATCACGTGTCACATATCACGTCAATTTTCCCGGTACCAGCCCAGCGGCGTGGCTTTACCATAATCAGACAGGTTAATGCGGGCACGGAAATGTTCTGGGGTGGGGCAGTCGCACGCTTCGCATACCATCAGCCGCTCGTCACGTGCCTCCAGCACTGTTACGCCGGCATTGGTCAGGGCGGTGACGGCGGCCGCTAAATTGGGGTAGGTATGGCTTTCAGGATCCATACATTGCTGCCCCAGGGGGCGAAGAATCCAAATGGTCTGGCCGGTAACTCCGGGGTAGGGGGACACAACTTCTATGGTCGGGTATAGGCCACCGGGATACCCATCAGGGTTGAACGGGGTTGGCATAATTGGGGCGGGGTAGCTGTCATTTGACAGGGTGGGCAAGGCGGCTGGTTCGATGAGGGTGGGCACGGCGTCAGGTTCATTGCTGGTTCCCCCACCACAAGCGACCAGGGTGAGAAGTAACAGAGTGAGTAAAAAAGGGGGTAAGGTTCTCTTAAACATAGCTGCTCCTTAAAAATCAAGATTGAGGGGTGAGGGCTGAGACATAAGTCATTCGCCCATTTCCCCGCTGGCAAGCTCGCATTGTACCCGCAATGGGCGGCTTAGGGGAGAATCAGGGGTGGGGTCTAAGGGTTAGCTAATTGGCCCGGCGGCGGCGTAAAGAGGTTTTGACTCGTTTCCAGGTTTGTTTGATGGGGTTGACTTGTTCGGGGCTGACAGGTTGAGGACTGT
The DNA here is from genome assembly GCA_023384415.1 of Anaerolineae bacterium. Classification (GTDB taxonomy): domain Bacteria; phylum Chloroflexota; class Anaerolineae; order Promineifilales; family Promineifilaceae; genus Trichofilum. Next base: position 47,306 of record JAHDWJ010000005.1, read on the forward strand.
AGCGGGCGTGGAGAAAAGCATCCGTTAGCTGATCTATCTCTCCTTCGGCTTCAGGCCAATTTTGTTTCATATCCTGGGCAAATTCCAGCGGGGTTTCGGCCTGCTGTCGGGGTACGCCTTTTTCCCCAGCCCGGCGCACGGCTGCCAGGTAGAAGTAGCGGATTTGTTCACGAGGGGAAAGGGTGCTCAGGCGAAAAAAGCTCCAGGGAGATGGGGCTGAGGTGGATACCTGGTCGCGGCCGCGAGCTACCAACTCCTGTCCCATTTCGGTAACGCGATCACGGACATCCTGCCACCACTGTTTAAGTGACAACCACCAGGTCACCCATTGCTGCCGCAAGGCCGGCCACACCCAGGCAAAATCCCGTTGGCGCAGAAAAAAGAGAACCGCTGCCACTGTCCCGGCTAAAAGAGCCAGCCATAATATCCCATTCACCAGGAGATTTGGCTCATCGGTGGGGGGTGGGGGCAAAAAGAGGTCGGTTGGTTCCAGAGGAGCCAGCGGGGGTGGCTCTTCAATTTCGACGCCGCTGGGGCGGCCAAACAGGAGCATGGGCAGGCTCAACAGGAAAATGGCTAACAAGACAAACATCTGTACCAGAGCAAAAAGGATGTTTAGCAGGAAGGTGAGGATGTGGGCCAGGCCGATGGTGGAGCCAATGGGTAGAAACGCGGCCGCAATGGCTACCCCGGCAATTAACCAGGCCACTGATCGCCGCCAGGTCTGTTCTAATTCAGGTTGAATGGTAGTGTATTCTACCTGCCAGCGGGCTTTGATGGTTTGCCACCGTATCAGGCCATAAAGCCACAGCCCTACCAGCAAATATAACATTAGAGCCGCCAGGAGCAGGGGGGGAAGATTGATGCGTCCCAGGGTGCGAAGATCAAAGCTCTGACCGAGAGTAGGGATATCAATGGTGATCAGGGCGGTGCAGCCGAGTAATATGATTCCCCCATAAAGCCAATGGCTTAAAAAATCAACCGCCAGAGCGGAGCGGTCAGAAAAACGGGGCCGCTGCTCACGTTGGCCTGGTTTGAGGCTGTTGAGTTCGGCTTCATCCAGGGGTAGACTCAGCAGCAGGCTGGTCAGATAGATCGCCTCTTGCCAGATGATGAGGGTGAGGAGAGTGAAAACTAGAAAAGGGCCATCCAGAAAGTTGATAGGCTCGCGCCAATAGGTGAGCAGCAGCTCGATGCTCAGGTTGGTGCCGCTGATAGCCCAGGTGAGCAGGCGGATGAACAGTAGGAGAAAAATGGCTTCGGCCAGGCGGTATTGCCAATGGTTTAACTGTCGCTGCTGCGGCCGCTGTAACCAGCGGGTGGTCATTATGGTTTCTCCCACCACCAGGGCGCTGACCGGCAGCAGATAGAGCCAGGGGCCGTCCCCCACAATCGCCTGAATCACCAGGAGTGGTCCGGTCATCATGGCCGGAATCAGAAGGAGGAGAAGCCAGAGGGGGGGCATGGGGAATTATGAAGGATGAATTATGAAGGATGAATTATGAAGGATGAATTATGAAGGATGAAAAGGGCAACAAAGTTACAAGGTCGCAAAGGGGCAAAGGGGCGAAGGGGCAAAGGGGCAAAGTAAAATCGCTCCTGCCACTCTGCCACTCTGCCACTCGAAACTAGGAATTCGAAACTAAAATCCCTGCCACAAGGTCATCAGCGGTGCGGCCGCGTTCTTTGATCTCTTGGACCGTTTCTGGGGTCAGGCAGCATTCCAGTTCGGCCAGCAAGCGGGCTGCTTTACGGCGGAATTTGGGTTTGACCATCATGGGCAAAAAGAGAGGATGCCGGGTGGTGGCAAAAAGGTGTTCATAAGCGGCTTCCATTTTCTTGAGTTTAAAGAGCAAAATGCCCCAACTAACCATCAGCTCCAGGTTTAATGAAGTGCCCCATACCCCTTCGGCCAGCCCCAGGCCGCGCCGGTACCGCTCTTCGGCCAGGAGATAATCCCCTTGTGCGGCCGCAACCAGCCCTAAATCTTGCCATAACCACGCCTGCGCCCAGGGGAAGCTGACCTGGCGGTGAATGGTTAAACTTTCCTGGAGATATTTTTCGGCGGCCGCATAATCCCCCAACTCATAGGCGATAAGGCCAAAATTACGCAGCGACCAGGCTCGCCCGGTTCGGTCTTCCGTCTGTTCCGACAAGGCAAGATTTTCGGTAAAGTGGTGACGAGACAGCTCATATTCGCCCAGATAGAGGGCAAAATTACCTAGAGCATCCAGGGCTTCAGCCCGCGCTAGAGGGCGATTGATCTGGGGCAGCAGGGCCAGGGCGGAGTGGTATAAGGTACGAGCTTCATCTGATGACTCTTCGGCCAACACCAACTTCCCTAACTGATACATTCCTTTAATCGTATGTTCCAGGTCCCCCTGTTCTTGTGCCTGGCGGATATTTTCTTCCAGATAGTGACGTGCCAGGGAGGTATTGCCATGTCCCCAGGCCAGATCGCTGAGATATTCCTGGACCAAACGAATGTTTTCTGGGGCGGCCAATTCCTGGAAGGTGGACAGGGCGGTTTCTAGCAGCTGCTGAGCTTCAGCAAAACGACCCTGGGGGATCAAGGTAATGCCCTGGAAATATTGACTGTGGGCTACCAGATACCGGTTGCCTAAATCCCGTTGGATCGTTTCCGCTTCGTGCAACAAAGTGTTGACCTCTTGGGTATCAGAGAGCATGGTTGCCAGATTGCCCATAATGACACTCATGCCAATTAAATCCCCTGTTTCTCGGGCGATATTCAGAGCTTGCCGGTATTGTTGGATTGTAGCCGTGAAGTCGGGTAGGAAAGCGGCCTGGACGTTCATGACACGGGCCAGGGCCCAACGATCCCCCAGCCGCTGAGCTGCTTTTTCTGCCTGCTGTAAGAGGGCTAAGGCCGCTTCGTGTCCCAGGGAACGGCTGAGGTGAAAGGCAAGAAAGATTTGGGCTAAAATGCGGTCTTGTTCGGCCTGATGACGTGCGGCCGCGTCCAGGTCATTCTCCGCCAACAGGTCATCTAAGACGGCTACAGAGTGCTGCCACAACTGCTTGCTCTCCTCATGGTGCTGGGTGCGGAACAGATACAGCCCCTGCCGTATTTCCATACAGGCGATCAATGCTCGCCGCTGGGGTTCGGGTAAATGAGTGGCCGCTTTCAGGGCTGCGGCCGCCTGGGCGAACAGGTTGGCATTTTCCAGAGAGCGAAGGCGATATTGCAGGAAAATATTCAAACTGGTAGCTGCCTGGCGCAAATAATCGGCTGCCTGAGGATGTTCGTTCAAATGTTGGCAAGACCAATACCAGGCGGTGCGGATGTTTTCCATCTCTTCACCAATGGCATCCAGGGCGGCCCGCTGCTGCCGGTTATATTTGAGGGCTGGCTCCTGGGCAGCTAGAAATTGGCTGTAATGGGCGGCGTGACGGGCCAGGGTTTTGGCTTTATCTTCGGGAAGTTCGTCCAGCTTAGCGGCCGCGTACTGCTTTAATAAATCGTGAAGATAGTAACGGAAGCGAATCCCCCCGGCATGGGATGTTTCCAGGCTCTCTTCACTGGTTTCATACAACAACGATTTACTGACCAGACTGTTCAGGGTCGTTAAATCGGCCTGGGCGATGGCTGCGGCCGCCGGCCGCTGAATCCCTCCCTGAAAAACGGAAAGGCGGCGGAAAACGGCTTGTTCCTGCTCAGTGAGCAAGGCCCAGGAATAATCAAAGACGGCCCGGATGCTGCGATGGCGGGGGGCAATGTTGCGCAAGGTCGTAGAGAGAAAATCGAGATTGCGCTCAATTTCATCGGCGATCTGTTCTGGGGAGAGGGTACGCAGCCAGGTGGTTGCCAGCTCAATGCCCAGGGGCATCCCATCCACCAGGCGGCAGATGCGGATGACCTGGCGCCGTTCACTCTGCAAATCAAAGGTAGTGCGAATCCGTTTGGCCCGGCTGGCAAACAACTGCACCGCGCTGTAACGGTCAAGCTGATCGGTGGCTTCACTCTGGGGGTAGCTCATTCCCCGGATGGGTCGGCTCCACTCTTCCCACAGGTTGAGCATCTCCCGGCTGGTGACCAGGATTTTGACCTGGGGTGCGGCCGCGATAATGTCCGAAACCAGGTCCGCCCCCTCAAGGAGATGCTCAAAGTTGTCCAAAATTAGCAGCATCTCTTTCTCTTTCAGATAATTTAGAAGCTGCTCCTGGGGGTCATTGTCAGCAAAAAAAGTGAACTGACACGCCTCAGCAATGGCCGGAACGATTTGGGCCGGGCTGTTGAGGGGGGCCAATGGAACGAAACGAACCCCATGGCGGAATTTTTCCCCCTGGCGCACACCGGCTTCAATGGCCAGACGGGTTTTGCCCATCCCCCCTGGGCCGATGAGGCTTAACAGGCGACAATCGGGATCGGCCAGGCTTTGCAGTAGCTCTTCCAGCTCATGGCTGCGGCCAACGAAGGGGGTAGGTGGGGTGGGTAAGTTGTGGCGCGGGCCAATGGCCGGGGCTGGTTGCTCCGGTGGGGTCAGCGGGAAGCGGACGGGGGGCGCGGCCGCGGTGTCATCACGCAGGGCGGCAATAATCGCTTCTAGCTTGGCCCCCACCAGCCGCATACTACCAATGCGCTGCGGCCGCTCTTTGGCCAGCATCTTGTAAATCAATTCACTCAACGCCTCTGGCACATCGGAGCGGAACTGGGTTAGCTCTGGGGCCGGTTTAGTCAAAATGGCGTAAATCATCGCCCCCACCTGGGATTCTTCAAAGGGGCGGCGGCCAGCCAGCATTTCATACAACAAAACCCCAAACGCCCAGATATCACTGCGGGCGTCTGTCTCTTCTCCATTGCATGCTTCCGGGCTGAGGTAGCTGTAGGTGCCGGTTAATACTCCGGTCTGGGTAATAGATTTGAGGCCAGCGATGTGGGCCACGCCAAAATCAGTCAGGCGGGGTGTACCATCGGCCGCTAGCAGCACATTGGCCGGTTTAATATCCCGGTGAATAATCTCCAGATGATGGGCGCGGGCCAGGGCATCGGCCAACTCCAGAGCGATTTTTAGCACCCGTTCAATCGGCACCTGCTTCTCTTGTTGCAGCAGATCATAGAGGGAGCCGCCGGGCACATATTCCATGATCAAATAATGTTGGTTGTTCTCCGCCACATTGCTGAGGATGGTGACAATGTTGGGGTGGTTGAGGCGGCGCAGGGCCTGGGCTTCCCGCTCAAACCGGTGCAGCATTTCCGGGTTGCTCAAAACCAGCTCTGTTTTGAGATGTTTGATAGCGACCAGTTGACCGGTTTGTTTGTCTACAGCCCGGTACACGTCACCCATTCCCCCCCGGCCAATCAGGTCGGTGGTGAAATCTTGGATCTGGTAGCGGTTGGCAATGATGGTTGGGGGCATAGGGAAGCTCTAGGGGAAAGGGAATTGGGGGAACTCAGCCCTCATTCCTAACCTGGACAAGCCAGAAGAGATTTATCCACAGATGGCACAGATGAACACATATGAATACAGATTTTTAAGCTATCTGTGGCAATCTGGGTCATCTGTGGATCACTTCTTGTTTTCTGTAAGGGTACTAATAAATAAACTCAAGGAACTCACCCGGGGTCAGGGGGCCGAAGTAGGGGGTGAGGGAGATGGGTTGGAGTGCGGCCGCGATCTCTTCTCGATTATAACGTACTCCGACAAGGTGGCTTTCCAGTTCGCTCAACTCCTGCTGACTGCTGAAATCGCCATAAAATTTGATCTGTTGAATCTTGCCACTTTGGACGCTAATACGGGCATCAACCTTACCTACAGAGAGCCGTTCGCTTTTCTGCACATTGAATGGGGGGGAATGGCCGATATTCCAATCCCAATTGGCGTACCGCTGGTGGGAGATTTGCCGGATGGTGGTCCAATCTTGTTCGCTGAGGGTGTAGGTAGGGATGGCGGCCGCGTCCTCAGTCTCAAAAATGCCACATAGCAGGGCCTGGCGCAGTTCGTGAATCGTCATCTCCTGGGGCAGCAGGTCGCGGATATTGGTGACAAAGTTCCGCACCGATTGTACGGCTCGGGATTCAATTTTTACCTGGCGGGGGTTGAGCGCTTTGAGCATCGTTTCCAGGTTGCTGTCAAAGAGCAGGGTGCCGTGGCTGAACATGCGGCCGCCGGTGGCATATTGGGCATTGCCAGAAATCTTCTTGCCATTGGCAAAAATGCTGCTCTGTTCACGGAGTTCTGCTTCCAGGCCAAGCTGGCGCAGCACCCGGATGACCGGTTGGGTAAAGCGGGCAAAATTGTGGAAATTATCGGGGCCGGCCTGGGTCACAAAACTAAAGTTAAGGTTGCCCAGATCGTGAAACACGGCCCCCCCGCCAGAAAGCCGCCGCACCACATGAATGTTATTGGCCTGAACAAAATCAGAGTCAATCTCTTCCAGGGCATTCTGGTTGCGGCCGATGATGATTGAGGGTTCGTTAAGGTAAAAAAACAAAACCGGTATATCAAAATGCAAGTTACGCAGAATAAACTCCTCAATAGCTAAATTGAGGCGGGGATCGGTCTGAGTGTTATCTACAAAGAGCATGGTTGGCTGATTATGATGAACGACTGACTAAAGAGAGTTCACGGATCACGGTCTATCCTGAGCTTGCCGAAGGGTTTCACATTATACTATAATGACCCCCAAAAACTAGACCACATGCTAAGGTGGATAATTGTATAATCCACTAAATTTTATGGAGGTCAAAAAATGTCGCACAAACGCACACTTTATATTATCCTGGCGATTGTCCAACACGCTGGACGGCGCGTTCTGCTTGGACGCGCTAGATGAAGCACTGGACAAGTATGGCATTCCAGAAATTTTTAACAGCGACCAGGGTTCTCAGTTTACCGCTCACGCCTTTACCGGCCGACAAATCACACAGGGCCACCACCGTACCCACGGCCAGGTCGGGGGGGAGCAACGAGTGAAAGCGGCCGCAATCCATCTTTGCCCCAATCCGTTTGGCTAACAGACCTAATTCCCGGTGGGCCAGCCGTGCATCCCAGGGGGGCAGCGTTTCCAGGTGAAACGGCAGGTGCAGTACCACCTCATTCCAGGGGCGGAGGCGGGGCTGCCACCCTTCCGCCGGATAATGGGCCTGTAAGATGGCCGCCAATAACTCTCCGTAAATATCCCCCCAAAAATGAAACAGCCAGGTGCCGTCCTCTTCAGGCAAGATGGGGATGAGGCCAGCCGGAAGATGGAGCGCGGCCGCCATCGCCTGGGCTATTTCTGCTGGCACGGTAAAGGGGGCGGTACGGAAACGGAGCAGCTCCTCAACCGCTTCCCGCTGCCCCTTTTCTACGGCAAACTGGTATTTGTCCTGCCAGCTTACCTGCACCGGCTGGCCGCCCATGAGCAGGGTCTCCCCTTTTTGGCGTAACGTTTCTGTTTGGGCCAGTTTGCGGCCGCTGTACGCATCCAGTACCGTCGTCTTCAGCCGCTCCTCGCCGATATTGCTATAAATCTCATGATCATCAATCAATGGGTTCAGCTTGGGGCCGGGGCGCCATTCTCCGGGGCGGCCGCTCTGTAAATACCCCTCGGCGGCCAGGGTGCGTAGGATGGGGGACAGGTCAGCATCGGGCACATCAGGCGGAGCGATGCGGCGCAAATCAGCCAGGCGCAGGCTGCCGGTGGGGCTTTGTTTGAGCAGGCTGAACAGTTGTTGAATGAGAATGGCGGGGCGGAAATGGTACGCGGCCGCGTCAATGCTGGCTATCGTACCTTGCGCCAACCCCAACAAAGCCATAAAACGAAGATGCTCCAGGGGTGAACGGGCCAGGCACAATACCTGGGTGCGGCGGGTGCGCCGTCCCCCCCGGCCAATCCTCTGTAAGAAAGCGGTCAGCGTTGGCGGCGGGCCGATTAACACCACCTCATCTATCGAGCCAATGTCTATCCCCAGCTCCAGGGTGGAACTGCTCACACACAAAGCGACGGTGGCCCCGGCGAAGCGGCTTTCTACTTCTTGCCGTACCTGGCTGTCCAGATTGCTGTAATGGGTGAAAATGTCTGCTTCATAGGCCAGATGTTGGCGTAGATAGGTGGCGACCTGCTCTGCTTCGTTGCGGGTGTTGCAAAAGAGGAGTGATTTATGGGCCGGACGGGTTGCCAGGACAGCGGCCAGGTCGGCTAACCCGTGCATGGAAGTGAGGCTGGCTTGAAGGTCGCGGCCGCGTCCATCTTTGACCATCACCCCATTGTTGAGGTACCGGGCCGCCACCCAGTTGGGTCAAACACCGTAGCCGAGAGGGCAATCCGCTGCGTAGGCAGGGTACCAGGTTGGGCATACCCCCGGATGCGTTAGATGCGGTTGAGCAGACAGCGCAGGTGATCCCCTCTGCGGGTGTTATCGAACAGGTGAATTTCATCCAGAATGATGGCTTGTAAGGGGATAAAGAGGCGAGGGATGCGGGTGAGCAGGGAGTCGGTAGATTCGGGGGTGGTGATGAGCAGGGTGGCGGGGTTCGCGGCCGCGATGGGGCCGCTGTCCCCCGTTTTCAGAGCCAGAGAAATCCCCAAGGTCTCCAGAGGGATTTGTAACCGCTCCACCAAATCCCGCACCAGGGCACGGGTTGGGGAGATATAAAGCAGGCGCAAACGTCCTTGTTCCAGCGGCCCTGGTTGCAACAACCGTTCCAGCAATGGCGCAACCACCGCTTCTGTTTTGCCCGAAGCCGTCGCCGCAATCACCAGCGTATCTTTGCCTTGTAAAATGGGGGGGATGGCCTGCAACTGGATGGGGGTAAAGTTACCAAAGCGGCTAAAAAAGGGGGACCAGGTGTGAACCAGTTGATCTTTCAACGTAATAGGGGATGAAGTGGTCACGTCTGTTTTTATCGGTATTGCTGGCGCAGTTCATTGAGGAGCGCGGCCGCGTCGTAATCCTCATATTGGTAGAGCAAATCAAACAGCTCCACCCCCAACCGCACAGTCGCCCGGATGCTGAGGTGGCCGTTCTTCATGCCTAAGGCCAACTGCTCTGCGGCCGCTCGCCGTACCTGCCGCTGCCGTTCACCCACCTCATAGCCAAAAGCCTGGGCATGGTAGCCCATCACCTGCTCCAAAAATTGACCGATTTCCTGAGGGGTATGGTGGGGGTCCAGATTGAGTACCTGGCCTGGTTCCAACCAGGCATCTAAAGGCAAATTGTTATCGCTCTGGGTGACGGTGAAGAGGAAAAAGAGGGCCTGCCCTTCGTCATAAGCCAGGGGGTAATCCCGGTACCGGTGCTGGGGAATGGTGTCGGGGACGATTTTGTTTTGCTGCTGCCGGTAAGCGGCCGCGATCATCGCCTTAAAAAAATCATTGGCTTTGGGCCGCTGCACAGAACGAAGCAGGGAGTAACTTTCTGCCTCATCAATCAGGACACAGAGGCCGCTGTAATTGGCTAACCGGGCCAATGCGCTTAACCCGGTAAGCAGGTAAGCGATTTGCCGGGCGTTGTTGCCGACGGTGTAAATGCTGGGGAATTTGACCTCTTGGCGTAACCCTTTATTCATTAAAGACACCCGCCGACCCCCCATTAGCCAATCTAACCACGCTTTTTGCCGCCGGCCGGCCGCCAGATAATGCAGGGCGTCCAGAGAGACGGTCAATAGAGTATCCATAGATGGCACAGATGAACACAGATATTCGCTGAATAAGTGTCGTCTGCTCTAATTAATCGTTGGTCAAGGCCACAGCTTGTTTGCTACCTTGTTTTGACCAGGATGTTGGATAGACACCCTGAGCCATTTCCGAACCATATAAATGGTCAATCAGGTAATAACGTAGCTCTTCTTCAGAAGCATCTGGATGTTTTGCCTGCATTTGCTGGTAAGTCAGAAATAAAACAGAACGGTTTAAGGCTGAGATAGCCTGAAGTTTGCGCCAGGCGGGTACCGTGCGCCAATGTTCTAGAAGCATGACATCTATTTCTGGAGCGGTGTCCTGGTTTAGTTCTTGCCAGGTGGGCAGGTGGTGAAGTTCCCTCGGCTGGTCAGGTTTCATGGTTAATAGGGGGCCGTTTCGCCCTCACTCAGGGCATCTACCTGACCGCGCACGATGGCTTTGGCCTCGTCTTCGGTGAGGGTGTGTTGGCCGCTGTGGTGCTGGCGGGCCAGCTCCATGACGAACGCTTTGATGAAGATGCGCCGATGGCTCACATCCAAGAACACATCACGGGCAATGTTAGCCAGGATAGCCGCATTGGCATATTGCACGGTGTGATCCAGGCTGGTGTTGAAGGCGAGTTCATAAATAGGGATGAGTTTCTCCCCAATCGCCAGCAGCAGGGCATCTTCGGCCAGGTCTAGCTGTTCGATGCTGATGAGGGGGCTGAAATGGTTGGCCCGTGAGAAGCGGCCAGGGGCACGGACGCGCTGCTGTAAAGCCGGGTAACGGGGCACGACTTCGTTGATGAATTGAGGGGGCACAGCGTAAACGAACATCGCTCCAGGCATCTCATCCCGGCAGCGATCAATCACTTCGCGTAAATTGTCGGTGGCGATTTTCTCTGCCTTGCCGCCAATGCTGGCCATCCGGTCTACTTCATCGAATAAAAGGATGAGGCCGCTGTAGGAGAGGGTGCGGATAATCTGAGCCAGGGAGCGTAACATGCGGAAGGCGTTGGGACGGGTGATTTTGCCGGTGACGCCCACATCACGCAAGGTTTTGGTGTCAGCGGGAGAAGTTGCACTGCCCATAAGCTAGCGGGAAAGGGCGTCTAGCCGCTCTTCTTGTTCCCGTATCAGGGCTTCAAAGTAGGCGAGGATGGCGGCTTTGTAAGAGGTGCTGTCTATCGCGGCCGCGTCCACTGTATCCACCAACGCTTTATAATACGGGTGTTTCAATGTTTCCAGGCTAATTTCTCCACCGACTACTCGTTGTAACGTTCCTTCCAGGAAACGGGGCAGCCCATATTCATCCGAAATCCCTTCTTCCGTTTCATGCCAGATGAGGTTGCGGGCCACCGCGGCATACACCTCACGCTGATCATTATACGGAGTCTCCAGCGGGCTGAGGTCTACCTTAACAACGGCAAAATTGCGGCTCCAGGCGATGTCCCGCAAGCAGTAAAGGAAGTGGGATTTGCCACTGCCATAATCGCCGATGACCATTTTGTACCCTGCTCCCCCGTGTTGCAGGTAGGAGTTGAGATAAAACTCATCCAGGGCATTAAGCAGCGAGCTGTTGCCGACATTAAAATATTGCACCCCTTTCTGTGGGGGAGTGCCAGAACTACCCAGCACTTCGATGATGTGGCGAGCGAGAGGTTGGGTGAGGGACATAGGGGTTTACCTTTAGTTATTAGTGTACTGGTGTATTGGTATATTAGTCATCAATACACCAGTACACCAATACACCAATACACTCTATACGTCTTCAAACGTTACATCCCCATAAAACTGCCCATCCAGACCATTCTCAGGCAGCCAGGCACTTTTAGTGGGGCTGTCGGCCTGGCTTTTGGTGGCCACGCCCAGGCGCAGGCGCAAGGGTTTGTTTTCCAGGGTGAGGGTGGGGCTTTCTTTAGCTGCTAACAGGTCACGAATGAAGAAGTGGCGTTCGTAATCTTTGAAATTTTGTCGGGAAGGGGCGTTCCAGAAACGGGCTGACTGCCGGTTTAGTACCAGTTTACCGTAAACGTCAATCAGGTTAAGCCGGCCGCCTGATGGGTAGCGGCCACCCCGATTGAGGCGTTCGTCAATTAAATCTTGCCACGCCTTGTGGAGTTCGGTCAGGAAGGCCGGAACATCCGTTTGCCGCCCCATGATTAATTTTTGTTGCTGTTGGTACGCTTTGAGCAGGCCAGAGACGGAGAGGGGCTGCGGCCGCGTCAGGGGTTCTTTGCCATAAAACCATTGCGCTTTACGGGCAGCCACATCTACATGCAAAATCAGCCCATTGACCAGCAGGGTAGGCGGGCAACCCCCTACTGTTTGTCCTTGGGCCTCAAACGCTTCTTTGAGATCATGGGCAAAGGCGAAGGCCAGATCATCCAAAGCCTGCTGGGTAGCGGCGTGGAACAGGTCGTTGGCTTGTTGCAGGGTGGGGGAATCCAGGAGAGCGGCCGCGCTGTCTAATTTAGCGGCCGCTTTGTGCATGGCCAGGGCTTCCGGCTTTTCTTCTGCGGCCAGGCGCAAGGCGGCTTTGAGCGACCCACTGGCCGCCTGAAACGCTTTTAATTGACGGCGTGATCTCAGACGCGGCCGCTTGTAACTGGCTCAATAATAGGTCATTCATACGCTTAGTTGCCTGCAATCAGGGTTGAATCATGCACCCTGAATTGTAATGACGGGGTCAAGAGGGTGCAACTATCGTCTTGGCGATTTCAAAATAACTTCGAGGGCTGCCAGCCACCCACTGCTTGTTCAATTGATTTGCCGACAGGTCAACTAAGAACCTTGCATATACGGCCTAAAATTTAGGGCTTTGCGATTGTGGGGGGGGACATACGATAGGGTTGGCCTGGTGCCTGCCTGGTCCGAGGCAACTACCAGGGTATGCCCCTACGTCTGGTGTCAACCCTCTAAATTCCTCAAGAGCCTGTTAACGCGGCCGCAACCTCAGCTTCCACCTCCGCTTCAATGCGGGATTGTAACTCATACAACTGCTGGAACGGGCCTGGCTGGGCCAGTAAATCATCTGGGGAGCCGCTCTGGGCGATACGCCCTTTGTCCAGCACCAGCACCAAATCCGCCTCCATGAGGGTTTGCACCCGGTGGGCGATGATGATGGTGGTGCGCCCCGGCATCAGCTGCAGCAGGGCGTCACGAATAGCCGCTTCTGTTTCCGTGTCCACTGATGAGGTAGCATCATCCAGAATGAGGATGCGGGGGTTTTTGAGGAAGGTGCGGGCCAGGGTGACACGCTGCTTTTGCCCCCCGGAGAGGGTGACACCACGCTCCCCAACCAGGGTGTTATACCCATCGGGGAAGGAAAGGATGACCTCGTGAATGGCGGCGGCCTGCGCGGCCGCGATCATCTCCTCATCACTCACGGCCCGGTCTACCCCATAGGTGATATTTTCCCGGATGGTGCGGGAGAAGAGGAATGGCTCCTGCTGTACCAGCCCAATTTGTTGGCGCAGGGTACGGCGGGGGTAATCCCGTAATTCCACGCCATCGAGCAGGATGCGGCCGCTACTGTAATCATAAAAACGGAGCAGCAAATTGACCAGGGTACTCTTGCCTGATCCGGTCGGGCCGGTGATGGCTAACACCTGCCCAGCTTTCAGGTCAAAGCTAATATCTTGCAGCACCACCGCCTCTTCTGGGGCATAAGCAAAATTGACCTGCTCAAAGGTGATCTCCCCGCGCAGCGATCCTTTTAGTTGATAGCTGCCCGCCAGCAGCGGCTCCCGCTCCTGCCGGATAATCTCGGCCACCCGGCTGAAAGAGACCACCCCCATAGACATTTGCACGATGAGCCGTCCCAGGTTACGCAGCGGCCAGATCAACCAGATGAGCAGGCCGACATAGGCCAGATAAGTGCCAATGGTGATGTCGCCGCGAATGGCCATCATCGCTCCAGTGAAAAAGCCAAAGAGCATCTGGAAGCCAACGATGATGTCGGTGGTAGGCCAGAAGATGGCGTGCCAAAGCAGCAGCCGTTGGCCCCGCTGGAACCGCTCTCTGTTTTCAATGGCGAACTTTTCCTGCTCATATTGCTGCCGGGCAAACGCTTTGACGACGCGGATGCCGGTTAGATTTTCTTGCAGGACGGTAGAAAGTTTGGCTTCTTGCTCCTGAAATTTTTCGTATAATGCTTCAATGCGCCGGAAGAACCAGATGGAAACAACGAAAACGGCGGGCATGATGATGACGGATGACCAGGCCAACCGGGGGCTGAGGGTCATAATGGCGGTGAAGTTGACGATGAACAGGAAAGCGATACGGCCGGCCCCGATGCCTTCTTCGGCAAAGAAGCGGCGCAGGGCTTCCACATCAGAGGTGGCCCGCTGGATGAGTTCGCCGGTGGGGGTTTTGTCATGGTAGGTGAAGGTGAGCCGCTGGATGTGGTCATACAGATAATCACGCAGCCGGATAGTGACCCCTTCGGCGGCCGCGGCCGCCCAGCGCCCACTGAGAAAGGTAAACAGTCCTTCCATGAGAGCCAGCCCCAAAAAGCTGAGGGCAACCCAGGGCAGCCGATTAGCCACATTGGGTTGGGTCAACACGTCATCAACAAAAAATTGGATGAGGTAGTAGAAGGCGGTGCGGGACGCGGCCGCGAAGGCTACACTGATATTGGCTACCAGGTAAAGCAGCCGAAAACCATAGAGCAGTCGCCACAAACCGGCCACTCGACCATTGGCGACAACGTGTTGAAAATCAAGTGGGGGACCAGAAACGGATTGGTTAGACATACGTGGCAACTGAGGAACCGTCTTAAAGTTGAACAAATGTAGCGAATTATAACACGGCAGCAGAACAAAAGTAAGCAAAGTGGCGGAGTGATTGGCATACTTCGGCACTCGCAAACGTATCCTTTGTAAACTGTGTGAACTGGCTTTCTTTACCGGGGATCATGTTCAATCAAAATAACCGGTCGGCCGCCGATAGCGTATAGAGTGGGGTCCCAAGGGGCGTTCAGGTTGGTAGCGCCGGGCAAGGGGATATGGTAGACCCCGTTCGATGGAGTAATCGTTTGGGTCAGGCCATCGGGATAGACCAGCAGGGCACTGCTGCTAGTGGCTGTGATAACGGCAGTTTGGGCCACCCCAAACCGTGCCCACATGCCGACAATCCGGTTGCCGGTGTGTGGTTGATAAAAAGCGATCCATTCCTGCGGCCCATTGACCGGGTCAGACCCCCCTGGCCGCAAACGCCAATATGGCTGCACATCCCGAAAATAGGTGGTTAACACCTGGTAGGCGGTCATCGCCGGGCGGGGTGTTTCGGGCTGCGGATGTTGGCGAAAACAGGCGGCATCGGTGGGGTTACGGTACAGGCCAAACGCATCTCCCGCACAGATAGGATATTCCGGCAAGCCACATAGCTCTCCATTGTGGGGCGGGAAATCAGTGCCGCCGGGTTGGTTGCCGCAGCCATCATACAGTTGGAAATGGAAAATGGTGGTGGCTCCAGCATACGTCCCATAAAAGGCACTCTGGATGATGAAATCGGCTTGTTCGCTCATGGTGGCCCGGTATGGGCTGTCAGGAACCCAAATGGGGCCAGGGTAATCGTTCCAGGCGGGGACACCGCTTTCATTGACCCAGATTGGCTTGTTAAACCCGTGAGCTTGCTGGCTGTTTTTGGCCCGGAAGACGTGGTACCAGGTGCGCCAGGCGTAAAAATAGTTGTGGGTGGCTAAAATGTCATGAAAGTAGCCTGATTGGCT
The DNA here is from genome assembly GCA_023384415.1 of Anaerolineae bacterium. Taxonomy (GTDB): domain Bacteria; phylum Chloroflexota; class Anaerolineae; order Promineifilales; family Promineifilaceae; genus Trichofilum. The sequence goes on from JAHDWJ010000005.1 coordinate 62,645, forward strand.
AGCCTGGGGATCGTCCTCGTATATGTCCAGAACTTCGGCGTAAAAGGAGAGGTGTGCCCCGTCATTGGCCAGTCCACCGAAGAGGATTTGTGCGGCCGCGTCCCCTTGTTTGGCTGCCAGGTACCCCACCTTCAGCAGTCGGGCATAATCATCCACTGACCCGTCCCAGAAAAAGGGCAAATCTGGCTCATTCCACATTTCCCAATGGGTGATGCCTACGCCGGCGGGCCAATTTTGGGCCTGGGCCAGAATGCCGCCTGGTTTGTATCGGTTGACAGTGGCGAAGACAAACCTGGCCCACACATTGGCCGGGTTGATCTGTTTGCCAGGGCCGGGAATATCGGTGCCATCGGTGAAGACGGGAGTATAGAGGCCAATGGGGGTGGCGGTATTGATCTGGCTCAGGCCGTTGGCAACAGGGCTGAGGCTGCTGCGGGTTGCCCAGGAGTCCGGGTTGTTGAGGTTGGTGGTGTAAAAGCCGGGTGTGCCCAGCAGGATGGCGTTGATATGGAAACCAGCGGCGATGTCTCCGATGGCGGCCGCGTCCTGGTTGTTCCAGCTAAACTGACCTGGTGTTTGCTCAATAAAATGCCAATACATAGGCCAGCGATCCCACTTAGCCCCCGTTATTTGGGCATTGGCTAACTGCTGAGGATCCGCACGGTCTTCGGCGGCGTTGATAAAGCTGATGCCATAAGCGGGAATGCCTGTGGGACCAGATAGCGTTGCCTGACGTGCCAGCACCGGCAGATAAACGAAGTTATCACTCTGGGAAGCCGCCCCAGTCTGGCTGATGAGGAGAATGAGCAGGCTAAGGCTGCTGAACCAGATAAGATGGTACAGGTGATGTTTTTTCATCATGATGAGAAGAAAAAGACCCGACGCGGCCGCAATGCCGGTCGGGTCCTCCTAAACCCAAACGAAGTTTCTGAGGTTATTTGTAACCAGTAACCCTCTCTGGTGACACAACCTTCCGAAGGTTTCGTGGCCAATGATCACCAGTGGAGAAAAGCTTCGGAAGGTTTAATAGTTACGGGTATTTTTTAACCAGCCAGGAACTCATCCAGGGCAGCTTTAGAAATACGATAAGAAGCCCCGATTTTGCGGGCTTTAAGGTCGCCAGCTTCAATGGCGGCGACAATATCAGCTTCATCAACCTGGACAATCGCGGCCGCTTGAGCGGGGGTCATCACATCCGGTGTTCCCGCTGCGGCTGGAGGTGTGGCTGGGGCGGCGGCGGGTGCGGCTGGAGGTGGGGCTTGTTGCGCGGCTGCAGCTGCGGCCGCCTGCTGCTGCATCATCTGCTGCTGCATCATCTGCTGCTGCATCATCTGCTGTTGCATAGCTGACATACCCATCATGCCCATACCAGTTTCGGCCAGACCACCACCGGCGGTATTTTGGGCGGCGGCCATACCCACATCCAGGGTTTTCATCTGGGTGTAGCTGGTGCCATACCCCATGCGGGTCACAATTTCCAACGAATTGGGATGCAGCCCCAGGCGAATATTAAAGGCCACCAACACCATGCCAATGGCATCGAATTCCGATTGGAGCAGCCCTACCAGCAAATCATTTAAATCTTTAGAGAATGATTGGATTTGAGCCGGGCCGAGATTTTTGGCGTTGACCAGTTCACTCAGCTTATCTTGCAGCATGACGCCCAACATTGGGTCTAAACGATCTTTGAGTTGGGGCAGACGAACACTGTCGCGCATCGCATCCATAGCCTGAAGGAAACGCCACGGGTCTTTCACTTTGGCGACATAGGTGCCATTGCCGACGATGGCATAGGCCCCGGCGGCCGTGTTGGGGCTTTCGGCGATGATGGGTTGGGCCGTGCCCCACTTAAAGGTCATATCGGCTGCTTTCAGATAATAGACATCGGCGGTGAAGACATTGGCCCCACCAAACAACCCTTTCTCCAGAAAGTCAGTGAGCCAGGGGATATTGGCGGTGGTGAGAACATGGGTGCCAGGCTGGAAAGTGCCCAGGGCTTTCCCTCCCCGCACAAATACGGCTATCTCATTGGGGTTGACAATACAGGGAGACCCCAGCTTTATATCACCCAGCCCCCCTTGGGGGAATTTGCGGACGATCTCATCATTTAGCCAGGAATCAATTGCGACACGATCAAAAACTTTAGCCATAATCTCTCTCCTTTGGGGATAAGGACTGAGGACTGAGTGCTGAGGAGTGAGTAAGGTTTCCCAGTTCAGTGCCTATATGTTTTGTTTTGTAACTGCTCAGGTCGGTTTCCTGAACTTGCCAAAGCGGGCACAGTCAGGAATCAGGCGACGCCCGAAAGAATTTCTTGCCGGGAGCCAAAGGTATTGTTGGCTTCCTGGACGGTGCGATCAAGTTCGCGGATGGCTTGCTTGATGTTGCCCCCATCATAGACAGCTTTTTGCAACGCGGCCGCGCCGGTAGCAATCTGGTCAGCATAAAGCAGCATCTGGTTATCAAATTCATAAATGCGAGCCAGATCATCTTCTTTAACCTTCACGGCATCAAACAGGCCGGCATATCCTTGAGGGGCATCCTTGATTTTGCCAATGAGACCCATGAGTCGGTTGTCTACTCGCCCCAACGGTTCGGCATGTTCAATCGCCAGAATGATATCACCGCTTAATTCCTGGTGAACGCTGGAGAGTTCCAGGCGGGTAGCTTCCAGCCGGTCTGAAATAGTACGACGCAGGATTTCATCGGCTTCACGGCGACGGCTTTTTTCCATATAACCGCTGAATCCGGGAATTTTGCTGGCAATTTTGCCCAGGAAGGTAGATTCATCTTGGATTTTTTCATACATATCAGGGACAGCAGATTCTTTCATATTGATCTCCTTTGTGAATAGGGGGAGTGCAGTAAGGTTGCAGAATAACTTCTTTGTTGGCCACGAAAAACCGAGAACGAAAGATGGACTTGTCTTATTTAATCAATCGTTTGTCTTTCGGCAAATTGTTAAGGTATCCCAATGGTTACTTACCAAACAGACAGTACGTTAGATTGGTTAAAAGGTCGTTAAGTGGCGAACAAAGTATAACATAAGGTTAGCCGCTTGCGTATGGTTTGTATCATGAATTTGACATCGGCAAGCTAAGCCGAGGCTCATATTGGCCTGCGGAAATGGGGAATGGCTGCGGCCGCGATGGTGAACAAATAGTGAACAGTTGGGGTCAAAATGATTTTTTAATCTGAGCCGTTTGCCGGGTGCAGGTAAGTAGTGCCAGAGAATAAGCAGGCTATTGGCAAGAAATTGGAATTGTATAGTACCCAATTCATCCCCCATATATCCTATATCCTTTCGATGATCTCCCTTTTATAGTGCCAGCGTAGTTCGGGAATGATTGGTTGCCGAAAATAGTTTTTATAAACTTGATGATGCCCATGTAATATTCTACTGGCTCTCACCCCATCTAAGCCCTGCGCTTACCCCCATCCCCCTTCCATTGACGCATTGTAATACGGGTATACCGGCTCTTGTTTGCGGCCGCGTTCCTACCCTGGTGATGGTTAGCTTCATCTCTTCAAGCTGACCCGCAGTTTAAGCTACCTGAATGAGCAAACTTTATGTAAATTGCACGGATGGAGAAGGGTGAAAATAGCCAGACACATGGGTCAACCCGAATGCGAGCGTCATCTTGTTAATAAACAGATGACACGGGAGAACAATATGCAACAGTTAAAAAGTAGTAAAACGGCTGCCCTGGTAATGGGGTTGCTCTTGCTGGCAATTATTGCCCTGGGAGTCACCTTCTCATCAGCGCAGGCCCAGCAAGGCAATATTATTTTGACAGGCAATCAGGTCGTGACGGCCATTTGTCAAGGTCGGCGATTGCAAACAACGCGCATTTCGGATACTGAAATACGCCTGACCTGTCTGCCCAATCTGGCTACGGCTACACCCAGGCCAGCTACGGCCACCCCCATTCCGCCTACAGCGACCGTCAATTCGCCTACGGCTACACCTAACCCGCCTACAGCTACCCCTGTACTACCCACCGCGACGGTAATTCCTCCAACCGGGACAGCCACAGCCCACCCTTCGGCTACCGCTACGGCTCAACCAGGGCCAACCAGCACCCCGGTTGCCGCCCCTAATCAACCGTGTCCAGAGTGGGTGCATAATCGCCACGTTACTACTGGCCCAGACGGGCAAAGTTACCCCACCTGGCACCCTCCAGTTGATCCATTATATGGTTGTTATTTCACCCATGATCATGGGGTAGACCCACGAACATCCAGTGTCAATGGCACCCTGCCAGCCTTTGGTTATGTAGGAACACAGGGTGGGTTTGCTGAACCCCATGCCGGGTTTAAAGTATTTGTCTTTGAATGTGGGGAATCAGGGGATCAAGGGACCAATCGGGTTGCGGCCCGTTTTGTTATGCACATGGGTACATCTGGGGTGATGCGGTACCACATGCCATTCCACAGCGTCCATTATTCTGCCCGTGCCTGTGATGGTTCCTGGGAGATTGACATTATGGGTATGGCTGATTTTGGCACCGCCATTGGTTCCATTTGTGGGCCACGCACCGGGCGTGATTTTTCTACTCTCGGCTGTGCGAGTGCGGGTAATCCACAGGATGCTTACGAAATCTGGACGGGGACCCTACAAATCAATCACCCCAATGATCCGTATATTGGTCTGTTCCAATCCCGGGCCTATGTTGTGCTTAGTCCGGCGGTATTTGATCCAGTGACAACGGTGAATCCTAATGATATACATCAGATCATTTATACAAGTGACATCGTTTACCCCGGTCAATACAACCCCCTTAGCGCCCAAAGTCCGTTCCGGGGCTGTAAGATGGAGGCGTATCATGGGCCGGTAAGCCTGAACAATGCGGGGCGGCCGCAAACGTATGTAACTGATGTGTTTGGCAATATCATCCCTGGGGCACAGCCAGGGACAGCCGGAACATTGACCCAAATTATCTCATCGGTACGGGTGGATGGCAGTAACAGCAATGCCAGCGTCAACGGGACACAGTTTAAGAAGGTGTTTGATCAATGTAACCCATACATTGTCCCCCCCAATTAACATTTGGGGATAGTTCGAATAAAGTGACCTTTTGTTTTGAGAGTGGAGATTGGAGACTGGAGATTAAACAGTCCCCGGTCTCCATTTTTTTAACAATGCCAGATTATGTTCTTCGCTAGTATAATTGCGCTTCTACATAAAACGAAGGTAGCCGACTTGCCGGGCTGTGGATCAAGGGCAAAGTTGGCCTGAACCACCTCGTTTTGTCATACCAAGAGAGTACCCCAATGGCTGCAATTTATCCGACTGGCGTTACGGCTGATAGAAATGAACGTGTTTTATTGATTACCTGGAATGATGGGCGAGAGAGTCGTTACCCATTTGCCGGGCTGCGGGCGGTGTGTCCTTGTGTGGAGTGCAAGGGGGGGCACGCTAACATGGGCCAACCCCCTGACCTGGAGCAGCTCCGTACGGCAACTAACCCTGATTTGAACCTGGAACAGGTGCAATCTGTTGGTAGTTATGCCCTGCAATTTATGTGGAGCGATGGGCATTATACGGGTATTTATACCTGGGAATATTTGCGGCAGGCGGATCCGGGGGAAAGGGAGACTGGAGAGTAGAGACTGGGGAACTGGTGTCTGGCGTTTTTTGATGCGGCCGCTGGTTATTGGTGTATTGGTGTATTGGTGTAATAGAACTGGGTGGTTTCGCGGGGGGTGAGGGCATTTTGGATGAAGGTGGAATGCAGGGGCGCGGCCGCGTTCCCTATCTCTTCTCCTGTTACCCACCGGCACGCGGCCGCAACCGTTCCCACGCCTATCTTCCCCATAAAACAGAGAGTCATTCGGTTCTCCGGGGTCACATACACCCCAGCCAGATCGGTTATGGTGATAGGTTGACCTGTTTGTGCCTGGGCCAGGTGCGCGGCCGCGGCCCAGGGTGATTGACCCTTGGGGCAGGGGCCACCGGGCAAATGCCACATCCCATTTTGTTCATGCCACAGAACCTGCCCTTGCCCATCAGGCACAATCAGTGCCGTTTCCAAATGCCATTGTCGGGGGGATTGATACAGGGGTTGGCCTTGCCACCACCGCTGCAAATCCAGCAGGCGGTAAACTGATTTTCGCAGCAGGTGGATTACCAGGGGAATTTTTTCCTGTTCCCGCAGATGGGGCGGCCCGCCAGGGTGGTACAAGGTAGAAAAAAGGCGTTCGTGATGGGAACGTACCATAAAGGGTAAACGGTCGGGCTTGTGAAACTGGACAGCCAGCGTCTCATCTGAGGTCTGGGCACTCCCTCCGCGCAGCAGGCCACGCAGGACAAAGATGAGGAGATCAAAATTGCGGCCGCGAATATAGCTCACCTGCACCAGTCGCACCGGAAACACCTTATACCCCGTTTCCTCAAATAACTCCCGCACCATGCCATCAGACGGTAGTTCATTCGCTTCCAATCCCCCACCCGGCAACGCCCATGTCCGGCTGTCACTCCGCTGAATTAGGAGCACCTGTCCAAATTGATCTGTAACTAAACCTTCAACACCCAGAGCGAACATAAAAATACTCCCCTAAAGAATATAAGGTATACAGTTGGAGTGATGAGAACTCGCTTATGTGCAAATTGCTTACTCTCTCTTATTGACGTCATAATCAGAGCGTCGTATAGTGTAAAAGCCTGTGACCAGACGTTCATTGTAATTGATACCCTTTATTTCATTGCTACACAACAGATTATAAGATTTACCAGCAATTCTCAATTTAGAACCCGTTGTGTGGTAGGGGTGGGACAGGCGGGCACTATCTGGGTCAAGCGATTCAACCTTATTCCCGCCTGTCTCACCCCTTTTGCCCTTGATTTAGGCCAGGCGGGGCGAGACAGGTGGGAACAGAACGGTCTCGTTTGACCAAAACCCTGGCCCACCTGTCCCGCCCCACATTCATTTCTGGACAAATTGAGAATTGCTGACAACAGATAAGAAGAAAAAACGGATACTCCTGGCCATCCACGCAAAAATTCGTTTCTCCCTCCAATTCGTTGTTGTTATTCTTGCCATAATTGGAATTGCTGAAGAGTTACACGCCGCCCAGCCTGGTCCTTTAAACCACAATTTATCAATTGTATCCACAAAGGAGTTCGCACTATGAGCAATCAGTTAAATGTACCTTATCGTTCCCAATGGGACCCTGATGCTAAAGATTATGAAACGGATTGTGGCCCCACCAGTGTCTCAATGATTCTAGGCGCATTTGGTATTAATCTCTCATCGGATGAGATTTATCGTCGCCATCTGCCATCCAAAAGACGAGACCAATACATTACCTTTAATGAACTTCTGGCCGTCTTAGAAAAAGAAGGTGTGCCGATGGTGTGGAAAAAATATGTTGGCTCTGGGGAAGCTTTGGAACAGTTAAAAGCCAATATCAATGCCGGTAAACCGATGATTGCCCTGGTGAAATATCATCCCTGGCGCACGATGACCGGGAATCAATTTTCAGGTGGTCATTTTGTGGTGGTCGTTGGTTATGATAATCAACATATTTATATGAATGATCCCCTATTTGGCAATTGGGTCGCCCGCAGCAAAGGGGAGCGATTCCCAGTGCCGGTGCGCCAATTTTTGGATGCCTGGGGAGGCTTTCCAGAGACGGAGAACCCCAATTTTGCCTGTAGCATTACCACGCGCAGTTTAACGGCCGCGGCCGCGCCCCCACCACCCCCACAACCCGTCACCCCCGCCCCCATTGGCGATACCCCGGCTGTCACTCCTGATGTCCGCCGCCGCATCATGGCCCTGGCGGCCATGTTACGGGCCATGCCCCCAGACCTGGATCTACCCGAAGATGGGCAATTTTGGACGGCCCGGTTGGGTGATTTTGGGGCACAAGTAGCCAAACATACGGTCGTTTCCGGGAATACTCTGGGTGGGCTGGCCGGCCGCTTTTATGGCGATATGTCTAAATGGCGGGGCATTCAGTCGTTTAACCGGCTGCCTGGCGAATCTATCTGGATTGGGCAGCAGCTTACTATTCCTTTGCTGGGTAACACACCTCTCCCCACCGATTTCATCCCCGATCCCAGTGCTATCAGCTTTAGTGTGGAGGATGAGCCAGAAGCCGTGGCTGATGCCCTGAATTACGATGATTTTGAGACGGTTAATGCCGGATTCAACTTTGCCGCCGGGTTGGAAGAGTAAGCCAGTAGGGTGGGGTTCACTCTGTTTGCATACAGTGCTTTACCACTTTTTTGACCGCCGACGACCGACCGCCTATGATTGGTAAAATTGCGGTTGGCGATCCAATTTATCAGCCATCATCACGCCGCCAGTCGCGGCCGCGTTCCTTCTTTCGCTCTCCCCGCCTTCTCTTGGCTTCCTGGCGACGCTCCTGAGCCGCTAAAGACGGTTTCGTGGGGCGTCGCCTTTTTGGTATTTTGAGCGCTTCAGCCAGAAGTTGTTGCAGCCGGGTCATGGCCGCTTCCCGGTTTTGCTGCTGACTACGTTCTATCTGCGCCGTCACCGTCAATACCCCTTCCCCATCCAGGCGTGAAGCCAACTTCGCCAACAGCCGCGCCCGCTGCGCCTCATTCAAACTGGGCGACTGGGTTATCGAAAAGGAAAGCATCACCTTCGTTTCCGTCTTATTGACATGCTGCCCCCCTGGTCCCCCACTGGCAGCAAACCGAAACCTCAACTCCCCTAGAGGAATAACCAACTCATCATTGATAACCAGTTTGTTGTCACCCGAAATGTCACTCATGTTCAGGGGGATGCCAGCCCACACTCGCCCATCGGCGGCGGGAATCAACAATGAGTTCATTGTTCATATTCAGGGCAATAATAGTAACCCTTCCCATAGGGGTTAAACCTGCGAGGTGGGTCTTTTGACCATCCCAGACAAAATGATCGGGCCAACGATGTCGGCGCGGGTGAAATAGCGGGACAATTTCATCAGCTACCGGATCTCTTAGTTGAGTAATAGAACCTTTGAATTCGTACACCGTCGGCAAGCAAAACAGAGGTTGGCAAATTCGGTTTTACCCCCTTTTATCTCAGGGATAATGTGATCCAGCACCATCGGCTGTCCGGTGTTGCCTTGAGTGGTCTGGCAATAAGCGCATTGATGATCGTCAACTGCCTCAAGCTGTTGGCGAAGCTCTAAGGACAGGTAGATACTCATGCGCTTTACAGCTTATCAGCTGGTGGGATTTGGTATCCGCGCCAGCGTAGAATTGCAGTCGCATGGGCTTTTTTGAGCATAAATCGGTCAGCCTCGGTGCGAAGTTCAACCAATTCTACTTTTTAGCGGGCGTAATTTGTTCATTGGCATTTTTATAAGGTAATTCATTGTAGCGAATCATTTCATCTGATGTTGTCCGACTGCGCGATTTGCCATAATGCCTCATCTTCTAATCTATCCAAAGCAGCTAAATCGGTTTGAAACTCAGCCGGAGCGTCTTCCCAATTAGGGGGACTACCCACGCGCACCGCCTGAATAATAACCTCAGCCAGAGAGCGTTTGGTAGCCCAGGCTGTCTTCTCTAAGCGGTGATATAAATTTTTCGGCAATTGAATATTTACGCTTTGCATACTCATCCACAGTCCCTATTTCTTGGTAAGGATGTTACAAATTATACCCTATGCTTCTACCTTAATGCCCTAAGCCATGTTCGCGGAGTTTGGCGATGACGCGGGCGGGGGTGAGGGGGATTTCTTCAAACCAGATACCGGTGGCATCATGGAGCGCGGCCGCGACCGCTGGCGCATAGGGAATGAAGGGCATCTCGGCCATACCCCGTGCCCCCCAGGGCCCCAGCGGGTCTGGGTGTTCCACCAGCACTGACTCAACCCGGGTAGGAATATCCATGATTCCCGGCATCAGGTAGGTGCTGAGGCGCGGGTTGAGGATGTGACCATTTTTCACCTGTAGATGTTCGGTAATGGCGTAGCCATGGGCCTGAACGACCGCCCCTTCTACCTGCCCTTCGATCATCTGGGGGTTGATGATTTTGCCCACATCATCAGCACAAACCACCCGATCTACATGAATGTGGCCGGTTTCGATGTCCACGGTCAGTTCTACGGCTTCAGCGACATAACCGTAAGCGAAGTTTGGGGTGGCCCGCCCAGTTTGGGGGTCTAGGGGAGTGGTACGGGGTGGGGTATACCGATAATGCCCCCTGGCCGGCCGCTCTTCGTTCTGCCACGCCTGTAAAGCTATCGCGGCCGCGCCCCGAATCGCATTGCCGGCCATCCAGGTCATCCGGGAAGCGGACGAGGAGCCTGAATCGCCGCTGGTGGCGGTGTCTGAGGCCACAACTGTCACCTTTTCTACGGGAACACCGACGGCTGCGGCCGCCATCTGCTTAAAAGCGGTATGTGCCCCCTGCCCCACATCGGCCCCGGCATGGTACAGGATGATTTGCTCAATCTCGGCCGCGCCACGCAGCTCCAGGGTGGCCTCACACCGCTCTGGGAAGCCAAAAGAGTAGCCGATGTTCTTAAAAGCACAGGCAAAGCCGCGGCCGCGGCGCAGCATTGCCGGATTTGTTCGCAATGTTTTCACGCTATTAAATGGCCCGCTGCTAACGGCTAACTGATCCCAGTTTGCGGCCGCGGCACACGCCTCTACCACCTCTGGCAAACTCACCCCAGCAGGCATAATCGTTTGCACAATTGCCTCACTCCCTTCCCGCACCATATTGCGCTGCCGGATTTCCACAGGGTCAATCCCCAGGGCGTAAGCCAGCTTGTTCATCTGATTTTCAGCCACAAACGCCCCCTGGGGGGCCCCAAAGCCGCGAAAGGCTCCACCGGGGGGATTGTTGGTATAGACGGCATAGCTGTCAATCCAGGCGTTGGCGATCTCATACGGGCCAGCTACGGTGAGATGGGTGTTGCCCAAAACTTTGTTGCTGGTGTAATTGTACGCCCCGGCATCCAGGATCACCTCTGCTTTGACGGCGGTAAGGCGTCCATCACTGGTGGCCCCCCATTTGGCGTAAATGGTGCCCTGGTGACGCTTGTGGTGGCCGATGATGCTCTCTTCTCTGGACCAGATGATGCGGATGGGGCGGTGAATTCCCCGTTCGTGCAGGCGTAGAGCAGCCAGGGCTAACACAATTTGCACGGACATATCTTCGCGGCCGCCAAATGCCCCGCCAATCGCCGGATAAATCACCCGCACCCGGTCCAATGTTAAATCCAACGCATGGGCGATCTGCCCCTGGTCTTCATGGATCCATTGCCCGGCTACGACGACGGTCACCCGCCCTTCTTCGTCAATATATCCCAGCCCAGCTTCCGGCTGAAGATACACATGCTCTTGCATGGGCAGTTGGTAGGTAGATTCGATGATGATGTCAGCGGCCGCGAACCCGGCCTCAATATCCCCTTTGCGTATCTGATATTTCTGGCGGATGTTGCTGCCATGCAGCCGATGGAGAATGGTTTCGTCCTTCAGGGCGGTAAACGGATTATCTATGACGGGCAGCGGCTCCCATTCTACCTGGATCAGGTCACGGGCAGCCGCGGCCGCTTCTTCCGTCTCCGCCACAATAAAGGCGATTTGATCCCCTTCCCACAGGCTGATGTCACAATTGGCTTTGCGGCTGCCTAACCCTACCAGCACTGGTTGGTCAAAAATCATCAACCCATACTCATTCACCGGCACATCTTTAGCTGTAAAAATAGCGACCACTCCCGGTACCTTTTCTGCCTGGCTGATGTCCATCGAAACCATCCGGGCGTGGGGCTGGCCGCTGAATAACACCTTAGCATGAAGCAGATTATCTGGGGTCATGTCACCAGGGTACAGCGCATGACCAGTCACTTTAGCCAGAGCATCTACTTTGGGGATAATTGTCGAAATAGCCATCTCCAACCCTCAAATCGTGATCGCAATCGTCATTGTGATCGCAATCCTAATCGGTTCCCCTCACCTCACCACCATCGGCAAGTACAAAGTACGCGGCACAATTTGTACCGTATCAATATAACTATCACTGCCAGCCGCATTGGTCACCGTAAGCGTGACCGTATAATTGCCCACCCCCCCATATTGATAGGTTGGGTTAGCCACTGTGCTGGTGCCGCCATCACCAAAATCCCAGGCATAGGTCAGTCCGGCCCCGGTTGAACTGTTGGTGAAGCTGGTGATGCTGCCCACATAATCTGGGCTGGAAGAGGTGAAATTGGCCTGGGGTGCAGCTATTGGGGTGATGTCCAGGAAAATGGCCGTGACCGCCCCCCAGTTCCCGTTGGCATCCTGGCCTCTAACAAAGATGATGTGCCGTCCCACCGCCAGATTCAGGGTGTCAACGGTGGCTGTAACCGCCTCAATGGGGCTGTTAAATGTGCCATCTGACGCGGCCATGGGGTACGGGATGGGGGTGGTGGTTGTGACCCAGTGGGGAATGTCCAGATAATATTCTGCGGCCGCGATATTCTGCACCGGCTCCGTACCATTGCTGTTGTTATATCGGGTGTCATTGATCGTCGCCGTCAACTGTACCGGCGTTCCCTGTGTCACCGTCATCGCCGAGGTCCCCAGATTCAACGCATCGGGGCCGGCCGGGGTGATATAAGGGGCACGGGCTGTTTTTGCCGCATAGAGCAGCGAGGGCATATTCCCCGGTAAAATTGTATTTTGGAAAACTGTACATGATTGGAAAAAGGACGTACCCAGCTCATAAGTAAAGGCCGCCAACCCCATCTCCCCATAAGCGAAATCATCCGTCGTCCCATCTGTTGGATACAGGGCAATCGCCTGTTGGGGGGTGTAATTATTAAAATAAGCCAATTTGCGCCCCAACGTCTGGAACTGTGCCCCGTTTCCGGTTGCCTGGTTAGTGAATCCCCAGGGCCACAGCACCAACTGCCCGTAGCTGTGAACATCCAGGAAGATGCCGGTCGTAGTAATAAAAGCCGGAGTGGTGAAATCATTTTCTGGAGCGAGTCGTTGATCCGGATATTGATTTAAGATGTAATTGACCACCGCTTGCGTTTCTGGTTCTGAAGCCGGGCTGGCCCCGCGGTAGGTCAGGTTACATTGGCTACCACTGGAGCCACCCCATTCTCCCCATTCATAAGGGTAGTTGCGATTGAGATCCGCTCCCCGGGTATTTGAGGTTGCCCCACAATAGTTTTGATTGGTATTTTTACGCCAGGAAAGCCCAGTTTCCGCTTTTTTGCGCCCATCTGGGTTAGATTGCAGCAGCAGATGAATCTCGTTGTAATCCAACAGCCAGGTGGCATCAGCATCGGTGCCATAATTGTTGACCAGATACTCGGCAAAACGAGTTACCAGCTCAGCGGTGGTGTATTCACGGGCGTGTATGGCGGCCATGATGAATAGTTTGGGCTTAAAACCACTGTTGGCACTGTTGGTCAGGCGTAGCACCATGAGATCATACCCCCCGCCGGGCAGGTTCATTTTTTCCCAGGAATCGCCAATATCGATCCAGGTTGCCAGGGTAGGGTAAGACGCCACGATGTTTTGGGCAGTGGTGAACGTTTCTTCAACGGTGCGATAACAGGGGTACCCCGGAATGCCCCCACCCTGACCAGGCAGCATTTCGTTGGGCGTGTTAATTAGCCGGGTCAACTCCTCGTCAACTTCCAAACGAAACCCTTGGGTGAGCAAAAAGGTATATTCTGCCGCTGTGACATCCAGGATGATGTAACCCGCCGCACGGTTGATTTCCCACGGCTCATTCCAGGCCGCCACCTGAGCTACGGCTTCTATGGACGGGTAATATGCCCGCACCACCTGTAAGGTATCGTCATCAGGCAAGCGTGTTGGTTCGGCTGGGGCTGAGTTGAGCGGCAGCAGCCCAACCAGGGCCAGAGGAATAAGACAAAGGGCCAGCACAAGGGTTAGACGTTTCATGGGAACTCCTGGGAATTATGAATTAGGAAGGATGAAGGATGAAGGGCAAAGTGGTAAAGTCAAATCGCTTCGTGCAACTTTGCGACTTTGCAACTTTGCTACTTTGCTACTTTGCTACTTTGTTTCTCGCTCACTCGCTACGTTCATGGCTTCGATGATTTTGTAGTAGCCGGTGCAGCGGCACAGGTTGCCGGCAAACGCTTGTTGAATGTCAGACAGGGTGGGGTGCGGCCGCTCTTCTAGCAGTTTTACCCCAGACATGATAAAGCCAGGGATGCAGTAACCACATTGGACTGCACCGGTCTGGATAAACGCTTCCTGGACGGGATGCAGATGTTCCCTTGTCGCTAACCCTTCAATAGTCACGATGTTGGTTCCCTGGGCGCGGGGAGCGGGCACCAGGCAGGACATAACCGCTAACCCATCCATAAAGACGGTGCAGGCTCCGCACTCTCCTTCAGCACACCCTTCTTTGCTGCCAATGAGCAGCCCTTCTTCCCGCAGCCAGCGAAGTAAGGTTTTATGCTGCCCAGTCTGGCTGCTTAGGATGTGACCGTTGACGGTGATGGTGATGGGGGTGTCTGGGGTATGGATGGCCGCAAAGCTCTCTCCTGTGGGCCAATACCCCCCGGTATTTCCCCATAACATAACCGGGTTGTCGGGCCAGTTTGCTCGTTCCTGCCCATCTCGTAGAGCGGCCAGGGCCCGTTTGCTCAAAACCCGCACCATCTCGGTGCGGTAGCGGGCTGGCCCGCGGATGTCATCAATAGGGGTGGCGGTGGCGGCGATACGTGCGGCCGCGTGTTCAATCACCTCATCCGTCAACGGTTTACCCAGCAGATATTCTTCGGCCACCGGGGTATCAATCACCGTTGGGGCCACACTCCCCTGGGCAATCTTCGCGGCCGCGACCACCCCATCGGCCAAATCCAGCACCAGGGCCAGATGCACTACTGAGATAGCCTGAGCCTGGCGCAGCCCCAGCTTAGTGAAAATTCCTCGTTCCGTCTCTTTCATGGCCGGGAAGTAAACATCTACCACCATCTCATCGGCCGCCCGGACGGTTTGCCGAACTCCAGTGTAAAACTCCGCCAGGGGCACCAGCCGCTCTCCTCGCAGAGAGGCCAGCTTTAACCCTGCCCTCAATGCCCAGAGGGGGGTAATGGTGTCATTGGCCGGGCTGGCCGTCACCAGATTGCCGACTACCGTAGCCCGATTACGCAGTTGGGGGGACCCGATCTCCCAACACGCCTGTACCAGAGGCAAAGCATATTGTTGCAGCAGCGGCGAAGCCACTACCTGGTTATGGGTGACGAGGGGGCCAAGGTGGATCATCCCATCTGCATCCTGGGTGATATAGTCCAGATTGGGGATGCGGGTAACATCAATAAGGCGTTCGGCTCCAGGGTGCTGCCCCCGTTCTAACTCCAAGATCATATCCGTTCCGCCAGCGATGAGGCGGGCGTGTGATCCATGTTGGGCTAACAGTTGCAAAACATTCTCAACAGTTGTTGGCGTTTCATAATGGGAGATGGTTTGTTGAGGGGGGTGGGGAGGGGCACTCATAGGTTCACCTTTGGTGAGGATGGAATATCTGCTCGATTTTCACGCTATTTTGCCAACCGACAGTGTATTTAATTTTCGGTCTTTTGCGGTTGCCGGACGACGGTCTGGGTTCCGTGTCAGGGGCAGGGAGTTTCTGTGTAGGCGATAAACCAATGGGCTAAAGTGTGGTAGCGGCCGCGAGGCTGTCGTAGCACCCCTATATCCGCCTGGTCAATCCAGCCTGTGCCCGCCTGGAATACCGACCCGCTGATACCGTAAGTGGTGACATGTTGATACAGGGTAAGGGCAGGCAAATCATTGGCATAGTGGCCCAGAAAGGCATCATAAAACGGCTTACGATCTTCCCATGACCACTGCTGCCGTGCCTGCTCTAACGACTCACTGGCCCGCCGGTTGTTCCAGCCCCCGTAATTTTGCCCCCGAATAATTGCTTCCTGGCTCCAGAAATCATACAAGTCAGGGTCAGCAGCGGGGGTCACTTGCACCAAAACCAGATCAAAAGAGCGGTTTTCCAGAGCGGCATAGAACTCGGTCACATCCAGGCTGATGGGGTTGACATCTACACCTAATTCAGCCCATTGCAAAGCGATGTTGGCGGCTAAGGCCGGGAGTAACCCTTCACGAAGTACCAGCAAATTTAATTCCAGGGGAACTATATCATCATTTGCCGTTTTTTGCCGGAAGAGGCCTCCAGCGGGTAAGGTCCACCCCGCTTCATTGAGCAGGTTCGCGGCCGCGTTCCGATCCAGAGGTAAGGGAGTCATAATTGCCGGATTATAGGCGGGTGAGGTGGTAGGGTATGGCCCTTCTAGCGGCAGCCCCTGCCCATTCAGCACCCTATCCACCAGATCAGCCCGATCCAACGAAAGGGCCAATGCCTGCCGCACCCGGCTCTCCCGCACCGCACTGCCCTGAGCCGGATTCAGATTAAAGAGGATCTGAGTGTATCGGGGGGCCGGGCTAGTGATCAGGCGTATGTCAGGCAAAGTTGCCATCACCGGCAAGGCCAAAGCGGAGATATTATTGATGGCCTGAACCTCACCAGCTCGAAACGCTTCATACAGGGTTGCTTCATCGGGGAAAAAGCGCAGTTCTAATCCTGATAAGATGGTCCCCTGCTGCCAATGGGTGGGGTTAGGCAGCAAAAAGAGGCGGCCGCTTTCAACCCAATTGTGGCCAGGCTGCACCATAAACGGGCCAGTGCCGATGGGGTTTTGGTTAAAAGCACTGTTTTGGCTGAGGGGGATTTCACTCTCGGCCAGCAGATGGGCGGGGAGCACACCAATGGTGGTGGCTTCTAAAAACGGGGCATAAGGAGCGGGTAAAGTGAAGACGATTTCCCGCTCACTGAAAGGGGTAAGGGTGACAGACTGCCAGAGGGAGCGTAGATGGGGCAAGCCAGGGAACGTTTCATCCTGAAGCAACCCATAGGTGAAGGCTACATCTTGGCTGGTGACCGGTTGCCCATCATGCCAGGTTAAATTGGGGCGCAGCGTAAAGGTGATGGTACGCCCATCGCCGCTGATTTGCCATTCTTGGGCCAGGGCGGGGGTGATGCGGCCGCCACTGTCCATCTGGGTCAACCCATCAAACAGCAAGTTCTCCAGCTCCCGGTCTACCAGATTATCTTGATCTAGGAGCGGGTTAAGGGTTTGCGGCCGCCCCACTATCCCTTCTACCAAAAAACCGCCTGGCTCTGGCATTCGGGTAACACAGGCTACTTGATTAGCTTGAGCCGGGGGTTGTAATAACCAGGCCCCTAGCAGGGCTAAAAGTAAGAGTAACCCAGAGGTGCCCCCGATAATACGGGAATTCATAGGGAGTTATAAATTAGGATTAAGCAAGGATGAACAGCCTGGTCCTTACTTATTGTCCCATCGCTACAAAGGTGAATAAAGTGTTTACAAAAAAGATGGCCGAGGTGACGATAGTAATGCGGTGCATGAGCGCTTCGGCCCCGCGTCGGGAGCCTATTCGTTCGCCGCTACCGCCGGTTAAGGCACTTAAATCTGAACCTTTGCTCTGAAGGAGTACTAAAATAGTAATCACGATGGCCAACACAATTTCAATGGCCCCTAAATAGGGAGCTAATGATGACATAATCTCACATCCTTCTCATACTATAGCTAATAGTGATGAGCTGCTTTGTTCTAAAATGGAGTGTTGAGAATGGAAGGGCGAAGAAAAATCGCGCTCACACCGGTGAACAAAACAGCTATCTACTTATTTGTAAACAAGGTATGCTCATACACTCGCTGGAGTGCGGGCAACAAGCCAGAGATTATAACAACCCGGGCTGTAAACAGTCAATTATGATAAGTCTCGGTTCAGCAATTCCAAATATGGTCGGGATGACAACAGCGAATTAGAGGAAGGAGCGAATTTTCGGTTTTTGTGCCAGAGTTATCTTTTTTCTCCTCTCAGCTGTTGTCGGAAAGAACAAACCATATGCAGGCCAATCCATAATTGGAATTGCTGAGTCTCTGTTTTCTCTCACATGGCGGGTGTGTTAAACTAAAGGCGCTTAATTTCCTCGATAAGGTTGGCATGTGATCGAACTACGCAACATTACTAAGCGGTATTATTCCCTGGTCGCCCTGGATCAACTTTCCCTGACGATTGAACCGAATGAAGTGCTGGGTATTGTCGGCCCTAATGGAGCAGGCAAGACGACGTTGTTTAAGCTGCTGGCCGGTTTTTTGCGACCTGATGGGGGGGCGGTACGGGTTCACGGCCCGGTCTGGCCAACGATTGGGTTTAAGCCAGAGCGGTTGCTTTATCCTGGTCATCACCGGCTGTATCAATATTTGCGGGTCGCGGCCGCGCTCTGCAACGTCCCTTCGGCTCAAATTAGCCAGGCCGTAGAGCAAGCCCTGGCCCAACTTCACCTGACTGATGTAGCCCATAAACGAGTGCGTGACTGCTCCAAAGGGATGCGCCAACGGTTGGGATTGGCGCAGGCGATGTTAGGCCAGCCTGACTTGATCCTGCTGGACGAACCTACCGATGGGTTAGACCCGGATGGGCAGGTGTGTGTGATGCAGGTGATTCGCTCCTTACAGGAAGCAGGCCAGACAGTTATCCTGGCTTCTCATCAACTACAAATGATTACGGATGTGTGTACCCGGTTGATTATTTTGAACCGGGGACAGATTTATTATGAGAGCAATATGCAAGAGGCGTTATCGCTGCGGCCGCAGGCTACCATTATTGCTACCCAGGAGCTAACCCCCCTGGCTGATATGCTCCATGCTCTCCACCCGGAACTCCAGGTAAGCGGCCGCGCTGTTATCCTGGAACATGGGGCATTACCCCTGCGTCGTCATGTTCTCAGCCTCATCCTGGGGGCCGGCTACGATGTTGTCCACGTTGAACAAAAACGGACAACTATCCATGATATTTATGCCGAGGTGGTGCGATGATCCAACGCATAATGACTTTGCTGGGCTACCTTTTTAACAGCCTGCTCCGTTCCCTTACTGGGGTTCTTTATATTATTCTCAGCTTTATCTTCATCTACATCTTTTTCCTCAACCACGCCACCCCGGATTTTGATTATTACCTGCTTCTCCTGGCCGCTTTAGGGGCCGGGTTGGCTTTTTTTACCACCCTTTCCACGGCCAATATCGCCAATCAGGCCATCTCCTACCCCTTATTGGTGCGCCTGCCCAGCCGGGTGGAATTTCTGACCGCCGTCATTGGCAGCAGCCTGCTTTTCACGACCATTTTGCAATGGCTCATGGCCCTCATCGCCCTACGCAGCGGCGTAGAAATCAGCCTGGGGCACTTGCTAGAATTACCGGCCATCTGGATGTCCGTCAACATTTTAGCTGCGGTTCTTGCCCTACACGCCAGCGACCTCGCGGCCGCGGGCTGGTCACGGGCTGCCGTGTATGGCGTTCTTACCCTGCTCCTTTTTGGCCAGACCGGGGCTGTTTCCCTGAGCCAATGGTTAGGTGGGCGATTTCTCGCCCTCAGCTCCCTGTTTTTCCAACGAGGGTGGACTGTTCTTGCCAATCCATTCAGCACCATCGCCAACTGGTTCAGCCGCGATGGGGGTGAAACCATTAAAAGTGTATTAGGGTTTGTTTTTTGGCCCTTACGGGCCACAGCTGAAGCGGCTCAAACAGGCCTATTTACCCCTACCCAGGCTCTAGCTCCAGCTATCTTTCTCCTCTACGCCACCATCCTCTTCATGCTGGCGGCTGACCTTTTCGCTACCAAAGATTTGCATCTGACAGAATAAAGTCGGGATTAGTAAATTCTACGATTACCCCACTCTCACCCCGTTTACCTGGAAAACCGTTTTCCCATTGAGTACAATTTGGTTACAAATGAGTGACAAGACGTTTTCAGGGAGAATGACCTATGTTTAACCGGTTTAAATTAGAAGAAGGTTCTGCACCTCTCTTGTTGATCTGGTTCATGCTATTGGTTGCCGCGTTTGCCATTGAGCGGGCCGATCTCATGGCTGGCCTCAATATTCTGCCTTATGTCCTCACCATTGCTATTCTCACCGGCTTTGTCTTGGCTCGCAGTACCTTCATGGATGGTACCATACATCTCATGTCCATCGTTTATGGGCTAGCGGCCATCGTTCTCCTGGTAGGAGATGCGGATTTACCCTTGCGGGAGCGCATTCTCGATCTGGTTAATCGGCAGCTAGATTGGGTAGATAAGGCAGTATCTGATGGTACGGGACGGGATGGCCTTATTTTTGTCATGCACACCTCGGTTGTGTTCTGGGTATTGGGATATACAGCTGCCTGGTACACTTTTCGCCATCCCCGTGTCTGGCGCGTTGTCTTGCCTACGGGTCTTGTGCTTCTGAGTGTGGTCTATTATTACTTTGGTCCTGAGCCGTTAGCCGTTTATCTGGCCATCTATTTTTTACTCTCCATGATTTATATCGCCCGGACATACCTCATTGATCAGGAGAAAAATTGGCGGGCTGATACAATCCGTTTTGATACCGGTATTCGTTTCACCTTTTTTCGGGCCAGCATGTTGATCGCGGTTGTGGCTTTAGCCGTAGCGTTTAGCCTGCCTGCCTTGCCGGCCAGTGCGGCCGTCGGTAATGCTTTCTCTGATGTGAATACTCCCTGGCAGCGATTCCAGAATGAGTGGACGCGCATGTATTCTTCTTTGCGTTCTTATGGGGTAGAGACGAATGATGCGTACAGCAGTACCCTGGTATTGGGTGGTCCTCGTTCGGTGGGTAATACGGTTATTATGGATGTGTTTGTGGAAGAGGAACTCCCTAATGTATATTGGCAAGGGGCGGTGTTTGATCAATATCAGGATGGCCGCTGGCAGGTGGTTCGAGGAACACGGACTTTACATTATCCTGATGATGGGCCGATTAATGTGCCTGTTAGCCAGATGCGGGAAGAGGTAGATCAGCTATTTGTCAATTATGTGCCTAATGCCGGAACGTTGTATGCGGCCCCAGAGGTGATTGCTTCAGATCGACAAATCTTTGTGGAGGGGGGAGCGGATGCCAGCGGCCGCACCCTGGTTTCATCTGTTTATTCTCGCTTTGTGCTGCGGCAAAATGAGATGTATCAGATGCGTTCCCGTATTAGTGTAGCTGATGCGGATAGTTTACGCCGGGCTTCGCGTAGTTATCCGGATTGGGTTCGCAGCAGTTATTTACAGCTGCCAGACAGTATTACCCCACAGACGTTGGCTTTGGCAGAAGAGCTTACCGCCCCTTATGATAATCCCTTTGATAAGGCTATAGCGGTACGGAACTATTTACGGGAAGCCATTGCTTATAATGATCAGATTCAAGCCCCGCCCCCAGGAGTAGACCCGGTTCACTATGTCCTTTTTGATAGCCCTGAAGGGTATTGTAATTATTATGCCTCAGCCATGGTGGTTATGCTGCGTTCGCAGGGAATTCCTGCCCGTATGGTGGCCGGTTATGCTCAAGGAAAATTTGATCCTGAGCGCAAAATGTACCGGGTGATTGCCAGCAATGCCCATACCTGGGTAGAGGTTTATTTTCCGGTATATGGCTGGATTCAATTTGAGCCGACGGCGGCCTTGCCATTGGATTCACGCCCGGAAGGGGGAAGCGGTGGGGATGGGTTTGGCGGCTCCGAGAATGATGGTTCACTCGGCGGGTTCCGGGATGCCCCGGCGGAAATTGATGATATTTTGATTCCTCCGGAGAGGGATATTCCTGCTGAGGGGGGGGTGGAAACGACGGTTGTTGAGGTAGAACCGGCTTTATATGTTCAGTTCTGGTACGCGCTGGGAGCTATAGGGATGGCCGCGGCCGCGTTCGCCACTGTGCGCCTGGCCGATAAATACAATCGGCGGGTTGAAATGGATGTTGATAGAAGTTATGCCCGGCTGGGGAGTTGGGCCAAGTGGCTGCATGTTCGGTTCCGTCCGGTGCATACCCCTTATGAACGTGCGGAGATGCTCGCGGCCGCTATTCCCGATGGTCGCCAGCCGATTCTAAATCTGACCCGTGAATTTGTGGTACGCCGGTTTGCCCGTCAAGAACAGCGCATTGGCCATTTTAACCCCTTGATTGAGTGGAAAAGTTTGCGGCCGCTGCTCTTGCGCCAGACCATCTACCATTATCTTCCCCGGCGGTTCAGACCTAAAAGCAGAACCGATTCATAAACTGTTGTTTCCTCAAATTTGTTATACTCCCAACTAGCGGTAATATGGGTGGTTACCGCACTAATCGTCGCCGCTTTGGCGATACCACACGAGTCAACTTCTGGTGCAGAAAACAAGGAGTGATCCACAGTGGATTCAGATTTGCACAGATAAAACCAAATCTGTGTTCGTCTGTGACATCTGTGGATAAAGCTTTTCTGGCTTGTCCAGGTTAGGTTACAAAGGATAAACGATGAAACTAGGTATTATTGGTTTGCCGGGTAGTGGCAAAACAACGATTTTTAACGCCCTGACCCGAGGGGATGCCCCGGTGGGCCAGAGTGTCAGCGGCCGCTTTGATGTTTTAACTTCAGTAGTAGATGTCCCAGATTTGCGGGTAGACGTTTTAACGGGGATGTTTAAGCCGCAGAAGACAGCCTACGCCAAAGTGATCTATACTGATATTGCTGGCCTAAAAAAAGGGATTGGCGAAAGTGGGGGAATGAGCGGGCCACTGCTCAACCATTTGGCCGCCCTGGATGGGTTTGTTCATGTGGTGCGGGCGTTTGACAATGATCAGGTACTCCATTTGGAAGATACGATTGATCCTGCCCGTGACCTGGCGACTCTAGATACGGAGTTTTTATTAGCCGATATGATGGCGGTAGAAGCCCGCCTGACCCGGCTGCGCGAAGGCATGAACAAGAGCAAAGATAAAGTGGCCGCCCAGCGAGAAATCGCCCTTTTAGAACGATTACATGAGAAGCTTTCTGAGGAGCGGCCGCTGCGGGAAGTGGACCTGGCTGAAGAAGAGGAGAAATCGTTGCGTGGGTTTGGCTTCCTGACCCTTAAGCCCGTGTTGGTTTTAATTAACATTGGTGATGAGCAGGCGGAAATAGATCTGCCATATGATTTTGCTCGAAGTAAGGTGGTAAATTTACGCGGCCGCCTTGAAGCAGAGCTGGCCCAAATGTCTGGCGATGATCTGGAGCTGTTTATGGCTGAGTATGGCGTTACCGAACTAGGACTGGCCCGCGTGATCCATGAAAGTTATGATCTAATGGGGCTGCATTCCTTTTTTACTGTGGGTGAAGATGAGGTACGGGCCTGGACTTTGGCCCGTGGGGGGACGGCGGTAGATGCGGCCGCGACGATTCATACGGACCTGGCCAAAGGGTTCATTCGAGCTGAGGTTGTTGCTTATCCTGATCTTATCGCTGCCGGGGGACTCTCCCAAGCACGGGCTGTGGGCAAGCTGCGTCAGGAAGGGAAAACATACATCGTGCATGATGGGGATATTGTGCATATTAAGTTTAATCTGTGATGAAGTTTTACCCTCTACAGGAGTTTTCTATGAACCGATTAAACATTTTATGGGTGGTGGGGGTGCTACTGTTTGTGGCCGCGTGTACCAGTACAACGGCTAATGAACCGGCCATTCTACCTACGCAAATGACCCTCACCCCTGTTGTGACCACACCTGTTGCCAGCCCTGGCTTGGAGCCAACTGTTCCATCTACCCCTACCCCAGCCCTGGAACCGACGGCCCCGGCCCTGAGTAGCTCAAGCTCATTTCAAGTTGCTTTTGTCGCTTCTGACGACACCCTCAATGTCCGTGCTGGCCCAGGGGTGAGCAATGATGTGGTCGCTGAACTCTCACCCACGGCAACTGGTATCCGCATCACCGGGGAGGGGCAGCAAGTAGGGACATCGTTATGGGTGCCGATTCAAGCGGGGAATGTGACCGGTTGGGTCAATAGTCAATATCTGACGGAAACGATAGCCGAGGCTGATTTTTGTGAGGACGCGGCCGCAATCCAACTCATCACCGATCTGCGGCAGGCTGTAGATAATCGGAATGGGACTGCCTTGGCTGGCCTGGTTCACCCCCAGCGAGGACTAACTTTGCATCGCCACTGGTGGAACCCGGCCGTCAACATCCCTCCAACAACGGTTGCCAACGCTTTTGATGATCCTGCCAGCTACTATTGGGGTACAGAAGATGGCTCTGGATTTGACATTAATGGTTCGTTTCGCACAGTAGCCCTGCCACTGTTGGATAGAAATTTGTTGCTGGGGAGTGAAACTGCCTGCAATAAAATACTCAATGGCAGCACTACCGGTTTACTTCAACTGCCGGATGGGTATGAACAGCTAAACTTTTTCTCCGTGTATCGGCCAGCCGTAGATATTGAATTTGATTGGGGGAGTTGGGTAATAGGGGTAGAGAGAGTAAGCGGCCGCTACGTTATCTCTTATCTGGTCCACTTTGCTTATGAGATTTAAAGTCAGGGTTTAGTTTTGGGTGACAAAGGCCGATACCTTCATCACCCATTTCCTTATATCTCACCGGTAAGCGTGTCTAAAGCCTGGGCAAACTCATTGCCGTTATCAACTGTTGCCGCACGGCGAACTAACAAGCGCAATGTTTCAAGATCGGTCACAGTTTCCAGGCGGCCGCGAAATCTTGAGGGAGTGATTTGTAACCGAACATCCAATAGTTCCAGAATATTTTGACGCATTGCCTCCTGCCGACCTTCCTGCCGACCTTCCTGCCGACCTTCTTGCCGACCTTCCTCTAACCATTGTTGGGCTAAAGTAGCCATCTGTTTATCTCCTTCGTACCGCAGAACCGGGGCCAGGGCTTCACGCATCTGCTCTGGCGTCACCCATTCCGCAGCTACCGCCAGATACCGTAACACTGTTGCTAATGATTGTAATGCCTTCGTTTGATTTTTCAACTCCTCAAACAAGGCAAAGATGTCTGGTAGTTTCTTTACTAGCTGCCCGTCAAAAACGTGGCGAATGAGTTGCAGCGCAATTTGGGTTGCCGCCTCTCCCCGAATTTCTTCCTCGCTCAGGTAAGAGAAATCGTATAAAAGGTAGGTAAAATCAGGCAGATACACCTTCAAGGCTTCAGGGCCGCTGTATAGATCACTCAACTGGCGGCTGCCCTTCCACTTTTCTGGGCCATGATAGATGACCAGAGGGATGATAGGGGGAAGGGTTTGGGCTTTTTGCTCCAGTTGCCGTTCCCATACACTGACAATATATCCTAACAGCTGCAGCCAGGTCCATTTATCCCAACGGCTTTTGTGTTCAAAGAGAAAGAAGATAAAGGCAATACCTAGACCGTCAGCGCAGGCCACCCGAAAAAGCAAGTCAGAAAAATGTTCGCGGAGATGGGGGTTGATGAAGGTTTCTTTTTCCAACTCGATGGTG
Organism: Anaerolineae bacterium; assembly: GCA_023384415.1. Taxonomy (GTDB): domain Bacteria; phylum Chloroflexota; class Anaerolineae; order Promineifilales; family Promineifilaceae; genus Trichofilum. The sequence continues at coordinate 87,926 of JAHDWJ010000005.1, forward strand.
GTCAGGTCAAGCTGGGCCAGAACAGGAGCAGGCAGGTAGTTTTGCAGAAAGTCACGGGTAACTTCCAATTGACTGAATGTCTCTTTGAAAAATTTATCATGGGGGTTCGTGATTTCGCTCATGGCTCGGAAAAGTTGATGACTTGAGACCGGTTAGGGCCAACAGAAACAAGACGGATAGGGAGTCCAGTCTGGGTAGAAATGAAATTAATGTATTGTTGAGCATTTTCGGGGAGATCATCCAGGGTGCGGGCGTGGGTGACATCCTCGGACCAGCCAGGGAGTATCTGGTAAATGGGGCGGCATCGGGCCAGTTGCTGTAAATCTGTAGGAAAATAATGAATTGATTCCCCATCTAACTCGTAACCGACACACACAGGTATTTGTTCCAGGCCACTCAGGATGTCTAGTTTAGTTAAGGCCAGTTCGGTGAGGCCATTGATACGTTGGGCATGGTTGAGAATGACCAGATCGAGCCAGCCAACCCGCCGCGGCCGCCCTGTTGTTGTGCCATATTCGTCCCAGGGATTACTGCCTGTCCCTCGCAGCCGTACTGCTTCATCCCCTTCTAATTCCGATGGGAACGGGCCGCTGCCTACCCGGCTGGTAAACGCCTTAGCCACACCCAATACCTGCCCGACCACACGCGGCCCAACCCCCAAACCAACCAATGCTCCACTAGACGTGGGGGATGAGCTGGTGACAAAGGGGTAAGTACCGTGGTTGATGTCTAACAAGGTTCCCTGTGCCCCTTCAGCCAGGATGGTTTGCCCTTGTTGCAGCGCCTCATCTAAGAGGATGGGGCCGTTGGTCAGGTAAGGGGCTAATTGTTGGGCATAAGCAGCATATTCGGCCGCGGCCGCGGCCGCATCCAGCCCCGGTTGTTCGTAAATTCGTTCCAGGAGCCGATTTTTCTCCTCAATGTGAGCGTAAATAGCCTCGGCTAACGCTTCGGGCTCAGCCAGGAGGCCGGCCCGTAAACCAGAGCGGTTAGCTTTGTCAGTGTAGGCTGGGCCGATGCCGCGCAGGGTGGTGCCAATCGCTTCGCGGCCGCGTCCCAGTTCATTAGCTTTATCCAGAGCAATATGGGCTGGAGTGATCAGGTGGGCATTGGCACATATTTTCAACCGGGCCGGGCTGACATCAATTCCCCGTTGGCGTAAGCCTTCCATCTCGTGCAGCAGCACTTTAGGATTGATGACAACCCCCGTACCAATCAGGCATAACACACCAGGATGAATGATACCCGACGGAATCAAGTGCAGCTTAAAAATTTCTCCCTGAATGGTCAGAGTGTGCCCGGCATTGTCACCACCGCTGTAACGGGCAACTACATTAACTTGTTCGGCCAATAAATCGGTAATGCGCCCTTTGCCTTCGTCACCCCACTGGGTGCCGATAATGATGTTGAGTGGCATGTTACTACTCCTGAGAAGAGAAGGATGAATGAAGATGGATCAATTATGAACGGCCTGGATTGTAAATGGGGCCGACTTGGGCGTAATGGCGCAAGACAGCGGCCGCATCCTCGCGCAAAATGTCTCGTACCACCTGAATACCCCTTTTTTCTAACGCGGCCGCCCAATTACTCATTTTTGGCCCTTCATCAAAACCGATAGCCCGGGCATCCTCATCTCTTGCTCCACATACCAGGGAGCGCACCCCTGACCAGGGAACCGCCCCAAAACACATGGCACAAGGTTCAGTGCTGGCTACCAATTGGTAGGGGGGAAGCCCAGGGGCAGCCAGATCAAACGTGCCTACCAATGGCTGGGCTATCATCAGGGCCACTGTTTCGGCGTGGGCCACAGAGCAATGGCTAGGGACAACCAGATTGACTCCAGGAGCAAGCAGTTTGCCACTGTCGAGGGCAAAGATAGCCGCCCCAAACGGTCCCCCTGTTCCCATTAACACATTGCGGCGGGAAAGCTCAATCACCAACCGCATCCGATCTTCAAGGGTAGGGTATACCTGGTCGGGGTCAGGCAGCAGAGCGTCTACCCACTCTGGCAGTTGGAGAGAAAAAGCAGGGAACCGGGGCATGGTGAGTTTCGCGTTTCTAGTTTCGAGTTCCTGGGGTCATGTTTCCAGGCGTTGCTACTAAAATAGCCGCGTACAGGCTAATTTTGTGTACAGAAAGCAAGAAGTGATCCACAGATGACACAGAGTTTCACAGATGGTTAAAAAACTGAAATAGCCGTTTACAGGCCAATTCCGTGTACAGAAAGCAAGAAGTGATCCACAGGTGACACACAGTTTCACAGATGATTAAAAAATCTGTGTTCATCTGTGACATCTGTGGATAAATCTGTTCTGGCTTGTCCAGGCAAGCAACGTAGGTATAACTCTGCGCTAATCGGTGTAATCTGCGGATGTTTTTTGTTAAACGGCAAGGCTTAACCGGGTTTGGATCATAGATTGGGCTTTATTGAGGATGGCGACGAGGGCTGGCTCTTGTGCGGCCGCATTCGTTTTCACCATCTCTAACATTTGCACCATTTCCGCATTAACCATTTGCGGGTTATTGGTGAGTACCTGACGCATGGCATCATCCGAGCCTGCTTCTACCAGATCATTGATGAACCGGATTTCTGGTGGGACCTGGTCCTCGGCCATCTGGATAATAGTGTCGTGAACGTGGCGTAGCGCGGCCGCTTCGATAGTCTGTCCTCGCTGCTCCGCCTGCTGGATGCGGCCGCTGAGGATGTACATAAAGGCGTCATCAATCTCTTGAATTCGGTCTTCAATTTCGGCCTGTTTATCTGGGGCGTTGAGGATCGCTTGTAGGGTACTTTCCGCCTGGTCCAAAATGGCTCGTGATTGCTGTTGTAGATTTTGGTAAAGCTGTAATAACTGTTCGCGGAGATGAACCAGGGGTGCGGCCGCGGTATCCCCACCCACTTTTTGCCGCCTTTCCACTTCCTTGGTCAGCAGGGTAAAAAATTCATAATCCAGAGCCGTCTGGCCAGTTACGGCCATAGCCAAAGCCAGTTGGGGATCATCCATGTTGGCGATAACGTGTTTGGCCAGGATAGCTGGGGTGAACTGCCCAGATTCCTTTTTGACATCTTGTTGCAGCCTGTGCATGGCCGTTTGCTGCCGTTGCAGACGTTTACCCGCAGCCGTCTCTTGCATCAATCGGGCTAACAGGTTAGAAATTTTGACCAGCTCTTTTTCTGCCTGGGCTTGTTCAGCCTGGGAGAGGGTCTGGCGCAGAGCGGAGATCATCTCTTCACTGATTTCGCGGCCGCGTTCCTTGAGCAAATAATCCACCACATCCTCATCAGCACTGATCAAGGTACGGAGTAGTTCTTGCTGTTTACGCTGCTTCTCCAACATCTCTGGCGTTACCCCCTCCGTACCCCATACCCGCTCCAGGAGGGTTTTCATCGTCAGCACCGTTTCCGGTTGGAGCAAATACGCTTTGCGCTGCTCTTGAGGCAGGCTGTTCATTACCTGCTGCACCATCTGGCCGATAAACCGCTCCTGTTCATTACGCGGCATATTTAACTCTTGCGGCACATACACCATAAATAGTTGATGGGCGGGATCATGGTACAGAATAGGGGTAGCAATTTGCCCGGCCGCGCCGCAGTTGGGACAAACTGCCACATTTAATTGGCCGGATAATAACGCCTGTTTCAGTTGGGGTTCGCGCCCCACATCAACAATTTGCCGCACATCGGCCATATAAGGAGTGCGACAGCGAGGACAGGTAATAGGGGTTGACATACATGCTCCTTCGGAAGAATTATGAATGATGAAGGATGAATTATGAAGGGCACAATTCATCCTGGCCTGGTCAAGCTAGAAAAGAGGTTTTGCCACCAATGATACGCATGGGCGCGAATTTTTTTGATTTGGGTTAATTCGTCGTGGCTAAAAACTCGAAACTACGCCATCGGCAAACAAAAAGTAAAGGTTGTGCCTGGGCTATTGGCATTGTTCTCAAACCAGATTTGGCCGCCATGGGCTTCAATGATCGCTTTGCTCAAAAATAAACCCAGCCCTGTGCCTTCAGTTTTGCGGCTGAGGGCGTTATCCAGGCGGCTGAATTTTTGGAAAATACGATGTTGTTGATGTTCGGGAATACCAATGCCACTGTCGCGCACACTTAAAGTGACGTAACGGTCATTGACCTCTCCATGTATTTCTATAAGGCCACCTTCGGGCGAATATTTGATGGCATTGCTAAACAGGTTGTTAAGTACCTGGGTAAGTCGCCGTTCATCCCCTTTGATGAGGGGGAACGTTTCAGGAAAACGAACCTGGAATTGGTGCTTATCTGTTTGGGTGGTAAATTTTCGTGTCGCGGCCGCAACCAATCCTGGCAGCAATAGTTCGCTCATCTCCAACTTAAATGTGCCCGCTTGCAGGCGAGAGGCTTCTAACAAATTATCAATCAAATCAGTTAGTCGGTCGGCCTCATCTTCAATGACCTCTAAATATTCCTGCTGAATCTCTGGTGGCCAATTGGCATCATACCGTTTGAGGGTGCCGGCATACCCTTTGATAATAGAAACCGGGGTTTTAAGCTCATGGCTGATGACGGAAACAAATGTTTTTTGTAACTCTTGCTCTTCCCGGTATCGGGTAAGGTTACGAACATTGGCGATAATATCACTCATGCGGCCGCGGCTGTCCAGCATGGGGGCGTAAGTAATGCTCAGGCTGATCACCTTCTCATCCCGGCGGCGCAGCTCCCCTTCAACCGTAAGGTGGGCCGCATTGGGCAAGGGCCAACCATTGGCCAGGGCCACACGCAGGTCCATTTCCGTTTTAAGAGATTTCCAGCGAATCACATCATCATGGGCCAGACCAATGGTCGCGGCCGCGTCCCAGCCAGTCATCACACTCAACGCCCGGTTAAACACCGTAATCCGCAAATGAGAATCCAAAATCATCACCCCATCCGCGCTTTGCTCCAAAATCGCTCCCAGGCGGTTGCGTTCGGCAATTAGCCGCTCATACAGCCGGGCATTTTTCACCGCAATAGCGGCCTGATCGGCAAAACTTTGCAGCAAACTGATCGCATCCGGGTTAAACTGATAACGACCTACCTGGAACACATAAATCAAGCCAATGAGCGATTCTCCGCTCAACAAAGGCAAGGGGAGAACCTGCGTTAGACCCAAATTGGTAGATTGGGCAATCCGCTTTACGCCCACGCCAATTTCTTGAATAATTTCCCGCTCTGCCTCGTCATCATACGGCAGACGGCGCAGCAGCCCTTCAAATTGGGTATACACCGACCTGGGAAATCCATATCCTGTGGCTACGTGAAAGGTACGATCCGTTGGATCGGCCAAAACGACAATCCCTGCCCGCCCAGAGATAAAATCTACTGTAGCTTGCAAAATAATCCGTAAAACATCATGCAGCGACAGCTCCGCTGAAAGTGCCCGGCCAATGGCCAGCAAATATTCCCGCTGTCGCACCCGGTAATCAACTAACATACCACGCTCATTGAATGGTTAGCACCTTACGAGCCAACTTCTTGTCCAGAAAACAAGAACCAATCCACAGACAATACAGATTTTCATATCTGGCTTAAAAGACTGTGTTCATCTACGACATCTATGGATAAATCTTTTCTGTCTTGTCCAGGTCAGGGGTTCATTGACATCCAGTATACCCATAAAAAAACCAGCCCAGAATTGTAACACGATTCACCCGATCCCGAAATTTTGCCCCACCCCTGAATCAGAGATAAAGTGAGCCATGGGCAATCAGTTATGAGCAGCGGGCGGTAAATAGAGTGTTGACAAATAAGCCCAAATCATTCACCATTTTGCCGTTCCCATAGTTCTCTCAATCCCCGAAGTTCCCGCCCAAAGGAGTTTCCTATGTCATCCGCCCCAATTCATGTGCGTCAATTTAATGAAGCGGATATACCGGCTGTCCGGGCACTTTATTACGACGTTTATGGTCAAAGTTATCCCTACAAAGCGTTCTATGACGATGAGTGGCTCAAGCGGAGTATTTACCAGGACAGTTATCTCTCTCTGGTAGCCGAAGTAGGCGGCCGCATCGCTGGTACAGCTTCCGTCTATTTTGAAGTGGGGGCGTTTGCCGACTTATGTGGCGAGTTTGGCCGCCTGGCCGTACACCCTGATTTTCGCAACCTGGGGGTAGGGACAGAGCTAATGCGGGCTCGGATTGAGTTTGCCAATCGGCGGCTCCATTTTGGCCTGGCCGAATGCCGTACCGCCCACATCGGGGCACAAACCATCTCCCACCAGTTTGGGTTTATGCCTATCGGTTTCTTGCCGCTCAAAGCTAAACTTTCTGTCCGGGAGAGCCTGGTCCTTACAGGCAAGCTGTTTGGCTCCCAGCCCGCCCAACTGCGGCGCAATAACCCCCGCGTCATCCCTGAAGTTTTTTTGCTGGGGCAGTTAGCCCTGGAAAATTTGGGAATCCGTAACGATTTAATCGCTGTAGATGATGCTGATGATTACCCCATAGGCACCGGCTTTGAGGTGAATGAGTTGATAGAAGATGAGTTTCCCAGTTTGCTGCGGATTGAACGCGGCCGCTTATCCCGGCGGCATATTTTCGGCAATTTACAACTAACCGCCGGCCTCTTCATGCTCCAACTCCACGATTCCCGCTACCTGGTCGCCCGCGAAAACAACAAAATCGTCGGCTCCGTCGGTTTTGTCATTGACGACGTGGGGCACACCATCAAGCTGTTAGAACTCATCGCCCTGCGTGACGATGTAGCTGGTTTCCTGCTGAAGGAGTTAGACCGGCGGGCACAGACCGTTTACAACGCTGAATATATGGAAATGACCGTCAGTGCTTACTCCCCCACCATTCAGCGCACCCTGAGCAACCTCGGCTTTGTGCCTGTGGCTTACTGCCCCTCCTTTGTTTTCCACGAAGTTGAGCGACTAGACACCATCAAAATGGCTAAAGTGTATGTCCCTTTGGATATTGACAACGCCTTACTCACCGAAGAAAGCGAGCAGTTATTCCGGCTGGTGCGGCAGGCGTTTGAGGAAAAACAGTTAGGCATTGTTGTCAACCAGGCCACCCGGCAAATGGCCAGCTTCCAGGGATTAGAAGAGGGGGAACTCAGCAAAATTGCCTCGTTGTGCCGGGTGGTGACTTTTGCCCCAGGGGAGACGATTTTGCAAGCTGGGGAGCAGGGCAAGGTGATGTATATGGTAATGGAGGGGGATATTGATATTTACGCCGCCGATAGCAACCAACTGATCGGCCAGATACAGCAGGGGGATGTGCTGGGGGAAATCTCCATGGTGACACAGCAGCCTTATGGGGCTACAGCTATCGCCTGTACCGATGTCAAGCTGGCCGCTTTGAAGCATCAAGATTTTGAACATCTCATTGACCGGTATCCCCGTGTAGGCATGAAAATCATGCGTAATATTGCTATCTCATTGGGGCAAAAGCTATCTGATCAATACCGCCGCTTTGCCTTTCGTTAATGAGGAATAATGCCATGCAAATCCTGGAAACCCCAAGAACCCTGCTCCGCCGCTTACAACCTGATGATCTTGATGATCTATTTGCCCTTTACCGCGATCCAGAAATACGCCGCTATTTTCCCGAAGGCACATTGAGCTACGAAGAGACAAAAGAGGAGTTGGAATGGTTCCTTGAAGGACATCCCAGCCATCCTGAATTAGGCTTGTGGGCGACTATCCACAAGGAGAGTCATCAATTCATTGGGCGGTGTGGGCTGCTGCCCTGGACTATAGATGGGCAGCCAGAGGTTGAAGTGGCTTATATGATAGCTAAGCCGTATTGGGGGCAGGGGTTGGGTACCGAAGTGGCTCAGGCAATTATTGATTATGGGTTTAACCGGCTTCATTTACCCCGTTTGATTTGTCTGATTGATCGGGACAATATGGCTTCGATTAAGGTTGCGACCCATATTGGCATGGTGTTTGAGCGGGAGAGCCGGGATGAAAAAGGGCCGTTTTTGCTTTATGGCAAAATGAAGGATCAGGGTGTTTAATTTGCCCGCACAGGATGAAAGCGTATGTTTGATTTTTCACGCTGTTTGACCGGGTGGATACGAGGGTTCGTTTTGTTGATCGGGTGGGGGCTGTTGGCTTTGTTGACCGCTTGTGCCACTGAACCACCACCGACGGCCGCGGCCGCGCAGCCAACCTTCACCGCCACCCTACCCCTGGCACCTACGGGAATAACTGAGACGACAGATGGGAACGCGGCCGCGGCATCTCCCACGCCTACCCTTGCCCCCTCATCTACCCCAACACCCACAACTACCCTCACCCCAACCAACACCGCCACTCCACTTCCAACTGCCACCCCCTCACCGACCCTGACTCCAACCATCACCCCCACACCCACCGAAACCATCACCCCTTCACCCACCCCCATCCCCATCCGCCCCATCGCCGACCTGCCCAACCATTTGGGCAGCGAAGTCACCATTATCGGGCAGGTCACCGCCACCGCCAGCTTCTCCGCTGGCTACCGATTCACCATCACTGACAACACCGGTCAAGTCACCCTTCTGATGTGGGGCAACGTCTATGATAACTGCTGGGCTGCCCCCACCCTCAATATTGGGGCAACCGTGCGGGCAACTGGGGTTGTTGGTCAGTTTCAGGGAGAATGGCAGGTCGTCCCTGATTTTGGTGGGGATGTTCGGGTAACAGCCGTGGGAACAGTCCCTCCAGTACAATCTATTGGCAACCTGGGCGAATTCATGGGGCAGCGTGTTACCATTATGGGGCAGGTCACTCGCGCCGACAGCAACAGCAGCGGGGCCAGAATATTTATCGCTGATGAAAGTGGCGAGATATTGATTTTTATCTGGCACAACACCCTGGAGCGTATTGCCAACAACGCCGCCTTGAGCGTCCCCGGCACACGAGTCAAAGTGGTTGGTTTTGTTCAAGAATACCGGGGCAACCGGGAAATCATACCTGCTTTGCCGTATGATGTTGAGCTGCTGCCGTGAGTACGAGTGAGCGAGCCTTCTAGAACTGGTCATAATGTCTCCCAATGGCAAAAATATACACATAGCGGTCATCAAATTTATAAATGACCCGATCCTTTAAGCTCAGGCGGCGTGACCACAATCCCGATAAATTATGTTTGAGCAGCTCAGCTTTGCCTGAGCCCTTTGTTGGATCATCACCGAGCATCTCTTTAAGCAGTTGGCACAATGTTTTATGCAATCGCTTATCTTTCTCACGCAGTGATTCATAAGCAGCCCAGGTATTTCCCTCAAACACCAACGATCTCATCGCTTTCCTCACGGGTGGGCCTATATCCTGTTTGCGCCGTATGAGTTTGCCATGATGCGGCAATCTGTTTCATTAGATCATTGTTTTGTAACACATAAACCGTCTCTTGTTCTCGCTCCCAATCTTCCGCCCCAATAACCACAAACGACTCCCCACTGCGTCGGGTCACTTTGAGGGGGGTGTGATTTTTGACGATCTGTTCGACAAAACTTTTTAAGTTATCCCTGAACTGATTAACGGTAATGCTATCCATAAATTGTGTCTCCTTAGTAAGTCGAACTTCCAGTTCGATACGCGATTTGGAAAATCGCGCTACAAATTTTCATTCATTCGTTGGTGCGCCGCAGGCGCGTTTTGTCTCCTCTAAAAATCCACCTTAAAATGTACGGTACTGCCGTACAGTTTGACAGAACTGGTTAGACAAGACAATTTGTATTACTGACTTTTGGAGAGATGTCTATACAAATCCCCCCTGTTTTGTACCTATACCCTTTTTCCACTAAACTACCCCAGCCCATAGTTCTGGAGTACCATTGGTTGGGTAATGTTGGGTTGTTGCCCATCAACTAACAGCCCTTTAACCAACCCTTAACTTAAAACAGCTATCCTGAGATAAATCATGGTTGGTTATGGTTTTGATCTTGGCTATCAAAGTCAACTTTTCGTCCACCTCTCACTATTCCCTGTTTGTCGTCATCCACTTGAACCCTATAAGGAGAACTGCAATGAATTTAATCAATGTCAAAAGAAATGGTCGTTTGTTGTTATTGACCATTTGCCTGGCTTTGTTGAGTGGGCTGTTATCTCAGACCCAACCGGTGCAGGCAGCTTCAACCACTGTCGTCATTAGTGAATTTCGTGTCCGTGGTCCCAATGGGGCGGCCGATGAATTTGTTGAACTGTACAATCTCTCCACGGAACCGGTTGATATTAGCGGCTGGTTAATTAGAGGCTCAAACAATGCTGCAGGGGTTAGTACACGGGCCACGATTGCGGCCGCTACCGTCCTAAACCCCGGCTGTTATTACCTGATAACCAACGCTTCCACTTCCGGCGGCCCCTACAGTGGGGCTGTACCTGGAGATCAAACCTTCACCACTGGCATCACCGACGATGGGGGTATTGCCCTAACCCTGCCTAATGGCACAACCATCATTGATCAGGTAGGTATGAGCAATGGCTCCGCCTACAAAGAAGGTACCCCTCTAACCAGTCTGGGATCATCTAACCTGGACCGAGGTTATGAGCGCAAACCCGGGGGCGCGGCCGGCAGCGGCACTGATACCGACGACAACAGCACTGATTTCCAACTGCTCACCCCCAGCGACCCTCAAAACAGTGCCTCACCTTGTGTTAGTAGTGAGGAACCTGAACCAACCGCCCCCATCATTAATGAATTTGTCCTCAACCATGTGGGTACAGATACCCATGAATTTGTCGAAATTTACGGCGACCCCAACACCGATTACTCCGACTACACCATTCTACAAATTGAAGGAGACACGACCGGGGCCGGCCTCATAGATTCCGTCCACATCGTGGGCACAACCAACGCCGATGGCCTCTGGACCACCGGTTTCTTGACCAATGTTTTCGAGAATGGCACCGTTACCTTACTCCTGGTCAAAGATTTCACCGGCACCATTGGTCAAGACCTGGATAGTAACAATGACGGTCTGTTTGATGTGACTCCCTGGAGCAGCCTGGTAGATGATGTCGCTGTCAATGATGGCGGTGCCGGAGATACCACCTATTCCACCACCGTCCTGGCCCCTGGCTTTGGCGGCAGCCCGTTCACGCCCGGGGGGGCATCCCGTATTCCCAATGGAGTGGACACCGACAGCGCGGCCGACTGGGCCTTAAATGATTTTGATGGCGAAGGGCTGCCTGGCTTCATCGGTACACCGGACCCCGGTGAAGCCTTTAATACCCCCGGTGCGCCCAATGCTCTGGTGACGGTAAACCTGGGGTATCTGGTCATCAGCCAGGTTTACGGGGGTGGCGGCAATGCTGGGGCTCCCTACACCCACGATTTCATTGAACTGTATAACGCCAGCAGCAGCCCTATCAACATCAATGGCTGGTCAGTACAATATACCTCAGCTGCCGGAACAAGCTGGCAAGTCACTCCCCTATCCGGCACAGTTGCTCCGGGAAGCTATTACCTGATTCAGCAGGCCGCAGGCAACAGCTGTGCTGGTTTGCCTTGTGGTTCACCTCTGCCTACCCCTAATGCCACCGGAACAAGCAACATGAGTGGTACCGTTGGCAAAGTAGCCCTGGTCAACAACAGCACCGCCTTGAGTGGCGCCTGCCCCACTGGCGGAGCAATTGTTGATTTTGTCGGCTATGGCGGCACGGCCAACTGCTTTGAAGGCAGCGGGCCAACCCCTGCGCTGAGTAACACAACAGCCGCTTTGCGCAAAGATGGCGGCAATCAAGACACCGATGACAACGCAGCCGACTTTGAGGTGGGGCCACCCAATCCCCGCAGCACCCCAACCGTGGATGAGGCCCCTGAAGTTACCAGTACCGTACCTGCCAATGGGGCGATTGAAGTCTCTCTCACGACCAATATCATTATTAACTTTAGTGAACCGGTCAACGTAACAGGAAGCTGGTTTACCATTGCCTGTAGCAGCGGTAGTTACACCGCTTCTGTCACCGGCGGGCCAGTTAGCTTCACCCTGGACCCCGACAATGAATTCGACTATGGTGACAACTGTACCGTGACCATCCTGGCCAGCCAGGTGACAGATGTGGATGACGACGATCCGCCCGACAATATGGTCGCGGATTATAGTTTTTCCTTTACCACTGTGGCCGTAGATGTTTGTGAATCGGCCTATACTCCTATCTATACCATCCAGGGCAGCGGCCTGAGTACCCCGTTGGCTGGACAGACCGTTTCTACGCTAGGGGTGGTTGTTGGTGATTATGAAGGGCCTTCTCCCACTCTGCGTGGCTTCTACATTCAAGACCCATTTGGTGATGGTGATCCGACGACATCGGATGGCATTTTTGTCTTTAACTTCGATAACGATAGTGTCAACCTGGGTGATCTGGTGCGAGTCACGGGTACTGCGGCTGAGTTCCAGGATCAGACCCAAATCAGCAGCGTCACTTCGATTGTCTCCTGTGGCACGGGCAGTGTGGCGCCGGTAGATATTACCCTACCTTTCCCATCAGCGGATTATCTGGAACGGTACGAAGGGATGTTAATCCGCCTGCCACAAACGTTGTATGTAACGGAGCATTTCCAGTTAGGCCGGTTTGGGCAAATCGTTATGTCTGCCGATGGCCGTCTGGCCCAACCGACCAATGTGGTGGCCCCTGGGGCCCCGGCCCTGGCCTTGCAAGAGGCGAATAATCTCAACCGAATCATTGTTGATGATGCCTGGCAAAACCAAAACCCAGACCCGATTGTGTTTGGGCGGGATGGGCAGCCATTGAGTGCCAGCAATACCCTACGTGGTGGGGATACGGCCACCAACATTGTCGGGATTCTCACTTACACCTGGGCAGGCAATGCAGCGAGTGGCAATGCGTACCGGGTACGCCCGGTTAATGTCTTGGGCGGCAGCCTGCCAGAATTTGTTCCCGCCAATCCCCGTCCGATGGCCCCGGAATCAGTTGGCGGTACGCTCAAAGTGGCCGGGTTTAACCTGCTCAACTACTTCAATACCTTTAGCGGCTGTACCAACGGGGTGGGTGGCCCCATCACCGATTGTCGCGGGGCGGAGAATGCCCTGGAGTTTGAGCGGCAGTGGCAAAAGACGGTAGCCGCCATTATTGGCCTGGATGCGGATGTGTTGGGGGTCATTGAAATTGAAAATGACGGTTACGGCCCAACCAGTGCCCTTCAAGATTTGGTAGATCGGCTGAACGCGGCCGCAGGCCCTGGTACCTACGCCTTTATTGATGTGGACGCGGCCACCGGGGAGATCAACGCCCTGGGCACCGATGCCATCAAAGTCGGCCTCATCTACCGGCCAGCCAACGTCACCCCCGTCGGTCAGACCGCTGTTCTCAACAGCGTGAGCTTTGTCAACGGTGGCGACCCGGCCCCACGCAACCGGCCATCCCTGACTCAGGCGTTTGCCCAAAATAGCAACGGAGCCATCTTCATCGTCAATGTCAACCATCTCAAGAGCAAAGGGAGTGCCTGCTCTGCCCCAGACGCTGGTGACGGTCAAGGAAATTGTAATGTGGTGCGAACCAATGCCGTCAACGAGTTAATGAGTTGGTTGGCCTCTGATCCCACCGGCACCGGTGATCCAGACATTCTCATCATCGGCGACCTCAACGCTTACGCCAAAGAAGACCCGATCACCGCTCTGATCAATGGTGGATATACCAACTTGATTGAATCCCTGCTTGGCCCGGATGCTTACTCCTATGTCTTTGATGGGCAGTGGGGCTACCTGGATCATGCCCTGGCTTCGGCCAGCCTGGTGGCTCAGATAAGCGGCATTACCGAATGGCACATCAACGCCGATGAGCCTAATGTGCTGGATTACAACACCAACTTCAAGAGCCCCGGCCAAATCGCCAGTCTGTACGCCCCAGATCAATACCGCGTCTCCGATCATGATCCTATCTTGATTGGTCTGAATCTGAACGTGGCCCCCTTCGTGAATGCTGGTGGGCCATACCTGGTTAATGAAGGGGGGTCGGTCATCGTTACGGCTGCCGGTTTTGACCCTGATGGTGGAGACCTGCTGTATGAGTGGGACCTGAATAATGACGGGGTGTTTGAGACGGTTGGGCAGAGTGCTGTTTTCTCGGCCGCTCTGTTGGCAGCTCCCAGCAGCCATCCCATCCGGGTGCGGGTAACCGATGAAGGGGGGTTATGGGCGGTAGATGAAACAGTGGTGCATGTGACCTATAACTTCACTGGTTTCTTCTCCCCCATTGTCAATCTACCAGCTATTAACCTCGTTACCGCCGGGAGTGCCGTGCCGATCAAGTTTAGTCTGAATGGGTACAAGGGGATGGCTATCTTTGCTCCAGGGTCACCCACATCGCAGCTAATGTCTTGTGCTGCCGGTACGCTGGAAAATGATATCCAAGTAATTGAAACGCCTGGAAACAGTGGGCTGCAATATGATGCGGCCACGGATACGTATACTTATGTATGGAAGACACATAAGGCGTGGAAAGGCACCTGTCGCCAACTAGTTGTGCAGTTGAATGACGGGACGATTCACCGGGCAAACTTCCGGTTTAAATAGGGGAGAGAGATTGGGCAGATGAGATTGAACTGTTCCACAGATGGACACAGATGAGTTCACTGAAAGAAGCCACGAATTTCACGAATGAACACGAATTTTTCTTTGGTAATTCTGTGCCTTCGCGTCTCTGCGCGACTTTTTTACAGTAGACTCACAGATTTTCACCAATGGCTTAAAAATCTGTGTTTATCTGTGACATCTGTGGATAATCAATCTCCAATCTCCAATCTCTAATCTCCCGCTAATTCTGTGGGGATGGAGTAGCCATTTATGATTCAAGAAAACTCTGCCGGGCGGCGCGGCCGCTTGTTCACGTCTCTCCTGGTTGCTACTTTAATGTTTTTGGGGCTGCTAAATGGCTCCCCACTGCTCCAGAAACCAGTAACCGAAATGATAATGAACGCGGCCGCGCCCCCACCTGGCTTCCAAAACCAACCCCTCATCCTCGGCCTCAACGAACCCACCACCACCAGCTTCACCCCTGATGGCCGAATGCTCATTGCCCAACGGGGCGGCCGCATCCACGTCGTTCAACCGGGGGCCACCCAGGTAGACCCGGTCGCCTTTAATCTCATCACCAATATAAACACTGACCAGGGAGAGCGTGGCCTGGTCGGTCTGGTCTTAGACCCCAACTTTGCCAACAACAACTATTACTACGTCTTTTATACCGCCAACACCCCCCTGCGTGATCGGATAAGCCGCTTCACCGCGGCCGGCAACAGCACCGTACCGGGCAGCGAGATCATTCTCTGGCAAGACAACGTAGATGCCGGGTTGTGGCATCATGGCGGCGATTTAGCCTTTGGGCCAGATGGCACCTTATTCATTGCTACCGGCGATCATTACGATACCGGCTCCGGGTCAGCCAACGCCGCCCAACGGCTAGACAGCTACCGGGGCAAAATTTTACGCATCAATCCCGATGGCTCCATCCCTATGGATAACCCGTTCTATGACGGGGCCGGCCCTAACCTGGATGCCATCTGGGCGCGGGGGTTACGCAACCCGTTCCGCTTTACTTTCAACCCCTTCAACGGGGAGATGCTCATCTCTGACAATGGGGATAACCATGGCGCGGCTTTAGAAGAGGTCAACCGGGGCACTGCCGGGGCGAATTATGGCTGGCCGTTCTGCGGCGGTACCTGTGGACTGGCTGGCATGACCAACCCCATTTTTGAGTATTCCCACAATGGCCGAGACGCCTCAATTATCGGCGGGCCGGTGTATAACGGCTCCCAGTTCCCGGCCAGTTATCAAGGGGTCTATTTTTACGCTGATTATGTGCAAAACTGGATCCGTTACCTCACCTTTGATGCCAATGGCAATGTCACCGGTTCCCATTACTTTGAACCACCCGATGGGACGTTGGATGGGCCTTATGGGGAAATTGTAGATTTAGCGATTGGACCGGATGGGGCGTTGTATTATGTGGATTTTGGCGTCCCATTTGTGGGTACCCCTCAGCCAGGGGCGGTGCGCCGTATTAGCTATAGTTCTGGCAACCAGCCGCCAGTTATCACCACCGCCGCTGCCAACCCAACCAGCGGCCCTGGCCCCAATTTATTGGTGAACTTTACCGCGGCCGCTACCGACCCTGAGAATGATCCCCTCACCTTCACCTGGAATTTTGGCGATGGGCAAACGGCGAATGGGGCCAATACCAGTCATCTTTACACGGGACGCGGCCGCTATACCGCCCGCCTTACCGTCTCTGATGGGCTGAACCAGGTACTCTCTGCTCCAATTATCATCACCATAGGCAACCCACCTGTGCCCACCATCACCACCCCGGCCAATGGGATTTTATTCCGGGCGGGGCAGGTGATTCCCTTTGCGGGGACGGCCACTGACCCGGATGAACCCCCTACCCCAGCCATGTTTACCTGGACGGTTGTTTTGCACCATGACAGCCATATTCACCCGGCGGCCGGCCCCTTCACGGGAATCATTTCGGGCAACTTTACCATTCCCACCAGCGGCCACGACTTTTTTAGCCCCAACTATTATGAAATTGCCCTTACGGTGACTGATGCCGATGGGCTGCAAGGAACCGATTCGGTCTTTATTTACCCGGATCGGGTGAATCTGACCTTTAGCAGCTCTCCCCCAGGGCTGGGGTTAAATTTTGACCAATACGCCAACCTGCCCACCCCGTTCAACTATGCTAGTTTAATCAACTTTCAACATGAGTTAGAAGCCCCCCTGACTCAGCTGTTGAATGGGAATGTATATCAATTTGTTTGCTGGTCATCCGGGGCCGCGGCCGCGCACACCCTCATCGTTCCCCCCCATAACCACGCTTATATTGCCGTGTATGAACTGGTGCCCCCACCAGAACAACAATTTGCCCTGGCGTTTGATGGGGTGGATGATATAGCCCGTACCAGTTTCAGCCCTGGGGCTGGCCCGCTAACAATTGAAGCCTGGGTGCGACCAACCGGCAGTGGCAGCAATGGTATTCTGGCGGCCGCGGCCGGCTCAAACAGTGGCTGGTCCTTAGAGCTAAATGGCGGGCGGCTCACCTTCTGGCTGTATACCAACCTGGGGTGGCAAACAGTGCAACACCCTACCCTGCTAACCGCTGGTGAATGGACCCATGTGGCCGCAACCTACCAGAGTGGTGGTGCCAGAGCTTTTGTCAATGGCAGCCCGTCAGCGGCCGCATCTGTTGGTACCCTCACCGCTCCAGCCAACCTCACCTTTGGTGGGACCACCGGGTTCACCCCCTATCCAGGGGCCCTGGATGATGTCCGTCTCTCCAGCCAGGCCCGCTATACAACTGCCTTTACCCCACCAACGCGGCCGCTCCCCGCCGATGGCAGCACAGTTGGCTTATGGCTGTTTAATGAAGGCACAGGGCAGGTAGCCCATGATCTGGTAGGGGGACACCATGCCACTCTGGGCCCCACCCCCAACCCCGACCCGGCTGATCCAACCTGGATAGTGGTAAGTGGAAACAGGGATGCGGCCGCGTTGTCATTAGGATCACCCTGTTTACCCACCACCTATCTACCTTTTGTGAAACGCCGATGAAACAATTAAACAGGGCATGGCTCAAGCGAACTTGACAATCAAAATGGGTATCAGCTTCGCTTGTTTGAACCCCGTGATCGCTATAAAACAAGTTAGCCGCCTGGGGAAAACGCCCCTTCTCCCCCTCTTTCTTCTCTGGCTGCTGGCCTTTTGGCCGCTCCTGAAGAGTGGCTATCCCACCATTGGCGATGGGTTGATCCATTTTTACCGCCTGGTGCAGTTTGACCATTTGTTAAGCCAGGGTATCTGGT
Source organism: Anaerolineae bacterium (assembly GCA_023384415.1). GTDB lineage: Bacteria > Chloroflexota > Anaerolineae > Promineifilales > Promineifilaceae > Trichofilum. Next base: position 105,694 of record JAHDWJ010000005.1, read on the forward strand.
TTCCCCGCTGGGCCACGGATTTGGGGTATGGGTATGGGTACCCTCTGTTCAATTACACCCCGCCTCTGGTTTATTATGGCGGCTCATTGTTTCACGCCCTGGGGTTGAGTTATGCCCACAGCCTGATAGCAATGTACGGGGTGGGGCTGGCGTTGGCCGGCAGCGGCGCCTACCTGTTGGCCCGCCACTGGGGGGGGATGACGGGGGGGCTGATGGCCGCGGCCGCGTATCTGTTCTCCCCTTATCTCCATTTCAACATCCTGGCCCGCGGGGCCGTGTCCGAAACATTCGCCCTGGGGTTACTGCCCTGGGTCTTGTGGAGCTACACCCGCCTGAGCCAACAGCCAAACCGGTGGCTAGTTGCGGCCGCAGCCACCCTTTATGCCGCCCTCTGCCTGACCCACGTGCTGAGTGCCCTGTTGGCCCTGCCCTTACTTGGGGTGATCATTCTCCTCAACCAGCCTAACCATTCCCCCAACCAACCCAATTACCAATACACCAATACACTCAACACACTCCTGGCTCTCCTCTGGGGTATCGGGCTGGCCGCCTACTTCCTGCTCCCGGCCTTGTTAGAAACCAACCTGGTGCAAATTCATCAGCTAACCGCTCCCTCTGATCTCGATTTCCGCAACCATTTTTTAAGCCTGGGGCAGCTTTTCGCCTGGCCCCGTCCCTTTGACGAACGGCTGGTTTTTCAGGCTATCCCTCCCAGCCTCAGCCTGTTCACGCTGGCAATGGCCCTCTTCCCGGCGGGGTTTAAGGTATATGACGCTGTGCGCCACAAGTCAAACAGTTCACGTTTCAGCCAGATACCCGTTCTCCTTTGGCTTACCTTTCTCCTGTTCTCTTTCTTCATCCTACCCATCTCCCGCCCATTGTGGGAATGGATGCCCCAGGCTCATATTGTGCAATTTCCCTGGCGATTGGTAGGGCCAGCCAGTTTGTTGTTAGCCCTGCTGGTGGGGTGGGGATGGGCAAAGGTAAAAGGGAGATGGACAGTGGTTATCCCATCCTTCATGGTTTTTGGCTACCTTTACCTGCTCCCCTGGACGTTCGCGGCCGCGTCTACCCCACCCCCGGCCGCCCCCACCATCGCCGACCTGCCCCGCTACGAAAAAGCCAGCGGCCAGCTTGGCACCACCTCAACTGGCGAATTTCTGCCCCACACCGTTACTCAACTCCCCGACCCAGACTCCCTGTTGGTTGAATATGACCGCCAGCTTATCATTCCTCGTCTGCGGCCGCTGCCCGATGGGGTTACCCTCAGCCACCAGACGGCTGCCCTGACGGGGGCTGAGGCGCACATCACCGCCCAACAAGCTGTTACCCTCACCTTTAACATCTTTGCCTTCCCCGGCTGGCAGGCCACTCTGGATGACCAGCCCATACCCATTACCCCATCCTGGCCCCATGGCCTCATTACCGTTCCTGTTCCTGCTGGTCAGCATCGGGTCGCCGTTCATTTCGGGGGAACGCCAGTGCGCTGGTTGGGGCAGGTGATTTCTCTGTTTAGCCTGCTGGGGTTGGTGGGGTATGTGGTGAAAGCGAAGGACGAAGGAAGGAAGACGGTTAACGAAAAACGAACACCAAAACAGAGGGGGAATGTCAACCATTCGCTTACCGTTATCGCTCTGCTGCTGCTCTTGGGGCTGCGGCCGCTGCTAGATACCCGCCCCAACCCTTTTGCCTATTCCCGCTTCGATGGACAGACAGTGGCCGGGGTGGCCCCATTGCAATTAAACTTTGATCAAGAACTCATCCTCATTGGTGTCGAATGGCCCCCGGCTCCTCTGCCTGCCGATAAACCGATCCCGCTGAGGTTGTATTGGCGGCCGCAAGCCCCCCCTGCCGCCAACTATTCGGTCAGTTTGCAGCTAACCGACGCGGCCGGCCACCTGTTCGGCCAATCTGATTCCCAACATCCGGGACAGATACCCACATCTCGCTGGCAGCCTGGTCAATACGCCCAGGATAATCACGCCATCTCCCTGCTCCCTGGTACACCCCCTGGAGCATACCAGGTGTGGGTTGCCGTGTATCAGGTAGGCGGCCCATCTCTGAACTGGTTGGACGCCAATGCCGCTCCTGGGGGACAACGATATTTGTTGGGTGAACTCCAGGTGATGCGGGCCAATCACTTCCCGCGCCAGCTTGATATGTCCCCCATGACCGCCATCCCCGCCGGTCCCCTCACCCTGGTTGGGCAAATCCCCCCGGCCGCTGAGGTAATGGTGGGCGAAGTTGTGGTGACAACGCTCCTGTGGCAGGTGAACCACCCTCTGGATGGTACGGTTACTTTCCGTTTAGAGTTGGCGGCCGCCGATGGGACAATCTGGCATACCCAGGCTGGTACACCAGCCCGTTCTGATTACCCCCCAGAGCAATGGCAGATTGGTGAAATTATCCGCACCCCTCAGTCAATGCTGGTGCCAGCAACGTTACCTGCCGGGCCAATCACCTGGCAGGCGGTTCTCACCAGCGAAACCGAGACGTTTACCCTGCCGTTGGCCCATTTGACAGTACAGGTGCCAGAGCGAAATTTCACCCGCCCCCCCATCAGCTACCCCCAGGAAGCGGTTTTTGCCGACCAGATCAGATGGCTGGGGTATGATCTGGATGCAGACGGGATTACCTTGTATTGGCAGGGGTTGGCCTTGATGGAAACCAGTTATGTGGCCTTTGTTCACCGGCTGGATGAAAGCGGCCGCCTGGTAGCCCAGATAGACCGCCCCCCACTCAACGGCACCCGCCCTACCACCAGTTGGCTGCCTGGGGAAATTTTAACTGATTATTACCCGCTGCCGATGACGGATGCGGCCGCGTTTGCCATTGGCTTCTATGACCCAGAGACCCAGGTGCGGCTAGGCACGGTGATGATTGAACTAAGCCGTCAACCGTGATCCATAATATACCCATCGTGGTCATAAAGTGACATTCCAGTTGGAGAGTAGAGACTGGAGACTGGGGATTGGTTAATCTAGAGTCTCCAGTCTCACTGAAAATATCAGTTTATGACCGTTGGCAGTATAACTCACCCACTCACCACTCGCCTACCCGTTCAACTGTTGCGTAAAGGTAGCCGCATCTATGTTTGTTCCGCACACAATCAGCCCCACCCGCTGCCCGGCTAGCTTTTCCCGCAGTGGGCCACAGAGAGCCGCTGTCGCGGCCGCGCCCGCCGGTTCAACCGCCAGCTTCATCTCGCGGAACAACAGCCTCATCCCTTCTTTGATCTGTTCATCGTTGATCAGCACTACCTCATCCACATATTGTTGACATAACGAAAAACTGTAGGGTAGGGCAAAGGGGGCCCCCAGGCTGTCAGCGATAGTGCGAACGGCTTCAATTCGTTCTGGTTTGCCGCTGCGTAAGCTGCGCCACATGCTGTCCGCCCCTTCTGGCTCCACCCCGTAGACGCGGATGGCGGGGTGAGATAGTTTGAGTGCGGCCACGACCCCGGCAATCAGTCCGCCCCCGCCAATCGGCACAACGACGGCATCCAGGTTGGGAACTTGCTCATACAGTTCCAGCCCCAGCGTGGCCGTGCCCAGAGCTGTCAGCCGCCCTTCAAACGGGTGAACAAAGGTGCGCCCTTCTTCTTGCTGAATCTGCTCCACGCGGGCAAACGCCTCATGGACATCGGCCACCAGTTCCACCGCGGCTCCGTAAGCGCGGCAGAGAGCTACCCGCAGGGGGCTGGCCGTGCGGGGCATCACCACTTTGGCCTGGGAGCCAACGATTTGGGCGGCATAAGCCAGGGCGATGGCATGGTTGCCAGCACTGACCGCCGTGACTCCCCGTTGTAACGCGGCCGCATCCAGAGCCAACACATTAGCCAGCGCCCCCCGCGGCTTGAAGGTACCGGTATGCTGCCATAACTCCAGCTTTAGACATACCTGAGTGGAAGGGGGGATGAGCGCAGACAGTTCGCGGCCGCGCCACCACCAGATCGGCGTCGTTACAATATACGGATCAATCTGGGCACGCAAGGCTAGAATATCGTTTAGAGAAATATCAGCCGAAACCATAAGACCTCATAGCGCAAATTTCTGAAATATTTCGTTCAATGTAAATAATTGAGTTGGCCAGGAAGTTAAGCCTTTAGAGAAACATGCAACTTCTCTAAAGATATTGAACGTTCAGAGTATACCAGGTAACTATTCAACCATTCACAAGGAGGAGAGATGTTATTAATTATTGAAATAATCATGTTGATTGGTGGTATTTATGCCCTTGCCTCGGCCAAAGTCCCATCCTTCTTGCTTGGCAATCATTATCAGGTTGAAGGGGGAATGGCCCGTGTCATTGGGGCGTTATTCATTGCGCCTTTGCCAGTGAGTATATTCATCGGCGCCGCCTTAGCGATTCTTTTAGGGGAGCATATTTTGGATTATGCAGGGATCATAGAGCTGTTAACACTCTTAGGGGTTATCCTTTTAATTATTGCTCTTATGCGTACACGGGGTTTACCTATCGAGCCTGTCAACGCTACCGAGGCCCAGGTAGCCAAGAAAGCCCAGGGTTCATTAATGTATGCCATTTTGGGGGTTATCAGTGGCCCTTTATTTTTGATTTTTGGCCCCTTAGCTTTCATCTATGCCGCTCAGGCGCTAAAACTGATGGAGAAGCATGATGTTGGGAAGCAGCATCGTGGTAAGGCTCAAGCAGCCCAAATAATTGTTGTGGTTGCGGGGCTGCTCTTGCTGCTCATCGTTGCTTGTGTTGTAACAAGTTCACTATCCCGTTATTAAGAATTCAGCAGGGAGTTAAAATGAACGCTAATATGGAACAATCAATCTGGTATAAACGATGGCAGGCTATGGTGGCTGAATTAGATGACATGGAGGCCAGCTATCAGGGATCATCTTCTAACCCTTTGCCTCGCCAGGAAACGTTGTTGAGTTTGGTAAACAATCTGCGCTCTTTTGGTACAGCCTTGTTTGAACTGTATTGGTGGCAGTTAAATCGGCCCGCCAATGAAAAACCCATCCCCTATTTGGCCCCACTGCCCGATTTTCCTGAAGCGTATATCTACAATATGTTTCTGGATCGGGTGGGTCAAGATATTGCCGTTATCCAGGCCGCGGCCGCGCAGCGTCAAGAAATAGCTGGGGTATCCATTGTGGAGCGGCAACAACTATTAGAGCGGTCAGACCGGTTGGCGTATAAAGCATTGCAGCCAGCTCTGGACAAATGGTGCCCTGGGGCCACAGCCCTAACCTACCTGGGGCGATTGCCACGAGCGCGGGTGATCCCTTACGCTGATGTTGCCCTGGTTGGTATTCCCTTTACCTCACGAGGCGTCAAACAAGATTACCTGGCAACCGCCCATGAAGTAGGGCATTACATCTATTGGAATGCTCAGTTTAAGAAGGGAGAACACCCGTATCTCCTTACCCAAGAATTCCCTAAATGGTGTGCTGACTGGCGTGAGGAAATCTTTGCCGATATGTATGGCGCATGGGTGGCGGGTGCGCCTGCTGCTTTGATGTTGCAAGAAATTTTATTAGATGATCGGCCAGCTGATTTTTTCAAGAACAGTGGTCAGCATCCCGTACCCTATATCCGCCCTTACATTTATACCAAGCTGTTACATGAAAAGGGGGTAGCGGAAGATCTAGTCTGGCTGACTTATTTGCGCAATCGTTGGCAGCAAAAACGGCAAGCCCTGATCACTGATGTACCGGAATTTGTGTGGGACGATTTAAGAATAAGTTACACCGAGGTGATCAATACCTCAGATGGTATTACCCAAGACTCAATGATGACTCAAGGCTTAGGGGCCACGCCTGTAGATAAATTGATGGGGATAATTGCTAAATTGTTTCGGGATGATGGGATTGCCCCGACATCTTGGGCGGTCAGCAACCAGGGTGACGAAGTACCTGCTGTTATCAATGATGAAGCTATCTGGAAAAAATTTGACCTGAAACACGACTCCTTTACCAGTGTGGCCATAACGGAAGCGAATGCCGTCGTCCCTAATTATGACCAGTTTGACGAGCATCCCCTGATCATTAAATTGATAGAGCGGGCTAACGGTAAGAACAATGAAAAGGAAAGATGGGAAGAGTTGGTTTATCCCTTTGCCTGGGTATCCCGCGGTCCACAAGAGCAGCCCAATCCACCCAAACCATAATACAGGTAGGGGTCTATAGATGTACGCCCTTACTGCGTGGCCTTTTGTAAACGGTGTTGGAACACTTCAAGATAGCGGGTATGGTGTAAAGGTTGCATTAGCTCAATCCCATGCAGCCAATAATCCCTGGCTTCTGGCACTCTGTTTAGCTGTACGAGCAGATCGCCAACCTGTAACAAGGCTGAGGCGGTTAAGATGGGATCATGTAAGGATTCACATATCTTGAGACTTTCCAGGCTCAGAGGCAGGGCTTGCTCTGGGTGACCCATTTCCGCTTGAACCCTACTTTGTCGGGACAGATTAAAGGCTAGATTACGCCTGGCCCCAATGCGCTGGAGAATGGCATAACTTCGTTCTAATAGCTGCCATGCCCCGGTAAAATTCTTGTGGGCCAGATGGGTTTCGGCAGCCATACCCAGAGAAACAGCCAGCTCTCCTTCGTCCTGAATGGTTTCACTCAGAGTGAGGGCCTGCCAACGATAAGCGGCCGCTTGTTCCTGATCATAAAAGGTGGGGGATAAAAAAATCTGGGACAACAGACGTAAAGTCACCAATTCTCCGCGTTTATCTTGACACGTTTGCTGTTTTTGCAGAGCAGTTTGGGCCAACGCTTTGGCTTGTTGGTAATCGGCCATGAAATAATAGGTTCTGGCCTGACCCTGAATCGCTTCGGCTTCCCCCGCTTCGTGCTGGAGCTGCTGGTAAAGCTGCTGACTTGATTCTAAGAGGGTGATAGCTGAGGCAAAATCGTCCTTGCCGGTCACCGTTTCAAGCAGGGCATGGGCTAATAAGACCTGGCTCTGGGCCAGGCCATGAAGGTTATTATTTGCTTGCTGGTATTGTCGGCTGGCCTGCAATAGCTGACGTGCCTGTTCATGGTCTCCCTGTTCCAGGCAGGCGCGCCCCCAGTGAAGCAAGGCAGTGGCTAGTTTGTGAGAGGCGCGGGTGGTTTGCGCGGCCGCTACCGCCCATTCATACCCCCGCCGTGCTTCCGTATAGCGGCCGCGAGCAAACCACGCTTCCGTCAATGCCTCACTATACCCCAACAGTTCCGTCCACATCTCCCGTTTATAGGCCGTTTCCATCCCGGCCATCACATTTTCCCACTCTGGGCGCAGAGCTTCATACACCTGCCCATGGGCCTGGGCAAAGGTGAGAAAATAATCAGCCAGCCGCTGGTCAGCCAGAGGGTCAGCCAGATGCTCACGGGCAAATTCGGCCAGAAGGGGGTGCTGCCGGTATCGCCCTTCACTGGTTTGGGCCACCAGGCAGAGGGCGTTGAGGGCAAACAGGTGATCTTCGGTCTCATACGGGTCAGCGGCCGCAATCGCCGTCACCGCATCTACGGTAAAAGATCGCCCCTCAAACAGCCCTAGCAAAGCAAAGGTCCCTTTTTGCTTCTCATCCAGGGCCCGCCAGCTAACCAAGAAAGAGGCCCGCACCGCCTGGTCCTGTTCATCCAGGGCCGTGAGGCGGCTTTTTTCCCGCTGCAACCGGGCAACCATATCCCGCAAATGCATCTGGTGGCGCAGGGCCAGCCGCTGGGCAGCGATATTGAGAGCCAGGGGTAAATTTTGCAGCAGGGTACAAAGCTCATTGGCGGCCGCCAACTCCGCCTGCACCCGCTCTTCCCCCACTACCTGCCGCAGCAGGGCCAGTCCCGCTGTCAATTCTAACTCCTGGAGCAGATGCGGGGATGCTTTTAGGTGGTAAGCGATCTCCTCGCTGCGGGTGGTGATAATGATTTTGCCGGGGAAGTTGTCGGGCAGGAGCGGCCGCACCTTCGTCACCCGGTCTACATCATCTAAAATAAGCAGGGCCTTTTTCGCTTTGAGAATATCACGTAGAGCGGCGGCCCGGCTAGCCTCATCGGCAACAGTGCGGAAGTCACAGTTGTATGCCTCTGCCCACCGGTCAATCAGGCCGATCAGATCATCCTGGCTGACATCAGCCCAGAGAACGCCATCCGGGAATTGGTCCCGTAGTTGGTGGGCCAGGTGGATGGCCAGGCTGGTTTTGCCCATCCCCCCCATGCCGATGAGGGCCAGGCGGTTGGGGGAATCAGGGGCGGTTGCGACCGCGATGATCTGTTTGATTAGCCGTTCCCGCCCGACAAAATAGGGCAGGTCAGGTGGGGGTTGGAACGGGGCAGGCTGCTGGATGGGAAGCGGTGGAGCAGGGGTGGGATGCGGCCGCAGCAAATCCGCCCGTATCTGTTCCGCCAGGCGAACCGTTTCCTGACCTGGGGCCACCCCAAACTCTTCGGCCAAAATCATCTGGCAGCGGGTAAACTGCTCTAGAGCCGCACTCCGCTGCCCACTCAAGGCCAACAGCCGCATCAACTCCCGGTGCGCTTCCTCTCGCCACGGATCCAGCCGCAGCAGTTGTTGGGCATACCCTATCCCCTCCTGGTAATTCTCTTGAGTCAGGGCATATGTCACCAGCAGAGCCAACCCCTGCAAAGCTAACTCCCGCAGCCGTTCCCGCTGCCCAAACTGCCAATCCTCAAACTCAGGGGCATTGTTGACAAAAAACCCTTCCAGGAACTCCCCGCGATACAACCCAACCGCCCGCCGGGCCTGCTCCGCCGTAGGTATTCCCGATAAGTAATCAGTGAAAGCGATCACATCCAGCCAATGATTGCTCTGTTGATTAAATGCCACTGTATGCCGGGTCACATGCAGCAGCCCGGTTAGATGGCGGCCGGCCCGCGTCAGGTCGGTGCGTAAACTGGTACGAGATTGGTGGGTGGTAGATTCGCCCCACAGCAGGGTCGCCAACATTTCCCGGTCATGTTCCCCTGGATTCAAGGCCAGATAACAGAGCAGGGCCTGCATTTTTTGGGGAATCATCTCTCGTAGAGAACTGTCGCCCAGGTTAATGATAGGTCGCCCCAAAAGGGCCAGATGCAGGTCAACACCAGCCACCAACAAACTCCTTTGAGGGGGAAGGATAAATTATGAATTATGAAGGATGAAGGATGAATTTTGCTCCGTCTGATGCGTTGTTCTAAGTTCTTCAAGTTCCCTTGAGTTTCTTTATGTTCCCTCAAGTTTCCCTGAGTTTTATCAAGTTCCCTTGAATTTTCCCACCGACCCTTAAATTAGCGATGATTTAGCGTTCCCTGCGCTATTGTTTAACTGTTGGACGATGGATTTCCTGTAACTGACACTCCCACCAGTTACAGATTAACGGATCATTAGTGATTAAGCAAGGAAACAAGGTGAACAACAGTTGCCAGAAGCAATGAAAAAGCGAGTTTGTCCGCGGAGCTTTTTCCAAATTCATCCCGCCTAATTCATCCTTGTTGCCAAAGGAGCGATCTATGAGTCAAGCCGCCCGAACCGCCAGTTACACCATTTTTTTGCTCAAGTTATGGCCTGAACACAGCCAGGAAAACGGCGATCTTGTGAGTTGGCGTTTCAGCGTCGAAGACCCAGTGACCGGTGAACGCAAAGGGTTTGTGGCTCTGGATCAATTTATGGCTTATGTGCATGAACGAATTACTGAACTGATGGCGAAACAGCAGAGTGACCAATAATCAAAGGTCGCAAACAAAAGGATTGAGGTGAGGTACCATGTTAAAAGCAGCGTTGAGTGAGCAGATGATTTGCCAGATGCCTCTGGCCCAGCTTTTTGCCCAATGTCAGCGAGAGACCATTCATTTTATGCGGCGGCAGCCCCATGATACCCGGTTTGGGTACGAACTGTTTTGCCGTGCGGCCGCAGGGGATGAAGCCGCCTGGGTTTATGTGTATGAGCAATATGCCCCGCTGGTAGCCCATTGGATTGGCCGCCACCCCGCCTTCATCTACAGCGACGAAGAGATCCAATACCTGGTCAACCGCACCTTTGAGCGGCTGTGGCGGCAGTTGGCTGCCGGCAAAATGGCCGATTTTGCCGAACTCAAGCAGATATTACGTTATCTGGAACTATGTGCTGTAAGCTGCCTGCTCGATTTTAACCGGCAAAAAAAAGGACAGACGGAAACTTCCCTGGAGACGTTAAGCTACGCTCATCCGGCCCTGACCATCGAAAGCGACCCAGATAAATGGGTTGATGAACAAAAAGTGGAACTGTGGCGGCTGCTGTGGCAGTTGGTCACAGACGAAGCAGAGCGGATGGTATTGATCGCTTCCTATATTTTCAATCTGAAGCCCGATCAAATCCAGGAAAATTATCATCACCTGTTTGAGACGGTGAAAGATGTGTACCGGATCAAACAAAACCTGAAACAACGGCTGCGCCGCGCCCCCCAACTGCGGCAGTTTGAGATGTGATGTTTCCCCAAGACAGGTATGTTACAATTGAATCTTAATTCCAACCCAGGCTGCTGTTGGCAAAACGGTGGCCTGCCGCTACCTGATCATATTTTTCCAGCCCCCCACATAGTTGACGAAAAATAGCCGGGTCGTTATCATTCAACCCGTTTGTAAACTTAGTTGCTCTACTTTATGGAGGTTATATGCCTGAAAATCGTTTGCCTGCTGCACGGCCGCGGCGAGGGGTTATATCAATCAGCCTGGTATTGGCTGTCTCTTTACTGGTATTACTTGTTCAACTGTTGTTAGCGCAAGGGGGAGAGACCCAAGACAATGAGGGGAGTTCAGCGAATAATGATGATCGTACTCCGGGGACAACAATTGGCGCTACAGGGGGAGTTACTGAATCTATTTACATGCCCCTGCTCAATAGGTCAATTGCGGCTGTGCTGCTCTCAGCCACCCGACCTAATTCAACAAATCAATGGACCGTTTCCTGGACAAGTGGGGGGTCTGGCATAACTGGGTATCATTTACAGGAATCGAAATCACCTGATTTTGCCATTATCAGCAATGAATATACCCTGGGGAATGTGACTTCGCACCAAATCACACGCCCCCTGGTTGTAGATAATGTTTACTTTTACCGCGTCAGAGCGATGGTGGGAACTCAGAATAGTCCCTGGTCAAATATAGCTGTCGTGCGTGGTGGTTATTATGACGATTTTACCAATCCATCTACCGGGTGGACGCCGATGCGTCGCACAACTTTCCTGGAAAGAACCAACGTATATTATGGGCAGGGAGATGAGTTTGGTAATTTAATCATCCTGGTGGATGACCGTTGGGATTGGATGATAGCCAGCCCATTGCGGCCAGCCCCAGAAATTCCTTATGCAATTGAGTTTAAAGCCAGGGTCCATGATCCATCCAACTTAATTTCAGGGGGGATGCTCTTTGCTGGTGATTGGGGTGGTCTACCCTGCCCGGATCCCAATAATATTTACCAACACGGAAACTGTTTTAATAGTTTTTACAATCTGAACATGATTTTTTATGGCCCAATCAAACTGCTGTATGAACAGGTAGATCAGTTGATTTGGTGTCCGGAGTGCGGCGGCAGCCCTATGAAACGTTATGGGCCATTTGTAGATGCTGGGGATATTGTGGCCAATGGGCCTAGTCTCGATTGGCACACCTACCGGATTGAAGTGCGCCATGATGGAGTGCGCTTTTTTGTAAATGGGGCATATCGGTTCTATTTCCCTGATACCAGCCATTTACAGCAGCCCTATTTTGGTGTATTTGCTTCAACGGATGAGTATAAACCGTCTATCTGGTTCTTTGACTATGTAATGGCTGTGCCACTTGATTAAATACGGGGCATCTGCCTCGTGAATTTCTGAAAAGTTGCTTTGTGTTAACGTGCGGCAATCGCTCCGGTTGCCGCACGTTTTGCTGCCTATGGACATGCTGCGGGTTCGCGGCCGCACCCCCTATCTCTGGGTAGCTGTGATTATCTTAGGGCTGGCCTTTGCCCTGGCCGTCAGCAGCCTGCCCCGGCTTGGCCCCACCTATGATGAGCAGGGGTTTATCGTGCGCGGCCTGGGCTATGTGCGGGGTGAAAACCAACACATGCGTGTGGGCCACCCCCTGGGCTTAAACGCCCTCAACGCCCTACTGCTCCGTTATGATGAAAAAGTTCAATTGCCCACAGATGATCCATCTTGGACCGAAACTGGCTTTCACCGTCCGGGAGAGCTTTTCCTCTGGGAAATTGGCAACAATGTCCGGTATGTGATGTTCCTGGCCCGGCTGCCAACTATCTGGTTGGGAGTGCTGCTGGCTGCATTGGCGGCTCGTTGGGCTGGGGAGTTAGTGGTGACACGGCGACGCGGTGACGTGGTGATGGGGGGCAGGGCGGGCCGTGATGGGGCGGCGTTGCTGGCTCTGGCCCTGGTGGCTTTGGACCCCAATATTTTGGCCCATACCCGTTTGGCGACGACCGATTTGGGGCTGGCGGCGTTAGCTTTTTTGGCCGGGTATGGGCTGTACCGGTTCTGGCGGTGGCCCACCTGGACGCAGGCGGTTTTGGCCGGGATGACGTTTGGCCTGCTGCAAAACAGCAAATTTACCGCCGGGCTGTTTGTGCCTCTGTTTGGCCTGGTCATTTTGCTCAATAGTGTGTGGCTTATGCAGGCAAAAGGGTGGCGGCCCCCAGTATGGCGACGAATGATGGGGTATTGGCTCAAGCTCGCGGCCGCGTACCTGCTCATCGCTCCCCTCACCTTATGGGCTGCTTATGGCTTCCAAATTGGTACCCTGCCTGATACCCTGCCCACCTTCCCTCAGCTGAGCGGCCTGACCTTGCCTCTGGCCCATCATTTAGAGCAGCTGCTGGATATTGGCGGCCGCTTACAAAAAGCCACCCCCTCTTTTCTTATGGGCCAATATTCTGATACTGGCTGGTGGACTTACTTCCCCGTCGCCTTTTTGCTTAAAACTCCACTGCCTACGCTGATCCTGCTTTTACTGGCAATTATCTGGCGGCTGAGACCTGATAACTTTCGTAAACCGGCCACGTCTATCCCAGCGGTCAGGTTTACCGAGACCGTCTTACTCATTCCCGCCATCGGTTACTTTGCCTTTGCCCTCACCACCGACATTAACCTGGGGTATCGCCATCTCCTGCCCGTTTTGCCCTTTCTTTTTGTCTTTATCGCCGTCACCCTGGGCGAACCGCTGGCCCGTTTTCGCTCAATCAGTAGGGTGGCACTGCCAGTGGCTCTGCTGATGCTCTGGCTGCTGTTGATCGCCCTTCGTATTCATCCTTATTACCTGGCTTACTTTAACCCCCTGGCCGGTGGGTCGGACGGGGGGTGGCGGTATCTGGTGGACAGCAACCTGGATTGGGGGCAGGATTTGGGTAATCTAGCCGATTGGCTGGCCCATAACGGGGTGGATCATGTCTGGTTGAGCTATTTTGGGCAGGGGCGGCCAGAGTATTACGGCATTGCCTACACTGGCCTGGACAGTTGGCCCCCCCGGTTGATGAACCCCAAAGCCCGCCCGTTTTACCCCCACGACCCGGCCCCTGGCCTGTATGCTATCAGTGCGACCAACTTGCAGGGGGTTCATTTTGCCAACCATGATCAGTTTGCCTGGTTTCGGGAACGTGAGCCAATCGCCAAAGTGGGGTATTCAATTTTTCTCTACCAGGTTGAACCCAACGGCTCCCCGGTTGATCTCCTTTTGGGCCATCTTCAGATGGATGAAATAGCCCCAGAGCATTTTGCCTTGTTAGGGACGAATCAGGTGGTGCCCCATTGGTTTACCCCTGGACAAAGCTGGCTGCAACCGGCCGCGGCCGCGAGCTGGCTTTTGCTCCCCCCCGCTGAATTCACCAACTTGGGGCCGGCCATCTCCCCGTCTGACCTGGCCCTGGTTGTGGAAACCCCGGCTTATGCCCTGTATCGTTATACCCCTGCGCCCACGCCCCCGCTACCCCCCCTGGCTCAATTCACTCAGGGGACGGATAATATCACTCTGCAGGCGACCAATTGGGAAGCCGGGCATACATGGGTGACCGGCGAAACGATTCGTTTTTATACGGTGTGGCACAGTCAGGCGCGGCCGCAGCCCCGACAAATCTTCGTCCACCTCACCGACGCTCAAGGGGAGATTATCAGCCAGTGGGATGGGTTAGATGTGGCCTGGGAAGGGTGGCGAGAAGGGGATACCCTATGGCAGAAGCATCAACTCACCCTCCCCACTGAGGCCCCGCCTGGCCCCTACCAGCTGCGGGTGGGCCTATACCACCCAGAAACCTGGCAGCGGTGGCTTCTACCTGATGGACGCGACTTTTTCATCCTGGCTGAATAGCCGGGTTGTCCAATGGTGAGGTTCGCCCGGCGGTGAAATTTGCCCGGCGGTAAAACCCGCCCGGCGGTAAAACCGCCGGGCTAAAAATGCAAAGCCCTACCGGGCTGCCGATGCGAGGCCATCGGCCTTCGTATTTTTAGCCTGGATGTTCACGTCCGGGCGGGGTTGGCCCTCTGGGGATACGGCCGCCATCTAAAGCGGTAAAACCCGCCCGGCGGTAAAACCGCCGGGCTAAAAATGCAAAGCCCTACCGGGCTGCCGATGCGAGGCCATCGGCCTTCGTATTTTTAGCCTGGATGTTCACGTCCGGGCGGGGTTGGCCCTCTGGGGATACGGCCGCCATCTAAAGCGGTAAAACCCGCCCGGCGGTAAAACCGCCGGGCTAAAAATGCAAAGCCCTACCGGGCTGCCGA